>NZ_ACCD01000025.1 GCF_000173775.1 Yersinia rohdei ATCC 43380
AGCGGCTTTTTTAGCTTTCACTCGGGCAATGGCGGCGGCAACTGCAGCCTGGCGGGGATCAATTTCTGTGGTTGTTGCCGTGGCGTTGGCGGGTTGTTTTTCGGCCTGACGTGCTCTGGCCTGTGCCTTACGCGCTTCACGGGCGGCAATAGCCGCACTGTTATCTGGAGTTTGTCCGGCCACAACCTGAATCACTGAATCCCGCTTTTCTGGCTCCAGAGCCAAACGACTGACTGCCGCGTCCACGGTGTCTTTATCCACCTCTGTTAGCTTGACCGCCGCTTGTTTGTGGCGTAATTCGCGCGCCAGTTTTTCGCGCTGTAGGCGTGCTTGCTTAGCTTCAAAACGCGCTTTTGCTTCAGCGGCTCGGGTGCTTTCTAGATCGATCGCGCGAATTTCAGCTTTTTCCTGACGATAATATTGCACCAAAGGAATATTACTTGGGCAAACATAGGCGCAAGCACCGCATTCAATGCAATCAAACAAATTATGGTTGCGTGCCTTTTCATGTTCTTCGCCACGGCTAAACCAATAAAGTTGCTGCGGTAATAAACCCGCCGGGCAGGCATCGACACATAAACCACAACGAATACAAGCTTGTTCCGCCTCAGACAACCCCATCTCAGCCTCTGCAGGGGCCAAAATACAGTTACTGATTTTTACGATGGGCACATCAAGGCTGGGCAGAGTAAAGCCCATCAATGGGCCGCCCATAATCACCATCGGTTGGCTTTGCGGCTGAAAACCCGCCAAGGCCAACAAATGGCTGACGGGGGTGCCGAGTCTGGCCCAGAAATTTCCCGGTTTTGCTAAGGCGTCGCCCGTTAAGGTCACAACCCGTTCAATTAATGGCTCGTCATCAATAATTGCCCGCTTGATGGCGACAACCGTCCCGACATTTTGCATCAATACCCCAATAGAGGATGAATGCTTACCGAAGGGCACTTCCTGACCGGTCAGAATCTTGGTGAGCTGCTTGGCCCCACCGGAGGGATATTTAGTGGGAACCACCCGCAGCTGTATTTTATCCTGACCTTGTAGTGCTTGTTGCAGCGCCGCAATGGCTTCAGGTTTATTATCTTCAATGCCAATCAGCACCTGCTGCGGTTGCACCAGGTGGATTAAAATATGAATCCCGG
This sequence comes from Yersinia rohdei ATCC 43380, assembly GCF_000173775.1. Taxonomy (GTDB): domain Bacteria; phylum Pseudomonadota; class Gammaproteobacteria; order Enterobacterales; family Enterobacteriaceae; genus Yersinia; species Yersinia rohdei. Next base: position 1,140 of record NZ_ACCD01000025.1, read on the forward strand.
TCACCACTTCTTCGGCATGGTCTTGCATCAGCCGGTCATCGGCAGTGATATAAGGTTCGCATTCCGCAGCATTAATAATGAGTGTGGTAACGCCGCTTAAGCCGCCTTGCAGTTTGCTGGCAGTGGGGAAACCCGCGCCACCTAAACCGGCAATCCCGGCCTGATGGATGCGGTCAAGCAGGGCGAGTTTATCCCGTTGCAGATAATCTGCCCAAGGTTGTTGTGCTCGCCAGCGGTCTTCACCATCAGGGGTGATATGCACACAAAGCTCCGCCAGACCTGAGGGATGCGCGGTGGTGTGGGGGGCGATGGCGCTAATGGTGCCGGATGTTGGGGCATGAACTGGCAGGGTGCGGCCCCGGCCAACAGTCAGCGGTTGCCCCTTTAACACCTGTTCACCTGCCGTAACGCACAATTCACCTTCTGGCCCCAGATGTTGCTGCAATGGAATTATCATTTGTGCAGGCAAAGACGCAATACGCATCGGTACCTGGCTTGATTGCAGCTTCATTTCCGGTGGATGGATGCCACCGTCGAAGTCCCAGATAAGGTTGTCAGGTTGACGGGCAGTAAACAGCTTAAACATGTTGCTCCACATCTATCATTTTTACCGGGATCATTTGCGATGCGGTTAACTGCGACGGCAGGTTTTTGACCGGAATGGTGTTTAAATCCCACTTCCAGTTAGCGGTGGTGGTCGCCACCGGGATCATTTCAATACAGTCGGTTGGGCAGGGAGACACGCACAGGTCACAGCCGGTGCAGAGGTCGGGCAACACGGTATGCATCGCGCGAGTGGCACCGACAATGGCATCGACTGGGCAGGCCTGAATACATTTAGTGCAACCGATGCAGTTTTCTTCATCGATAAAAGCGACTTTGCGCTGAGGATGGGCAGCCGTTTCATCCCCATCCAAGGGTTGTGGCTCGACGGCCAGCAACTCGGCCAGCTTCAGCATGACCTGTTCACCACCGGGCGCGCATTTGTTTATTTTCTCACTGCCACCGGAGACGGCTTCGGCATAGGGGCGACACCCAGGGTAGCCGCATTGACCACATTGGCTTTGCGGTAAAATCGCATCAATTTGTTCAACTATTGGGTCTTGTTCAACTTGAAAACGACGGGCAGCAAAACCCAGCACGACACCTGAAATCAGCGCCAATGTGCTTAATGCCCCTATAGCAATCCATAACGACATCATTAGAACTTCACCAATCCGGTAAAGCCCATAAAGGCCAGTGACATTAATCCGGCAGTAATCAGGGCAATGGACGAGCCACGGAAGGGCGCGGGCACATCAGCCACCGCAAGGCGTTCCCGAATCGCCGCGAACAACACCATAACCAGCGAGAAACCGGCGGCAGCACTGAAGCCATAAACCGCAGATTGCATGAAATTGTGAGATTGATTGACATTAAGCAAGGCCACACCTAATACCGCACAGTTTGTAGTGATTAACGGCAAAAATATCCCCAGCAAGCGGTACAGCGCCGGGCTGGTTTTGCGCACCACCAGTTCAGTAAACTGCACCACCACCGCGATAACTAAAATGAAGGACAACGTCCGCAAATAGACTAATCCCAGCGGCAGCAAAATAAAGCTGTTGACCATCCACGCGCACACTGAAGCCAGTGTTAGCACGAAAGTGGTTGCCAGCCCCATACCAATGGCGGTCTCCAGTTTTTTGGAGACACCCATGAAAGGGCACAGGCCAAGAAATTTGACCAGTACGAAGTTGTTTACCAAAACAGTACCGACAAACAGGAGCAGGTATTCAGTCATTGCGGAGCCTAAAAAAATAAAAGCCGCCTATTATCCAAAATTGGCGGCCTAACGACAACAGATGAAGTACAAGGTTATTGTCATTTTCCCTTATTTTATAACTGTTATTCGGCAAAATGATGCATTTCGGGCGGCCATTACTCCCCCAAGTCATTGAGTTACCTCAACTCCTTGGGTTTGTTTTGCTGCCGCCGCCCTATAATTCAAAATATGTTGGATAAAGGACGAAAATCGCACAATTACCTTATTTTTCGGTAAAAGTGTGTTTCACCCGCTGAGAACGCTTGAAATAGGGAACAAAAACAGCGGCGGCCAACAGCGGCCAACCCAAAGAACGCAAGGCAATATCATCGTTGATTGGTGAAAACGCGAACGCCTTCAGCGCTAATAATACGGTTAACAATAGCCACAGAATAAACCATTTAGGCAGGCGACATGAGCGGCTGCAAAATAGCCAAATAACCCACAATGTAAAAATCCACATTAATACCGTGGTAATTACCGAGAAATACCACTGCAGGGTAAACGCCTGAGAGTTAGCCAGCAGATATTCCCTGGATTCTGGTGTGAAAATGGCCATGGCATACAACACCAGCATCAAGCTGGCACTGAGTAATGTCACAATCAAATACGCCAGCGGGGCCAACAACCAGCCACCAATTCGTTGATATTCTTGCTTTTGAGACATAGTAAACCTTATTTATCTATCATGACTGCTGTGCATGGGGGCTAGCTTAACCCGCAAATGCGTCCTTCGTCATCTATATCAATATGGTAATAAGCTGGCAGGGTGCCAAGCCCCGGCATGGTCATAATATCCCCGGCATAAATGCGGACAAACCCGGCACCGGCGGATACTGCGGCGGCAGTGACCGGCAATACAAAATCCTGTGGCACATTTTTCAAACTGGGGTCTGCACTGATAGACAAAGGGGTTTTTGCCATGCACAGGGGCAAATGACCAAAACCGGCGGCGGTGATGGCGGCCAGTTGCTGGCGTGCTTGCGGGGTAAAACTGACCTCGCGCGCCCCGTAGTTATTCGCCAATAACTGTATTTTCTGCTCCAGTGACGCGCTATCAGGGTAAGGAAGTTTGGGTTCTGATGCCTCGGCACAGGCATTGATAACCTGCTGCGCCAGCGCGGTGGTGCCACTCCCCCCGTGGGCAAAAGCCTCACTGAGTTCACAGGCAAAGGCACCGGCAGACAGCGCATAATCAGTTAAAAAGGCCAGTTCCTCGGCACTGTCTTCGGGGAAGCGATTGACCGCCACCACCACCGGCAAACCATAACTCTTGGCATGATGAATATGCCATTTAAGATTGGCGCAACCTTGGCTCAGTAAGGGAATATTGGTGCGAAGGATCTCAGCGGGCAGTGGCTGGCCCGGCTTGATATCAAACACCCCGCTGTTGGCTTTGAGGCTGCGCAATGTCGCGACCAACACAATGCAGGCCGGGGCAATGCCGGATTGGCGATACTTAATATTAAAGAATTTCTCCATGCCCATATCGGAACCAAAGCCGGCTTCCGTCACTACATAGTCGGCTAACTGTAACCCCAGCCGGTCAGCCAGTACCGAGGAGTTTCCATGGGCAATATTGGCAAATGGCCCGGCATGGATAAGCACTGGCGTGTGTTCGCTAGTTTGCATTAAGGTTGGGTGGATAGTGTCCTTCATTAAGGCCGTCATCGCACCCGCGACCCCGAGATCCTCGGCAGTAATCGACTCGCCACGCAGGGACAGTGCCAAAATAATTCGGCCGATCCGTTGTCGCATATCTGGCAAGTTTTCTGATAGTGCCAAAATGGCCATCAATTCTGATGCGGCAGTGATTTCCACATGGTCATCGCGCGGCACACCTTGGGTTCCGCCACCCACCCCAACGTGAATATGCCGCAAGGCGCGATCGTTAAGGTCAACCACCCGTGGCCAGAGAATCTTTTGGATATCAATATCTAACAGTGGCAGGCCGGTGTGTTGACTAAATGCCGGCCCCAGCCGTTGTTCATGATAGAGGCGGGCATCCAGCGCGGCAGCGGCCAGATTATGGGCCGCACTAATGGCATGAATATCGCCGGTGAGATGCAGATTTAGTTTTTCCATCGGCAACACTTGCGCCGCGCCGCCCCCTGCGGCTCCCCCTTTGACACCAAAAACCGGGCCAAGGCTAGGTTGGCGAATACAGGCAACCCCGCGATAACCTAATTGATTTATCCCCTGACTCAGCCCAATGGTGGTGACGGTTTTACCTTCTCCCAAGGGGGTCGGTGTAATGCTGGAAACCAAAATCAGCTTACCTGTGGCATGACCGGGGCGTAATGCGCGGATATCGACTTTCGCCATATGGTGGCCATAGGGGATTAACTCATCTGCCGTCAGACCTAATTGTTGCGCAATATGCTGAATGGGTTGCAAGCTGGCATCATGATTCACAGTGGTTTGGCGGGCGAGTTCATCGGCAGTGGGGGAAATTAGGGCTGTCATGCTGGGAAAGTTCCTCTTATACCCGTCATTTTTCAAGATGCAGCGGTGTTGGCTGCCATCGGGTGGGTGTTTCAGTGATAAAACGGTGACAGTTAATCACGATGAATATAAAACACGGCGAAATTATCACACAAACTGTTAAGTCTGGGGCAATGCAAATCAATAAATGTGCAGTCAGCAGCAGTGCTAAACAGCAAGCCGGCGCAATTTATCTTGCTGAGCTTGAGAACAAGCTGACATTTTCAATGCCGAGTCTGGCGGGGCGACTGTCGCTATCGGCGCTCCAGCCACTTTCGCGGCCGCCTTCCTGCGGCACATTTCTACTCTCATCCACTTTTACTTTCATCCACATTGTCAGTCGCCTGAGTTTATATCCGCGGTGATTTTATTTTGTGTGTTTTTATTATCAATTGAATTCTTAAAATCGAATTAAAAGATATTTTGAGATGGAATACATTATAAAACCTTACTTTATAAAGGCGGTGTAGAAAAGGCGCGGTACAATTCCCAAGTTATATCTTGATTACATGAAAAATATCTGTTTTTCACGATGAAATAATAGGCAATATAATTTATGGAAAACCACGTTCATTCCTCTTTGGTTTGTGCTGCCCGATTACTTAGTTTAGCGGGTTTTAGTGCTGAGCCGGTAAAAGTCTTTAGGCAGAATACCCCCATTGATATGTCGACAATGGTCACCTTCAGGTTATTACAACAGCATTTATCCCAATTATCACGTTCCACACCCACGCGGTTTACCGTCAGAAAACAGCAATTAAATAAAATTAAAGCGGAACAACTGCCGCTGGCATTTCGGGATATGCAAGGGCGCTTTATCTTATTGGCCCGATTAAATGATGAACAGGCTTTGCTGCAGTACGCCGACAGCCAGCAACCCAAGATAGTCAGCCATCAGGAGCTAAGCGCCTTATGGAGCGGAGTGGTTTTCGTCTGTCGCCATTCGCGCTTTGATATTCGCTGGTTTATTCCGGTGTTACTCCGTCACCGAAAATCACTGACTCAGGTGCTGATATTGTCCTTAATGCTACAGTTTTTGGCCCTGATATCGCCGCTGTTCTTTCAAGTGATTATGGATAAAGTATTAGTTCATAATGCAATGACCACGCTTGATGTATTAATTCTCGTATTATTAGTGACGGGAATATACGAGGTGGTGTTGAAATTCTTGCGTGAATATATTTTTACGCACACCACCACCAGGGTGGATATTCTCTTGGGTGGGAAGTTATTTAACCATTTAATTAAATTGCCACTAAGTTATTTTAAGCAACGGCATGTCGGCAATATTGTCGCCAGAGTGCGGGAATTAGATAATATCCGTGATTTTATTACCGGCTCGGCCCTGACATTATGTGTCGATGTGGTCTTTACCCTGATTTTATTTATTGTGATGTGGTGCATATCGCCACTGCTAACCTTGATTGTGTTGGGCAGTTTACCGCTTTATCTGTTATTAGCCGCACTGAGCACTCGGCCACTGCAAAAAAAAGTCAGCCGGTTGTGTGGTTGCGCGGCGCAAAATGGCGCATTTCTTACCGAAACCCTCTCGGGTGTTGAAACAGTAAAAAGCCTGGCACTGGAACCGCAGATGCAGCAGCGCTGGGAGATACAAACGCGCGATTACGCCCAGGCAAATTTTCGGGTGCAAAATCTGCAAAATTTCAGCAGCCAAAGTGCCCAGTTGCTACAAAAACTGGCCGGTGCGCTGGTGATTGTCATTGGGGCGTATCAAGTGATGTCGGTACAGCTCAGCATCGGGCAACTGATTGCCTTTAACATGTTGGCAACACAGGCATTAATGCCGATGAGTAAGCTGGTGGATTTATGGCAACAGAGTGTGCGGGCGCAGGTCGGGCTGACACTGATTGCCGACATTTTGAGCTTGCCGATGGAACAGGCGGCCACCACTGCGCCAATGGATAGCCCTATTCGCGGTGATATCGTGTTGAAAAATGTCATTTTTCGCTATCGTCCTGACCTTGAGCCGGTGCTGCGCGATTTCTCATTATCACTGCGTGCAGGGGAGCACATCGGCTTGGTGGGGCCGTCAGGTTCTGGCAAAAGCACCGTAGCGCGGTTATTGCAGCGCCTGTATATCGCCGAACAGGGCATTATCAGTATTGATGCTTGCCCCATTAGTCATTTCTCCCCTAAAGGTTTGCGGCGGCAAGTTGGGGTGGTGATGCAAGAAAATCATCTGTTTAACCGCACGGTGCGAGAAAATATTGCTTATACCCGGCCCACTGCGTCTCTCAGTGAGGTGGTTGATGCCGCGGTGCTGGCGGGCGCTCACGCCTTTATTCTCGCGCTGCCGTTGGGGTATGACACCGTGCTGTCAGAGGGCGGTGCCTCTCTTTCCGGCGGGCAACGCCAACGTATCGCTATTGCCCGCACATTGCTGGCTAATCCCCGGGTATTGATTTTTGATGAGGCGACCAGCGCCTTAGATGATGAATCACAAGCTGAAGTGCAGAAGAATATGGCGCGCATTATTGCCAATCGCACCGTGATGACTATTGCCCACCGTCTTTCAACTGTGCGGCATTGCCACCGCATTGCGGTCATCACGCAAGGGCAGGTCACCGAGCTTGCCAGCCATGAGCAGTTGTTGGCACAAAACGGAATTTATGCCCAGCTGTGGCGACAACAGGCTGATTTTAGCTACGGGGAATCAAGATGAAATTAATGGATTATGTGGCTACATGGCCGTGGGTCAACGCCGTGAAAAATAGCTGGCGGCGCTATGCGGCGGCGGGAAAAACTCGCGATGAATATGATTTTCTGCCCGCCTATCTTGATATTGTCGAGCGCCCGGTGGCCCCGCTGGCAAGGCGTACCGCCTGGTTTTTGGCATTAACATTAGTGATGGTATTGGTTTGGTCAATTGTAGGAAGGCTAGATATTCATGCCTCTGCCAATGGCAAGGTGATTGTCTCGGAGCATTCGAAAGTTATCCAACCCTTAGAGCCGGGGATGGTGACCGCAATTCATGTGCGCGACGGTGACCGTGTCACGGCCAATCAGCTGTTAATCGAGCTCAATCCTATCGGGATTGATGCTGAAATAGACAATATAAAGCAACAAGCTATGCATCGCAGGCTAGAGGCGGCGCGCATGACTGCATTACTGACGGATACGCCGCTGGAGAATTTTAGGGTGCCCGCTGGCAGCCCTGATGAGATGGTTAACTCCGCTAAATCCCTGTTGATAAAAGAGTTTAATGGCCACAATGCCGAGCTGGCGCGCCAGGAGAGTGAGTTGGCGGTTAACCAGGCTCAATTGCAGTCCGCGTTGGTCAATATTGCCAACCAGAAAATCTTAATGAAAAACATTCATCAGCGGCTGCGGGCATTACAGACGCTGGCCAAATCGAAATCCATTGCGCAGGTGGAGCTATTGGTACAAGAGCGGGAATGGCTGAATGCGACGGCGGAAGCCAGCCGTTTTCAGAATGAATCCGCCATTTTACAGGCTAAGGCGCGTCATCTGACACAAACTCGCTGGCACTATGTGGCGGAAAAGAAAAGAGCCTATCAGGAACAATTAAATAAAAATCAGGAAGTTATCAATCAATTGCGACAAGAGCTGATTAAATTGAAGGAAAAACAGCGCCAGCAACGGTTGCGTGCTCCGGTCAGCGGCGTGATTCAACAGCTAGCGATACATACGCTTGGCGGCGTGGTCACCACCGCCCAACCGCTGATGGTCTTAGTGCCGGAAAACGCCCCCTTGGCACTGGATGTCATGATCCAAAATAAAGACGTGGGTTTTGTGCGGCCGGGGCAAGGGGTAGAGGTCAAAGTCGACAGTTTCCCTTATACCCGCTTTGGCACCCTGTCCGGCACGGTAAAACACATTTCTCAGGATGCAATGGAAGACCAACAGCAAGGGTTGGTGTTCCCGGCCCGCATTCAGCTTAACAGCGATACCCTGCTGGTGGAGGGCAAACCGGTGCGTTTGTCTGCGGGCATGGCGGTGAGTGTCGAAATTAAAACTGGCCGGCGGCGGGTGATTGATTACCTGCTCAGCCCATTGCAGCAGTATCAATCTGAAGCGATGCGGGAGCGTTGATATGACAACCTCTACCTCAAACCCAACTCAAGTTATTCCTGCATTAGCCGCATTGGCGCGTGCGGCTGGCTGTTTTGATCTTGCCGTCGAAGTCGCAGTGCTGGCCCATCAATTAGGTGTTGCCCCGGAAAAAATAGACAACATGGCATTGTGCCGCGCTGCGGGGTGGATTGGCTTGCGGGCCAGAGTCGTCAGCCAGCCCTTTGCGCGGTTGGCTCATCTGACATTACCCATCTTGTTCAGCAATGGCAGCGAGTGGTATGTGCTACTGGCGCTCAATGAGCAGGGGGCCATCATCCATGTGGCGACTGAAGGCCAGCAACAGCAAATAAGCTCGCAGGAATTGGCGCGTTTATGGCGTGGCGAGGCCATCTTACTCGCCAAGGCGGAGCCAACGGCACAACAGAACACCGCCTTTGGTTTTGGCTGGTTTATTCCAGTGATAACCAAGTATCGCCATCAGTTGCGCAATATTATTTTGGTTTCACTGTTATTGCAGGGCATTTTGCTGGTGACGCCGATGCTGTTTGAAACGGTGATCGACAAAGTGCTGGTCAGCCGTGGCGTGGGCAGTTTAATGGTGCTGGGCACGGCAATGATTGCTTTGGCGGTGGCAGAGCCCGGTTATACCTTTTTGCGCGGTTGGCTGTTCTCACATTTATCCAGCCGAGTGGGGGCGGAGCTGAATACCGGGCTTTATCGCCATTTATTGGGGCTGCCGCTGGGGTATTTTACCGCGCAACCAACGGGGCAAACTATCGCCAAAGTCCGTGAAATGGAGCAAATTCGCAGCTTCCTGACTGGTTCTGCTTTGACCATGCTGTTGGATTTACTCTTCGTCAGCACCTTTATCGCGGTAATGTTTTGCTACAGCACCATACTGACATGGATGGTTATCGGCTCTTTGCTGTGTTATTTGCTGTTTTGGTGGGCCGTCAGCGGGATGTTACGTAAGCGGGTGGAACGCCAGTATGAAGCCAGCGCGCATAACACCGCATTTCTGACCGAAGCCATCAGCGGGTTAGAAACCATCAAAACCTCCGCCACGGAGGCGTTGTTTAATCGCAGTTGGCGCGCGTCTCTGGCGGGGTATGTGCGGGCGTCATTTGCTTGCTCGCGGGCATCCAATATTGCGGAGCAAGGGGTTTCCCTGATCCATAAAGTGACTTCAGCCATTTTATTGTGGCGTGGCGTCACCTTGGTTTTGGCCGGGGAACTCAGCCCTGGGCAATTTATTGCCTTTACGTTATTCGCCGGATATGTCACTCAGCCTATCTTACGGTTGGCGCAAATCTGGCAGGATTTCCAGCATACCCAAGTGGCCCTCAAGCGCATTGGCACCATTATGGACAGCCCGGCTGAACCCGGCAGTGTGGGGTTATTATCCAACCATACAATGGCAGGCAGTCTGGCATTTAAACAGGTGCGTTTTCGTTATCAGCCCGATACCGCTGAAGTTATCCAAAACCTTAATCTGGATATTGCCGGTGGCGAGTTTATTGGCATTACCGGGCCATCAGGATGCGGGAAATCCACGTTGACCAAGCTGTTGCAGCGGTTATATACCCCGCAACATGGGCAGATTTTGGTGGATGGGCAGGATTTAGCCATTACTGATGCCACCAGTTTGCGCTGCCAGATGAGTGTGGTGTTGCAAGAAAGTGTGCTGTTCTCCGGCAGCATAAGGGACAACATTTGTCAGTGCCGACCCAGTGCGGATGATAACCACGTTGAGCAGATTGCGCGCCTGGCGGGGGCACACGATTTTATTGTGTCATTGCCGCAGGGCTATCAGACGCCAGTGGGTGAACGGGGCGGGATGTTATCTGGCGGCCAGCGCCAGCGGGTGGCATTGGCCAGAGCATTAATGGCCAATCCTAAAATATTGATTCTTGATGAGGCCACCAGTGCCCTGGATTATGAATCTGAGGCCGCCATTATGCGCCAGTTACCGGAAATTATTCGCGGGCGCACGGTGATTTGTATTGCGCATCGGCTAAATACCTTGCGGTTATGTCATCGGATTTTAGTTTTAAAAGAAGGTCAGGTGGTAGAGCAAGGGAGCCATCAGGCGTTGTTGGCACAGGCGGGGGCGTATGCAAAATTATGGCGGTTACAAACGGCGTGAACAGCATGTTTAATCGCGGGATAGCAAACCCATTATGTTAAATATTTGCAGGGGCGGGGCCGCCCCTTTGGTATATTCCCCTTCAATCAACCGGTGCAGAAGACTGAAGGGGATAACTTCAACTTAATGTTTTAGATGGTAATAAACTTCATTCCACCGGATTTCATTTTTAAATGACGGTAAGGTGGTGTCGTTATCAATAAGCAAGAATTCGATGCCGTGCATTTCAGCATACAAACGCAACTCATCAACCCCAATAGCTTGTGAGAACACGGTATGGTGTGCGCCACCGGCGACTATCCAGGCTTCGGCTGCGGTTGCCAGTGAGGGCTGGGCTTGCCAGATGGCGCGGGCCACCGGTAATTTAGGCAGTGGGTGCGGCTGTTCGACGGTATCAACCACATTGACCAATAAGCGGAAGCGGTTACCCATATCAATCAGGCTGGCATTCAGTGCCGGGCCTGCGGGGGTTGAGAAAATTAACCGCGCGGGATCGGCCTTGCCCCCAATCCCCAAATGTTGCACATCCAGCAGTGGTTTCTCTTCTTTAGCAATCGACGGGCAGACTTCCAACATATGGGAACCCACCACCAGATCATTGCCCGGCTGGAAGTTATAGGTGTAATCCTCCATAAAGGACGTGCCGCCTTTCAGGCCGGTGCCCATCACTTTCATAATGCGCAGCAGTGCCGCGGTCTTCCAATCACCTTCACCACCGAAACCATAGCCTTGTTGCATCAGGCGCTGCACCGCCAGACCCGGTAATTGCTTCAGGCCGTACAGGTTTTCAAAGTTAGTGGTAAAGGCTTTAAAACCGCCTTGTTCGAGGAAGCGCTTCATGCCTAACTCAATGCGCGCGGCATCGAGCAAGTTTTCACGTTTATTCCCATTGAGTTTCACCGCATCCGTCAAGCGGTAGCTGGCTTCATACTCTTCAACCAGAGTATCAATATCCGCTTGACTGACGGCATCCACGACCTGCACCAAATCGCCGATCCCGTAAGCATTTACCGAGTAACCAAACTGAATTTGCGCGGCGACTTTATCGCCTTCTGTTACGGCTACTTCGCGCATATTATCGCCAAAGCGCGCCACTTTCAGTTGCTGGCTTTCTTGTTTGGCTGCGGCGACGCGCATCCACTGGCCAATGCGCTGATGGGCGACTTTATCCTGCCAATGACCGGTTATCACGCTGTGTTGCTGGCGCATACGTGCGCCGATAAAACCAAACTCGCGGCCACCGTGGGCGGTTTGGTTTAAGTTCATAAAGTCCATATCCATGGTATCCCACGGGATTTGGGCATTAAACTGAGTATGGAATTGCAGCAGCGGTTTATTCAGGATACTCAAGCCACCAATCCACATTTTGGCCGGCGAGAAAGTATGCAGCCAGGTCATTATGCCAATACAGTCTGTCGCGTAGTTTGCTTCGCGGCACAGGGCGGTGATTTCATCTGGCGTGGTAACCAGTGGTTTCAACACCAGTTTTACCGGTAAACCGGCTTCGGTGTTTAAGCTGTTGACCACCTGATGGGCATTATCCATAACTTGTTGCAGGGTTTTAGGGCCATACAGGTTCTGACTGCCAATCACAAACCACACTTCTGACTGTTTGAATATGTCCATCTGAGACTCCGTTAAATAAGTGAGTGTTCGGTATTAAATCAGTGCTTAGCTTCAATTGCCGGTGCGTAGTGTGGTTCAGCGGATAAACACCACTGCTGATAGCGTTGATAAAGTTGTTGATAACGTGCAACTTGTTCGGCGTTTGGTGTCAGGGTGCGCTCAATCTTACACGCCATTTGGCTTTGTGCAGCAGGAACATCAGCAAACACGCCTGCAGCAACCGCGCCAAAAATGGCGGCCCCCAGCGCACAACATTGATCAGAGGCGACTATCTGTAGTGGCCGATTCATGACATCGGCACAAACCTGCATGATAACTGGTGATTTCCGCGCAATCCCGCCTAATGCCAGCACGTTCTCGACCGGAATATCTTGCTGTTCAAAGCATTCCATAATGGCGCGAGCACCAAATGCCGTGGCGGCAATAAAGCCACCAAACAGCGTCGGGGCATCGGTTCCCAGATTCAGGTCGGCAATCACCCCCTTGAGGCGCTGATTGGCATTTGGGGTACGGCGGCCATTAAACCAATCCAATACCACCGGCAGATGGTCAAGAGAGGGATTTTTGGCCCATTCGGTGGTGAGTGACGCCAGCAGGGTGGATTCAATCTGTTGTAGCTGAGGCTGTAATTCGGGCTGTGCCAATGCGGCCTGCTGCAATGGCCAACTCAATAAACGGCTAAACCAGGCGTACATATCGCCAAATGCCGATTGGCCGGCTTCCATACCAATCCAGCCCGGCACGACACTGCCCTCGACTTGCCCACAAATCCCGGCAATGGCCCGCTCACCGACTAACTTTTCATCGGCGATTAAAATATCGCAGGTCGAGGTGCCGATAACTTTGACCAAAGTATAAGGTTGCGCACCGGCACCGACAGCGCCCATATGGCAATCGAAAGCCCCGCCGGAAATCACCACAGTTGCCGGTAACCCCAGGCGCTCCGCCCATGCAGCGGTAATTAACCCCACCGGACGTTCGGCGGTATAGGTGTCAGTAAACAGCGGGTAATCAAGCTTGTCGACCAGACAGTTATCCAGTGCCGCCAGGAATTCGCGTGGCGGCAATCCACCCCAAGAAGGGTGCCACAAACTTTTATGCCCTGCGCTGCATCGGCCTCGTTGAATATCCTGCGGGGCGGTGGTGCCAGAAAGTAACGCCGGGATCCAATCACACAGCTCAATCCATGACACCGCAGTATCACGCACCGCTTTATCTGCGCGACTAACATGCAAAATTTTGGCCCAAAACCACTCAGAAGAGTAAACCCCGCCGATATAACGCGAATAATCGGCAAACTCGCCACTGCGACATAAGCGGTTGATTTCTTCTGCTTCTTCAATGGCGGTGTGATCTTTCCACAACACGAACATGGCATTAGGGTTATCAGCAAAATCAGGGCGCAGCGCCAGTATCTGGCCTTGTTCATCAATAGGGGCCGGTGTGGAGCCGGTGGTATCTACCCCAATACCAACAATATGTTGACGTTGCGTTTCCGACAGGCGGCTAACCACCTGACGAATGGCTTGCTCCATCGCTTCTATATAGTCGAGGGGATGATGGCGAAACTGGTTGTGTGCTGCCTGACTGTATAGCCCTTTCTGCCAGCGAGGGTAATAGACCACTTCGGTATCTATCTCGCGGCCATCTTGGCAATCCACCGCCAATACCCGGACAGAATCACTGCCAAAATCCAACCCGAGCGCGATAGCGCTATTTTTCGATACTGGTCTAACGTCGCCTGTCATGGGGTTGCTCCTAAGGATTGCAGAAAACAAGAATTCATTGGCAATAACCATAGGAGTGAGTGACGGCAAGTCGTGAGGAGCCAATAGCTGGAAGTATGCACTTTTCTGCTTCCTACAGCGATTTTGTGATGCCAGTCAAAAGTTGCAGCGAGGTTAAATTCGCTGAATATATGGATTATCAAACTGTAATCCTTGGATGTGATAGCGCTCTACATTCTGATGCGTAATTAACGTTAAAACTGTCATCGTCTTACTGGGTGTGGTCAGGTTAGGTGGCTTTCAATAAAGCCTATAACTGCACTACAGCTAAAAAATAACACTGATAACGTTTCCACTGAAAATCGGTTGATTAGGGTGGGTGACGATTAAATAAACAAAAAAACTCTCTTCCTACAAAAACAGTCCGGAGAACACTATGCATAAATTAACTAAGGCGCTGGCAGTGGTTGGGTTAGCGGCAGTTATGTCACATTCAGCTATTGCTGAAAGCATGAAACTGGGTTTTTTGGTCAAGCAGCCTGAAGAGCCCTGGTTCCAGACCGAATGGAAGTTCGCCGATAAAGCAGGGAAAGATTTAGGTTTCGAAGTGATAAAAATCGCCGTACCTGACGGTGAAAAAACACTGAACGCGATTGATAGCCTGGCGGCCAGTGGCGCGAAAGGTTTTGTTATTTGTACGCCAGATCCAAAACTGGGGCCGGCCATCGAAGCTAAGGCGCGCAGTTATAACCTCAAAGTGATTGCTGTTGATGACCAATTCGTCAATGCCAAAGGCAAACCGATGGAAAGCGTGCCATTGGTGATGATGGCCGCGACCAAAATTGGTGAGCGCCAAGGGCAAGAGCTGTGGAAAGAAATGAATAATCGCGGCTGGCAGCCGGGCGAAACCGCAGTGATGGCGATTACATCAGATGAGCTGGATACCGCTCGCCGCCGCACCAGCGGTTCGATGGACGCGCTGAAAGCTGCGGGCTTCCCAGAGAAACAAATCTATAAAGTCCCTACAAAATCTAACGATATCCCTGGGGCATTTGATGCGGCTAACTCCATGTTAGTGCAACACCCAGAAGTGAAAAACTGGCTGATTGTCGGGATGAATGACAACACCGTGTTGGGTGGCGTGCGCGCGACCGAAGGTCAGGGCTTTAAAGCACCGAATGTGATTGGTATTGGTATTAACGGCGTGGATGCGGTGAGCGAACTGTCCAAAGGCCAGGCCACCGGCTTCTATGGTTCTCTGTTACCAAGCCCAGATATTCATGGCTACAAAAGTATTCAGATGTTGCATGACTGGGTCACCAAAGATGTTGAACCGGCTAAGTTTACTGAAGTCACGGATGTGGTACTTATCACCCGCGATAACTTTAAAACTGAGTTAGAGAAAAAAGGCTTGATGTAATTTCGCACAAGCGAAAGCCATTGGCGCACTGGGGGCTGGCTGAGGCTGGCCCCAATTAACCACACAGTTAACTACACAGTGCCACCCAACTTTATAAGGGAGCCATCATGTCAGCACTGCATTCTGCGTTACAAGCCGAGCTGGAAGCCGAGCAGTCACCTTATCTGGCTTTTTGTGGCATCGGAAAAAGTTTTCCCGGTGTTCAAGCGCTGGATGATATCAGTTTTACCTGTCAGGCCGGGCAAATCCATGCCCTGATGGGGGAGAATGGCGCGGGGAAATCAACGCTGCTAAAAATTCTCAGTGGTAACTATTCGCCGACCAAGGGCGAGATCCACATTAAAGGTCAGCCGGTTAATTTCACCAATACCACCGAAGCGCTCGACGCGGGGGTCGCCATTATTTATCAGGAACTGCATTTGGTTCCAGAAATGACAGTGGCAGAAAATATCTATTTGGGCCAATTGCCTGCCAAGATGGGCATGGTTAACCGTAAATTACTGCGCTACGAAGCCAGTTTGCAGCTTGCTCATTTGGGGCTGGATATTGATCCCGAGACGCCACTGAAATATCTCTCCATCGGCCAATGGCAGATGGTGGAAATTGCCAAAGCGCTGGCCCGCAATGCCAAAATTATTGCCTTTGATGAGCCAACCAGCTCGCTCTCTGCCAGAGAAATTGAACAACTGTTTCGGGTGATCCGCGAATTGCGCGCTGAAGGGCGGGTTATCCTGTATGTCTCGCACCGCATGGAAGAAATCTTTGCACTGAGTGACGCCATTACGGTGTTCAAAGATGGCCGCTATGTGCGCACCTTTGATGATATGGCGCAGGTCAATAATGATTCACTGGTACAAGCAATGGTGGGGCGCGATCTGGGGGATATTTACGGCTATCAACCCCGTGAAATCGGCCCTGAGCGGCTCACCCTGCAAGACGCAAAAGCCATTGGGGTGAAATCTCCCATTAGTCTGACCGTCCATCAAGGCGAAATTGTTGGCTTATTTGGTTTGGTCGGGGCTGGGCGCAGTGAATTACTCAAAGGGATATTTGGTGGCACCAAACTGACCAGCGGGCAGATTTTACTGGATGGCAAAGCGCTGACAATCCGCTCACCGATTGATGCCATTACCGCCGGGATCATGTTGTGTCCGGAAGATCGCAAAGCTGATGGCATCATTCCGGTGCATTCGGTGCAGGACAATATCAATATCAGCGCCCGGCGCAAAACATTGACCGCGGGCTGTCTGATTAATCATCGCTGGGAGCGCGAGAACGCGGCACTGCGAATTCAATCTCTGAATATAAAAACCCCTGGCCCCCAACAGTTGATTATGAATCTATCTGGCGGTAACCAGCAAAAGGCCATTTTGGGCCGCTGGCTATCCGAAGATATGAAAGTGATTTTGCTGGATGAACCGACACGCGGTATTGACGTCGGGGCCAAGCATGAAATCTATAACGTGATTTATTCCCTGGCAAAACAAGGCATTGCCGTGCTGTTTGCCTCCAGTGATTTACCGGAAGTGCTCGGGCTGGCGGACAGAATAGTGGTGATGCGCGAGGGCGAAATTTCCGGTGAGTTAGAGCACGGTAATGCCACGGAACAGCAGGCGCTGAGTTTGGCGATGCTACGAACCCCAAATATAGCTACTGATGCCGCGCCTGCGGTCGCCTGATGGTGAGGAGATAAGATTATGTCCAGTGTGACTTTGAATTCTGATAAGAAAACCCCAGCAGCCCCCCAGTCACAGCCCCCGCAGGAGGCACCGGCGAAAGGCGGTTTCGGGCTATCCCGTATTTGGGACAGCTACGGGATGCTGGTGGTATTCGCGGTGGTGTTTATTGGCTGCATAATATTTGTGCCTAATTTTGGCTCCTTTATCAATATGAAAGGGCTAGGGCTGGCTATCTCGATGTCGGGGATGGTGGCGTGCGGCATGCTGTTTTGCCTGGCATCCGGTGATTTTGACCTGTCTGTAGCTTCGGTCATTGCTTGTGCGGGGGTAACCACTGCCGTGGTTATCAATATGACCGAAAGCTTGTGGCTGGGGGTTGCCGCCGGTTTGTTACTGGGGGCCTTGTGCGGGTTAATTAATGGCTTTGTTATTGCCCGGCTAAAAATCAATGCCTTGATAACCACATTGGCCACCATGCAGATTGTCCGTGGTCTGGCTTATATCATCTCTGACGGTAAAGCTGTGGGTATCGAAGATGAACGTTTCTTTGCCCTGGGTTATACCAACTGGCTTGGCTTACCGGCCCCAATCTGGATAACTATTGCCTGCCTGGCCTTGTTCGGTTTCCTGTTGAATAAAACCACTTTTGGCCGTAACACTCTGGCTATTGGCGGCAATGAAGATGCTGCCCGCCTGGCAGGGGTTCCGGTGGTGCGCACCAAGATTATTATCTTTGTGTTATCCGGTCTGGTGTCGGCGGCGGCAGGGATTATTCTGGCATCGCGGATGACCAGTGGTCAGCCAATGACCTCAATTGGTTATGAGCTGATTGTTATCTCGGCTTGTGTGCTGGGTGGGGTGTCACTCAAAGGCGGGATTGGTAAGATTTCCTATGTCATTGCGGGGATCTTGATTCTGGGTACCGTGGAAAATGCCATGAACTTGTTGAACATTTCGCCGTTCTCGCAATATGTGGTACGGGGTTTGATCCTGCTGGCGGCGGTTATCTTTGACCGTTACAAACAGCTGGCCAAACGGACGGTATAAACGCGCTAACGACAGAAAAGTCCATAAAAAGCCATTCTGGTTCACAGTTCTGTTATCTGTATCGGGCAGCGTAATTTCTGCCCGATAAACTGAAATAAGCAGCAGCGTTTGCATACATCATCGCAAAGGACTCCAAGGAGGCTAAATGTACCATCGAATGGTTCAGGAACCGCAACCCAATCCCTTGTTACCAGGCTACACCTTTAATGCCTATCTGGTCGCAGGATTAACCCCGATTCTGGCAGATGGACCACTCGATTTTTTTATCGACAGGCCGGGCGGTATGAAAGGCTATATTCTGAATCTGACCATTAAAGGTCAGGGCAAGATTTTTGACGGTGAAAATACTTTTTACAGCAATCCCGGCGACTTACTGTTATTCCCCCCCAAAGCCGCGCACTATTATGGCCGCTCACCTAACAGTGACTGCTGGTATCACCGCTGGGTCTATTTCAGGCCACGGGCCTACTGGGCCGACTGGTTGGAATGGCACAGCAAAACCCATGAGGTAGGGCGCTTATCTTTGCCAAACAATAACTTATTGCTGGAATTTGACCGGTTGTTTGCCAATATCGAACAAACGCAAAAATCGGGTCGCCGCTTTGGTGAAGAATTGGGCATGAATTTATTGGAGCGATTACTGCTGCGCTCAATGGAAGAAGACCCGCTTAGCCCGCAACGAATCATGGACCCACGGGTCATTGAAGCCTGCCAATTTATTACGGGTAATCTGGCCGGCGAACTGCGCATTGACGAAGTCGCGCGGCATGTGTGTCTGTCTCCGTCGCGGTTGGCGCATCTTTTCCGTGAGCAGGTGGGCATTAATATCCTGCGCTGGCGCGAAGATCAACGCGTGATTCGCGCGAAGTTATTGCTGCAAACCACCCAAGAGCCTATCGCCACGATTGGTCGCGTGGTGGGCTATGACGACCAACTCTATTTCTCCCGCGTTTTTCGCAAGCGTGTCGGGGTGAGCCCCAGTGATTTTAGGCGGCGCAGCATCGAAACCAACTATCCACAACGCAGTCTGCGCCAACCAGAATGGCACGGAAATTCTGAGGCAATAGTGCGGATTTAATTCCGCCAGCCTTCATATGCAAAATTACCTCTTGTGGCGTGAATCATCATGGTGTCAAATCAATACCCTTCGCCTTTGACGCCACAGGGGGTTAGCTCCCACCGGCGACGCCAATGAATTGGCTATCATCGCGCTAACGCCGAGCAAGAGGAAAGCAATAATGGCTGACAACATAAAAGTAGGTTTATTGGGCTACGGCTATGCCAGTAAAACATTCCATGCGCCGCTGATTATGGGCACGCCGGGGCTGGAACTGGCCGGTGTTTCCAGCAGTGATGCGAGTAAAGTTCATGCCGACTGGCCATCAATGAACGTGGTTGCTAATCCGCAAGCATTATTTGATGACCCCAGCATCGACCTTATCGTTATCCCGACCCCCAACGACACCCATTTCCCTTTGGCGCAACAAGCGCTAGCCGCCGGTAAACACGTGGTGGTGGACAAGCCTTTTACCGTGACACTGTCACAAGCTAACGAGCTAAAAGCGCAGGCAGATAAGGCCGGTTTACTGTTGTCGGTGTTCCACAATCGCCGCTGGGACAGTGATTTCCTGACACTAAAAACCTTGTTGGCGGAAGGTACGTTGGGGAAAGTGGCTTATTTTGAATCTCATTTTGACCGCTATCGCCCGGAGATCCGCCAACGCTGGCGCGAGCAAGCCGGTGCTGGTGGCGGCATCTGGTACGATTTAGGCCCGCATCTGTTGGATCAAGCGCTGCAACTGTTTGGCTTACCCGACACCCTGTATGTTGATTTGGGCATGTTGCGCCCCGGTGCGCAGTCCGTGGATTATTTCCATGCGGTGCTCAGCTACGCCGATAAACGGGTCGTGCTGCATAGCACGGTGTTGGCGGCAGCAGAAACGGCGCGCTATATCGTTCACGGCCTGCAAGGCAGTTACATCAAATTTGGCTTGGATCCGCAAGAGGATCGGCTAAAGGCCGGTGAGCGTTTACCTCAGGCCGATTGGGGTTATGATATGCGCGATGGCATCGTGACACTGTCACATGATGGCGTGCTGGCGGAAAAACCTTTACTGACATTGCCGGGCAATTATCCTGCGTATTACGCGGGAATTCGTGATGCTATTTTGGGAACGGCGGAGAATCCGGTGCCAGCATCCGAAGCCATTAAGGTGATGGAATTAATTGAACTGGGTATCGCCTCAGCGCAACAGAAAAAAGCGCTGCCGGTGCCGTCGGGCAGCTGATGGTTATCCCGGTAGCGCCAAGGGGAATAAATACCCAAGAGCTTGGTGTACCGAAAGGCCGCCAGTGAGCAAATCCCGATGAGCTTACTTAGGTAAGTGATTCGGGTACGAGAGCACAGCTAACACCCCTGTAGCGCCAAGGGGAATATACTGCCCAAGAGCTTGGTGTTACAGGTAGGCAGCCAGTGAGCAAATCCCGATGAGCTTACTTAGGTAAGTGATTCGGGTGCGAGAGCGCAGCTAACACCCCTGTAGCGCCAAGGGCGCAGGGCAAAGGGCAAAAGGAAGACAGTGACATGCCTTGGTTATCCCGTTTACAAATAGATAAATTTTTACTCGTACTGATTTTAGTCGTCATTCTCGCCTCTATTTTCCCCTGTGAAGGGGACGTTAAAGTAGGGTTCGAATACCTGACGACAGCGGCCATCGCCTTATTATTCTTTATGCACGGAGCCAAACTCTCGCGTGCGGCGATTGTCTCGGGGATGGGGCATTGGAAGTTGCATCTGGTGGTGTTCCTAAGCACCTTTGCGCTATTCCCGCTGCTGGGTTTGGGCATGAATGTGCTGGTGCCTGGCGTATTAACGCCAACCTTGTATTTGGGTTTTCTCTACCTGTGTGCATTGCCTGCTACGGTTCAATCTGCCATCGCCTATACCTCGGTGGCGGGGGGGAATGTGGCTGCGGCAATATGCAGTGCCTCGGCCTCCAGCATTCTTGGGGTATTTTTATCCCCGATTTTGGTAGGCATGTTGATGCAAACGCAGGGCGGAGAAACCGAGACTTTGCATGCGATTGGTTCTATCGTGATGCAATTAATGGTGCCCTTTATTGTCGGCCATTTATCACGTCCATTAATTGCTAACTGGGTTGAACGCCATAAAAAGATCGTCAATATCACTGACCGGTCATCAATTCTATTGGTGGTTTATGTGGCATTCAGTGAGGCGGTAGTTGAGGGGATTTGGCATCAAATTGACGGCTGGTCACTGCTGGCAATCGCGGTTTGCTCAATGGTATTGCTAACCTTGGTGATAGTTATCAATACCTTGGCCGCGCGCTGGCTGGGTTTCAACACCGCAGACGAAATTACCATCGTGTTCTGTGGTTCGAAGAAAAGCCTGGCCAATGGGATCCCAATGGCTAACGTGCTGTTTCCGGCCTCGGTGGTGGGGGTTATGGTATTGCCGCTGATGATATTCCATCAGATTCAATTGATGGTTTGTGCGGTATTGGCACAGCGCTATGCTAAACGTGTGGCACGCGAAAATACCGCAGCGCTCCAGCCAGTGGCTGAAGACCGCAAATAATCACCTTGCGTGATATAAACTATATACCTTGATATAAACTACATACCTTGATAAAAACGCCCGTACTTCAATGAAATACGGGCGTTTTTTATCTTTTTGGCGCAACAATAGAGGAACCCAGCCGCTGATTAATTGCGGACTTTATCCCGCAGCGCCTGTTTTTCTGCTTCAGTAATAAAGGCCATCGTCAGGCCATTTTCCTGTGCTTGACGAATTTCTGACTGGGTCAGGCCAGCCGCCGGGGCAGCAACCTGATATTCATTGGCAATCTCAATACCCTGAACCGCTGGGTCATCAGTATTGATGGATGCCAACACCCCGTGGCGCAGGAAGATGGCTAACGGATGAGTGGCCAAAGAGGCCACGGTGCTGGTTTGAATATTGGATGTCAGGCAGGATTCAATACCAATTTGGTGCTCAGCCAAATAATCCATCAGCTTAATATCTGCGACGGCTTTAACACCGTGCCCGATACGTTCTGCCCCTAACTCACGGATAGCCTGCCAGATACTTTCCGGGCCAGCGGCTTCACCGGCATGGACGGTAATACGCAAACCGGCATCACGGGCGCGAGTAAAGTGGCTCAGGAACAGCCCACCGGGGAAGCCCAGCTCATCACCGGCCAAATCCAGTGCGGTGATGTTATCTCGATGAGTCAGCAAGGCATCCAGCTCTTGTACGCAGGCCTGTTCGCCAAAAGTGCGGCTGAGGATACCAATCAGACGAATATCAATATCAAAATCCCGACAGCCGGACTGGACGCCGTCAATCACGGCCTCCACCACACCGGCGACCGGCAACTGGTGTTTCATCGCCATATAGAAGGGCGAAAAACGCAGCTCCGCATAATGCAAACCCGCAGTTGCCGCATCTTCGACGTTTTCATACGCCACCCGACGACAGGCATCCAGTGAACCCAACACCGCCACGCCCCAATCCAGTTTTTGCAGAAAACTGACTAAATCGGGTTCCGTTTTCGTGATTTGCACATGCGGGCGTAGAGCTTCTAACTCATTGGCAGGTAAAGATAAATTAAACTGGCGACCCAAGTCTAAAATAGTTTGCGCACGGATATTGCCATCAAGGTGGCGATGAATGTCGGTCAGCGGAAGGCGGGAATCAATCATATTGTGCACTCACACGTTGGGGGAATGGTTGTGGGTAAAGTGCCGAGTAGTATAAAAACAAATGGATGAAAATATCCACCCTGTTGCATAAAAAAGTGATGTTAATCACGTTTTGTTTACTGGGTATTCAGCCTGCGAAGCATAAAGAAAGGCGGCACTGACAGCCGGTTTTTTGGCTCTGAGAGTCTTGCCTGTTGCTTGGTGCCCGCAAACTGACGCGTCGA
Organism: Yersinia rohdei ATCC 43380; assembly: GCF_000173775.1. Classification (GTDB taxonomy): domain Bacteria; phylum Pseudomonadota; class Gammaproteobacteria; order Enterobacterales; family Enterobacteriaceae; genus Yersinia; species Yersinia rohdei. The sequence goes on from NZ_ACCD01000025.1 coordinate 24,078, forward strand.
TTAATTATCAATAAGTCAACAAACGTGGCCTTGCCAGGGGAGGCCACATTCTTAGCTTTATATTTTCAGCCGACAACGCGTTGTCATCGGCTGCGCCAGATTATTGACTCTGCAACGCCCGGATACCGCTAATCAGTTTATCCATACCGGCTTCAACTTTACTGCGCGAGCAACCCACATTAAGGCGCAGGAAACCGCGGCCTTCTTCGCCATAAGTGAAACCGGGCATGATGGCGACTTTCTGTTGTTCGATCAGCACATTTTGTAATTGATGATCGTCCAGAGCCAACGGGCGCAAATCAATCCATGCCAAATAGGTGGCCTGAGGTGGCTGCCAGTTTAAGCTTGGGAAGGCGGAATTGAGCCGCAGCGCGACATACCTCAGGTTGTCTTGCAGGTAACCGCGCAGCTCGTCTAACCAAGGCGCGGCTTGCCGGTATGCGGCAATATGCGCGACGATGGCCAAGACCGCCGGAGACGAAAGGCCATCACGGCCCTTTAACATCTGGCTGTAAATATCACGGGTTTCGCTGTCACTGATAAAACCATAAGCGCCAGTTAGTGCAGGAATATTAAAGGTTTTTGAACCGGAGGTTAACAAAGCCCAAGGAGTTTGCCCCACTTGGCTCCAGGGGGTGTGGACTTGATTGCCCCAGGTCATGTCCATGTGAATTTCATCGCTGATGACTTTCACCTGATGACGTTCACATAATTCCGCCATCTGCGCCAGTTCTGCGGCTGACCAGACTTTACCGGTGGGATTATGCGGGCTACACAGCAACAAAATTTTGGTTTGCGGACGAGCCAATAAGGCTTCTAAATGGGCCATATCACATTGCCACTGATTATCTATTTTATGCAGCGGACAACTGAGCAATTGGCGTTGATTACCCAGAATAACTTTGTAAAACGCATCATACGCCGGGGTATGGGTGACGACAAAATCACTGGGCGCAGACCAGCAGCGGATGAGCTGAGCCACCATATAGATGACAGAGGGGCCGTAGACCGCCATCGAGGTATCAATGTGACAATGAAAACGCTGCTGATACCAATGGCGAATTGCACCGAGAAAATCCTCATGCTGCCAGCGACTGTAGCCCAGCACCCCGTGTTCGAGGCGCTGATTCAGTGCGTCCAAAATGACCGGCGCGGTAGGAAAGTCCATATCCGAGATAGTAAAAGGCAACAGGTCTGCCGCACCAAAACGGTCAGCAATAAAATCCCATTGGGTACACCAGGTGCCGTGGCGATCGACCGGCGTGGAGAAATCAAACATCAGTATCTCGCTCATAAAAAATGGAAATTATAACGGGCACTCAGCCCCTTTAGCGTGATGACCAACCCAGGCATATTTGTGCGCCGATTAAGGTTGTCGGTCATCTGGGGGCACGGAGTCCCCCAGTATGCTTAGCAGGCTTTAGTGTTAGGCTGTTGCCAACTGACCGTTCGCTATCAGTGAGTCTAATTCATCTTTCACCGATTGCACTTGTGGGCCAATAACAACTTGCAGATTGTGGTCGTTGAGCTGAATAACCCCAATGGCCCGGTTGGCTTTTAGCGCTTCTTTATCTACCAGATTCATGTCTTTAACTGACAACCGTAACCGGGTGATGCAGTTATCCAGTGAGACAATATTATCCGCTCCTCCCAGTGCCGTTAAGATAGCAGGGGAGTTATAGCCAGATTTACCGGTAACTGCGCCACTGGCGGCTTTTTCTGCATTACTGCTGGCAGCGGTTTCACTCTCACGGCCAGGGGTTTTGATATTGAAGTGCTGAATAGCAAAACGGAAGATAATGTAGTAGGCCACAAACCAAATACTGGCGACGACCGGCACCCAATACCATTTGGTTGCTGTGCCATGCAAGATGCCGAATACCACGAAATCAATGATATTGCCGTCAGTGTTACCGATGGTGACACCCAGTAACGCCATGACGGTAAAGCCCAGCCCGGTGAGAATGGCGTGGATCAAATATAAGAAAGGCGCGACAAACAAGAACAGGAATTCCAGCGGTTCAGTCGTGCCACCAATCACACAGGCCACCACACCGGAAATCAGCAAGCCTTTAATTTTATGCCGGTTTTCAGGTTTGGCACAGTGGTACATTGCCAGTGCAGCTCCTGGCAAGCCGCCCAGAAATGCCGGCATTTTACCTTGCGACAAGAAGCGCGTGGCGCTTTCAGAGAAGCCGGTGGTGGTTGGGCAAGATAATTGCGCCTGGAAGATGGTTAATGCCCCGCTAACACTGTGGCCACATACCTCCATAGTGCCGCCAGCTTCAGTAAAGCGAATCAATGCCACCAAGATATGGTGCAAGCCGAAGGGCAATAACAACCGCTCGCCACTGCCGAAGATCATCGGGCCAAACATCCCCGCGCCATTAATCAACCGGCCCAGTCCGTTAATCCCGGCGGCAAACCACGGCCAGATAAGCGGGATCAACAACCCAACTAACCCGAGCACCACGGTGGTCACAATTGGCACAAAACGGGTGCCGCCAAAGAACGCTAATGCATCAGGCAGGCGAATGGTATTGAAGCGCTCATGCAGCAGGTAAACAATGATGCCGACGATGACCGCGCCCAGGATCCCGGTATCAATAGACTGAATCCCTAAAATATTCTGAATATTATGGGTTTTCAGTACCAAGGGATCGGTTGTCGGTAACACGCCGCTGGTGGTGAGATAAAAGTTGGTTGCCAGGTTCAGCACGGCAAAACCGACGAAACCGGCGAAAGCCGCAACGCCTTTATTTTCACGCGCCATACCTAATGGGATGGCGATAGCAAACATGACCGGTAAGAAGCTAAAAGCAAATGAGCCAACTTTACTCATCCAGGTAAATAATAGCTGGAAGGCAGGGTGACCAATGGCCGGTAACAGGGTGATGACATCTTTACTGCTCAGTGAACTGCCGATACCCAGCATGATCCCGCAGAAGGAGAGCAAGGCGACGGGCAGCATGAAGGTTTTTCCTAAACTCTGAAAAAACTCCCACAGCGTGATTTTTTGTTTTTTTACCGCTGACATAGTGACTCCTGTACTTAAAATACCTGATGTTAGAATGATGGGGCTAAAAAGACGTTAGCTGGCTATTGGGTTAGCCTTCATCGCGACGGATCGCGTACCGGTTTAAAGGTTAAACAAGATAAAACGTTTAACCCAGATAATATGAGCGGCAAGTCACAATTACGGATCCTATTTCTGTATTAGAGTAAAACATCAGATTAAACGTTTAACTTGGCGTATTTTGTGGGATGAGAATGGCGCGATAGCGGTAACATGGCACCAGCTGTATTGGACTTCGTGCTGAGGTACGAAGATTGACCAGACCTAGTTAACAATGCTTATCAACGGTTATGACAATTAAAAAAATCACAATTACCGATGTGGCGAAATTTGCCGGCGTCTCAGTGGCGACGGTTTCGTTAGCGATTAGTGGTAAAGGACGTATTTCTCCGGCCACCTCTGAGCGGGTGAATCAGGCGATTGAACAACTGGGTTATGTGCGCAACCGTCAGGCCGCCCAATTACGCGGGGGGGAGTCTGGTGTGATTGGTCTGATCGTCCGTGATATTGGCGATCCTTTCTACGCCGAAATGACGGCGGGCTTGAGTGAAGCGATTGAAGCTGAAGGTAAACTGTTGTTCCTGACCCAAAGTGGCCGCGACGGCAAAGGGCTGTTACGCTGCTTTGATACGCTCATTGACCAAGGCGTTGATGGGTTGGTGTTGGGCGGCGGCGCCAAGCGGGAAATGGGGCTGCGAGAGAAGGCGGCGGAACATGCTATCCCGCTTATCTGTGCTGCGCGCTCGAATGTGCTCGATGGCGTGGATGTGGTTCGCCCTGACAATATGCAAGCCGCTAAAATGGCGACTGAATTTCTTATCGACCGTGGTCATCGGCAAATTGCCTATTTGGGAGGCCATTCGCATTCTTTGACGCGAGCGGAGCGGTTAGGCGGTTTTTGTGCCACTCTGGTGCAATATGGGCTGCCATTTCGGTCAGAATGGGTTGTTGAGTGTGATAGCCAGCAACAAGCCGCTGCTGATGCCGCCGAAAGGTTATTGCGCCATCACCCCAATGTGAGCGCCTTGGTTTGCCATCAAGCCTCGACCGCGCTGGGGGCCTATTTTGGTATCCTGCGCACCGGCAGAACCATTGGCAGCGCGGGGGTAGATACCTATCTTGACCAGCAAGTGGCCTTGATTGGTTTTGGCGATGTGCCCGCCGCAGAACTCACCGAACCGCCACTCACCTTTATCACCAGTTCGGCCCGAGAGATTGGTTACAGTGCCGGGCAACGGTTACTCCAGCGCATTGCCGGGGTGGATTTACAGCTGCAAAATGTCATCTTGCCGCCAGTGTTGATCCGCCGAGGTTCGGCTTGATTAACCGCGATCTGCTGATTTACTTTGATTTTTCTGACGTATAATTGGTGCCGTGGGGGCGTAGCCAACAGCCGCAGCGCCCTCTGGGGGCCATCACCCCGAGTGACTCTGTCAGCTAATGTTAGTTCTCATCAACAAAAACGGAGCCCTTAGGCTCCGCTTGGTACAGCAATCTAACTCAATCTAACGGCTTATTGGGCCGGCACTTCCGGTGCTACAGGTGCTTCCGGCGCTTGTGGTGCGACCGGGGCTTCTTCTGGTTCTGCGCCCGTATCTTCTGGCTCAGGTGCGCCGCCGAACATACCGAACAGGCCAAAGAATTCTGGCAGTGACATTTTCTGACCGTTCAAATCGACTTGGTTATCAGCAAAGTGGAAACTGCTGCTAATGACATCATCTTTGGTGGTGGTCAGTTTAAACATTTGCCCCATAGCGGCAATGCCTTGTACCTGCTGCTGGGCCATTTTCGCGGCTTCTTCCGGGCTGTAACCTTGCAGACGTGCTGCTTGGGTGGTCAACTCAGTGGCCATTGGCATCGGGATAGTCAGCGTCGCATCGACTTTTTTCACTGAACGCGCTAAGACTGGCGCACCATTGTCTTTGGCCAGTGCCGGGTCAGTAAACGCCAGACCCAGGGTAAAGGTACTTTCACCTTTGGCATTTTTCCAGCTCAATGGCGCGATGCTGATGGTTGGGTTGCCTTTCATTAACGCTGGCAGATTAGCCATTAACATTTCGGTCATTTGTTGCTGATAAGCTTCAGTATCCAGATTTTCACCGGCCTGCACCGCCAGCATCACTTGCTGATTATAGGCGCTGGTGAATTGTTTCAGGCTTTGACCATCCAGATTATTGAAAGCGAAGGCCAACTTGCCGGAACCAAAATCATTACCTTGAATTTTCAATGCATCCAAGGTGTAGGTCAGCTTACCGTTTAAGTCTTTTTCGGTTTCGCCTAGCTGGGTATTCAGATTAAAGCCAACCAGTGTGGCGGTGTCCTTGCCATCAACGCTGAAACTGATTTGCTTGATAGCCAGTTGTTGATCACCAATGCTGAGATCAAACTTGCCCATGTTGCTGTCGCTTTTCAGCGTCAGACCTTGCAGACTGAATTGCTCCAGTTGATCCCAATTATTTTTGGTGGCGAAAACCAAATTATCCGCGGTGCCGCTCATATTCACTTTACGCAGATCACGGGAAACATCGGCATCAATTTGCGCACCAGAGAATTTCATGCTGGTGGTGTCTTTCTGATACTCAATAGGAATAAAGGTAATTGCTGATGAGGTGTCACCGCTGTAGGCAATGCGAGAATCCGCAGTAAAAGGTGATTTGCCTTTAGTCACTTCAAACAGTTTTTTCAATGCTGGGGTATTAGCAAGCTCGGTATGCACCGATGCCATACTTGGGATCAGATTGAATTTTTTCAACTGAGCAAGAGGGAATGGGCCGTGATCGATAGTTTCAATAAAGGCCACTTCGTCGCCATCTTTTAGCGCTTTCTCACCAGCAACAGTGCTATCCGCTTGTAATGTATAGCGAACCTGGCTGCTGAAGATACCGCGCTGATAATCTTTATACGCGAATATCACACCGGCTTTGGGCAACAAGGTTTTTATCTGACCGTTTGCATTGTTAACCAATTCACCCATACGTTGTTCAATCAGTTTGCCGGTATACCATGAGGCCCCAGTCCATGCTGCGCCAAGTACCACAATGACGCTGACAGCCACTAACGATTTTTTCATTGTTCTGTTCATCCTTTTCCAATACACCAAATTCACTACGTTAAACGCGGTATGAGTAACAAGTTAAATAACATTCAAAAGGGTGCTTAAAAACAGCACCCTAGAAGAATATAGACTCAGAGTAGACTTACACAAATATTATTGCGACCAATAACGCTTATTCAGCCGACGATAAAAGTAATAATGTGGCTAAAAACGCCACTGAGGGCCATAGTTATCAATCGCGCCACTCAGAAATCACACTATCTCAAGCTTAAAAGACCCGACATAGACAACAAAATAGCTCACTTCGTTCACCCTTGGTTATAAACCCGGGCAATTGAGCCTTCCCCTTGTATCGTTACGGGTGATTCATTAGCCGCAATAAAGCAGGACTCACCGGCGCGCAAGGTCAGGGTTTGCTGCGCTTTTTTCACCACCGCCTGACCCTGGACACAAAATAGAATGGCCGCACTCTGTTGTGCTAACGCCTGTGGTTCGGGCGTTAAGCTATGCAGGGAAAATGCAAAATCCTCCACCGGAATGGGGAATACTAATTCATTACCTTGGCGCAGCGGTGTGGTCAGTAAGGTATTTGCAGGTTTAGGAATAAATTGCAGATTCGCCATTAACTCAGGAATATCAATAAACTTAGGTGTTAGCCCGGCGCGTAACACATTGTCTGAGTTTGCCATCACCTCCAGCGCCACACCTTGCAAATAGGCATGCGGAGTTTCGGCATACAGAAACATGGCTTCGCCCGGTTGCAAGGTTACCACATTGAGCAGCAAGGGGGAGAACAGGCCACTGTCATCAGGATAGTAGCGGGAAATACTGCGAATAGTATCCCAAGGCTCACCCAACTGATTATTTAAGGCGGCTTTCAAGATCCCCAACGCGCGAGTTTTCACGTCACCCGCCATACTGAGCAAGCTGGCAAATAAGGTGGCTAAATGTTCAGTATTAGGTTCGCGCAGGAAGGCGGCGATAGCCGGATGTGCTGCGGTCAACGGCTGAAGCAATGTTTCGATATCTTCCAGCGTACGAAAACCATTCATCGCCTGGAAAGGTGTCAAGGCATATACCAGCTCAGGCTTATGGTTGGCATCTTTGTAATTGCGCTCGGCGGCATCCAGTGGAATACCGGCTTTATTTTCCTTGGCAAAACCAATTTCGGCGGCGGCTTTGCTCGGATGAACTTGAATCGACAGCGGTTGGGCGGCACAAAGCACTTTGAACAGGAAAGGCAATTCGCCAAAACGCGTAAAAACATCCTGACCTAAATTAGCCACGGGATCCTGCGCAATCACCTCACGCAATGAATGCCACTGGCCGTTAGCATCCAGAACTTCAGAACTGCTTTTGGGGTGCGCGCCCATCCACAACTCAGCCATAGGTTTAGCGTCTGGATTGGCAATGCCGTAAAGCTCCGTGAGAGCATCGGTGCTGCCCCAGGCATAGTTTTGTACCGCATTTTTCATTTTTTGCATGTTTACTTTCTGCCGATTGTAGGGAGGTGTAATGAAATTTAAGCACAAACAAACTGTTTTAATGGTTAATTCAGCGAAACTTCATTGCGTTACCAAGCAATCTCCCTGATAAAAATAGTCCCTTAGTAAACAATGCGGATAGAGGGGTTGCAAGTGGTAATGCAATTCGTGTTACTCGGGGTATAACAAAATGAGAGAAATGCGAATCAATCGCATAAAAACAGTGCCAACTATGCCATAGTTGTTGCATACCCTAATGGGGGCTACAGACCCACGTGCTACGACCTATCTCAAATTGATGTTCACAATGCTAAGGAGACAGTGATGGTGACCACCCGCAGTGAAAAAGACTCTATGGGGCCTATCGATGTACCGGCCAGCCAATTATGGGGCGCGCAAACCCAGCGTTCACTGGCGCATTTCCACATATCGCAAGAGAAAATGCCAAGGGAGCTTATCCATGCCTTGGCGCTGACCAAGCGGGCGGCGGCGCAAGTCAACATGGATTTGGGATTGCTGCCGGCCGAACGGGCGAAGGCCATTATGCGGGCCGCAGACGAAGTCTTGGATAACTGTCATCCCAATGAATTTCCACTTTCTATTTGGCAGACCGGCTCGGGTACCCAAACCAACATGAACATGAATGAAGTGTTGGCGAATCGGGCCAGTGAGCTGTTAGGCGGCGAGCGGGGGAATAACCGGCTGGTGCACCCTAATGATGATGTCAATAAAAGCCAAAGTTCTAATGATGTATTCCCAACAGCAATGCATGTTGCCGCAGTTATTGGATTGCGGGAGCATTTGCTGCCAGAACTGAAAATATTGCAGCAGACACTGGACGAGAAAGCCCAAGCGTATCGCGATATCGTGAAAATTGGCCGGACACATTTGCAAGATGCCACGCCGCTGACACTGGGGCAGGAAATCTCGGGCTGGGTGGCTATGCTTGCTCATAATGTGAAACACATTGAGGCCACACTGCCGCATCTGTATGAGTTAGCGCTGGGGGGCACGGCGGTCGGGACGGGGCTAAATACGCATCCTGAATATGCCGTGCGGGTTGCTAAAGAGATTGCCACCTTGACTCGACAACCTTTTATCACTGCGCCAAATAAATTCGAATCATTAGCTACTTGCGATGCATTGGTTCATGGGCATGGTGCATTGAAAGGATTAGCGGCATCACTGATGAAAATTGCCAATGATGTGCGCTGGTTGTCTTCTGGCCCAAGGTGCGGGATTGGTGAAATTGCCATTCCTGAAAATGAACCGGGCAGCTCTATCATGCCGGGTAAAGTGAATCCGACACAATGTGAAGCCATGACCATGTTATGTGCGCAGGTGATGGGTAACGATGTGGCGGTGAATATTGGCGGGGCATCGGGCAACTTTGAATTGAACGTATTCCGTCCGCTGGTTATCCATAATTTCCTGCAATCTATCCGGTTACTGGCAGACGGCATGAGTGGCTTTAATGCGCATTGTGCGGTAGGAATTGAACCCAATCGTGACCGCATTACACAATTGCTGAATGAGTCACTAATGTTAGTCACTGCGCTGAATACGCACATTGGTTATGATAAAGCGGCTGAAATAGCCAAAAAAGCGCATAAAGACGGGCTAACCCTTAAAGCGGCGGCCTTAGCATTAGGTTATCTGACGGATGAGCAGTTTGATGAATGGGTTAAACCGGAGGAAATGGTTGGCAGCATGAAATAACGCCTTTCCACGGGGTAACTTTGCGCCGAGACTGATGCTCGGCGCTTTTATATCCATTAAACTGCGTCACTAACAACGAAGCATTTCAGTAATTATTAATTTAATATCAATCTGTTAACGGCTCTTCTTCAATATATAAATGCAACCGTGGGACTAACAACCGCAATGGTTTCGCCTTGGGTTTATATTTATGCTTAATTTGGCTGACATCATAATCGGTTAACTCACCTAATTTTGGCCACTCCTGCTCTGATTGCGGTTGGCAAAAGGCAATTAATGGCATAGGGCAGGGGTGTTGCACCTGTTTTTGTTGGTTCTGATACCAGACCCGCGCAATGGGTTGCACTTTTACCGGCCGCTTTATCTTCAGCCGCGCATTCTCTGGCAAGCGCTGCACATCATTGATTTCCATACTGATTAACTCCATCCATTGTTCGCGACTCAATGGCGGCACCGCGCGGCCTGCATTCAGGCTTTTATCTAGCTGCAACAGTATTTCTTCGCGGGTCACATTCTTAATAATATGTTTATTGGCCCAACCAAAGCGCACTGAACTGGGGTTAATTAGCGGGGTAATAGTGCGATAAGTATTTAAAGTGATTAACCCGTGTAAATGGGTATGCACAAACTCAAAACGCTGCTCACTCGGCAAACCTGATTCGACGGTAATAATATGTTCCAGCTCAGTTTTTAATTGATTAACCTGCAACAGGCTTTTTTCACAGGCGCTTAATTGCGCATCGGTAACCGAAAAACAGAGCACCCCGGGTAGGCGCACGGCGGCTTTGCTACTCACATGCTGCCCTTGATGATGAATAAACAGGCGCTGATAATGTTGCAAGGCCAGGTCGCGGGCTTTATTTCCTACTGTAGCACTCACCGCAATGCGCTCAATAGGTTGATGTTCAGTGCCTTTCTCTATCTCCGGCAGGGAAAAAACCCGGGCGGCCAGCAAAGGTAATTCCTCTAATTGCTGGTGGAGCTGCTGTAAGGCAATTTCCAGGGAAGAAAAACGACTATTAAGCCGCTCAATTAAATCATATTTAGCCATTATCTTTCCTGAACACCTCTATTTTAGTTACAACATACAGTATGTTATAGCAGTAAAAACCCCCCTCTGAAAGCCCGATGTGGCTATCAATCAACGGGAATATACCGCTAACGCAATTCTGGCAAGGAAGATAGGGGGTATCCATAAACAGAGATACCCGCCAATCACCGGATTAAGGTAAATGAGACAACAGTATTTTTGTGGCTGCGGCTAATACATCGCGTCGCGGTTTGGCGTCTTTTTCGCGCTGGGTAAAGTAGATAACTAACACTATCGGCGCGGCCTTAGTGGGCCACAGCACCGCAATATCATTCGTGGTGCCATAGTCTCCGGTGCCGGTTTTGTCGCCAACTATCCACTCAGCAGGTGCACCCGCACGAATAGTTTCACCTCCGGTGGTGTTACCTTTTAACCACAGCGCCAGCTGTTCCCGCTGGGCGGCGGGCAGTGCATCACCCAGCACTAAGGCATTCATGCTGGCGGCCATTGCCGACGGGGTCGTGGTATCGCGCGGATCATTTGGCAGGGCGCTATTTAACTCCGGCTCCAGGCGATCCAATCTAAAGGTTTGATCGCCAATGCTGCGTGCAAACTGGTTAACAGATTCAACCCCACCCAGCTCCTGAATTAATAAATTCGCTGCTGTGTTATCACTGTATTGAACCGTTGCGGCACATAACTGCGAAACTGACATCCCATGAGCCAGATTTTTGCGCGTGATGGGGGCATAAGATAATAAATCGCGCTCATGATAGTGAAGGTGTTTATCCAGTAATTTTGGCTGTGATGCACTTTTATTTAATACCGCCGCGGCCAGTATAAATTTAAATGTACTGCAAAATGGGAACCGTTGAGTGCCGCGATACTGAATTTTTCGGCCATTACCGGTATTAATGACTGTGATGCCTAAAAGCCCCTGTGATTGCTGTTCAAGCTCAGCCAGTTGTTTATCTAATGATGTAGGTAAGGTGGCCGCCCAAGCGGGCAGGGCAAAATTAACCAAGGGGAGGGTAATACCCGCTAATAATAATGAGCGTCGTAGCGGTGAGTGTTTCATCCTGAATCTCGCAATTAAATAAACTACCGAATAGAAAGGCATTATAGCGAGGATGGCGGTAAAGCTAAAATAGGATTTTATGATGTTATCAAGGAGAAAAGCTAAATATCAGGATGTCGGGGCAGGGTGAATCTTTCAAACTGCCGCAATATTAATGTGTTTGCGGCAGCTTGAAAGGCGCGAAAGATATCGCTATATCAAGCTAATGCTTTAGCTTTAAGCTGTTGGTATTCGCCTTCGGTAATAGTGCCTTCATCCAATAATTTCTTGGCATCTGCAATTTGCTCGGCAGGTGATTTACCGGCCACATGACGAATATATTCATTGGTATCAGAGACTGATTTTTGCACCGATGCACGATAGCGCTGTGCCATGCCTTTGCCTCGGGTAATGAGATACACCAAAGAGGTGAGCAACGGAATAAAGAGCAGGAACAGAATCCATATGGCTTTATAGAACCCGCCTAATTCGTGGTCTCTAAACAAGTCAGAAATCACCTGGAACAAGATAAGCAAGTAGGCGATAAAGAAGAAAATTGAAAAGGTGGTTGCCAGAATATCCCAAAGACTCAAAAAGTGCGCAGTCATACGTTCTCCTGATAGTAAATAAAGTAAGAAAATAGCTATTGTAATAACATTCCCAAATATATTGCGTAGTCACTCATGCTATTAAGCTTAACCTTAATAATTAGTACATTAGTCAGAAAACGTCAACTCGCCGCTCGAGGTTAATATGCGCTTACGGCGAGAATAAAAATTATATCCGGCTGGCTTCCGGCAATTTGCGTAATTGTTGCCCAACATACAACGCGATCAGCAGCAGGGTAGCAATAAAGACCACCACACCTGTCCAGCCTAAATTAAGCCAGAAAATCCCACCTAATGTTCCAGCCACACTTGAACCGGCATAATAACAAAAGAGATACAGCGACGACGCCTGTGCTTTTGCCCGGCGAGCACGGCGGCCAATCCAACTACTGGCTACTGAGTGAGCGGCAAAAAAACCGGCAGTAAAAATCATCATGCCAATAAAAATGGTTATCACCGGTGAGAAGCCCGTAATAATCACTCCAACTAGCATCATTCCTATTGATGCCATTAATATTGGCCCACGGCCATAACGGCTGGTGAGAGCACCTGCTTTAGGTGAGCTATAAGAGCCGGTCAGATACACAATGGATAATAACCCCACCACCGCCTGACTAAGATAATAAGGTTGGGTCAACAACCGGTAGCCAATGTAATTAAATAGCGTCACAAAGCTCCCCATGATCAAAAAGCCTTCGGCAAATAACAGTGGCAATCCTGAATCGCGCCAGTGCAGTTTGAAATTGATCATTAAGGTGCGCGGGCGCAACGAGGTCGGGCGAAAGTGTTTTGATGCCGGCAGAATACGCCAAAACATGCATGCCGCCGCTAAAGCAAATAAACCAATCACCGCCAGTGCAACCCGCCATGAGAAAAAGTCACTCAGCACGCCGGTTATTAATCGGCCACTCATGCCGCCGATGGAATTACCGCTAATATATAACCCCATAGAGAGCGCGACAAAACTCGGGTGGATTTCCTCACTCAGGTAAGTCATCGCCACGGCGGCCACGCCGCTTAAGGACAAACCAATTAATGCGCGCATTAACAAAATGCCATGCCAACTGCTCATAAAAGAGCAAATTAAGGTGCAGATGGCGGCCAGCATCAGCGCGACAACCATAACCGACTTGCGGCCGATGGCATCAGAGAGCGGCCCGGTAAACATCAGCCCAAAAGCCAGCATTCCGGTGGCGGCGGAAAGAGATAAGCTGCTGCCCGCCGGCGAAATAGCAAAATCTTGCGATAACAGCGGCAAAATGGGCTGGACACAATAGAGCAGGGCAAAGGTGGCCAGTCCGGCAGAAAAGAAAGCCAGGGTCACGCGAATAAATTCGGGGGTACCACGTTGAATATAAGGGCGTTTAGTGAGGCGAGACACTTTGGGTGCTGTCTCATCGTTTGCTGCGGGCGACGGCGCTACGGAGTCCGTAGGGCGTAAAGAGGTGTTCACGGTATTTCCTTATCAATGTACTCGCCAGCGCTGATTGGCACGCCTTGGGTACCACACAATCACAACAGCCATTTTCTGGCATTCTCAAGGGCCGCAGCCTTTGAGTTATGCACTAAAGAGAGAATAGGAATTGCGGAGTTTTTTGTCTAATATATTAATCATTACAAATAAGACGTTAAACATATCAATGAGGTTGAATGAGTATAGAACTCAGGCACTTACGCTATTTTATTGCGGTAGCAGAAGAGTTGCATTTTGGGCGGGCAGCCGAGCGGTTGCGTATTTCTCAGCCACCACTGAGCCAGCAGATTCAAATTTTGGAACAGCAAATTGGGGCTAGGTTGCTGGCGCGCAATAACCGCAATGTCAGCCTGACACAGGCGGGCGCACTGTTTTTAAAAGAGTCTTACCAGATATTGTCACAGGTCAATGCCGCCGCCGAACACGCCGCGCGGCTGCATCGCGGAGAATCTGGCGAACTCACCATCGGTTTCACCTCATCCGCGCCCTTTATCAGTACGGTGTCGAAGAATTTACAGGCATTTCGCCAATTACATCCGCAAGTGCATATAAAAATGCGCGAAATGAACACCAAACAGCAAATTGAACCCTTATTGGATGGGCGGCTGGATGTCGGCGTGATGCGAAATACCCGCTTGCCCGAGGCGTTACAATACCGGTTACTGCTGCGGGAGCCTCTGGTGGCGGTTGTCCACGAAGATCATCCGTTAGCCGCCTTACCGGCGCGGCAGGTAAAATTTAGTGCATTAGCGGAGCAACCTTTTGTGTTCTTCTCGCGGGAAGTGGGGACGGCGCTGTATGACGAAATTCTTACTCTGCTAGCCCGCGCGGGCATCACCCCCTACATTACGCAAGAAGTCGGGGAGGCGATGACCATCGTCGGGCTGGTTTCCTCCGGATTAGGGGTCTCTATCTTGCCCGCCTCTTTTACCCGGATAAAAGTGGATGGGGTAAAATATTTACCTCTGGCTGAAGCCAGTGCCACCACTGAGGTATGGCTGGTCAATCATAAACATCGCCCGGTGACAGCGCCCGCCGAAGCATTAATCCGCCTGATGGTTGCCTCACTAGAACAGAAATCCTTGCATGAGGAGCAAGCTGAATAATCTGCGGCGGGCAGGCGGTTTTAATTCGTATAAATAATCGCCAGCGGGCGAGAGAATATCGGGGATTATGTGCGGCAAATCACATAACTAATCAAATAGTTGACGCCATATATTAAAAGCCCCAACATAAGCCAATAATCTTTATTTAGAAGCGCGAAAAATACTCGGTGGCAGAGAAGGAGCCGGTTTGGTGATAACGGATGGACAGCCTGGGCATATTGATCAAATCAAACAAACCAATGCAGGGGCCGTGTATCGGCTAATTGATTTGTTCGGCCCGATATCGCGTATTGAACTGTCTAAAAGGGCGCAACTGGCCCCCGCCAGCATCACAAAAATTGTGCGGGAACTGGTTGAAGCGCATCTGGTAAAAGAAACCGAATATCAAGATGTCGGCAGCCGTGGGCGGCCAGCGATTGGTTTGGTGCTGGATACCGACGCCTGGCATTATCTTTCTGGCCGCATTAGCCGTGGTTATATTACCCTCGCACTGCGCGACCTCAGCAGTAAACTGGTGGTCGAAGAGCAGATTTCATTACCTGACAGCCACCCCGAACCGCTGCTAAATCGCATTCTTAACGAAGTCGATCAATTCTTTATCCGCCACCAAGACAAACTTGAAAGACTCACCGCTATTGCGATTACCATGCCCGGTATTATTGATGCGCCGGCAGGTATCGTGCACAGAATGCCATTTTATGACGTGGATGAAATGCTACTGGGCCCGGCATTGGAACAACGCACCGGATTGCATGTTTATCTGCAACACGATATTTGCGCCTGGACGATGGCAGAAGCCTTATATGGGGCTTCCCGTGGTTGCCAAAATGTCATTCAGGTGGTGATTGACCATAACGTCGGGGCCGGCGTTATCACCGCAGGCCGGGTGTTACATGCCGGTAGCCGCAGTGTGGTTGAAATTGGCCATACCCAAGTCGACCCTTACGGCAAGCGGTGTTATTGCGGTAATCATGGGTGTCTTGAAACCGTTGCCAGCATTGAAAATATGTTAGACATTGCCCAACAGCGATTACAGGGTTCAATGAGCTCGTTATTACACCGCTCGCCGCTGAGTGTGGACTCGTTATGTGATGCGGCGTTGGCGGGCGACCCATTAGCAACAGATATTATTCTGGGGGTTGGCCACAGTGTCGGGCGAATTATTGCCATTATGGTCAATTTATTTAATCCGGAAAAAATTCTGGTCGGCTCGCCGCTAAATAAGGCGGCATCAATTTTACATCCAGCCATCGCCTCTTGTATTCGTCAACAAGCATTACCGGCTTACAGTGAGAGTATTCTGGTTGAGCCGACGGCATTCTTTAATCAGGGAACTATGCCAGGTGCTGCTTTAGTAAAAGAAGCATTATATAACGGCTCGTTACTGGTCAAATTACTGCAAGGTTAACGTCATCCCTAATAATTAAGAGTTAATTATTAGGGAGTATTGGCGGCCTATTTCCTCTTATTATTTGCTGCTCCCATTAAAAAACTGAATCAGTTAAGCAAAACATTGCGCTAACGCAAGCTGTTCATGGCTGGCATCGCCTAGACTTTTATCCATGTTGCCAATTTCGCTCATATTATATGAGAAGAGGTGAGTCGATGCGGCCAGATTGCGGAGTATTATTATGTTAACGCGTGTATTTGTGACGGGTACTGATACAGCTGTGGGTAAAACCGTGGTGTCACGGGCATTACTTCAGGCTTTAAGCCAAGAGGGAAAAACTGCCGTAGGCTATAAGCCGATAGCCTCGGAGAGTAAAGAAACGCCGGATGGCGTACGCAACCAGGATGCCTTAATCTTACAAGCGTCATCATCTATTGAAGTTGATTATCAAGAAGTTAATCCCTATCCACTGCTAGGCGATGTTATTCATGCCTGCACGGACACCTTGATTGACTACAATAAAATGACCGCAGGATTGCAGCAATTATCCGCGAAAGCGGATTATGTGGTCGTAGAAGGTTCGGGCGGCTGGAAAGTCATGATGAATGACCAACGCTGTTATTCTGACTGGGTAGTACAAGAACAATTACCGGTTATTTTAGTTGTCGGAATTAAATTAGGCTGTATTAACCATGCATTATTAACCGTCCAAGCGATTATTAATGATGGATTGCCCTTATTAGGCTGGGTGGCTAATCGTATTAATCCTGGATTGGCACATTATGCTGAAACTATTGCCCTGTTACGCGAACGAATCCCCGCGCCACAGTTAGGGCAATTACCTTATCTGCCCCATCCAGAACAAAAGCCGCTGGCTAAATACTTAGATCTCGCGGCAATTAATCGCTAATCTATTTATGAGGTTGTTACATAGAATTGCAGCATAATAGTTTTGTTGATTTAATATTTGCCGTACCTTAAGTTATTAATCATTCATTTTAACGTGAATGATATACAGAAATAGGGCGTAACCAGCGGGCAATGGTGGTTGAAATAACACAAGCTAACAGTAGCCCAGGCAGCAGGGTATATTCGCCGGTCATTTCACACACCATCAGTGCGGACATAATCGGGGCATGTGTGGTGGCGGCAAGCAAGGTTGCCATCCCGGTCAATGCCATCAGCAACG
Organism: Yersinia rohdei ATCC 43380; assembly: GCF_000173775.1. Lineage (GTDB taxonomy): Bacteria > Pseudomonadota > Gammaproteobacteria > Enterobacterales > Enterobacteriaceae > Yersinia > Yersinia rohdei. The sequence continues at coordinate 41,266 of NZ_ACCD01000025.1, forward strand.
CAATATGCTGCCCCCAAAGACTGTCACTGACGTTGGGTAATCCGGCCAGCATTTGTCCACATAGCATCCCCAACGCCGCCCCGACAAACAGTGTCGGGGTAAATACCCCGCCGGGCGCGCCGGAGCCACTGCTTGCCAACACCGCCAATAACTTACAGATAAGGATGCCGGCAATCAATAACGCCCCCGGTGGAACCGTCAAAAATGACTGCACCACACTGTAGCCATTGCCCCAGACCTCAGGGAAAATCAGCGATAACCCCCCGACAATCATTCCCCCCAGTGCCAGTTGCCACGGCGGCGATAGATTCAATGAACGAAACGCCGTGCCGCTGGCGGTCATCCCTTTCAGAAACACCGGCCCACAACATCCGGCAAACAGACCCAATAATGCCATCAACAGATACTGTATTGGCCAGGGGGAAGGCAGCGTCTGCACTTGATACAGCGTTTCCTGACCGCCCTGCAACAGATTGGTCGTGAGCAATGCGGTCACCGCTGCAATAACTACCGGCCCCAGCGAGGCCAACATCAAGGTGCCAAACAGAATTTCAGCGATAAACAGGCTACCGGCCAGTGGCGCATGGTAGGCGCTGGCCATCCCCGCGGCGGCCCCACAGGCCACCCAAAGTTTCCATTCTTTCGGCTTGGCATAGCGCTGAGCAAAAACAGACGCAAACAGGGCGGCTAACAACACCATCGCGCCTTCGCGACCAATGGCACTGCCGCTGGATACCACTAATAATGATGCCAAAGATTTTACCAGACTGGCAGAAACATCTAACCGACCATCACCGGTTTCGATGGCTTCCATATAATCGGTGGGGGCACTGGGTTTTCGGTGCTGATAACGCTGATAGGCCCACAATAATGCCCCGGCAGCCAAGCCCCCCAAGGCTGGAGTCAACGCCCGCCGCCAGCCAGAAATGGAAGAGGCGGCGGCCACCAAACTGCCATCAGTACGGGCGAATAACAGCCATTCCAGCCCCAACATCGCCTGATGGAATAACCACACAATCAAGGCTGACATCATGCCGAGCAGGATAGAGATAAGCAATCGGCGCACCATGGCGCGGGAGTAATGCAAATGGAGAGGGCGTTTCATACCAGCCAACCAACGGGCAGTAGATTACTGGTCATCCCAGGAAGGCCCCAGGAAGAGTGGGTAAAATAACAAGGCGCACCCCAAGGTACGCCCCAATAATGATTCAGACATTACTCGCCATTAGTGATGCGGGTATAAACAATTTTCTGAGTATCATTCTCACAGTGCCCAACCACCAGCCCACCGGCTTGCTCAACCTGATCATTCGGGACGATATCCAGTTTAAAACCGGACTCAGGCACTCCATTCTTGATGATTTTTTGGGTAATATCTGCCTTCACACTCTCGCAAGAGGCCAGGGCAGCTAAGGGTGCCAAAGAGAGCAGCAAGGTACTGATAATAAGCGTTTTTTTCATCATAAAATCCTTATGTGGATGAATGGCTTTTCTAATGTATTGATTATTAAGCACTGTCTAAATACTAGCTCAGATTGGCATAACCTCAAGCCCCGCAGAGCGGCGGTCATCCATTACGGATTAATTTTGCGACCGGACAACCTATCCAAACAACGCTGGGTATTAGGTTCCCAATAGGCGTTAAGATTTTCGCTACGATCACAGTTATCTTTCATATCTTCCGCGTGGTCGTACTTATCAAAATTCTTTTCTACCCGGTTATTCACTTTACCCCGCAGACGTTGATTCTCATCCCATTGCTGCTGGCTTTGGCGGGCTTGTTCTTTAGACATCGGGTCATTGTTACCACCGACAGAAACACAAGTGCTGCCCTGAGTGCAGTTGGCCGACTGCGCCATGGCTGGCGCTTGCCAGGTGAGAGGCAACACCAGCGCGGCGACCGGGAGCAATGCACGCATCAGACGTGGCAGGCTATTTATCTTCATCGTCTTAAATCCTTTATGAGTCGGTGATGTTAAATCATCATGTAAATTAGTGGCTCGCATCAGCGGATATAAAAATTATATCATTGCTCGCCGCATATACACAGTGTGTGGCAGTCTTGTTTAAGCGCCGTAGAGTAACCTGATATGTTTTCTAATCCCATCCGTTAAAATCTGGCATTACCTTATGCCGATATATATGAAAAACCATATATATAATTGACAATTACATTGGCGGGACTAAGATAACCACAGCATTTCGCTCTGGAATTCTCCTTATGACACTCACGCCATTACAGTTGTTCAAAAATTTAGCCGATGACACTCGCCTGAATATCATCTTGCTGTTGCGCGCGTCCGGTGAGCTCTGTGTTTGTGAGCTTTGTCAAACCTTACACCAATCCCAACCCAAGATTTCCCGCCACTTAGCGATGCTAAAAACGGCGGGGGTGTTACAGGATCGCCGCACCGGGAAATGGATCCACTATCGGCTATCACCGCATATGCCTGCTTGGGCGGCAGCAGTCATTGAGCAAGCTTATCTCAGTCAACAAGATGAAATTCTGTTGTTGGCAAACAGCCATGAAACGACACGCGGCAAGGCCGGTTGTCTCTAATTCATTTAAAAAAACCACCTCATATATCTGTTTTTTCATATTTAATTGGAAAGGATAAATGTGTCGGCATAACACGTCTGCGCCTGCTGGCGACTGACGTTTAACTTATCAATAGTCACAGGGCAGGCAATATCTGGCCCTTGCGGGGGCGTTATGTTGTTGGCAGGTGCGATTTTTGTCCTAACTTTGGTACTGGTTATCTGGCAGCCCAGAGGTCTGGGGATCGGTTGGAGCGCGATGCTTGGCGCGATACTGGCGCTACTGACCGGTGTCGTACACATCGGGGATATTCCGGTGGTCTGGCAGATAGTCTGGAATGCAACCGCGACTTTTATTGCGGTAATCATTATCAGTCTGCTGTTGGATGAATCCGGATTCTTTGAATGGGCGGCACTGCATGTTGCTCGGTGGGGCAATGGCCGTGGCCGCGTACTCTTTACTTACATCATTTTACTCGGCGCGGCGGTGGCGGCACTGTTTGCCAATGATGGTGCGGCACTCATCCTGACCCCCATTGTCATGGCGATGTTATTGGCGCTGGGGTTCAGCCGTGGCGCGACCTTAGCCTTTGTCATGGCAGCGGGATTTATTGCCGATACCGCCAGCTTGCCACTGGTCGTTTCGAATCTGGTCAATATTGTCTCGGCTGATTTCTTTCATCTTGGGTTCACGCAATACGCGGCGGTAATGGTGCCCGTCAACCTGGCCGCCATTGCGGCGACGCTGGCTATGCTGCACCTGTTTTTCCGCCAAGAAATCCCCACTATTTATGATGTATCGCTGTTGAAAGCGCCCAAAGCGGCTATTCGCGATAGTCGCACCTTTAAAACCGGCTGGTTAGTGCTGGTGCTGCTGTTAGTGGGTTTCTTTGCCCTGGAACCGCTCGGAATACCTGTCAGTTTGGTCGCCGCCGTCGGGGCCGTGATTCTGTTGGCTGTCGCGAAGAAAGGCCAAGCCATCAACACCGGTAAAGTGCTGCGCGGCGCACCCTGGCAAATTGTTATTTTCTCACTGGGCATGTATCTGGTGGTGTATGGCCTGCGCAATGCGGGGCTCACTCACTTCCTTTCCACTTTGCTAAATCAACTGGGGGAACAGGGGTTATGGGCAGCGACATTTGGCACCGGATTCCTGACGGCGTTCCTGTCTTCTATCATGAACAATATGCCGACCGTATTAGTCGGGGCGCTGTCGATTGATGCCAGCTCAGCGACTGGCGTGATTAAACAGGCGATGATATATGCCAATATTATCGGCAGTGATCTGGGGCCGAAAATCACCCCTATAGGCAGTCTGGCCACCTTATTATGGCTGCATGTGCTGTCTCAGAAAAATATGACCATCACTTGGGGTTATTACTTCCGAGTCGGTATTATCATGACAATACCGGTGCTGCTGGTCACACTGGCGGCATTAGCGCTGAGGCTATCAATACCGCTGTGATTGTTGTTTAAAAACAGTATTTAATCACTAACCTCGCTAAACACAGTCAACGAGGGTAAGAGAGCATCCAGATGAGCAATATCACTATTTATCATAATCCGGCCTGTGGCACATCGCGCAACACGCTGGCGTTAATCCGCAACACGGGTACTGAGCCTGAAGTTATTTTGTATCTGGACACGCCACCCAGCCGTGCAGTATTAGTTACACTGATTGCGGACATGGGGATCCGCACTCGGGCGCTATTGCGTACCAACGTCGAGCCCTATGCGCAATTAGGACTGGCAGAAGAACGTTTCAGTGATGAGCAACTGATTGATTTTATGTTGCAATATCCCATTTTGATCAACCGGCCGATAGTTATCACCCCTCTGGGGACTCGATTGTGTCGGCCTTCAGAGACCGTGTTGGCGATTTTGCCTGATGCACAACGTGGCGTTTTCACTAAAGAAGATGGCCAACAGGTTGTCGAAGCACCGGGCAAACAGAGAGAAAAATAAAGTGCGCCAGGTTGGGTGCCGGGTAAAATACCCGCTGAATGGCGAGCAGCGGTAAGACGCTGAAGCATGACAGCATAACGGCATGCAGGAGACTTGGCTGCAAAGACCATGACCCCATAACCGATAAAACACTGAGATCTGAACGTGTTAAAAACATCGTTACTTTTTTTTGTCACCGCATTGGCGGAAATCATGGGCTGTTTCCTGCCTTATCTATGGCTGCGCAAAGGAGGGCCTCTCTGGTTATTGCTCCCCGCCGCGGCCAGTTTGGCGCTGTTTGTTTGGCTATTAACCTTACATCCGGCGGCCAGTGGGCGGGTGTATGCCGCATACGGCGGAGTCTATGTGGTAACGGCACTCATATGGTTACGGCTGGTCGATGGCATCAAACTTTCGGTATTTGACTGGGTGGGTGCGGGAGTTGCTCTGGCGGGTATGCTCATTATTGTGGCGGGCTGGCGGGTTAATTAACGGCAGGGCGCTTAGCACCCAACCGCTTGATTTTGTAATCTTTACCCTTCGCGATGAATATTCAGCCCGGCAAAGGACTGACTGACCGGCATCATTTCCAGTGAGTTAATATTCACTCGGGCGGGCAGCGTGGCGACCCAATACACCGCCTCCGCAACATCTTCGGGTATCAGCGGGTTAGCGCCATCATAGGTTTTATTCACTTTCTCGCCATCGCCTTTAAAGCGCACCGCAGAGAATTCTGTGCCCCCGACCATGCCAGGTTCAATGTCGGTCACCCGGATATGGGTGCCATGCAAATCCGCCCGCAGCCCCAAGCTAAATTGTTTCACAAAAGCCTTAGTCGCGCCGTACACATTACCGCCAGCATAAGGCCAGTTAGCGGCAGTCGAACCAATATTAATGATATGACCGACATCGCGCTCCACCATTGCCGGCAATAAGGCGCGAGTCATATTCACCAAACCTTTGGTATTGGTATCAATCATCGTGTCCCAATCTTCAACATTGGCTTGATGAGCCGGCTCCATCCCCAAGGCTAAACCGGCATTATTCACCAGCAAATCGATATTTTTCAGCTCTGCTGGCAAGTCATCGATGACGTTCTGAATGGCGGCACGATTTCTCACATCTAAACGCACTGTATGCAACAGTGCACCCAGCTCGGCTTTTAATTCATCCAACCGCTCCTGACGACGGCCGGTGGCAATAACCTGATGGCCGTGGTGGATAAATTTACGCGCGATGGCCTCACCAAAACCGGATGTTGCGCCAGTGACGAAAACAATCATATGCATTCCTTATTTTTCGTTGCCAATAACATCATTAACTTACTCTCGAGCCTGACGGGAAGCCAACAGGGGTTAGCGGTCAGACGGCTGATACACCACATCAACAGGTTTTGCCTGTCATCGTTTGGCCGGCTTCTTGCGCACTGCATCGCCCGCATCCCGGCTCAGGGTAAAGGTATCTACCACTGATAGTAATGCGACCAGCCCAATAACCACAAATGCTATCTGGAAATTTTCCAGCGGAATTGTTCCGTCGCGATAAGGATGAAACCACTCCGCTATCCGCAACGACAAGGCCCCGATAGCAATCCCCAAGCCCACAGCCAACTGTTGCGCCATATTAGACAAGGTATTCGCTCCGGCCATTTTCGGGGCGGGAACCTCAGAAAAGGCTAAGGTATTCAAGGCAGTAAACTGCATTGAGCGGGTAAGTCCACTGATAAAAAGTAAGATAATAATCAGGATATGAGGTGTTGTTGGGGTAATGAGCGCACAGGCCAATAAGGTGGCGGCATTTAGCAGGCCATTCACCAGCAGGGTCGGGCGGAAACGAAACCGATACAAGATAGCCGAGGTAAAGGGCTTCATCGCCAGATTGCCCGCAAACACAGCCAACACCAACAAACCGGCACTAAAGGCACTCAAACCAAAACCAATCTGGAACAATAACGGCAGCAAAAAGGGCACGGCACCAATCGCCATACGGAACAAACCGCCACTCCAAATAGTGACGCTGTAACTTTTTATCTGCAACGCCCACAAATCAATTAAAGGAAAAGCCTGCCGTTTACTGTGATAAACGGCGAGGGTGCCCAATAGCAGACTACCGATCAGGCAAGCCACAGGCACAGATCGCGCCACGCCTTGGTGATTAAATAATTCCAGACCCAACATCAAACTGAAGCAAGCCGCACCGGTTAATAAAAATCCTAGTGTATCGAACGGTGTTTCTTTCTGCGGCGACTCTGACGGAATAAGCCGCCAGGCTAGCCATAACCCGATTATCCCCAGCGGAACATTGAGAATAAAGATCCAATGCCAGGAGGCATAGGTGGTCAGAAAACCGCCCACCGGGGGGCCAAGAATGGGGGCGACTAACCCCGGCCAAGTAATAGTGGCAATGGCTTTAATCAGATCCGTTTTAGCGGTATTACGCAACACAATCAACCGGCCCACGGGCACCATCATGGCGCCGCCCAATCCCTGTAATATTCGCGCGCCGGTGAAAGCCATTAAATTCGTGCTCAATGCGCACAACACCGAAGCCAGGGTAAATATCACCATTGCTGCCGCGAAAATATTCCGTGCACCAAAGCGATTGGCAATCCAACCACTGGCCGGAATAAACACCGTCAGAGTGAGAATATAGGCCGAAATCCCAATATTCATATCGATGGGATGCACGTTAAATGCAGCAGCCATTTGTGGCATTGCCGTCACAATCACCGTGGCATCAAGATTTTCCATAAAAAAAGCGCCCGCCACCAACAGCGGCAGCGCTGAACTGCGTAGCGCCGCCTGGCTCATGATGAGGCTCGCAGAGTAGGTAGGCAGTTGATTGATTTAAATGGAGATAAACAGAAAAGTACAAAAAATGAAATCACGGTTCAAATCCGGATAATCTAATGACATATTTTGAGCATACCGGATTAGGCGGGGATTAAAAAGAAAGATTGCAGGTGACGCTGTCACAAAGAAAGGGTTTATTTTCTATGACGAAAATAAAAAAAAGGGCTGTTTATAGCATGACAACAGCCCGTTCTTTATTATATTGCTGGCCGACTTATTGTTACTTTTTCTTATACACATCAGCTGTAGCGTGGATCTTACTATCAGTATTCGCAGAGGTGATTACATAATATTGCCCACCCAGCTCATCTGCTTTTTTGGACAACTCGGCTTTAGCATCCATAGGCGCTAACTCACCGGAGGTGACAATATTACCCACTTTTTCATATTGCCCTGGGTTATTATTGAGGTCTTCTTTGGTTAATAATTCGGCTGAAATAGCACCAGCAGAGAATGCACCCAATACCGTCAGCATCGTCAGTGTTTTCAATAATTTCATAGTATTCCTCTCATTAAATATAGATAAAAACTCTCTCCAACCGACTTAAGTATTGTTCTAAAAGGCTGTTTTAGCCAGCTGACAACAATTTATAGTTACAGTTTGACTTAATGCCATTTAAACGCAGACATTAGAAACACTTAGCGCCTAAGACATTAACCCAGCGCCGGGATAATAGGGGGGTGATAGGGGGCATTTTCTACTGGGATGGTGAGCCACTGAACCGGATATGAGTATTTCTTGCCTGATTTAGAGCCCCGGAAGGGTTGCATTAGAACTAAAAATATGTATGATTGACTAATCAATCAACTAAGGTAACGCTATGGCCAGACCACTTGACGAGGATAAACGTAAGGCAATTCTTGCCGCCGCACTGCGGGTGATTTCTCAGCAGGGATTGGGGGCGACCACCGCCTTGATTGCCAAGGAGGCGGGTATCTCTAGCGGCTCTCTTTTTACCTATTTTCCGGATAAAGTGACGCTGTTAAACCATCTTTACACCCATATTAAAACCGATGTTGCCAGCGCACTTATGCAAGATTTCCCATTGCAGGCTAGTATAAGAGACAAAGCACGGCATGTCTGGACTGCGTACATCAACTGGGCGCTTGACCACCCGCAACAGCGCGGTGCGTTACAGCAACTTTCGGTCTCCCGGGTGGTAACACCGAGTACGCGTGAACAATCCAAACGCATGTTCGATCCCGTGAACCAGATGCTGGCACAGCTTGGCGAGCAGGGAGCCTGTGATAATGTTGATTTTATCACCGCCGTGATGGCTTCACTTGCGGAATCGACGCTGGATTTTGTGGTCAATGATTCAAAAAATGAACAGGAACTTATCACTACAGGTTTCAGCATGTTCTGTCGAGCAGCGGGGATTTAAGCTGCTTTTCCTACTCATTAAATGACTGACTAGTCATTCATTATTAAGTAACCAATATTAAGGAGTCGATTATGTCACATCAAGTTGCACTAATAACCGGTGGCGCGAGCGGTATTGGCAAAGCCACAGCACTGAAACTGGCAGCACAAGGGATAACCGTGGTTATCAGTGGGCGGCGTGAAGATCTGGGGCAAGCCGCGGTAGAAGAAATCAAACAAGTTGCTACCGATAATGCGCAAGTGCGTTTTATTAAAAATGACGTCACTCAGGAACAAGACGTTAAAGAGATGATTGCTGCCATCGTCCGTGAGTTTGGTCAACTGGATATGGCGGTGAATAACGCGGGGATCTCAAATGAAACCGGCACCATTGTTCAATCTGATACCCATAAATTTAACGCCATGATCGACACTAACCTGTTGGGGCTTTACTACTGCATGAAGTACGAAGTCGAGCAAATGGTGAAGCAGGGCAAAGGTGCTATTGTCAATCTGGCTTCTATTGCCGGGCTGAATGGCATACCTTGGGCAGGGACTTACGCGGCGACCAAACATGCGGTTGTTGGCCTGACAAAATCAGCAGCACTTGACTATGCGACTCAGGGAATTCGCATCAATGGTGTGGCTCCGGGCGCGATCAAAACCGACATTATCGCCGCCCAACTTGATGGCAGTGACGAAAACTATAACGAAGATATCATCAGCGCCATGCATCCGATGAACCGACTCGGTAAACCGGAAGAAATCGCGAATGGTATCAGCTGGTTATTGTCTGATGAAGCCAGTTTCGTTACCGGGCACATTCTCAATATTGATGGCGGTTTTCAGGCCAAATAACCGGAAGGTGACTCTGGCAACAGTTCCGTCAGCATCATGTTAATGCCATCTTGCTGGAGTCGATAGCTATGTTTGCGACTTTTATGCTGTTCGACTCCAGCACTCACATAAGGACAGTTAACTCGCCATGAAGATAATTATTTTTGGTGCCAGCGGTATGCTTGGGCAAGGGGTAGTACGGGAATGTTTACTGGCAGCAGATGTCAGTGGCGTCGCGGTTGTTACTCGCCAGGCATTAGCCATCAGCAACCCAAAACTACAGCAGATTGTGACGCCCGATCCGACCAAATTCTCCCTTAGCCGGGAAGATATCCGTCAATATGATGCCTGTTTCTTCTGCCTTGGGGTCAGTGCTACGGGCATGACAGAAGAAAAATACCGTCAGCTAACCTATGAGTTGACGCTGAATGTCTCGTCTCAATTACAACAGGCTAACCCGGCAATGGCTTTTATTTATGTTTCCGGTGCCGGAACCGACAGCAGCGAGCAGGGGAAAGTCATGTGGGCGCGGGTCAAAGGTAAAACTGAAAATGCGCTTTTGAAACTGGGGTTTGCTCACGCGTGGATGTTCCGTCCCGCGATTATTCAGCCGCTCAATGGTGCTCGATCCAAAACTGCCAGTTACCGAATTTTTTATCAACTGTTAACGCCGTTGTTCCCATTACTAAAATACTTGTTTCCAACGGCCATCCTGACCACCGAGGATATGGGGAAAGCGATGTTAAATGCCGTCCGTTATGGCTATGACAAACCTATTTTGGAAAAGGGTGATATTAGCCAGCTGGCTAAGGCCGGTGGCGAACAAAACTGATCGTAAGAGGCACTTGTGTATATCAATTCGTTACCTTTTTAGCTATTATCAATGTATAGCATTTTGTTACCATAAGGAGGATGTTATGCAGCGTACCATTCGTAAACCCACTCGCGACAAGCAAATTAACGTCCGAGCTACCGAAGAAGAGCGTGCAGTAATCGACTATGCTGCGAGTTTGGTCAATAAGAACCGAACCGACTTCATTATTGAGAAGGTTGTTCATGAGGCACAGAACATCATCCTGGATCAGCGTGTATTCGTCCTTGATGATGAACGCTATCAGGCATTCATTGAACAGCTTGAAGCTCCGGTGCAAAATGCAGAAGGGCGCAAACGCTTAATGGATGTGAAGCCTGAATGGAAATGATCATTACCGCGCCAGGACTGCTGACAGAAGAGCATATTCTCCAGCCGTTCGACTGCGGAAATGAGGTGCTGAGTGACTGGTTGCGCCGTCGAGCCATGAAAAACCAGCTCCAGAATGCCTCCCGTACTTTCGTTATCTGTCTGGACGGTACAACGCGTGTGGTGGGTTATTACTCCATTGCAACCGGCTCAGTCAGTCACGCCAATTTAGGTCGTAGCCTTCGCCAGAACATGCCAGATCCCGTGCCAATCGTCCTGCTGGGACGTCTGGCTGTCGATGTTTGTACCCAGGGCCATCGCTTTGGCAAATGGCTTCTTAATGATGCCGTGATGCGAATTTCTAATCTGGCAGACCAAGTGGGTATTAAAGCCATCATGGTGCATGCGATAGATGATCAAGCGAGAGCATTCTATGAGTACTTCGGTTTCGTCCAGTCGCCTATCGCTTCGAACACACTCTTCTACAAGATTTGAGTTTCCTTGAACAATCTTATCCTGAACAGTCTGATTGGCCGCGTTCCATACGGCCTTTAGTTTCTGAACTGTTGGCACATATCAGCTCGATTACCAGATCATAAAGTACCCCTAAGGTGACATTTCTATCTGGGTAAAAAGTGACATTACTATATGGTGCTAATAATATCGGTGCGTATAATGTGCCACACGTTATGTAGAAAAGCCGCCTGCGAAAATAGAATCCCGCAGGCGGCTCTTTTACATAACGTCATTGTACGAACCAATCAGGGTTTTAGCTTATATTTTTGACCATTAATAATCTTCTTAATCAATTCAAATGCAGCAGGTGAGTATTTGTGAACTCCTTCCTTTCCTGTTTTAACCAAAACATGATAATTATTATCGGATGATTTAATATTATAACCTGTCTCTTTATGTACTCTTTCCAAAACCTTATGGACGTAGTGCCATGACCCCATATCAAGCAGCTTGGCTAGGTCGGATATTGTATAAGGATAGCTTGCATTCAATGCCTGACCGTTGTTAAGTTCTGCTATACCATAAAGTTTTGCAAGCACATTATCATGTTCAGCTATGTTCCTGAGCATTTCAAAATCGTATGGAAGCTCTTGTTTTACAAGTGATTGTGATGCAAAGGTGTACGTTCTGGCGAGTAATGCTCTTACCAATTTTGGGTTGACACTAATTTCTGGTGTGTTCGACGAGAGAGCATCATAAATCCAGCCGAAATCGTTGGCATAAATTACTTTTATTCGAATGCTTTTATTCTCACCGACGCCAATCAAAATTTCCTTCTGATGCGAACCAGTGCCTTCGCAATCTTGACTAAAGGAAACTAAATAAATATTAGGGATTAACACATTGTTCGGTGAAATTATTTCGTCAATATCAGATAATATTGCCTTAATATTTTCATCATTAATGCTGTAGCCGATAAAAAATAGAGGATGCTCTACAAAATATGTTAATAATTTTGCGCTAATATATTTTTTACGTTTATAGAATTCAATATAGTCTTCGTTAGTTATTATTATGCTTTCAGGTTCCTTACTACTACCGTGAATTTTCATGATTTCACCGTAGGTAGTATAATTAACAGTTACAACATTATGACCAACTATAGGCTGGTAATTATCAAACACCTTTTCAAGTAGATCGTCATAATTCGTTGTAATTATTGCATGTGGTCTTACTTTTTTTAATTTTTCAATTTCTTCGGTGTATTCCATTGCTGAAAAATTAACCGAATCAGACAAATTATTCAGCAATGATGCAATTTCGTGCTTTATATATATATCTTTAGAACTTTTACCGTTGAAATATTGTTCGGGATAACGAGTCGTTCCAACATCCCATGCCCATTCGGCGTAAGATTCTGAAAAATCACTAGCAATCAATGGCTTGTTATCATTTCGTGTCTGATTGTAATAACCATATGGCCGATTGATTAACGGACAAGTTTCAGCCAGATACTTTAACAGATTCTCCCAATCCGGGGCTTTTAGGTAGCGTTGAGATATTCCTGCACCCATAAAGAGGATGGGCTGCACCTGTAAACCTTCGAGACATGATTTTATATCTTCAATTATTTCTGTCTGATATTCAGAGAAGTCCATACGTTAGCCTTTTGGATGTTGAATACTATGGCCGTACACTGCCGCGAAGCGGTTCGGGGTTCTGTGACACCCGAACTTTAGTATGATAACCCGTACTATCGATCCCATCCAGTCCTGCAAAACGGGTTTTGCTTTTGGTAGCCTCAGAAGCGATTTAAGCGTCTGACGGTCGAAGACGAATAGAACGTACCAGCGATTTGTTTTGATGCAGTTGTAGCGACCCTGAAGCCTAACAACTTCAGGAAACCGGATTCGTTTTGCGGCAAGAGACGAGTAAGGTTATGAGCCATCGCGTTACCGTAAAATTTATCCGGCCTGTGTCGTCGCAGACGTTTTGCCATATCTTAGCCGGTGCCGCAGTAACATGGCCATCCGCTCAGCATAATCGCTTACAAGCTGCATCTGTGATGATAGAGCAAAGCACCGGCGTTGTCGCATCAGTCCAAGTCATGGCCACAGAACCCTTAAATTCCGCCTATCTGTATATAGGTGCGTATAATGTATATTATGTTAAATTGAATTTATAACACCAGATGCGATACCTCTCTAAGGATTACACTCAACTTTGCCGGTAATCCGTGATTATCTCGGTCTCAGGTATTGCTATCCATCCTCAGACCGAGGCAACCAAAACGGCCAACTCACTCCCTACCCCATTTTCGACCGGTAACGCTACGTGAAATCTGAAAAGTTAGCAGCCTGATTACCCGTCAGATTTCGTCTGGCGACAGACATAAAAAAAACCGCATTTATGCAGACCTGCTGTTGAAATCAAATCATGCAGATTTCTGTGAATGCAAGGTTAAAGAAAACTGCGTCAATCCGCAGGGGCTGAAATAATCAGCAGTGTCATCTGACAGCAAAAAGCCAGCGACATTTTATCGGTCGGCTGGCTTTGTATTTTTGCACTCATGCACTCAGAAATAATTACTCTTTAGCGATAGGCGTTTCGCTGATGACAGGTTTGATATCCCCTTGAATCTGCTTGATACGTTGTTCGGTTTTTTGCACGGCCTGTGCATCACCCAGCAGCGTATAGGTCAGGCTGAACACCGTGCTCTGTCCGGGCTGTAGCTGCTTGACGCGGCCTTGTTCACGTTCAATCGTAACCGGATAGGCGTAGTTTGTGCCCGGCTCGATCCCCGTAACATAACCCTGCTTGAGGGTGTCGGTATTTTTCCACATCGTCAGTAACGGCAACTGATGGGTATCAAATTCGATCGATGCGCCCTTATCGCCCGCGCGGTTAATCACTGCCGCCAAGGATTTACCCTGACTGTCAGCCAGCGGTTTGATATTAAACACCATCTCATCAAAATCTTTGGTCGGCCCCGCATAATTTTGCCACTCTTTCATGCCTTTTTTCGCGTATTCATTGAAAGGGGTCACCTCTTTGTACGGTGCGATAAAACGTGCGCCCTGTTCAAGGATAGGGGTACCAATATTGCTGTGATAGATGATTTGATAATCGTGGGCGTAATCAGCCAGATTGGTGAGCGTGTCGTGAATGGTGAATGCGTCACTGCCGGGGATATAGCGTAACTCGGTCCAGGTTTCAAAATTGACTTTTTTGAAACTCTTCTCTTCCAGCAAACCACGCACCGTAATTTCATACGGCGCTTTTTCACTGACATGGATCTCGACTTTTGAAGCCGGTGTGTTTCCAGCACGGCCATGCAAGGTGTAAAGCATACCTTCACTGCTGACGGGGTGCCCAGTCCACTCATAACCGCAGCGCACCATCATCTCATTGAACCCTTCCAACCAACCGACGCCGTTGCGGCTTTCCAGATTAATAAACTGTGGATTCACCACCTCTTTTACTGGGGAATCCCAGCCCAGACGGACGTTATTCCCTACAACATGCAATAAATCCATGCCCCGGGTTGGGCTAAGCGCAATGGTCAGGCCTTTGCTGGTAATCGTAATGACTTTTGAGCCTTCCTGCTTACCGCCGTGCAGCACTTTTTGCTCGATGCTGAAGTTGGCATCCTTTAGCTTCAGTCCTTCACTGGTGATCTGCCAGTTTCCCTTCTCCACGCTGTTTTCAGCATCCGTCAGCACGTAGGTTTGTGCGGCTGCCTGCCAGGAACAAAACGCCATAACAATGCTGCCAACCAGTAATTTCTTCATCAATAACTCCTTTTTTGCTGAATGGTTTCATCTAGCTTATGCAGCAGGCTACAAATCTTTCAGCAACTAAAATGTGAGATCTATCACTTGATGAAAAAAAGGTCATTTTTATCTATTTTATCGTGATAAAAATCACTTTAAATGATGATTCGAATTATTTATTACATTGGCAATGTGATTAAAAACAACATCTAGGTGACACGTTTCAGCTAAATATTTTCTTTTACCTTTCTCCTTTTTTGTCTCCTAGGGGTCAGTTTGGCGATCGGAAATTATGGTACGTTAAGCCTGTTTTTTGAGCAGACATGACGGGCAGCGGACGTTACGGCTAGACAGCATTGGTTTGGATCAGTAGGAATCGAGGTTATGGTTGCTCAAAGCAGATGAAAAATCATAATAGATTGAATTTAAACGTTATTTTTACTGCGATCGCGCTGTGTGAATTCTGTTAGGTTAACAGTGCCTCAGGGTTGCAGAATTCACCCAGACACATCAAACATGGCCTTCCCTGCCCTTTATCTGCATTCTGGCCCAGAGTTCGGCGCTGAAACTTGGCCGGGAAATCATCAGGCCAGGGGGCGAATGTGACTTATCACCCAGACTGACATAACTCTCAGGCCCGCCAGATGAAATCAGTCCTCATTCATCTGGAACAATGGGAAGCTGTTGTTTAGTATGTAGGTATTCTGCCAAGGCTATCAGTAAATCCAATATTCATGAAAAAACTCATTAAACGGCTGGAGATCATTAAAAGTGCGATTGAGCTTGAAGATGACGATATTATCCGCCACCAACTGCCCTATCTTAAACATGAAACACAAGATGCAATCCTGTGTTTTATCGCCACCTCGATTGAGCAAGGTAAGTTTACTGCGGCCTTAGAGGCGATTTCGGCGTGGCTAAGTAATAAACAAGGTGTCGCCCAGTGGCAGAATCTTGAATTAGCCGCCTGTAAACTGGAATTAAAAGCGCTGGAAGAACAATTGCGCGAGTTAATTGATAAACGCAATGAACG
The DNA here is from genome assembly GCF_000173775.1 of Yersinia rohdei ATCC 43380. Classification (GTDB taxonomy): domain Bacteria; phylum Pseudomonadota; class Gammaproteobacteria; order Enterobacterales; family Enterobacteriaceae; genus Yersinia; species Yersinia rohdei. The sequence goes on from NZ_ACCD01000025.1 coordinate 57,242, forward strand.
CATTCAGTTGCTGGATGATTTTAACGATCTCTATTTAGTGCGCCTGGGCCCGTTAATGAAGCAGATCTTGCATTTGCGTAAACAGTTAGCGGAAAGCACCCTGCGAAAAGCCGAGGCAGAAGCTCGCCGTCGGGAGCGCGACTATCGTAACTGCCAACAATATATCGCGCAGGCCATTGATGAACTGGCGGCATTAAAACAGCGCTGGCTAGAGGTGACGGTGCTTTCCAGTGACACGGTGGCGCTGCGCAAACAAATTCAGCAACAAACTGAATTGATCACCGCGTTGTTGGCGGAAATTAAACAACTGGAAAACGGGTTCAGCACCCGCGATACCGAATCTACCCGTCAGGCCCGCGAAGAGGCGAAAGAAAAATACGAGAGTTATCAAGAGCAACAGCAGGATGCGGAACAGCGCCACGACAAGGACAAAAAACTCTCTGCTGATCAACGTCAAGAATTGAAACGCCTGTGGCGGCAAGCCAGTCGGTTGTGTCATCCCGATTTGGTGGCGGATGAGTTTAAAGAGAAAGCACATCAATTGATGGTTCAGTTGAATCAAGCACGCCAACGCGGTGATTTTTCTGCCATTCATCGCTTGTTGGAGAACCTCAAACAGGGGCTTGAACCGCAGATGGCCAGCGACCTTATTGATGACGTAGAGCAGCTGCGCCGGAAAATGCATGAAGTTCGTGACAAGATTAAGGCGATATCGCGCGAACTGCACCGGCTGGAAAAAGAAGAATCCTGGCGGTTGGCCACGGCACTGCCCGATAAAGATAGCTGGTTCAACGATCAAGAAAACGTGCTGTCGAAGACTCTTAACATCTTGAAACGGCAGGTAGAAGAAGCCTCAAAAGTGTTGTATGAAGCTTGAGAAACCTGCCAGCCCGGCTCTTCATATGGCGCGGATTTTGACATTGTAGAAGAAAAATTAGACAGTAGTGCCAAAGGGTCTGTTGATTGCTTTCACTCTTGTTAGCTCATTCAGTTGGTCTTCATTCGCCACTAAGGTAACCCATGATAAAAGATAACGAATATCAGCCGCCGAAAGTTTGGACGGAAAACAATGCCAGCGGCGGAGTGTGGTCTAAAATCAATCGCCCAACGGCAGGTGCCCGCTATGAGGCGGAACTACCGCGCGGCAAACACCCACTGCAACTGTATTCGATGGGGACGCCAAATGGCCAAAAAGTCACTATTCTGTTGGAGGAGTTGCTGGCCTTGGGCGAGCAAGGGGCGGAATATGATGCCCACCTAATCCGGATCGGTGAAGGCGATCAGTTTTCCAGCGGTTTTGTCGCCGTCAATCCCAATTCCAAAATCCCCGCGCTAATGGACTATTCAACAACACCGCCAGTGCGGGTCTTTGAATCTGGTGCTATTTTGCTGTATTTGGCGGATAAATTTGGCCATTTTCTGCCAAAAAGCCCTGCCGGCAGGACGGAGGCACTGAATTGGCTGTTCTGGTTACAGGGTGCGGCCCCCTATTTGGGCGGCGGTTTTGGCCATTTCTATCATTATGCGCCCGTGAAAATTGAATATGCGATTGACCGTTTCACTATGGAAGCTAAACGCCAGCTTGATTTGCTCAATACCCAGCTTAAAACACAGCGCTATATTGCCGGTGATGAGTATTCCATTGCCGATATCGCTATCTGGCCTTGGTATGGCAATTTGGTGCTGGGCTTGCAATATGAAGCAGGGGAATTCCTGGATGTGAAATCCTATACTCACCTGCTCCGCTGGACGGAAGAGATAGCGCAGCGGCCTGCGGTGCAACGCGGGTGCAGAGTCAATCGCACATGGGGAGAGCCCGCAGAGCAACTGGCTGAACGCCATGATGCCAGCGATTTCGACTGAGTCTTCACCCAGCTCATTATCAACCCTTAATTATCAGCCCTGCTCATTATCCTCAAGCCCCGTTGCGCGGGCTTGAGGATGGCATGCGCCCTTCTCCGGTTAGGATGCCAGCCCTCCGCCACCGCGATAGGTTTCTTGCCCGACAATTTTCATCACTTCAGCCCCCAAGGTGACAAAAGGCGTGCGCCGACTGGCATAGATAATTCCCCCGGCCTGCGCCCGTACTGCTTTGACGGTATCAGTGATGGGGTCAATAATTTCCGCCACCATTTCATCTTTCCCGACCCATTCACCCGGTTGACGTAATAGCAGCAACAGGCCGCTGGCCGGGGCACTGACAATTTCTCCCGCGGTAAAGGGCAGCATCACCACCTGCCGCTGCGGGATCTCCGGCGGGTGGCCGGCAATGGCCCCACGGTGCAGCAAATACTGGTAGAGACGTTCGGCATCGGCACTGGCAAGTTCATGGCTGACATCTTGTTGGCCCCGCAACTCTACCGTTACCGCCATACACGCCGGTGTGACCGCGGGGTAATGTGCCGCCAAACGGTGCCACGGCAGACCACAAGCTTCATCAAAGGAGCCGCCGCCGCTGTCTTGTGACAACAGCACGGTGTCGCTGTGTAAAAAACGCGCCAGAATATCTACCGGTTCGCGCCAGGCCGGATCGGCATATAAATGTAAGATTGCGCGG
>NZ_ACCD01000024.1 GCF_000173775.1 Yersinia rohdei ATCC 43380
TGGTTTAACGCTGATAAAGGTTTCGGTTTCATCACTCCTGCTGATGGCAGCAAAGACGTGTTCGTTCACTTCTCTGCTATCCAGAGCAATGATTTCAAAACCTTAGATGAAGGCCAAAAAGTTGAGTTCTCTATCGAGAGCGGCGCTAAAGGCCCAGCAGCGGTAAACGTTATTGCTCTGTAAGAGTCAATAATTAATACCCTCGTCATTGGATTTACAGCAAATACAGCTGTGATTTCAAAGATGGCGGGTATACCAGAATAAGTTACGATAATGATGAAATTAATAATTCTGAGCAGTTAAATTATTCTGGTAATATTAGCCCGCCTTAGTGCGGGCTTTTTGTTGTTTATAATATTAACGCCCTATTTATCTACTATAAAATAATCAACAATCCAACTCTTACATTAAAAATATAATATCCATTCTAAAAAACACCATCTGCAAATACTTTATTTTTATTTAAAAATCAAGTATATACGCGCGCATAAAACAACAGAAAATATTATATATAATTAAAAGATTAAATTAATAGCGGCATTTTGTCCGAATCACCCGATTCGGAACAATATATTTAACCCACGTCCCCTCACACTTGTTACTGAGTGGCGTTCTGACGTGGATAATGTGCTTGCCAAGCAAGATACCTGGCACACTATGATTGGGTTCTCGGTGCTGCTGATGCTCGCTAGCCAACAATAAATTGGGTTTTATTGCCGGGCTTAGGTCAGTTATTGCCAGCGCAGAACTGGGTATGAGCTGGGTGCCGATGATAAGCATTCTGCTGCGGGTGGCTCGGCGGCTATCTTGTTCGGCTGTGACTTCATTCCATTGGCGACTTGGTGGAAAATGCTGGAATTCTGGTAAAAATCAGGAACTGATACCCAGAGAATTCGATGACGGCATAGACATTGATTATGTTATAATCTTAAAAAAGCCAATCTCGCTTATCGATAGCCCACCTTTCGTGTTCCTTCACTACGCGACCCCGCTTTTAATGTAAATATTGCGTCAATTATCGTATTCACGAAAACGATAATTGAGTAACAGTGTCTGATAATATGTACCGCTATCGAGTGATATCCATATGCGTTACACATTTGTATTTAATGCATCACGATAGAGTTCATATGATAAAGCCGCAGAAATTCCATATTTCCCTGCTCCGCCCTCGCTATTGGCTAACCTGGTTTGGCCTTGGTGTGCTGTTTCTATTAGTCCAACTGCCCTACCCAGTGCTGAACAAATTTGGGATTTGGCTCGGGCGTACCTCAATGCGTTTTCTCAAACGGCGGGTTTCTATTGCCCGACGCAATCTGGAGCTTTGCTTCCCAGAGATGGACAAAGTCACCCTCGAACGCACTATTGTCGGTAATTTTGAATCCTTGGGAATGGGGCTGCTGGAAACCGGTATGGCATGGTTCTGGCCCGACTCCCGAGTGAAACGTTGGTTTACTGTTTCCGGTCTGAATAACCTGAAAAAAGCTCAGGAAGGCAATCGCGGCGTATTAGTGATTGGCGTGCATTTTATGTCGTTGGAACTGGGTGGGCGCGTGATGGGTCAATGCCAACCTATGATGGCAATGTATCGCCCGCACAATAATAAAGTGATGGAATTGGTGCAGACATGGGGCCGAATGCGATCCAACAAAGCCATGCTGGATCGTAAAGATCTCCGTGGCATGGTGCAGGCGTTGAAAAAAGGCGAGGCCGTCTGGTTCGCTCCGGATCAAGATTACGGCCCGCGTGGCAGTGTTTTTGCCCCTTTATTTGCAGTGGATCAAGCGGCGACCACCAGCGGCACTTTTATGCTAGCGCGCCTGGCAAAACCGGCCTTGCTGCCATTAGTATTGCTGCGTAAAACAGATGGCAGTGGTTATGACCTATTGATCCAACCGGCGTTGGAAGATTATCCCATTGACGATGAGCTAGCCGCAGCCCGTTATATGAATAAGGTCATTGAAAAAGAAATCATGCGAGCGCCAGAGCAATATCTTTGGTTACACCGCCGTTTCAAAACCCGGCCAGAGGGCCAACCGTCGCTCTATTAAACACCATTAAATATGTAAACCCGGCCAGTGACTACGCCGGGTTTTTTATTATCAAAAATCAGCTTGATACCGTTTTCTTATTGCTGTGCAGCTGCCTCTACAGCACTTTCTATTGGTGTTGTTTCCCCAAGGAAGATGGGGTTTCGCCCCGGCAAGGTTTTACATGCAGTGCCGTGGGTTGGCGGCGCGCTACTCGGATAAATGTCTTTCGGTAAGATATACACCGGGGTAGTTGCCACAAAGCCATCATTGAATGTCGCCTCAATAAAAGTGGCCTGCCAACCAGAGCTTGGCGCAGTCAATGCTACCTCAATATTATTTTCCGCTGATATCACTACGGGAAATGCCATGTACTGCACATCACATGCATAGCGGAAATCCCGCGCATCAGGGTTGATGGCACTCCAGAGCACCACTTTCTCTGGTGACTCAGACAAATTCACCGACAATGTTTGCACCTTATTTTTCATTTCGATGCTGGCGGTCACTTGCGGCATTGGAATGGATTGCCGCAGGCGATTCACAAAGGTAATCAAAGCTTGCTCAGTAAAAGCCGTAATGCCCGAGTGACTGGAGTTTGGTGCCACTCTCAACGTTTTTTGCCCCGGTAATTTATCGTCATAAAAATCACTATTATCAGGCACATAAAAATCATCACCACTGGCATTAATAATATATTTCGCAATAGTGAGCCGAGATTGGTACTCCGTCCCCAAATATTGCAGCGGATCAACCATCTGCATCAGATGAGTGAATGCGGGCGTATCCAGATTTTTATCAACTTCCTCCTGATAATAAGGGGCAAAAGCAATGGGCCAGTTACCCCCATAAGATTGATACATATGCTCTAATGCATTGCGCGTATCCAGCAGGTCAAAAACAATGGGGACAATAGCCGTAACTCGCGAGTCCACTACTGCCGTCAGCCAGGTTGTCCAACCGCGCTTAGAGATCCCAGTGACCACAAAACTGTCTAATGCCATTTCCGGCAAAGCATGCTGCACCATACTCATGGCTTGGGAAACTGCAGCCGCCATAGGAACTTGCAACGGCAATGTCGATCGCGCCAGCGGCGCACTCATAAATAAAGCCCAACTGCGGGCCACACTGTCATCTTCTTTACGTGGCTCCCCATCGGGTTGATATTCAAGATATTGATTAGGGATATTGCTTATTGAGAGCACTGGGGTATTGGTCATCCGGGCAATATTTTGCAAAGTACCGAGAGAAAAATTAGTGGGGCCAGAAACTGGCACCGTCTCTGTGCCGTGGTTGGTGCCATTATTAATGACCACCAGCACTTGCGTCGAGGTGCTGCCAGTGGGAATAAAGACCTCCACTTCATGCAGCCAGGCTGCGGGCGAAACCAAATTCTCCGGAGCCCAATGCTGAGAAGTCAGTTGGTAGCGACGCCATTCCAGCCCAGCAACATGCTGCTGACTCAGTAAATGGTAAACCAGCGGCTCGGTTGCCAATTTATCCCGGTAGCAGGGTAAAACCTGAGAAAAATCAATATTGTTGCAGGTTGTGGATTCAGTTGTCGGGGCGACAATCCCTTGTGCCAGACAACTGGCAGCGAACAGCCAGGGCAAAACCAATATTAAGGCCGTTAAAGAGTGGGGCATCATTCTTCTCCTTTTATCTAATGTGACGAGGTAAAAACTGGCTCATCAGGATTAGATAACGAATGTGGAATTCAAAAAATCCGAATTGTGCCGCTATAGGCTGCTTTTTATGTTACTCAATTGACGAAACACAGGCGGCCACTCCGCCCTCATTCCCCTACTCCGTTGCCCAAAACGGTTGCACTAAAAAGCATCAACCGGCCATTAAGTGCCCGATAAAAGTGCGTCTTGCCCCATCAAAACCTCCTCATAAAGAGTTAACCCATAGTAATTATCCGGATGATCAATGGAATGCAACTCTGGCATTGCATTTGCTAATACCAAACTGGCTACACGCCAACACACAGCGACAGTGCATCACCGGTGCGCTACAAAATTAACATCGGCTCGACTTTGCCTCACAGGACGCTTTCATGAAGAAAATAATGATTTCAACTCTGGTTGCTGCCGCCTCATTAGTGGCATTAGCAGGTCAGGCCCACGCGGGCACTACTTTGGATGCGGTGAAGAAAAAAGGTTTTGTGCAATGCGGTATCAGTGATGGATTGCCTGGTTTTTCTTATGCCGATGCGAGCGGTAAATTTTCCGGCCTGGATGTCGATATCTGCCGTGCTGTCGCGGCAGCCATCTTTGGTGATGCAGAAAAAGTAAAATACACTCCGCTGACAGCAAAAGAGCGCTTCACTGCGCTGCAATCAGGCGAAGTAGATATTTTGTCGCGTAATACCACCTGGACATCATCTCGCGATGCCGGTATGGGAATGTTATTTACCGGCGTTAACTATTATGACGGCATCGGCTTTCTGACCCACAATAAAGCGGGGCTAAAAAGCGCTAAAGAATTAGACGGGGCAACCGTGTGTATTCAGGCCGGTACTGACACTGAACTGAATGTTGCTGACTACTTTAAAGCCAATAAAATGCAATACACCCCAGTCACCTTCGACCGCTCGGATGAAAGCGCCAAAGCACTGGATTCTGGCCGCTGTGACACCCTGGCCTCTGACCAATCCCAACTGTACGCCCTGCGTATCAAGCTCGGTAAACCAACCGAATTCATTGTATTACCAGAAGTTATCTCTAAAGAACCTTTAGGGCCAGTCGTGCGCCGTGGCGACGAAGACTGGTTTGCCCTCGTGCGCTGGACACTGTTTGCCATGCTGAACGCCGAAGAAATGGGGGTGACATCGCAAAATGTTGAAGCCTTGGCGGCAAAACCAACCACACCGGATATGGCACATTTATTAGGCCAGGAAGGTAACTACGGTAAGGATTTGAAAGTTCCTAACGATTGGGTGGTTAAAATCGTCAAACAAGTGGGTAACTACGGCGAAAGCTTCGAGCGGAATGTCGGCATGGGCAGTGAGCTGAAAATTAAACGCGGCCAAAATGCGCTGTGGAACAATGGTGGGCTCCAGTACGCACCACCGGTTCGCTGATTAAAGAGACCTTTCCGGCAGGTTAGCCCTGCCGGATGAACTCCCCAGACCGAGGCCCACACTATGTCACAACGCCCAACCGTTAAAGGTGCCTTTTCGCTGACCAATCCAGCGGTACGCGCCTGGCTGTATCAAATTATCGCGCTATTGATACTGATCGGATGCGGTGCGTATTTACTCCATAACACCCTGACCAACTTGTCCACCCGGGGCATCACCTCCGGCTTTGCTTTTCTCAACAACAGCGCCGGATTTGGCATTATTCAGCATCTGATCGACTACCAGCAGGGCGATAGCTATGGCCGGGTATTTCTGGTCGGGCTATTCAATACACTGCTGGTATCCGCATTATGTATTTTCTTTGCCTCAATACTGGGTTTTTTTCTTGGTTTAGCGCGCTTGTCAGATAACTGGCTGCTACGCAAACTGTCGACAATCTATATTGAGACATTCCGTAATATTCCGCCGTTGCTGCAAATTTTCTTTTGGTATTTCGCGGTATTGCGCAATTTACCTGGGCCAAGACAGAGTCTGGAGGCCTTTGGTGTCGCCTTCCTCAGTAACCGGGGTTTATATCTGCCCTCACCCGAGTTTGCCGCCGGTGCGATACCCGCATTGGTCGCCGTGTTACTGGCCATTGCCCTCATTATTGCTATTCATCGCTATAACCATTTTCGCCAGTTACATACCGGACAATTCCACCGCACCTGGCCCATTGGCGTGCTGCTCTTGATAGCCCTGCCCGCAGGAGCACAGTTAATATCTGGCCCGGCGTTGCATTGGAATCTACCTGAATTACAAGGTTTTAACTTTAAAGGCGGGTTGGTGCTTATCCCAGAGTTGGCGGCGTTAACACTGGCGCTGTCAGTTTATACCTCAACTTTTATTGCCGAAGTGATTCGCTCTGGCATTCAGTCCGTGCCTTATGGTCAGCACGAAGCCGCGCGCTCGCTGGCGCTGCCAAACAGGGTCACCTTGCGCCAGGTGATTCTGCCCCAAGCGCTACGGGTCATCATTCCGCCACTGACCAGCCAATATTTAAATATCGTCAAAAACTCCTCACTGGCGGCGGCCATTGGCTATCCGGATATGGTGTCATTGTTTGCTGGCACAGTACTGAACCAAACCGGCCAGGCGATAGAAACCATTGCCATCACCATGTCGGTCTATTTGGTTATCAGTCTATCCATTTCATTCTTGATGAATCTTTATAACCGGCGTATTGCGCTGGTGGAGCGCTAAGGGAAGCGAATGACCATGATAATAAGCCGCGAACCTCCCAGCACCGTACGACCGGGTAACCCAGTGAGTCGATGGGTTTTGTGGGCCAGAAAAAATCTGTTTTCCAGTTGGACCAACAGCCTGCTGACACTCTTGTGCCTGTGGCTGATGTGGCAGTTTATCCCGCCATTGCTGAATTGGACTATTTTTGACGCCAACTGGCTGGGCACATCGCGCAGCGATTGCACCCGGGAAGGGGCCTGCTGGGTATTTATTCATGCGCGCTTTGGCCAGTTTATGTATGGCTTGTATCCCATTGAGCAACGCTGGCGAATCAATACTAGCTTAATCATTGGGTTACTCACGATGATCCCGCTGTTCTGGCGCGCTATGCCACATCGTGGGCGCTACTTAGTGGTCTGGATGCTGGCCTATCCGCTGCTGGTGTGGGTGATGCTATATGGCGGTTTCTTTGGGCTGAGCCGTGTAGAAACCCATCAGTGGGGTGGGCTGACACTCACTCTGATTATCGCCGCAGTCGGGATTGCCGGTGCTCTGCCGCTGGGTATTTTGCTGGCTCTGGCACGCCGCTCCAGTATGCCGGTGGTGCGCATTCTATCCGTTATCTTTATTGAATTCTGGCGCGGGGTGCCGCTCATCACAGTGCTGTTTATGTCCTCGGTAATGCTGCCGCTGTTTATGACCGAAGGCACCAGCATCGACAAGCTGATCCGCGCCCTGGTGGGAGTGGTGCTATTTCAGTCGGCTTATGTGGCAGAAGTGGTGCGCGGTGGACTGCAAGCGTTACCTAAAGGCCAGACAGAAGCCGCCGAATCACTTGGGCTGGGCTACTGGAAAACACAAGGGCTGGTTATCTTGCCACAAGCGCTGAAAATGGTGATCCCAGGGCTGGTGAACACCATTATCGCGCTATTTAAAGACACCAGTTTGGTTATCATCATTGGCTTATTTGACCTGTTCAGCAGTGTGCAACAGGCCACTGTCGACCCCGCCTGGCTTGGCATGTCGACCGAAGGCTATGTTTTCGCCGCAGCAGTTTACTGGATTTTCTGTTTCAGCATGTCGCGCTATAGCCAACATCTGGAAAAACGCTTTCACACCGGACGTTCCACACATTGAGGCCCAATATGAGTAACAATCAGCCAAAACAAGGCGATAAGATGATGATTACGTTGGAAAATGTCAATAAGTGGTACGGGCTATTCCACGTATTGAAAGATATCAATTTGCATGTGCGCCCCGGCGAGCGCATCGTGTTGTGCGGCCCTTCCGGCTCCGGAAAATCCACCACCATCCGCTGTATTAACCATTTGGAAGAGCATCAGCAAGGGAAAATCATGGTGGATGGCATCGAGCTTAATGATGATTTGCGCAATATTGAGCGGGTGCGCACCGAGGTTGGCATGGTATTTCAGCACTTCAATTTGTTCCCGCACTTAACTGTCATGCAGAACTGCACTCTGGCCCCAAGCTGGGTGCGCAAAATGCCCAAAAAAGAGGCCGATGAGCTGGCGATGCATTATCTGGAGCGGGTACGTATTGCCGAACACGCGCATAAATTTCCCGGTCAGCTTTCCGGCGGCCAGCAGCAGCGGGTGGCGATTGCGCGCTCGCTGTGTATGAAACCCAAAATTATGCTATTTGACGAGCCGACCTCGGCACTGGATCCAGAAATGGTCAAAGAAGTGCTGGATACCATGATAAGCCTGGCACATGAGGGGATGACTATGCTGTGTGTCACCCACGAAATGGGTTTTGCCCGCACTGTTGCGGATCGCGTCATTTTTATGGATCGCGGCGAGATTGTTGAGCAAGCTCCACCAGCTGAATTCTTCTCTAACCCAAAGTCGGAGCGCACCCAAGCATTTTTAGCGCAGGTAATACATTAATTAACTGACCCTGACGCCATTAAGGGCTAAGGGAATGAATTCATTACTTGGGTCTTTTCATTGAGTATTTTAGGGTGAGGTTTTCCTCACCCTTTTTTATATTTTTGTCTTTGTAACTATGGAATAAATTTATGGCTGTGCCATTTATTTCAGCCGACTTCTTTGACAAGATCGTCAAATAAAATTCGGTCATGGGTAAGATGTGATTGTGGACACAAAAATACAAATTCGACATCGGTACTGGCGATAAGCTGATGCGCTGTATTAGGATAAATACAAAATACAGTGCCTTTAGTAAATTTATCTACGCGTTTATTTTTTAGCATCCCCGCGATAACATCCGCAGTCCAGACAGCCCCCTCACCCGAAATAATAATATACCATTCCTCGCCTTCGGTATGATAGTGACAACCAACCCGATTGCCCTGCTCGACCTTAGTCCCATAGGCCCGCAAACCACCTTTATTAAACATTTCTGTAAATGAAATACCAACCACATTATCTGCTATTGAATTATTAAAATTGAATTCAGAGAAGTTTATCATATAACGCCTCCTTGCATAAAATAGAGTTAATAATACTCTGGAATATTCAGGTTAGTCGTTATTAAATAACTTAACAACAGCCATTAATAATTAATGGCCCACGATACTTTTATATATAAATTAAGTGCCAAATAATATATTAGCAAATTATTAGGCCCATAATAATAGCAATAAAGGGTGGAGATAAATCCGGCTACGAAGTAGCAGCCGGATTCACAGCAGAATTAACCTTCTTTTTCAATCAACAGGGCTTCCAGCAGATCCAAATCATGCAGCAGTTTTTGCAATGTTTCGTCACTGATTTTCTGGGTGGCGCGCAGGTGATATAACTCACCACGCTCAGCCCGCAGAGCCGTTAGCCGAAAACGCCGCTCCAGATTTTCAATCAATAAGGTATTTTCGACTTCATCTTTACTGCCAGTACGCCGTCGTAAAAGGCCAATGACTCGCGAACTCACCTCTTTGAGCAGTTCAGGGTCGATATTCTCATCACTGCTGGCCGCCAGGCGCTCTTCCATCTTATTTAAGCTGACAATCGCCACTTCTGCCGCTGCCGCACGCGCTAAACGAATCTCTTCACGACTGATGCTCTTATCGCCCATCGCCACGCCGCGTAGCAAAGGTGGTAAGGCAATCACCCCGACAATAACCGATAATAAAATCACGCCAGTGGCAATAAATACCAATTGGTAGCGAGAGGGGAAAGCCGAGCCGTCACTGAGGAATAGAGGAATGGACAGCACACCTGCCAAGGTTATCGCCCCGCGCACCCCCGCAAAGGACGCCACCCACAGCTCGCGCGTGGTGTAAGTGCTAAACTCCAGTGGCCGCCTGCTCAGTAAGCGCTTGCTAATCTTTTTCATCGACCACAACCAGCCAAAACGCAGCACCAGCAAGGCACCATAAATGATGGCGACATCGGCAAACAGGTTCCAGGTTTGAATGGTTGGGTCCAGTTCCGCCTGCACTATCGAGGTTTCCAGAATCCCCGGTAATTGCAGCCCCAACAGGATAAAGACCATGCCGTTAAACACAAACTCCAGCATCCCCCACACACTGTTAGCACGTAACCTCATTGCCAGTGGGGCATTACGAATAACCCCCGACTGACTGATGGTCATCCCCGCAGCGACTGCGGCCAGAATGCCGGAAACACCAATATGTTCCGCAATCAGGTAAGAGGCGAATGGCAATAACAGCAGCAAGACAATTTGAGTGGCCGGATCATCGCCACTCCAGCGGCTCATCAGGCGCAATGACTTACTGTACAGCCAGGTTACCGCCACACCGGCCAGTAATCCGCCAATCGCCACTTTCAGAAACTCCAACGTGGCGCCGGAAACCGTAAACACCATCGTGCCCATCGCCACCGCGATGGCGAACTTCAGCGCCACCAGACCAGAGGCATCATTCATCAACGCCTCTCCTTCCAGTACGCCCATAATTGATTTAGGTATTCGCCCTTTACCCACAATACCGGATAACGCCACGGCATCGGTTGGCGACAATACCGCCGCCAGCGCAAAGGCTGCCACCAGCGGAATGCCCGGCACCATCCAGTAAATCAGATAGCCGATACCTACCACCGTAACCAGCACCAAGGCCAAAGCCAGACCTAATATCTCCCGCCCATGATGGAGAAATTCCCGTGTTGGTGTTTTCCAGCCATCGGCAAAAAGCAGCGGCGGGATAAACAGCACCAGGAATAATTCCGGGTCAAAATCGACATGCAAACCAAAGTGGGGCCAGGCCAACATGGCACCACAGACAATCTGCATCAGAGGGAGGGGAACTTGAAACGGTAGCATCCGAGTGACAACGCCAGAAAGCGATACCACCAAAATCAGGATGAGGATTGTAAAAAAGATTTCCATGCTTTCCTTAGACTCAACTCATTCAACGCAATATAAGACCTGACCGTTTCCCCCATAAGCTGGGCTGAATAGCCGCTTTTGATAGTAGATCACTTTTTTGTTAAACGGGGAAAAAACCTGTAACTGAAAGCAGGAAAAAACAAAGAAAGTAGGGATATATAGCAGTGACCATATTGGGGGCAGAACGCCCCCAATATTATTGATGATTAAATCGCCCAGCCGCCGGCGTAAAATGCCACCAGTGCCACCGCGATAATCACAGTGCCCAGATTCAGCCTGCGCCATTCACCGGAGCAAATACGGCCAATCACCAGTGAGCTAAAACCAAGCATGATGCCGGTAACGATATTGCAGGTCAGCACGATAAATACCGCACACAGCAAGCCGGACATCGCATCGACAAAATCGTCGAAATCCAGTTTGGATACGTTACTTAACATCAGCAAGCCGACGTACATCAGGGCCGGAGCTGTTGCATAAGCCGGAACCAAATAGGAAAGCGGAGAAAGGAACAGCATCAGCAAGAACAGCACCCCAACCACAGTTGCTGTCAGGCCGGTTTTACCGCCTGCTGCAGTACCGGCGGCAGATTCAATGTACACCGCCGCTGGAGCCGCGCCCACCAAGCCCGCAAAAATGCTGCTGACGGAGTCAGAGGTCAGCGCTTTGCCACCACTGATAATCTGGCCGTCTTTATCCAGCAAATTAGCTTGCCCTGCAACCGCGCGGATAGTGCCGGTAGCATCAAAGACCGCGGTCATCACCAATGCCAACACACTTGGCAGCACCACAGGTTTCAATGCGCCCATGATATCAAGACTGAAAATCAATGAGTTACCATTAGCATCAGCCAAACTCGGCATCGCGAACAACCCTTGATAAGTCACACTCGGGTCAAAAATCAGGCCGATAACCGAAATAGCAATAATCACTAACAGAATGCCACCAGGCACTCGCAGTTTTTCCAAACCGAAAATGACCGCCAGCCCCAACAATGACATCATCACCGGGAAAGAGGTGAATGCGCCCAGCGCGACAGGTAAACCTTCAATAGGGTTCTTCACGACCAGGCCGACACCATTTGCAGCAATCAGCAACAAAAACAGGCCGATACCAATGCCGGTGCCGTGTGCGACCCCCATCGGCAAGTTACGCAATATCCAAGAGCGGATCCCCGTGACGGAAATAATGGTAAACAAAACCCCCATCAGGAATACTGCGCCCAATGCCACAGGAATACTGATGTGTTGGCCCAATACCAGACTGAATGCGGTAAAGGCGGTCAGGGAAATGGCGCAACCAATCGCCATAGGTAAATTCGCCCACAAGCCCATCAGCAAAGAACCCAAGCCAGCGACCAGACAAGTCGCGACAAATACCGCTGTTGGTGGGAAGCCCGCTTTGCCTAACATACTCGGCACAACAATGACTGAGTAGACCATGGCCAAAAAGGTCGTCAGACCGGCCAGCACTTCCTGGCGCACATTACTGCCACGTTCACTAAGCTTGAAAAAGGTATCAAACGAACTTTTTGGCTTTGCTGCCGGGTTCGTTTGAGAATTGGTGCTAGACATGGTTATGTCCCCTGTGTGTCATTTTAAAGTCGTCAGCAAATCAAGCGCCCTTCCCATACGTAATCGTTTCCGTCCCTAACGATTTACTCGCCAATTCCCCCGACCAATATTGGGTTGAGAAAATAGCAAACGATTAGCTGGGAGCGCGCATGACTGAAAAAAAATCGAAGTTTAGGACAGTTGTAATTTAAGGCAAACGATTATCTAGCTATTTGCTGCGACTAATCAACATCAGATGGCGACATTTTATGCATTTTCTTACAATATTTTGTTCGGGAGCATTAATTATTGCGGGAAACTAAAGTGTGAGCCGCCTCACACCCAGTTATATCAGCCCTTGTTGATATTCCAGTGCGGATTATCACTTTTCTATTTTGAAGGCTCCGCCCTTTGCAATCGCCTGTTGATAGGCCGGGCGCTGATGAATTCGCACTAAGAAATCTTGCAGTTTCGGGAACCCCTCCAAACCACCACGCAGGTTTATGGCCTCGATAGGAAAGCTCATCTGAATATCAGCGGCGCTAAAATCTCTGCCAGCAAACCACAAATTTTGTGTTAAATGTTGTTCCAGATAATCACGGTGTGTCGCAATTTGCTTATTCAAATAGTTTTTTTGCACTCCCTCACCCAATGCTTTGGCAACCGGACGAATAATCCACGGCACGGGCGGCCCGCCAAATCGACTGAAAATGAGCTTCATCACCAGCAGCGGCATTAATGAACCTTCCGCATAATGCATCCAGTAACGGAATTGCTGGCGATCATAATGGCCTGTGGGCTTAAACTGCCCTTGAGCATCATAGGTTTCCTGTAAATACTCGATGATGGCACCCGATTCTGCCAAAGTCAGATCACCATCCGTAATAACTGGCGATTTCCCTAGCGGATGGATTTTTTTCAATTCTGGCGGAGCCAGCAAGCTGCCGGGATCCCGCTGATAGCATTTCAATTCATAGGGAACTTGCAACTCTTCTAGCATCCACAAGATACGCTGTGAACGTGAATTATTCAGGTGGTGAACAATGACCATAACCAAGCTCCATATGATAAATATCAGAGTATTGATTATAGGGATAAAAATCATATCCTGCGGCGGGCTTAAAACAGATAATAAAAAGCCCTGTAAATACAGGGCCTTATTTTAACATCATGATTTTTCGTGCTTAACGACAAGAATCAGAATGGGATGTCGTCGTCAAAATCCATTGGTGGCTCATTGCCGCCTTGTGGTTGTGCTGCGGGTGCTGCCTGTGCAGGGCGTGAAGTCTGACCGCCGCTGAACTGGTTACCACCTTGTGGTTGTTGAGGTTGACCCCAACCGCCTTGCGCGCCACCTTCTTGTGGTGCACCGCCACCCGCTGGAGCCCCGCCGCCTTGACGGCCACCCAGCATTTGCATGGTGCCACCCACGTTAACCACAACTTCTGTGGTGTATTTCTCAACACCCGCCTGATCTGTCCACTTACGGGTTTGCAATGCGCCTTCAATATAGACCTGAGAGCCTTTACGCAGATATTCACCCGCCACTTCAGCCAGCTTGCCGAACAACACCACACGGTGCCATTCCGTCTTTTCTTTCTGCTCGCCGGTTGCTTTATCACGCCAGCTTTCGGAAGTGGCCAGGGTGATATTGGCAACAGCGCCGCCGTTAGGCATGTAGCGGACTTCCGGGTCTTGGCCCAAATTCCCGACCAAAATCACTTTGTTTACGCCTCTGCTGGCCATGTGAACTCTCCTGATGAAGTAAATTTTGTACAGTATAAACGAGTAAGTTTAACACGCTAACCACCAAAGGGCACAACAGATCGTAACTGCGAAATGCATTACATATTTATCCTGTTACCTGTCTTATTTACACCCAGATACTGGATATCCATTCAGGTTTTTTTGTGTCATAATTATCCGTTTCGTACTGGCTGTGTCTTTTTCCGGTGTTGTAAAATGCGCCGATAACATGACTCAAAGTAATTGGAATTGCAGGTGAGCGGCAAGCAAACTCATCCCGATAAACTGATACAAATCAGTGATTCGAGTAAGAGTGAACCTGGCTAACAACCCTGTAATTTCAAGTGCGAAGGGTAAAAAGACACAGTGAGAGGCTCAGTTTTAATCCGGGAAGTGTTTGAATGGATAATATCGAAGTTCGGGGCGCTCGCACCCATAATCTTAAGAATATCAACCTGATTATCCCGCGCGACAAACTGATTGTTGTCACCGGCCTATCGGGTTCAGGCAAGTCCTCACTGGCTTTTGATACCCTGTATGCTGAAGGGCAACGCCGTTATGTTGAGTCTCTCTCCGCCTATGCGCGCCAATTTCTATCACTGATGGAAAAACCTGACGTTGACCATATTGAAGGTCTGTCACCGGCGATTTCCATCGAGCAAAAATCGACCTCCCATAACCCGCGCTCTACCGTGGGTACCATCACAGAAATCCATGATTATCTGCGTTTGCTGTTCGCCCGTGTCGGTGAACCGCGCTGCCCGGATCACGATGTTCCGCTAGCGGCCCAAACTGTCAGTCAGATGGTGGACAATGTGGTAAGTCAGCCCGAGGGCCGCCGCCTGATGCTACTGGCGCCGGTGGTAAAAGATCGCAAAGGCGAACATACCAAAACCCTGGAAAATCTCGCCATGCAGGGCTATATCCGGGCGCGGATCGACGGCGAGGTCTGCGATCTTTCTGATCCGCCAAAATTAGAACTGCAAAAGAAACACACTATTGAAGTGGTTGTCGATCGCTTTAAAGTTCGCGAAGATCTGGCTCAGCGCCTGGCAGAATCCTTTGAAACTGCACTGGAGTTATCCGGTGGCACTGCCGTGGTTGCCAATATGGACGATCCACACGCCGAAGAATTGCTGTTTTCCGCCAATTTTGCCTGCCCGATTTGCGGCTATAGCATGAGCGAGCTGGAGCCACGCCTGTTCTCCTTTAATAATCCGGCGGGGGCTTGCCCTACTTGTGATGGTTTGGGTGTGCAGCAGTTTTTTGACCCTGATCGCGTACTGCAAAACCCAGAGCTTTCGCTGGCAGGTGGTGCAATTCGTGGCTGGGATCGCCGTAACTTCTATTACTTCCAGATGCTGCGCTCATTAGCGGAACATTATAAGTTTGATATCGAAGCGCCATTTAACTCGCTGGATGCCAATGTACAGCATGCGGTGTTGTATGGTTCCGGCAAAGATACTATTGAATTCAAATACATTAATGATCGCGGTGATACCACCGTCCGCCACCACCCCTTTGAGGGGGTACTGCACAATATGGAACGCCGTTATAAAGAGACGGAATCTAATGCTGTGCGCGAAGAATTATCCAAATATATCAGTAATCGCTCCTGTGCTTCTTGTGACGGCACCCGCCTGCGCAAAGAAGCCCGTTATGTGTTTGTGCAAGATACTCCGCTGCCGAAAATCTCGGACATGAGCATCGGTGATGCACTCGAATTCTTCCATGCTCTGAAAGTGACCGGCCAACGAGCACAAATTGCCGATAAAATACTTAAAGAAATTGGCGATCGGCTGAAGTTTCTGGTTAACGTCGGGCTGAACTATCTGTCATTGTCCCGCTCGGCCGAGACCTTATCCGGCGGCGAAGCGCAGCGTATTCGTCTGGCAAGCCAGATTGGCGCGGGTCTGGTGGGGGTGATGTATGTGCTGGATGAGCCCTCCATCGGCTTGCATCAGCGCGATAATGAACGTTTACTGGAAACCCTGATTCACTTGCGTAATCTGGGTAATACCGTGATTGTGGTCGAGCATGATGAAGATGCTATCCGTGCCGCCGATCATGTGATTGATATCGGCCCTGGCGCAGGTGTGCATGGCGGAGAGGTGGTGGCAGAAGGCACCGTCGATGACATTATGGCGACGCCCGAATCATTAACCGGCCAGTTCCTTAGCGGGAAACGCGGAATTGCCATTCCAGAACAACGGGTTACAGGTGACCCAAGTAAAGTCCTCAAGCTTATCGGGGCCAGAGGCAATAACCTGAAAGATGTGACCTTGACCTTGCCGGTCGGGCTGTTCACTTGCATTACCGGCGTCTCCGGCTCGGGTAAATCTACACTGATTAATGACACTTTATATCCTCTTGCTCAGTGCCAGCTTAATGGGGCGACTTTGGCTGAACCGGCGGCTTACCGCGAGATTCAGGGATTAGAGCATTTCGATAAAGTTATTGATATTGACCAAAGCCCGATTGGTCGAACACCGCGTTCTAACCCGGCAACCTATACCGGTATCTTTACCCCAATTCGCGAACTATTCGCCGGAGTCCCTGAGTCACGTACCCGTGGTTATACACCGGGCCGCTTCAGTTTCAACGTGAAGGGGGGCCGCTGCGAGGCCTGCCAAGGGGATGGGGTGATTAAAGTCGAAATGCACTTCCTGCCAGATATTTATGTCCCTTGCGACCAGTGCAAAGGTAAGCGCTATAACCGCGAGACACTGGAAGTTAAATACAAAGGCAAAAGTATTCACGAAGTATTGGCGATGACTATCGAAGAAGCGCGTGAGTTCTTTGACGCGGTTCCTGCACTGGCGCGCAAACTGCAAACCTTAATCGATGTTGGCTTGTCGTATATTTGCCTGGGTCAGTCGGCGACCACATTATCGGGTGGCGAAGCACAGCGCGTAAAACTGTCGCGCGAGCTTTCAAAACGCGGTACCGGCCAAACATTATATATTCTGGATGAGCCGACCACTGGCCTGCACTTTGCTGATATTGAACAACTCTTGGCGGTATTGCACCAGTTGCGCGATCAGGGCAATACCATCGTGGTTATTGAGCATAATCTGGATGTCATTAAGACAGCAGACTGGATTGTCGACCTTGGCCCTGAAGGCGGCAGCGGTGGCGGTGAGATTTTAGTTTCCGGCACCCCAGAAACCGTCGCGCAATGCGCTGCATCGCACACAGCCAGATTCCTCAAGCCACTGTTGAGTCAGCAAAAAAACGCTAAATAAACTCTCTATTGGGGGGCGAATTCATCGCCCTCCACCCGTTCAACTTTGGGTTATTAGGCCCGCAGCTCCTGCCGGACTTGATCCGATAGCCCTTGCAACACTAATTGATAAGAGCGGTCAATTAGCGAATAGAACTGTGAGTTGGGCAATGCTCCATCCAGAAACACCGTGTTCCAGTGCGCTTTATTCAAGTGTTCACTCGGCACGATCTCCGGATGTTGCTCACGCAAACTTTCGGCCAGTTCAGGACTGGTTTTCAAGGAAATAGAGGGACGGCCCCCTGTCTCACCCACCATCGCAAACATCACATCTGCCACTTTAATCTGATTGACTTGCCACGCCTCATGGTCACTCTGCTCTGCCCCAGGTTTGGACATGCAGTACTCCAATAATGCCGAATTATTCATTGGGATATCTCCTGTCATGGGCCGGTGCCGTCTAGCGAAAAGGCCTCATTAAGATTTCATTCCATCACAAACAGCAACATGCTGCCTAACCAGCTTGCGCCTATCACAACAAATTTACTGTGAGCAGTGAATGATCGTTTGGCATCTATCTACCATATTAATGAGTATATTCTTTAATCGCTTTACAGCCATTGGCTCTGGTATAAACCGGTAGGATGTGAGGGTAACTCGAGGAAAAAACGCGGAAAAATAAAAAAGGCGATATTGCTATCGCCGCTGAAGTTTACAAGTAAATTATTGCACGGCCGCAAAAGCCGCCGCGACGCGCTGAACATTGCTGTGATTAAGGCCGGCCATGCACATCCTGCCGCTGGCAATCAGATACACACCGAATTCTTCGCGTAGCCTATCCACCTGTGCAACACTAAAGCCGGTGTAGCTGAACATGCCGCGCTGTTGCAGCAAATAGTCGAAATTACGATTTGGCAGCGACGCTTTTAAGGCATCGACCAACGTGCGGCGCATTTCAATAATACGCAAACGCATCTGTTCAACCTCAGCCTGCCATTGCAGAGTCAATTCACTGTCATGCAGCACTTTTGCAACCACTTGCGCACCAAAGTTAGGTGGGCTGGAATAGTTGCGGCGAACAGTGGCCTTCAGTTGCCCCAACACCCGGCTGGCGGCTTCTTCACTTTCACATACCACCGACAAACCGCCGACTCGCTCGTTATACAGTGAGAATATTTTAGAAAATGAATTACTAATCAAGCAGGGCAATTCAGCCGCAGCCATCGCGCGGATGGCATAAGCATCGTCATTCAACCCGGCACCAAATCCCTGATAGGCGATATCCAGGAAGGGAATTAAATCCCGGCCTTTCGCCACTTCAATCACTTGATCCCATTGTGCATTGGTCAAGTCAGAACCGGTCGGGTTATGGCAACAAGGGTGCAATAACACAATACTTTTGGCGGGTAACTGCTGCAAAGTTGCCAGCATCTGGTCAAACTTCACCCCTAACTTGTCATTATCAAAATAGGGATAGGTATTTACCTTAAAACCTGCACCACTGAAAATGGCCACATGGTTTTCCCACGTTGGGTCACTGACCCACACCTGTGAGTCCGGAAAATAGCGATTGAGGAAATCAGCACCCACTTTCAGCGCACCCGAACCACCGACCGTCTGGATAGTCGCCACCCGCTGCTGGGCGAGCATCGGATGTTCGGCCCCAAATAATAGCTGCTGGATAGCGCTACGATAAGATTGCAGGCCTTCCATCGGCAAATAGACCGGAGTCCCGTGTGGTTGAGCATTTAATTGTGCTTCAGCTGCTTTCACCGCCTGCATCAACGGGATTTCACCCTGCTCATTGTAATAAAGGCCAATACTCAAGTTCACTTTGTGGGCTTTTTTATCGGCTTTAAAACTTTCCATCAATGACAGGATAGGATCACCTGCATAGGCATCAACATTCTGGAACACGGCGCTGCTCTCCTCTTAGCTATTTCGAACGACAGGTATGCGTGTATATGAAAATAGGTTACTTAGGCAGCTTACCTTATTCCTCCAGATATTCCATCGCTACGCGGGAGGTCAGCTTAGTAATCAATTCATAGGCACTGATGCCGGTGCGCGCGGCTATTGTTTCTACAGGTAATTCAGCGCCCCAAAGCAGCACTTCGTCGCCAACTTTATCCGTGGCATCCGGCCCCAAATCAACAGAAATCATATCCATCGAGACACGGCCTACAATGCCAACTTCACGGCCATTGATCAGCATCGGCGTCCCTGAGGGCGCGCTGCGCGGGTAACCATCGCCATAGCCAATCGCCACCACACCCAATCGCGTATCCCGCTCACTGACCCAGGTGCCGCCATAGCCGACTGATTCACCGGCTTTATGTTCACGCACCGCAATTAGGCTAGATTTCAATGCCATCGCCGGTAACAGATTAAAATGGCTAGCATAAGGCTCGTCCATCGGTGAAACACCGTACAGGATAATACCCGGGCGAACCCAATCACGGTGCGCCTCTGGCCACAACAAAATCCCCCCCGATGCCGCAATAGACTGCTTACCGGGTTTACCGGTGGCGAAGGAATCAAAACAATCAAGTTGCTGGCGGGTCGTCTCTATCAGCGGCTCATCTGCACGGCTAAAATGGCTCATGATATTGACTGGCTGAATAACATTTTTGCAGTCACTTAAACGCTGGTAAAACGCCTCCGCTTGTTCTGGGCGAACCCCTAAGCGGTGCATACCGGTGTCTAGTTTCATCCAAACATTGATCGGGGCGGAAAGCTCAGCGGCTTCCAGTGCTTCCAGCTGTTCAATGCTATGTACCGCAGTCTCAATACGATTGGCGACCAAGACAGGCAAGTCCTCTGCGGCAAAGAAGCCTTCCAACAGCAAGATGGGTTTTACAATTCCGCCCGATCGCAGCATTAGTGCTTCGCCTATCCTTGCGACACCGTAGCAATCTGCATCCTGCAAAGTATGCGCTGTTTCTAATAACCCGTGGCCATAAGCGTTTGCTTTCACAACAGCAATCAGGCGGCTTTGCGGTGCCATGCGCCGTACCTGTTGCAAGTTATGTCGCAGAGCGCGGCGGTCAATTACTGCGGTTGCCGCTTTCATTTCTTATCCTTAGTTATCTATATAATATCCAAAGAAATTGACGCCACAGGTCGGCTGCGAGCTTATTCATCCTGATGAATAAGCACAGCTAACAATCCTGCGGTTTCAAGTTCAGAGGGAATTACTCGTCGTCGTATTGCGGGCCAGCGTAATTATCAAAACGTGACCATTGACCATTAAATTTCAGCCGAACAGAACCGATTGGGCCGTTACGTTGTTTACCTAAAATAATCTGCGCGATCCCTTTCTCATCACTGTTTTCGTGATAAACCTCATCACGGTAAATAAACATGATTAAGTCGGCATCCTGCTCGATAGAACCTGATTCACGTAAGTCGGAGTTTACTGGCCGTTTATCGGCACGTTGCTCCAAACTACGGTTAAGCTGTGACAGCGCCACCACCGGCACTTGTAACTCTTTTGCCAATGCTTTCAGGGAGCGCGATATTTCGGCGATTTCCAAGGTACGGTTATCTGACAGTGACGGCACCCGCATCAATTGCAGGTAGTCGATCATAATCAGACTCAAACCGCCATGTTCACGGAAAATACGCCGTGCACGGGAGCGCACTTCAGTTGGCGTCAGGCCGGAGGAGTCATCGATGTACATATTGCGTTTTTCCATCAATATGCCCATGGTGCTGGAGATCCGCGCCCAATCCTCATCATCAAGCTGGCCGGTACGAATACGGGTCTGATCGACATGTGACAAGGAGGCCAGCATACGCATCATTATCTGATCGCCGGGCATCTCCAGACTGAAGATCAAAACCGGTTTTTCCTGCATCATCGCGGCGTTTTCACATAAGTTCATCGCAAAAGTGGTTTTACCCATCGATGGACGCGCGGCGACAATGATCAAATCTGATTTCTGCAATCCGGCCGTTTTCTTATCTAAATCAGTAAAACCGGTTGAAACCCCGGTAACACCATCATGTGGCCGCTGATAAAGCTGCTCAATACGCGCCACTGTGGCTTCGAGGATCTGATCGACACTCTTCGGGCCTTCATCTTTATTGGCGCGACTTTCTGCAATCTGGAAGACTTTGGACTCGGCCAAATCCAGCAGATCTTCACTGCTACGCCCTTGAGGATCATAACCGGCATCGGCAATTTCATTGGCGACAGAGATCATCTCACGGACAACAGCACGTTCGCGCACGATGTCAGCATAAGCGCCGATATTCGCAGCACTTGGCGTATTTTTTGATAATTCGGCCAGGTAAGCAAAGCCCCCGACAGAATCCAGATCACCTTTTTGTTCCAGCGATTCTGACAGTGTTATCAAATCGATCGGCTTGCTGTTTTCCAGCAACCGCTGCATTTCAGAAAAGATCCGGCGATGTGGGCGGCTGAAAAAGTCCTTGCTGGCGACGCGCTCTGACACGTTATCCCAGCGCTCATTATCCAGCATCAAACCGCCCAACACGGACTGCTCTGCCTCCAGCGAATGAGGCGGGAGTTTCAGCCCTTCCATCTGGCGGTCTCGTGGCTCTGTCATATTGTTGGTTGGTTTTTTTGCTGCCATGAAAAGTGTTCTTTACCTTTGTTGCGAAGAGGAAAACGACGAATAAAAAATACAGGGGCCTAGTATACGCGATGATATCCGAAGGGTAATTATGAATTGCCTATTACTTATCGGTATTAGCAAGATACTGACTCCTGATGTAGAACTCTGTAAGGTAAAAATACACCTATTCCCAGGAGCTAGCATGGCAAAACATATTCAATTTAGCACCATTGGCGGGCCGGACGTGCTGCAATACCTTGATTTTACACCTGTAGATCCCGCACCACATGAGGTTCAGGTCGAAAATAAAGCCATCGGTATTAATTACATTGATACCTATATTCGCAGCGGCCTGTACCCACCGCCACAATTGCCAAGTGGCCTGGGCACCGAAGCCGCAGGGGTGGTGATTAAAGTCGGTTCAGCAGTTAACACCATCAATGTCGGGGATCGGGTGGTATATGCCCAGTCAGCCCTTGGGGCTTACAGTGATATCCATAATGTCGCCGCAGAAAAAATTGCCATACTTCCTGAGCAAATCTCTTTTGAGCAGGCGGCGGCTTCATTCCTTAAAGGGCTGACAGTCCAATATTTATTACGCCAAACTCATAGCATCAAAGCTGGCGAAGTCTTCTTATTCCATGCGGCGGCAGGAGGGGTTGGGTTGATTGCCTGTCAATGGGCAAAAGCACTGGGGGCGAAGCTGATTGGCACTGTTGGCTCTGATGAAAAAGCCGAATTAGCCAAAGCGCACGGGGCTTGGGCCACCATCAACTACCGCACGGAGAATATCGCCGAGCGGGTGGCTGAGCTGACCCACGGCGAGAAAGTGGGCGTGGTGTATGACTCTGTCGGGAAAAGCACCTGGCTGGACTCCCTCAACAGCTTGAAACCTAGAGGTTTAATGGTCAGTTTCGGCAATGCTTCCGGCCCGGTGACCGGGGTCGACCTGGCCATACTGAACCAAAAAGGCGCACTGTATGTTACCCGCCCGTCCCTTAACGCCTATGTCACGAATCAACAAGAGTTGGCCGCTGCCAGCCATGAACTCTTTTCATTGATTGCTAGTGGCGCAATTAAGGTGGATGTGGCCAAAAACCAACAATTTGCTCTACAAGATGCGCGTCGCGCCCATGAAAGGGTAGAAAGCCGCCAGACAACCGGCTCCAGCTTGCTGATCCCTTAAGTCTAAACGCGAATAATATGATAAAAAACAAAAGGCTCCGATTAAGGAGCCTGTTGTTATAACGCTTTCTTTGATGCATGTGTAGGGTATAGCAGAGTACTCTGCCAGAGCTTTCGTTTAAGTGTAATTTCACTTAAATGACATGCCGTTTATACGGCTATTTTTCGCTCTAACAGTGATGAAAATAGGATACCAATTCGTATCGGCTAGCATCCTAGCAAGCCAATCTGGGAAAAAATACGTTTTCGCGCTATTTATCCCGACTAAACTTTCAGCCTGTGACCGCCCCCGCAAGAAAACAAAATAATCAGTAACGTCTTACCGCAGGTTTTTGCATCGAACGCCAAATCCAGACCACAACGACGGCCAGAATTAGCCACGGCAATAGCTTAATCATCATCACAAATAGCCCGCCGAGCATCATAAAAGCGGCGGCAACCATCAAAGCCGCGAATATACCCAACAGAGAAATACCGGTCACCATCAGCATAATAAAAAAGCCGATCACAAAAAGAATTTCGAACATGGCTGGCTCCTTAAAATTATTTATTCCCATTACATCATCACGATATAAACAGGAGCATTATGAGGAGTATTACAAGAAACATGCCAAGCTGAAAAACTCAATTAACAAATTGATTTTATTAGCTATATAGCAGTATACGCCTGCCAGAATTACTGGCAGACATAGTCAATCTGACTAACTTATAGTGAATTTGCTTATTATAAATTGTGTTGCGGGCGAGTCACCAGCGCTAGCGCCTGCTCTACCACAGAAACATCCGCCCCAGGTTTATGCGCATTTTCACTCAGATGACGACGCCATTGGCGCGCACCTGGGATCCCTTGGAAAATACCCAGAATATGCCGGGTTATATGGCCTAAATAAGCACCGCGCGACAATTCTTGCTCAATATAAGGATAAAGAGCTTCGATAGCTTGAACTGGGTCGATCACCGGTGCATTTGGGTCAAACAGCTCGCGATCCACTTGCGTTAAAATACTTGGGTTTTGGTAGGCTTCCCGCCCCATCATCACCCCATCAAGATGTTTGAGATGTTCTTTAGCTTCAGCCAGCGTTTTTACCCCGCCATTAATGGCGATGGTCAGTGCCGGAAAATCGCGTTTTAGCTGATAAACTCGCTCATAATCCAGTGGCGGGACTTCGCGGTTTTCTTTCGGACTCAATCCTGAAAGCCAGGCTTTACGGGCATGAATAGTAAAAATATCACACTCGCCTTGTTCAGCCACGGTTTGCACGAATTCACACAAAAACTCATAACTATCCAGCTGGTCAATCCCAATACGGGTTTTCACCGTTACCGGAATAGTAACCGCATCGCGCATGGCTTTGATGCAATCAGCAACCAGACTGGCTTCCGCCATCAAGCAAGCACCAAAACGGCCATTTTGCACCCGATCAGAGGGGCAACCGACATTGAGGTTTATCTCATTATAGCCACGAAGTTCCGCCAATTTGGCGCAATGGGCTAAAGCTTGCGGATCACTGCCACCGAGCTGCAATGCAACCGGATGGTCTTGCTCACTGTAAGCCAGATAGTCTCCTTTACCATGGATAATTGCACCCGTGGTGACCATCTCGGTATATAGCAGCGCCTGTTTAGTTAACAAACGATGAAAGTAGCGGCAATGGCGATCTGTCCAATCGAGCATCGGCGCGACGGAAAAACGCTGTAGGGGATAATTGCCTTTAAACTCGCTTATAGCGGCGGTTACGGCTGAATTGGTGAATGTGTTATTTTCGTGCATTCTGGGTCATTTCGTCGTGTTTCTATGTCAGCCCACAGCAGTGCCCTGGTAGAGGGGAACTGATAGAGGGCAAGGGAAAATCATGGCCTACTATAGCATAGAAAAACGCCTTCGCGCCGATGGTACCGGCGCGCTATAGCCCAGAGCAATCTCATTGGATTCTTATTGCGGTAGCTTTTTGGAAAACATCCCCAAGCACTAATCTTGCGCCAGCATTAGACAAGTGATTTCCATTATTATAGAGCCCCCCATCTTTATTAATAATTAAACAGCGGTTATCACTGCATAAACTATCAACCGGTTTGATAATAATCAGATTAGGGTTTGATGTGAGCGAGTTATCAAGTGTCTCACCTAAAGAGAGTGCGGCATAATAACCTTTAGTTCTTTTATCATAAACTTTATTAATATGGGAGTTCGTCATATTAAGCAGTCTGAAGTACTCTATTTTAACATCGGTACTAATGCTAGGTATTGGATATATCACGACCACCCGGTGCCCTAAAGAAAGCAATTTGTTAATATTCTCAGCAAGAGATTCCCATACTAACTCCTCACCAACAACAGGCATACCATTTGATTTTTTCTCGCCCTCTTGTACCACTTTAACATCTTTAAATTGAGCATAATTCGCGGCAATTAAAAATGTTTTTTTATCCGTGAAGTTATTAATCACCTGCCAACGTTGACGATTAATTTCTGGACATTCAGGGGCAGTGCCAAACCATAATTTTTCGGAGACAAATGAACATTGCTCATATGTTAAGGATATAATGCCATGACCTTTTTCCGCTAACTCATTTTGTAACGCATATTCGAAAGATGCGGCATAACTATCACCCAGAACGACCCAACTCTCATCACCAAACTTACATGCTTCCAAGGGACTTCTATTGGTACAATCGATTGTTTTTTCACCAGACAAATAATTCTTACCTTCGGAGTTTCCCTTTAGACGCCTAAACTCAGGGACTTTAAAATCCTCATACATTTTTTTAGCTAAAGGAGACATGAAGGTTTCAGTCTGATCAGATGAACTATTTTTAACTAATATAAACGCTGAAAACATAATTAAAATAATCGGCGACGCCGTAATAACGATCAACTTCCAGCGAGATAACTGTTTTGTCCTAAAGGGTTTTTCAATCAAATAAAAAGATAACACGGAAATAACTATTGATAGCAAAATCAACAAGATGGATGTTGACATGCCGATTTCACCTATTTTAATTCTATAAAAAACAAATAATGGCTGATGCCAAAGATAGATAGAATAAGATATCGCCCCAATGAAAATCATTGGTTTCAGTGATAAGAAATTAGATGCAAGATTTTTATCGCGAGAGAATAATATTATTAAGCAAGTACCTAAAACAGGTATTAATGTAATAACAGATGGATGCAACATACCATCATTAATAAATAAAATGGATAAGGTAATTAAAACAAGCCCTACAACTGGGAATACTTTATAATAAATTTTGCCAACATTAAGTTTATTTTCTAAAATAATAATAGCAACAATGCTGCCAGCCATTAACTCCCACATTCTACTCGGTAACATATAGAATGCGAAGTTGGGTTGGCGGTAGGCTAAAATGTTAGATAACACTAATGAAAGCAAAAAAAGTGAAAATATTATAGTCAGTTTTTTATTTTTAAATCTCTTAAATAACCAAAGGCATAAAAAAGGGAAAATCAGATAAAATTGCCACTCAACAGACAAACTCCAGGTATGCAGTAAAGGTTTATATTCGCTGGAGTCTGATACATAAGTGTCCTCACCAAAGAAATACAAATTAGACACAAAAAACAAAGATGCCAATAGAGTCTTTACATAAATAATAAGACTATCAGGCAATAAAAAATAAAAAGCAAAAACAGAAGATACTAATAAAACCGCAACCATAGCTGGCAGTATTCTTTTTATTCTTCTAATAAAAAAATCTTTTAAAGAAAAAACACCCGCATTCATTTGTGTAAAAATTATTGTTGTTATCAGGTATCCTGATAATACAAAAAATATATCTACGCCAAGAAAACCGCCCTTGAATACCTCATAGCCAAAAAGGGAAAATTTGACGTGGTATAAAAGCACGGATATCACTGCAACAGCCCTTAAACCATCTAACTCCGCCCTGTACTTGGTGATATCAGAAGACATTCTTATCTCTGCAAAAAATTAGTTTATTTATTTTCCCATAGCAAAAATTATTTTACAATGTCCTAACAATAGAACATTGTAAAATACCATTAGTTTGAGTCAGTTATACATACTGACTTTTTATTTAGCTGGGCTTAAATTTTTCACTTTTAATTAACTTAAGCTCAAAATAGACACCCGCGCTTTAATCACAGAATCTGTCAATAAAGGGATATTGAGCAACAGGTTAATATGATAAAATCTGTTCTATTCAAACACTGTGGGATGAAATCATGAAGTCAACCAACCTGGAAAAGCTGCTTGCTCAGGCTGAAAGTCTGTGCCAACAACGTAACGTCCGGCTGACACCGCAGCGTCTTGAAGTATTACGTTTAATGGCAGAACAACCTGGTGCAATTAGTGCTTATGATTTATTGGATCTGCTCCGCGTTGCCGAGCCACAAGCCAAGCCGCCCACAGTTTACCGCGCATTAGATTTTTTACTGGAGCAAGGGTTTATTCACCGTGTTGAATCAGCCAATAGTTACGTATTGTGTCATCATTTTGAAGAGCCAACTCATACCTCTGCGCTCTTTATCTGTGATCGCTGCAAGATTGTGACCGAACGCACCACCGTCGGTATTGAAGAAGCTCTGGCACTGTTAGCACAACAATCTGGTTTTACCCTGCGCCATAGCGTGGTAGAAGCCCATGGTTTATGTACTGAGTGCGGAAAGGTCGAAGCATGTGAAAGTCACGAACATTGTGATCATGACCATTCTATTGTAATAAAGAAGAAATAGCTTGGCGGATAATAATCCAGCGGTCGGTAGAAGGCGGTGGATTAATTATTATCTGAAGAAATGAAGAATTAACATGCCAGAAAATAACGTATTTTAAATACGACACATCCATGTGTCATATCGATATAAAATAACAAACAAACAGAATGCTTTTCATTATTAATATTTCATTTAATCATGAAAATAAAATTAAAATATATTAATAACTCATACTCTATAAATTGAAAAGCTCGATTAATTTATATCGATATCAGGTTAATTCCATTTAACGCTGTTACCAGCGATACTTACTATGGTCTTCCCAAGCTTTAACTTCTTTCTCAGCCTGCTCTTTCTGGTAGCCATATTTTTCCTGGATTTTGCCCACCAGCTGGTCACGTTTACCTTCAATAACCGTGAGGTCATCATCGGTCAACTTACCCCACTTCTCTTTTATTTTACCTTTAAACTGCTTCCAGTTACCGTCGGCTTGATCTTTATTCATAATATCTCCGTCAACTTGGTCTTTGGATATGTTTATATGTAATATGGCAAGTAACTTCAATTTATAATAACCTTATTTAGATTAGTCATCTCTCAGACATAATTTAAATTACACTTGGTCATTTCACTTACCGTATGAATAACTCTAGCAGAGAATTCGGAGAATTGAAGTGCAGATAATATTAACAGCTGCAATTAAGGCCGAAAATAAAAAAATATAGCGGTGAAATATTCAGTTAAAACAGTAGGTAATAACGTATTATCGGATTGTTCTCAAACTAAATATGATTTAATCGGCGGGAGAGTTAAATGGAGGATATATTCGCTTGTGGTAAAGATATTGCGGTCATATAGCAAAAAGCGGGATTATTGGCTGTAATCGGTATTAACTTCTGTTCCAGGGGGTTATCACCCAAGCCATTGAGTTACCTCAACGCCTTGGGTTTACTGCCAACCTACAACTCGAAATATCTTGGTATAAAGACAGCTAAAATCAGATCCAATCGCCATTGCGAATGACACCAACAGCCAGCCCTTCAATAGTGAAACTTTGCTCACGCAGATCGACTACAATCGGCTGAAATTCACTATTTTCTGGCAGAAGCTGTACGATATTGCCCTGTTTTTTCAAGCGTTTTACCGTCACTTCATCATCAATTCGCGCAACAACCACTTGCCCGTTACGCACGTCTTGTGTTTTGTGTACGGCAAGTAAGTCGCCATCCAAAATACCGATATCTCTCATCGACATGCCATTAACCCGCAGGAGGAAATCTGCGCTCGGTTTAAACATGGCTGGGTCTACTTTGTAATGCCCTTCGATATGCTGCTGTGCCAACAGTGGTTCACCCGCAGCAACCCGGCCAATTAGCGGCAAGCCGTCTTCTTCTTCCATCAGCAAACGAATACCACGGGAAGCACCAGAGACAATCTCAATAACACCTTTGCGCGCCAGTGCTTTTAGATGCTCTTCAGCAGCGTTAGGAGAGCGAAATCCCAGACGCTGCGCAATTTCGGCACGGGTCGGTGGCATACCTGTTTGTGCGAGGTGATCGCGCACCAAGTCATAAACCTCTTGCTGTCTGGTAGTAAGTGCTTTCATTTCGCCCCCTGTTTGTTTATACAGTCTTGCTGTGAGTATATACAGCTAAACCAGTGTTGGGAACCAAAGAGTGAATAAAAGCAGGGATTAATCACAGCTTATATTGATCCCGTGGTTGGCGGGATGCAAAGTTATTGACGTGATGGGAAGTTATTGACGTGATTAGAGGTCTCAGAGGCTCGCGTGCTGCCAGAGCACGGTTATCCATACAAATAGCGCAAGCAGAATGGCGAGAAGCACTGCGGCGGAACCCATATCTTTAGCTCGGCCGGACAGTTCATGGAATTCACTGCCGATACGATCGACGACAGCTTCAATCGCACTATTAATAACTTCAATAATTACGACTAAAACGACACTGGCAATCAATAAAATGCGTGCTAAAGCATCTACATCTAGCCAGAAGGCCAGTATGATAGCGAGGATGGCAACCAGAGTTTCTTGACGAAACGCCGCTTCATTTTGCCAGGCCGCGCGCAAGCCTTTTACAGAATAGCCCGCCGCTTTATAGATTCGGGTTAGCCCTGTTGATTGATTCGCCATGTTTTATTGCCTTTATCTTAAGTTAATGATGACCTTTGCCGCTTTCTGTTGTCTTAACTCCACAGATCTCAAAACCAGTTTCTGGTATCCTTGCGACGAATTGCTAACAAGAGGCTTCACGTAGTTATGTCAGGTTGGCGTAAAATATATTATAAGTTACTGAATTTACCACTTAAACTGTTGGTAAAGAGCAAGGTTATTCCGGCAGATCCTGTGACTGAGTTAGGGTTAGACCCAACTCGTCCTATTCTGTACGTTTTGCCTTACAATTCTAAGGCTGATTTGCTGACTTTGCGAGCGCAGTGTCAGGCACAGGATCTGCCCGACCCATTGATTCCCTTGGAAATCGATGGCGTGCAACTTCCCAGCCATGTGTTTATCGATAATGGCCCTCGGGTTTTTCGTTATTACGCACCTAAACAAGAATCGGTAAAGCTGTTCCACGATTATCTGGACTTGCATCGCAATAATCCGGCGCTGGATATTCAGATGTTACCGGTTTCTGTGATGTTTGGGCGGTCACCTGGGCGCGAAGGCCATGGTACGCCACATCTGCGGGTGCTGAATGGCATACAAAAATTCTTTGCCGTATTGTGGTTAGGTCGCGACAGTTTTGTGCGCTTCTCTACCACGGTTTCATTGCGCCGGATGGCCAGTGAGCATGGCACGGATAAAACCATCGCCCATAAGCTGGCGCGCGTTGCACGGATGCACTTCTCTCGTCAGCGTTTGGCTGCTGTCGGCCCAAGTCTGCCGGCCCGCCAAGACTTGTTCAAAAAGCTGTTGACCTCCAAGGCGATTGAAAAAGCCGTGGCGGATGAGGCGCGCACCAAGAAAATCTCCCATGAGAAAGCGCAGCAAAATGCCATTACGCTGATGGAAGAGATTGCCGCAGACTTCTCTTATGAAGCCGTGCGTCTGTCAGATCGGGTGTTGAGCTGGACGTGGAACCGCTTGTATCAGGGCATCAACGTCCACAATGCAGAGCGCGTGCGCCAGTTGGCGCAAGATGGCCATGAAATTGTCTATGTGCCTTGCCATCGTAGCCATATGGATTATTTGCTGCTCTCTTATGTGCTGTATCATCAAGGGCTGGTACCGCCACATATTGCCGCCGGTATTAACCTTAATTTCTGGCCAGCTGGCCCGATTTTCCGTCGTTTAGGTGCGTTCTTTATTCGCCGTACCTTTAAAGGCAATAAATTGTATTCAACCGTATTCCGTGAATATCTGGGTGAATTGTTCACCCGAGGCTATTCAGTGGAATACTTTGTTGAAGGTGGCCGCTCACGTACTGGCCGTTTGCTGGAACCTAAAACCGGCACACTGTCGATGACCATTCAGGCCATGTTGCGTGGCGGTTCGCGGCCCATTACTTTGGTGCCAATTTACATCGGCTATGAGCATGTAATGGAAGTGGGCACTTACGCCAAAGAGTTACGCGGTGCCACCAAAGAGAAAGAAAACCTGTTGCAGATGCTGCGCGGTTTGCGCAAGCTGCGCAATCTTGGTCAGGGCTACGTTAACTTTGGCGAACCCATCCCACTGACCACCTATCTCAACACCAATGTGCCGCAATGGCGCGATGCTATCGACCCTATTGAAGCACAGCGCCCAAGCTGGCTGACTCCGGCGGTTAATGATTTAGCCGGTAAGATTATGGTCAGAATTAACAATGCGGCGGCAGCGAATGCCATGAACCTGTGTTCTACCGCCTTGTTAGCCTCTCGTCAGCGCTCACTCACTCGTGAGCAGTTGCTTGAGCAACTTGATTGCTACCTGCAACTGATGCGCAATGCGCCTTACGCGAAAGATGTCACTGTGCCGGATAAAACACCGGAAGAGTTACTTAATCACGCCTTGAATATGAACAAGTTTGAGGTAGAGAAAGACACTATTGGTGACATTATCATTCTGCCACGGGAACAAGCCGTGCTGATGACCTATTATCGCAATAATATCCAGCACTTACTGATGCTGCCATCATTGATTGCCAGCATAGTGATGTACCACCGCCGCATTACTCGCGCAGAATTATTGCGCCAAATCAGCATGATTTACCCTATGTTGAAAGCAGAACTGTTCCTGCACTACAGCAAAGAACAGTTGCCGCAAACACTGGATATATTGATTGATGAACTAACGCGCCAGCAGTTGATTTGCGATAAAGGGAATGAGTTAGTTCTGAATCCGGCCCGCATTCGTCCACTGCAATTACTGGCCGCAGGTGTGCGCGAAACGCTGCAACGTTATGCCATTACGCTGTCTTTGCTCAGTGCTAACCCAAGTATTAACCGTGGAGCACTGGAGAAAGAAAGCCGGATTATGGCGCAGCGTTTATCTGTTCTGCATGGGATTAATGCTCCGGAATTCTTCGATAAAGCCGTGTTCTCAACGCTGGTAGGCACCTTGCGAGAAGAGGGTTATATCAGTGATAGCGGTGATGCAATTCAAGAACATACGCTGGAAGTGTATAACATGCTGAGTGCGTTGATGACACCGGAAGTGAAGCTGACAATAGAAAGCGTCAGTATGCCGGCAGAAACCAACGCTCAGTTGCCGACACCCAAGGCAGAGGATGAATCGCAAGATTAATCCCTTAGCATCATAATGAGAAACAGCATGGCCGGATTAATTATCTGGCCATTTTTTTGTCTCTATTACACAGGAGCCTGACATTACCCAAAGTAATTGGCGTTGCAGGTAGGCAGCCAGCAAACTCATCCCGATGAGCTGACATCAGTCAGTGATTCGGGTGAGTGAGCGCAGCTAACAACCCTGCGGCGTCAAGTACGAAGGGTATAGCTGAGCAAAATACCAAGAAACAACACCAATCCCACATAATTATTATTCAGGAAGGCACGAAAACAGAGCGCGCGTTCACGCTGGGCAATCATTTTTTGCTGATGAATGAATAATGCCCCTGCCAGTAAGACTGACCAATAGAACGCGCCGCCCAAGTTCATCAACCAACCTATTGCGACCATCAAGATTAAGGTTGCTAATTGCAGTAAGCCGATGACTAATTTGTCATGCCGACCAAATAAAATGGCGGTGGATTTAACGCCAATTTTCAGATCGTCATCACGATCAACCATGGCATATTGGGTGTCATAAGCCACTGTCCAGCAGATATTCGCCAACAACAGTAGCCAGCAAACCAGAGGGAGACTTTCACTCACAGCGGCAAATCCCATTGGGATTGACCAGCCAAAGGCCGCGCCCAATACCACTTGCGGCAAGTGGGTAACCCGTTTCATAAAGGGATAAATCCAGGCTAATGCCAGTGCCGCGAGTGATAACCAAATCGTCATGCTATTGAGTGTTAATACCAATCCAAATGATAACAACACCAAGACCACAAATAGGATTTTGCTTTCTTTCTCACTGATAAGGCCGCTTGGTAATGGCCGGGATGAGGTGCGTTTCACAAAGCCGTCAATATGACGGTCAGCATAATCATTGACGACACAACCGGCCGCGCGCATGAAAAAGACCCCTAATACAAAGACAATCAGGATTCTGGTGTCAGGAACGCCCTGGCCCGCTAACCATAAGGCCCACAGTGTCGGCCACAGCAGCAATAATGACCCAATGGGCTTATCAATGCGCATCAAACGGCAATAGGCCAGCCATTTGCTCTTAGCTGTACTTCCCTTCAATTTATCAATCTCCAAAATCTCACCACCACATCAAACGACTGAAACTTGCAATCTCTTGGGTATTATTACTTTCCTCGGCTGTACAGCGGCGAGGCCGGTAAAAAAACTTCAGTCAGCAGTAAGGGTTTTCCTGACAAGCGGAGTAACGAACGGCGAGCCCAAAGTGAATCCTGCCGCCCCACTTGAATATAATCTCGGGTTAAATTGTCACCACCAAATAAATAGCGCCCCAAGGGTAATGTCCCTAAGTCTACCAGCGCCCGGTCTGGGCCAGACAATGTTTCTTCCGGGATAACGGTGCGCCCCAGCAGCCAAGGTTCATTATCACCACATAAAATGATTTCTCGCAGCCAATAACGTTCACTTACTGGCAGATGCGCCGCATCTTCCCCTAACTCATGACGCGTGATAAAACATTCTCGTTGCGGTTCAACATGAACTCGCTGGCAATGTTGCTCAAAACGCCGGGTCATCGAGCCCAGTTCCATTAGCCAATCAGCAATGTCAGCAGGAAGAGTGGGTTGCTCAAGAGCACACCATTGGATGGGCTTTAAAATTGATGTTTCGCCGGTAGACATACGGCTCGCTCCCTGCCGGGGATAAAATATCCATCCCGCAATTGGTGACTGATAATCAGTAAATAGGAATCCATTGTAACGCAGAATAGGCATCCCGCGACATCGGGTAACCTTTAATACGACCACAAAATAAAGTCATTTCTTATTAGTCTGTTTTATTATTGGTTAGTCTGGAGAAACCCGCCCTTTATAATGGATAATTGCCGCCGCAGTGCTATCACGTAGACTGGATGGCCGGAAATACATCTCGAGTAAGTCCGCAGCGCCTGGCCCTGAAAGGTATTTTTTGTCTCCCTGAGTGATAAGTTCAGGAAGTAATCTTTCATATATTTCTCTTGGTATGGATCTGATTGATTCCAACTTCTCTGCATTTATTAAATTGGTATCAAAAACGTACAGACCTTCTTTGTTGGCAGTTTGCACTATGGTGATAAGATGTGAGCGTTCAGGAAAAAATATAATACTTTCGCCGGGTTGTAACTGGCTAATTTCCATTTTTATCGCATTAATATCATATGGATAGATATTTATTCTGTCCGGAAATAACTGAATGGCTTGTGCAAAGGCATTCGGGAAATTGTTTGGATTGTCCTCGAATATTGACGTCTCCGTTTCAATGCCTTCTCTTTGAAACTGTTCAAGAAGCTGATGCAAAAATCTTCCGGAGCTTTTGGAGGTGGCAATATTATTACGTAATGGCTCAAAGAATGTCTCAGCCAAACTCATTTCACCTGTATTGAGGTAAGTAAATACACCTGATGAAACTAGAGCGCAGGGGGATATCCCGGTGCTAGCTTGTTTTAACGCCCTCTCCTCTAACCAATCAAAATCAGCATTTGTTAATAAGTGCGTTTCGCTAAAGCGATTGGGCCCTCCCCCCAGTAATCTATCCAGTTTTATAAACTGCGGGCCTTGTTTCAACACCACGCCCAAGTCTTGACCCGTGGCTAAATCGACTTCCCAGTAAGCGCCGCCACCGCCCTGTCTGACCCAAGCTGGGCGGGTGTTACTTAAAATGGCGCGGTCTTTAAGTGCAATCCGTTGCACTTCAATCAGTGCTCCATGTGGGTTTTGTATCTTCTGACTATCGGGTTCAATAACTTCTTCTGAGAGGTTTGCACCCGTCTTCGTTTCTACTATCCCACTGTTTTCATTCGTGATGATATGCGCCGCATCAGCCAATAAGCTGGGATGCTGGCTGGGCTCGACGCCCTGCGGGGGATTTTCCGCCGTCGTCACCCCTTTTTCCATGCCCCTTAATAGGCTGACTTCCATTACCATTGCCGTCATCCCTGCCGCCATATTTTCCTTTTCATTGCGATAACGCGGGCCTTCAACTCTGGCGATACTGCACATAGGGTTGGGGAGGGGGAGCTTACAGACCCAATGATTTTCTAACTTTGTCCAGGCATTTCCCCAGAAACGCGCGGTTTCAGACTCGGGTTGGTAATCTTCGGCCAGTGCTTGGATTTTATCTTGTAATACAGTGCCTTGCAGATGTTGGCCCTCATCAATTAATACCTCAATGGCGCTGGCACGAAGTGCGGGATGGGATTTTATCTGGGCATAATATGCGGTTTTTTTCGCCTCTAATGTATCAAAAACATGAATCGGCCTGCCGTTATTGCCAAGCATCGACATATTGGCGACAAAGTGGCTGCTGGCATCCCGACGCCGTTTAAATTCATTCATCGGAGAGTCGAATTCTTTCTGTGAAAAACCAAACTGGGGATCCTGGCGATAGGTATATTGTCTGGCAAACCTTATGTCCCTAACCCCTTTTTCTTGCAAAATCGCGGTTATCGCTTCCTCTTCATTAAACACGGCCGGAGGATGGCGATAGGCTAAACGCATATCAAGATAATCTAATTGCCCCGCTATTTTTTCTTGTGCTGTGGTGTAAATTTTATGCTGCGCCAGTGAGTGCAATGCTGGCTGAGTATGTTCTAGCCGTTGAGCAACCGCTTTGAGGTCAGATACAAACCTTTCTTGTTCCAAATCAATGGCTATGCCGTCTGTAATATTATCAGCCAATTGTTTTAACCGATGAAAAGTGCTCTGCACCGCCAGGGGCAAATTCTGCACATCAATGGGTTCGGCAATGCGATTAAAAGCGAGTGCCATTTGCTCGACAGTGAGCGCCTCCGTGCCATTGGATTGGCTGAAATGGGACAAGAAAATCAGGGTCGGGCTGTAACCTACCGCCCCGGTTTGTTGCAGTTGTTGTTCTTCCTCAAGCAATAAACTGTATAACTGCTCGGTATCCATCCCATCCAACTTATCAAGCGGTTTGCCCTGTAACTGATAATGCAGCTTAAGGGTAGTTTTAAGTGAAAATGCCAGACTGCCGACGGCATGTTGGAGAGAGAGAAACTGAGTGAAATCCTGTTGGCTACCCGCATCAAACCCAATCTGACCACAGCCGATTAACACCATTTTCGTCAATTCAGGCGACTGGTTTTTCAGGTAGCGCCCTTGAGCATTTTTCGGTGCAAATCCATTCGCAAGATACGCCGCTGATGA
The DNA here is from genome assembly GCF_000173775.1 of Yersinia rohdei ATCC 43380. Classification (GTDB taxonomy): domain Bacteria; phylum Pseudomonadota; class Gammaproteobacteria; order Enterobacterales; family Enterobacteriaceae; genus Yersinia; species Yersinia rohdei. Next base: position 36,564 of record NZ_ACCD01000024.1, read on the forward strand.
GTGCAATATTGCCGGTGGGGCATGCATCCCTTCATGAATAACTCTTAATGCTCTGGCGGCTCGGATAACCGGTTGCTCCGGCTCATCCAGTGGGTTTATCCCAATATTGGCCAGACTCTCCGGGGAAAGCCCGGCAATGTCGCCAGAGCGATGACCATAATGGGAGTGGTTAAAAAGTATCACCGCCTGCATACGAATGGCTTTATTTTCAGGCCGATAAATGGCGGCGGATAAGTCAGCTAAACTGGAGGGGGACGGCTGATGTAACCACCAGCTCAGGTTCAGAGCAGCAAGCGGGGTCAATTTTTCATCTTTGGCGAGCGCCAGGCCTTTTTGGGATAGCTTAAATAAGACCGCTCTCTCCAGGCTGATAATGCGGGCTTTTTCATACCCTTGGGCCGGGGTTAATCCGGGCCTTAAATACAATAAATCTTCTAAACTCCCAGCCTGTTCAATCCCTTCAACATCATAGAGTTGCAGATAAATATCCACAATTCGCCCGACACGGGCATCACTGATTTCTGGCAATTGTCGCAACCAACTTTTTTGATCCTGTTCTCTGGCAGCATCAATTAACTGCATCGCCTGCCTGAAGGCAGGATCCACAGAAGAACTTACATTGGGTAATTCTTTGGCCATTTTTTCTAATAGCACATTTTCTCTTGCCGTCACTTTTAATGGCAAACCCGTCTCTAATGGCAATCTGCCCTCTTCCAACAGCAATGTCTGCTGGGCCATGATAGAGCTCATGGTGACCAACGAAAGGTTATCTTCTGTTATCGGAGGAGGCCCAGGTGGCACCGCAAAAGGGGTTAACTGCGCCGGTGTTATTGAACCAAATAGGATTTCTTTCAACATCAATTAATTCCTTTAATTGAATAGCTGAACAATAAAAAGTCATGGTAGTGACTCTGTGAAGTGTCATCCAAGATACCGGTATCAGCTTAATTACCTCTCTGGTAGATGCTTATTTACCTTTTGTCTTACTACAAAAAAGAAGAGGGAAAATCGTAGCCGATCAATAGACCCAAACGAAAAAAGGTGCGCCAAAGCGCACCAATCATCCAGCCATATTCGGCAGTGCCGGGAATTAACCCTTGCCTTTTACACTACCAATAAAGGTTTTTCGGGCTGAAGTTGAGCCCAAATGTTCCGCTTCGTTCAACAATTTCAGCGCTTTATCGACATCACCGGCTTTCACCGCATCTTTAATCGCCTGGTTGAAGTAGTTTTCCGTCTCACTCAGCATCGGTTCTGCTGCTTTGGTCGGTGCCGGTGCCGCAACGGGTGCAGGTTGAGCGGTATTACCCACGACAACCGGAGCCGATGCCGGCGCTGACTGTATCAAGCCAATCATAATATTGCCCATGCCCTGCTCGGCGGTGACTTTAATTTTCAAGTCGCCGGTTGGGGTATGTTTGGCAATGGGATCTGGAATATCTGGCACTGCATTACCTACGCCCATGGCATAGGCCTTAGCCGGAGCCAGTAAGGTGGTGCTTTTCGCCAGATCTTCACGAGTGGTATACACCAGCAGATAAATTTGTTTCTGACCCAATGCTGGGGTCAATTTCATTACCCCTTGCAGCCGGTCATTGACCATGATGCCCGCTTTCTCATAAGTGAAATAGCTGGCAGGGTAATAGGCCGCCGGGCGCATTTGTTCATCTAACACTAATACGCTCGGTGAAAATAGTTGGTTATCAGACACTAAACTGCTGAGTGTGATTTCCATGGAGCCGCGATCGGCTGGCAATGCAAAAGCAGCAACCGCCCCTTCAATATTCCCCTGAGAGATTTGCGGGCTGTTAGCCGTGAGTTTCACTTCTTGCGTCGCCGGTGGCACTAATGGCTGCCACGGCAACTGCTGTAATGTAGCCGTGCTGATGGTTGGCGCGATAGAAACATTCGCCGGTGAAATCGTTGATGTAGCAAGAGCCGCCAAAGGTGTTGTCACCCCCAGAGCCAATGCCAGACAGAGTGTCAGCAGATTCTTTTTCATTGTTATACCCTCATACATTGAGCGTCAGCGCTAACTGTGCACAGGCAAGGTTGGCAAAGTTAACCAATTCTTTCAAATTGCAGCCCTGTTGGCTGCAACCCGAAATATTGTAAAGATATTATCGCGTTATCTTGTTAGAGATAGGCTGTAGCCCACCTCATCAAAATAGAACAGCCGCCCCAAAGGACGGCTGCCTCACCACTGTTACCACCAAGCTTCGAATTGTGCGCCGAAGGTCACTTCATTATTTTTACCGCGGCTGTCTGTACCGATAGTGCCGTTTTGTGCCATGCCTTGACTTGCGCTGCCACTTACATCGTTATAGCCCCACTTCTCATCCCAGTTAGCATAAGTTGCGAAGACACGGATGGCCGGACGAGACCAGATGCTGTCGCCAGCCTGCCATTGTTGTGCCAGAGTCAGTTTGTACTGGCCGTTACGATCGCCAGTTTTTTGTGACTTAACATTGTCATAGCCTGCTTCCAGCAAGGTGCTCATGATGTTGGTCCATTTGTACATTGGACGAACACCCACGCTATACCAAGTGGTGCCGTTATTGTTGTCCCAGTCAGTGTCTTGATACAGACCGACGTACATCAGATCCCATTTTTCAGCCAGATTGATGGCACCGTGGTCGATAACACGCAGCATATGGCCGTTGTTATCAATTTTTGTCCCTTGTGAATGGCCGCTGTTATAAGAGGTCATGGAGTCGGTAGCATACTGAATGACAAATTTGTTGAAGCCGCCCATCATGCTTTGCGTATGTTCAGCAGTCAGCATCACACCATCTTTCGAGGCATCTGGTGCTAACGCGTAATCATCCTGAGCATTGGCACGACCATAATCCACACCAAATTCCAGTGTACCGCCTGGGTTAGTTTCTAAGCCGGCTAAACGAATATCGTACACATCGTTGACAGTATGCTCAGCATCTTTGCGCTGATTGTCGATCCAGGCGCTTGAACCACCCGCTTCAGAGTTACGGGTTGCTGCTACAGATAATTTACCGAAGCCCAAATCAATGGTTTCTAAACCTGCACCTGGGCCAGAAATATCCCAGTAGTAGAAGTCAATCATATGGACATCATGACGTTGGTAGAAACGTTTACCGGCCCACATGGTGGAACCCGGTAATGCTTCGATAAGATTCTTACCCTGCACGTTGGCTTCACGGAAAGCTGGAGAGGTAGATTCCCAATCATCACGTTGTGAAACGGAATACGCCACGTTGGTATCCAGATAGAAGCTCTTGTCACCTTCTTTCCACAATTCCTGACCTAATTTGATTTCCGCATAAGTTTCACATTCGTTACCCAGACGGTATTTACTTTGAGCGCCGGTGGTTTTGAAACATTGTTGTTCACCGCCACTTGCTGTCCAGCCAATACCGGAACGTGCATACCCGTGGAAATCAACAGCCAGAGCTTGAGTGGAAAGGACACCAGCGGCAACAGCCAGTGCTATCGGTAACTTGCGCAGAGTAGTCATCAGTAATCTCCTGTTATATTTGCCTGTCGGCATGCGTGCTTAACATTTTCCGAAGCCCGACGTCGTGGTAACTAGACGCCCAGCTCTTGGTACAGTCGCTTGCACGCAGAACCATCTTCACGGAACAGATGACAGCGTTGCGGCGGCAGCCCTATGGCAAATGTTGCACCTTCTTCTACCAGCACCACGTCGTTCTGGCGGTAAACCAGGTTCTGACGTATTGCAGGGATTTGGATGTGAATTTGAGTTTCATTACCCAGTTGCTCTACCACTTGAATCTCGCCTTCCAACGTGACTTCAGAGGCACTGCTTGGCAGCAGATGTTCCGGGCGGATACCCAAAGACATATTTGCACCGACCTGAACCTGAGTCCCTTCCACCGGCAGCCACACTAACTGGCCATTGGGATTAGGTAGCTCTATTTGCACTCGGCTTGGTTCAACGGCGGTCACTTTAACCGGTAAAAAATTCATTTTTGGCGAGCCGATAAAGCCCGCGACAAAGCGGTTAGCCGGATAGTGGTACAGCTCCAATGGCTTACCGACTTGCGCTACATTGCCGGCATCCAACACCACAATTTTGTCAGCCAATGTCATGGCTTCCACCTGATCATGGGTGACGTAAATCATGGTGCGTTGCAGGCGCTTATGAAGCCGCGATATCTCAATGCGCATCTGTACTCGCAGTGCGGCATCCAGGTTAGAAAGCGGTTCATCGAGCAAGAACACATCCGGCTCTGCCACCAAGGTGCGGCCAATTGCAACACGTTGGCGCTGACCACCAGACAGGGCTTTTGGTCGTCTATCCAACAAGTGAGCCAATTGCAGCACTTCAGCTACCTGATTCACTTTTTGGTTAATTTCAGCTTTCTTCACACCGGCCAATTTCAGGCCGAAAGACATGTTCTCCGCCACCGACAAATGGGGATAAAGTGCATATGACTGAAACACCATGCCAATACCGCGTTCAGACGGCGGCACTTCATTCATCCGCTTACCACCAATCAACAACTCACCGGAGGTTATGTCTTCAAGGCCGGCAATCATCCGCAATAGCGTTGACTTTCCACACCCGGATGGCCCAACAAAGACCACAAATTCACCGTCATCGATTTCCAGATTGATGTCCTTGGAAATCACAGCCTCGCCAAAGGCTTTATAAACGCCGCTCAGCGTTACATTAGCCATCTGTTACTCCTTCGCTTACGCAAACAACTTTTCATATGAACCTGACTGAAGAAAAATGGCGGAAGCAAACTCCGGCATGACCCATAGATAACTTCCAGTCCCCTGATGACTCTCTTGCTGCGCGCCGTACCGCCATGCGGTAGCCAGTTTTGCCTGACCACTACTGTTGCCCCGGACGGCGTCGCGGCCAGAGTATAGGGCTACGCGTTGGTTAATACTTCAACGTCCTGAAATAGCTGGGTAATAATTAACCGAACAACGTTTTTTTGTTGATGGCGGTGTTTCAATGACGCTGATAGTGCGGGAGGGACACTATTAGGTAATCATCCGTAACAAAGTTTTTCATGGGGGAGGAGATGGGAGGATGAGAGAACGACCTATGTCGGCGGAAGTTCCACTGTAAATACAAATACGTGATCTGGCCTGCAAATTTCGACCTACATTATTGTGCCTGACACCACAGAATAGGCCGCAGTGTTAACTGGGTCACATTAACCAACAGGGGGGCGTAGAGAGGGGGAGGATGATGGGAAATCGGGTGTGACTCAATATGGCAGCGTAATGTTTAGGTTGTGTAATGAATGACTTTATAGTCATCGTAATAAAGTGTAATAAATTGCTTGCAGCTCAACATCTTGCAGCGCTGCCACACCCTCCTCACTTAGTGATTCACAGCTACGCCAGTCTGAAAGCAGGCGAAAAGAATTTGCAGCTAATGATTCACAAGAAAGTCGGTACCCACAAAATTGGATAAAAGGATTGGATTATGACTCGCAGCTTCACAAAATCCGGCATTGGTAAGACCGCACGTGTTTTGGCGCTTTCAGCATTAACTACGCTGGTGCTCTCTTCCTCTGCGTTTGCCAAAATTGAAGAAGGTAAACTGGTTATCTGGATCAATGGCGATAAGGGCTATAACGGGTTGGCGGAAGTCGGTAAGAAATTTGAGAAAGACACCGGCATCAAAGTCACTATCGAGCACCCAGATAAACTGGAAGAAAAATTCCCACAAGTGGCGGCGACTGGCGATGGCCCGGACATTATCTTCTGGGCACATGACCGCTTTGGCGGCTACGCGCAATCTGGCTTACTGGCAGAAATCAGCCCTTCTAAAGCCTTCCAGGAAAAACTGTTCCCATTCACTTGGGACGCCGTTCGCTTTAATGGCAAGCTGATTGGTTACCCGGTTGCAGTTGAAGCATTATCACTGATTTATAACAAAGACTTGCTGAAAGAAGCGCCGAAAACATGGGAAGAAATCCCCGCGCTGGACAAAACACTGCGCGCCAATGGCAAGAGCGCCATCATGTGGAACTTACAAGAACCCTACTTCACTTGGCCAGTTATTGCAGCTGACGGCGGCTATGCCTTCAAATTCGAAAACGGGGCTTATGATGTGAAAAACGTTGGCGTGAATAATGCTGGCGCGAAAGCAGGTCTGCAATTTATTGTCGATCTGGTGAAAAACAAACACATTAATGCTGATACCGACTATTCCATCGCCGAAGCGGCCTTTAATAAAGGTGAAACCGCGATGACCATCAATGGCCCGTGGGCATGGAGCAATATTGATAAGAGCAAAATCAATTATGGCGTCACTTTGCTGCCAACCTTCCACGGCCAACCGTCCAAACCTTTTGTTGGGGTTCTAACTGCCGGGATTAATGCCGCCAGCCCGAACAAAGAACTGGCAACTGAGTTCCTGGAAAACTACCTGTTAACTGATCAAGGCCTGGCTGAAGTCAATAAAGACAAGCCGTTGGGCGCAGTTGCACTGATTTCCTATCAAGAGCAACTGGCGAAAGATCCACGTATTGCGGCAACCATGAAAAACGCCACCAATGGCGAAATCATGCCGAATATTCCGCAGATGGCCGCCTTCTGGTATGCAACCCGCAGCGCGGTGTTGAACGCCATCAGTGGTCGCCAAACTGTTGAAGCTGCACTGAACGACGCAGCAGCACGTATCGTCAAATAATAGCGTCACCTGCCAAGGGGAGCGGTTCGCCGCCCCCCGACAGCACTTGCTCAACCGAATGGATGTTGCAGTAAGGTAGAAAATGAAAAAATCCCGCAGAGCTTACACCAGTCAGTGATTCGGGTAACAAATCGGCTGGGAGCTGATTTGAACGCTGCTTGCAGCGGCCTCGCAGAGGCGAGCCACAGGGATGAACCGAGTAACTAGAGCAGCTAACACCGCTGTAATTTCAAGTACGAAGAGTATGAAAGGGACCCTTATGCAGTTATCCCACACCGAGTTTCAAAGCCGTAAAAAGAAAATTGCCTGGTGGCAGAGAGATGCTCTTAAATGGCTGATTATCGGCACATTAAGCTTATTCACCTGCTATTTGATCATGTTGATGTATGCTCAGGGTGAATATCTTTTTGCCATAGTGACACTCATTCTGGTGAGTCTGGGGCTGTATGTTTTTGCTAATCGCCGTGCTTATGCCTGGCGCTATGTCTATCCCGGCGTCGCGGGGATGGGGCTGTTTGTGCTGTTCCCCTTGATTTGTACCATTGCTATCGCCTTTACCAACTACAGCAGTACCAATCAGTTAACCTTTGAGCGCGCTCAATCGGTGTTGATGGATAGGCAGTTCCAGACCGGCAAAACCTTTACCTTTGGCCTTTATCCAAACATTGATCAATGGCGTTTGCAGCTCACGTCACCTGATGACAATACCCTATTGATTTCCGAGCCTTTCAACTTAAATGAAGGGTTCGAACAGAAAATAACTGTCGCGCCGACCACCACAGAACAAACCGGCGAGCGGGCCTCACTGCGGATAATTACCCAAAATCGCCAGGCCCTGAGTGGGCTGGTCGCCATCCTGCCAAATGGCAGTGAACTGCGCATGAGTTCATTGCGCCAATTTGCCGAAACCAGCCCACTTTATAAGTTGGGTGCAGATGGTAACGAATTGATTAATAAGCAAACTGGTGTGATATACCGACCCAATATGGATATCGGTTTTTATCAGGCAGTTAATGCAGATGGCCAGTGGGAAAACGAGAAACTCAGCCCCGGATTCACCATCACTATCGGCTGGAAAAACTTCCTGCGGGTACTGCACGATGAAGGCATTCAGAAACCCTTTATTTCTATCTTCATTTGGACCGTGGTCTTCTCGGTAATGAGTGTCATTTTGACTGTTGCCGTCGGCATGGTGTTAGCTTGCGTGGTGCAATGGGATGCTCTGAAGGGCAAAGCCATCTACCGGGTGCTGCTTATCCTGCCTTATGCCGTGCCGTCGTTTATTTCAATCTTAATTTTCAAAGGGTTATTTAACCAAAGTTTTGGCGAAATCAACTTGATGCTCAACCACTTATTTGGCATCAAACCCGAGTGGTTCAGTGACCCGCTCACTGCCAAGAGCATGATTTTAGTCGTGAATACCTGGCTTGGTTACCCTTACATGATGATTTTGTGCATGGGGCTGCTGAAAGCGATTCCTGATGACTTATATGAAGCATCCGCAATGGATGGCGCAGGGCCATTCCAGAACTTTTTCCGCATCACTTTCCCTTTGCTGATTAAGCCACTGGCACCGCTGATGATTGCCAGCTTTGCCTTTAACTTCAATAACTTTGTGCTTATCCAGTTATTGACTCGGGGCGGCCCGGATATGATTGGCACCAGCACGCCTGCGGGTTACACCGATTTACTGGTCAACTATACCTATCGCGTCGCCTTTGAAGGCGGCGGCGGGCAGGACTTTGGGTTGGCTGCGGCTATCGCAACACTGATTTTCATTTTGGTAGGCGCATTGGCGATACTGAATTTGAAAGCCAGCAAGATGAATTTTGACTAAGGAGGAGATGCAGATGGCCATGGTTCAACCTAAATCCCAGCGTTTGCGTCTATTAGGCACTCATTTTCTGATGCTGTGCTTTATCGCGCTGATTATGTTCCCGCTGCTGATGGTCATTACCATTTCGCTGCGGCCCGGCAACTTTGCAACCGGTAGTCTTATTCCGGATCAAATTTCCTGGGAACACTGGAAACTGGCTCTGGGTATCAGTGTGACCCATGCCGACGGCACAGTGACACCGCCGCCGTTCCCGGTCATGTTGTGGCTATGGAACTCAGTTAAAATCGCGGTAATCACCGCCATTGGCATTGTTACGTTGTCGACGACTTGTGCTTACGCCTTTGCCCGCATGCGTTTTCGTGGCAAAAACCCCTTGCTGAAAGGCATGCTGATTTTCCAGATGTTCCCTGCGGTGCTCTCATTGGTTGCGCTGTATGCCTTGTTCGACCGTCTTGGCCAATATATGCCGTTTATCGGGCTGAACACTCATGGCGGGGTAATTTTCGCTTATATGGGTGGGATTGCTTTGCATGTCTGGACTATCAAAGGTTATTTCGAAACCATTGATAACTCATTGGAAGAAGCCGCCGCCTTGGATGGAGCCACTCCGTGGCAAGCCTTCCGACTGGTGCTGTTGCCGCTGTCAGTGCCCATTTTAGCGGTGGTATTTATTCTGTCGTTTATTGCCGCCATCACTGAAGTACCTGTCGCCTCATTGTTGTTGCGCGATGTGGACAGTTACACCCTGGCGGTAGGTATGCAGCAGTATCTCAACCCGCAAAACTACCTGTGGGGCGATTTTGCCGCAGCAGCCGTGTTGTCTGCTATTCCCATCACCGCAGTCTTCTTGCTGGCACAACGCTGGTTGGTCGGTGGTCTCACGGCAGGTGGAGTGAAAGGTTAACGTTTCAAAATTTCATCGTTCAATACCCAAAGTAATTGGAGTTGTCGCTAGGCAGCAAACGAATGAAGCCCGATGAGCTGACTTAGGTCAGTGATTCGGGTAAGTAAGAGCAGCCAACAACGCGACAATTTCAAGTAAGAAGGGTATTTTTCCCCTCTGGTACTGTGTCTTTAGGGCGGCCTTTATGGCCGCCATTTTTCTGTTTAAAATACCGCAGAGTTACTCGCGCTTTAACCTTTCTGTATTGGCTAAGTACAAAGTCACCACCAGCAACAGTATCGATGCTGAATAAATCAGAGTATCCATTGGGCTCTCATGATCGACAATGATCAGCCGGATAATGGCGGTGATCCCGATATAGATAAAATAGCGTAATGGGAAGTGATAGCCGGACTCAAAATACTTAACAATCAAGGCAATAAATTCGAAATATAGGAAGTAAATCACAATCCCTTCAATCAACTTGTAGGAAGAAACTTCCTGACTATTCACAAATAACATCTGCCCCAAGTGGATGGTTTCTTTTATCAGGAAAACCACCAAAATCGCGGCTAAAAAAATCAGCCCGACATTCAACATACGCTGTAGGTTTTTAGCTATCCATTGAGAGCGTGAATTTTTGGCCATAAATACCCCATAAAAAATAGGTGAAAAATACCGAGCCAAAAAAAGGCCCCTTACTTAAGTAAGAGGCCAATAAGCACGGATCAAGGAGCTTAAGCCCTAGCTTAACGCCAGTTCTTGAAACGGTTAATCAACGCATTGGTAGAACTGTCATGGCTGGTCACGTCTTTATCATCAGCCAACTCTGGCAAGATGCGGTTAGCCAGTTGTTTGCCCAGCTCTACACCCCACTGGTCAAAGCTGTAAATATTCAGGATAACGCCCTGAGTGAAGATCTTGTGCTCATACAGCGCAATCAGCGCCCCCAAGCTGAACGGCGTAATTTCGCGCAGCAGGATGGAGTTAGTTGGGCGGTTACCTTCAAACACTTTGAATGGCGCAACATGAGCCACTTGCTCAGGTGTTTTGCCCGCGGCTGCAAATTCAGCTTCAACTTCTGCCAATGATTTGCCGAACGCCAGCGCTTCAGTTTGGGCAAAGAAGTTAGACAGCAGTTTTCCGTGGTGGTCACTCAGTGGGTTATGACTGATTGCCGGTGCGATAAAGTCACAAGGAACCAATTTGGTACCCTGATGAATCAACTGGTAAAACGCATGTTGCCCATTGGTACCCGGCTCGCCCCAGATAATTGGGCCAGTCTGGTAATCAACCGGGTTGCCATTGCGATCAACATATTTGCCGTTGGATTCCATATTGCCCTGCTGGAAATAAGCCGGGAAACGGTGCATATATTGGTCGTAAGGCAGGATAGCTTCAGTTTCTGCACCAAAGAAATTGTTATACCAAATACCAATCAGTGCCAACAGCACTGGCAGGTTCTGCTCTGCCGGGGTTTCTGCAAAGTGTTTATCCATGGCATGTGCGCCACTTAGCAACTGTTCAAAGTTTTCGAAACCGATAGACAGCGCGATAGACAAGCCGATAGCAGACCACAGAGAATAACGGCCACCGACCCAATCCCAGAACTCAAACATATTGTCAGTATCAATACCAAACTCGCCCACGGCTTTAGCATTGGTTGATAGTGCAGCAAAATGTTTTGCAACATGCGCGGGATCTTGCGCCGTCGCCAGGAACCAATCACGTGCACTGTGGGCATTGGTCATGGTTTCTTGCGTGGTAAAGGTTTTTGATGCAACCAGAACCAGGGTGGTTTCTGGGTTCAATGATTTCAACGTCTCGGCAATATGGGTGCCATCGACGTTAGAAACAAAATGCATATTCAGATGATTTTTATAGGGGCGCAGCGCTTCAGTCACCATATAAGGGCCAAGGTCTGAACCGCCAATACCGATATTCACCACATCAGTAATCGCTTTGCCGGTATAGCCTTTCCAGTCACCGCCAATCACGCGGTCACAGAACTGTTTCATTTTGGCCAGTACCGCGTTGACTTCCGGCATCACATCTTTGCCATCGACCACAATTGGCGTGTTGCTGCGGTTACGCAGAGCAACATGCAGCACCGCGCGATCTTCAGTCCGGTTGATTTTCTCGCCGGAGAACATGGCTTTAATCGCACCAGCCAAATCCGTTTCTTTGGCCAGAGCTTGCAGTTTTTCCATGGTTTCGCTGGTAATGCGGTTTTTGGAGAAATCCACCAGCATTTGATCATCAAAAGTCGCGGAGAACTTGTTAAAACGCTGATCGTCCTTGGCAAACAGACTGCTGATGGTGACGTCTTTCATCTGTTCAAAGTGTTGCTGTAACGCTTTCCAGGCAGCGGTTTGACTAGGATTAATATTTTTCATAGCGGCGCTCTTCTAGGCTTAAGGATTAATGAAACGAATACATTGATTGTATCCTGTAACCCTGTGATTGAGATCTCTTTTCTTGCGATAGGCAATATCTCTCGAAACAACCCTTGATCTACTTCCTGTTTTCCTCTCTCTCTTAACCCCTCCCCCTTAAAAAGGGTAAATGCCGCATTGTCAGCCGATATCCAGTTAAATTATTTATATGACACGACAATTTATTAAATATGAAAATACCTCATGGCCATATCGTTGACAGAAACTCGATAACCCGCTATTTCTAAACACCTACTTGCGCACCAGTGCGTAAGCCAGAAGAGGTGCGTCGCCCAGGTAAAGTGTCAGAGGAGCCGTAATCCGCTGAAGACATTCGAGGGGGAGCGACGCCGAGACACGATGATTTCGGCTATCAACGTGTCGACTGCAGGGGCTGAATCCCCTGGGTTGTCACCAATGCCGTTCCTTTAGGGCGGTCAACAAGGTGGAGCGCTTCTGGGTGTAACGTAGTGTTATTTCTACGCCTGCCCCCTGACTTACCGCTCTTCCCTTGTGCCAAGGCTAATACAGATGACCACCCAAGATGGCATCCCTGACACGAGGTTTTTTTAGATGAATCAAGCAGCTCTCCAACAGCAACCATGTCAACAAACTGACAGCGCCCTTTCGTCAATGGTCGTCGCCAAATTTGGCGGAACCAGTGTGGCTGATTTTGATGCCATGAGCCGCAGTGCTGATGTGGTGTTATCGAACCCGGACGTTCGTTTGGTCATTTTGTCGGCATCTGCCGGAGTGACCAATCTGTTGGTCGCACTGGCCGAGGGGCGCGCACTGGAAATCCGCACCCAACATGTAGACGAAATCCGCCGCATTCAATACAGTATTCTCACCAAACTGGCTGATTCAGCCATTATTCGCGAAGAAATTGACCGCATGCTGGAAAACATTGCCATGCTGTCAGAGGCCGCCAGTTTAGCCACCTCTCCGGCATTGACCGATGAATTAGTCAGCCACGGCGAATTGATGTCGACACTGTTGTTTGTCGAACTGTTACGCCAACGCCAAATTGCGGTGGAATGGTTTGATGTGCGCAAAATCATGCGCACCAATGATCGTTTTGGTCGCGCCGAGCCGGATACGCAATTGTTATCTGAACTGGCTCAAAGCCAATTAGCCCCGCGCCTCCCGCATGCCATTGTGGTAACACAAGGTTTTATCGGCAGTGAAAGCCAAGGCCGCACCACCACCCTTGGCCGCGGTGGCAGTGATTACACCGCCGCCCTGCTGGGTGAAGCACTTCACGTCTGCCGCATAGATATCTGGACTGATGTCCCAGGCATTTACACCACTGACCCGCGAGTGGTTCCGGGCGCAAAACGTATTGATAAAATCGCCTTTGAAGAAGCGGCTGAAATGGCGACTTTTGGTGCCAAAGTGCTGCATCCGGCCACCTTATTACCGGCAGTTCGCTGTGATATTCCGGTATTTGTCGGCTCGAGCAAAGACCCCGCTGCCGGTGGCACTCTGGTGTGTAATGAAACCAGCAATCCCCCTTTGTTCCGCGCCTTGGCGCTGCGCCGCAAGCAAACGCTGGTCTCCTTGCATAGCTTGAACATGCTGCATGCCCGCGGTTTTCTGGCAGAGGTATTTAACATTTTGGCGCGGCATAATATTTCAGTTGATTTGATAACCACCTCAGAAGTGAGTGTGGCACTGACACTGGATACCACCGGCTCAACATCCACCGGTGACAGCCTGTTGACGACCTCGCTACTGACTGAACTTTCTTCCCTGTGCCGGGTTGAAGTAGAAGAGAATCTGGCCTTGGTGGCCATCATCGGCAATAACTTATCGCAGGCCTGTGGGGTCGGCAAAGAAGTGTTCGGCGTGCTCGACCCATTCAATATTCGCATGATTTGTTACGGTGCCAGCAGCCACAACCTATGTTTCCTGATCCCTGGCAATGACGCGGAGAAAGTGGTGCAAACTCTGCATCACAATTTATTCGAGTAGCAGCCCGTGAGGTAATTTAACCGGCTCACCCTGAGCCGGTTAAAAAAAACAAAAAACAGGTCAATAAGACTGGCAATAAATCAGTGCTGAGAATAAATCAGTGCTGAGAATAAATGTAAATCGCCCTTTGCAGTCCACACCCGCAGGTCTCTGTTACCCAAATAACTCATCTTTTCTCTTCAGGCAAAATTAATCGGCATCATAACCCAGGTTTGGTGCTAACCAGCGCTCCACTTCTGCCACCGGCATCCCTTTGCGGGCGGCATAATCCTCAACCTGATCACGTTGAATCTGGGCCACAGCAAAGTATTTGCTCTCCGGATGGCTAAAATACCAGCCTGATACTGATGCTCCCGGCCACATGGCATAGGATTCAGTCAGTTTCATGCCAGTATGGGTTTCCACATCCAGTAACTGCCAGATTTGGCCTTTCTCCGTGTGTTCCGGGCAAGCAGGGTAACCCGGTGCCGGGCGAATTCCCTGATAGTTCTCACGCACCAGTTCTTCGTTGCTCAGATTTTCATTCGGCGCAAAACCCCAATACACTTTGCGCACCCGCTCATGCAGATATTCCGCAAAGGCTTCAGCCAGGCGGTCGGATAGCGCCTTAATCATGATTTTATTGTAATCATCATGTTGGGCATCATAAGCCTCGGCCAGCGCATCCTCTTCCAGCCCACCCGTGACGGCAAAAGCACCGAAATAATCCGCTTTACCACTGGATTTCGGCGCAACGTAATCCGCCAGGCAATAATTCGGGAAGTCGGTTTTTTCAGTTTGCTGACGCAAATGATGGCTGACCACCAGCACCTCGTCGCGCCGCTCATCGCGATAAACCTCAATATCATCGCCAACACTGTTGGCCGGGAACAAGCCGACCACACCTTTTGGATGCAGCAAATCCTCCGCCGACAGCTTATCCAGCATTTCATTGGCCTCCACAAACAAGCGCTTGGCCTCTTCCCCGACCACTTCATCTTCCAGAATACGCGGATACTTACCCGCCAATGACCAGGTCATAAAGAATGGCGTCCAGTCGATGTAATTACGCAAGGTTTCGATGCTGGCTTCCACGGCTTGCACACCCAGTTTGTGTGCCACTGGCGGAGTATAATTCTCCCAATCGATTACCGTGTGGTTATCCCGAGCCGCCTGCAAGCTGACCGGTGGCGTGCGGGGCTTCTTGCGCGCATGTTGGATACGAACGGTTTCATATTCCTTGCGAGTTTTCGCCACAAAATCATCGCGTTGAGTCGCAGATAATAAAGCTGAAACCACACCGACACTGCGCGAGGCGTTAGAAACATAAGTGGTGGAGCCACTGTAGTTTTGCTCGATTTTAACTGCCGTGTGAGCCTTAGAGGTTGTCGCGCCGCCAATCAGCAATGGCAGAGTAAAGCCCTGGCGCTCCATCTCTTTCGCCACATTTACCATCTCATCCAGCGACGGCGTAATCAGGCCGGATAAGCCGATGATATCCACCTTTTCTTCCCGCGCAGTGCGCAAGATTTTTTCGGTCGGCACCATCACACCCAAATCGATAATTTCGTAGTTATTGCACTGCAACACCACACCGACAATATTTTTGCCGATATCGTGCACATCGCCTTTCACTGTCGCCAGCAAAATCTTGCCCGCTGTGGTGCCTTTTTCTTTGCTGGCCTCAATATAAGGCTCAAGATAGGCGACCGCCTGTTTCATCACTCGTGCAGATTTAACCACTTGCGGCAGGAACATTTTGCCCTCACCGAACAAGTCGCCCACCACATTCATACCGGCCATCAGCGGCCCTTCAATCACCTCTATAGGCCGGGCTGCTTGCTGACGAGCCTCTTCTGTGTCCAACTCGATGAACTCGGTAATCCCTTTAACCAGCGAATATTCCAGGCGTTTCACTACTGGCCAGCCGCGCCATTCTGCTTGCTGAACCGCGATTTCATCACTTTTGCTGCCACGGTATTTTTCCGCCAAATCCAACAAACGTTCGGTGCTGTCATCACGACGATTAAGAATGACATCCTCAACCGCATTTCTCAGCTCGTCAGATAAATCATCATAAATAGCTAACTGCCCGGCGTTGACGATCCCCATATCCATCCCATTACGAATCGCGTAATAGAGGAATACCGCGTGAATAGCTTCGCGCACCGGATCATTGCCACGGAAGGAGAAAGACACGTTGGAGACGCCACCAGAAATCATGGCGTGGGGGAGTTCAGCTTTGATATCTGCACAAGCTTCAATAAAATCAACAGCATAGTTGTTATGCTCGTCAATCCCGGTCGCGACGGCGAAGATATTCGGGTCGAAAATAATATCTTCTGGTGGGAAACCGACAGTCTCGGTCAGGATTTTATAGGCGCGGCGGCAAATTTCGATTTTACGGGCGCGGGTATCAGCCTGGCCCTGCTCATCAAATGCCATCACCACCATCGCGGCACCATAGCGGCGCACCAGTTTGGCATGATGGATAAAGGCGGCTTCGCCCTCTTTCATCGAAATGGAGTTTACAATGCCTTTGCCCTGAATACATTTAAGGCCTTTTTCGATGACATCCCACTTGGAGGAGTCAATCATAATCGGCACTCGGGCAATATCAGGTTCGCCGGCAATCAGGTTAAGAAAGCGCACCATCGCGGCCTCGGCATCAAGCATACCCTCATCCATATTGATATCGATGATTTGCGCGCCACTCTCAACCTGTTGGCGAGCAACATCCAGTGCCTCGCCATATTTATCTTCTTTTATCAGCCGCTTAAACCGGGCCGAGCCGGTGACGTTAGTCCGCTCGCCGACGTTAACAAACAATGTATTGGCATCAATGGTCAGCGGTTCCAGCCCAGCCAAACGGCAAGCTACCGGAATATCCGGCAATGGCCGAGGTGCAACTCCGGCAACAGCTTTAACCATCGCGGCAATATGGCGGGGTGTTGTGCCGCAGCAACCCCCCACAATATTCAAAAATCCAGCCCGCGCCCACTCGCCAATCTGCTCTGCCATCTCTTTGGCTTCCAGATCGTATTCACCAAAAGCATTAGGTAAGCCGGCATTGGGGTGCGCACTGACATAATATTCAGAAATGCGCGATAACTCAGAGACATATTGACGTAACTCATCTGGCCCCAAAGCACAGTTCAGGCCAAAAGAAAGCGGTTTAACGTGGCGCAGAGAGTTATAAAAAGCTTCGGTGGTTTGGCCGGACAAGGTGCGGCCAGAGGCATCTGTAATGGTGCCAGAAATCATCACCGGCAACAGCACACCCAAGGCTTCAAATTCAGTTTCTACCGCGAAAGTCGCGGCTTTGGCATTCAGGGTATCAAAGACCGTTTCAATCATAATCAGATCAACACCGCCCTCAATCAGCGCGCGGGTTGATTCACGATAAGCTTCAACCAATTGATCAAAACTGACATTACGGAAAGCCGGGTCGTTAACTTTAGGTGAAATAGACGCGGTGCGGTTGGTCGGCCCAAGCACCCCAGCAACATAACGTGGTTTTTCAGGGGTGCGGGCAGTCCATTCATCCGCACAGATACGGGCCAGGCGGGCAGCTTCAAAGTTAATCTCAGCTGACAGTGACTCCATCTGATAATCCGCCATTGCAATGGTGGTGGAGTTAAAGGTATTGGTTTCGAGAATATCAGCGCCCGCTTCAAGATAGGCATTATGAATAGCAATAATGACTTCCGGCTTGGAAAGCACCAATAAGTCATTGTTGCCCTTCAGATCACTGGGCCAATCAGCAAAACGCGCACCACGATAATCGGCCTCATCCAATTGATAGCTCTGAATCATCGTACCCATACCACCATCCAGCACTAAGATCCGCTGTGCCAACTGCTGGTGTAATTCCTCAACCTTTTTCTTTGTTATTGTATCCACCACTGTCGCCTCTTTACCCTGTTACCTTGCCATTATCCGACGTTTTTTGGTCGTTTATTCGTATCAGACATGCTGAAAAATGATTCATTCGACAAGTCAGTCTGACATCCTAGCACAAGTTACCAACCTAATGAGTCAACTCACAGTTGAGACTTTTTCAGGTAGCAAAACCCACTCATCGGATGAGCATTTCTGACTGTTTACATGCATAATTGAAAAACGAAAATGAATTCCATAAAAATACCAGAGAGGTTGATTCATGGCGTTACCGATCCCGGTCAAAAGGGGCAAGAAACCCAAAGCAGCCGCGCAAACTACCCCTGCGGTAACTGGTCAGGTTCAATCATTGACTCGTGGGCTAAAATTACTGGAATATATTTCCGAAGCGCAAGGAAGTGTGGCACTCACTGATTTAGCGCAACAGGCGGGTTTACCTAACTCTACCACTCATCGCCTGTTAACCACGATGCAGCAGCAAGGTTTTGTTCGCCAGGTAGGGGATTTGGGCCTGTGGACGATGGGCGCTCACGCCTTTATTGTTGGCAGTAGTTTTTTGCAAAGCCGCAATTTGCTGGCAATGGTTCACCCCATGCTACGGCGTCTGATGGATGAGTCCGGCGAAACTGTCAATTTGGCGGTGCTGGATCACAGTGATTATCAAGCCATTATTATCGACCAAGTGCAATGCACCGCGCTGATGCGTATGTCTGCACCTATTGGCGGTAAGCTACCTATGCATGCTTCTGGGGCGGGAAAAGCCTTTCTGTCAACCTTGCCAGACGACCAGTTGGTGCAGCTTTTACATAAAAAAGGCCTGCATGCCTATACCCAGCATACACGGACGAATCCCAGCAGCTTAAAAGAAAATCTGGCCTTAATTCGCAAGCAAGGCTATTCATTTGATGATGAAGAACATGCCCTCGGCCTGCGCTGTATTGCCGCCTGTTTGTTCGATGAACACCATGAAGCCTTTGCCGCTATCTCTATTTCCGGCCCTGTATCGCGTATCACCGACGATCGCGTAACCGAACTTGGTGCACTCGTTATTCATGCCGCAAAAGAAATTACCCAATCCTATGGCGGGGGTAATAGGAGTTAGATGAATAACAAGGTTAATGTCGGGCAGAGAACACAGACTTCATAAAGACGCCTGTCGGCTTGAACCGCGCCGCTTGGCGCGGACGCCGGAGGATTTCGAGCACTACCAAATCCGTGCAGTAACAATTAATCATACCAAAACAAGGTGTTGCGAGCACAGCACAACACCAGAATCCAAACGCGCAGTCGCCGCTAACTGATCACCCGCTGGGAAAAACGCTGCTTACGCCGATAGGCAAAAACATCCTCCACATGCCCATCCCGGATACGTTGCTGCAAACTGCGCCAATAACTGGCATGGAATAAGTCACTGTGCATTTCTTCAAAACAGCGCCTAATTTGCGGATCTGTGCAGAGAAAATGACGAAACTCCTCAGGAAAAACATCATTGGGCGACACGCTATACCAGGGCTCACTTGCCAGCTCATCTTCCGGATAACGTGCAGGAGGAATATCGCGGAAATTCACCTCTGTCATATAACAAATTTCATCATAATCGTAGAACACCACACGGCCATGCCGGGTGACGCCAAAGTTCTTAAATAACATATCACCGGGGAAAATATTTGCCGCAGCCAGCTGTTTGATGGCATTGCCATATTCCTCGATAGCATCTTTTAATTGCTGATCATTGGCCTGCTCCATATAGAGATTCAATGGCGTCATCCGCCGCTCCATATACAGGTGTTTAATGATGATTTTCTCACCGACCTCTTCCAGTTTTTCCGGCACTTCCCGCTGCAACTCGGCCAGCAGTTCAGGGCTGATGCGATGCTTATCAATTACAAAATTCTCATACTCTTGGGTATCCGCCATGCGGCCTACCCGATCGTGTTCCTTAACTAATTGATAGCATTCTAAAACCCGCGCCTGACTCACTTCTTTTTGCGGTGCAAACTGGTCTTTAATCACCTTAAACACGCGGTCAAATGACGCCAGGGTAAAGACCAGCATCACCATGCCTTTGACCCCCGGCGCGATAATAAACTGCTCGCTGGATTGATGAACAAAAGTCAGGTATTCACGATAACTTTCTGTTTTGCCGTGCTTTTGGCAGCCAATCGCCATATACAATTCAGCAGTCGATTTACTGGGTAATATTTCCCGCAGCCATTCCACCAGCGCCGCTGGCAAAGGCGCATACACCATAAAGTAGGAGCGAGCAAAACCAAATACGATGCTGGCCTCAGCCTTGCTGGTGAGGCAGGTATCAATAAATAGTGCGCCCGCTTCATTGTGATGGATAGGCAGCAGGAATGGATATACGCCGTCCGCCAGCCGCAACTTCCCCACCAACCAAGCGGCTTTATTGCGGTAAAACAGCTCATTAGCTATTTGAAAACGCGCCTCAGAAAGCTGGGCCTGCGTAAATATTTGCAGCAAAGCAGAGACAATATAATCAATGTCGCGAGGGAGATTCTCCCAAGGTAAGCGCAGAGGTAAATCACTGAGTACCGCCTGCAACATGCGACTCAAATCCCCCTTTGGTGCAAAATCACGCGCCAAAGGCCGTGGGATCTCACGGAAACGCCGCTGTGGCTGTGAACTAAAAACAAATAATTTATCGGCTGTTAAATCGCGATGTTTGAATAGGCGGCAATACACTGAATTAAAAAAACTTTCGGCAATTTCAAAGCGCGGATAATCCGGTAACAAGCCGGTGTAAATCTCTTTTACCCGCGCCAGAAATTCGGCATCAAAACAGCGCTGGTCGGTAATGTGCTTTAGTTGCTCCACAACCAATCCCACATGATGGTCGTAGAGATGAATTCGCTTTTTCATCGCCTGCTGTACCGCTTGCCAGTCTGCCTGTTCAAAACGATGTTGGGCACCGGCAGTGACCTCCAAAAAGCGACCATATTGAGCATCAAATCCCTGCAAAATTGTTTGGGCGATTAATTGTTCCAGCTTTGCCACCATATGCACCCCCAGCCCTACGGAACAGAGCCTGCATAAGCAGGCTCCTGATAACACTCACGTTTACTGAATCAGCAGGTTAAAACTGCTGCTCTTCCGTCGAGCCAGTCAAGGCCGTCACTGAGGATTCGCCCCCCTGAATGATATTGGTGACTTTATCAAAGTAACCAGTACCCACTTCTTGCTGATGAGAAGCAAAAGTATATCCGCGCTCAACAGAGGCAAATTCTGGCTGCTGGACTTTCTCAACATAATGTTTCATGCCCTCGCCCTGCGCATAAGCATGGGCCAAATCGAACATGTTGAACCACATGCTGTGAATACCCGCGAGGGTAATAAACTGGTATTTGTAGCCCATAGCAGCCAGATCATCCTGGAAGCTGGCAATTTGCTGGTCGGTCAGATTCTTTTTCCAGTTAAATGATGGCGAACAGTTATAAGCCAATAATTTTCCTGGGAATTTAGCATGAACCGCGTCGGCAAAACGTTTGGCTAAGGCTAAATCTGGCGTCGAGGTTTCGCACCACACCAAATCAGCATAAGGAGCATAAGCCAGGCCACGGCTGATGGCCTGTTCAATGCCGGCATGGGTGCGGAAAAACCCTTCCGGAGTGCGCTCGCCGGTAATAAATTCGCTGTCATAAGGATCACAATCTGATGTCAGTAAATCTGCGGCATCCGCATCGGTGCGCGCAATCAGTAAGGTGGGCACGCCCAGCACATCTGCCGCTAAGCGGGCGGCAACCAACTTCTGAATTGCTTCTTGAGTCGGAACCAACACTTTCCCGCCCATATGACCACATTTCTTCACCGCGGCCAGTTGGTCTTCAAAATGCACCCCTGCGGCACCGGCTTCAATCATGGCTTTCATCAATTCAAATGCATTCAACACGCCACCAAAACCAGCTTCAGCATCCGCTACAATTGGCAGAAAATAGTCGGTATAGCCTTTGCTACCTGGCTCAATATTATTCGACCACTGAATCTGATCCGCACGGCGGAAACTGTTATTAATACGTTTGACCACTGCGGGAACGGAGTCCACCGGGTACAAAGACTGATCCGGATACATGCTGGAGGCGGTATTGGCATCAGCTGCTACCTGCCAGCCCGACAGGTAAATGGCCTCAACACCGGCCTTCGCCTGTTGTAATGCCTGGCCACCCGTTAATGCCCCCAGACAATTGATATAACCTTTGCGGGCTTTGCCATGCAGTAATTCCCATAACTTTTGTGCGCCGTGCTGCGCCAATGTGCATTCCGGGTTCACCGAGCCACGCAATTTGATCACTTCTTCGGCACTATAGGGGCGGGTAATTCCCTTCCAGCGCGGTGATTGCCATTCTTGTTCCAATTGCTGAATTTGTTGAGTACGAGAGGTTGTCATGGTGTTCTACCTTATTATTAATTTGTAGGGTTATGCCAGCAGCGCGTAGCCTGGCAACGTCAGGAAGTCGATAAGCTCGTCTTGTGTTGTAATGCGTTCCATCAGGCGCGCAGCTTCTTCAAACCGCCCTCCCTCAAAACGCTCGGTGCCAAGTTCAAGCTTCACTACCTGCATTTCTTCACTCAACATGCTGCGGAACAATTCTTTCGTCACCGTCTGGCCATTACTCAAGCTTTTCTGGTGATGTATCCATTGCCAAATAGAAGTCCGGGAAATCTCAGCCGTCGCGGCATCTTCCATCAAGCCATAAATCGGCACACAACCATTGCCCGATATCCAAGCTTCGATGTATTGCACCGCCACACGAATATTGGCGCGCATCCCTTCCTCGGTGCGCTCCCCCGTGCACGGCTCTAATAACTCGGCGGCAGTGATGGGTTTATCTTGCGCGCGAGTCACTGCTAACTGATTAGGGCGGTCGCCCAATACACGGTTAAAAACCTCCATCACAGTATCGGCAAGCCCGGGGTGAGCAACCCATGTGCCATCGTGGCCATTGCTGGCTTCTAACTCTTTGTCAGCACGGACTTTATCCAATACCAATGCATTTTGAGCCGGGTCTTTATTAGGGATAAATGCCGCCATTCCTCCCATCGCCAAAGCCCCACGTTTATGGCAGGTTTTGATCAGTAAGCGAGAATAAGCACTCAGGAATGGCTTAGTCATAGTGACCGATTGGCGGTCTGGCAACACCCGGTCGCCGTGGTTTTTGAGTGTTTTGATATAGCTGAAGATATAATCCCAGCGGCCGCAATTCAGTCCAACAATGTGGTGGCGCAGGTGATAAAGGATTTCATCCATTTGGAATACCGCAGGCAATGTTTCAATTAACACGGTGGCCTTAATCGTGCCTTGCGGCAGATTAAAACGCTGCTCCGTGAAGCTGAATACATCACTCCACCAAGCGGCTTCCTGATAAGACTGCATCTTTGGCAAATAGAAATAAGGGCCACTGCCATTGGCAAGTAATTGCTTATAGTTATGGTAGAAATACAACGCAAAATCGAACAAGCCGCCGGGGATAGCTTCACCCTGCCACTTCACATGTTTTTCTGGCAAATGCAGACCGCGAACCCGAGCAATTAAGACTGCTGGATTGGGCTTTAGCTGATAAATTTTACCGGATTCATTGGTATATGAAATTGTGCCTTTTATCGCATCATACAAATTAATCTGGCCATCAATCACTTTATCCCAGCTTGGTGCGAGTGAATCTTCAAAATCAGCCATAAAGACTTTTACGTTAGCATTGAGGGCATTAATCACCATTTTGCGCTCAACCGGCCCAGTAATCTCGACTCGGCGATCTCTTAAGTCAGCAGGAATGCCTTTGATATTCCAATCACCATCACGAATGGAATTGGTTTCCGAAATAAAATCAGGTAAAGCGCCGTGATCAATGGCCTGCTGCCAAGATGCCCGTGCGGCAAGGAGTTCGCTACGTGATTTCGCAAATTTCACCACTAATTCAGCCAAAAATTCGATGGCTTCATCTGGTAAAACCTGTCGCTCTGCAGCATTAAAATGCTGGGTAAAAACTAACTCCGTGCCGACTAACTGTTGTGTCATTGCCTTTCCCCTTCCCAATCTCACGACCTTTACCTCAACGCTGACATAGCGTCACTCTTGGATTCGTATCGGGTATTGCGTTCCAACCGGAAATTTAAGGCTAGATTTTATGGTCAATTTTTACCCCGACAGGACTAAGAATAATCAATTAATTGCGAAAATCAAAAACGATTTCCATTTTTAATTAAAATATTTTTTTAATCTTTATTTATCATATTGTTAACATAACTTGATTGACTTAATAGATAGGAATTGGCTTCCATTAGTTCATTTTTATTGAGGTAACTTATTGTTTCACAAAGAGATCAGACCAGTTTGGTCAGGATGAAATGGCCGTTATTTGAAGAGGAAATTGAGAGGCGGCCTCGATTCAGCCGCCTTTATTAACATTTGAAGGGGAGGAAATCAGTCGAGAGTAGGATTCATATGGCTCAAATCAAATGGCGTGATTTGGTAAACATAGTAGTTCAGCCAGTTGGCGAACAGCAGGTGCCCATGGCTGCGCCAGGATGCTTTTGGCGGTAAAGCAGCATCGTCATTAGGAAAATAATTGAGTGGAATTTGCGGATTAAGGCCAGCGGCCAGATCTCGCTGATATTCTCCAGCCAGAGTATCCACATCATATTCAGGATGCCCAGTCACAAAGGCAACTCGCTTGTCTTTACTGGCAAACAGATAGGCTCCGGCCTCTTCAGATGAGACCAGAATATCTAAGTCAGCATATTGCTCGAGCACCTCAATAGGAAAATCTGCATAGCGGGAGTGGGGGGCCAGAAATGTCTCGTCGAAACCGCGAGTCAGGAGCGCCAATGGTTTCTCTGTTTGATGCTGATAAATACCGGAGAGCTTAGTCTCGCGCGTCATCTTAGGGATGCCATACAAGATATTTAATGCCGCCTGCACTGCCCAACACACAAATAGGGTCGAGGTAACGTGATCTTTAGCCCAGGCGATAATACGCTCAATCTGTGGCCAATATGCAACATCACAGAAATCAACCAAGCCCAAAGGAGCACCTGTCACAATCAAGCCATCAAAATTCTGCTCTTGGATGTCTTCAAAGTCGCAATAAAAGTTGTTGAGATGCTCAGCAGGGGTATTTTTTGATTCACGGCTATCAATCCGCAGTAATTGAATATCAATCTGTAACGGCGAGTTAGAAAGTAAACGCAGGAATTGATTTTCCGTTTCGATTTTTTTAGGCATTAGATTCAAAACCAACACCTTCAGGGGACGAATTTCCTGAGTTTTTGCACGTGATGAAGTCATGACAAAGACATTCTCATTGCGCAAGAAACTCACCGCTGGTAATTCATCAGGAACCCGAATTGGCATGCCTATATCCTCAATATATCCATTTATACGTTTAGACTTCTAGATGCCTGAAGATAGCGGTTTTTTGCGATAAAGTCGAGAGTTCTGCAACAACCTGAAAATAATTCATTGAGGAAATATCAAAATTCACTGTGTCGTAAAAAATTTATGTTCATTTTATATGCTGTAAAAATACAAAAATCCGCTGTATTAACAGAGGGCTTCAATAACTATTTACCGGATTTTAATAGATTATGCTAAAAATGGTCGAGATCAGGATGATAAGGACATCCACTATAACCAACTAGCTGTTTATTGATGATTTTTACTGAATAGCAGAAAAGCAAAAACCCCACGCTTTTGGCATGGGGTCTTTACTTGATTT
>NZ_ACCD01000023.1 GCF_000173775.1 Yersinia rohdei ATCC 43380
ACAACCTTCATCGGCGTTGCGGGGCGCATTATGCGTATATGGCCGAATTGCGTCAACTAATTTTTTCCCAAAAAAGCGCTGAAAGGGTTCGTTTGTTTGGCTTGTGAACAGACTGGCGATTAAAGCAGCAGTTATAATGATTAATTGTTGAATTTACCTGCAAAAGGAATATATCCAGACTGTTTGAGGTTACCGCTGTGTTAGCCACTCTGGTTACGCGGTTATCAGTCACTGATGGCCAATAAAAAAGGCCGCCCGGAGGCGACCTTGCTATCAGAACCAAAAGTACGAAGGTTTTAGCCCCTCGCAACAGTGGAATTATTTATAAGCATCCTGATGGACGCCCACGGCACGGCCTGATGGGTCATCCATGCTTTTGAATGATTCATCCCATTCAATAGCTTTAGCTGATGAACATGCCACTGATGGGCCGCCAGGGACACATTCAGCTGCACTTGGCAGCGGGAACAGCTCTTCAAAGATTTCGCGATACAAGTAGCCTTCTTTGGAAGACGGCGTGTTATATGGGAAACGGAAATGAGCAGTTTCCATCTGTTGATCAGTGACTTGCTCGGCTGCTTTCTCTTTTAATGTATCAATCCAGCTGTAGCCAACACCATCGGAGAATTGCTCTTTTTGACGCCATGCAACACTGTGTGGCAGGTAAGATTCAAAACATTCACGCAGGACATGCTTTTCCATCTTGCCATTGCCGCACATTTTATCTTGCGGGTTGATACGCATTGCGACATCAAGGAAATTTTTATCCAGGAAGGGAACGCGAGCTTCTACGCCCCAGGCAGACATGGCTTTATTGGCTCGGGCACAGTCATACATGTGCAGAGCTAACAGCTTGCGCACGGTTTCTTCATGTAATTCTTTGGCATTCGGCGCTTTGTGGAAATAGAGGTAACCGCCGAATACTTCGTCAGAACCTTCACCAGATAACACCATTTTGATGCCCATCGCCTTGATTTTACGTGACATCAAATACATTGGCGTTGAGGCGCGGATGGTGGTGACATCATAGGTTTCAATGTGATAAATCACATCGCGAATAGCATCCAGACCTTCTTGCACGGTGAAATGAATTTCATGGTGCACAGTACCTAAATGATTGGCGACTTCTTTCGCGGCACGTAAATCAGGGGAGCCCACTAAACCCACGGCGAAGGAGTGCAATTGTGGCCACCAGGCTTCACTGCGCTCGTCATCTTCGACTCGGCGGGCAGCAAATTTTTTGGTGATGGCGGAAATAACCGAAGAATCCAGGCCGCCAGACAGTAACACGCCGTAAGGCACGTCAGACATCAAATGGCTTTTTACTGCTTCTTCTAATGCATTTGCCAAGGCCACTTTGTCGGTAACATTGTCTTTTACATTATCGAAATCAAACCAGTCGCGATGATAATATTCGCGGATTTCGCCGTCTTTGCTCCACAGATAGCTACCTGCCGGGAATTCTTTAATGGTGCGGCAAACCGGGACTAACGCTTTCATCTCGGAAGCGACAAACATATTGCCGTGTTCGTCATGGCCCATATACAGCGGGATAATACCCAGGTGGTCACGGCCGATCAGGTAGGCGTCTTTCTCTGTATCGTATAAGACAAATGCGAACATGCCTTGTAGATCGTCAAGGAAATCAGGCCCTTTTTCCTGATACAGCGCCAGAATGACTTCGCAGTCTGAGCCGGTCTGGAATTCATAGCGGTCGCCATATTGCTGGCGCAATGCTTGATGATTATAAATTTCACCGTTTACCGCCAGAATATGCGTTTGAGCCGCATTATACAGGGGCTGAGCACCGGTATTTACGTCAACAATAGATAAACGCTCATGGGCCAATATTGCTTTATCATTTGCCCATACACCCGACCAGTCTGGGCCACGGTGGCGCATTAAACGTGACATTTCCAGCGCTTTTTTGCGTAACTCAATGGGGTCGGTTTTAAGGTCAAGAACCCCGAAAATAGAACACATAATAATCTCCCTAACTTCGCTGCTTTGGCGGTGATGATGTTGAGTTTGAGTCGTTCATCGCTGGCGCTATTTTTTAGCCACTTGCTTGCAAGTTATGCCCCATGACGATGCAGTCATCCGAATAATTTAAAGAAACTCGTCATTTGCTAATAGAAAATAATGCAAAAAACACGCCAATTTATAGTTTTATGGATTTGCCGCTATAGCAGGCGCGGTTCTGAGAGTATTAAAAGAAAATGCGCTAAAACAGGGAGGAATGGCAAGAAACTTTAGTGCATTGCACCAAAAAAGGGAGTGGCGGCCATGACCGCCAACAAAATTAGATGATGTCGATTTCTGCAACAGAGCTGTAAACATAGCTTGGGCGGAAGGGCATGGCGTCAATATCCGCCAATGTGGAGACTCCAGACAGCACTAAGATGGTTTCAAGGCCGGCCTGGAACCCGGCCAGAATATCTGTGCGCAGGTTATCCCCGACAATTACTGTGCTTTCTGAGTGCGCTTGCATTTTATTCAGTGCCGCACGGATGATCCACGGGCTAGGCTTGCCGACATAAAATGGTTTCTTGCCCGAGATTTTCTCGATAGGGGCACAGAGCGCGCCACAGGCTGGGGAAAAACCATGACCATGGCTATCTGGGTTGGTGGCAATAAAACGCGCGCCATTAGCCACAAAATAGGCCGCTTTATGCATCATATCCCAGTTATAAGAGCGGGTTTCGCCCACAATGACAAAATCAGGATTGATATCAGTAATGGTAAAACCTGCTTTATACAATTCGTGAACTAATGCGCCTTCACCCACCACATAGGCTTTTTTACCCTCCTGACGGCGCAGGAAGTCGGCAGTGGCCATTGCAGAGGTATAAAATGCACTTTCCGGCACTTCAAGCCCGGCAGAACTGAAGCGGTTAGCCAAGTCTTGCGCGGTTTGGGATGGATAATTGGTCAAAATAACCAGCGGCATTCCGGCTTCTTGAATTCGGGCCAGAAAAACATCTGCCCCAGGGATCGGGTGATTATCATGCAACAACACGCCGTCGATATCACATATAACGCTTTTAATTGTCATTGTTTATATTACTCTTTTAGCCGCAGCAATATGCCACTATAACATGGTCGATTAGGGCCGTGACCCTGCAATTTCCTTATCAGCAGGTTATACCTGCTTTCCGGGATTTTGACATCTATGGCGTTTGATTTTCTAACAGGTGCTGTAGCAACACGCCGTTCAGCATGGCACGTTTAGCCAGCGCGAAAGCCCCGATGGCCGATTGATGGTTAAGCTGCGAGGTGACTATCGGCAGGTTTTGGCGGAAGTTTTTCAACACTTGCGTATTGATACAACCCTGAATGGCGGGAAGCAGGATTTTGTCGGCTTCGATGATTTCGCCGGCAATAACGACTTTTTGTGGATTAAATAAGTTGATGGCAATAGAAATGGCTTTACCGAGGTAGCGGCCCACATGTTCGATGACTTCGGTCGCCAGCAAATCCCCTTTATTGGCGGCTTTGCAAATAGCGCTAATATGGCAATCATCCAATGTCAGTTTGCTTGGGTAGCCCTGAGTCAACAGGTGGCGCACCCGGTTTTCAATCGCTGCATTTGATGCCACGGTCTCCAGACAACCAAAATTGCCGCAATAGCAGCGCTCACCCAGGGGATCAATTTGGATATGACCGATTTCACCGACGTTGCCATTGCTGCCTAAAAATATCTGGCTATTAACAATGATGCCGGCCCCGGTTCCCCGGTGCAGACGAACCAAGATGGAATCTTCGCAATCACGGGTGGCACCGAAATAGTGCTCCGCCAGCGCCAGACTGCGGATATCGTGGCCGACAAAGCTGGTGACATTAAAGCGATTTTGCAGATTTTCGACTAACGGCCAGTTGCTGACACTGATATGTGGCATATAGCGCACGATACCTTTGCTCGGTTCAACCAGACCGGGAAGAATCACTGCGATGGCGATCAGCTCGCGTAACTTGCGCTGATAGGCTTCGATAAATTGGCTGATGACATTAAAGAGGGCGTATTCCAGGGTTTCTTGAGTGCGTTCTGGTAGGGCGTAATGCTCTTCTCCCAGCGACTTCCCGCTCATGTCAAACAGGGTAATGGTGGCATCATGGCGGCCCAGACGGACAGCAATAGTATGGAACTGGCGGTTTTCTGTAACAATGGAAATGGCGCGGCGGCCCCCAGTAGAAGCCTGTTGATCGACTTCTTTGATAAGCCCCCGCTCTAACAATTGGCGGGTGATTTTGGTGACACTGGCGGGGGCTAGCTGACTAAGATCGGCAATTTGTATACGCGAAATCGGGCCTTGTTGATCAATAAGCCGGTAAACCACGGCACCATTGAGTTGTTTCACCAGATCTACGTTACCGATTTGTGACAGTCCGCCAGTGCTCATTAATCAAATTACTCGCTTATTTTAAAACCTCGTTACCGTTAACGATGGTTTTAATGATTTTATAATCGCGGGTGAAGGCAGTCAGGTTAGCAACTTTGCCGACCTCAATACTCCCTAACTGTTTATCCACGCCAATAGCGCGGGCCGCATAAAGTGTTGCCATACGTAATGATTCGTCCAGCGCGATACCTACATGTTCAACACTATTTTGTACTGCTTCTATCATGGTGAGTGCTGAACCGCTTAAGGTGCCGTTCTCATCTACACATAAGCCATCACGATAGTATATTGTTTTACCAGCAAAAATAAATTGTTCAATTGCAGGATCTGCCCCTGCCGGTGCTGTGGCATCGGTCACCAGTACCAGCTTTTCGCCTTTTAGACGTTTGGCATTGCGGATATTGGCCCAGTCGACATGCAGGCCATCAGCAATAACACCGGTGTAGATATCTGGCGTATCAAAAATTGCACCAATAAGCCCCGGTTCGCGCCCGGAAATGTAAGGCATTGCATTATAAAGGTGCGTTGAGAAGCGGATCCCAGCACTAAACCCTTGGCGGGCTTGCTGATAAGTTGCGTTTGAGTGACCCGCAGACACCACAATACCAGCCTCTGTCAGTTGACGAATATATTTAGCATCAACGATTTCAGGTGCCACTGTCAGTTTAGTTATTACATCCGCATTGGCGCACAGATAATCAATCATTTCTGCGCTAGGTTTGCGAATAAATGCAGGATTATGGGTGCCTTTCTTCAGCGGGCTGATATACGGCCCCTCAAGATGTAGCCCCAAAGCCTGGTGCTGATTTTTTTGTAAGTATGAGCGCATGACATTGACGCCGTGCTTCATAAATTCATCACTGCAAGTAATCAGTGTTGGCAAGAAGCTGGTGCAACCTGATTTTTCATTCGCGCGCTGCATGATATCCAACGTCTCTACTGAAATAGCCTCGAGAGAATCATTGTATTGGACGCCGCCGCAGCCATTCAGTTGAAGATCAATAAAACCGGGGGCCAGAATGGCACCACCCAAATCACGGATTTCAATACCAGCCGGAAGTTCATCGACAGGACAGATACGTTCGATCAATCCATCAGCCACAACAACGGCATGATTATCCAATACTTCATGGCTGGTATAAATACGACTGTGAGTTAAAGCGTACATCTTGGCCCCCTGATAACTATTACAGATTTTTGACGTTTTCAGCTTCTAATTCGCGGAAATACTTGACGGTTTTGACCTTCAATTCCATGGTTGATGGTTCATCACACACCATGATGGCTTTGGCATGCAGTTGCAGGCAACTGATAGTCCACATGTGGTTGATGCTACCTTCAACCGCGGCTTGCAAGGCTTGTGCTTTGCCATGACCGGTAACCAAAATCATCACTTCTTCTGCATCCAATAATGTCCCCACACCTACGGTAAGTGCATATTTCGGCACGAGGTTTGCATCACCACCAAAGAAGCGGGAGTTAGCAATGCGGGTTTCTTGGGTCAGAGTTTTGATACGAGTGCGGGAAGCCAAAGAGGATGCCGGTTCGTTAAAGGCGATATGGCCATCAACACCGACGCCACCCATGAACAGGTGAATTTTGCCGTAAGACTTAATTTTTTCTTCGTAACGACGACATTCAGCATCGATGTCTGGCGCGTTACCATTCAATAGGTTGATATTTTCTGCTGGAATATCAACATGATCGAAGAAGTTGGTGTGCATGAAGGTGTAGTAGCTTTCCGGGTGTTCCTGCGGCAAGCCAACATATTCATCCATGTTAAAAGTGACAACATGCTTGAAGCTAACATCGCCGGCTTTATGCATGGCGATTAAATGCTTATAGGCCTCCATTGGTGTGCCACCAGTAGGCAAACCCAGCACAAATGGACGGTCAGCTGTCGGTTTGAAGGCATTGATACGATTAACGATATGACGTGCTGCCCATTTGCCAACTTCTGTGGTGTTTTTCAGTGGGATAAGTCTCATCTTGCACCTCTTGGATTGCTAATAGTGGCTATACTCTACGCGATTAAAATCATTCATCTAAGCGTAACTCAGATTTTGACTCATGCGCTGGTACAATGCGTTGTTCATTTTTCGAATGATAAAATAAGTTTTGTGTCATGGCTAGTCTGTTGGTGCTTTTTAACTAGTTTTTGGTGATATTTATCACAAAATAGGGGGTTTTAATTTGCGTTACGAAATAATTTTTTTACACTCGCAATGAGTAATACGTGCCGTGAATAAATATAAAGTGTGCCATGCGTTTTTCTAAAAGGTAGTGAGTCAATTAAATAAACTACTTATAAGGGTCCGATATCGGACGAATAGGGGGAAAGGTGAATATTCTTAGTTACTTGCAAAAAGTGGGTCGGGCTCTGATGGTCCCTGTGGCCACACTGCCTGCTGCCGCGATACTGATGGGTGTTGGCTACTGGATAGACCCAGTGAGCTGGGGTGGTGATAATGCACTTGCGGCATTATTTATCAAATCCGGTGCCGCTATCATCGATAACATGTCCGTGCTGTTCGCCATTGGTGTGGCTTATGGTATGTCAAAAGACAAAGACGGTGCTGCTGCATTGACCGGCTTTGTCGGCTTTTTGGTGTTAACCACACTGTGTTCTCCTGCTGCGGTCTCGATGATTCAAAAGATCCCAGTTGATCAGGTTCCGGCTGCTTTCGGCAAAATTAACAACCAGTTCGTGGGTATCCTGGTGGGTATCATCTCTGCTGAGTTGTACAACCGCTTTAGCAGTGTTGAACTACCGAAAGCACTTTCCTTCTTCAGTGGTCGTCGTCTGGTTCCGATTCTGACGTCTTTCCTGATGATCGTGGTTGCCTTTATCCTGATGTACGTTTGGCCACTGATTTATAACGCATTGGTGACTTTCGGCGAATATATCAAAGATATGGGTTCTGTGGGCGCGGGCATCTATGCCTTCTTCAACCGCTTGCTTATCCCCGTCGGTCTGCATCACGCCTTGAACTCAGTGTTCTGGTTTGACGTTGCCGGTATTAACGATATTCCTAACTTCCTGGGTGGCCAACAGTCTATCGATAGCGGTAAAGCCATCGTCGGTATTACTGGTCGTTATCAGGCCGGTTTCTTCCCGATCATGATGTTTGGCTTGCCGGGTGCAGCGCTGGCGATTTATCACTGCGCACGTCCGGAAAATAAAGCGAAAGTGGCGGGTATCATGTTGGCAGGGGCTTTTGCCGCCTTCTTCACAGGTATTACCGAACCACTTGAATTCTCCTTCATGTTCGTCGCCCCTGTGCTGTACTTCATTCACGCCGTACTGACCGGTATTTCTGTGTTCATTGCCGCCAGTATGCATTGGATTGCAGGTTTCGGTTTCAGCGCCGGTCTGGTGGATATGGTGCTGTCTTCCCGCAACCCGCTGGCCACACACTGGTATATGCTGATCCCACAAGGTCTGGTGTTCTTCGCCATTTACTATGTGGTCTTCCGTTTCACCATCAAGAAATTCAATTTGCTGACTCCAGGCCGTGAACTGGCCGTTGAAGGCAGCGAAGAAGATGGTTATAACGTCGATCTGGATACCACAAAAGAAGTTAACGAAAGTGAAATCAATGGTTTAGCTCGTCGCTATATTGGTGCGATTGGCGGTTCAGATAACCTGACTGGCATTGATGCTTGTATCACGCGTCTGCGCTTGAATGTGAAAGATTCCGCCCAGGTTAATGACAGTGTTGCCAAGCGTTTAGGGGCTTCTGGTGTTATTCGCCTCAATAAACAAAGTGTGCAAATTATTGTTGGTACTCGTGCTGAACTGATTGCATCGGCAATGCGCGTAGTATTGGCAGGTGGCCCGGTTCCTGCAACAAGCAGCACAGCGGCACCTGCAACCAAGCCTCAAGCGGTGATTAACACGGCAAAAACAGCTTCTTTGGTATTGGTTTCTCCAATCACCGGTGAGGTTGTGGCCTTGGATCAGGTTCCTGATGAAGCCTTTGCCAGCAAAGCTGTGGGTGATGGCGTTGCTATTCGTCCAACCGATAAAATGGTCGTTGCTCCGGCAAACGGCACCGTCGTTAAAATCTTCAATACCAACCATGCTTTCTGTCTGGAAACTGACACCGGCGCAGAAGTTGTGGTGCATATCGGGATTGATACGGTGAAACTTAACGGCCAGGGCTTTGCCCGCTTGGTTGAAGAGGGTGCGACTGTGGTTGCCGGTCAGCCAGTGTTGGAACTGGATTTGGCTTATCTGAATGCCAATGCGCAATCTATGATTAGCCCAGTGGTCGTCAGCAATATTGATGATTATGCCGGTATCTTGGTATTGGCAGGTGGCTCTGTGGTCGCGGGTCAAAGCCCACTGTTTGAGATTAATGGCAAGTAATAACGATAAAGTCTGCGGTCACTAAGGTACTGATGTACTGAATAACCGGTCAGAGTTTTAATCGACATAGCGGGAAGGGAGCAATCTCTTCCCGCTTTTTTGTTTTATTTACTGTAACAAACGGTTGTTTCCGGGCCGGGCTTGTTGGATTATATGCGGTTATATTTGTTGCGTTTGCATTGAGGAATAGAACAATGAGTGAGGCAGAAGCCCGCCCGAGTAATTTTATACGTCAAATTATTGACGAAGACTTAGCCAGCGGCAAACACACGACAGTTCATACCCGCTTCCCGCCGGAGCCTAACGGCTATCTGCATATCGGCCATGCGAAGTCTATTTGTCTGAATTTCGGTATTGCACAAGATTATCAGGGCCAATGTAATCTGCGTTTTGACGACACCAACCCGGTGAAAGAAGACGTGGAGTTTGTTGAGTCAATTAAACACGACGTAGAGTGGCTGGGCTTTACCTGGAGCGGTGATATACATTACTCCTCAGACTATTTCGACCAACTGTACCAGTACGCTGTAGAGCTTATTAACAAAGGTCTGGCGTATGTGGATGAGCTAACTGCTGAACAGATGCGCGAATACCGTGGCACATTGACGGCACCGGGTAAAAACAGCCCATACCGTGACCGCAGTGTGGAAGAAAACCTGGCGCTGTTTGAAAAAATGCGTGCGGGTGGCTTTGCGGAAGGCACTGCCTGCCTGCGAGCTAAAATCGACATGGCATCGCCGTTTATCGTTATGCGCGATCCGGTGCTATATCGCATTAAGTTCGCCGAGCATCATCAGTCGGGCAACAAGTGGTGCATTTACCCGATGTATGACTTTACCCACTGCATTTCCGATGCTATCGAAGGGATTACTCATTCGCTTTGTACACTGGAATTCCAGGATAACCGTCGCTTGTATGATTGGGTGTTGGATAATATCTCCATTGAATGTCATCCACGTCAGTATGAGTTTTCGCGCCTGAATCTTGAATACGCCATTATGTCTAAGCGCAAGCTGAACCAATTGGTGACAGAGAAGATTGTGGAAGGCTGGGATGACCCACGGATGCCAACCATTTCTGGTTTGCGTCGCCGTGGTTATACCGCGGCATCAATCCGTGAATTCTGCCGTCGTATCGGGGTGACCAAGCAGGAAAATAACGTTGAGATGATGTCACTGGAATCTTGTATCCGTGATGATCTGAACGAAAATGCCCCACGGGCTATGGCTGTGCTTGACCCTATCAAAGTGGTTATCGAAAACCGTGCTGCTGGGGAAGAGTGGCTGACGATGCCAAATCATCCGAACAATCCGGAGATGGGCACCCGTCTGGTGCCTTTCGATAGTGAGATTTATATCGATCGCGCTGATTTCCGTGAAGAAGCCAATAAGCAATATAAGCGTTTGGTGTTGGGCAAAGAAGTGCGCCTGCGCAATGCTTATGTACTTAAAGCTGAACGCGTTGAGAAAGACGCCGCAGGCAATGTCACTACGCTGTATTGCAGCTACGACCCAGAAACATTGAACAAAGATCCGGCTGACGGGCGTAAAGTTAAAGGCGTTATCCACTGGGTTTCGGTGCAGCACGCCTTACCTGCGGAAATTCGTTTATACGACCGGTTGTTTAGTGTACCAAACCCAGGGGCCGCAGAAGACTTCCTGTCGACCATTAACCCTGAATCTTTGGTTATTCGCCAGGGCTTCGTGGAACCAAGTTTGGCCGCCGCAGTGCCAGAAAAAACCTATCAATTCGAACGTGAAGGTTATTTCTGTGCTGACAGCCGTTATTCACGTCCGGATGCATTAGTGTTTAACCGCACTGTGGGCCTACGTGATACCTGGGCTGCAAAAGCCGCTAATTAATTTTGGTATGCAGAATTAATATTATTGGCGTGGCTTAGGTCACGCCTTTTTTATGCCTCTCAATGATACCGCCGCAGGGTTATTTTAGCGGTATTTAGCCGCACTATAGCACTCGCCTTCGCGTAATAATCTCCCCATTCTTCGCCTCCTGGGCCACCAATCACCTTAGAGATAAAACAGAAAATGTTTGTTTTATTAAACTCGGCTTGATTTTTTTCTCTTCACCTCATCCTGAGGTCAATAACAACAGATTACTTTTTTTGCTCCCATAAATGTCGCTGTTTGTAAGTCGTTCTTAAATATTCGCTTTACAAATTAACTGCGGCAAAAATGCGATTTATTGCATAAAAATTCACTATTTATTCTAAAAGCTGAAACCATTCAGGATGTCAATAAGAGACTATTTTTGCTTTTAAAAATGCTCTTATCCATTGTTTTTTAAGCTTTTGTGAGCTCTGTAATATTTTTTCACAGTTATGTGCTCGTTGTCATACTTTGAATAATTAGCTTATTTTTTGATTGATAATTCGCGTCGCGAAAAATAGTCTGTGTGTCAGCAACCATCATCAAAGTGTTGGTATTTCGCAGCAGAAGTTTGTTTTTTTAATGAGCAATGGCCGGTGGAGATTTCTCCCCCAGCAAAATTTTACCCACTTAGGGTTTATTTGAGGCTGAACCTGTGAGCAGTGGTGAACACAGGCAAGCACTTTAAATGTGATGTCAAAGAGGAATTTTTTTATATGGTTACGCACGGTGCTAAACGTAAAACGTTAGCGCTCGCAGTCGCGGGTGCACTGTTAGGAACGGGGTTTATGGCAACCCCAGAGGCCAAGGCTGAAGGTTTTATTGATGATTCGTCACTGACCGGTGGTATTTACTATTGGCAGCGTCAGCGCGACCGTAAAGATTTAACCCCCGGCAGTGCTGAGTACGGCAAATATGTTGCCAACCTGCATCACTCCACCTTTAACGCCAACCTGGACTTCTCTTCTGGTTACGCCGCAGATATGTTCGGTATCGACTTGGCGGCATTTGGCGCAGTTGAACTGACAAACAGTGGCCCGGCGGCACCAAACGAAATTGGCTTTAGTGATGCTAAAACCCGTTGGGATGAAAAATGGACGGGGGATAAGAGTGGCGTCAGTGTTTACAAGGCCGCGGCCAAATTCAAGTTAGGCGATTTCTGGGCGCGTGGCGGGTATATCCAGCCGACCGGCCAGACATTATTAGCCCCGCACTGGAGTTTTATGCCGGGCACTTATCGTGGTGCTGAAGGCGGTGCGAAATTTGATTTTGATACTGCGGGCGCATTATCGATGTCCTACATGTGGACTGATGAATATAAAGCGCCTTGGTATCAGAATATGTACAACTTCCGTCAGGCGGATGGGCTTACCGGTATTAGTTACCTGCATTCATTCGGTGCCAAGTACGACTTCAAAAATAAATTGGTGCTGGAAGCCGCGTTTGGGCAGGCCAAAGATTATATGGATCAGTACTTTACCAAGGCCTCTTATGCTTTCCCAGTTGCAGGTAATGATCTGCGCACCTCTTATCAATTCTATGGAGCCAAAGACAAAGTTGATGGTGGCTTCAAGAATGTCAATAACGTGTATGACGGCTTAGCCTGGTTACAAGCGCTGACTTTGGGTTACACCACCGGGCCATTGGATTGGCGTTTGGAAGGAACTTGGGCCAAGGCAGAAGGTAACCAAGGTTACTTTTTACAGCGTATGACTCCGGGCTATGCCACCTCGAATGGCCGTTTGGATGTGTGGTGGGATTCCCGCTCTGATTTCAACGCCAATGGCGAAAAAGCGCTGTTTGGTGGCGTGATGTATGACCTGAAAAACTGGAATTTAGCCGGTTGGGCCGCTGGCACCTCCTATGCCTATGGCTGGGATGCTAAACCTAGCTCCAATCCTATCTATGACCAGAATGTGCGACTGAAAGAATCCGCCTGGAACTTTGATATTCTTTACACCCTGCAAGAAGGCCGGGCGAAAGGCACATTATTCAAATTGCATTACACGATGTATGACAACCATACCAATATCCCAAGTTATGGCGGCGGTTTCGGCAACATATTCCAGGATGAAAAAGACGTTAAATTTATCGTCATTGCGCCCTTTACCATTTTCTGATTGTTAGATTGCCATCCCCGGCCAACAGTGCCGGGGAACAATGGAGTGATGCCATGAAAAAAACACTTTTTCTCCTTACTGCAATAATGGGATTAAGCGCTTGTGCCACACAAGCACCGGTTCAGCCGGAAGACAGCAAACTTAAGCAAGCTTACAGTGCTTGTATTAATGCCAGTGAAGGTCAACCGGAAAGGCTTATCCCTTGTAAAGCCGTGCTGAATGTTTTGAAGCAAGAAAGAGCGCATCAAGACTTTACTGACAAAGAAACAGTTCGGGTATTGGATTATCAGCGTTGCATTGATGCAGCCCATACCGGCAATGGTCAGGCCTATAAAGCGCAGTGTGGCAAGCTTTGGCAAGAAATTCGCGACAATAATTAAACTAACAATAATTCTGCCAGCAGCAATACTTTTATAAATAATACTTATACAAACAATACGTTCACAAACAATACGTTCACAAACATAGCTTTTACAAACAATGCTGGCAGCAATTATTAATTATGGATGAGGTTAGTGATGAACAGATTCAAATTAAATGCGCTGGCGGCAATGGCCGCAACTTTGGGTTTGATGGGATACGCCAATGCGGATACCGCCCCTCAACAGTTAGTTGATAAACTCAGCACCTTGAAAGTTAACTATAAAATTTTGGATAATCGCGCCGCTGAACATGGCGTGGACTGCGCTAAGTTGGGCGCTGATTGGGCCTCATGTAACAAAGTAATGATAACGCTGACCAACACCGGGGATCAGATAACAGGCCAGGACTGGGCTATTTATTTTCACAGTATTCGACAAATTCTGGCTGTGGATAACAGCCAGTTCAAAATTACGCACCTGACCGGTGACCTACATAAAATTGAACCGACGGAAAAATTTGCCGGTTTCCCTGCCAATCAGGTGGTTGAAATCCCCATTACCGGCGAATACTGGCAGCTGTTTGCCACCGACTTTATGCCGCGCTGGTATGCAACTTCGGGTAATGCTAAGCCAAAAGTACTGAAAAATACCGATACTGAGGACATCAACGAATATCTCACTCAGTTTACCGGAGATAACTGGCAGCGAACCAAAGACGATAATAATGTGTTGATGACGCCGGAGTCTCGTTTCGTCAAAAATGCTGCAGTGAAAACATTGGCGGCGGCTGACTTGCGTGGGCAAATTATTCCGACCCCGCTGGAAGTCAAAATCCATCAGCAAGATGTTGATCTTAGCAAGGGTGTGGCATTGGATTTGAGCGCATTGCCGCAATCGGGTGCAGAGGCGGTGCAGCAACGTTTCGAATTACTCGGCCTGACACTCAATTCGGCAGGATTCCCGATTAAAACTGCCATTCAACCGGCTGACTTTAAAGGTGATTTAGCACTGTCCGGTGCCTATCAGCTGAAAATTGGCGAGCAAGGTGCGCAAGTTATTGGCTTTGATCCCGCGGGCGTATTTTACGGCCTGCAATCAATCCTTTCTTTAGTGCCGACCGATGGCAGCAAGAATATTGCCACTCTTGATGCACAAGATGCACCGCGCTTTGAATATCGTGGCGTCTTCTTAGATGTCGGGCGTAACTTCAAAACCAAAGCCGCGGTGCTGCGTTTGCTGGATCAGATGGCGGCTTACAAGCTGAATAAATTCCACTTTCACCTCAGTGATGATGAGGGCTGGCGTATTGAGATCCCCGGCCTGCCAGAGTTGACGGAGGTTGGCGGCAAACGTTGCCATGATTTGACTGAGAATACTTGCTTGCTACCCCAATTGGGGTCTGGCCCGGATAGCAATAATTTGGGTTCTGGTTACTTTACCCGTGCTGATTATCTCGACATTTTACACTATGCCAAAGCCCGCCAAATTGAGGTGATTCCTGAAATCGACATGCCAGCACATGCCCGTGCGGCGGTGGTGTCGATGGAGGCCCGTTACCATAATTTAATGAAGCAGGGTAAAGAAACAGCAGCCAATGAATTCCGGCTACTCGACCCGACAGACGACTCTAACACCACCTCAGTACAATTCTATGAACGTAAAAGCTATTTGAACCCCTGCCTGGATTCTTCTAAGCGGTTTGTCGATAAAGTCATTGGCGAAATGGCGCAGATGCACAAAGAGGCCGGTATGCCGCTAACCACTTGGCACTTTGGTGGCGATGAGGCGAAAAATATCCGGCTGGGTGCTGGCTTCCAGGACAAGAATGGCACTATTGAACCGGGTAAAGGCATCATTGATAAGGGAGTTGAAGATAAGCCCTGGGCTAAATCGCAGGTGTGCCAGGATAGGGTCAAGCAAGGCAAGATTCAGGATGTTGAGCACCTTGCCAGCTACTTCGGCATTGAGGTTAGCAAACTGGTTAATGCCCACGGTATTGAAAAAATGCAGGCCTGGCAAGATGGGTTGAAAGACGCAAAAAGCGCCAAAGATTTCGCGACCAAACGTGTTGGCGTCAACTTCTGGGATACCCTTTACTGGGGTGGGGCCGATTCTATCAATGATTGGGCCAACAAAGGTTATGAGGTGGTGGCCTCCAACCCGGATTATGTTTACTTCGATATGCCTTATGAAGTTAATCCGAATGAGCGCGGCTATTACTGGGCCACCCGCTTTACCGATGAAGCGAAAGTCTTCAGTTTCGCCCCCAATAACATGCCGCAAAACGCCGAAACATCGGTTGACCGCGATGGTAATCATTTCAGCGCGAAGAGTGATAAACCTTGGCCGGGAGTGCAGGGTATTTCAGGTCAATCATGGAATGAAACAGTACGCACTGATAAACAGATGGAATATATGATTTTCCCTCGGGTATTGCCTCTGGCTGAACGCGCCTGGCACCGCGCATCTTGGGAACAGGATTACCAAGCAGGCCGCGAATATCAAGGCGGTAAGACGCACCATGTGGATACCCAAGCATTGAATACGGATTGGCAGCGTTTCGCTAATATTATGGGCCAGCGTGAATTGGCAAAGCTGGATAAATCCGGTGTTGCTTACCGCTTGCCGGTGCCGGGGGCGCGAGTTGTTGGCGGAATATTGGAAGCTAATCTCTCCTTGCCGGGGCTGATTATCGAGTTTTCTACCGATGGCGGAAAGCAATGGCAGCAGTATGATGCCAAAGTGCCAACCAAAGTCAGCGGTGAGGTACTGATCCGTGCTACCAGCCCGGACGGCAAACGCAGTAGCCGGGCGGAGCCGGTTAAAGTGTGACGCGTGTTTTTAAGGTGCTGTGTCTGAGGTTATCTCCTGTTTGCTATTTTTTTGGGTAAACACACGAAGTGACGTTGAGTTGATGGTTTTTCCCCGGCGAGTCCGGGTTTTTTTTGTCTGAAATCCAGTAAATATTTTCAGATAAGTGGAGTGGCATTGAGGTACATAGCCGAGTGGGATGCAGAAAGTCTGGGGGAGGGTGCGCTAAGCACCAATAAGAATGACCACCAGCTTCCTAACTGAGCAGGAAAGGTGGCCACCTTGCTGATAAAGCTATTCGCGCCAGATAATAGAATGCAATTATCTGGGTTTTAAATCTCAGTGCATAAAATCTTTATCTTTTGTCGTGTGCAGACTCATTTTCACGACAATTGCCGCTCTCACAGTGGCCGTACAGATACAGGCTGTGATTGGTCAGCTTGATACCATGCTGTTTAGCAATTTCACGTTGAAGCGATTCAATGGATTCATTACTAAACTCAATCACTTTGCCGCAATCCAGGCAAATCAGGTGATCGTGATGATGCTGCTGCGTCAGTTCAAAGACTGATTTGCCGCCTTCGAAATTGTGGCGGGTAACAATACCGGCATCATCAAATTGATTTAGTACACGGTAAACCGTCGCCAAACCAATCTCTTCACCGATATCGATCAGCTTTTTATAAAGATCTTCCGCGCTGACGTGGTGGCACGCCGGATTTTGCAACACTTCCAGTATTTTAAGCCGGGGCAGTGTTACTTTAAGGCCTGCATTTTTTAAGGCTTTGTTGTTGTCAGTCATGCGGATTCAGTCCTGTTACTATCGATTCAAATTAAGGCTGTTCAGCCTATGACATCCGTGGCGCAATAATTACAATTGCGTCTCATTATAGAACTGCTAGGCCCAAATGAAAACCGGGGTTGTTAACAAAGATATAATTGCACACTTTGTCAGATTAATCATGCAGTGTATTGATGAATGGGATTATCGCATCATTTTAGTATATGGTGCCGAAAGGTGATGTTACAAATTTGTAGTTATTTATTTTCATTTTACACGGATGAGGATGCCGATTTGTGGGCGGCTTAACAAAGCGCATGTTGATAGCAAATTACGCCATCAAAGATTTGTGGTTATCTAAAGATGATACATGGCCAGAGACTGGCAAGGTAAGTTTACAAAAAAGATAAGAACTCGTTGAAACGCCCGGCGATAGTTAAAATCCACCAAGCGTTTCTTTGCCGACAACTTAGCCGGTTATCTCAGACAAGCTCAGTTCTTCGCTTATCTGTTTTACCCAAGCTTCAACACGTTCATTTGTCAGTTCTGGTTGGCGGTCTTCATCGATTGCTAAACCAATAAAGTGATTATCATCAGCCAAGCCTTTAGAGGCTTCAAAGTGGTAACCTGTCGTTGGCCAGTGACCGACAATAGCGGCACCACGCGGTTCGATGATATCGCGCACTGTACCCATCGCATCACAGAAATATTCTGCGTAGTCTTCCTGATCACCACAACCGAACAACGCAACCAGTTTGCCATTGAAATCGATCTCTTCCAGTGTTGGGAAGAAATCATCCCAATCGCACTGGGCTTCACCGTAATACCAGGTTGGGATACCGATCAGCAGAATATCGAAGCCTTCTAAATCTTCTTTAGTGCTTTTGGCAATGTCATGAACCTCAGCAACCTCTTTGCCCAGTTGCTTTTGGATCATCTTGGCAATGTTTTCGGTATTGCCAGTATCGCTGCCAAAGAAAATGCCTACAATTGCCATATAACTTAATACCTTTTGAATTCAAATAGTTAAACTAATTGTCGAGCTAGATGCCCAACAATATAACACATTTCATTGGGCGATATAATGCCAGAAGACGCCATCAGACTCATATCAAGTTTATGCGATATTAAATTTTGGTGAGTCGCTCAATCTTACAATGTTATTGCCGATAACATTCATGTAATCGAAAGGTTGCAATTTGTGGTGCCAGGGGGAGAACCGGCAGATGAACGTTTGTCGGGGGGGAGCTGTCGTTAGCTGTATGGAACGTCCTTATTGCTTTTCGGTCATCAAATAATACCAGAGTCTCTATCGGTAACTATCCGATATATAAGGGGAACGAACATGCGGTTTTTTAAAAATATCACCATCAGGGCGGCATTACTTTGGGTTCTCGGCGCATTTTGTGTGCTTTGGGGCGGAGTATCTGCCAATACGTTGTTATCACTGAACCAACTGACAGAATCTTCTAACGCCAATGCGGTGTTGGTTGAAAATATGAATTTGGTCAATCAGGGGACTGACCAATATTTCCGTATGGTAACTCGCCTTGCTCGTGCGGTGGATTATCATCAGAGCGGCAATATGGCCGATGCTGATAAGGAACTTAAATCCTCTAATGTTGCATTGGAGAATCTGAAGGAAAAACTCGCAGAGTTTAAAGCTATCGACCATGCACAAATAGATCCCGTGTTAGTCACTGGCGTGATTGATGGTTGGAGTGGATTAA
This sequence comes from Yersinia rohdei ATCC 43380, assembly GCF_000173775.1. Lineage (GTDB taxonomy): Bacteria > Pseudomonadota > Gammaproteobacteria > Enterobacterales > Enterobacteriaceae > Yersinia > Yersinia rohdei. The sequence goes on from NZ_ACCD01000023.1 coordinate 18,463, forward strand.
TTGAGCAAGGTGTTATGCCGCTTTATCAGGCGGCAATGGATAACAATAGCGCTGCTTATCAAGAGTTAGCGAAAAAAACTGTTCCCGCGTTGAGCCGCCAGTATGGTTCAGTGGCCGAAGCATTTAATCAGGCTGCATCGCATGCTATTGGGGTGGCTAAAGACCAATTCGCACAACTGACTAAAATGAGCAGCATGACTTTGATTGCGGCATTGCTGACCGGTTTGGCCATTTTATTGGCCACAGATCGCTACCTGGTGGTTAATCTGGTTCGCCCTTTGGATGATATTCGTGCGCATTTCCGGGTTATTGCCTCTGGCCAACTGGGGCAACCTATTGTTGATTTTGGTCACAATTGTGTTGGGCAATTATTCCCATTGTTACGCGAGGTACAAACTAGCCTGGTTAACACGGTTAAAGCTATTCGTAGCAGTACCGATGGGATTTATCAGGGCGCTGCGGAGATTGCTGCGGGTAATACCGATTTATCATCTCGTACCGAGCAGCAGGCCGCCGCGCTGGAAGAAACCGCGGCGAGTATGGAGCAGTTAACTGCCACGGTAAAACATAATGCCAGCAATGCGCATCATGCCAGCCAACTGGCAGATAATGCGCGCGCAACAGCAAAAAAGGGCGGGGTGCTGGTGGCGGATGTGGTTAACACCATGAATGAGATTTCAGCCAGTTCGCGGAAAATCGCTGATATCACCACTGTGATTAACAGCATTGCGTTTCAGACCAATATTTTGGCGCTGAATGCGGCGGTTGAAGCCGCGCGCGCGGGGGAACAAGGCCGTGGTTTTGCCGTAGTCGCCAGTGAGGTACGCAATCTTGCTCAACGAAGCGCTCAGGCGGCGAAGGAAATTGAGGGTTTGATTAGCGAGTCGGTTGGCCGGGTCAGCAGTGGTTCGGCATTGGTGGAAAGCACCGGAGCCACTATGGATGAGATTGTGCGCTCCATTACCAATGTGACTGATTTAATGAGTGAAATAGCCTCTGCTTCTGATGAACAAAGTAAAGGTATCAGTCAGGTTGGGCTGGCGGTGGCCGAAATGGACACTGTGACTCAGCAAAATGCGGCATTGGTGCAGGAGGCTTCACGGGCTGCGGCGTCACTTGAGGAACAGGCGACTCAGTTAAACCTTGCAGTCGCAGTGTTTAAATTGCGCTCAGATGATCAGCGGAGCAAGCCAGTTGCGAAAGCAAAAGTACTCACCAAGGTAACCGCCCCTGTTCGGGTGGATAGCAATGACAACTGGGAAACATTTTAAGTAGGCTGGGGATAAAGTAATAACGGCGTGGCGTAATGACTTACGCCACGCCGTCGTGGTAACTGAAAAGATTAAAACCTTTGAGGTTGCAGACATTCCTACACTATTGCCGGTCATCTGCCGGGCGACTGCGCCGCTGGGTGCCCCGGTGACTCTCGCCACAGTGCCCCTTTGGTACATTTTCCCGGTAACTAACGTTGTCAGCAGTCTGAAAGGTTAAAAACCTTCTTGTGAGTGTTCCAATTGAGCCAATAACATTTGTTCAATCAGTTCACTGCGGCTGATATTACGTTGCTCTGCAAGGCTGTTGAGAGCATCGACGGCATCGGCGTTAATCTTCAGTTCCACGCGTCGTAAGCCACGTACTTTATCGCGCCGTAGTTGATTTCGCTTATTAATTCTAAGCTGTTCATCACGGGATAATGGGTTTGTTTTCGGGCGCCCCGGACGGCGTTCATCTGCGAACAGATCCAGCGTCGTGCGATCCGTTTGTTCTTTTGCCATAGGTCGCGCTACTACAAGGGATTTACATCAAAAAATTTGATGATTTGGTTTACACGTTTCAGGTTGAGAACATAGATAGAATGCATTGAGTAACCTATTATCCAACAGCCCGAATTTGCATTTGCTACTAAACGCTGTAGCAAATTTATAGCGCGCCATAATACCCCAGCCAACCGAGCAACGACAATGCTTTACTGTGATTAGATTGGGTTAATTTGTTCTTTTTTGCACAATTTTTCCACAGGAAATACATTTCTTTTCCCCAGGGTATAATTTTTAACCAACTGCAATGCCAATGACTTTGGTTATGTTTATTTATTGGTCAGGTTTATTTTTCACCACTAGGGTCTTCATCAATAAATCGATGAATAGCACGTAACACTGAATCTGGTTTCTCTGCATGAACCCAATGGCCCGTTCCGGCCACGATATAAGCACGAGCTTGCGGGAACTGACGGGCAATCTCATCGCGATATTCATCTTGAATATAGGGGGATAACTCACCGCGAATAAATAAAATCGGATGTGGCCACGGGGGAACCGGCTGCCAGCCTACAATATTTTCGTATTGATTCCATAATGCCGGCGCATCAAATCGCCATTCACCTTGTTGGAATGACTTTAATAAGAACTGAATAACGCCTTCTTCTTTTATTGTTTCCCGCATCAGTTGAGCGGCTTGTTGGCGTTGGGTTACTCCGGCCGCCGTGACGGCATTGATAGCGGCAAAAATTTGATCATGACGGCGCACTTGATAATTGACCGGGGCGATATCAATCGCGACCAGTTTTTCAATACGGTCAGGTGCGATTGCGGTCATTGCCATCGCCACTTTGCCCCCCATTGAATGGCCGATAATTATCGCTTTTTCTATGGCGAGCTGGTCCATTAATTCCAGAACGTCTTGCGCCATATCCGGATAATTCACCTGTGGTGAGCGGGGGGATAAACCGTGGTCGCGCAAATCAACCTGAATCACATGATGATCCTGGTGCAAATCACGCGCCAGAACACCCAAGTTATCAAGATTACCAAATAACCCATGAATGAGGATGATGGGCAGGGTGGGGGTAGGTGAAAGTGCGTTTTGTATGCGGAAGTTTAATTTCATGGCGAAGTTCATACTGAGAGATATTGTGGTTAGGGTATCATGTCTGAGCAGAGGTTTGCTGCTCCATGATTATTTGCCTTATCAAGTATATGTAGATTATTGCGTCATTACCGCTGCGATGGGGGATTTATCCTGATAAAGCCATGATAAAGGTACTCGTTAGCGCGCTTTGACTTTATAATCCTAAGATATGCATAAGAAAGTAGAAACCGTACTGGATAAAGATGAAAACTATTGAACTTGACGAAGAACTTTATCGCTATATTGCCAGCCATACGCAACACATTGGCGAGAGCGCGTCCGATATTTTACGGCGTATGCTGAAGTTTACAGCAGGTCAGCCGGTACCAAACTTACCTGCCAACAATGAGGTAGCAAAGGCGGTAGTCGCCCCCGCCCCACGAGATAAAGTTCGTGCAGTGCGTGAATTGCTATTGTCTGATGAATATGCCGAGCAAAATAGGGCGGTTAACCGCTTTATGTTAGTGTTATCAACATTATATACCTTGGATGCTCAAGCATTTACCGAGGCAACAGAATCTTTACATGGCCGCACTCGGGTTTATTTTGCCGGAGATCAGCAGACATTGTTGCAAAACGGGACACACACTAAGCCCAAGCATGTCCCTGGTACGCCATACTGGGTTATTACCAATACCAATACCGAGCGTAAACGCAGCATGGTGCAACATATCATGCTGACAATGCAGTTCCCGCCAGAATTGACTGATAAAGTGTGCGGGACTATCTGATTTTATTGAAATTATATCCAGTAAATTTCAAAATGCAGACAGGTGGCAAGCAGGGAGCAAATGGGTTGTAAACCGATTTGAACAGCGCTGGCCCGAAGGTTGAGCATAAGTCTCATCACTTCGAAGAGCTTACTCAAATAGAGGTTCGGGCGAGCCTGTGCAGCCAACATATCTGCGACTTAAAAATTAAAGGTATAAGGAGTAATGTCTGTGGCTAATCACCCTCGTGCAGGACAACCGGCTCGACAAAGCGATTTGATTAATGTTGCTCAACTCACTTCTCAATATTATGTATTGCAACCTGAGGCTGAAAACCCCGCTCATGCGGTTAAGTTTGGTACCTCTGGCCATCGTGGTAGCGCCGCGCGACAGAGCTTTAATGAAGCCCATATTCTGGCTATTGCTCAGGCGATAGCCGAAGTTCGTCACCAGCATGGTATTACTGGCCCATGTTATGTGGGTAAAGATACCCATGCACTGTCTGAACCCGCCTTTATTTCGGTACTGGAAGTCTTAACGGCAAATGGCGTGAATGTTGTCGTGCAACAGGATAACGGTTTCACCCCTACGCCGGCTATTTCACATGCCATTCTTTGCTATAACGCACAGGGTAAAGACCTGGCCGATGGCATTGTTATTACGCCATCCCACAATCCACCTGAAGACGGCGGCATCAAGTACAATCCACCTAATGGTGGCCCGGCCGATACGAATTTAACGTCAGTGATTGAAAAGCGTGCTAATCAATTACTCAGCCTGAAATTAGAGGGCGTTAAGCGCCAGTCGCTGGATAAAGCTTGGCGCGGTAATCACTTGCGTGAGCAAGATTTGATCCAACCGTATGTTGAAGGTTTGGTCGATGTGGTTGATATTCCAGCTATTCAACAAGCAGGTTTGAAGCTAGGTGTTGACCCGCTCGGCGGTTCCGGCATTGCTTATTGGCAACGTATTGGTGAGCACTATAAGTTGGATTTGACTCTGGTTAATGATTCTATCGATCAGACCTTCCGTTTTATGCACCTTGATCACGACGGTATCATCCGCATGGATTGCTCGTCAGAATCTGCTATGGCAGGTTTATTGGCGCTGCGTGATAAATTCGATTTAGCCTTTGCCAACGACCCTGATTACGATCGTCATGGGATTGTTACCCCCGCGGGTCTGATGAACCCTAACCACTATTTGGCGGTTGCCATTAATTACTTGTTCCAACATCGCCCTCAATGGGGCGCGGATGTTGCTGTGGGTAAAACACTGGTTTCCAGTGCCATGATTGATAGAGTGGTTGCTGATTTGGGTCGTAAGCTGGTGGAAGTGCCGGTTGGTTTCAAATGGTTTGTCGAGGGGCTGCATGATGGCAGCTTTGGTTTTGGTGGCGAAGAGAGTGCCGGGGCGTCTTTCCTGCGCTTTAATGGCACACCTTGGTCGACCGACAAAGACGGCATTATCATGTGCTTGTTAGCGGCTGAAATTACAGCGGTTACCGGTAAAAACCCTCAACAACATTATGACGAATTGGCCAAACGTTTTGGGGCTCCGAGCTATAACCGAATTCAGGCCCCTGCAACTCAGGCGCAAAAAAATGCCTTGTCCAAGTTGTCACCTGAAATGGTCAAAGCCAGTACCTTGGCCGGTGACCCTATTACCGCCCGGTTAACCGCAGCGCCGGGTAATGGCGCATCAATCGGTGGCCTGAAAGTGATGACCGACAATGGTTGGTTTGCCGCCCGTCCATCTGGCACTGAAGACGCGTATAAAATTTACTGCGAAAGTTTCCTTGGTGCAGAGCATCGTGAAAAAATAGAACTTGAAGCCGTGAATATTGTGAGCGATGTGCTAGCCGGTAAGCAGTAACTGTTGATAAGAAATAGCGCCAGGTGGCGCTATTTCTAGTCATAAAGTTTCCGTCAGAACGATATAACAGATTTACTGTTATTGGCCTATACAAGCAGGCTGTTATAAACGCTATTTTCCAACATATAATGGTGTTTTAAATAGGTTGGATAGGCTTGTTGAGCCTCTTTGGGGGCAAAAGAAGAAAGCGCCGCAGAAATATAAGATATATCTGGCAAGTTATCACCAAAATGTAATGGGTTGTTTTCATACATATTTTGTAATTTATCATTTCTATCTTTAAGGACATCAATAAGCGTTTCTTTTGTTAACTTCTCAGTGTCTGGCATTTTACTGCTAAAAACGTAAGTTAAATCAGTCCGATAAATATCGCCAAGGTCGTATTCATGAGTTAATTTATTTAATATATCATCAGTATTTCCAAGGTTGTTTTTTACCATCGTTAAAATATTATCTTCATGGTACTTCTTATCCTCTTCACTACTATATTTAATATATGAACGGGTCTCTAAATTATTAACTTTATAGCCATCTTCAGCATATTGATCGTAAATTACGATGGTGAGGTTATTTATATGCGCTTCGGCGCTTGATATCATCAAGTGATTACCGTAACGTTTAAATTTTAATTCATGGAGGAAATAGTCATTAATGCAGATAGTATTTTTCTCTCCACCATACTCAACTATCATATTAATCCCCTCAAAGCTGGAGAATAGATACATATCATCACCGGTGCCACCGGCTAAATAATCATTATTTCTTCCCCCTTCGATACGATCCAACCCTTTTCCGCCAAATAGAATGTCATTGCCTCGTGCTTCACTCTGATAAGCAAAAGGGCCTAAGCCGTTAGCATCCCCATATAATTCGTCATCACCATCGCCAGCATCAATAAAATCATTACCAGCCCCGCCAGCCAATCCATCATTACCTGTGCCACCGACTAAAATGTCATTCCCACCCTGGCCAAACAACGAGTCAAAAGAGGCATAACCAAAAATAATATCGTCACTATCCCCGCCAGCAAGGTGGTCATTTTCATCACTACCATTAATCAAGTTAGCATTATATGACATAAAAGCCGTTTTTGATGGACGAGCAGGTGTGCTCAGTTTCTGGGCAGAAATTTCGGGCCGGTTTTTTCTGCTGAGTAGCAGGGTTTTATCTGGGCTAGCATTGGTGCTGTTTAACGTTAAAAATAGTTCACTTTGTATATGATTATTGTCACGAATAATAATGGACTTTATGAGGAGGTCGCCATTCTCAATGACGTCAAAAGTACGGCTTAAAAATCTTTTATCATCTATTATACTAACTTTAAGTTTTGAATCTGAGTATTGGATAAAAATTTTATCAGTAGGGATGTTTGCTATCAGAATGGACTTGCTTTCTTGGTTAACTATTAATGTTATTTCTTTGGTTTTTTTTTAATGACTTTGTTTGTTACTGTTTTTTTGTTGGTTTCTTTTGTGTTCAAAATATTTTCCTTTTTTTAAGTTGATATCAATTAACTCTTTTATATTTATAGTGAATAAATTAATTTAAATATACTTATATAGTATTTAAATGCTTAGCTTAAAGTGAGTTTGTTAGCTAAAGTATAAAACAGCTCGGTAAGCTATATGATATCCGATAAGTTACTATCAAATTCACTAGGCTTATCATTCTCATCATTAATTACATATTTAGTTTTAATAATAGATGAAAGAATTGACTTTAAAATCGTGATAATTTGTATTGATATTCTCTTATCTATACAAATTCCATATTTGTTAAATTACGCGGGTTGATATGATAATATCTCAATCTTAGAAAAAGAAACTTAAATAAATTGCATTTTCTTATTTTTAATTAGCAGGAAGATATATTGGTAAAGGCAACAGTAATATACTTTGCCTTTATGTTAGATATCATTATTAACTTGCCGCAATCACCCCAAGGCAACCATCAGAGCACCCGCTGTGATAAGTGCGACTCCTAGCCCGGCCACTAAAGATATTTTTTCACCAAACAGAATAAAGGCGAGAATGACGGCAAAAACCACACTGAGTTTATCAATGGGGGCCACCTGCGAAACATTGCCATTTTTTATTGCCATAAAATAGAACAGCCAGGACAACGCACCCGCGACACCACTAAGCACCACAAACAGCAGCGCTTTTTTATCTGCCAACACCGCGCCGACCAGATTAAATTTTCCCTGCACCAGCACCACACCGACTAAAAATAGCGCCATAACGACGGCACGAACTGCGGTTGCAGTATTCGCATCTAAATGTTGCAGGCCGATTTTACCGAAGATTGCGACCAAAGAGGCGGTAAGGGCAGAAAGTAGGGCATAAATTAACCAGGTGCTCATAATAAATAAGATCCATTCAGGCTGCTAGCAAAGTTGATTGTAGGGGAAATGGGCTAAATGGGCCGTCGCCGCACAAGCGCCCATAGGTATCGTCACCCCGACTCGCTGGGAACTGATGATGTTGATTTGGCATCAACTTCATCGATTATCATTAGAAAACCTGATGCTACTCTGGAGCGCGTTTTTTTCCTAGTCTCAATGTGCCGGCTGATGATGTATAACGCTTTATGGAATAAAGCGATAACCAACACCGGTTTCAGTTAACAGATGCTTGGGGCGGGTAGGGTCAGCTTCTAATTTTTGGCGTAAATGACCCATATAAATGCGCAGATAATGACTGTGTTCGACATAATTAGGCCCCCACACTTGATTGAGTAACTGGCGCTGGGTAATGACTTTGCCGCTATTGGCCAATAATGCGGTAAGCAAGCGAAACTCAATCGGTGTCAGGTGCAGTTTTTCACCGCCACGGGTGATCTGACGGTTAATTAAATCGACACTGATGTCTGCAAAATTCACCACCGGGCTTTCCTGGCTGCCGCCACTGTGACGGCGCAAGGCAACACGAACTCTGGCTAGTAACTCACTGATACCAAAAGGTTTGCTGAGATAATCATCTGCTCCGGCATCTAACGCCGCGACTTTATCTTCTTCACTGCTACGGGCGGATAAGACAATAATGGGGATGGCACTCCATTGGCGCACATCCTGAATGTAAGTCAGGCCATCACCATCCGGCAGGCCCAAATCCAATATGATTAAATCGGGTTTACGTGTGCCGGCTTCAATCAGGCCGCGTTGCAGTGTTTCACTCTCAAACACTCGGCAGCCTTCACTCTCCAGCGCAATGCGAACAAAGCGGCGGATCTCTTTTTCATCTTCAACAATCAGGATGTTAGCTGGGGGTATGCTCACAGTTCCTCAGTTTCAATTTCCGGTGGTTTTTCCAATGGCAAAGTAAAATAGAAACTGGCACCGCCTTCTGGATTGCGTTCCACCCAGATACGGCCGCCGTGTACATCAATAATGGCACGACAAATGGCTAAACCCAAGCCCACCCCCGGAATTACTGACTCTTTGTTACCACGGGAAAATTTATCAAAAATCAGCTGCTCTTGCCCGGCGATAACCCCAGGGCCGTTATCCCAGACTTCCACCTGCAACCAATCACCTTGTACTGAGGCTCGGATCCCCAGCAATGCATGGAAACCGGCATATTTATGGGCATTTTCCAACAGATTGATAAAGACCCGCTCGAGCAAGCTGCCATCACAATTGATAAGCACCATGTCAGCCGGTAACTCAACACGAATAGGATGATGATTGAGGGCGGTATCCAGCATATGTAAGGCGCTACCGACAATTTCTTCCAGTGACTGCCACTCTTTGCGCAAGTTAAAGCCCCCTGATTGGATCCGCGCCATATCCAGCAAATTATTGACCAGGCGAGTGGTGCTCAACACTTGTTGGCGGATTTGGTTGGCTTGTGGGGCATGGCGCGAGCCCTCGGCGGCTAAATCCAGGGTGAGGATTTCTGCTTGACCAAATAACACCGTCAGTGGGGTGCGCAAGTCATGGGAAAGGGCCGCCAGCAAGGAGTTGCGCAGTTGCTCTCGTTCGGCATCCAACTTTGCCAGTTCAGCACTGCGAGCCAGATGCAGCCTTTCCAGCGCGTTGGCAATCAGGCTGGTGAATGTTTGTAGCAAACGCTGTTGCTCCGGCACCATTAGCTGGCGCAGGTTAGCGGGTTCAATGGCCAGTACCCCAAAGGTCTGTTTTGAGGTGGTCAGTGGCAGTAATTGATAAGGGACTCCCGGCAAGGTGTCTGTCCCGGCTCCGGCTGGCGCGCCTTTATCAAAACTCCAGCGGGCAATGGCTTCATCGACGGAGAGCGCGCCGCCGTCATCCGTAGCGACTTGCTGCAAGCGGCCATCTTCTTGTGGCAACAACAAATCAGTTTTGGCTTGGAAGCTGCTGGAAAGAAAATGGCGGCTGGTTTTGGCAATATCCACCGGAGTCAGGGCGCGGCTGAGCCCGCGTGACATTTCGTATAAATGTCTGGCGCGCTGTTCCCGATAGCGAGCAATTCTGGCCTGATAGCGCACCCCGGCGGTTAAGTTCCCGACCACAATCCCGACAATCAACATTACACCGAAAGTCACCAGATATTGCACGTCGGTCACGGCTAATGACCAGTGTGGCTGAACAAAAAACAGATCAAAACTGGCGACATTAATCACTGCCGCCAGGACGGAGGGCCAACGGCCATAAAATAGCGCAATAATCACGACGCCCAGCAAGTAAACCATCACCAGGTTTGCCTGGTCAAAGCCGGGTATTAGCCATTGTGATAAAACGGTAATCAGCGCACATAAGCCGATGGCGGCGATACAACCGCGCAGCTGCATACGCCACTTTTCAGTGAATGCCCGTGAGTCAGTTTCTTTCGCCACCCCAGTAGGGCTGTCACCTTCTAGTGCAATAATCACCAAATCTACGTCAGGGCCGAGTTTACCCAAGCGGTCTGCAAAGCTGCCGCGCAGTTTCCAGGGTTTTTCTGCTCGACGACCAATAATGATTTTGCCCAAATTATGTTCACGGGCGTAGCGCAATACAGCGCGTTCCTCACTGGGCTCTGACAGGGTGGCGGTTTCTGCCCCCAGTTCTTGCGCCAATTTAAGGGTGCGTAAGATGGCGCGGCGCTTGGCTTCTGGCAAGCCATGTAAGCGCGGCGTTTCTACATAAACGGCATGCCAGATACAGCCCAGCCGGGCCGCCAGTCTGGCGGCGGTGCGCACCAGTTTTTCATTGCCGCTGTTATGACCAATGCATAATAAGATAGCATCGCGGGTATGCCAGACCCGCTCGCGCCCTTGAGTGTCGCGAAATGCGCGCATTTGGTCATCAACGCGATCGGCGGTGCGGCGCAGTGCTAACTCGCGCAAGGCAATTAAATTACCTTTGCGGAAAAAATGCTCAATGGCCCGCTCGGCCTGACCGGAAATATAGACTTTGCCTTCATTGAGGCGCTGGCGCAGGTCATCTGGCGGTAAGTCGACCAACACCACTTCCGTGGCCTCATCAAACATATGGTCGGGGACAGTTTCCCGCACCCGAATGCCCGTTACGCCACCCACCACATCATTTAGACTTTCTAAATGCTGCACATTTACGGTGGTCAATACATCAATACCGGCATCCAGCAGTTCTTCAACATCCTGCCAGCGCTTGGGATGACGGGAGCCTTGGGCATTGCTGTGTGCCAGTTCATCCATCAGGATCAGGGCCGGATGACGAGCCAACGCGGCATCCAAATCGAACTCGCGGAGTTGGCGGTTGCGGTGCTGGATGCGCCTGGCGGGCAGAATTGCCAGCCCCTCAAGCAAGGCGGCAGTTTCGCCGCGTCCATGTGTTTCCACCACTCCGACCAGCACATCCAGCCCCTGAGCCCGCAGGCGCTGGGCCTCTTGCAGCATGGCGTAGGTTTTACCCACCCCGGCACAGGCCCCAAAGAATACCTTTAGCCGACCACGGGATTTTTCATTCGCCGCCGCAAGCAGGCTATCGGGGTTGGGGCGGGTTGGTTCTGCATCCACCATGATGTGTCCTTAAGGTTTTGCCAAAGCCGCCGGAATAGCAGCAGGGCTTTGGGCATCCAGCGCCATATTCAGTTTCAGCACATTAACAACAGATTCACCGAAGAAATTGGGTGTCGCTTTTTGCACATTTTCATCAATTAAATGTTTCACTTCAGACAGCGGCAGCTGGCGCACGTTGGCAATGCGAGGGGCTTGATAATAAGCCGCCGCCAGTGAAATACTCGGATCCAGACCGCTGCCAGAGGCAGTGACCAGATCTACAGGTACCGGGCCGCTTTGCATCGGGTTGGCCTGGCGCTGTAATGCCACGCGCTCACTGATAGCCTTATCCAGCGCTGGGTTACTGATAGCCAGATTACTCCCGCCAGAAGCCATTGGATTATAAGGCATATCTGCCGTTGCTGATGGGCGGCCGGCAAAATAACCCAGCTGGGTAAAGTTCTGCCCCAGCAAACTGGAGCCGATAACCTCATCACCCAGCATCACCAATGAACCATTTGCTTGCTGGGCAAACAGCAATTTCGCCAGCCCAGTGGTCAACAGAGGATAAGCTATCCCGGTGATAAGTGTCAGTAATATCAGTAAAACCAATGCCGGGCGAAAATAGGACATAGGGCTTGCTGTAGACTGATGGGTAACTGACTGATTGGTAGATAACATAATTTGTAGCCTCTTAGTTGTATTTCTTGCACTTAGCTCATCAAAGCGGTCAGCAGTAAGTCGATAAGTTTGATTCCGACAAAGGGCACCAGTAAGCCGCCCAGCCCGTAAATCCACAGGTTACGGCGCAGCAAGGCTGCGGCACTCATGGCCTTGTAACTGACGCCTTTCAGTGCCAGTGGAATAAGAAACACGATAACCAGCGCATTAAAGATAACCGCCGACAGTATTGCCGAGGACGGTGAGTGCAACTGCATCACATTCAAGGCATTGAGCTGCGGGTAAGTGGCAGCAAAAGCGGCTGGGATAATGGCAAAATATTTGGCGACATCGTTGGCGATACTGAAGGTGGTTAATGAGCCACGAGTCATCAGCATTTGCTTGCCGATATGTACCACTTCAATCAATTTGGTGGGATTGGAGTCCAAATCCACCATGTTGCCGGCTTCTTTGGCGGCTTGAGTCCCGGAGTTCATCGCGACCGCCACATCAGCTTGTGCCAGTGCTGGGGCATCATTGGTGCCATCGCCGGTCATCGCGACCAGGCGGCCTTCGGCTTGATACTGGCGAATCAACGCCAACTTGGCTTCTGGTGTGGCCTCGGCCAAAAAGTCATCCACCCCGGCTTCAGCAGCAATGGCTGCGGCAGTCAGACGGTTGTCACCGGTGATCATCACCGTTTTAATGCCCATTTTGCGCAGCTCGGCAAAACGTTCTTTAATGCCACCTTTGACGATATCTTTCAGGGCAACCACCCCGAGCACCCGCGGCCCATCAGCCACTACCAATGGCGTGCCGCCAGTGCGGGCGACACTTTCTACCGCATCTTCTACTGCCCGCGGGAAGTGGCCTTGATTAGATTCAACATGGCGACGAAGGGCATCAACCGCCCCTTTGCGGATCATGCGCTCTTGCACATTGACACCGCTCATCCGTGTTTGTGCCGAGAAGGGCACAAAGGTGGCATTCAAGCTGTGCAGGTCGCGTTCGCGCAAGTTAAAACGTTGTTTAGCTAGCACCACAATACTGCGGCCTTCAGGGGTTTCGTCGGCCAGCGAAGAGAGCTGTGCGGCATCTGCCAGCTGTTGTTCGGTGACTCCGGGGGCCGGAATAAACTCGGAGGCCTGGCGATTACCCAAGGTGATGGTGCCGGTTTTATCCAGTAACAACACATCGACATCGCCAGCGGCTTCTACTGCGCGACCACTGGTGGCTATCACATTCGCAGCCAACATTCGGCTCATGCCAGCGACACCAATGGCCGACAATAACCCGCCAATAGTGGTCGGAATCAAGCACACCAATAGCGCGACTAACACGGTGATGGTGACGGGAATACCGGCGTGATTGGCCTCGACACTGAATACCGAGAAGGGGTATAGGGTGGCGGTTGCCAGCAAAAAGACGATGGTTAATGCCACCAATAAAATGGTCAGCGCCACTTCATTGGGGGTTTTACGCCGCTTAGCCCCTTCGACCATCGCAATCATTCGGTCGAGGAATGTCTCGCCGGGGTTAACACTGCACTCGACGACCAGCCAGTCGGACAGCACCCGTGTGCCGCCGGTGACGGAGGAAAAGTCGCCGCCAGATTCGCGGATAACCGGTGCGGATTCGCCAGTAATGGCGCTTTCATCCACAGAGGCACCGCCTTCCAGCACTTCGCCATCGCAAGGCACGATATCACCGGCCTCAATCAGCACCCAATCACCTTTGCGCAGGCTATCGGCAGAGACTTTCTCTTGCGGCGCATCAACGCGGGCGGCGGATAGCTTTTTAGCCCAACTGGTTTTTTTCACGCCGCGCAAACTTTCGGCCTGCGCTTTACTGCGGCCCTCGGCCAGTGCTTCGGCAAAGTTAGCGAACAGCACGGTAAACCACAACCACAGAGCCACACTGCCGGTAAATAGGGCGCTACCTGTGGTGTGGCCGCTTAATATTGCCAACCAAATCAACGTAGTTAGCCAACTGCCCAGATACACCACGAACATCACTGGATTGCGCCACTGGACGCGCGGATCCAGTTTTTTCACAGCATCAAGCAGGGCTGTGCGCACCAGTTGCGGTTCAAAAATCGCGCGTTGTTTATGAGTCATCATTGTTATCTCAGTGGATTAACCAAATCTGCAAATGTTCGGCAACTGGGCCTAAGGCCAGTGCGGGGATAAAGGTCAATGCGCCGACCAACAACACCGTGCCGACCAGCAAGCCGATAAACAGGGGGCCGGAGGTTGGCAGAGTGCCATTACCCGCCGGTTGCCGTTTTTTCGCTACCAATGAACTGGCAATGGCCAGCACCGGCAGAATGACTCCGAATCGCCCCAGGAACATCGCCGCAGCCAGCAGCAGGTTATAAAATGGCGTATTGACACTCAGGCCCGCAAAGGCGCTGCCATTGTTGTTTGCCGCACTGGAAAGGGCGTAAAGCACTTCACTAAAACCATGCGCGCCGGGGTTAAGGATCCCCGCTCGGCCCGCATCGGTACAGAGAGCCAGTGCCGTGCCTAACAGCACCACCGCAGGTGTTACCAGAATGGCTAACGCGGTCATTTTCATCTCAAAAACGTCAATTTTTTTGCCCAGATATTCTGGAGTGCGACCAATCATCAGCCCGGCAATAAACACGGTTAACAGCACGAATAACAGCATGCCGTACAAACCCGAACCGACGCCGCCAAACACCACTTCGCCAATTTGCATCAACCACATTGGCACCATGCCGCCCAAGGCGGTAAAGGAGTCGTGCATGGCATTCACCGCCCCGCAAGAGGCCGCGGTGGTCACCACGGCATACATGCTGGTGGCGAGGATGCCAAACCGCGATTCTTTACCTTCCATATTGATATTGCTGTCGGCCCCTAACTGGGTTAAATGCGGGTTTCCGGTCAGTTCGGCATACATCACCACGGTGACCGCCACGATAAAAATCAGTGACATAGCCCAGATGAGTGCATGACCCTGGCGGTTATCTCCCACCACCTGACCAAAAGCAAAGCACAGGGCGCAGGGGAGAAGGAAAATGGCCAACATCTGCACAAAATTGCTAAATGCGGTTGGGTTTTCAAAAGGATGGGCGGAGTTAGCGCCAAAGAAACCACCGCCATTGGTGCCCAACATTTTGATTGCTTCTTGCGAAGCCACCGGCCCCATAGGTAAGGTTTGTTTTACCCCCTCTAAGGTGGTGATATGCAAGTAACTATCCAGGTTTTGCAAGACGCCCTGACTGACAAAAATCAGGGCGATGACCAAGGAGATTGGCACTAACACATATAAAGTGATGCGCACCAAGTCAACCCAGGCATTACCCAGAGTTGCTGCCGAATGGCGGGCAAAAGCGCGTATCAGGGCAAAGGCGACAGCAATGCCGGTAGCCGCGGACAGAAAGTTTTGCACTGTCAGACCGGCCATTTGGCTCAGATAACTGAGGGTGTTTTCGCCGCTATAGGCTTGCCAATTGGTGTTGGTGACAAAACTGACGGCGGTATTCAGTGCCAAATGCCATGACATACCCGGCATATGTTCCGGGTTCAATGGCAATGAGCCTTGCGTCATTAACAACACAAATAACAGCACAATACCCAGCAGGTTAAAGCTGAGAATAGCCAGCGCATATTGCCAGCCATTCATTTCTTCATTTTTTACACCGCTACAACGCCATATACCGGCCTCGAATTTTTGCAGTGCCGAGAAGGGGTAGCCTTCAATAAGGCGCGCCAGAAAGCCCCCTAATGGACGCGACAGCACCAACAGCACCAGCATAAAACTGGCGATAAGTAGAAATCCTGATGCAGCCATTTAAAAGTCCTCCGCGTTAAACAGGGCATAAACCAAATAGCCCAGAAGCAGCAGAACCAGCAGCGCCCCACCTATGATGCTGAAACTCACGATACACCTCCACAGGTCTTATTTTTGAAAACCAAGCTATTGATAACCCGGTTTTTGATAGCCAATTTTTTGATAACAACAGCTTAGGAAGTTGTAAGAAAAGTTCTTGATAAAAAAGCGAGGCGGAGTGTAAAAAAAGTATAAAAACGGTCATAAAATAAGCTAAAAATGAGTGTAAATTAGGCAGTGATAAGGCGTGGAATCAAAAGACGTCATCAAAATGCGATTTTCATACTGAATGTATCCAGCCTTCTAATTCATAAATGGTATGTAACTTTGGCACAACAAGTGCCGAGCAATGTTTAACCTTGATGTAACAAAATTACAGATTTGATGGTTTTTTTCTGTTTTTACTCTGAATTAGTGGTCGGATGAGTGGTAAAATTTCAAACAATGCGGTAAAATTTTGTCCAGTTTCCAATTTTGTTTATTTTACTTTCAACGCCAAGCGGTAAATCGGTTCAGTGCTCTTTGGCCAGCGGTTACACGACGGCGTTTTGTAAGGAGGGTTATTATGTCTATGTACAATACATTTCCATTACATCAGGTTATTTTGCGTCGTATCGCGGTAATTCTGGTGGGATTACTGGCTCTGCCCGTCATGCTTTTTCGCAAGGATCGCGCCCGTTTTTATAGCTATTTGCACCGTGTCTGGGTCAAAACCAGTGATAAACCGGTGTGGTTGGCGCAGTCTGAAATGGCACCGCAAGATTTCTATTGATTGTTAATAGACTGAATTTTTAAACACTTAAATCTTAAAAAGGCTCATAAGCTGAATGCTTGTGAGCCTTTTTATTTGCGACGGTGTTACAAGACGGCGCACTGGATAGCCTGGTGGCGATGATGGGCCAGCATGATTTCACTGAGAGCCGCGCTGGTTTTATGTCTCAGTTAGAGACTGACTTGCGTAATAACATGATTACCGCATGGAGTAATATTATTGCCACCTAAGACAATATTATTACTTTAATAACCAGTATTGAGATCATCATGCCGTTCAGGTCATTACTGGACGGCATTTTTATTGGCATCTTTTGTGCCCTACAACAATAAGATTGTTATGATGAAGCTCATGGTTTTTACCTTCAGGGCTGGCTCATGTCGATAACAAATAAGCAGGTCAATAGTGCTGAAAGTCGCTATATTTTGTGTGAATTTGATCAATTAATGGCCGGTAGCATTACCCGTGGCAAATTGATGGCGTTCCACAGCCGCTATAAACTGGTGTTGTTAGCGCATTCTCAACCTGAATATCGTGAGATTGGACCTTTTGTTGCAGGAATGGATAAATGGCCTTCATTAGCTGAGTTTGCTACCGAGTATCGCCAACGGCTGTTACAGCTGTTATCTCATCAGCCTACTGCGGCGAATCACACCAATGTATTGATGCATGTGCAGGGCTATTTTCGGCCTTATCTTACCTCAGAGCAACGCCAGGCCTTGGCACAGCTTATTGAAAAATACCGCACTGGTGATGTGCCCCTTACTGTGCCTATAGCCCAAATAACAGCTTATATGACTGAATTCCCAAATGATTATCTTGCTGGGCAGCACTATTTTACTTTTTATTCAGCGCAAGGATAAAACATGGCGACCCATCTGGTCTGGTTTCGCAATGATTTACGGATCACCGATAACCTGGCGCTCCATGCCGCTTGTAAAGACTCACAAGCCACTGTTATTGCTGTATTTGTTGCGACACCAGTACAATGGGGAAAGCAGGATATGGCCCCACGGCAGGCGGCTTTCTTGTGGCAAAATCTGCAACAGTTGCGGGCGGTGTTGGCAGAGCGCGCCATACCGCTGCACTACCATCAGTGTGATGAATTTAAAGATTCTATTAACTGGCTGGATGATTTTTGCCAGCAACATCAGATTGATGCGCTGTTTTATAATCAACAGTATGAATGGAATGAGCGGCAACGTGATGATGCACTGATAGCAAAACTCGCCGGTCGGGTCATTTGCCACAGTTTTCATGATAGTTTGTTATTGCCGCCGGGGAGTGTGCTGACGGGAAATGGTAAAATGTATCAAGTATTTACCCCATTCCGCCGAGCATTTATTCAACGGTTAATGATGTCCGATTATCGCAGTGTGCCAGCACCGAAAGCCCGTCAGACCAAGATAGCTATTGAACCGGCATCATGGGGCCCGTTTGATTACCCGCAGCAGTCTGTCGATAACCAGCTGTTTCCTGCGGGCGAAGAGGCGGCGCTTTTACGCCTGCGCACTTTTTGTCGTGAGCAGGTTCAGGACTATCAGCAACAACGTGATCTGCCCGCCGTGGCAGGTACCAGTTGTCTGTCACCTTATTTGGCTCTGGGAATACTTTCACCCCGTCAATGTGTTAATCGCTTGCGGGCGGAGTGTCCGGAGGTGTTTGAAAAAGCGGATGGCGGTGCCTTTATCTGGCTTAATGAGCTGATTTGGCGTGAATTTTATCGTCATTTGCTCGTGGCGTATCCGCGGTTATGCCAGCATCGTCCCTTTATTGACTGGACTGATGCGGTAGTATGGAATCATTCGGAACAGCACTTGCTGGCCTGGCAACAAGGGCGGACAGGTTACCCTATTGTTGATGCAGCAATGCGGCAACTGAATGAAACGGGTTGGATGCATAACCGGCTGCGGATGATTAGCGCCAGTTTTCTGGTTAAAGATCTGTTGATTAACTGGCGGCATGGCGAGCGCTATTTTATGTCGCAATTGTTGGACGGTGACTTAGCCGCCAATAACGGCGGCTGGCAGTGGGCAGCTTCAACCGGTACTGATGCCGCGCCCTATTTTCGTATTTTTAACCCCACGACGCAGGGAGAGCGTTTTGATAAAAAAGGTATTTTTATTCGCCGCTGGTTACCTGAATTGTCTGCGGTGCCAGACAGTGATATCCACCAGCCGTGGCATTGGGCGCAGCAGCAACAGCACCCATTGGATTACCCGCCACCACTGGTTGACCACAAGCAAGCCAGATTGGCTACACTCGCGGCATTTGACGCCGCTAAGCGGGATGGCAGCAAGGATCCCTAACCACCAGGAGCCTTCATGTTTTTGACAACACGTTTAATTCAATCGGCATCAGCTATTCGCCAGCTCAATGGCAGGAAATACCGCAACAAGCTGATTAACGCCGGATTGGTTTTCTCGGTTAGCCTTTATAGCTCGCTGGCTACGGCAGGTTTTGAAGTTGTCGCTCTTGGGGTCGATGGCGGAGTCAGCGATGGCAATCTGACCTCTTATCTGATCCGTGATGATAGCCAGCCAGTGTATTTGGCGCTGGATGCCGGTTCGGTACTGCCGGGGATAGCTAAGGCACTGGAAAAAGGCCATTTTTCTGAAGTTACGGATGAGATTGCCGCGCCATTGACTCGCCAGGGATATATTTTCCGTCAGCGCATTAACAGCTATTTTATCAGCCACGCCCATCTTGACCATGTTTCTGGCCTAATTATTGGCTCGCCAGAAGACAGTAAAAAAACTATTTATGCCTCTGCCGATACCATTGATGTGCTGCGAAATTATTATTTTAATTGGCGTGTCTGGCCCAATTTCACCGACAGCGGCAGTGGCACCCGTTTGGGCACTTACCGCATGCAACTGGTGCGCCCGGCTCAATCATTGAGTTTGGGATTGACGCGCTTAACCGGCGAAATGTACCCCTTGAGTCACGATAAATCGCCATCTTCGATGTTACTTATCAGCAGTAATAATGAGGCATTTGCCTATTTTGGTGATACTGGCGCGGATGAAATAGAATCGGCGAAAAACCTGGGTGTGGTGTGGCGTAAGCTGGCAGAAAAGGTTAAGCAGCAGCAATTGAAGGGGATGATAATTGAAGTTTCCTATCCCAATGAGGCTCCTGACGGCAAGCTGTATGGTCATATGACCCCCAAGTTATTACTGAAAGAATTGAAAAATCTGGAGAAATACAGTGGCGAAGGCCAACCTTTGGCCGGGTTGTCGGTGGTCATTAGCCATATCAAACCCTCATTCCAGCAGGGGCAGGATGTGCGCAAAATCATTGCGACTGAGCTGGCACAGGGTAATGATATGGGAATTAAATTTATCATTATGGAACAAGGTGATAGCCTGAAATTCTAATCTGAGATCGGCAAAATCAGGGGATTGAATTTATACTTTTCATCTATTTGTTAATTGGCGAGATTAAACGAAATGCGTAACACGGAATTAGAAACTCTGCTCAATAACCAACTCAATATCGCCGCTTTTCAGGATTACGCGCCTAATGGGTTGCAGGTTGAGGGGCGTGAGGACGTCCGGCGCATCGTCACTGGCGTCACGGCCAGTCAAGCCTTACTGGATGCGGCGGTAGAGCAACAGGCGGATGCTATTTTGGTGCATCACGGTTATTTTTGGAAAAACGAACCTTCAGTGGTGCGGGGCATGAAACGTAACCGACTGAAAACATTGCTAACCAATGATATCAATCTGTATGGCTATCATTTGCCGCTGGATGCCCACCCAGAATTAGGTAATAACGCCCAACTGGCTAAATTGCTGGATATTCACGTGTTGGGTGAAATTGAACCACTGTTGCCTTATGGCGAGTTTGAAAAACCGCTAAATGCAGTGATTTTACGTGAACGTCTGGAAAAAGTGCTAGGGCGGGCGGTATTACACTGTGGTGACCATGCACCCACGAGCCTCCGGCGGATTGCCTGGTGCAGTGGTGGTGGGCAAGGATATATTCAGCAAGCAGCTGAATTTGGGGTCGATGCATTCATTACTGGCGAAGTTTCGGAGCAAACTATCCATATTGCTCGGGAAATGGGGGTGAATTTTTATGCAGCTGGGCATCATGCCACTGAGCGCTATGGTATTAAGGCGCTAGGTGAATGGCTCGCTACCCATCATCAGCTTGAAGTGACTTTTATTGACATCCCTAACCCCGCCTGAGTTGGGTTAGATGCTTACTGGGCACCAGTGGTTAGCCGCATTGGTGCTCAATCAATTTAGTCGCCACACGGCGGATGCTTAACGGTATTTAACCACAATAAAAATAAGGCTTTTTTAAGTTAAGGGTATTAAAAACAAACATCTGACCTAAATTAAATGATAAAACTGCATTTTTTCATATTATTCCCTCGCTTTACTCTGATTTTAAATAAGAAAAAAATCCATTCCTGCCCTCTATCTTCATCAAAAAACCATAAAAACAATAAGTTGTGATGGTTTATATGGCTATTGGCTGCGAATCTAGAAATTACTCTTAATTATGGGTTGGCCCACTTCTATTGACAGCGGCTAGGGTGCTGACGCATAAATATATCCATAAGACGGGTATTTATTTAACAACGAAAACAAACAGGGAGACGGGAGTGCAACGAGCACGATGCTATTTACTAGGAGAAAGTGCGGTGGTTCTGGAACTGGATCCGCCGGTGACGTTAGCAAGCCAGCAACGGATTTGGGGCTTAGCTGACCGCTTGATTCATCATCCCGATGTCCTTGAAGCCATTCCTGGTATGAATAACCTGACATTATTGCTGACCTGTCCGCAGAACACAGCATTGGATGCGATTGAACGCCTGCAACGCTGGTGGGAAGAGAGTGAGTCATTAGTGCCTGAGTCGCGTGATATCACCATCCCGGTGATTTATGGCGGCGAGGCTGGCCCTGATCTGGCCGAAGTCGCTCGCCATACCGGTATGACCGAGCGCCAAGTGGTTGAGTGCCATGCGGGGACGAGCTATATCGTCTATTTTCTCGGGTTCCAACCGGGTTTTTCTTATTTGGGCGGTATGCCAGAACAACTGGCAACACCACGGCGCGCCGAGCCACGTTTGGTGGTACCGCCAGGGTCGGTCGGGATTGGTGGCAGCCAAACCGGGATCTATCCGCTGGCAACACCCGGTGGCTGGCAGCTAATTGGCCGCACCTCGTTGGCATTATTTAACCCATTAGAGATGCCGCCAACCTTGCTGCGACCGGGTGACAATGTGCGCTTCCTGCCTTCAAAGGAGGGCATATGCTGAAAATTATTCGTTCCGGTATGTATACCACGGTACAAGACAGTGGCCGTGGTGGTTTTCGTCGTTTGGGTATTAGCCAGGGCGGGGCACTTGATTTACCCGCATTAAGTATGGCGAATATGCTGGTGGGCAATGAGGCGGGTGCAGCTGGGTTGGAAATTACCCTGGGCCAGTTGATCGTTGAGTTTACCCAAGCGGGCTGGATAGCGCTGACGGGCGCGGGTTGTGATGCACGGCTTGGAGAGCAACTGCTCTGGACGGGGTGGCGTTATCCGGTCAAGCGGGGGCAACAGTTAAAACTCAATGCGCCACTCCGGGGAATGCGTAGCTATCTGGCAATTTCTGGCGGGATTGATGTGCCGGAAATGCTGGGGTCACGTAGTACCGACCTGAAAGCCGGTTTTGGTGGTTATCAGGGGCGGCTGATTAAAGAGGGCGACAACTTGCCACTGGGTAAACCGACCCGTTTGCCGCGTGAATCTGTTGGTATCAAACAATTGTTATTTGGCAATAGAGTGCGGGCCGTACCGGGGCCGGAATATCATGAATTCGACGATATTTCTCAGGGCACATTTTGGCGTGAGGCCTGGCGACTCAGCCCGCAAAGTAACCGGATGGGTTATCGCCTGACGGGCCGTGAGTTAGCGCGCACCACCTCGCGCGAGATGCTGTCGCACGGTTTATTGCCCGGCGTGGTGCAGGTGCCGCATAACGGCCAGCCGATTGTGCTGATGGCCGATGCGCAAACTACCGGTGGTTACCCACGGATTGCCTGTGTTATCGAAGCCGATCTCTACCATTTGGCGCAACTACGGCTGGGGGAGCCGGTGCACTTTATCCCTTGCACTGTGGAGGATGCGCTCCGTGCCAAATCTGAACAGCAGCATTTCCTGCAACAAATTGAATGGGGATTACAAGCGGGTTTTGATAGCAGGGAGGGCAAATGAACGTTGATTTAAATGCTGATTTAGGTGAAGGCTGCGCCAATGATCAGGCGCTATTGCAGTTGGTGAGTTCCGCCAATATTGCCTGTGGTTTTCATGCCGGTGATGCACAAACTATGCGCCAGTCAGTGCGCTGGGCGATTGAGTATGGGGTTGCCATTGGTGCGCACCCGAGCTTTCCGGATCGTGAAAACTTTGGTCGTACCGCCATGCAATTACCACCAGAAACTGTCTATGCCCAAGTGGTTTATCAGCTTGGTGCCCTGGCGGCAATAGTGAAAGCCGAAGGGGGCGTGATGCAACATGTGAAGCCCCACGGCATGTTATACAACCAAGCGGCGCGAGACCCACAGCTGGCTGATGCCATTGCTCAGGCCATCAAGGCGGTAGACCCGTCATTGCGGTTAGTCGGCTTAGCTGGGAGTGAATTGATTCGTGCCGGTGAGCGCGCGGGATTAGCAACCCGACAAGAAGTGTTTGCCGATCGTCGCTACCAACCTGACGGCACTTTAGTGCCGCGTAACCAATCCGACGCCTTAATTGAAAGTGACGAATTAGCCTTGTCACAAACCTTAGCCATGGTATTGCGCCATCAGGTTCAGGCGAATGATGGCAGTTGGGTCGCGGTGCAGGCGGATACCGTTTGTGTTCACGGCGATGGTGCTCATGCTTTGGCTTTTGCCCGGCGTTTACGAGACAGTTTTCAGCAAGAAAATATTAAGGTCACTGCGCAATAAGCAACCTTTTTGAACCACAGAAATATAACCGCCAACTCGAGCGGGATTTTATTTTAATTTAAATAATTACCCATAGGCATTAGTGCCATAGCTAATACTGCTGCGGCTTGATGACGAAGGGTTAATGCTATTTTTCATGACAGGAGAGTCACCTTGGAGCAAACAGTTAACCTATGGCCGCTTATTGGTATTGCGGCGATTATTATCGGATTTTTACTGCGCATAAACGCAGTTTTAGTGGTCATCACCGCCGGGATAATCACCGGCTTGACCGCCTTAATGCCCATCGCCACTATTTTAGAAAAACTGGGCGAGGGTTTTCTCAATACCCGTAACCTGCCTTTGATTTTGTTACTGCCCTTGGCGGTTATCGGATTGCTGGAGCGCCACGGCTTGAAAGAGCGGGCGCAGGCGTGGATTTCGCAAATCAAAAGTGCCACTTCTGGCCGGTTATTGATTGTGTATTTGTTTGTACGTGAAGCCACGGCGGCACTGGGATTAACCAGCCTCGGCGGTCAACCTCAGATGGTGCGCCCATTATTGGCCCCTATGGCCGAAGGCGCGGCAGAAATCCGTTACGGCGAGTTGCCAGAGAAAGTGCGCTATCGCCTGCGCGCGATGTCTGCTGCCACGGATAACGTCGGGCTGTTTTTCGGCGAAGATATTTTTGTCGCCTTCGGTGCCATTATTTTCATGCACAACTTTATGTTGGAGTCCGGCGGCATTCAAACTGAACCCTTGCACATCGCGCTGTGGGGGATCCCGACGGCGATTTGTGCCTTCTTGATCCATGCTTACCGTTTGCAACGTCTGGATAAATACCTTGCCGCTGAATTAACTGCGTTGAATCAGTCTGCTTTGGCTGCCAAGGGAGAGGCTAAATGATTTTCCAACAACAATATTTGTACTGGTTAGCGGGCGTCGTATTGCTGATTGTTGCGGCCATGTCATTTCGTGATAAAGCTAACCCACGCCGCTTCACTACTGGCCTGTTCTGGGGCTTATACGGGTTGATTTTTCTGGTTGGCGATTGGACTTACCGCCTGGCAAATACCTTGGCCGGCGAAGGGCCAGATGAGAAACGCATACTGAATATCACTGTTGGTGTGGTGGTGGTAATCATGGCATTGATAGCCGGTTTCGGTGGGGTAAAGCTGGGCAGTTATCACCAGCGCACGGCGCAAGAGCGCGAAGTCAGCGCCAAGCGCCTGGGGAATAAACTGTTTCTTCCCGCCCTGGCTATTCCGGTTGTCACCGTGGTTGGCGTGTTGCTGTTTAATAATATCCCGGCATTAGACCAATGGATGTTTGGTGCAGGTAACCATGCAACGTTGGTGACGTTATTCTCAATGACGGTCGGCTGTGTGCTCGGTTTAATTATTGCCATTTTCCTGACACACGAAACCGCAGCACAACCGGTGCAGGAAGCTCGGCGATTACTGGATTCTATCGGCTGGGCCTTTATCTTGCCGCAGATTTTGGCAACTCTCGGCCTGCTGTTTACTGCCGCGGGCGTTGGGACGGCCATTGCCCATTTGACACAGGAATATCTGGCAGTAGATCATCGCTTTATCGCGGTGGCGGTCTATGCTATTGGCATGGCAGTGCTCACCATGATCATGGGTAATGCATTTGCTGCTTTCCCTATTGTCACTGCCGGTATTGGTATTCCTATTCTAGTCTTGCAACACGGGGGCAACCCAGCCGTTATGGCTGCTATCGGGATGTTCTCTGGTTACTGTGGTACTTTGATGACACCAATGGCTGCCAACTTTAACATTGTTCCTGCTGCGTTATTGGAGCTGCCGGATAAAAATGCAGTTATCAAAGCACAGATCCCAACGGGGATTGCTCTGTTGATTGTTAACGTATTTTTGCTGTATTTCCTGATGTTCCTCTAGGGGGTTCGATGAAAAGAGTATTAATTACCGGATTTGAGCCATTTGGTGGCGAGCGGGTGAATCCCTCCTGGGAAGTGGTTAAGCAACTGAATGATTTAATGCTGGGAGACGAGGTCAGAGTGGTTGCCCGCCAGTTACCTTGTGTCTTTGGTGACGCACTGGTTGCGCTAAATGCAGCCATCGATGATATCCAGCCAGTGTTAGTGTTGGCTATCGGTCAGGCGGGGGGGCGTGCTGATATTACTATTGAGCGAGTCGCGATTAATGTTGATGACGCCCGCATCCCCGATAATCAGGGTAACCAGCCCGTCGACCAGCCTATTGTAGAAAATGGCCCAGCGGCCTATTTTACTCACTTACCTATTAAGGCGATGGTTGAGGGGATGCGAGAGGCGGGTATTCCCGCTTCTGTTTCCCAAACCGCCGGGACGTATGTCTGCAACCATGTGATGTATGGTTTATTGCATCGGTTAAATCAGATCAATAGTGAGGTTAAGGGCGGCTTTATCCATATCCCTTATTTACCTGAACAGGCAGTCAATCACCCTGGAACACCCAGTATGTCGGCCCATTCAGTAGAAATAGCCTTGAAACTGGCTATTTCAATTGCATTGCAAATTGAGCACGATTTACAGATATCCGGTGGCGCTATCCACTAATCTTGCGCGATGCATTTATATTGGCAGTTAAATAGAAACGCCACCGGAAGGTGGCGTTTTGCTGGTATTCAGAAATAAAGGCTTATTTCTTCAACTGGCTCTTAAAATCACGTTCTGCATAGCCGGTATACAACTGGCGCGGACGGGCAATCTTGATGCCTTCATCGTGCATCTCGTTCCAGTGAGCAATCCAACCAATGGTACGGGCGATAGCAAAAATCACGGTGAACATTGAAGACGGAATACCCAATGCTTTCAAGATGATACCTGAATAGAAATCGACGTTCGGGTAGAGTTTCCGCTCAATGAAGTAGGGGTCGTTCAGCGCAATATTCTCTAATTCCATCGCCACTTTCAGCAGGTCGTCTTCCAGTTTTAGCTCTTTCAATACTTCATGACAGGTTTCGCGCATGACAGTGGCACGTGGATCGTGGTTTTTATACACACGGTGACCAAAGCCCATCAGGCGGAATGAGTCATTTTTATCTTTTGCACGGCGGATAAATTCTGGAATGTGTTCAACAGTTTTAATTTCTTCCAGCATTTTCAGACAAGCTTCATTCGCGCCACCGTGGGCTGGCCCCCACAGGGATGCAATCCCGGCGGCGATACAGGCAAACGGGTTGGCACCAGAAGAACCGGCAGTACGCACGGTAGAGGTCGAAGCGTTTTGCTCATGGTCTGCATGCAGGATGAAAATGCGATCCATTGCGCGTTCCAATACCGGATTAACTTCGTATTCTTCACATGGGGTAGAGAACATCATGCGCAGGAAGTTACCGGCATAAGACAGGTCGTTGCGCGGATATACAAACGGCTGACCGATGGAATATTTGTAACACATCGCGGCCACAGTCGGCATTTTGGACAGCAGACGGAAAGCGGTGATTTCACGATGGCGCTCGTTATTGACATCCAAGGCATCATGGTAGAAGGCCGCCAGAGCACCGGTCACCCCACATAACACTGCCATAGGATGTGAATCGCGGCGGAACCCACGGAATAGACTGGTTATCTGCTCGTGGATCATGGTGTGGCGGGTAACCGTCGCTTTAAAGGTTTCATACTCTTCAGCGGTAGGTGCTTCGCCATACAGCAGAATGTAGCAAACTTCCAAATAGGTAGAATGGTTAGCCAACTGGGCAATCGGGAAGCCACGGTGCAGCAGAATCCCTTCATCACCATCGATATAAGTGATTTTTGATTCGCAGGATGCGGTAGAGGTAAAACCGGGGTCAAAGGTGAAATAACCTTTAGAACCTAAGGTGCGAACATCGATAACGTCAGTGCCGATGGTTGGGGATAGCACGCCCAGCTCGATCGCAGCTTCGCCTTCCAAATTCAGCGTTGCTTTCTTGTTAGCCATTTACAGTCTCCTTAGCGCTTATTTTAAAACCCCTAACAACCGCAATATCTTAGATGCCCGCGTGGCCATCACCTCATCCGCAATGCTCTGTTTTGTTCACTATTTTTGCCTATAGTACTGAAAGTCACAGGAAACTTAGCGACATTTATTTACCCAAATCATGAGTATTATTTACTCATCAGGGTTTTGTCGCTTGCTGCCTGTAACGTCAAGTTCTTTGGGTAGAGAACGTGATTTAGGGTACAGAGTATCTTGCCAATGTGGCCTGCATTTCCAAAGCTCTTGGATTAACAGGTAACGTTACGAAGTTGTTAACGATTCATTGGATACTTATCTTATATGGTTCAATGCCTACGATATCTATGGGGATATTAACTTAATACACTGTTGCATAACTTAAGCTTATGGGGAAGTGTATCCTCAGACCTTTAGTGCATCATAGGGCTTATTTCTACCCTAGTTGTAATGTAAATGTTTATTCTTTGTCAAATCAGATAATTAATTTTATATAAATTGTGTAAATCGTGATCCTAATCACTGTTCAGGGGAAATGTTTCCAATCAGTTTGTGTGGGAATTGTAATAAGAATGTGAACCCCCTATACTGCCGCCAGGTCTCCGGATTACCCTGAAGTAGGAGCACCCAGCGTTATAAGAACACGCCTTTTAAGCATTCAGGATGTTATGTTTAAACGTGCGATGTGAAGGGTTTCGGCTCTTAACGCTGTCTGACCCCCACCCAGATCCGGAGGATGGAAAATAATAAGAGCTGTGTGGGCAAAACCGTGAAAAAACAAAGACCTGTCAATTTGGATCTTCAAACGATTCGATTTCCTGTTACTGCGATAGCGTCCATTTTACACCGAGTCTCTGGCGTAATTACTTTCGTTGCCGTTGGTATTCTCCTCTGGCTGTTAGGTTTGTCTGTTTCCTCGCAAGAGGGATTCCTGCAAGCTGCGGCGATCATGAATAGCTTTATTGTTAAATTCATCTTCTGGGGAATACTCACTGCGCTGGCCTATCACATTTGCGGTGGCATTCGTCACTTGTTAATGGATTTCGGCTATATCGAAGAGAGCTTGGCTGCGGGGACCCGCTCCGCCCAAGTCGCAATGGTGTTAACTTTGGTGCTGTCAGTTTTAGCTGGAGTCCTTGTATGGTAAGCAATGCTTCTGCGTTAGGGCGTAATGGAGTACACGACTGGCTGTTACTGCGTGCTTCTGCAATCGTCATCACTCTGTATGTTCTTTATATTCTGGGCTTTGTTGTTATTGTCCCAGATATCACCTACGAAATCTGGCGCGGCTTTTTCGCCTCGCACATCACAAAAGTATTTACCCTGCTGACATTACTGGCAATTTTGGCTCATGCCTGGATTGGTTTGTGGCAGGTATTAACGGACTATATAAAGCCGCTGGCGGTACGACTGGTGTTACAGCTTGCCGTCGTAGTTACGCTGCTGGTCTATCTATTGTATGGAACAATTGTGGTGTGGGGTGCTTAAATGAAACTGCCGGTCAGAGAGTTTGATGCTGTTGTTGTTGGTGCGGGTGGCGCAGGTATGCGCGCAGCACTGCAAATTTCACAAATGGGGCTGTCTTGCGCCCTGATATCTAAAGTATTCCCGACCCGTTCCCATACAGTATCTGCACAGGGCGGTATTACTGTTGCTCTGGGTAATACCCATGAAGATAACTGGGAATGGCATATGTATGACACGGTAAAGGGCTCCGATTATATCGGCGACCAGGATGCCATTGAATATATGTGTAAAACTGGCCCTGAAGCCGTGCTCGAACTGGAGCACATGGGCTTGCCTTTCTCTCGTTTAGAGGATGGCAGTATTTATCAGCGGCCATTCGGTGGGCAGTCGCTTAACTTTGGCGGTGAGCAAGCGGCGCGTACTGCGGCTGCGGCTGACCGTACCGGGCATGCACTGTTACATACCCTTTATCAACAAAACCTGAAAAACCACACCACTATTTTCTCCGAGTGGTATGCGCTGGATTTAGTGAAGAATCAGGATGGCGCTTTTGTGGGCTGTACTGCTATCTGTATCGAAACCGGTGAAGTGGTGTATTTCAAAGCGCGGGCAACTGTGCTGGCAACCGGTGGTGCCGGGCGTATTTATCAATCAACCACCAATGCGCACATTAATACCGGAGACGGTGTGGGCATGGCTCTGCGTGCCGGTGTACCGGTGCAGGACATGGAAATGTGGCAGTTCCACCCGACGGGTATCGCTGGGGCGGGGGTGTTGGTGACAGAAGGTTGTCGTGGTGAAGGCGGTTATTTGCTGAACAAACACGGCGAGCGCTTTATGGAGCGTTATGCCCCGAACGCTAAAGATTTGGCGGGTCGTGACGTAGTGGCGCGCTCCATTATGATTGAAATCCGTGAAGGCCGTGGCTGTGAAGGCCCTTGGGGGCCACATGCTAAATTGAAACTGGATCACTTAGGTAAAGAAGTGCTGGAATCCCGTCTGCCGGGGATCCTTGAGTTATCTCGCACCTTTGCCCACGTTGACCCGATCAAAGAACCTATCCCTGTTATCCCAACTTGCCATTATATGATGGGCGGGATCCCAACTAAGGTGACCGGCCAGGCGATTACAGTAAATGAAAAGGGTGAGGACGTTGTCATCCCTGGTTTGTTTGCGGTAGGTGAAATTGCCTGTGTTTCCGTCCATGGTGCAAACCGTCTGGGTGGCAACTCATTACTGGACTTGGTCGTCTTTGGCCGAGCAGCAGGTATGCACCTGCAAGAATCCTTAATGGAGCAGGGGGCTAGCCGCGATGCCAGTGAATCCGACATTGACGCTTCTCTGGCCCGAATGAACCGCTGGAATAACACCCGTTCAGGTGAAGATCCAGTTGAAATCCGTAAAGCATTGCAATCCTGCATGCAGAACAACTTCTCGGTATTCCGTGAAGGTGATGCAATGGCGAAGGGATTGGAAGAACTGAAAACTATCCGTGAACGTCTGCAAAATGCCCGTCTGGATGACACTTCCAGTGAGTTCAATACTCAACGAATTGAATGCCTGGAATTGGATAACCTGATGGAAACTGCGTTTTCCACTGCTGTATCAGCAAACTTCCGTACCGAAAGTCGTGGGGCGCATAGCCGCTTTGACTTCCCGGAACGCGATGATGCGAACTGGCTGTGTCACTCGCTGTATTTGCCAGACACTGAAAGCATGACCCGCCGAGAGGTAAACATGCAACCTAAGCTACGCGCGGCGTTCCCGCCGAAAGTGCGTTCTTATTAATGTATGTGTCATGTTGCAGGGTTAACCCAAACCTGTTGCGGAGAAATAGGTCATGAAGCTTGAGTTCTCAATTTATCGCTATAACCCGGACGTCGATAACGCGCCGTATATGCAGGATTACACCCTCGAAGCAGAGGAAGGCCGGGATATGATGTTGCTGGATGCACTTATCCAGCTGAAGGAAACCGATCCAACACTGTCGTTCCGCCGCTCATGCCGTGAGGGGGTTTGTGGTTCCGACGGTCTGAATATGAATGGCAAAAATGGCTTGGCATGTATTACGCCAATATCTGTTTTGCAAAAGGGTAATAAAAAGATTGTTATCCGCCCGCTGCCGGGGTTACCTGTAGTGCGGGATTTAGTGGTCGATATGGGGCAGTTTTATACTCAGTACGAGAAAATTAAACCTTACCTGTTGAACGACGGCAAAAATCCGCCAGCCCGCGAGCATTTGCAGTCGCCGGAACAGCGCGAAAAACTGGACGGTTTGTATGAATGTATCCTGTGCGCCTGTTGTTCAACCTCTTGTCCGTCATTCTGGTGGAATCCGGACAAGTTTGTTGGCCCGGCGGGGTTACTGGCCGCCTATCGTTTCCTGATTGATAGCCGTGACACAGAAACATCAGCACGTTTGGATGATCTAGACGACGCTTTTAGTGTTTTCCGCTGCCATAGCATCATGAATTGTGTCAGTGTTTGTCCTAAAGGCCTTAACCCGACCAAAGCAATTGGCCACATTAAGTCTATGTTGTTACAGCGTAGTGCATGATGTGAGTTTATTAACCCGGGGAATCATCTTCCCGGGTTGCTTCTAAGGTAGGGAATCTCTAAAAGCGGGCAGGTTGTCCATTTTTAGAGGTTCCTTGAACGGGACCGTTAAGGTCCATAACAGAACGTGCATTGAGCATGTCGAGTGAACCGTTTTTACGGCAAACCGTTTATATTACGGTGTATATGTTAACCACGGCGAAAACTGAAGCTTCAAAGCTTAAGGGATCATGATGCAGAACGGCGCAATGAAGGCCTGGCTGGATTCCTCCTATCTGGCGGGCGCGAACCAGTCCTACATAGAGCAGCTCTATGAAGACTTTTTAACTGATCCTGGTTCCGTTGATGATAGTTGGCGTTCAATTTTTCAACAACTACCGACAACGGGTGTAAAACCTGATCAGTTCCACTCTCAAACGCGTGAGTATTTCCGTCGCCTGGCGAAGGATACCTCTCGTTATAACTCATCCATCAGCGATCCTGAAAATGATGCCAAGCAAGTTAAGGTGTTGCAGTTAATCAACGCCTTCCGCTTCCGCGGCCATCAGCATGCCAACCTTGACCCTCTCGGTTTATGGAAGCAAGAGTCTGTTCCCGATCTTGAACCTTCCTATCATCACCTGACCGAAGCCGATTTCCAGAACACCTTCAATATTGGTTCTTTTGCTATTGGCAAAGAAACGATGAAGCTGTCTGACCTGTATGCAGCACTGAAGCAGACCTACTGCGGCTCTATCGGCGCTGAATATATGCATATCACCAACACTGAAGAGAAACGCTGGATTCAGCAGCGCATTGAATCAGTGGTCGGGAAACCGACATTCAGCGATGAAGAGAAGCGCCGTTTTCTGAGCGAACTGACTGCCGCTGAAGGTTTGGAACGTTATTTAGGGGCTAAATTCCCGGGCGCGAAGCGTTTCTCTCTGGAGGGCGGCGATTCGCTGGTCACCATGTTGAAAGAAATGATTCGACATGCGGGCAAGAACGGCACCCGTGAAGTGGTGCTGGGGATGGCTCACCGTGGCCGCCTTAACGTCTTGATTAACGTGCTGGGTAAAAAACCGGAAGATTTGTTCGATGAATTCGCCGGTAAGCATAAAGAGCATCTGGGTACTGGTGACGTTAAATACCACCAAGGTTTCTCTTCTGATGTAGAAACTGAAGGCGGTTTGGTTCATCTGGCACTGGCCTTTAACCCCTCTCATCTGGAAATTGTCAGCCCGGTGGTTATCGGTTCTGTCCGTGCCCGTCGTGACCGCCTGGATGAAGCCCGCAGCAACATGGTACTGCCAATTACCATTCATGGTGATGCGGCGATTGCCGGGCAGGGTGTGGTGCAAGAAACCTTGAATATGTCTCAGGCCCGTGGCTATGAAGTCGGCGGGACGGTGCGCATTGTTATCAATAACCAGATAGGTTTCACCACCTCGAACCCACTGGATGCGCGCTCAACGCAGTATTGCACCGATATTGCCAAAATGGTGCAAGCGCCTATTTTCCACGTGAATGCTGATGATCCTGAAGCCGTGGCGTTTGTAACCCGTCTGGCGTTGGATTTCCGTAACACCTTTAAACGTGACGTGATGATTGACCTGGTTTGTTACCGTCGCCATGGGCATAACGAAGCCGATGAGCCAAGTGCAACACAGCCAGTGATGTATCAGAAAATCAAAAAACACCCGACGCCGCGCAAAATCTATGCTGACAAGCTGACTGAGCAAAATATCGCCAGCTTGGAAGATGCCACGGAAATGGTCAACTTGTACCGTGATGCATTGGATGGCGGTGAGTGTGTGGTGGCAGAGTGGCGTCCGATGAATCTGCAATCTTTCACGTGGTCGCCCTATTTGAACCACGAGTGGGATGAAGAGTATCCAAGCAAAGTTGAGATGAAACGCCTGCAAGAACTGGCGCGTCGTATCAGCCACGCACCGGAAGCCATTGAAATGCAATCCCGTGTTGCCAAAATCTATGGCGATCGCGCCTTGATGGCCAGCGGTGAGAAACCCTTTGACTGGGGCGGTGCTGAAACACTGGCCTACGCCACACTGGTAGATGAAGGCATTCCGATTCGTTTATCTGGTGAGGATGCCGGGCGCGGGACTTTCTTCCATCGCCATGCGGTTATCCATAATCAGAAAAACGGTTCTGTTTATGTCCCACTGGAAAATATCCACAGCGGGCAGGGGCATTTCCAGGTATGGGACTCCGTGCTGTCTGAAGAAGCGGTGTTGGCATTTGAATATGGTTACGCCACGGCGGAACCGCGCACCCTGACTATCTGGGAAGCGCAGTTCGGTGACTTTGCCAATGGTGCTCAGGTTGTTATCGACCAATTCATCAGTTCCGGCGAGCAGAAATGGGGCCGGATGTGTGGTTTAGTCATGCTGCTGCCACATGGTTATGAAGGGCAAGGCCCGGAGCACTCCTCCGCGCGCTTGGAACGTTATCTGCAACTTTGTGCTGAACAAAACATGCAGGTGTGTATCCCGTCAACACCGGCACAGGTTTACCACATGATCCGCCGTCAGGCATTACGTGGTATGCGCCGTCCACTGATTGTGATGTCGCCTAAGTCATTGTTGCGTCATCCGTTGGCCATATCCTCTTTGGATGAGTTGGCGAATGGCAGCTTCTTGCCAGCAATTGGCGAGATTGACGAGCTGGATCCAAAAGGTGTTAAACGCGTCGTGATGTGTTCAGGTAAAGTCTACTATGACTTGCTGGAACAGCGCCGCAAGAATGGGCAAACCGATGTTGCTATCGTACGTATTGAGCAGCTTTATCCGTTCCCACATCATGCGGTACAAGCGGTGCTGGAGCAATTTGCTCATGTACATGATTTTGTCTGGTGTCAGGAAGAGCCGCTTAACCAGGGTGCTTGGTATTGCAGCCAACACAATTTCCGTGAAGTGATTCCATTTGGTGCTTCCTTGCGTTACGCGGGCCGCCCAGCTTCAGCTTCACCGGCAGTTGGCTATATTTCCGTACACCAAAAACAACAACAAGCTCTGGTTAATGACGCGCTGACTGTTGAATAGCGAGCCGGTTAACATATAAAGGATAGAGAATGAGTAGCGTAGATATTAATGTTCCTGACCTCCCTGAGTCTGTGGCTGATGGCTCTGTAGCAACCTGGCACAAGAAACCGGGTGACACGGTTAAACGCGATGAAGTGCTGGTAGAGATTGAAACCGACAAAGTGATTCTGGAAGTTCCGGCAAGCCAGGACGGCATTTTAGATGCTATTTTGGAAGATGAAGGTGCCACTGTCGTTTCACGTCAAGTGTTGGGCCGTATTCGTCCAAGTGACAGTTCAGGCCTTCCGACGGAAGAAAAAAGCCAGAGCAAAGAGTCAACTCCTGCTCAGCGCCAGACTGCCAGCCTGGAAGAAGAAACTAACGATGCCCTTAGCCCAGCTATCCGTCGTTTGATTGCAGAACATTCGCTTGATGCATCGGCTATCAAAGGCAGTGGTGTAGGTGGTCGAATTACTCGTGAAGATATTGAGAGTCATTTGGCAAGCCGCGTATCGGCCCCTGCAGCAGAAACCAAAGTTGAAGCCGCCGCAGCTGTTGCTCCTCTTGCTGGCCGCAGTGAAAAACGTGTGCCGATGACGCGTCTGCGTAAACGTGTTGCCGAGCGCCTGTTAGAAGCGAAAAACAGCACCGCGATGCTGACCACCTTTAACGAAATCAATATGAAGCCAATCATGGATTTGCGTAAGCAATATGGTGAGGCTTTTGAGAAACGTCATGGTGTGCGTCTGGGCTTTATGTCCTTCTATATTAAAGCGGTTGTTGAAGCACTGAAACGTTATCCGGAAGTGAATGCTTCTCTTGATGGCGAAGATGTGGTTTATCACAACTATTTCGATATCAGCATCGCAGTTTCTACCCCGCGCGGCCTGGTAACCCCAGTATTGCGTGATGTAGACACCATGGGCATGGCCGATATTGAGAAAAAAATCAAAGAATTGGCTGTCAAAGGCCGTGACGGCAAATTGAAAGTTGAAGAACTGACTGGCGGTAATTTCACTATTACCAATGGCGGCGTATTTGGCTCATTGATGTCGACTCCGATCATTAACCCACCACAAAGCGCGATCCTTGGCATGCATGCCATAAAAGATCGTCCGATGGCGGTAAATGGTCAGGTAGTGATTCTGCCAATGATGTATCTGGCACTGTCCTACGATCACCGTCTCATTGATGGCCGCGAATCTGTGGGTTATCTGGTGACGGTAAAAGAGATGCTGGAAGATCCAGCTCGCTTGCTACTCGACGTATAAAAAAGATAAATGACAAGGCCAGTCTGATTGCAAGGTGTTGATTACCTGCCTCCATGCAATCAGGCTACCTGGTAGGCTTCGGCCCAACTCAGACCTTATATGGATAGAACATCATGAATTTACACGAATATCAGGCAAAACAACTGTTTGCTCGGTATGGCATGCCCGCTCCAACGGGTTACGCCTGTACCACACCGCGTGAAGCAGAAGAAGCCGCATCTAAAATCGGTGCTGGCCCGTGGGTGGTTAAATGTCAGGTGCATGCGGGTGGTCGCGGTAAAGCGGGCGGCGTGAAACTGGTTAATAGCAAAGAAGATATTCGTGCTTTCGCTGAGCAGTGGTTGGGTAAAAAACTGGTGACTTACCAGACTGATGCTCATGGTCAGCCGGTTCACCAGATTTTGGTTGAAGCTGCGACTGATATCGACAAAGAGCTGTATCTGGGGGCGGTAATTGATCGCAGCTCCCGCCGTGTGGTGTTTATGGCATCCACTGAAGGCGGCGTAGAAATTGAAAAAGTAGCTGAAGAAACCCCTGAGTTGATCCACAAAATTGCGTTGGATCCGCTGACTGGCCCACAACCTTATCAAGGCCGCGAATTAGCCTTTAAGCTGGGTCTGAGCGGTAAACAAGTTGCTCAGTTCACCAAGATCTTTATGGGCCTGGCGACCATGTTCCTGGAGCGTGATCTGGCGATGGTTGAGATTAACCCGCTGGTTATCACCAAACAGGGTGATTTGGTGTGTTTGGATGGCAAACTTGGCGCGGATGGCAATGCCTTGTTCCGCCAGTCTGAATTGCGCGAAATGCGTGACCCAAGCCAGGAAGATGCCCGTGAAGCACATGCTGCTCAGTGGGAACTGAACTACGTTGCGCTGGATGGCAACATTGGTTGCATGGTTAATGGCGCGGGTTTGGCCATGGGCACCATGGACATCGTGAAACTGCACGGTGGCGAGCCGGCTAACTTCTTGGATGTTGGCGGTGGCGCAACCAAAGAGCGCGTAACTGAAGCCTTTAAAATCATTTTGTCTGACGACAAAGTGAAAGCGGTTTTTGTTAACATCTTTGGCGGCATTGTGCGTTGTGACCTGATTGCTGACGGCATTATTGGTGCGGTTGAAGAAGTGGGTGTCAATGTGCCAGTGGTGGTTCGTCTGGAAGGTAATAATGCCGAGCTGGGTGCCAAAAAACTGGCAGACAGCGGTCTGAATATCATTGCTGCGACCAGCCTGACAGATGCGGCTCAGCAAGTTGTAGCGGCAGTGGGGGCTAAATAATGTCTATTTTAATTGATAAAAACACCAAAGTTATTTGCCAGGGTTTTACCGGTAGCCAGGGGACTTTCCACTCTGAACAAGCTATCGCCTATGGCACGAAAATGGTTGGCGGTGTTACGCCAGGCAAAGGCGGCACTCAGCATTTGGGCCTGCCAGTATTCAATACAGTCCGTGAAGCAGTAGAAGCAACCGGTGCTACGGCATCTGTCATCTACGTGCCAGCTCCATTCTGTAAAGATTCCATTCTGGAAGCTATCGACGCCGGCATCAAACTGATTATCTGCATTACGGAAGGCATCCCGACGCTGGATATGCTGGTAGTTAAAGTCAGATTGGAACAGTCTGATGCACGGATGATTGGCCCGAACTGCCCAGGTGTTATCACCCCGGGTGAATGCAAGATTGGTATCATGCCAGGCCATATCCACCTGCCGGGCAAGGTGGGTATTGTTTCCCGTTCAGGTACTCTGACGTATGAAGCAGTAAAACAGACCACGGATATTGGTTTTGGTCAGTCAAGCTGTGTCGGTATTGGTGGCGACCCAATCCCTGGCTCTAACTTTATTGATATTCTGAAGTTGTTCCAGGAAGACCCACAGACTGAAGTCATCGTGATGATCGGTGAAATCGGCGGTAACGCAGAAGAAGAAGCCGCGGCTTATATTAAAGAGCATGTGACCAAACCTGTCGTGGGTTACATCGCGGGTGTGACTGCGCCAAAAGGCAAACGTATGGGCCATGCTGGTGCCATCATTGCCGGTGGTAAAGGAACTGCGGATGACAAATTTGCTGCGCTGGAAGCGGCTGGTGTGAAAACCGTACGTAGCCTGGCTGAAATCGGCAATGCTGTGAAAGCTGTCTACCAAAGTAATAAGTAACTTAACGCCATTATTGGCTAAGTGATTTATTGGCTAAGTTATTTGTTCGATATACAGGCCACCTTAGGGTGGCCTTTTTAATACCCACTCAGAACTTATTTAACTCTCTAATTAATGTGATATCAGTTTGGGCTTGTTGCTTGGCCTGTTTGGTGTGCGCGCTGGTAGCTTGTTGTTGTAACTTCACCAACGCGGCGTGATAACTGGTTTTATCTTTAAATAATTTATCAATTACATTGATTGATGCAATATTGGTATAACGGTCATCAGCAGTTGATGGCACGGCAATAGCACCTTGATTAATCAGGTTTTTAACCATTAGCCGCTCTTTCTCATAGCCTTCTAATCCCACTAATTTCCAACGTTGTTGAGGTTTACCCTCATATTTTCCGGCTTTAATATCTGTCAGATAGCGAATGGTCAGATTACGGATAGTGCCAGCTTCCTCACCGTATTGCGCTTTACTGTCAGACAGAATAGGGAAACGTTGCCCTGCCAAGATGCCGCCTTGTTGTGTCAGATGACCCATCCGATAACTGTTCATACCCAGATTAATGGGTGTGATATCAATGACAGGAGTGCCATCATTAAGACGTAAATCAGTGATCCGAGAGCCAACCGGTTGGCGCAAATCAATGATATAAGTCACACCATCAAAGAAATCATTGGTTGAGTATTTTGAAGCGCGGCGCAGCGGATTGAAACTGTAGGTAACATCGCCGGGTTTGGCCTGATTGAAGTAGTCTGCCGACCATTCCATATATTGCTTTAATTCTTTGCCCGTCAGGGAATAAACCGTGATTTCACCGCCAGCATATTGATAGTTAAATGCAATATCTTTAGCTGTGATATTTCCCACATCCAGTTTGGGGGTGTCATTATCAATCTGCAAGGCAATGACTTGGGCATAGGGCGCATAATAGTGAGCCGCTTCCTGGTACAGTGCGCTGATACCTGTATCTTGCACATGTACTTGAGGAATACCTTTTATCTCATCAGGCGGCACCAGATTGCTGCCAGTCAACTTAGCAATGACTCGGTTAGCATTGGCGCGCAAAATATCATGATAAGGCTGGTAAATAGCTTCTAGTTTTTTATCAGATTTGATGTCTTTGATGGGGTAGGTGTAGCTGTCTTTCTCGATGAGATGGTATTTCCCATCGCGCAGCTCAAACTTCAGGTCAATACGTGACAGTGCGCGACCATATTTATCCGGCTCAGTGATAATGACACCGTTAACTATCGACTTATCAATCTTCACATGCATATGGCCGGCGACTATGGCAGTAAGCTCTGGATTGGCCTTGGCGATATCGCCCACCCCCGTTCCAGGTCGCTGATTTTCATTGTCTATTCCCATATGGGCAACCAACACAATGGCGTCGACTTGCGGTTGAATTTGCTGAATTACTTTTTTGACTTCTTGTACCGGATTACTGAAGTTAAGCCCATTGAGACGATCTGTACCCCGAGCAAACTCAGCAGTCATTGGGGTGTCCATGCCGATAATGCCAATTTTAACCCCTTGGCGCTCAACAATAGTATAAGAGGGCAGGTAGGGTTTACCTGAATCCCAGAAAATATTGCCCGCTAGTGCGGTGCCATCAAATTGTTTCAGTGAAATTGAAAGGGCTTTTAAGCCAAAATCAAATTCATGATTACCCAGCACCCAAGC
Source organism: Yersinia rohdei ATCC 43380 (assembly GCF_000173775.1). Lineage (GTDB taxonomy): Bacteria > Pseudomonadota > Gammaproteobacteria > Enterobacterales > Enterobacteriaceae > Yersinia > Yersinia rohdei. Next base: position 58,223 of record NZ_ACCD01000023.1, read on the forward strand.
ATCATATTTCAACGCATTTAAGCCGAGAACCATAGGGCTGATGGGTTCATTTTTAAAGGTTTCAACAAAATTGCCTTGGATCGTATCGCCCGCATCTACCAAAATAATATTTGGTTGTTTTGCACGGATTTCCTGCACTTTGGTGGCTATTTGGCTCAGGCTTCCGGCCAGATTTTTACTGTCGCTGGCATAGTCCCACGGCACAAAAGTACCATGTAAATCAGAGGTGCCCAGCAAGGTAATATCGACGTGTTGTGCGGCGAGGGCTGGAGTACTGATACAAAGTAATGTAGTGAGCGCTAATGTTTTCATTGTAGGTGATTCAATATTTTATCAAGTATTAGCACTTTATCATGCAACAAAATAGCAACACTAGCGAACGCTTCCCGCAGGATAGACTAATATATTCATATAAAACTCGAAATTGTGATTTAACTCACCCTGAATCTAATAAAATTAAACGTTAATCTGGATCGCATAATAATGATGTAATAAAGCATTAGATAAACGATAAAATCACATTTCATTAACAGTTGGGGATTATATAAAAACAAACAAACTTTTAATTAACATTAAAAACAAATAATTGTTCTAAATCAACTTTTGAATATGGCAATAATGTTCAGATGAGCTTAAATTGTTCTGGATCAAACTAGGATGCGAAAGGTAAATTACCTATTTGTTGACCTGTATCCAGAACTCTAAGCTGTGTCACGTAAAATCCTATTTATTGTGTGGGATTAGAAGCGTACTATTATCGCGGTGTAATACTGGGTAGTTGATATTGTTATTTTTGTTGTGTTTTTTTGGGCATTCACTGCGCGTAATTATTAGGTCTTCAATTTTAGGAAGTCCAGTTAGCGCAAGTCGGAGTCTTCCTGCGAGGAGCAAGGAGTCAAGATGTTTGATATTGTCGAACTGTCACGGTTACAGTTTGCCTTAACGGCAATGTACCATTTCTTATTTGTCCCACTGACGCTAGGTATGGCGTTTATGTTGGCAATTATGGAATCGGTTTACGTGCTGTCTGGTAAACAAATCTATAAAGATATGACCAAATTCTGGGGTAAGTTATTCGCTATTAACTTTGCTCTGGGGGTTGCCACTGGTTTGACTATGGAGTTCCAATTCGGGACTAACTGGTCATATTTCTCTCATTACGTCGGTGATATCTTCGGTGCCCCTCTGGCAATCGAAGGTTTAATGGCGTTCTTCTTAGAATCTACTTTCGTCGGTCTATTCTTCTTCGGATGGGATCGCCTGAGTAAACACCAGCATTTGGCCGTAACTTGGTTGGTTGCATTAGGCTCTAACTTCTCTGCGCTGTGGATTTTGGTGGCGAATGGTTGGATGCAAAACCCGATTGCAGCTGACTTCAACTTCGAAACCATGCGCATGGAAATGCTGAGTTTCTCAGAACTGGTTCTGAACCCAGTTGCTCAGGTGAAATTCGTTCACACTGTGGCAGCAGGTTATGTTACCGGCGCGATGTTTGTTCTGGGTATCAGTTCTTATTATCTGTTGAAAGGCCGTGATATTCCGTTCGCCAAACGTTCTTTTGCAATCGCTGCGAGCTTTGGTTTAGCGGCAACGCTGTCTGTTATCGTGCTGGGTGATGAATCCGGTTATGAAATGGGTGACGTGCAAAAAACCAAACTGGCTGCAATTGAAGCTGAATGGGAAACCCAGCCACCTCCGGCGGCGTTTACCTTGTTTGCTATTCCTGATCAGGAAACCATGGAGAACCGGTTTGCGGTTCAGATTCCATACGCATTGGGCATTATTGCAACCCGTTCACTGGATACGCCAGTTATCGGTTTGCGTGAGTTGATGTCTCAGCATGAAGTGCGTATCCGTAATGGTATCCAGGCTTACCATCTGCTTGACCAATTACGTAACGGCAATACTGATCCGGCGGTGCGTGACGCATTTAATAAAACGAAGCAGGATCTTGGCTACGGCTTATTACTTAAGCGTTATACAGAAAACGTAACCGACGCGACTGAAGAGCAAATCCAGTCAGCGACCAAAGACTCCATCCCTCGTGTTCTGCCGCTGTACTTCGCTTTCCGCATCATGGTGGCTTGTGGCTTCCTGATGTTGCTGATTATCGGCCTGTCGTTCTATAACGTGGTTCGTGGTCGGATTGGTGAGAAAAAATGGCTGCTGCGCCTGGCTCTATACGGGATTCCATTACCGTGGATTGCAGTCGAAGCAGGGTGGTTTGTGGCTGAATATGGCCGTCAACCTTGGGCCATCGGTGAAGTGCTACCAACAGCCATTGCAAACTCGTCAGTCACTGCGGGCGATATTCTGTTCTCTATGGGATTGATTTGTGGTTTGTACACGCTGTTCCTGGTGGCAGAAATGTACCTGATGTTCAAATTTGCGCGCCTTGGGCCTAGCAGCCTAAAAACTGGCCGCTACCATTTTGAACAGCCGACTGCCCCAGTGCAGGAAGCACGGTAAACAGGAGTCCACTTATGTTTGATTATGAAGTATTACGATTTATCTGGTGGCTGCTGATCGGTATATTGCTGATTGGTTTTGCAGTAACCGATGGTTTCGATATGGGTGTCGGTATCCTGCTGCGTATCATCGGTAAGAATGATACAGAACGCCGTATCATGATTAACTCGATTGCCCCGCATTGGGATGGTAATCAGGTGTGGCTGATAACCGCAGGTGGGGCATTGTTTGCGGCCTGGCCTATGGTGTATGCCGCTGCATTCTCCGGTTTCTATGTTGCAATGATTCTGGTGCTGGCTGCGTTATTCTTCCGTCCGGTCGGTTTTGACTACCGCTCTAAGCTGGAGAATAGCCGGTGGCGTAACATGTGGGACTGGGGCATCTTCACTGGTAGCTTTGTGCCTGCGGTGGTCTTCGGTGTGGCATTTGGTAACTTGCTGCAAGGCGTGCCATTCCACATGAATGAATATATGCGCCTGTTCTACACCGGTAACTTCTTCCAGTTGCTGAATCCGTTTGGTTTGCTGGCGGGGGTGGTGAGCTTAACCATGCTGGTAACTCAAGGTGCAACTTATCTGCAAATGCGTACTCGTGGTGAGTTGCATCTGCGCGCCCGTGCTGCTTCGCAGATTTCGGCGCTAGTGATGGGCGTTGCATTCTTGCTGGCCGGTATCTGGTTAGTTAAAGGCATTGATGGATTTGTTATTACCTCAGTGTTGGATACAGCAGCTGAATCTAACCCAATGCGCAAAGAAGTCGCACATCAGGCCGGTGCATGGTTGATTAACTTCAACAAGTACCCAAGCTTATGGGCATTGCCAGCACTTGGCGTTATTTTGCCACTGTTCACTATCTTAATGTCGCGCTTTGATAAAGGGGCTTGGGCCTTCTTGTTCTCATCACTGACAATTGCTTGTGTGATTCTGACCGCTGGGGTAACTATGTTCCCATTCGTTATGCCGTCAAGCACCATGCCAGATGTTAGTCTGACCATGTGGGATGCAACCTCTAGCCTGTTGACACTGAAAGTGATGACCGTTGTTGCGGCAATCTTTGTCCCTATCATTTTGCTTTACACCATTTGGTGCTATTACAAAATGTTCGGTCGTATTGATAAAGACTTTATCGAAAACAACAAGCACTCACTGTACTAAGGAGCATAAAGCATGTGGTATTTTGCCTGGATTCTAGGGACACTTCTGGCCTGCTCCTTTGGTATCATCACTGCTCTGGCGTTGGAGCAGAGTGAAGCCAATGCAGCAGCGAAAGCCGCTAACAATGGCAATGATGATGTTGTCCGATAAGCTATACGATTTAATGGATAAGGGCCCTTTACGGGCCCTTTCGCTGGTGCTCGCATTCGCTGTGGCTTTCTGTGTGTTTTGGGATCCTGCGCGTTTTGCGGCAGCAACCAGCTCACTGGAAGTCTGGCAAGAAGCATTTATCGTGTGGGCGGTATGTACTGGTGTGATTCATGGCGTAGGCTTTCGCCCTAACCGGGTGTGGTTACGCGCTTTTTTCTCACCACTTCCAGCAATTGTGATCTTGGGCGCGGGATTATTCTACTTTTTTGTTTAATCTGAGTACGTTTCGCTTAATCTGAACACAATCTCTTCTTTATGGGCCGTCTGGCCCATAATTATTTTCGTTCTATTCTCGCAATTGATTCCAAAGCTTACCGCTCTTCAGTATAGTGTGTCCGTTAATTGCATTACTGGGAAGTAGAGTGAGTAATACGTTGTTTCGATGGCCGGTACGTGTCTACTTTGAAGACACCGATGCTGGCGGCGTGGTTTACCACGCACGCTACGTTGCCTTTTACGAAAGGGCACGCACAGAAATGTTGCGCCAACGCAATTTTCACCAGCAGCAATTGCTCAGTGAGCATGTCGCTTTCGCTGTCCGCCGCATGACGGTAGAATACCTGGCACCTGCACGTCTTGATGATATGCTGGAGGTTCAGAGTGAAATTACCGCAATGCGTGGAGCTTCTCTCACGTTTGCTCAACGAATTCTCGACTCACATGGCAATCTTCTGAGTAGTGCAGAAGTATTGATCGCATGTATCGATCCACACCAAATGAAGCCAAGAGCGCTTCCTAAGTCTATTGTCGCGGAGTTTAAGTAGTGGCTGACATGAACATTCTGGATTTATTCCTACAGGCAAGCCTATTTGTTAAGCTTATCATGCTGGTATTGATGGGCTTTTCTATTGCTTCATGGGCGATCATCATTCAACGAACGCGTATACTGAATGCTGCCACCCGCGATGCTGAGGCTTTCGAAGACAAATTTTGGTCTGGCATTGAGCTGTCCCGCTTGTATCAAGAAAGTCAGGCTCGTCGCGATACACTTGGTGGTTCCGAGCAAATATTTCATTCTGGGTTTAAAGAGTTTGCCCGTTTGCACCGTGCAAATAGCCACGCTCCCGAAGCCGTGATTGACGGGGCTTCCAGGGCAATGCGCATCTCTATGAACCGTGAATTAGAAGCGCTGGAAACTCATATTCCTTTCCTTGGTACTGTGGGTTCCATCAGCCCGTATATTGGCCTGTTTGGTACAGTATGGGGGATTATGCATGCCTTTATTTCTCTGGGTGCAGTAAAACAAGCGACATTGCAAATGGTCGCACCAGGTATTGCTGAAGCGCTGATTGCCACGGCGATTGGTCTATTTGCTGCAATCCCTGCTGTTATGGCTTATAACCGCCTGAACCAGCGTGTGAATAAACTTGAACAAAACTATGACAACTTCATGGAAGAGTTCATTGCTATTCTGCATCGCCAGGCTTTTGCCAGCGCCGATAGCAAATAAGTAGGGGGTTGTATGGCGCGAGTACGTGGTCGTAAGCGTCGCGAGCTTAAGTCTGAAATTAACATTGTTCCCTTGCTCGACGTTTTGCTGGTGTTATTGCTGATCTTTATGGCGACTGCGCCGATTATCACGCAAAGCGTTGAAGTAGACTTACCTGACGCGACAGATTCAAAAACTGTGGCCAGTGATGATAATCCTCCGGTGATTGTCGAAGTTTCAGGTGTGGGGCAATATTCGCTGGTTATTGACCATCAGCGGATGGAGCAACTGCCGTCAGAACAAGTGGTAGCAGAAGCTCAGGCAAGGTTGAAAGCGAATCCGAAAACTGTATTCCTGATCGGCGGTGCTAAAGAGGTTCCTTATGATGAAATTATTAAGGCCCTGAATATGCTGCATCAGGCGGGTGTTACGTCGGTAGGCTTAATGACTCAACCGATATAAATTTGTGTTGATATTGGCTGGATTGATAGTGAATCCAGCCAGTAGATACCTTGTTTTTGGCAGTTCCGTTTTTTAGAAATAGAGCGCGGACATCGAGTGTGGAAATCGAGCGTGGGTAAGGCAACTGAGCAAAATGATAAGCTGAATCGCGCCGTTATCGTGTCGGTGGTTCTGCACATCATATTGATTGCCCTGTTGATTTGGGGCTCTCTGACGCAGACGACTGAAATGGGCGGTGGCGGCAATGGCGGCGAAGTTATTGATGCCGTGATGGTCGATCCGGGCGCGGTGACAGAGCAGTATAATCGTCAGCAACAGCAGCAGACGGATGCTAAACGCGCAGAACAGCAACGCCAGAAAAAAGCCGATCAGCAAGCAGAAGAATTGCAGCAGAAACAGGCAACTGAGCAACAACGCCTGAAAGAATTGGAAAAAGAACGTCTGCAAGCACAGGAAGACGCAAAGCAGGCGGCTGAAGAGCAGAAAAAACAAGCCGCTGAGCAGCAAAAAGAGGCGGCTGAGCAACAGAAAACTGCCGCTGCTGCTGCCGCGAAAGCAAAAGAAGAGCAAAAGCAGGCTGAGGCCGCTGCGGCTCAAGCTAAAGCAGAAGCAGACAAACTGGTAAAAGCGCAAGCTGAAGCACAGAAAAAAGCAGAAGCAGAGGCCAAGAAAGAGGCTGCTGTAGCCGCTGCGGCGAAGAAACAGGCTGATGCCGATGCGAAGAAACAAGCTGATGCAGAGGCTAAGAAAGCCGCAGACGCCGCCGAAAAAGCGGCATCAGAAGCAGCAGAAAAGAAAGCCGCTGCTGATGCTGAGAAAAAAGCTGCCGCTGATGCTAAAAAAGCCGCTGCTGCAGAAGCCAAGAAAAAGGCTGCCGCAGAAGCCGCGGCCGCTGCAACAGATGTTGATGATTTGTTCGGCGGCTTAGCTAACTCTAAGAATGCGCCGAAAAGCGGTTCAGGTGCTGGAGCTGCTGCTGCCGGTAAAGGTGGTGGTAAGAAGAGTGGGGCGTCGGCAGGTGATATCAGTGGCTATCTGGGGCAGGTAACCGCCGCAATTCAAAGTAAATTTTATGATGCAGATCTTTACAAAGGCCGTACCTGTAATCTGCGAATTAAATTGGCACCAGATGGTCTACTAATTGATGTTAAAGCGGAAGGAGGTGACCCGGCCCTGTGCCAGGCTGCAATCGCCGCTGCTAAATTGGCTAAAATACCTAAACCTCCAAGTCAGGATGTTTATGAAGTGTTTAAAAATGTCCCACTTGTTTTTAAACCGCAATAAGGTTGGTTGGTAGAGAATAACTCTGTTAATCAGTCGTGGATTATGTAGTTTTGTTTGCGTTGGTTTGTTAAAATTCTGCTAATTATCGCGAGCATCCCGCTCGGGTAAGGGAGACAAGATGAAGCAGGCATGTCGAGTAGCGCTAGGCTTTTTAGTTTTATGGGCTTCTGTTTTACACGCAGAAGTTCGAATTGAGATTACCCAAGGGGTAGACTCAGCTCGTCCAATTGGGGTCGTTCCATTTAAATGGATGGGGCCAGGTACACCACCGGAAGAAGTCGGTGCGATCGTTGCCGCAGATTTACGTAACAGTGGTAAATTTAACCCAATCGATGCGGCGCGCATGCCACAGCAACCTTCTACTGCAGCTGAAGTAACGCCTGCGGCTTGGACGGCGTTGGGTATTGATGCCGTGGTGGTTGGTCAGGTTCAGCCAAGTGCAGATGGCAGCTACGTGGTTTCTTACCAGTTAGTGGATACTTCTGGTGCGGCGGGTAGCGTTTTGGCGCAAAATCAGTATAAAGTAACCAAGCAATGGCTACGTTATTCAGCGCATACTGCCAGTGACGAAGTCTTTGAAAAACTGACCGGGATTAAAGGTGCTTTCCGTACCCGTATTGCTTATGTGGTGCAAACCAACGGCGGCAAGTTCCCACACGAATTACGTGTTTCTGATTACGACGGCTACAACCAGTTTGTTGTTCATCGTTCTCCAGAACCGCTGATGTCACCAGCCTGGTCTCCAGATGGTAGCAAAATTGCCTACGTTACTTTTGAGAGTGGCAAATCAGCGCTGGTTATTCAGACGCTGGCTAATGGTGCAATTCGACAAGTGGCTTCATTCCCACGTCATAACGGGGCACCAGCCTTCTCACCAGACGGTTCTAAACTGGCATTCGCTTTATCTAAAAGCGGCAGCCTGAACTTGTATGTTATGAATCTGGCATCAGGTCAAATTAGCCAGGTTACTGATGGACGCAGCAATAACACTGAACCAAGCTGGTTCCCGGATAGCCAGAATCTGGCTTACACCTCGGATCAGGGTGGCCGTCCACAGGTGTATAAAGTGAATATTAATGGCGGTGCGCCTCAGCGAATCACGTGGGAAGGTTCTCAGAACCAGAACGCAGATGTGAGTCCTGATGGTAAATTCCTCGTATTGGTTAGTTCCAATGGTGGAGCACAACACATCGCCAAACAGGATCTAGAAACGGGAGCCGTTCAAGTGTTAACGGACACGTTCCTGGATGAAACGCCTAGTATCGCGCCTAACGGCACCATGGTTATCTATAGCTCGACACAAGGGCTGGGAGCCGTGTTACAGCTGGTCTCGACTGATGGGCGTTTCAAAGCGCGTCTTCCGGCAACTGATGGACAGGTAAAATTTCCTGCCTGGTCGCCGTATCTGTGATGCATGTGTAAATACGTATGTATGGCAAACTATAAAAAAGGATCAAAGAGATGCAACTGAACAAAGTGCTAAAAGGGCTGATGTTGGCATTGCCAGTTCTGGCTATTGCTGCTTGTAGTTCTAACAAAAGCGCAAATAATGACCAATCTGGCATGGGCGCTGGCACTGGTACAGAAAACGGCAGCAACCTGTCTTCCGAAGAGCAAGCTCGTCTTCAGATGCAAGAACTGCAAAAGAACAATATCGTTTACTTCGGTTTCGATAAATACGATATCGGTTCTGACTTCGCTCAAATGCTGGATGCACATGCTGCATTCCTGCGTAGCAACCCATCTTACAAAGTTGTTGTTGAAGGCCACGCGGATGAACGCGGTACGCCAGAATACAACATCGCGTTGGGCGAGCGTCGTGCTAATGCAGTGAAAATGTATCTGCAAGGTAAAGGCGTTTCTGCTGATCAGATCTCTATCGTTTCTTACGGTAAAGAAAAACCAGCAGTACTAGGCCATGACGAAGCAGCATTTGCTAAAAACCGTCGTGCAGTTCTGGTTTACTAAGAGAATCGCATGAACAGTAACTTCAGACGTCACTTGGTGGGTCTGTCGTTATTGGTTGGCGTAGCGGTCCCATGGGCCGCTACTGCCCAAGCGCCAATCAGTAATGTCGGCTCCGGCTCGGTAGAAGATCGAGTCACTCAACTTGAGCGTATTTCTAACGCTCACAGCCAGCTATTAACTCAACTTCAGCAACAATTATCAGATTCGCAACGCGATGTAGATAGTTTACGCGGTCAGATCCAAGAAAATCAGTATCAGCTCAATCAAATTGTTGAGCGGCAAAAACAGATTTACCAGCAGATGGAGAGTCTGAGCGGTGGTCAGGGGGCGTCTACTTCAACGCCTGCGGCTGCTGGCGCTGCAACTGATAGTGCAGCGACTGGAAGTTCTGATACTGCCGCCGCAGGCGCAGCAGCTGCTACAGCGGCACCTGCAGCAAGTACTGGTGATGAAAACAGCGATTATAATGCAGCAGTTTCTCTGGCACTTGAGAAAAAGCAATACGATCAAGCGATCACTGCTTTTCAAAGTTTTGTGAAACAGTACCCAAAGTCGACTTACCAGCCTAATGCCAATTATTGGTTAGGGCAGTTGTATTACAACAAAGGTAAGAAAGACGATGCTGCCTATTATTATGCTGTTGTAGTTAAGAATTACCCAAAATCGCCAAAAAGTTCAGAAGCAATGTTTAAAGTTGGGGTGATCATGCAGGATAAAGGCCAAAGCGATAAAGCTAAGGCGGTTTATCAACAAGTGATCAAGCAATATCCTACTACCGATGCTGCTAAACAGGCACAGAAACGTTTATCTGCTCTATAGCCTTTTTCTAGCCCAGGAATTGGTCGCATTGACTAATTTCTGGGCATTAGCGAGCGAAGAACAAGCAGTTAAACATCTTTACAGAAATTTAAGTTGCACTGTGAAGAGAAATTAGTAATATATGCCGCCGTTGCCAAGACAACTGTAAAACGTTAAAGCAGCAGGAA
>NZ_ACCD01000022.1 GCF_000173775.1 Yersinia rohdei ATCC 43380
AAAGCAAGAGAAGTGGTGGGCGATACCAGATTCGAACTGATGACCCCCTCCGTGTAAAGGAGATGCTCTACCAACTGAGCTAATCGCCCTCATCTATCTCATTTTACTGCGCAACTCTCATTTTACTGCGCAACACGTCGAGTTTGGTGGGCGATACCAGATTCGAACTGATGACCCCCTCCGTGTAAAGGAGATGCTCTACCAACTGAGCTAATCGCCCCGCCGTGTTGTTGGAGTCGCATTATAGGGATAGTTCGAGGTGAGTCAACGGTTTTTAAAACGAAAACAATCGTTCGCCGCAAATTTAAACAGGATGCGAGATTTATCACCGCTATAGATGCTTCTTTAGTCATTTGTCTCACTAATCATCAATTGCATGCCGGTAACATCGTTGAGGAATTACCACAGGGTGATAGAATGTGGCCTACTTTTTCGAATTTCGAGCAACTGCCAGCGTCTGCTGGCCGGCGTAGCGTAATAAGGCATCGATTCCAATGAAAATCAAAACCCGTTTTGCACCCAGTCCTACTGGCTATCTCCACGTAGGCGGCGCGCGTACCGCACTGTATTCCTGGTTGTTCACCCGTCACCTGGGCGGTGAGTTTGTGCTGCGTATCGAAGATACCGATCTTGAGCGCTCAACTCAGGAAGCCATCGACGCCATTATGGACGGCATGAACTGGCTTAATCTGGATTGGGATGAAGGCCCGTACTTCCAAACCAAACGTTTCGATCGCTACAATGCCGTGATTGACCAAATGTTGGAAAACGGCACGGCATATAGATGCTATTGCTCTAAAGAACGTCTGGATGAGTTGCGCGAAACCCAAATGGCGAATGGTGAGAAACCTCGCTACGATGGCCGCTGTCGCGATAGCCAATGTACTCATGGTGCTGATGAACCTTCAGTGGTACGTTTTCGTAACCCGCAAGAAGGCTCGGTCATTTTCGATGATAAAATCCGTGGGCCAATCGAATTCAGTAACCAAGAATTGGATGATTTAATTATCCGCCGTACAGATGGTTCTCCAACCTATAACTTCTGTGTGGTGGTGGATGACTGGGATATGGAAATCACGCATGTTATCCGTGGTGAAGACCACATCAACAATACCCCGCGCCAGATTAATATCTTGAAAGCATTAGGTGCGCCAGTTCCTGAATATGCCCACGTTTCAATGATTCTGGGTGATGACGGTAAAAAACTGTCTAAACGTCACGGCGCTGTGGGTGTAATGCAATACCGCGATGACGGCTATTTGCCTGAAGCCCTGCTGAACTATCTGGTTCGTTTGGGGTGGTCGCATGGTGATCAGGAGATTTTCTCAGTCGCCGAGATGACCGAGCTATTCACTCTTGATGCCGTCAGCAAATCAGCCAGCGCATTCAATACTGAAAAATTACAGTGGCTAAATCACCATTATATCAATAGCCTGCCACCGGAACATGTTGCCGTGCAGTTGTCCTGGCATATTGAGCAACTGGGAATTGATACCCGCAATGGCCCTGAGTTGGTTGAAATAGTTAAGCTGCTGGGCGAACGTTGTAAGACACTAAAAGAAATGGCTGAGTCTTGCCGTTACTTTTATGAAGAGTTTGACGAGTTTGATGCCGATGCGGCGAAAAAACATTTGCGCCCTGTTGCACGCCAACCACTAGAAGCCGTCAAAGCCAAACTGGCAGCCATCACTGAATGGACGACTGAAAACGTCCACAACGCCATTCAGAGCACCGCTGATGAGTTAGGTGTAGGTATGGGCAAAGTGGGTATGCCGCTGCGTGTAGCTGTCACTGGTGCTGGCCAATCACCGGGGATGGACGTGACCGTCCATGCTATCGGTCAGGCTCGTACACTGGCGCGTATTGATAAAGCACTCGCTTTCATCAGCGAACGCGAAGCTCAGCAATAACATCCAGTCTCATTATGCTTATCAGGTGGCTTATTCAAGCCACCTTTTTTCGGCCCCTACGCGGCAAACTATGAATTGCATCTCATTTATTATGCTGTTTTCCTGCTGATTTGGCGGCTTTTTCAGCGCTTAACGCAGGAAATTGAATTAGCCGTTGACACTGTTTCAGTGGTTTCATATCATGCGCCCCGTTCACACGATTTATTATGTGCGCATTGGGGCTATAGCTCAGCTGGGAGAGCGCTTGCATGGCATGCAAGAGGTCGACGGTTCGATCCCGTCTAGCTCCACCAAATTTTCTGGTTTGATGCTGTCATAATCAAGTAAGAAAATTGGGTGGCACCATAGATATATCTGCACGAACAACCACATTTGTGGGGCTATAGCTCAGCTGGGAGAGCGCTTGCATGGCATGCAAGAGGTCGACGGTTCGATCCCGTCTAGCTCCACCACCCTTAAAAAGACCGGCCTCTGGCCGGTTTTTTGCTTTCCGGCATCCAGCTTAATCATTTGACAAACCCGAATCATTTGGCAAACCATCATTATTTTGCAAACATATTGATTACCGAGGTAACAGAGAATGGAGCAGCAACAAATCATTCAATGGCTACAAGCGGATCCCTATCGCATGCGCGCATTGTCTGTTGCCCGTGAGCTCGGCTTACCACAGTGGTGTCTGGCAGCAGGATTTGTTCGCAATCTCGTGTGGGATCAACTGCATGGCTATGCTTCCCCCACACCACTCAATGATATAGATTTGGTCTATTTTGATAAGCAAGATACCCGCGAACAGCATGATTTACGGCGGGAAGAACAGCTACTTCAAACCCCAGCTTTTCAACAAACCTCATTTCCGTGGTCAGTAAAAAACCAAGCCAGAATGCATCTGTACACTGGCCGACTGCCTTATACCAGCACCGAAGATGCCATCAGTTATTGGGTTGAAATCGAAACGGCCATTGGTGCCAAACTGAATGACAAAGGCGAGATAGAATTAGTCGCCCCTTTTGGCTTGGGTGCTCTTTTTGCCAAAACTATCACGCTAAACCCCAAAAATGGTGAAATAGACACCTATAACCAGAGAGTTAAGAGTAAAGGTTGGTTGCAACATTGGCCGCAATTGCGTTTGGTCGTTTAGCGATATCACTTGGCGTCTTAGCTTAATAAAAACGCAAGTGATAAGTAAGTGATAAGAATACGTAAAACACGCCGCAAACGTTAAAGGTTAATTTTCCCACGTCGATAAGCATTATTCCAACCACGCTTTTCTAAGGAATAATGATGTCGAATACTATTTCTACCGCATCAGTTTCTGTTAGTAGCAGTAGCGCCTCTTCAGATAGCAGCACTGCGGCACAGATTAAATCTCTTAAACAAGAAATCCAAAAACTGACCGAAAAATTAAGCACGTTAAAAGATGCTGATTTGACAGCTGATGAGTTACAAAAACAGCAGCAACAGATTCAGAGCCAAATTGCAGCACTACAAGCTCAAATCGCGCGTATTGAGGCAAAAGAAGCAGAGAAAAACCAAAAAGTTGACGATAGCAATACCCAGAGTGTCAGCGCACCTACTGGTGATGGGGTAAACCGCCCTTCTGAACAAAACCAGGTAAACGTATATATTTAATAAAATTTGTACCCTATAAAACAACAATATGGCGATGTCAGATAGCTCATCGCCATATTCTAAAATACCATCTTATTGCTGTTTTAACGGTTTAACCAAACTATCCAGCCCTTCGATTTTAATTGCTAATGTCATTTCCATCAGCATACCCAGTTTGCCCTGCGGGAATTCCCCTTTGCGGGCGAACCAGAGTAGATATTCTTCCGGCAAATCGATTAATACCCGCCCCTGATATTTACCAAAGGGCATTCGGGTATTGGCAATTTCAACCAGGTTTTCTTTTTCCATTGCGCCCTCTATTCACCCAATAAAAGGATCATTTCCGCTTCATCAATAACTTTAATTCCCAGCTCTTGGGCTTTAATCAGTTTCGAACCAGCGGCTTCACCGGCGATGACTAAATCGGTTTTTTTAGAAACACTGCCACTCACTTTAGCCCCTAATGCGGTCAGGCGATCTTTGGCTTCGTCTCGTGAGAGCACCGTCAAGGATCCGGTCAGTACCACGGTTTTACCGGCAAATGGGCTGTCTATCTCTTCGGTAATAATACGTTGTGGTTCCGGCCAAGTAATTACTTGTTCCAGGGCTTCGATCACTTTCTGATTATGCTCTTCATTCAGGAAGTTAAGCACGTGCTTCGCCACCACTTCCCCGACATCCGGCACACTTTTTAGCGCATCGATATCAGCCGCCCGCAGATTAGCCAGAGTACGAAAATGAGCGGCTAAATTTGCGGCTGTCGCCTCCCCAACCTCACGAATTCCTAGTGCATAGAGGAAACGCGCAAAAGTGGTCTGTTTCGCCTTTTCTAGCGCCACAATCAGATTTTGTGCCGATTTTGGCCCCATGCGATCAAGGCCAGTTAATTTGCCCGCAGTTAATGTGAATAAGTCAGCCGGGTTTTCAACATATTGTTTTTCAACCAGTTGTTCGATGATTTTGTCGCCCATTCCATCGACGTCCAATGCCCGACGTGAGACAAAGTGCTTCAGAGCTTCTTTACGTTGGGCTGCGCAGAATAACCCACCGGTACAGCGGGCAACCGCCTCACCCTCGACCCGCTCAATATCAGAACCGCATACCGGACAGTGGTCTGGGAACAGAATCTCTTTGGCATCTGGCGGGCGTTGCTCCATCACTACGCCCACCACTTGCGGAATAACATCGCCAGCACGGCGAACAATCACAGTATCGCCGATGCGTAAACCAAGGCGCTCAATTTCATCCGCATTATGTAGGGTGGCATTACTGACAATCACCCCAGCGACCTGCACTGGCTCCAAACGCGCAACAGGAGTGATAGCGCCGGTGCGCCCGACTTGAAATTCCACTTCTCTCACTTGCGTTATCTGCTCTTGCGCCGGGAATTTAAATGCCGTAGCCCAACGCGGCGCTCGTGCGACAAACCCCAATTGCTCTTGCAGATTGAGCGAGTCAACTTTGATAACTACACCATCAATATCAAAGCCTAACTCAGCACGGTCTTGTTCAACTTGACGATAGAAAGCAATGACTTGGTCACTACCAGTACACAATTTGACGCGATCACTGACCGGTAAGCCCCAGTCTTTAAATTGCATTAGCCGCTGAATGTGACTGCGCGGCAGTTCGCCACCGTCGACCAAACCGACGCCATAACAGAAGAACGTTAATGGGCGTTTAGCCGTAATTCGTGGATCCAGCTGGCGCAAAGAACCTGCCGCGGCATTGCGGGGATTGGCAAAGATCTTGCCACCTTTGCGGCGCGCTTCTTCGTTGAGCTGTTCAAACCCGGCCTGCGGCATAAACACCTCGCCGCGCACCTCGACACGCCGAGGAATATTATCACCGTGCAGGCGCAAGGGAATGGCACGGATGGTGCGCACATTGACGGTAATATTTTCGCCCGTGGTGCCATCACCGCGTGTTGCCGCTCTGACTAACTCGCCATTTTCATACAATAAACTGACGGCCAAACCATCAAGTTTCAATTCACAGCAAAAGGTCAGCGGCTCTGCGGTTTTCAGCCGGTCATGCACTCTTTTGTCAAAAGCCAGATAGCTTTCTTCATCAAAAACGTTATCGAGAGACAGCATCGGCACTTCGTGCTTAACCTGCTCAAACGCATCAAGAGGCGCACCGCCAACTCGTTGTGTGGGGGAATCATTGGTAATCAGTTCAGGATGTTGTGCTTCCAGTTCACGCAATTGCTGCATCATACGGTCGTATTCAGCATCAGGGATTTCTGGCGCATCCAATACATAATATTGATGTTCGTGATGGCGCAATGAGGTTTTTAGTTGGTTAATTTGCTGAATTATCGATTCCATA
The DNA here is from genome assembly GCF_000173775.1 of Yersinia rohdei ATCC 43380. Lineage (GTDB taxonomy): Bacteria > Pseudomonadota > Gammaproteobacteria > Enterobacterales > Enterobacteriaceae > Yersinia > Yersinia rohdei. The sequence goes on from NZ_ACCD01000022.1 coordinate 5,850, forward strand.
GCTCACCATCAAAGATAAAAAACCCCCGGCATGCGGGGGTTCGGGTTAATTCGATTCATTGCGAGGTAACGTTATCAAGCGCTTAAGTTTGCATCCAACACTTCGCGGATGCGGGCCTTATACGTTTCCAATTTTTGCGGGGTCATCATGCGGCGCTCATCATCCAGCACGACACCACCGACATCATCGGCAATCCGCTGGGCTGATTGCAGCATCAATTTGAAGTTTTGATTAGCATCGCCATAAGACGGCACCATCATAAACATTGACACCCCCGGCGTTGAGAAATCAGACATGGTATCTGGGTCAAAAGAACCCGGTTTTACCATATTCGCCAGACTGAATAAGACCGGGCCGCTGCCTGCCGGGCTGAGGTGACGATGGAAAATACCCATTTCACCAAACTGGAAACCAGACTGAAGAACACTCTGTAGCAGTAATTCGCCACCAAGAGCACCACCGTGATGCGCTGCCACATGCAGCACCAAAACAGTTTCTTTCAGTTTTTGCGGTTTCACTTCTGGAGCCGGAGCAACTGCCTCTGGTGGTGATTCCACCCGAGGGGCGTGTTCTGCCACCTGCTGTGGTTCTGCGTGTTGCGGTTGTGAGTAAGATGGCTCAACCGCACCAAACACAGGATCACGATGTGACTCATGCGGTGGTTGCTCAGCAGATAGCCCACCCAAGAGCGGGTCATCATATTCTGTTTGCACAGGCGCAAAAGGTTGGTGACGAGGTTCCGTCTTAACCGGTGCGGGTTTAGTTTCAGTATGCTGAATAACCGGCATGTCTTCATCGTCATCATCAATATGACTAAACGAAGGCTTCTCCTGTGGATGAGCAGTGCGGACGCGCACTTCTCCCACCCCTTCATCGAGACTCTCGATCGGGGTTTCAACACGTTCTTGTTTCGGACGTTTAACTGGGCGATCGCGAAAAAGTGATGAGCGTTCTTTACGGCTGGTCCATAAACCATGCAATAACAACGCTATTATGGCGATCGCGCCAACAACGATTAATATCAGACGCAAATCCTGCATCATTACTATCTCTGTTGTTCCAAGACATTGCCACCGCGGCAAACATTCACCCTTTAACTCTATTTCCCAACGAACACAAGTGCAAGTCCGTGCTCAATTTTCTTCGAAGAAAGATGATTATGCTAGTTGTTTTGCTCATTTATTGCACAATAAGTGACTATGCAGAGGGAAATCATACCGATATGATAGGCAGGTCAATAAGCTAACAGGGAACTCAATGGCATGGCGTATACGCAAAAAGTCGTAAAAAAGGTCAGTGGTATCCATTATTTTGCGCAAGGATGGCAATTAATTTCGCGCCCGGGTATCCGGCGATTTGTGATTTTACCTTTGCTAGTAAATATTCTGCTGATGGGGGGCGCTTTCTGGTGGTTATTCAACCGGATAGGTGACTGGGTTCCTCAATTGATGAGTTATGTCCCTGACTGGCTACAGTGGCTGAGTTATTTGTTGTGGCCGGTAATGGTGATTTCGGTGCTATTGGTGTTCAGCTATTTGTTCAGCACCTTGGCCAATTTTATCGCCGCCCCTTTTAATGGTTTACTGGCCGAACAATTGGAAGCCAGTCTGACCGGTAAATCTCTGCCAGATACCGGAATAATGGGAATAGTGAAAGATTTACCGCGAATTATGGCGCGTGAATGGCGAAAACTAGCCTATTACTTGCCGCGCGCACTGGTGCTGCTGGTGCTGTATTTTATTCCGGGTATCGGGCAAACCGCGGCCCCGGTGCTGTGGTTTCTGTTTAGTGCCTGGATGTTGTCAATCCAATACTGTGACTATCCCTTTGATAACCATAAAGTAAGTTTCCAACAGATGCGCAGTGCATTGCGTCAAGATAAGGTCGACAACCTGCAATTTGGTGCTCTGGTGAGTTTATTCACTATGATTCCTTTCTTGAATCTGGTGATTATGCCCGTTGCCGTCTGTGGTGCCACCGCCATGTGGGTTGATCGCTACCGCGACCAATTTATTCAGCTATCACGCTAATTTTTAGTGGGCGCGCAAACCGCGCCCTTGTTATTGGGAGTAAAACTTATTTCCTAATCACATATCGATATACCAAATACTTACTTCCATAGCCATACTGTTAGCGTATGCTTTGAATGTTTCCTACATTTTCATAGAGTTAAAGGACGGGCTATGAGCAAGATATATGAAGACAATTCTTTAACAATCGGCCATACGCCGCTGGTTCGTCTGAACCGTATCGGTAACGGGCGCATTTTGGCGAAGATTGAGTCACGCAATCCCAGTTTCAGCGTTAAATGCCGTATCGGTGCCAATATGATTTGGGATGCTGAAAATAAAGGCATTCTGACTGAAGGCATTGAACTGATTGAACCAACTAGCGGGAATACTGGGGTCGCGCTGGCATTTGTCGCCGCCGCTCGTGGTTATAAATTAACCCTGACTATGCCTGAGACCATGAGCATTGAGCGCCGTAAGTTATTAAAAGCGCTGGGTGCTAATCTGGTACTGACCGAAGGTGCCAAAGGTATGAAAGGGGCGATTGCCAAGGCAGAAGAAATTCAAGCCACCGACCCTGCCCGCTACCTGATCCTGCAACAATTCAATAACCCGGCCAACCCGGAAATTCACGAGAAAACCACCGGCCCAGAAATCTGGGAAGATACCGATGGTGAAGTCGATGTCTTTATCGCCGGTGTCGGCACTGGCGGTACACTGACCGGCGTTAGCCGCTATATCAAAAATACCAAAGGCAAAGCCATTACCACTGTTGCGGTTGAACCTACTGATTCCCCAGTAATTACTCAGGCGCTAGCAGGTCAGGAGATCAAACCTGGCCCGCACAAAATTCAAGGTATTGGCGCGGGCTTTATTCCCGGTAACCTCGATTTAGACCTGGTAGACCGTGTCGCCTTGGTGACTAATGACGAAGCTATCTCTATGGCTCGCCGTTTGATGGATGAAGAAGGTATTTTGGCCGGCATTTCCTCTGGTGCCGCGGTTGCGGCAGCGGTCAAACTTTTAGAAGAACCCGAGTTTACTAACAAAACAATTGTGGTTATTCTTCCCTCCTCGGGTGAGCGTTACTTAAGCACCGCTTTGTTCGCAGATTTGTTCACTGAACAAGAGCTGCAACAGTAGTCAGGGTGCCGCACAAAATGCTAAAAAAGCACCCTTATGGGTGCTTTTTTTGTGGCCCACGTCAAAGTTTTCACTACATAAAGATTGATTTTACCCTCTGGGTTTAGTATTTAACCGGACAATTATTTTGATACGCGAAATTAATCACGTATCAGGTGAATCTCTAGCTGAATCGATTTATCAATTATGCAACACTACAAAAAATGTCATCACTTAACGCTGATTGAAGACATAACGCAAAGAGAGCATTATTCTTAGAGGTAGCAGCAACGATTTTAAGCCTAAATTCGGGTCGCATCGGAAACTGCTTTTGTGACTTACCTGTTATTGAGGCATAGTCATGCGCGAGTTGAAAGATTAGTCATGCGCGCACCAATACAGGCTAAAGTTTAGGTATTACACTAAACTTTAGCTCCACAACATAAATCCAATAAGTTGGGGAAACACAATGTTCCAGCAAGAAGTTACTATTACTGCACCAAATGGTCTGCATACCCGCCCTGCTGCACAGTTCGTAAAAGAAGCAAAAGGTTTTGCGTCTGAAATTTCTGTGATTTCTAACGGTAAAAGCGCCAGCGCAAAAAGCCTGTTTAAACTGCAAACTCTGGGCCTGACCCAAGGGACTGTTGTTACGATCTCAGCTGAAGGCGAAGATGAAAAACAAGCTGTTGAGCATCTGGTAAAACTGATGGCAGAGCTTGAGTAATCACGCGCTCTTTTTTAGTTAACACCAGTCAAGAGTAAGGTAGGGTTATGATTTCAGGCATTTTAGTATCACCGGGTATCGCTTTTGGTAAAGCACTTTTACTGAAAGAAGATGAGATTGTCATCAACCGGAAAAAAATCTCTGCTGACCAAGTGGAGCAGGAAGTCGAGCGTTTCAAAACTGGACGGGCGAAAGCCGCTGAGCAGTTAGAAGCGATTAAGACCAAAGCTGGCATAAGCCTGGGCGAAGAGAAAGCGGCCATCTTCGAAGGGCATATCATGCTGTTGGAAGACGAAGAGCTTGAGCAGGAAATCATAGCCCTAATCAAAGATGAGCATGCCACTGCTGATGCAGCTGCATATTCAGTGATTGAAGGGCAAGCAAAAGCCCTGGAAGAGCTGGATGATGAATATCTGAAAGAACGTGCGGCTGACGTACGTGATATCGGTAAGCGCCTGCTACAGAACATTCTCGGTCTGCATATTGTCGATTTAAGTGCTATCCAGGATGAAGTTATTCTGGTTGCCACCGATTTGACTCCATCAGAAACCGCACAGCTGAATCTGGATAAAGTGTTAGGGTTCATCACTGATTTAGGTGGTCGCACCTCTCACACCTCCATTATGGCGCGTTCGTTAGAGTTACCGGCTATCGTCGGGACATCTGATGTGACCAAGCAAGTCCAAAATGGCGACTATTTGATCCTCGATGCGGTAAACAACAAAGTTTATCTGAATCCGACTGCTGATATTATTGAGCAGTTGAAAGCGGTGAATACCCAATACATCACCGAGAAAAACGATCTAGCCAAACTGAAAGACTTGCCTGCCATCACTCTGGATGGACATCAGGTTGAAGTGGTTGCCAACATTGGTACAGTGCGTGATATCGCCGGTGCTGAGCGTAATGGCGCTGAAGGTGTTGGTTTGTATCGTACAGAATTCCTGTTCATGGACCGCGACTCACTGCCAACTGAAGAAGAACAGTTCAAGGCATATAAAGAAGTTGCAGAAGCCATGGGCTCTCAGGCAGTTATTGTCCGCACTATGGACATCGGCGGTGACAAAGATCTGCCGTACATGAACTTGCCGAAAGAAGAAAACCCATTCCTGGGCTGGCGTGCAATCCGTATTGCTATGGATCGTAAAGAAATTCTACACGCACAGCTGCGCGCTATCTTGCGTGCCTCGGCGTTTGGTAAATTGCGTATCATGTTCCCGATGATTATTTCGGTTGAAGAAGTACGCGAGCTGAAAGCAGAACTTGAACTGCTGAAGAGCCAACTCCGTGAAGAAAATAAGGCCTTTGATGAAACTATCGAGGTCGGTGTAATGGTTGAAACACCTGCGGCGGCGGTCATCGCTCGCCATCTAGCTAAAGAAGTTGACTTCTTTAGTATTGGGACAAACGATCTAACTCAGTATACTCTGGCAGTAGATCGTGGCAATGAGCTGATTTCTCATCTCTATAATCCAATGTCGCCATCGGTATTGGGCCTGATCAAACAGGTTATTGATGCATCTCACGCTGAAGGTAAGTGGACCGGTATGTGCGGTGAACTTGCTGGCGACGAACGTGCTACACTGTTGTTATTGGGCATGGGGCTGGATGAGTTCAGCATGAGTGCGATTTCGATCCCGCGCATCAAGAAAATTATCCGTAATACGAATTTCGAAGATGTGAAGGTGTTGGCAGAGCAGGCATTGGCTCAACCAACAGCGAAAGAATTGATGGATTTGGTTACCACTTTCATCGAAGAAAAAACGCTCTGCTAATTCCACGATACTGGAACGCTGCCCGATATAAATACTTAGGAGAAGATCATGGGTTTGTTCGACAAACTGAAATCACTGGTTTCAGATGATAAAAAAGACAGTGGCACTATTGAAATCGTAGCTCCGTTGTCTGGTGAGATTGTCAACATCGAAGATGTTCCAGATGTTGTTTTTGCAGAGAAAATCGTTGGTGATGGTATTGCCATCAAGCCTTCAGGCAATAAAATGGTTGCTCCTGTTGACGGCACCATCGGTAAAATTTTCGAAACTAACCATGCTTTTTCTATCGAATCTGACAGCGGCATTGAGCTGTTCGTCCACTTCGGTATTGATACTGTTGAACTGAAAGGCGAAGGCTTTAAACGCATCGCTGAAGAAGGTCAACGCGTCAAGAAAGGTGATGTGGTTATTGAGTTCAATCTAGCCCTGCTGGAAGAGAAAGCCAAGTCTACCTTGACGCCGGTTGTTATCTCCAACATGGATGAGATCAAAGAACTGATCAAACTGTCTGGCAGCGTTACCGTAGGTGAAACACCTATTATTCGTATCAAAAAATAATTTTGATATGAACGAAAAACGGCGTCCTCGGACGCCGTTTTTGTTTTCTAATGGGCTATGATGCCATTGACTTCTAAAATGGATTTTTTTCTATCCACCGCGGTATTCGCAGTGTAATCACCAACCCGCCCTGCTCCGCATTTCTGGCTTCAACCTGCCCACCGTGAGCCAAAATAACTTTTCGTGTAATCGCCAGCCCCAAGCCATAACCTTTGCCCGACATCGCCGATTTCACCCGCACAAAAGGGTCGAAAATACTGGATAACTTGCTCTCTTCCACCCCAGGCCCCTCGTCGGTCACCTGCACCAGATAACTCTTATCACTCTGAGAAAGTGCCACAACCACCTGTTGCCCTTGGGCAGAAAAGCGCAGCGCGTTGCGGACAATATTATCAATCGCCCGCCGCATCAGTTCGGCAGTCCCTTTAACGGTATACTCCACGGATGGCGCTACCTGTAGTTGGATTTCGACCCCCGGCACCTGAGCCTCAAAGCGGGCATCATTGACCACCACTTTCACTAACTCATGTAAATCAAAATACTCGTCATCGTCGGCGATATCGTGATTTTCAGCTCGAGAAAGCGCCAATAGTTCGCCAATCATCTTATCCAGTCGTTCCGATTCATGTTCAATGCGCTGCAAAGAGCTCTCGACATTCCCCGGATTCTGCCGCGCTAACCCAATCGCCAATTGCAAACGTGCCAGCGGAGAGCGCAATTCATGGGAGACATCATGCAACAGTTGTTCACGGGCACTGACCAGAGCTTCCAACCGCTCGGCCATTGAGTCAAAATCGCGCGCCACTTCAGTCAGTTCATCATGACGACGTCGCATCACTGGCAGCAATCGTACTGACAAATCGCCCTGCGCTACCCGCTCAAAACCGGCGCGGAGCTGGCGCATAGGTCGGGTCAGGTTCCAGGCCAAAAGTGCACTGAAAAACAGCCCTCCGACCACGCCCATCCAGATCATCGGGATCGGCACATTCAGTATTTCCCGACGGCTTTCACCTGCTGCGCCACGCCGGTTGATATCCCGTAAACCATTAATATCGTAACTGATGCGATAGTCTTGCCCCTCTGGGCTTTGCGCCCATGCGGTGACTTCTTGGTGGTAAAAATCAGGAGCCCTGCCCTTGTCTGGTACTGCTGCGGTTTCTGGGGGTAGCTCGCCCTTTGGTAAAACAGAAAAGTGGCTTTTATCTGACTCTGACCAGTTGGCAATCATGCTATTCAGCGCAGGTAAGCCACCCGTCTGGAGCACTGAAGCCGCTGAATTAACTTGTAATTTAGCGATTTGTCGAACCATCTCATGCTCAGGTGGCTCATGACGATTACCGTAAAAGGAAAACACGACCCACAACATCTGAGCCATTAAAATAAAGGTGATCCAAAAACCCAGTAGGATTTTCCAAAACAGCCGTCCGCGCATATTCTATCAACTCCAGCAATAGCCATTATCTGATGCGATAGCCAATGCTACGTACCGTTTCAATATTTAACCTATTGTCTGGCAATGCCGCGAGTTTTTGTCTGATATTACTGATGTGCACGTCAACACTGCGGTCATAGGCTTCTCGTGGTCGCCCTAACCCTTTATCCGATAATTCATCTTTGGTCACCACACGCTCCGGTGAGCGCAACAGCAGCTCCAGCAAATTGAACTCTGATGCCGTTAAATCAAATGGCTTACCCTGCCATAAACTGCTGCGCGTTGAGGGGCTTAGCGTCAAATTGCCTAGCGTAATGGCACTGTCATCAGTGGATGATAAATCTGGGCGTTCGTCAAAACGGCGCATTACCGCGCGCAGCCGTGCCACTAATTCGCGTGGATAGCAGGGTTTTGGCATATAGTCGTCCGCGCCCATTTCCAGGCCGATAACCCGGTCAATATTGTCGCCTTTGGCTGTCAGCATGATAATAGGTATGCGGCTGTTTTGGCGCACCTGCCGCAATACATCAATACCACTCATGTCGGGCAACATGATGTCGAGGATCAAGGCGGAATAATCGCCGGACAAGGCCGCGGTAATGCCCTCTTTGCCGGTTAATACCAATTCGGCGTTGAACCCCTCTCCGCTCAGGTATTCCCTCAACATAGTGCCCAGTTCAGCATCATCATCGACTAACAAAATCTTCATATCTTCATTCTCCTGCCTGATTTTGTTTATTTTCATGCCTATTTGACTTACACGCAGCCGGTTTTACTCAATCCTTACATATCCTTGAATTTCACTTAACTCACAGGCGTTGGCCTTGGCGGTAAATTACCCCCTGTTATTTGGCGCCACCATTTTCTTCATTTTGGTTCAAGGACCTTTGATTAATTATGCAACAGATTACCGGGTCAAAACGACGTTTTATCGGGCTGGTTGTTGTGCTGCTGATCGCCGGTGGTGCGCTACTTTTTAGCTGGATATCCCCGGCAGATAAGCCGAATTTTATTACTGCCCCAGCAGAAACTCGCACCTTGGAACAAACCGTATTAGCTGACGGCACTATCAAAGCACAGAAACAGGTCACTGTCGGGGCGCAGGTTTCAGGGCAAATCAAAGCGCTGCATGTCACCCTAGGCCAACAGGTTGAAAAAGGCCAATTAGTGGCTGAAATTGATGATCTTACTCAGCAAAATGCCCTGAAAGATGCACAGGAAGCGCTGAAAAATGTGCGCGCTCAGCGGGCAGCAAAAATTGCCACCCAGAAAAACAATCAATTAACCTATCAGCGGCAACAACATATTTTGGCCAAAGGCTTGGGCGTACCTGCCGATTTTGACAGCGCCAAAGCAACATTAGAGAGCACTCAAGCCGAAATCAATGCACTGGATGCCCAGATTACACAGGCCGAAATTGCAGTCAGTACCGCCAAACTCAATCTGGGTTATACCAAAATCAACTCGCCAATCACCGGGACAGTGGTCGCCATTCCAGTTGAAGAGGGGCAAACCGTCAATGCGGTACAAAGCGCCCCGACGATTATTAAAGTGGCACAACTCGATACCATGACGGTTGAAGCACAGATTTCAGAAGCCGACGTGGTCAAAGTCAAAGCGGGCATGCCGGTTTATTTCACTATTTTAGGTGAACCAGGAGAGCGATTCAGCGCCAGGTTGCGAGCCATTGAACCGGCCCCGGACTCTATCAACGATGAAACCACCACCTCATCCAGCACCAGTAGCAGCTCCAGCACGACCAGCACCGCCATTTACTATAACGGTTTGTTTGATGTTGCCAACCCGAACGGGGCATTACGTATTTCGATGACCGCGCAGGTCTATATCGTGCTCAATAAAGCCGAGGACGCCATTGTTATTCCCGCCACCGCACTGGAAAACAACAATGGTCACCATCAAGTTCAAGTGGTTGATGGGAAGGGAAAAATAACTGTTCGAAAGGTAACTGTTGGGTTAAATAATAATGTTGATGCCCAGATTCTCTCTGGTTTGCAAGCTGGGGAGCAAGTGATTGTCAGTCAGGCCAGCACAGCTAGCGTCAACAGCCCGTCGCAGCGCATGCGCCCGCCAATGGGGATGTAACTGATGCCACAACACCACCAAGATAATATTTTGCTGCAACTTGAAAATGTTAGCCGGAGCTTTGTTATTGGTGACAAAGTTATTAATGGCAAAGGAATGAGCAAAAAAGTAATGAGCGAAACGCTTGTTCAGGTGCTGAAAAATATCAATCTGACTATTTGCCGTGGCGAGATGGTGGCGATTGTCGGCGCTTCGGGATCCGGTAAATCAACATTGATGAATATACTCGGGTGCCTGGATAAGCCCAGTTCGGGTGAATATCGGGTAGCAGGGCGCGCCCTACAACAGTTAGATACTGATGCATTAGCTGAGTTACGCCGCGAGCATTTTGGTTTTATTTTTCAGCGCTACCAGCTGCTGAATGATTTAAACGCGCGGGATAATGTCGAAGTTCCGGCCATTTATGCCGGCATTGGCCGCGAAGAGCGCCGTCTGCGAGCCGCTAACCTGCTCTCGCGCCTTGGGCTGGCAGAGCGGATGGATTATCGTCCTAGCCAACTTTCCGGTGGGCAACAACAGCGGGTCAGTATTGCCAGAGCCTTGATGAATGGCGGGCAAGTCATTCTGGCCGACGAACCCACAGGGGCTCTCGACACCCACAGTGGCAATGAAGTTTTAAACATTCTCAAAGACTTACACCAGCAAGGTCATACCGTCGTCATTGTTACTCATGATATGTCGATTGCAAAACATGCTCAGCGAGTTATCGAACTCAGAGACGGCGAGGTCATCACTGACCAGCAAAATCCTCAAGTTGCACCAGTCGAGTCTCAGTTGCGCATCAGTGCTGCTGAAAATGCCACAAGCCCGGCGAAGCCAATGCCAAAATCCCGAGTAAAAGCGCTCAGTGGCCGCCTTCAAGAGGCGTTTAAAATGGCCCTGCTGGCTATGTCAGCCCAACGTTTACGGACTCTGCTTACCATGTTGGGGATTATTATCGGCATTGCCTCGGTGGTCTCTGTCGTCGCACTGGGAAAGGGGTCACAACAGCAAGTTCTGGCAAACATTAATGCGATGGGCACCAGCACACTAGAGATTTTCCCCGGCAAAGATTTCGGTGATATGCGCTCTGCCGCGATCCACACGCTGCGGGCCTCTGATGCCGATGCGCTGGCCCAGCAAGGTTATATTCACAGCGTTACACCGGCGGTGTCTAGCAGCAGCACTCTGCGTTATGGCAATCAATCAGTCAGTGGCACGGTGAATGGTGTCGGCGAGCAATATTTTTTGGTGCGCGGCTATAGCCTCAACCAAGGTATGGCTTTTAACCGCACCAGTGTCGATAACCTGATGCAGGAAGCCGTGATTGATGAAAACACGCGCAATAAGCTGTTTCCTGATGGAGAAAATCCTATTGGCAAAGTGATATTGCTCGGCTCCTTGCCCTGTCGGGTGATTGGAGTCGCGGCCAAAAAGCAAAGTGGATTTGGCAGTGATGAGAATCTGAATGTGTGGATCCCCTACACCACGGCAATGAAGCGCATGTTCGGGCAATCTTATTTAAAAAGCATCACGGTGCGGGTTAATGATGATATCAATCTGGCCAATGCTGAGCAGGGGGTCACTAAGCTGCTAACTCAGCGCCACGGGGGCACACAGGACTTTTTTGTGATGAATACTGATAGCATCCGCCAAACTATTGAGAAAACCACCTCGACCATGACATTGCTGGTATCAATGATAGCGGTTATTTCATTGGTGGTCGGTGGTATTGGGGTGATGAATATCATGCTGGTTTCTGTTACTGAGCGCACCAAAGAGATTGGCGTGCGCATGGCGGTTGGCGCACGCGCCAGCGATATTATGCAGCAATTTTTAATTGAAGCCGTATTGGTGTGCTTGCTGGGCGGTTGCCTCGGGGTGATTTTATCACTAGGTATCGGCTTGATATTCAGCCAGTTCAGCAGCAACTTTTCGATGATTTACTCCGCCGCCTCCATTATTACGGCTTTTGTGTGCTCCAGTTTAATTGGGGTTATTTTTGGCTTTTTCCCCGCCAAGCGGGCAGCCGAGATGGATCCTATCCGGGCATTAGAGCGGGAGTAAGATTGGGTTGATATTGGGTTGGTTTTCAGTTCAGCTAACCTTCGAACCATTTATCAACCAAGTCATCAACCCAAGTCATCAACCCAAGTCAGATCCTAAACGCTCATCACTGAATCAGCATTATTTACCCAAACACCCCAGTGGATAAATACCGATCCCCGCGATCACAGATAATCGCCACAATCAGCGCTCCGGGGTTCTCCGCCGCTACCCGTAATGCGCCTGCAACCGCCCCACCGGAGCTAACGCCACAGAAAATCCCCTCTTCGGTAGCCAGGCGGCGCATAGTCTGCTCGGCGGCAAGCTGGGTGATATCCAAGACACTATCCACCAGCTCTGGGCGAAATATCCCCGGCATATATTCCGGCGACCAGCGGCGTATCCCAGGAATACTGCTGCCTTGCGCTGGCTGTAGGCCAATGACTGAAACCTGCGGATTTTGACTTTTAAGATATTCGCTCACCCCAGTAATGGTGCCAGTGGTGCCCATACTGGAGACAAAATGGCTCACTTTACCTGCGGTTTGCGCCCAAATTTCTGGGCCGGTACTGGTGAAGTGCGCATAAGGGTTATCGGTATTATTAAACTGATCCAGTACCTTACCTTGCCCTTCGGCCTGCATCATTAGCGCCAGGTCGCGCGCGCCTTCCATCCCCTGTTCGCGGCTGACCAAAATCAGCTCGGCACCATAGGCGCGCATGGCGGTTTGGCGCTCCTGACTCATATTTTCCGGCATCAGTAATTTCAGTCGATAACCTTTCATGGCGGCTATCATCGCCAGCGCAATGCCGGTATTACCACTGGTGGCTTCAATTAACACATCACCGGGGGCAATTTCTCCACGTAATTCGGCCTGCTGGATCATGGCAAGTGCTGCCCGGTCTTTCACCGAACCTGCCGGATTATTGCCTTCCAGTTTGACCCAGATTTCTGCATTCAGCTCTTGGCCCAAGCGTTGTAGTTTTACCAGTGGAGTGTTGCCGATGCAGTGTTCAAGGGTTGTCACTTTAATTACCTATTAAATAAAAGAAAAAGGTGGCCGACGCGCCACCTAAGTTTTTCAGCAGTCTGACATTGGGGTTAGCGCCACTGCTGCTCGCTATAGACAAAAAATTTATCAGGCGCTTTGGGCTAACGCAATGGGTTGCAATAACTGGTCGCCAGAATATAAGCGGGCATTTAATCCACCAACATAATAACGATTGCCGCGCACCGGGGCCTCAATATTCCCCTCCGGCAGTACCACACTGATAGGGTCTTGATGCCAGCCAATAGGTTGCACCGTCAATTGCCAGAAGTGGCCGCGCGGGCTGACTTCCAGCACCTGAACCGGCAGTGGGCAGCGGTCACTGGCTTGGGTGCTGACTTCCATCTCCCAAGGGCGCAGGAATAAATCGACACTGCCTTGGTGCATGGGCGCTAAATCCAGCGGCCAGTGATGGGCACCAATAAACAGCTGTGAACCCCGAATTTCACCACTCAGGCGGTTAACTTCACCCAGGAATTCCAGTACAAATCGGGTCGCTGGGTAGCGCCATACTTCATCTGGCGTCCCCACCTGCTCTATATTCCCCTGACTCATCACCACCACGCGGTCAGCCACTTCCATCGCCTCTTCCTGGTCATGGGTAACAAAAACGCTGGTGAATTTCAGTTCTTCGTGCAACTGGCGCAACCAGCGGCGCAGCTCTTTACGCACCTGAGCATCCAATGCGCCGAAGGGCTCATCCAGCAACAGGATTTGTGGTTCGACCGCCAGTGCGCGCGCCAAAGCCACTCGCTGTTTCTGACCACCTGAAAGTTGTGATGGATAGCGGCTGGCCAGATGGCCTAATTGCACCATTTCCAGTAACTGCGCCACTTTCTGCTTGATAGCGGCCGCATTGGGGCGCTCGCGGCGCGGTAATACCGTCAAACCAAAAGCAATGTTATCGAACACCGTCATATGGCGGAACAGCGCATAATGCTGGAACACAAATCCTACACGCCGGTCACGGGCATGCAGGCGGCTGACATCCGTGCCGTGGAAACTTAAACGCCCGGCATTTTGGTTCTCCAGCCCAGCAATAATGCGCAAAAGAGTGGTTTTTCCCGAACCTGAAGGGCCAAGCAAGGCCACCATCTGGCCAGAAGGAATATCAAGCTGGATGTTATTCAGCACTTTGGTGCGGCCAAAATACTTGCTGATATTATCAATCTCAATGCTCATGCTTTTGCTCCTGTTCGAGACGAACTACCTGACGCGCAACGCGCCATTGCAGGCCACTTTTCAGAAAAAGGGTCACAATTGCCATCAGGGTTAATAATGCCGCGGCAGTAAATGCCCCGGCGGTATTGTAATCCTGATGCAACAACTCAACTTGCAGTGGCAAGGTATAAGTCTCGCCACGAATAGAACCGGATACCACAGAAACTGCGCCAAACTCGCCAATGGCGCGGGCATTGGTCAACACCACGCCATACAGCAATGCCCAGCGGATATTTGGCAATGTAACGCGGCGGAACATTTGCCAGCCGGATGCCCCCAGCAACACCGCTGCTTCATCTTCCTGACTGCCCTGGCTCATCATCACCGGCACCAGCTCGCGTACCACAAAGGGGCAGGTGACGAAGACGGTAACCAATACCATGCCGGGCCAGGAGAACATGAGCTGGATATCGTGCGCATCCAACCAACTGCCCGCCACACCATTGGAGCCGTAAAACAGTAAATACATCAGGCCAGCAACCACGGGGGAAACGGCAAAGGGAATATCAATTAAGGTCATCAATAGTTGGCGGCCGGGGAAGACAAACCGCGTAACCAACCACGCCAGCACCACCCCGAAGACCAGATTGACCGGCACCGTAATCAGCGCCACCAAGACCGTCAACCAGATGGCATGCAGCATGTCCGGGTCAGATAAATTCTGCACCACGACCTCAAAACCTTTCGAGAACGCCGTGATAAAAATCCACACCATCGGGATAACGAGCAGTAAAAATGAAAACAAAGCGCCAATGGCAATCAATGTCCATTTTCCCCAATTGATCGGGGGGCGGGCTACGCCATTAAATTCGGTGATATCCGCCATCAGTGCCCACCTATCCGCCGACCAAATCGGGTTTGTAAGGTATTAATACTAAACAACAAGACCAGTGAAACCGCCAAAATAACCGAGGCAATGGCACTGGCTGCCGGGTAATCAAATTCTTGTAAGCGGATGAAAATCATCAGCGAGGTCACTTCGGTTTTCCAGGCGATGTTCCCGGCAATAAAGATAACTGCGCCGAACTCCCCCAGGCTGCGGGTGAAAGATAATGCCGTCCCGGCCAGTAGTGCCGGAGCCAATTCTGGCATCACCACCCGCCGGAAACTCTGCCAGCGGCTCGCACCTAAAGTTTCTGCCGCTTCTTCATATTCTGGCCCTAGCTCTTCCAATACCGGCTGCACCGTGCGCACCACAAATGGCAGGCTGGTAAAGGCCATGGCGACGGCAATTCCTAACCAGGTAAAAGAGACTTTAATGCCAAACTCATTTAACCAAGCACCATACCAGCCGGTGGTGGAGAACAACGTTGCCAGTGTCAGCCCCGCGACTGCGGTCGGGAGGGCAAAGGGTAAATCCATCAAACCATCTAATATGCTGCGGCCGGGGAATTGATAGCGCGTTAAAATCCACGCCATCAACATGCCAAATACCGCATTAAACAGACTGGCAACCCCTGCAGCCAGTAAGGTGACTTTGTACGCGGCAACCACCTGAGGGTTAGTAATCACTTCCCAGTATTGCGCCCAACTCATTTGTGCCAACTGCATGACTAACGCGCTGAGCGGCAATAACAAGATCAAGCAGGTGTAAAGCAGGCTGCTCCCAAGACTGAGGGTAAATCCGGGCAGAACCCGTTTACTGGATGCCGACAACATTACTGATGCCCTTGGGCGAGCAATTTATCCAACTCGCCGCCAGTCACAAAATGGGTGCTCATGACTTGTGGCCAGCTACCGAATTGGTCTTCAACACGGAATAATTTCGTTTCTGGGAATTGGGATTTAGCCGCTTCCATTGCCGCTTTGTCATACACCCGGTAGTTAAAGCTGGTGATGACCTGCTGTGCTGCGGGGCTGTAGAGATAATTGAGATAATCTTTGGCGGCTTTTTCAGTGCCATTCTTTTCCACATTTTTATCTACCCAGGCCACCGGAAACTCCGCCAGAATATCGACCGGCGGGACAATCACTTCATATTTGTCGCTGCCATATTCTTTGCGGATGTTATTCACTTCAGATTCGAAACTGATCAGCACATCACCCAAACCGCGCTCGACAAAAGTGGTGGTTGCGCCACGGCCGCCGGTATCAAATACCACCACATTCCCCAGGAATCGTTTCATCCAATCCTGGGTTTTCGCCTTATCGTTGCCATTGGCTTGTTGTGTTGCCCCCCAGGCGGCCAAATAGGTATAGCGGCCATTACCCGAGGTTTTAGGATTAGGGAAGACCAGTTTGACGTCTTCGCGCACTAAATCATCCCAGTTATGAATATTCTTGGGATTGTCTTTGCGCACCAGAAACGCCATGGTGGAATAGAACGGCGAGCTGTTATTTGGCAAACGCGTCTGCCAGTCGGCGGGGATCAAATTGCCACGGTCATGCAGAATTTGCACATCTGTGACTTGGTTATAGGTCACCACGTCGGCTTTCAGGCCTTGCAAGATAGCCAGCGCCTGCTTGGAAGAGCCCGCATGAGACTGTTTAATAGTCAGTTTGTCACCGGGGTTTTGTTGTTCCCATTGTTGCTGGAAACCCGGATTAAGAGCGGTAAATAACTCGCGGGAAACATCATAGGAGCTGTTCAGCAACTCAGTGGCAGAGACAGTTGCACTGCTAAAAATTAACGCGCTTAATAAGGCGACACGGGTTAATCCTTTATGTGTGTTTTTCTTCACTGAGGTCTGTTTCATGGTGCACCTTATTCACTGAGTTCATGCGGCAAATATTTGCCATTCATTACGAATGATGAGCCTTTAATATCTTCAGTGTATTTATAACTAGGTGCTTACCTATAACGCTTTTATATACCGTTTAGTGATGTTCAATTATCAAATGCTCTAAGCCAGCAACAACGCAGGTCGTGAGCCTGCCGATATTGCGGTGCCGTAGCCAATAAAAAGCCCAGCCGACCTGCGCTGGGCGATAAAACTGTTTTATTGGCAGTTGATAACAAACCGAGATTTTTAGTTCGGTGTCACAACACTGGCATTAACTGGACTGATAGCGCCACTGAATGGCTTGCCGTCGATGGCATCAACCATCCGCAGGCCAGATGGCCGCACCCAGCGCTGCACGCGGGATGGCATATCAAAACCAATCAGTAGAATCACCACAAATGTCAGGCTGAATGACAGTGAACCTAATGCCGTTCCTAAGCTGAGGTGCTGAGCAATCGACGCCCCCAGAATAGGTGCCAAGGCCCCACCCAATGCCCCGACGTTGTAGGTAAAGCCCAGCCCTGCCGCACGTTGTTCGGTATCAAAATAACCGCCCAGCAGTTTCGGGAGCAACCCGGCAATCCCCTGCCCCAGCATTTGTTGCAAGAACAGCAATCCCCCCAGGAACAAGATGCTGCTGCCCTGAATGGCGAACAATGGAATTATCAGTAATTGTGAAATCAGTAAACTGGTCACATAGGCCTTGCGGGTACCCAGCCAATCACCAAGGAAGCCGCCAACACAGCAACCTACCGCTGCACCAAACCCACTGAAGAACAAAATGTTACCGACAGTATGGGGGTCATAGCCCAAATCCATCTTCAGATAGGTGGGTAATAATGCTTGAATCGGCCATGAATACAGGAAGGCGCAGAACACCACCACCATCAACATGACGCCCGTTGGCCAGCGGTCACCACTGGTTTGAACCATAAAGTAGATGAATACTGCCGCGCAAAGGATACCGAGAATCACAATAACCGGTGTCGAGACCATGCCGGTAAAACAAGCATAAAGGGCGGCAGCGGCAAAGATTGTCAGGCCAATATTCAGATAACTCAGCTTGCTGCGATACAGAATATCCACCATGTTGCGGTCTTGAGTTTGCTTAGATTGCTGTTGTTTACTTTGGGCTTTTTCCCAGTCTTCCGCTTCAGGCAGATTTTTACGTAACCACAGCGCAAAGATAATTGGCAGTAATCCAATGTAGAAAAGCATACGCCAACCAAATGCTGGAACCACGTAGCTGTAGGCCTGCGCCGCTAACACCGCACCGATAGAGAAACCAGAAATCAGGAACCCACTGGCTTTGTTACGCATATTCTTCGGCCAGCTTTCCATCACATAAGTCGAGCTGGAGCCATACTCCCCGGCCATCCCGATACCAATTATCAGGCGGGCGATAAACAGCGTGGTGTAACCCGGAGCTAAGCCACAGGCCAGAGTACCAAAGGAGAACAGTACAATACTGGTGATCATCGCCAGTTTACGGCCATAACGGTCGCCCATGGCCCCCAGCACCAACCCACCAAACCAGCGCGAAATAAAGGCAGCGGAAATCAAGCTAGTGGCTTGAATCAAAGTCAGACCAAACTCTTGTTTAATATCTGTCAGAACCAGAGTAATAAGAACAAAATCGAAGCCGTCCAAGGCATAGCCTATCCAGGCGGCAATAAATGCCTTCCATTGCGCAGGTGTCAGTTGCTTATACCAGCGTAATGGTTTGCCTCCAGGAGATTTTTTATCTGCACAGGGTTGTACTGAAGTGCTCATATCGTCGCTCTCTCTCCACTACCAGCTAACTTCACCGGCAGAAACTATGTTCCTCGCAGCAGGTTTAACCCTAGCAACTGATTGTTTAAAAACACTTAATCTGTCACTGCCAGCGGGTTCTCGCCACATTTATATTTATGTGGTTTTACTCCAAATAAAACACAACAAAGGAGTAAAACTCCATTTGAGTGTATAAGATCAGCCCGCTATTTCAATAACAATGTGTCTAAAACGTGACAAAGATGGCGAAATTCTGAGGAGGACATCACTGACAACAGGATGGGGAGGTATTTACCACCGCTGGCGGAATATCACCGCAGCAGTGGTTTGATATTACAGCAGGAAATGTATTGCCGGTCATCCATTTTGGCTAACGGCTTGGGTGGTTTTACGTTTAATACTCTCTGCTTGAGCAGGATCCGCTTTGACCAGTAAGGCGTAAATCAAATCCAGGACAAACAATTGCGCAATTTTGGTTCCAATGGAGTCCCCTTGCAGTTGCCCCTGACGATTACCGTTAATCAGCACATAATCTGCCAGCTCCGTAATTGAGGAGCCCATATTGTGGGTCAGCGCGACCGTGGTTGCACCGGCCTGTTTCGCCAGTTTTAATGCCTGCACCGTTTCAGCCGAGGTACCCGAGTGACTTATCCCGATTGCCACATCACCGGGGCGCATCAAAGTGGCCTGCATATACATAAAATGGTTATTTGTGGCGGCATCAACCCGCAACCCAATGCGCATTAATTTGCCTTTGGCATCTTCGGCAGTAATACCTGAAGAGCCGACACCAAAAATACAGATGCGGTCAGCCGGGCGCAGTAATTTAACCACCTGTTCGACACTCTCGATAGACAGCAAATTCAGTGTTTCTGACAACACATTATTGATAGCCGACTGCAACTTATGACCAATCGCCAGCGGGTCATCGCCCTCTTGCACATCAGCATCTAACAGACTGTTTTCACTGTTATGGCGGGTAGCCACTTCAATGGCCAAGTCCATCTTGAAATCCTGAAACCCTTTATAGCCCAATGTCCTGCAGAATCGGATAATCGTGGCCTCACCAGCTTGGGTAAGAGCTGAAAGTTCGGCAATCGAAAGCTGGGTAACTTTAGCCGGTTCCGCCAAAATATATGCGGCAATGCGCTGTGCTGAGCGGGTCAGGCTATTTTGTATCGCACCCAAGGCATCAAGAATTTTACCTGGCTTAAAACGGGGAGATCCAGTTTTCACGCGGATACCTCAAGGGAAAGAGAATTGACGGACAGGGGACTGTGCTGGGGCGCATCATTACATAATTGGCCCACTTCGTGAAGAAAAATGGCAGCAGAGTGCGGGGCGATATCAATAAAAAAACCCCGGAGGGCCGGGGAAGATGTCAAAGATAACGTGCGATTTTATTATATAAAAATCATTGTTATAGCTTATTTAAGTAAGCTATTGTGGACTTTTACCACCACTTTCTTGATGGTACCGGAACCCATAATTTGGCAGCCCGGCTTATGAGGTTCACCCGGTAAAAACACGGCAAACATCCCCGGCAGCATCCGTAATTGGCTTTTATCTGGGATCTCAGCAATCAGCTGGTAGTCATCTTCACTATGATAAGGCTCCAGATGCTCGGTCGGCGTTAATGTTGAATATTCAATACCTTCAACGCCACTTATCAGTAACTGGACATCGGCATAAGTGCGGTGCATTTCTGCTTTCTTATTTTCAGCCGGTTGAGTGTCAAACTCCATCACATTCATAAATAGCAGCTCGCCATCTATTTCATGACGTCCGCAAGCTAATTCCGCCAGTGGCTGCTTAGCCAAATAGGCTAACACCGATTGAAGACGCTCTGGTAACCCACTGAAAAATGCTGTTTGTGTTAATGAACCACTTATCATGGTAAGCCTCTATTTTTACTCAATATAGTATGAATTCGCTGATAAACTCCCTCCGACGAAGAGAGCAGTTTGATTCAGCTAAATTTCTTAACCGTCTGATTATAAAGTTGCTTTAGCCCACAGCGCGGCACCCAACAAACCACTGTCCTGACGATGATGAGCCGCCTGAACCGGTACCCGATAGATGGCTGGCAATATTTTTTGTGCGCCAATAACCCGCTCTGCATACCCGACCGCCAGACCAACACTGCCGCCCAGAATAACAACCTCAAGATCTAGGGCCATTTTCATATCCGCCAGCATTTGAGCAATTGCGGTGGCAGAGCGATTGATAATATTTTCAGCCTTAACATCACCCAGTTTTGCCATTTCAAATACTTTGGCGGCGTCCACCGGTTGTTTCCAGCCCAAGGTTTCTGCTCCAATGGCCGTACCAGAGGCGACACTTTCTACACAGCCGCGACGACCACAGCCACACAACAAGCCGTGGGGATCGGCTAAGGTGTGGCCAATATGCCCCGCCAGCCCTTGGCTACCGACCAGTAATTTTTTATTCAAGATAATGCCGCCCCCCACCCCGGTGGACACCGTCACAAACATCATATTGCTGCAATTATCACTCACCGCCTGATATTCAGCCCAAGCCGCGGCCTGACCATCGTTAAGCAGCACACAAGGCAAATCGGCAATCGAGCGGATGCAATCTTGCAATGGGAAATCAGCCAGCCCACCAAGATTGGCCGGATTGAGTGCCGTCAAGCGCCCGCCGCTGATAATGCCGGTTGACGCCACCGCAATACCATCAACCAGATGTCGATAAGGTGCTATCAGTGTTTCCAGCACTGCCGCCAACTGCTCAGCCCCGCCGCGCGGCGTTGCCACTTGCTGACGGCCAATCAACATGCCGCTTTCAGTGACTACCGCAGCGGCAATTTTGGTTCCACCGATATCCAGTGCCAACATTTTTCCCATCTGGCGTCGCCCTCTTGCTGCTGTAATAAATGTAATAAAGATGATTAGATGACTATGGCAATTTTTTAGTTAAAACTCCATTGTTATTTTAATATTGGAGTAAAACTCCCTTGAGAGTTTTTAAGTGTGAGGTTTCTCTCTTTCTGACCATTGCACCCCAGGAATAAAAGATCTAACATGATGGAGTTAAACTTCATTTGAAATTACAGATCGGAGCTAAAAACCGTGCGTAATCTGACTGCGAGTGACCTGACTATGAGTAACACCAGTAATCTCTACCACAAGCTCCAAAACGGGCTTATCGCCTCTTGCCAGCCGGTGCCCGGCAGCCCGATGGATACCCCGGAAATCGTGGCAGCAATGGCCTGTGCAGCACTGGCCGGCGGCGCAGTCGGCCTGCGAGTTGAGGGCATTAGCAATATAGAAGCAGTGCGCCGAGTCACAGATGCGCCAATCATCGGCATTATTAAACGCGACTTACCCGACTCCGAGGTCAGAATTACACCTTGGTTGGAAGATGTGGATGCGCTGAGTGCTGCCGGAGCCAATGTCATTGCTTTTGATGTCACCCGCCGCCCGCGCCCCGTCTCAGTAGACGAGTTATACCAGCGAGTTCGGGCAACAGGTTGCCTGGCAATGGCAGATGCCTCCAATCTTGAAGATGGCCTGCTGGCCTACCGCTTAGGTATTGATTTTATTGGCACCACGCTATCTGGCTATACCCAAGACCCGGTTCCAACTGAACCGGACTTAGCACTGGTTAAACAGCTATCCGACGCAGGTTGCCGCGTGATTGCCGAGGGCCGTTATAATTCGCCCGCCGCCGCCGCCGCCGCAATTGCGGCCGGTGCCTATGCGGTAACCGTTGGCTCCGCCATTACCCGAATTGAACATATTTGTGGTTGGTTCTGTGATGCTATCCAACAGCATGCAGCAGTAAAACAGACACACACGTTAGCTGAACACGAAACCGCAAAATGACCGAATACTGATTATTATCGTACTCAATACTATGGTGACCACTTAGGTCATATCTCTGATTTATTAAGGATGCGTATGAAAAAGTTAACTGGCCTGATCGCAGCTCCTCACACTCCGTTCGATGAACAGGGTGAGGTTAATTACTCCGTTATTGACCAAATTGCTGAACATCTGGTTAATGACGGCGTGCAAGGGGTCTATGTTTGCGGCACTACCGGTGAAGGTATCCATTGCTCAGTTGAAGAACGCAAAAAAATTGCCGAGCGCTGGGTAAAAGCAGCACAGGGTAAACTGAGCATTACCTTGCATACCGGCGCACTGAGCATCAAAGACGCCGTTGACCTTTCTCGCCATGCCGAAACACTGGATATCTTTGCAACTTCCGCCATCGGCCCTTGCTTCTTTAAGCCAGGTAACCTGGATGATTTAATCGCTTATTGCCAGGCCATTGCAGCGGCAGCGCCATCAAAAGGCTTCTATTATTATCATTCTGGAATGTCCGGTGTGAATTTGGATATGGAGCAATTCCTGATTAAAGCGGAATCTAAAATCCCAAATCTGTCCGGAATTAAATTCAATAATGCAGATTTATATGAATTCCAGCGCTGCCTGCGGGTGAGTGGTGGTAAATTTGATATTCCATTTGGGGTAGATGAGCATTTACCCGGTGGATTGGCAGTAGGCGCTATTGGTGCTGTTGGCAGCACATATAACTATGCCGCTCCACTATTCCATAAAATTATTGCTGATTTCAATGCCGGTAATCAGGTTGCTGTTCAGCGCAGTATGGATCAAGTTATTGCGCTTATCCGCGTATTGGTTGAATTTGGTGGCGTTGCTGCCGGTAAAGCTGCCATGCAATTACACGGTATTGATGCCGGTAACCCGCGTCTTCCACTGCGCGCATTGACCAAAGAACAAAAGCAAACTGTGGTGAACAGAATGCGTGATGCTATTTATCCTGCTTAATTGCCATTATGGTGCAATGAGAGCAAAGCAAAAGGCCGGATATCCGGCCTTCTTTATTTTTACTACCCCAATACATTACTGTGACCATAAGTGATGGCGGCAATAAGTTATAGCGATAATAATTTGGTCAACGACGGGGCAAAATAATAGCTGCCAGTGACGGGCTTACTAAAGCCAAGTAATAAATCATGCTTACCATCTATTGAGCCAAACATGCTCAATAATTGTTGCTCGATATTATGCAACCGCGCGCAATAGGCAATGAAATATAGGCCATGTTTGCCACTGGCCGTCCCATAAGGCAAGCTTTGACGTAGAATTTTCAGCCCTTTCCCCTCTTCTTTAAGATCAACCCGACTTACATGGGAAGTATCAGGGCGTTGATCTGAAGGTAATTCCTGACTGTCGGGTTTCGTGCGCCCTACAATTTGCTCTTGCTTGTGCTCAGGGATGCGTTTCCATTTTTTCAGGTCATGCTCATAGCGCTGAACTAATATATAGCTGCCACCCGCATCCTCTTCGCCTTGTGCAATGACCGCCACTTCTGGGCGACTTTCGCCTTGCGGATTTTCAGTACCATCAATAAAGCCGGTAAAGTCACGTTCTTCTACCCAGCGGAAACCATGAGTCTCTTCTTCCACCGCAATTGCATCGCCAAAAGCAGCAACCGCAGCTTGCGCTAAGGTAAAGTTAATATCTTGGCGTAATGACTGAATATGAATCAATAAATCGCGCTGAGTCGCAGGGGCTATGATGGGGGCTTTGCCCAATGGCACAAAAGGCTTTAACTCTTTCGCACCTTGGCCATTTGATAAGTCATGCCAAACATCTGAACCGAAAGCAATAACTGCACCTAAATGCTCATTAGGATATTTTTGCTGTAATTCTTGTAATGCCTGACAGAATTTTTTGCATCCCTGGCGAATGGCATCAAATTCGCCTTGCACTTTTGCTTCCATAAAAATCGCAAAACGGCAGTGCTCCAGCAAAATGCCACTCTGAACTTGAGTCATGTTCCTTCCTCACTAAAAGTCGGTATTGCTGCCAAGATATTTACCCAAAGAATTTGGGATTTAAGTATGAAGGGTATGATAGCTGAAGCGATTAAAATTACCTTGCGTCAGCGCAAAATAAATTTCCACTGAGAGGATGGGAATATTATTAACCAATTTAGAGCTCAGTGCCAAAATGAGAATAAAAATCACGGCTCCAACGTCATTGGCGCTACAGCAAAATTGTTAATACTGCTGTAACGTCAAAGACCTACGGGAGTTTATTCACTGCTAGCTGCGCGCCAGATAATCTTACTGACTTTCCAGCTTTTCAGTTGGTCATCTGATGGCATTAAACCTTCAGGGCCATGCCAGGCACCATCAAATAAATAACTAACATGTTTGCTTCCCGGCGCTGCACATTCTATTTGCGCTACGTCATCGCCAGTCCCTTTATGACAGGCACCAAAAGCTTTTTTATATAATTCGCTGAATGGCGTACCAATCGAAACACCCCATTGGCTCGGAATATCTTTATCCATAACCTCGATACGTTCTACCTTGCCCTTGGGTTGGCCAGAAATAACCAGTTTAATTTGGTCTTCTTTCATTGCCTGATAGAAGGAAACCAGCTTGCCATCATTGGTCGCCATACCACTGCGTAGCCGATAATCGCCTTTTAGCCCTTCTTTGATGTCATTTTCAGCCAGCGGCGTGCTGGCAGTTATTCCACCAACCCCGTTATCACTTACCTGCATACTACTGCTGCTGCCGAACCAATTGAGTGGCGACAAACTTGACCAAGAAAAACCGGACATGCTCGAGCACCCTGCCAATAACAAAGGGGCCCCCAGTAATAACAAGCGCACCCCAGAAATCTGTGGGCGAATATTCATCTAAAGCTCCTTAAAAAACCACTGCATCCAATAAGCTTTCCTGCAACTAACTGTGGCAGAAGCCAGAAAGGGGCAGCTAAAAAAAGATAATCAGTGATTGGAGTCCGCACTGATGAAAAAGTGCCGTAACCCGCCAGGCTTTAATCATTAGGCCCACAATTGGGGCACTTAATCAACTAAAGTAGCCGGCTAAAAAACGCCTAACAGGGTTGATAATATAGACTTTATCCCCATATATAGGAGTAAAATAGCGATATTCTACAGTTGATAATCCTAGAATTAAGCAAGGTTTAACGCCATTTTGGTCTAGTATTGGATAACGCGAAGCTTATTTGGCTTCTAGTTCAGATGTCATGATTCATTCATTGAAGGAGCAATAAAATGAAGAAACTCACCTTAGCAGCCACCTTGGTTATGTTATGCAGCACACCATTCCTGGCGCAAAGTGCAACAGATACTGCACAAGGTGGCTTTAATGGCCCGGCAACGACGCAGACTCAACCGGCAACCCAAGGCGGGTTTTCTGGCCCTAGTACCAGCAATACCACAGTAGATAAAGTTAAAACCATGCGCGATGATGCCCATGTTACTTTGCAAGGGAATATTACTGAGCGCTTAGGTCACGATACCTATACTTTCCGCGATAGCACCGGCACCATTACGGTTGATATTGATAACAAACGTTGGAAAGGCCAAACCATTACTCCACAAGATAAAGTGCAAATCGAAGGGAAAGTTGATAAAGACTGGAACTCTGTGGAAATTGATGTGAAAAACATAACCAAGATTAATTAATTTTGGGCTACTCTCGGGTGCTGTATAACTTCAGCACCCGATATTGATTTTCTTAGTCGTTTTTTTATCTGCCCTTTTCCTCTAATAGCTTAAATACGCCCTTGAAACCCCTTTCGTCTCTATTTTGCACACTCAACGCCACGTAAACTATATTAATACAATGAAAGATAATTAATATAATGGAAGAAAGTTATGGCGATAGCGTATCAGTTTAATTTCTTTTAAATTCAACTAGATAAACCATCAATACTCCTGATCCACAATCAGCCGTTTGCCCAGCATAATCGTGTCTTGGGTTTCGTAATCCAGCTTTTCATACATGCCAATTACCGCGTCATTGTCTTCACGCACCATGATATTGAGCTTCGGACAGCCACGGGCAATGAGTTTCTTCTCAAGGCGGCTGATCAGCGCATTGGCAAAGCCACGACCGCGAAAGTCTGGGTGGACGCCCAAATAATAAGCCGAACCTCGGTGACCGTCATAACCACCCATCACTGAACCGACAATCGCGCCGCTGACTTCTGCAACTAAAAATAATTCCGGATCATGATTAAGTTTACGTTCAATATCCATTTCCGGATCATTCCAGGGCCGCAGCAAATCGCAATGCTCCCACAGCAGAATTACTTCTTCAAAATCGTCTTGCTGAAATACGCGGATTTCCATGGAGTTACGAACCTTTGTGTCAAATGGATATTCTGATTATTAGGCAATATTATATCACGCAATAGAAAAGTGATATTTACCAGTAAAAATAACCAGATAATTCTTGAGCCATACCCGCCAGATATAAATAGTTGCCCGCACTAAGAGTACAATAATGGCAGTAAATCGGGGTATACTTGGCCCCTGAAAATTTCCCGGCAACTAGAACCCTTCTGATGAATTTACCCGATATAGCCCAAATCAAAACCTACCTGCTGGATTTGCAGGATAAAATCTGTGCTGCACTGAGCGAAGCTGATGGCAGCGCTGAGTTCACGGAAGAAAACTGGGCCCGTGAAGAGGGCGGCGGTGGCCGCAGTCGGGTATTGACCAACGGGGCAGTATTCGAGCAAGCGGGGGTGAATTTTTCACATGTTTCAGGTGCTACCCTGCCGGCCTCTGCCACGGCACATCGTCCCGAATTAGCAGGCCGCAGTTTTCAGGCGCTGGGAGTATCGCTGGTTATTCATCCACTTAGCCCCTATCTGCCCACCAGCCATGCCAATGTTCGTTTCTTTATTGCAGAAAAACCCGGTGAAGATCCGGTGTGGTGGTTTGGTGGTGGCTTTGATTTAACGCCTTTCTATGGTTTTGCCGAAGATGCCATTCACTGGCATCAAACCGCTTATCAGTTATGCCAGCCATTTGGCGAGCATCTTTATCCACAGTATAAAAAATGGTGCGATGACTATTTTTATATCAAGCACCGTAATGAAGCCCGAGGTATTGGCGGCCTGTTTTTTGATGATTTTAATAGCCCGGATTTTGATACCTGCTTTAAGTTTACACAGGCCGTGGGTGATGGTTTTCTTGATGCCTACTTGCCCATTGTCGCCCGGCGTAAAGCACTGAGTTGGGGTGAGCGCGAACGTCAGTTCCAGCTTTATCGCCGTGGCCGCTATGTGGAATTTAATTTGGTCTGGGATCGTGGCACTTTATTCGGTTTGCAAACCGGTGGGCGCACCGAGTCTATTTTAATGTCTCTGCCGCCAATGGTGCGCTGGGAATATAACTATCAACCGGCACCTGATAGCGCGGAAGCCGCACTGTACCGTGATTTTCTGCCAGTAAAAGACTGGCTTGCCGCAGGAGAACAACACTGATGCAAATTTGGGTTGATGCGGACGCCTGTCCGAATGTTATTAAGGACGTGTTATTCCGTGCCGCCGACCGCACCGGCATAATGGTGACATTGGTGGCTAATCAGCCATTGAAAACGCCGCCGTCGAAGTTCATTCGCACAGTGCAAGTGGCGTCCGGTTTTGATGTCGCCGATAACGAAATAGTACAGCGAGTCGAGAAAAACGATCTGGTTATTACCGCCGATATCCCCTTGGCGGCAGAGGTAATTGAGAAAGGTGGCATCGCGCTGAATCCCCGTGGGGAGCGCTATACGCCGGATACTATCCGTGAGCGCCTGAATATGCGCGACTTTATGGATACCATGCGCGCCAGTGGCATTCAGACCGGTGGCCCCAATACCTTAAATCAGCGCGATCGCCAGCAATTTGCCAATGAGCTGGATAAGTGGCTACAGCAAGCCCGGAAAGTATCTGCAACAGAAAGAACAGGTCGGCCGTAAAGACGCGGTAAATACTTGCGGACGTTTTACTCTGCTACCTGCCCTCACCTTATTAGCTCGACTGAGTGAAATTTGCTCGCAACCTCAACCCGCACAGGCCGGTTGAGGTTTTTGAGCGAAGGTTTACAACGGCTGGGTTTGTGCTTCCACCACCGCTAACGCCACCATATTCACAATACGACGAACTGAAGCGATCGCCGTCAGAATGTGAACGGGTTTGGCAACGCCCATCAGCACCGGCCCAACAGTCACACCTTCAGATGAAGTCACTCGCAGCAGGTTATAGCTGATTCGTGCAGCTTCCATATTGGGCATAATCAGTATGTTAGCGGCACCTTTCAGTGGGCTATCCGGCATTAAATCATGGCGAATGCTGGGGACTAACGCAGCATCGCCGTGCATTTCTCCGTCGATTTCCAGCTCAGGTGCCATCTGATTAACCAGTGCTAAAGTCCGCCGCATTTTACGTGCTGCCGGGCAATCTGATGAGCCGAAACTTGAATGGGATAATAATGCCACTTTCGGTTCAATGCCAAAGCGCCGCACCGTTTCGGCAGCCATCAAGGTAATCTCGGCCAATTGCTCGGGAGTGGGGTCATCGTTAACATAGGTATCGGCAATAAAGGTATTCCCGGTGGGTAGCAAGAGGGCATTCATCGCGCCAGCCACATGCGCACCCTCGCGGAAACCAAACACTTTCTCTACCACATCATAATGCTCATGGTAAGAGCCGATTGTCCCGCAAATCAGGGCATCTGCTTCGCCCCGGTGCACCATAATGGAGCCAATCAGGGTTGGGTTGCCAATCACCGCACGGCGCGCCTGTTCCTGTGAGACACCACGGCGTTTCATGATTTGATAGTATTCATGCCAATATTCATTAAAGCGCGGATCAGACTCATTATTAACCACTTCGAAGTCTTTTCCAGCCGTGATATGCAGGCCAAGTTTCTTCAAACGAGTCTCAATCACACTTGGACGGCCAATTAAGATGGGATAAGCCAGCCCTTGAGAAACCAGCTCTTGAGTGGCATGCAAGACGCGCTCTTCTTCCCCTTCCGCCAGCACCACCCGCTTCATCTCTTTTTTCGCCTGTGAGAAGATAGGCTTCATAAACAGGTTAGTTTTGTAGACAAATTCCGTCAGCTTTTCGATGTAAGCACTGAAATCAGCAATTGGCCGAGTGGCCACACCGGAATCCATCGCCGCTTTCGCTACTGCGGGCGCTATCTTCACAATCAAACGCGGGTCGAATGGCTTAGGAATAATGTATTCTGGGCCGAATGAAAGATCTTGCTCACCATAGGCGGATGCCACCACATCGCTCTGTTCAGCCAGCGCCAAATCAGCAATCGCATGCACACAAGCCAGTTTCATTTCTTCATTTATTGTGGTTGCACCCACATCCAGTGCGCCACGGAAAATAAACGGGAAGCACAGCACATTATTAACCTGGTTCGGATAATCCGAACGACCGGTGCAGATTATCGCATCCGGGCGCACCGCTTTCGCCAGGGGTGGCAAAATTTCCGGTTCTGGGTTGGCCAGGGCCAGAATCAGCGGATGAGGCGCCATGGTTTTCACCATGTCTGGTGTTAACACGCCGGGGCCAGAGCAGCCAAGGAAGATATCGGCATCAGGTATAGCGTCGCCCAATGTGCGCTGGCCATTATCTTCAATGGCATAAGCGGCTTTGGTCTGCTCCATATTGGCTTCACGGTCTTTATAAATCACGCCCTTGGAATCACACACAGTGATATTTTGATGCTTTAATCCCAACGCGACCAACAAGTTCAAGCAAGCAATAGAGGCGGCTCCGGCTCCTGAAACCACCAGCTTCACATCACTGATGTTTTTCTTCACGACCCGCAGGCCATTAAGCACCGCAGCGGTACAGATAATTGCCGTGCCATGCTGATCATCATGGAATACCGGGATCTTCATGCGCTCACGTAATTTCTTCTCAATATAGAAGCATTCCGGGGCTTTGATATCCTCCAGATTGATGCCACCAAAGGTGGGCTCCAGCGAGGCGATAATATCAATCAGCTTATCCGGATTAAGCTCATCGACTTCAATATCAAATACATCAATACCAGAGAATTTCTTAAATAGAACGCCCTTCCCCTCCATTACCGGCTTACCCGCTAATGCACCAATATTACCCAGCCCTAATACCGCAGTGCCGTTTGAAATAACAGCGACCAAATTGCCACGAGCGGTATATTTATAAGCCGCCAATGGGTCTGCTGCAATTTCCAAACACGGCGCAGCAACCCCTGGTGAATAAGCCAGTGCCAAATCCCGTTGGGTTGCTAGCGGCTTAGTTGGCGATACTTGAATTTTTCCAGGCGTTGGATATTGGTGAAAATCAAGTGCGCTCTGTTTTAATTGTTCGTCCATTGTAGGTTTCCTTTGCTTTTATGCTTTGAGGTGGAATGACCAGTATAGTGAGTGATTTATCACAATCTATGAAGCAGGCCATACTCTGCGCAACATTTTTGCATCAATAGAGAAATTTACTTATAAAACAGAGGAATTAACTATTCTAGGAATAACGCCAATGAATATATGCTCCGTAAACATTGGCGTTGAAATGAATATCGACGTTGAAATGAGTATTGGCGTTGAAATAAATAAACAACAGTAAGCTAACGCCGCTAGGGCATTACGGACGAAAGCTAATTAAACCAATTCTGGATCTGAGCATATTGCAGCAACATAATCGTCTTGCCGTCTTTAATTCGGCCATCGGCCATCATCGCCACAGCTTCGGTGAAAGGTAACTCAACCACCTCGATGACTTCATCTTCGACGCCGACATCCTCAGTCATTTTCTGGTCTTGCTGATATTCGGCGGCAAAGAAATGGATAATTTCAGTCACGCCCCCCGGCGACATATAAGCTTCAAATAATTTCTGTACGTTATCAACCTGATAGCCGGTTTCTTCCATAGCTTCGCGGCGAATACATTCTTCTGGTGAATCATTGTCCAGCAAGCCCGCACAGGCCTCCAGCAACATACCGTCAGGATTACCATTCACATAGGTTGGCATACGAAATTGCCTGGTGAGCACGACAGTACCATTATCGCGGTTATACAGCAGAATAGTCGCGCCGTTACCTCGGTCATAAACTTCGCGAATTTGTTGTACTGATACGCCATGATCAGTTTTCAAATCAAAGGTATATTTGTGGAGTTTAAACCAGTTTTTAGATAACAATTCGCTTTGGATATTTTCAATTTTGACTGACATAGGGCCTTCTTGATCTGGCAAATATTTATCTGACTAATAACAATTAGCGCAATCTATCACTTGCGAGTGTATAAACTGCCTTACGATCTCTTTTTCCAACCGCAACCACTGCAATGATCAAAACATCATCGATAACTTCATACACTAATCGAAAGCCAGAGGAACCTAATTTAATATTGTAGCAATCTTTCATTCCCCGCAGTCTGGCGCTTTCAATATGCGGATTATCAGTACATTTCTTTAATTTATTGGCGAACTGTTGTTGTATCGTCTTATCCAGGTTGTGCCATTCCTTTAGCGCTTCTTCTCTGAACTTAACGGTATAAATCATAGTTCGCTATCCAAGTCTGCATCCAGCAATGGTTGATGACGGCGCTCATTAACCAATTTAGCTAATTCATGATCATCAAGTGCACCCATTATTTGCTCATAAAGTTCTGCTGGGACGCAATAAAAGACGGGTTGATTGCGATTGAGTATAGCAACGGGAAATCCAGCCCCGGCATTGACTGTTGCCATTGGGTTTTTCTTCAATTCACTCACACTCGCACTGGTATCAGTCAAAATGATACTTGGCATAAACCTCCCCAACAAGACCTGTTAATAGGTCTTATTATGAATAAGCAGGCTAATTTTGCAATTAAAAAACGCTCTGTAGACGTCATGTCCACAGAGCGTTTGAGGCAGGAGGCTGGCGGCGATAGCGCCAAGGGAGAAGGATTTTAGAAACCGGTTGGCACATCCTTCATATCTGGCAACTTATGGGCAATACCTTTATGGCAATCAATACAGGTTTTGCCTTCGGCAATGGCCTTATTATGCATTTTCGTTGCCACGGTTTTTTGTGCCGTGAAATCCATATTGTCGAAATTATGGCAGTTACGGCACTCTTGCGAACCATTGGCTTTCATGCGCGCCCACTCATTTTCAGCCATCGTCAGGCGATGTGCTTCAAATTTTTGTGGCGTATCAATTAAACCAAATGTTTTGGCATACAGTTCTTTACTGGCCTTGATTTTTCGCAACATTTTTGGCCCC
The DNA here is from genome assembly GCF_000173775.1 of Yersinia rohdei ATCC 43380. GTDB lineage: Bacteria > Pseudomonadota > Gammaproteobacteria > Enterobacterales > Enterobacteriaceae > Yersinia > Yersinia rohdei. Next base: position 38,451 of record NZ_ACCD01000022.1, read on the forward strand.
CACTCGTGGGGCACATGGCAATCTGGGCACGTCGCCTTCACTCCACTGCGGTTGCTGTAGTGGATGGTGCCCATATATTCCTGATAAACATTGTCTTTCATTTCATGGCAACTAATACAGAATTTCTCCGTATTCGCCATCTCCATGCCGGTGTTGAAGCCGCCCCAGAAAATGATGCCACTGACAAAGCCAATCAGCAGTAAAGTCCCGAGCGCCAGTCGGCTAGGCCGACGCCACCACTGCCATATCCTTCGAATAACGCCGGGTTTTTTAGTCTCATTCATAATTTATTCTCACAGTAACCATCTCGCTTATTGACCAAAGCCAGGCGCTGGCTGGAAGCTGTTGCCCACAATTGGCGCAGCATCGGTTTGTGGCACATGGCATTGCAAGCAGAAATAGCGGCGTGGCGATACTTCGCTCGACACTTTGCCATCACGATCAATAAAGTGAGTCGGGCTAACGCGCGGCGCACCGGTGGTGCGGTAATGTTCGACACCGTGACATTGCAGGCAGCGGTTGGTGTTTTTACTGATTTGATAGCCTTCTACACTGTGCGGGATTAGCGGTGGCTGGTTAACATAATTCAGTGCCATCCGCTGTTGCTGTTTTGGCATTTTCACCTTGCCTTCCGCAGTCGCGGAAACTTCCGGTGATTGACTTAAATCCATCTCGACATTGCTGGCCGCAGTGGCAACACCCGCCATCACCAATATCGCCAGTAGCGATATTACGGATAAAAACCGGCGGTTTAATGATTTAATTATCTGCTTATTCATTCTTCTCTCCTGAAAGACACCGTCTTTTCCTGAGTATCCCTGGATGATTTTTATAACAACGGGCAAAACCTGCCCCTAAGGGCAGGCTCCCGTATTACGCGACAACCCGAGCCAATTTTACTGCACACTTTTTGTAGTCAGTTTCTTTGGATAACGGATCGGTGGCATCCAGTGTCAGGTTATTCACCAACTGGGCGGCATCGAAAAATGGCATAAATACCAGCCCTTGTGGCGGACGGTTACGTCCACGGGTTTCCACCAGAGAAATGACTTCGCCACGGCGCGAAATCACCTTCACTTTGTCACCGCGTCGCAAATCACGGGCTTTAGCATCCAGAGGATGAATAAATACGACGGCTTCTGGGAAAGCACGATGCAGTTCCGGCACACGGCGAGTCATGGAACCGGTATGCCAATGCTCCAACACACGCCCAGTGGAAAGCCACAGGTCATATTCATTATCCGGACTTTCGGCGGCGGGTTCGTATGGCAGTGCAAATATCACCGCTTTACCATCAGGTTTGCCATAGAAACGCACTTCCTCACCTTTCGGCACGAAGGGGTCAAAACCTTCACGGTAACGCCAGAGTGTTTCTTTGCCATTCACCACCGGCCAGCGCAGGCCGCGCTCTTGATGGTAAACATCAAAAGGTGCCAGATCATGACCGTGGCCCCGCCCAAAGTCGGCATATTCTTCAAATAACCCTTTTTGCAGATAGAAACCAAAATCACGAGCTTCGTCATTCAGTTGATCCGCAGGGATTTCACTTAATGGGTATTTGCTTACCACATCGTTGGCAAATAGCACGTCATACAGTGTTTTGCCACGGTATTCCGGTTTCTGGTTAATCAGCTCGGCTGGCCACACTTCTTCAACTTTGAAGCGCTTGGCAAACTCAACTATCTGCCACAAATCTGATTTGGCTTCACCGGGAGCAGAGACTTGCTGACGCCAAAATTGGGTGCGACGTTCGGCATTGCCATAAGCGCCTTCTTTTTCCACCCACATGGCGGTGGGTAAGATAAGGTCAGCAGCCAGTGCACTAATGGTCGGATAGGGGTCGGAAACCACAATAAAGTTGCGCGGATCACGCCAGCCCGGCATGCGCTCTTCATTGATATTTGGCCCCGCCTGCATATTGTTGTTACACATCACCCAATAGGCATTGAGGGTGCCGTCTTTCAGCGCCCGGTCTTGTGCCACCGCATGTAAACCGACTTTTTCTGGGATGGTGCCAGCAGGCAACTGCCATTTGGTTTCGGCAATTTGGCGGTGTTTTTCATTGGTCACCACCATGTCAGCTGGCAGGCGGTGGGAGAATGTCCCTACTTCGCGCGCAGTACCGCAAGCAGAAGGTTGACCGGTCAGAGAGAAAGGCCCAGAACCCGGTTTAGAAATTTTGCCGGTTAACAGGTGCAAGTTGTAGCACATGTTATTAGCCCAAACCCCACGGGTGTGCTGGTTAAAGCCCATCGTCCAGTAGGAGACCAATTTCACTTTCGGGTCAGCATAGAGCTGCGCCAGAGATTCCAATTGGTCTTCTGGCACGCCGCTCATTTTTGAGGCTTTTTCCAAGGTGTACTCTGCAACAAAGGCCTTGAAATCATCAAAACTCATGGGCTCAGAGGCATCGCTACCAGGGTTTTTAGCTGCTTTTTCCAGCGGATGCGTCGGGCGTAAACCATAACCGATGTCAGTTGCCCCAAGGCGGAAATTCACATGGCGGTTAAGAAAATCCTGATCAACAGCATTATTTTGAATAATGTAATTGGCGATGTAATTCATGATCACCAAATCAGTCTGTGGGGTAAAGACTATCGGGTTATCGGCCAATTCAAAGCTGCGGTGTTCAAATGTAGAGAGCACGGCAATCCTGACATGTTCATTCGTCAGGCGGCGGCTGGTCATGCGCGACCATAAAATGGGGTGCATTTCCGCCATATTAGAGCCCCAGAGCACGAAGGCATCTGCTTCTTCAATATCATCATAACAACCCATTGGCTCATCCATGCCAAAGGTGCGCATGAAGCCAACCACGGAAGACGCCATGCAATGGCGGGCATTTGGGTCAAGGTTATTGGAACGGAAACCGGCTTTCAGTAATTTAGAGGCCGCGTAGCCTTCCCACACGGTCCATTGGCCGGAACCGAACATGCCCACGGCCGTCGGGCCTTTTTCTTTCAGCGCATTTTTGAATTTCAGTTCCATGATATCAAAGGCTTTTTCCCAACTTATTGGGGTAAAATCGCCTTCTTTATCATATTGACCGTCTTTCATTCGCAGCAGCGGCTGAGTCAGGCGGTCTTTGCCGTACATGATTTTCGGTAGGAAATAGCCTTTCACACAGTTCAACCCGCGGTTGACGGGTGAGTCCGGGTCACCTTGTGATGCCACAATCCGGCCATTTTGTGTTCCGACGAGTACACCACAGCCAGTACCACAGAATCGGCAAGGTGCTTTATCCCATTTGATTGCATTGCTTGTCTCGCCCACAACAGCCTTGGCCACTGTGGGAATGGTCAATCCGGCTGCGGCGGCTGCGGCAACGGCGGCATTGGCCTTCATAAAATCCCGGCGACTGAGTTTCATGGCATTTCCTCACCTTGCTTATCCTGCTGGTGATAAACCAGCGATACCGCCAGCACACCATCCAGGTTTCGTGCTGACTCAATATAATCCAGGAGCACGTCTGAGCGCGCCGCCTGCATAACCACCACCAACTTACCCAGAGCGGCATCACTGGTGGGTATTTCTGTTCCCGGGATAGCCAGCAGGCTGTCGATTAGCTGTGCAATTCGCGCAGGTTTGGCTTGCAGCACTAATCCACAGACATGCCATTCTTTATCTTCCATCTTCACTCCGGGTGAGGGTTACTGCCTGTACAGGGCAACTGGATACGCAGGCACCGCAGCCATTACAGGCAGGAAGGTCTAATTCGGGTTGAGCAATGCCGTTGTGACGTGGGCGAAATGTAATCGCTCGGGTTTCACAACTGTCCTGACAGCTTCGGCATTCAATATTGTGAAAAGGTAAACAGCGCTCTGAGATGTTGATTTTCAGTGACCAGGCAGGCAGCGCCGTTGAGGTAAAAACCTCGGCCTTACACACCTGTACACATGCCTGGCAAAAACTGCACTCAGCACGTTGGAAATCTATTTCGGGGAATCCGCCGCTACCAGCAATCAATACGCCAGTTTCACATGCGGCAACACAGTCATGACAGCGAGTGCAACCCGCGACAAAATCAGCTTCCATTACCGACCAAGGGGGTCGAGTGGCTGAGGGGAGTTGTTTACCTGCTTGCCAAAAGCCAGTCAGCAATTTACGCCGTGATAAATCAGTCATACTGATATCCTTAACATCTGCTGGCGCGCCCGCATGTACTTATTATACCCGTTCATTTGAAAGCCGAATATTTACATCGGAATAATGATAATGATTCTTATTTGTTTTAAATAAAAAAATTCCCCAGTGTTTAGAGATTAAATACAGAATAATGAGTAATAAAATAATTACTCTTTAGGGTTAATTGGGGGTAGATATTGAGCAAGATCAATTAATTTAGTGGTTATTTAGCCGATTTCTCACAGTTAAATCTATTTGCGTTATTTATTTTTTTATACAACGATTTTCTTAATGAGAATAACTATCAAAAAGAAACAAGGGAGAGGTGATTATTTTTCCAGAAAAAATGTTGCAGTTGAATGACTTTGGACTGAATTTTAAACTCAGCACGCCTATTTTCGCGGGTATAAATAAAGATCGAACAGCAACATTTTTATACTATGCGGGAGAATTACAGCAGGAAATCAGTAAGACTGAGGTACACTTTGATCGTGGTTAACTAACAATGATGGATAAAATGGTCAGCTAAATTAAAGACCAGAAATAATCCACGTTCAACAGCCAGACATATACCTAATAGATTTCGAGTTGCAGGTCGGCTGTAACAAATTGACGCCAAGGTGTTGAGATAACTCAATGAGTTGGGTGAGCAATGGCAGCCAACAACCCGCATCTAGAAAGATGGCGGATATAATTTTATCGGTTACAGGGACATTACTCATGACCAACAGTCACACTATTATGATCGTCGACGATCATCCCCTAATGCGTCGGGGTATCAGACAATTACTGGAGCTTGATAGCAGTTTTACTGTTGTTGCTGAAGCCAACAGTGGCAGTGACGCTATTGTCAAAGCAGCCCAATATCAGCCGGATGTCATTCTGCTCGACCTGAATATGAAAGGAATGACCGGGCTGGATACTTTGAAAGCCTTACGCAATGAAGGTATTGATGCACGCGTTATTATTCTAACTGTCTCCGATGCGCGCAGTGATGTATACGCCATGATAGATGCTGGCGCTGATGGGTATCTGCTCAAAGACAGCGAACCGGAAATATTACTGGATAATATCCGCCATGCCGCAAAAGGTGAAAAAGTATTCAGTAATGAGGTCGTGATATATTTATCCTCTCGTCACGAGCAGGTTAATCCTTTTGCTGAATTAACCGAGCGCGAGTTAGATGTGCTGCAAGAGGTGGCGCGGGGGATGTCCAATAAACAAGTGGCCTTTGAGTTACACATTTCAGAGGAAACCGTAAAAGTGCACATCCGTAATTTATTGCGTAAGTTGAATGTGCGGTCTCGTGTAGCGGCAACCATTATGTTTTTAGAAAATAAAAAATATTAGTCTTCGACTGTTATTTAATGGCAACTGAATGATTAGGTTGCTCGATGGCCGCTAAAATAAAATCATGGTTATCATAAATCCATTTTTTATTCAGTGGCCCCCAGTTATCTAACTGGTAAAAACCTGCATTATTTCGCACGCCCTGTTGTACAAACTTCAGAGAAATACCCAAACCGGGCAGTGCTTTCAGAACATCCTGTATCGTTCGCCGCGGCCAGCCAGTCAATTCCATCAAACGCGGCACATTCAGCGCGTCACCACGGCTGATTAACCAGCAAATATAGAGGCGACGGGCAATTACCGGGTTGAGTTCCATAAAATTTTCCTCAGTTAAATGACGGCGATCCTTTTGCTACTTCATATTGCAATCATGCTGGCCGACAGACTGGCTCTCGCGCCAAACATGTTGGGTATAATCAGTGTACTTGATGCCAGAAAAAACACCTGCTAATCCCTCTTTTCTCCCGACAAATGAATTAACTCAGTTATATCGATGTTTTTTACAGGTTCTCCTTATTTTCTTCACGTTTTCCTCCGCATTCCCGCGTAAAGTGCACTGTTGATTTCGCTGTATTGACCCAACGTCATTGGCGTTGCAGGTAAGCGGCCAGCACACATATCCTGCTGGGCTTACTCACGTCAGTGGTTTCGGTGTGCGCGCACAGCTAACACGCCTGTAACTTCACGCACGCAGCGTATGATTTTTTTATATATTTAGAGGCTGGCACTGCATGGCAAATTTTTTCATCGACCGCCCGATTTTTGCCTGGGTATTGGCGATAATTTTGTGTCTTACCGGGGCATTGGCAATCTCAACCTTGCCTGTTGAGCAATACCCGAACCTGGCTCCCCCCAATGTGCGCATCAGTGCTTCATATCCTGGCGCGTCTGCTCAGACATTGGAAAATACCGTCACCCAGGTCATAGAGCAAAGTATGACTGGCCTGGATAACCTGCTGTATATGTCATCGCAAAGCAGCAACTCCGGTAGTGCATCAATCACCCTGACCTTCCAGGCGGGCACCAACCCTAATGAAGCCATGCAGCAGGTTCAGAATCAGTTGCAATCTGCCATTAAAAAACTGCCCCAAGATGTACAACAACAAGGGGTTTCAGTTTCTAAATCAGGTGATAACACCTTGATGATGGTAGCATTTGTCTCTACCGATGGCAGCATGGATAAACAAGATATTGCCGACTACGTCGCCAGTAATCTGCAAGACCCACTGAGCCGCATTGAAGGGGTTGGCAGTATCGACGCCTTTGGCTCGCAATATGCCATGCGTATTTGGCTTGATCCTAATAAACTCAATAATTATCAACTCACTACGCAAGATGTCGTCACTGCAATTCAATCGCAAAATAGCCAGATAGCCGTAGGGCAATTGGGCGGAACACCTTCTGTTGATAACCAGGCCCTGAACGCCACCATTAATGCTCAATCTCAATTACAGACACCAGAACAGTTCAGAGACATAACCCTGCGAGTCAATCAGGACGGCTCATTGGTCACTCTGGGGGAGGTGGCAAAAGTCGAGATGGGGGCCGAGAAATATGACTATCTGAGCCGCTTTAATGGGCAAGCCGCATCAGGCATGAGCATCAAGCTGGCATCCGGTGCCAATGAGTTGCAGACGGATGAATTAGTTAAAGCGCGCATTGCCGAGCTGACCCCCTTTTTCCCGCACGGCCTGGAAGCAAAAATTGCTTATGAAACCACACCCTTTGTAAAAGCCTCTATCAAGGACGTGGTAAAAACATTATTGGAAGCCATCTTATTGGTTTTCTTTGTTATGTATTTGTTTTTACAGAATTTCCGCGCCACATTAATTCCAACCATCGCGGTGCCAGTAGTGCTGTTGGGGACGTTTGCAATCCTGTCCATATTTGGATTCAGCATCAATACCCTCACCTTGTTCGCCATTGTGCTCGCGATAGGTTTGCTGGTCGACGATGCCATCGTGGTGGTCGAAAACGTCGAGCGAGTCATGAGCGAGGAAGGCCTTGATCCGCGAGAAGCGACTCGAAAATCTATGGGGCAAATTCAGGGCGCACTGGTCGGTATCGCCTTGGTATTGTCAGCGGTATTTATTCCGATGGCCTTCTTCGGGGGAACCACCGGCGCTATTTATCGCCAGTTTTCGATTACTATCGTCTCAGCTATGGTGCTCTCGGTATTGGTGGCATTGATTCTCACCCCAGCACTTTGCGCCACTATGCTCAAGCCCATCAAAGCCGGGCACCATCAGGCCAAAGGCGGTTTCTTTGGCTGGTTTAACCGCACATTTGACCGCAGCGCTCGCAGTTACGAACGTGGTGTCGCACGTGTTTTACACCACAGCTTGCGTTATATGCTGTTGTATTTACTGCTGTTAGGTGGATTAGCGCTATTATTTCTCAAGTTACCAACCTCTTTCTTACCCTTGGAAGACCGTGGTGTCTTTATGGCGCAGGTACAGCTTCCCGTCGGCTCAACCCAGCAACAAACACTGCGAGTGGTCGAGAAAGTAGAAAACTATTTCCTGACAGCAGAGAAAGATAACGTGCTGTCGGTGTTTGCTACTGTGGGTTCTGGCCCCGGCGGTAACGGCCAAAATGTGGCGCGTTTGTTTATTCGTCTGACCGACTGGGAACAGCGCAAAAACAGCCAAGACTCTTCCTTTGCCATTATTGAACGCGCGACCAAAGTCTTTAATAAAATTGCCGAAGCCAGAGTCTCAGTCAGTAGCCCACCGGCCATTTCTGGCTTGGGTGGCTCCTCCGGTTTTGATATGGAGCTACAAGACCACGGCGGTTTGGGCCACGAAAAACTGATGGCCGCCCGTGACCAACTGCTGCAAATGGCATCGCAAGACCCGGCCCTAACCCGGGTGCGGCATAATGGCCTGGACGATAGCCCACAATTGCAAATCGATATTGACCAACACAAAGCACGCGCTCTGGGGGTGTCATTGGATGATATTAACAACACACTTAAAACTGCGTGGGGGTCGACTTACGTTAATGACTTTGTTGATCGCGGTCGGGTGAAAAAAGTCTATGTGCAATCAGAAGCCACCGCCCGCATGTTGCCGGAAGACGTCAACAAATGGTATGTGCGCAATAATAACGGCAGCATGGTGCCTTTCTCCGCATTCTCTACCACCCGCTGGGAATATGGTTCACCACGGCTGGAGCGCTACAATGGCTATTCCGCACTCGAAATCGTCGGCGAAGCCGCTCCGGGCGTCAGTACCGGCACCGCCATGAATGTAATGGAAGATTTGGTCCAAAAACTGCCGGCCGGGTTTGGTCTGGAATGGACTGGCATGTCTTATCAAGAGCGGTTATCCGGCTCACAAGCCCCTGCCCTCTATGCTATTTCGCTGTTGGTGGTGTTCTTGTGTTTGGCCGCATTATATGAGAGTTGGTCAATCCCATTCTCGGTGATGTTAGTGGTGCCACTCGGGGTGATTGGGGCGGTTGCCGCCACCTGGATGCGCGGTCTGGAGAATGACGTTTATTTCCAGGTGGGTTTACTGACCATCATCGGGTTATCAGCCAAAAATGCCATCTTAATTGTCGAGTTTGCCAGTGAATTGAACAATAAAGGCAAAGATTTGGTGGAGGCGACATTAGAAGCTTCCCGCCAGCGATTAAGACCTATCCTGATGACATCATTGGCATTTATCTTTGGTGTATTGCCAATGGCGATCAGTCAGGGGGCGGGGTCTGGCAGCCAGCATGCCGTAGGTACCGGGGTGATGGGCGGGATGATTTCTGCGACCGTGCTGGCCATTTTCTTTGTCCCGCTGTTCTTTGTCTTGGTGCGCCGCCGCTTCCCGGGCAAACCACCACGGGCTAAAGAGCAAGAATAAATCGCGGTTTCAAGGGAAAGACGCAAGTAAACGCATCCCGATGAGCTGACTCAAGTCAGTGATTCGGGTGCGCGCGCGCAGCTAACACTCTGTGGTTTCAAGGGAAAAGACAATAGCCAAAGTCATTGGAATCACAGGTAGGCGGCAAGTAAACGCATCCCGATGAGCTGACTCAAGTCAGTAATTCGGGTGCGTGCGCGCAGCTAACACCCCTGTGGTTTCAAGGACGAAGGATATAAAAAAGGCAGAAACTTTAGAAGCTCTGCCTTTCTGCGAGCGATAACTCGCCCCCTGGATATTTATCAATAAAACAACAAAAAGATAATAATTCTTACTGCTGGTTTATTTACTTATGCCTTACGCAGCATAGCATCGATAAACTCTTTCCACGTGCCTAACTCGAAATCAACCATAACGTCCTCTCTAATAAACGCGAATAATTATACGCCTATTTTTTGATCATTCAAAATAGGCGACCGACTATTTAATAATCAAAGTGAGATCTCTTGCAGAAATATTGAAATTGGATGATTTACGGAGTAGCGTGCTGAGATAAATAGGGGCGAATGCGATTTTTTGACCCGCCCGTTATTGGCAACATACAGAGCAAAACCATGAAACACTCAATTGATTCGCTAAAAGAGCTGGGTCGCTATGATGATGCGGTGGCCATGGCGCAAAAGTTACTGCGCAGCTCACCGGATAACCCCAGCCTGCTGTATAAAATCGCCTCCCTTTATGATGTGCAAGGGCTTGAGTTACAAGCAATTCCATTTTACCGGGCAGCTATAGAGCATAATCTAGCGGGTCAGGAGTTACAGGAAGCCTATCTGGGATTGGGCAGCACCTACCGGGCGTTGGGCTTATATCAGGCATCCTTAGATACTTTTGATGCTGCATTGGCCTGTTTCCCACAAGCAAAAGAAATAACCTTATTTCGGGCCATGACGCTGTACAATCTCGGCGAATCCAAAGAAGCGGTCGCGGCATTATTGTTACTGCTGGCGGAGACCTCAAATCATCAGGACATCAGCCTCTACCAAAAAGCCATCCGCCAATATGCGGCTGACCTTGACCGCATTGGCTAAACCCTTGGGCCGCAGTTACCTATTTACCCACTAATCTGCCCATCGCCGTCTGGATCAAAACCTCATTTTCCCGCATTATGGGCAAATCGCTCCCCTTGAGCTGGGCAGTCGCATAAGTGGCTGTCCTGATTTGTCATTCTAGCCGAGGTATTATTTTTCCATGTCTGATAACCCAGCAACCCCATCATTGCGCCTTTATGGCATTAAAAATTGTGACACCATAAAAAAGGCCCGCCGCTGGCTGGAAGAACAAGGTATTGCCTATCAATTTCACGACTATCGCGTGGATGGATTGAGTGACGATCTCCTGCAAGGTTTTATCAATAAACTGGGATGGGAGCCGCTGTTGAATACCCGTGGCACCACCTGGCGTAAATTACCGCCAGCCCAACGTGAGGCCATTATTGATGCTCAAACCGCTAAAGTGCTGATGCTTGAACAGCCGGCGATAATCAAACGCCCGCTGCTGGAAGCCGCCAATGGCGCGATGTTACTGGGCTTCAGTATTGAAACTTACCAAAATTTTATTCAACAAAATCAAATCGCTACTGAGGTGCAATAACATGACTTGTCCGGTAATCGACCTGGCCCAACAACTGATTAAGCGCCCATCGCTCAGCCCTAATGATGCGGGATGCCAGGAGATAATCATTCAGCGCCTGGAAGCGATAGGTTTTGTTATCGAACCCATGAATTTTGGCGATACCCTCAATTTCTGGGCATGGCGTGGTGAAGGTGAAACACTCGCATTTGCTGGCCATACTGATGTGGTGCCGACCGGTGATGAAAGCCATTGGCATAGCCCACCATTTGAGCCAACTATCCGCGATGGCATGCTATATGGCCGTGGTGCTGCCGATATGAAAGGCTCCCTGGCCGCGATGGTGGTTGCCGCAGAGCGCTTTGTTGCCGCGCATCCTGACCATAAAGGCCGCTTGGCATTTATGATAACTTCGGATGAAGAAGCCAAGGCGATTAATGGCACGGTAAAAGTGGTTAATGCTTTGATGGCGCGCAATGAGCGGCTGGATTATTGTCTGGTCGGTGAACCATCCAGTACTGACCGCGTCGGCGATGTGGTGAAAAATGGCCGCCGCGGCTCCATTACCGCCAACTTACATATTCATGGTATTCAAGGACATGTGGCCTATCCTCATCTGGCTGACAACCCGGTTCACCGCGCAATACCTGCCCTGAATGAACTGGTTGCCACCCAATGGGATGAGGGCAATGAATTCTTCCCCGCCACCAGCATGCAGATAGCCAACTTGCACGCCGGAACTGGCAGCAATAACGTGATCCCCGGTGAATTCTATGTGCAGTTCAACTTCCGCTTTAGCACTGAGCTGACCGACAGCATGATTAAACAGCGGGTTGAGGCTTTATTGGAACGCCATCAACTCAATTACACTTTAGACTGGGTGCTCTCTGGCCAACCTTTCCTCACCGCGCGTGGCAAACTGGTTGATGCCGTGGTGAATGCTGTTGAGCATTACACCGAAATCACCCCACAGTTACTGACTACCGGTGGCACCTCGGATGGCCGGTTTATCGCCTTAATGGGCGCGCAAGTGGTTGAACTGGGGCCCGTGAATGCCACTATCCATAAAGTGAATGAATGCGTTCATGCGGCTGATTTACAACTGCTTAGCCGGATGTATCAGCGGGTCATGGAGCAACTCATTGCATGATAACGTCACAAATGCTGACCGGGCGCTCGACGGAACATTTAGTCCTGTTATCCGGTAACCACCGGATGCAACCGCAAGCCGTCGCGGCCTTTCAGGCCATGCAGCAAGCGGCTAAAATGGCCGGTTTTGATTTACAGCCCGCCAGCACTTTTCGCGATTTTGACCGCCAATTAGCGATCTGGAATGGTAAATTTCGCGGCGAGCGACCAGTATTAGATAAGGACAGTCAGCCGATAGATATTTCTCAGTTAGATGCTGGCGCGCGCTGTGAAGCTATTTTGCGCTGGTCTGCCCTGCCGGGGGCCAGCCGTCACCATTGGGGCAGTGATTTAGATATTTACGACCCATCACTGCTGCCCGCGCAGGCAAAATTACAACTGGAACCCTGGGAATATCTCTCTGGCGGGTATTTTTATCCACTAACCCAATGGCTTGATGCCAATATGGCTGAATTCGGTTTTTACCGGCCCTTCAGTCAGGATACTGGTGGTGTCGCCGCCGAGCCTTGGCATCTAAGTTACCGCCCACTGGCAGCAACAGCAGAACATTTGCTGACACCCGCCATCCTACTGGAAGCTTGGCAGTCACAAGATGTGGCGGGCAGTGAGTGGCTTACATGCCATTTACCTATGATTTTTTCACGATTTATAGCCATATCCCAATAGATTTCAAGCGGTAGTCAATATGACTGTGATTTGAATTAAGGCGGGGAAAAGGAATTTTACTATGCATTGGTTAGCAGATTACTGGTGGATTTTTCTTATCCTGTTGGCGGGTATTATCTTAAACGGCGTCAAAGAGTTACGCCGTCTTGATCATAAACGTTTTTTGAACAATAAGCCGGAGTTACCTCCTCATCGCGACAATAATGCGCAATGGGATGATGACGAAGATTGGCCGGATAAGAACAAGAAAAAGTAAGTCGGTGTAGCGTCGCATCAGACGAAGGGGGCCATCCCCCTTCGCTAGGGCTAATTATCTGACTGAAATATCCTGACGCAGATGCCCGATAGCCCATTCCAACATGGGCTGATTAATGCCGTGCCCGGTATGGGCTGCCAAGTCTAGAGTGACCTGGTTACCTAAAGCCAGTAAACTGCTGGCTGCGGCTTTGGCATGCTCGACCCCAATAACCCCATCTTGTTCGCCATGAATCAGATGAATCACCACATCAGATAGCGGTTTTTGTGGCAAAGTGGCAAAACGCCCACTGAACCCGATGACCTGCCGAGCTAATTGTGGCTGCGCCTTCACGCCCTCCAATGCCATGATAGTGCCCTGTGAGAAACCCACTAATGTGGTCTGCGCTGCATCAAGACCACTTTGCTGCTGCCAATGGCGCACAGTCGCAATAAATTGTGGCATCACATCATCAATACGCCCCTGACGGCTCTGCTCAGTAATCCCTTGAACTGAAAACCACTGCCGGCCATTACCCATGCCGCTGGCAAAAGGCCCATCAATACTGACCACCAAGGCCAGAGGAAAAGCCTGCGCAAAATGGCTACCGACCGGTGCCATTCCTGCGGCGCTGTCACCAACGCCATGAAACAATAAAATTAAGTGCTCTGGTTTTACCGGTTGCTGCACCACAATATTCTGCTGACTCATTGGGGAACCTTTATTCGTCAAGTCACTATAAAATTACTATACGCGGTTGGTTTGATAGAGATATTGGGTTTTATTGATAAAGTTAGTGGGTATTTTTGATGATGCAGTTTGCCCCCAAACCAGAAAACTTAAACTACTGGCTAGCCAAGGTTTTCATTAACTCCGCCTTAATAACATCAACCGCCGCCATCCCCTGTGCGGCTTCCTGCCGCCACTGTGTGACCAGCGCTTTGCGCCCAGTTAATCTAAGATTATCAACAATTTCTGCTGGCGAAATACCCTGCTGCAAATATTGCCGCAATGCTGGCAGAGGTAACTCAGTCTGCAATAATAGCCGCTGCAATGCCGGTAAACTGGCCTCTATTGGGCGAAAATAACTCGCAAATCCGCTCAGTTCCCGCCAGTCATCGTCATTTAGGCCGCTATCGATAGATTCCGGTGGGGCTAGCGAAGATGGCGTAGCCAAATCAATCCATTGCTGCAACCAATACCAATCGCGCGCTAATTGCTGCCGTGCTGAGTCGCACAGCGCATGCCCATCACAACTCAAGGGTAATATCGCCATAGCAGCATAACAGCCGCTACTGGCTTCTCTATGGCTGCCAATGCGCACCAGATGAAACCCACAGGCGAGCCAAAATGCCTCTAACTCTGCGGTATAACCAAAGCTAACGGAAAGAAAATCAAGATTATCCTGACGTGCACGGGCCTGTTCAGCGCCAATCATTTGGCGGGCAATACCTTGTCGTCGCCATGATGGCGCTACCGCTATCCGACTAATTCGTCGCGACAGTAAGGTTGGCGCTTGCCATTGCCCACTGTGAGCTGCCAGCGATTGCGCCACTAAGCTGCCTTTCGGCCGCCGCCTGCCAGCCCACACATCCTGAGCTAATGCGCTATTCAGGCCGCCCTCATCCACCAGCCACAATGCACCAATGACTGCACCCGCCGCATTCGCTTGCAAAAAATGCATGCCCGGCGCATCCAATAAACGCCGTAAATCAAGGGGGGTGGTGCGGTAGTGGGCGCTGGAGAGCAAACCATAGAAACACCGCAGTAATGCCGGTTGCTCCAACCAATCGCGCTGCTCGCAGGCCATAATTTCGATATTGGCACCAGGAAGCTGGGCCGCAGGGCGTTGTTCATTAAACAACATGATGTCATCCACTACCCGCTCCAGTGGATCATTACTAGCCCAGCGAATGGGGTCTGTCAGTGTTAAATGATGCCAATCACTCAAAGTGGCGCAAAACTTCAATAGAAAGCCGCGCCCCGTACCTTCGTAACCCTGCACCGTGGTGGTTAATAATGCCCGAGGGAAGTAGGCCAGAAGCGCCGAAACTAATGCGGTGGGGATAGCCGCAGCCTCATCAATCAATAACCAGTCGACATCACTGACATCATTTACTCGGCAATAATCCAATAGCGCATCTGGCGCCCAAAATTGGGCTTGCTCCCCAGCTTGCTGACTCAAAACCTGTGTCGCCGCTTTGCCAGGCCCAGTGACCCAGCAGTTACCCGGCCAGGATGCCACCAACATTCCGGCAAGGGTGGATTTACCCCGCCCACGGGCAGCCGTCAGCACCCAAGCGCCTTTCCTCGCCTGCATAAGCTGTTGAAGAATCGCCTGTTGTTCCAAGGTAGGAGTGCCATCAGGTGGCTGCCAGTTGGGGTGGGAAGGCCATATTGGCTGAGGGCACGGCTGCCCCTGTCGCCATAAAATAACATCGGGATCCGCCAGTAGCTGGCGCTGTAAATGGTGAATAAAGTTCGGCGTTATGATTGGCACACTTTGCTCACTCCAGCGCAAACTGTCGTTATCGGGCAAATGAGGCCAACAATCCCACTCGGGCACTAACAGCACCAGCCAGCTCCCAGCCTGTAATGTTCCAGCCAGTATCGCCAAGGCTTCAGTATTCAGGCCTTCAGTTGCGTCAAAAACCCCGTGTAACCCTTCTTGCCCCAGCAAGGTTTTGGCCGCCGTCGGGAGAATACCTGTGGTGTCTGGCGGTAAACTTTCCCCTATCCACAACCAATCCCCCGCTAATTGCTGGCGCAAAATCTGCGCCTGTTGCCGCGCCCAATCAGCCCCACCACTGAGCACCAATAAGCGCCGAATGCCCTGCTGTGCCAGCACCGATTGGCCGGCAATCATCGCCTTCATCACGTTAGGATTTGCCGATGACTAACGAAAGCAACCCGGCGGCAATCAATGGCCCGACCGGTACCCCGCGAAACAGCGCCACGCCCAAGACTGTCCCGACCAATAAGCCCGCAACCACTGACGGCTGGTGTGTCATCAAAGAGACTCCGCGCCCGCCAAGCCAAGAAACCGCGACCCCGACCACAATAGCTAATATCGACTTCCACTGAACAAAGGAGTGCAATACCTCACTGGCGCTGATTTTCCCACTGGCAATCGGCGTCATCACACCAATGGTCAGGATTAATATCCCGATGGTTAAGCCGTATTTTTCAATCCAAGGGAAAAACTGATTTAGGGGAGTAATACGAACGGCGATAAGTGCCAGAAGAGCTAATGTCACTGTCATGTTGTGGCTGATAATACCCAGTCCAGCCAGGACTAACAGGATTAATAAAGTTGGATCAAGAGCGGCCATGGTTATCCCTGCCTTGCAATAAAATACCGGCACCGAGCGCGCCGGTAAAAAGAAAGTGGTCTTATGATAGTCTCTGCTTAGCGGTGCTTCTAGCGCTATTAGCGGTTGGCAAAGGTGTTGCAGCTATTAGGATCACCACTGTCGAAACCGCGTTTAAACCAGGTGTAGCGCTGCGCCGAAGTGCCGTGAGTGAAGCTATCCGGCACCACACGCCCTTGGCTTTGTTGCTGTAATCGGTCATCACCAATGGCCTGTGCGGCATTTAAAGCTTCTTGTAAATCACCGACTTCCAGCACATTTTGCTCTTCCATCGCTTTGCCCCACACACCGGCAAAGCAGTCCGCCTGTAATTCCATCTTGACTGATAAGCGGTTGGCTTGGGCCTGAGAGGCACCTTGCTGTTGCTGGCGCACTTGGGTATCAATCCCCATTAAATGCTGCACATGGTGCCCAACTTCGTGCGCAATAACATAGGCTTGAGCAAAATCGCCCCCAGCACCCAGCTTCGTTTTCATATCATCATAAAAAGAGAGGTCGATATAAACCGTGCTGTCTGCCGGGCAATAAAACGGCCCCATTACCGACTGCCCCGTACCACAGCCCGTGCGGGTGGCACCACGGTACATCACCAATTTAGGTTCCTGATAGGCACGCCCCATCTTTTGAAAGATAGGTTTCCAGGTGTCTTCGGTATCCGCCAAAATGACCGAAGTAAATTTGGCATCTTGGTCATCTTTCGCACTAATAGAATGTGGTGAGCCCTGCCGTGTCTGGGTTTGTGGTATTGGATCACTGCCATTTAATAGCGGGGTCAGGTCAACGCCATAGTAGCCAGCCACCAGCACCACAATCAAGATGACCAGACCACCTTTGCCCCCGATCGGCGGGCGAAATCCCCCCCCGCCCCCGGATGAATCACCACGTCTGTCTTCTACATTGTCACTTTCACGACGACCTTGCCAACGCATAGCTTTGCTCCCAGAATTATTCTTTACATATTATCGTAGGAAATCCGCGAGGCTAATACCATTAAAAGCGAAAATGATTGGCACTGTTGGGGAGATTGCTTTCAGATGCGCACTCAAGGCCCGGTTGCGATGCAGCCAGACGGCAAGTGACGGACAAATTGGGCGGGAACTGATTTGAACCGCATGGCTGCGAAAACACAGGGGAGATAGAGGCTATCTCCCCTTCGGGCAGTTACGACAAAAACGTAATCGATTGCGCGGTTAGTCTAATTTTACGCCAATACGGTGTGCAACTTCTTCGTAGGCTTCAATCAAACCACCCAAACTTTGGCGGTAACGGTCTTTATCCATTTTGTTCAAGGTTTGCTTATCCCACAAACGGCTGCCATCAGGAGAGAATTCATCACCCAATACCACTTCACCATTAAACAGGCCGAATTCCAGTTTGAAGTCCACCAAGATTAAACCAGCATCATCAAACAGCTTGCTCAGTACGTCATTGGCCAAATAGCTCAGCTCTTTCATCCGTGCTAATTGTGCTTCTGTCGCCCAGCCAAACGTTTTGCAATATGACTCATTAACCATCGGGTCATGCATGGCGTCATTTTTCAAAAACAAATCAAACAGCGGTGGGTTCAGTTGCAAACCTTCTTCGATACCGAGGCGTTTTACCAAAGAGCCCGCAGCACGGTTACGAATAACACACTCCACTGGGATCATATCCAGCTTTTTCACTAGCACTTCGGTGTCTGACAACAAACGTTCCATCTGAGTAGGAATGCCGGCTTCTTCCAATTTAGCCATAATGAAATGGTTAAATTTGTTGTTTACCATGCCTTTACGATCGAACTGCTCAATGCGCTGACCATCCAGTGCTGACGTATCGTTGCGGAACTCCAATACCAATAGGTCAGGATTTTCGGTGGTATAGACGGTTTTCGCCTTGCCACGATACAACTCAGCTAGCTTTTGCATCTTATTACTCCAGTAACTTTGTTAAGTAAGACAATCTTCGAGAAATAGATTCTTTGATAAATACGCTTTGATAAATAAAGGGGCCGAAGCCCCTTTGATTTTATTGGGTATTTGTCGCACTCGTCTGGCTGAGTGCTGCCTGGAACACGGCTACCAGCGCATCATTCTGCGATTGAGTTAGCGTCTGCCCTTTAGGGGTGATGAATTGTAAGCTACTGCGGTTATCAAGGTCACCGACTTGCAACTTATAATCACCTTCTGGCAATTCTGGGTCTTTGGCACCCAGTGCATCCCAGCTACTGCTACTCATGGATTTCACGGTAACGTTAATCGTGCCCAGCGGACGGCTGCGGTCAGTGACCTTCATGCCGACTTTTTCAAGTGCAGCAGGCAGACGTTCCCACAACACAGCATAAGGTGCGCGGACAATCAGTTGCGGCAAGCCAGTATCATCGCTGCCACTTTGAACATCCAAAGCGCCCACTTTACGTGCTGCCTGGCTACTTTCGCTATCAGAACGAACCTTATCCAAACCTGCAACAATGGCATTCAGCATTGCGCCGTTGTAGCGCTGGATTTCGGTATATTCGGTAACGGGTTTTCCACCTTGCTGTAAACCAAGGGATTTCACCACTAACACCAACTGATAACCTTGCTCCTGAACACTTATCTGATAACGCCCTTCAAACTGGACGTCTTCATCTGCGCGATTCCATTTGATCCAATCAGTCGTCAGGGTTTGGCTGGCATCCTGACGGCTGGCAATCGCCCAGTTGTTATCTTGAAGAACGCGGGTAACCTGCGCCCACAGATTACGATTTTGCGGGCTATTTTCTAACAATAGCTTGCTGGTATCGTTAGCATTTTCAGCGCGAGAACCGCTTAACAATGCCAATGGCTGTACCGGAGGACGGATATCCAACTGTTTGCCCACAGCGCCTTTGGTATTCACGGAACGGACATCATACTCGCCATTTTGCACGGGCAGGATCATACCTGCCGGAGAGTTAAGCGGTCTCAGACCTGGAGCTTCAAGATAAGACTCGTCACCGCCAACCTGGCGTTTGTAGCGTTGGTCAGTGGTGCAGCCTGCCAGCAGCATTGCCAGCGAAACCCCCACAACCGTAACCACCGTCGACTTTTGCAATGATATTGCCATCAAATTTCCCTAAGAGTTACAGCAAACCTGCGCTTTTCAGCGCGTCTTCCACAATCCGTTTAGACGGCTCAGTCAGTGGGGTCATTGGCAAACGCATACTGTCATTTGCCATTAATCCCAGTTGCTTCGCGGCCCATTTCACCGGAATTGGGTTTGCTTCTACAAATAAATGCTGATGCAACGGCATCAAGCGCTGATTCAAACGGCGTGCTTCTGCAAAGTTACCCTGTGCCGCCAGTGCACAAAGTTCAGCCATTTCACGCGCAGCAATGTTTGCTGTCACCGAAATAACACCTTTGCCGCCCAGTTGCATAAAGTCCAATCCGCTCGCATCGTCACCACTGAGCAGGATGAAATCTTCATCATCAACCAGCACTTGGATCTGACTTACACGACTTAAGTTCCCTGTTGCTTCTTTAACAGCAACAATATTTTTAATCTTGGCTAAGCGAGCAATTGTCGGTGGCAGCATATCGCAACCGGTACGCGATGGCACATTATAGAGAATTTGTGGCAAATCGGTACTTTCTGCAATAGCTTTGAAGTGCTGATATAACCCTTCCTGCATAGGACGGTTATAATATGGCGTCACTGTAAGGCAACCCACCACGCCGGTATTATTAAACCTTTGTGTGAGTGAAATTGCTTCGGAGGTGGCATTAGCGCCGGTTCCAGCAATCACCGGGATCCGGCCATCGGCCAGCTCGAGTGTCTGCATGACCACATCAACATGTTCGTCATGATTTAGCGTGGCAGATTCACCCGTCGTGCCTACGGAAACAATTGCCGCAGTTCCACTGGCTACATGATAATCGATAAGTTTCTTGAGGCTCGCACGATCGACCGCACCTTTGTCGTCCATCGGCGTTACCAGTGCAACTATACTTCCCGTAAACATCGGACTTCCCGTAAACATTGCCCACCCCCTCCTTAAACAAGTTCCTCATGGTACTTTTGACCTCTATCCAAAAGCAAGCAAACAACTGTGTTGTAAGCGCTTGGCAGCAGGTTTTTTTTGTGTTTACCATGGTAACCCCAAAGAGTATGACAGGAAGAGCGATTTTGCCGCAGCTTGATGAACATTATCTGGTCATTACCGCACTCGGTGCTGACCGCCCTGGGATCGTGAATACCATCACCCGCCATGTCAGTAGCTGCGGTTGTAATATTGAAGATAGCCGGCTGGCCATGTTTGGTGAGGAGTTCACATTTATTATGCTGCTGTCTGGCAGCTGGAACGCTATTACCTTATTGGAATCAACCTTGCCGCAAAAAGGCGCAGAGCTTGATTTGCTGATTGTAATGAAGCGAACCAATGCTCAAAATCAGAAAGCTATGCCTGCTACGGTATGGGTAAAAGTTGAAGTGAATGACTCACCCCATATTATTGAACGGTTTACCAATCTGTTTCATTGCCACAATATGAATATTGCGGAGTTGGTTTCCAAGACTCAACCGGCTGAAGGTGATATTCCTTCCCGGTTGCATATTCAAATCAGCGCACACAGCCCTGCCAGTCAAAATAGTTCGTTAATTGAACACGCTTTTTATCAGCTATGTACAGAACTTAACGCGCAAGGCAGTATTAGCGTGGTGAACTATCCACAGCATGATTCAAGAATGGAGAGTTAGTAATGAGCCCATTGAAAGCCGGTGATATTGCACCGAAGTTTAGTTTGCCTGACCAAGATGGCGAGCTGATTAATTTGGCCGACTTCCAGGGTCAACGTGTCTTAGTCTATTTTTATCCTAAAGCCATGACACCTGGCTGTACTGTTCAGGCCTGTGGTCTGCGCGATAACATGGATGAATTGAAAAAAGTGGGTGTCGAAGTGTTGGGCATTAGCACGGATAAACCGGAAAAACTGTCACGTTTCGCCGAAAAAGAACTGCTGAACTTCACCTTGCTATCTGATGAAGATCATCAAGTTGCAGAGCAGTTTGGCGTTTGGGGTGAGAAAAGTTTTATGGGTAAAACCTACGATGGTATCCACCGTATCAGCTTCTTAATTGATGCCGACGGTAAGGTGGAGCATGTGTTTGATAACTTCAAAACCAGCAACCACTACGAGATCGTTATGGATTATTTACGCCAAAGCGCCTAAGTAATGATGCACTCGCTGTTATCGATAACATATAAAAAAGAGCGCTCAAGCGCTCTTTTTATTGGCAACACTAATGGCTATCCCCAAGATAATTCAAGTACCGCAATCGCGGTAAGCCACTCGCCCACCGGCTTCAAGAACTAAAAAGAGCATTATTCAGCATCAGGGATAAATTCTTCCGGCCAGGCATGGATGACAGCTTTAACCAATGTTGCCAACGGGATGGCAAAAAATACCCCCCAAAAACCCCACATGCCACCAAAAATGATCACTGACAAAATGATGACCAGTGGATGCAGGTTAACCGCCTCAGAGAATAAAACCGGCACCAGCAAGTTACCATCCAGCCCTTGAACCACCAGATAGGCGACAAACAGTGTCCAGAAATCCGCTCCAATTCCCCATTGGAATAACGCCACCAACACCACCGGAATCGTCACAATCACCGCGCCAATGTAGGGGATCAGAACAGAAAAACCGACTAATACGGCCAATAACAGTGCGTAATTCATACCCATCACGAAAAAGACTACATATGTGGCAATACCGACCACCACCATCTCCACCACTTTCCCGCGAATATAATTGGTAATCTGCTGGTTCATTTCCAGCCACACTTGCCCAGCTAAACCCCGGTTACGTGGCAAAATGCGCCGCACGGCATTTAGCATCTGCTCTTTATCTTTAAGCAGGAAAAACAGCATCAGCGGCACTAAAATCAAATAGATAGCCAATGTCAGTAAACCGATTAATGAAGCCAGAGAGATTTTTACAACCGACTCTCCCATGCCCGAAAGCTTGCTGCGCAGATTTTCAGCCATCATATCGACAATGCCCGCATCCACTAAAGCGGGATAACGCGAAGGCAAGGTTTGAGCAAATCCATTGAATTTATTCAACATTTTTGGCATGTCGGAGATCAGATTATTCCCCTGCTGCCAGACAGTCGGTGCCACAACAAACACCGCCAGCAAGGCAATACTGCCGAAAACAACCAAAACTATACTGGCCGCCCACGGGCGCGAACAGCCAATACGTTGTAACCGGGCGGTTGGCCACTCTAATAAATACGCCAGCACAATTGCAGCCAGCAGCGGGGCCAAAATACCGCTGAAGAAGTAGAGAATGCAGAATCCAGCCAACAGAATAACCAGTAACGCGATAACCTGCGGGTCAGTAAAACGCCGACGATACCATTGTAACAACAGCTCTAGCATTCGAAATTGCTCCTTAAGTACCGTGAGGAATCCACAAATTAGCGAATTCCTTTAATAGCCCCAACAGACAGAGGCATAACCCGAGGGTATGTTTTATGCGCTAGCCATTCATTTATCGCCGTCATTTATCCAAATGCAGGGCTTTGGGCTGCATAACTCAGTTTATCCATTGAGTTATCTCAGCACATGGAGTGGCATGCCGCCGACCTGCAATGCGAAATCTATCGGGCATATGCTCTCCCTTTAGATAATTATTCCTTTATGACAGCAGGCTGACTAAGATGGTTACGAGTCTCAGTAATGGATAAAGAGCTTAACCTTTGCCCTATTTAAGACTATTTTTGTGATCTAACTCGCTTTCGTGATGATTGTACTGGAGAGCAGTGCAAGGAAGAAGAACTCTTACACATCTCGGAGTCTAATTGTCATTACATCAGCAAGGGCGACCTCGTTTATGACATATTGGTTAAGTAAAAAAAATCGGCTCAGTAAAACAAGTCGACTCAGTAAAACAGGCCGGCTAAGCAAGACAATCATTGCCACACTCCTGAGTAGCTTACTGCTCACAGGATCAATGTCGGTCAATGCTGAGACACAGACACAAGACTTACTGCCCGATATTGGCACCTCTGCGGGTGCAGTTTTGAGTATCGATCAGGAAAAGGCGATGGGGGATTTTTATGTCCGCCAAATGCGCGCCAGCACCCCCCTGATTTACGATCCGCTATTAACACAATATATCAATACGCTGGGTAACCGGTTAGTTGCTAATGCTTATTCAGTGCGTACCCCGTTTCATTTTTATTTGGTCAATAACGATCAACTTAACGCCTTTGCATTCTTTGGCGGCAATGTGGTGCTCCATTCTGCCCTATTCCGTTATACAGAAAACGAAAGTGAACTGGCATCAGTATTGGCTCATGAAATATCCCATGTCACACAGCGCCATCTGGCGCGGGCTATGGAAGAGCAACAACGAATGGCACCGCTGACCTGGGTTGGCGTATTAGGCTCAATTCTGTTGACAATGGCCAGCCCTCAAGCGGGTATGGCAGGGCTAAGTGGCACACTGGCAGGTGCCCAACAGGGCATCATCAGCTTTACACAGGGCAATGAACAAGAAGCTGACCGCATTGGTATTCAAGTGCTGCAACGTTCCGGATTTGATCCGCAAGCTATGCCAAACTTCCTGCAAAAACTGGCCGATCAATCACGATATGCATCTAAACCACCGGAAATGCTGCTAACGCACCCCTTACCGGACAGCCGCCTATCCGATGCACGTAACCGGGCCAATCAGATGAAGCCGCATCCCATTGCTTCATCACAAGATTATCTGTTCGCCAAAGTCCGTATTTTGGGCATGTATGGTTCAACGGAAAACAGTCTGACACCCGATCTGCTGGAAACCTTAAGTAAAGGCACCACCCGCGAGCAATTGGCGGCCAAATACGGCCAGGCCATTTTGTGGTATCAGGCAAAAAAATATGATGAAGCTCGCAATCAGTTACAACCACTATTAGCGCAACAGCCCAACAATATTTGGTTCCTCGATTTAATGACGGATATTGATTTGGGGCAAAACAAACCGGCCGCAGCTATCGAGCGGTTGCAAAAAGCCATCGCCGCAGAAAAAGATCAACAGCCGGTATTGCAGCTTAATCTGGCCAATGCCTATGTCGAGGGCGGGCAACCGGCGGCAGCTATTACATTATTAAACCGCTATACGTTCTCTAACCCCAATGATCCAAATGGTTGGGATTTGCTAGCACAAGCCGCAGCGGCACAGGGTTTGCGCGATCAAGAGCTGGCAGCGCGTGCAGAAAGTCTGGCATTGAGTGGCAAACTGACGCAAGCCATCGGCCTACTTAGTGATGCCAGTGCACGAGTGAAATTGGGGAGTTTAGAACAGGCTCGCTATGATGCCCGGATTGACCAGTTGCGCCAAATGAATGAGCGCTTCCGCAAATATCAGAAGTCCTAAGGAAAGTTACGATGAAAAACGTCACTATTTATCACAATCCCCGCTGTTCAAAAAGCCGGGAAACCCTCGCGCTGCTCGAACAACAGGGTATTAAACCGCAAGTGGTATTGTATTTAGATACCCCACCCTCAGTAGCGACATTAAAAGAATTACTGCAACAACTCGATTTCAGTGATGCCCGCCAATTGATGCGCACCAAAGAAGATCTCTATAAGTCACTGAATTTGGCTGACGAGGCTCTGACTCAGGAGCAATTGCTACAAGCCATGAGTGATAATCCCAAATTGATCGAACGCCCAATTGTAGTTGCTCAAGGCAAAGCAAGAATTGGCCGACCACCAGAGCAGGTGCTGGAGATTTTGCAGTAATGTTCACTTGGGATTTCAAGGGTCAAAAAATGTCCCAAAGTCATTAGTGTTGTTGATTGGCCGCAAATGAATAAATCCCGATGAGCTGACCCTGGCCAGTGATTCGGGTAAATTAATTCGAGTCAATAAAGGTAGCTAACCCCAACAATTCAGGATGTTACAACCCAAGAATATCCTTCACAAAAGGGATCGTAAGCTTACGTTGTGCAGTGATAGAGGCGCGATCAAGTTGATCGAGTGTCGTAAACAGCGTGCGCATTTCTCGATCCAGGCGTTTTAGCAGAAAACGGCCAACATCTTCAGGTAATTCAAAGCCTCGCAATTTAGCGCGTAATTGCAGAGCTTGTAATTTTTCGTCATCTGATAGCGGCTGTAATTTGTAGATTTGGCCCCAATCAAGGCGAGAAGCTAAATCTGGCAAGCCGAGGTTTAATTGGCGTGGCGGGCGATCACCGGTTATCAATAATCGGGTACGACCCGTTTCCACAATGCGGTTATAGAGATTAAACATCGCCATTTCCCACTGCTCTTCACCGGCAATACACTCAATATTATCAATACAAACCAGTGCTAATTGCTCCATGCCATCCAGCACTTCCGGCACGAAATAAGCGCGTTTATCCAATGGGACATAACCGACAGCCTCACCTTTTTGCGACAATTCAGCACAAGCAGCATGTAATAAATGACTACGGCCCCCGCCTTCACGCGACCAGAAATAGATATAGCTTCCATGAGACTGGTGAACAGCAGACTGGATCGCAGCTAATAGAGACGGGTTCTCCCCCGGATAAAAACTGGCGAAAGTTTCATCATCAGGAAGATAAAGTGGCAGTGAAAGTTGTGCCGGCGTATTCAGATGCACCTCAACCAACAAAACGGGCGGGAAAACAGGGTAAGTTTATCACAAAAAATTACAACAGCATAAAAACCTGTTCTTAGGCGAAAAACTGGCCGAACTGACAACATTGCTCGGCCAGATATCACGTTTATTTAAGCACTGACTCTTCTTCTGCTGCGTCGAAGATATCTTCTTCCTTATGGAACATGCTTATCACTTTGAACAACAGGCTCAAGCCAATGCCCACAACAGTTGCCAGCGCCATGCCTTTCAGCTCTGTAGCACCAATATTAACTTTCGCACCACTCACCCCAATTATCAGGATTACAGAGGTTAAGATCAGGTTTTGTGCTTTGTTATAATCCACTTTTGACTCGATCAACACGCGGATCCCAGAGGCCGCAATCACGCCGTACAACAACAGTGAAACACCGCCCATGACCGGCACCGGAACCGCCTGAATAGCGGCGGCCAGCTTACCAATGCAAGACAGTAGGATTGCCAAAATCGCCGCCCCGCCAATAACCCAAGTGCTATAAACACGGGTTATCGCCATCACGCCAATATTTTCGCCATAAGTGGTATTCGGTGTGGAGCCAAAGAAGCCAGAAATCACCGTTGAAATACCATTGGCAAACATCGAACGATGCAGGCCTGGGTCACGAATCAAATCCTTTTTCACAATATTCGCCGTCACCACCAAATGCCCGATATGTTCAGCAATAACGACCAAGGCCGCAGGTAAGATGGTCAGAATAGCGAACCACTCAAAACGTGGTGTATAGAAAGTGGGTAAGGCAAACCAATGAGCCTCACGGATCGGCGTTAAATCCACCACCCCCATCACGAATGACAAGGCATAACCGACCAGCACACCAATAAGAATAGGGATGATGGCAAAGAAGCCACGGAACAACACCGAGCCCAAGATAGTGACACCCAAAGTCACCATAGAAATAATGATAGTTGTTGAATCAACCGTCACGCCTTCAGCCGGTAATAAGCCCGCCATTCCGGCAGCAACACCGGCAAGTTCAAGGCCGATAACTGCCACAATCGCCCCCATAGCTGCGGGTGGAAATATCACATTCAACCAACCGGTACCGGCTTTTTTCACAATAAGCGCCACCAAACAGAACAACACGCCGCACATGATAAAGCCTCCCAAGGCGACTTCGTATCCTAGTGGGAGTAACAGTAAAACCGGTGAAATAAAAGCGAAGCTGGAACCCAGATAGGCCGGGATTTTTCCCTTACAAATAAACAAATACAGCAGTGTGCCAATGCCGTTAAATAGCAATACCGTCGCCGGGTTAATCTTGAACAAAATCGGCACTAAAACGGTGGCACCAAACATGGCGAACAGATGTTGAAAACTCAAGGGAATCGTTTGCAATAACGGCGGACGTTCACTGACCCCAATGGTGCGACGGCTCATCTTCTCTTATCCTCTGGCAAGGTTATTTATATTCTTGGATGGCAAATCAAAAAAAAGCCGACTTCTCAGTCGGCTATCAATGCTACTTGGTACCAAATATCTTATCGCCGGCATCACCCAATCCTGGGATAATGTAGCCTTGTTCGTTCAGGCCTTGATCTATTGATGCGGTGTATAACTCTACGTCTGGATGAGCAGCTTCCAGCGCTTTGATACCTTCAGGGGCAGCAACCAACACCAAGACTTTAATGCTCTGGCAGCCCGCTTTTTTCAGCAAATCAATGGTCGCAATCATCGAACCACCGGTTGCCAGCATGGGGTCGACAACTAATGCCATGCGCTCATCAATATTGGAAACCAACTTCTGGAAGTAAGGCACAGGTTTCAGTGTTTCTTCATCACGATAGACACCTACCACACTGATTCGGGCACTTGGCACATTCTCCAACACCCCTTCCATCATACCCAAACCAGCACGCAGAATAGGCACAACAGTAATTTTCTTACCTTTAATCTGTTCAATCTCAACCGGCCCGTTCCAACCTTCGATGGTCACTTTTTCAGTTTCCAGATCGGCGGTTGCTACGTAAGTCAGCAAACTCCCCACTTCAGACGCTAACTCGCGAAAACGCTTCGTACTGATATCATTCTCACGCATCAAACCAAGCTTATGTTTTACTAGCGGGTGTTTCACCTCAACGATCTTCATTATTTTTCTCCCGGTTAGGCGACTGGCGGCCAAAAAAATCGCGAGATTATACCGCCTTTTTTTTTGAACGCCACAATGAATAGCCTGATTCAGATCAATAGAAAATCATTATTAAGTCAAGCAAGCTAAAAATCAGGGTGATATCACAAGCTACTCGCAAACGTTTGCCTGCGCTGTTAGAATTGTCGCGTTTTCTTCAAAAGCTCAAACAGCCAACCGCCGTGGGGACCTCGCAGTGACCAACAAAACCGCTCTCAGCTATAAAGACGCAGGTGTAGATATTGATGCCGGCAATGACCTTGTTGATCGCATAAAAGGTGTGGTTAAACAAACCCGTCGCCCGGAAGTTATGGGTGGATTGGGGGGGTTCGGTGCCCTGTGTGCTTTGCCACAAAAATACCGTGAACCTATTTTAGTTTCAGGCACCGATGGCGTGGGCACCAAGCTGCGTCTGGCGATGGATCTGAAACGCCACGACACCATAGGCATCGATTTAGTCGCCATGTGTGTTAATGATTTGGTCGTTCAGGGTGCCGAACCGCTGTTCTTCCTCGACTACTTTGCTACCGGCAAACTGGATGTAGACACTGCCGCCAGTGTGATTACCGGCATTGCCGAAGGGTGTAAACAATCAGGTTGTGCACTGGTTGGCGGCGAAACCGCCGAAATGCCGGGGATGTACCACGGCGAAGATTATGACGTTGCTGGTTTTTGTGTCGGCGTGGTCGAAAAATCTGAAATCATCGACGGCAGCAAAGTAGCTCCAGGTGACGTACTGGTTGCCTTAGGTGCCAGCGGCCCACACTCCAATGGTTACTCACTGGTGCGAAAAATTCTGGAAGTCAGCAATACCAACCCAGAACAGACGCTGCTGGAAGGCAAATCACTGGCCGACCATTTGCTGGAACCCACCAAGATTTATGTGAAATCTATCCTTAGCTTGATTGAACAGCTGGATATTCATGCTATTGCCCACCTGACCGGTGGCGGCTTCTGGGAAAATATTCCGCGCGTGTTGCCACAAGGCACTCAAGCGGTTATCGATGAAAGCAGCTGGCAGTGGCCTGCCGTATTTAGCTGGTTGCAGCAAGCCGGTAATGTTAGCCGCCACGAAATGTACCGCACATTTAACTGCGGTGTCGGCATGGTTGTTGCTCTCCCAGCAGAACTGGCTGACAAGGCGGTTGAGTTACTGACTGCATCCGGTGAAAAAGCCTGGAAAATCGGGGTTATTGCCGCAGCCGATAAAGACGCTGAACAGGTTGTGATCAATTCATAACCGATAAATAAGAGACGGACAGCAGTGGCTTCTATGAAAAAAATAGTGGTATTGGTCTCCGGCCAAGGAAGTAACTTGCAAGCACTGATAGACGCCCAGCAACAAGGGCGTATTTCGGGCACAATCTGCGCGGTATTCAGCAATAACCCACAAGCTTATGGTTTGGAACGCGCGGCGCAAGCCGCGATTCCAGCTCACGCACTGGATGCCAAAGCATTTCCTGACCGTACCAGTTTTGATTTAGCATTAGCGCAAGCTATTGATCAATATCAGCCTGATTTATTGGTGCTGGCGGGGTATATGCGCATTCTCAGCCCGGAGTTTGTCCAGCATTATGCTGGTCGGATGCTGAATATTCACCCTTCCCTATTACCGAAATATCCCGGTTTGCATACCCATCGGCAAGCATTGGAAAAGGGTGATAAAGAGCATGGCACTTCGGTACATTTTGTCACTGAAGAACTGGATGGTGGCCCTGTCATCCTGCAAGCCAAAGTGCCCATTTTCAGTGATGATACCGAAGAAGATGTGGTCGAAAGAGTACAAACTCAGGAACACAGTATTTATCCACTGGTCGTGAGTTGGTTTACAGAAGGCCGCCTATTAATGAGTGATAACGCAGCCTGGCTAGATGGCAAGCGCTTACCTACCCAAGGCTACGCAGCAGAATAACCCCGCAGTCCAGTCAGTCTGGTTACCAAATAGATTAAAGTGCAAGCGAGTAAATCCCGATGAACTGACACC
>NZ_ACCD01000021.1 GCF_000173775.1 Yersinia rohdei ATCC 43380
GGGGATTTTGGGCTTGCTCTAACAATCTATCCCACAACCCTAACACCAACACCTGATCCGGTGGAGAAAGCTCGCCGGCTTTGATGGCTTTGTCCAGACTGGCTTGCACTCGTGCGTGTAATTGCTCGGCGGTGGTTTCGCCGTGTTCTTCAGATTCTGCAACAGCTAATGTTAAATGGCCACGCAGGTAGCCACCGGCAAATAAATCGTCATCGCTGGCGTGCTCTACCATGTCATCAATTTGCGCCAAAATATGCGTTTCGAACTCTTCGATCATTACTCTTCCTATTTGTATTCATTGTTTATCCAACGTCATTGGCGTTGCAGGTTGCTGGCCAGCACCGGCCCCCACTGCGCTTACTCAGGTAAGTCATGCGGGCTATCAAATGCGGCTAACAAGGCTGCGGCTTCAAGTGCGAAGGATAGGTTTACACTAAATCTTCCGGGTAAGGGAAAAGTTCTGCTGCCAACGGCGGCGTATTGTAGAACGATTGCAGTGCTTGAATAAAGCCCGCAGGTCGTGGGGATAATCCGTTATCCAGGTTCCACAGCACTTGTTCACGAACTTTGCGTTGGAATGTTATGCGGTCGGGTTCGCAATCACCTTCCAAATTGTCGCAACTGACATTGAAAGGGAAACCCGCTGCCACGCAAAACATCCACTCCAAGGCCTGAGGTTTGATTTCTACTGCTTCAAACTGACTTTGAGTGAGTGCATCGCGCCCATCTGGGCAATACCAGTAGCCAAAATCCACTAGCTTGCGCCGCTCTTCTCCGGCGATACACCAGTGGGAGATTTCATGCATCCCGCTGGCATAATAGCCGTGCGCAAAAATCACCCGATGATAAGAAAACTGGTCATCGGCGGGCAGATAAATAGGTTCGTCATCACCTTTTACCAATTGCGTATTATATTCATCACTGAAACAGCCATTAAAAACACCGATTAACTGTTGATAATCATGAGTCATGCTTGAGTCCGTAAAAGCGGTATCAGCAACGATATTCTGTCTCATCGTTGCCCTAGATACCTAAAAATTATGCGAAAATATGTAATCCTAGCCAGGCGGAGATCTCGGTACCGTGGCTGTCGTACAGCAGCTTGCAGCTCATGACAAATGACACCACGACAATCATTGGACGAATTAATTTCTGCCCTTTGGTTAAGACCATATGGGCCCCCAGACGCGCGCCCAAAACTTGCCCTACCAGCATCACTAAGCCAATACTCCACACCACTTTGCCGCCAATAATAAAGAAAATCAGGCCGCCTACATTAGAGGTGAAATTGAGTACTTTGGCGTGAGCGGTGGATTTCGCCAGATTAAAACCGCACAGCGTCACAAAGGCCAGAGCATAGAAGGAACCGGCTCCGGGGCCAAAGAAACCGTCATAAAAGCCGACACCACCACCTGCAATCAAAGCAAATGGCACCGCCGATAAACGGCGCTGCTGGTCAACTTCACCAAGTTTGGGAGTCACCAGAAAATAGAGACCAATGCCAATCACCAGCAATGGCAATATTTGCCGCAAAATATCCGCCCGCATATGCTGAACCAAGATAGCGCCCAGCATCGACCCCACCATGGTGAGCGCAATGGTCAGCCGTTGCTCCTTGAGATTAACCGCACCTCGGCGGATAAAATACAGACTGGCAGAAAATGACCCGCCGACAGATTGCAGTTTATTCGTCGCCAAAGCCTGCGCTGGGGGTAACCCCACCGCCAGCAGCGCCGGGACGGTGAGAAGACCACCACCACCGGCAATGGAATCAATAAACCCGGCCAGTAATGCGACTAAAAATAATATCCCCAGCACCGCTGGGCCCAGAGCAAACCAATCCATGATTTATCTCGCAGCAAAATGGTTATCCAGCAAAGCCTGACAGGAAGGCGGCAATGGCGGCGGTAAGGTTTTACCCGGTTTAGCACTGGGTTGATGAGGTTGGAACCAGCTTTCTAATTCCGCACCACAACCATCTCCGGGCGGCGGGGTGTCTTGATCCAGACATTCCAAACTGTCTGCTGGGCAACGCAGCCGCACATGCATATGAGCACGATGACCAAACCACGGGCGCACTTTATGTAGCCAAGCGCGATCCGCACCGGCATCCAGACAAAGCTGCTTTTTAATCGCCGGATTGACGAAAATGCGTGTAACTTCGTTATCTTTAGCCGCCAGTTTAATTAGGCTTTCTACTTGTGGCTGCCACAATGCGGGCACCACTCGCTTGCCATCAACAGCAACCAAATCAATGGGTTGTGGCTTTAGCAGTTGTTGCTGGCTCCAGCGTTGCTGTGGCAGTTGTAGCCAAATATCCACATCCAATCCAGACTGATGGCTGGCATGCCCGCTACTAAAACGCCCGCCAGCGGGCATGGCCATATCACCAATCAATACCGTACCAAGTTGGTTTTTCTGAGATTTTTCACTGAGCCGATGAATAAAATTCAGTAAATCTGGGTGACCAAAATAGCGGCGCTGATCTGGGCGCATAACTTGATAATCTGCCGACTCAAGCGGCAAAGGCATCGCACCGATAACACAGCCATTGGCAAATCCACCAATTGACTGCGGCGAGCCCGCTACCGGGTGGGTGATTTGTTGCCATGGCGTCGCTGCCATTACCGGACTGATGGCCACCAGCGCCAACAGCCCCGCTATCCATTTTTTCATGATGCCTACCAGCGCGGAACGTCTGAAACCACATCACCGCACTGTGCACGCTGGCGCAGTAAGTGATCCATTAACACAATCGCCATCATTGCTTCCGCAATCGGCACGGCACGGATACCCACACAAGGGTCATGGCGGCCACGCGTTATCATCTCAACCGCTTCCCCTTGGCGGTTAATCGTGTGCCCCGGCACTGTAATACTGGAAGTGGGTTTCAACGCGATATGAGCCACAATCGGCTGCCCGCTGCTGATGCCACCAAGAATGCCGCCAGCATGATTACTTTGGAAACCTTGCGGAGTAATTTCATCACGATTTTCGCTGCCACGTTTAGTGACCACCGCAAAACCATCGCCGATTTCCACGCCTTTCACCGCATTAATACTCATCAGCGCATGGGCCAAATCCGCATCTAGCCGGTCAAATACTGGCTCGCCTAAACCAACCGGAACCTGATCGGCGACCACGGTAATTTTGGCACCAATAGAATCACCGGCTTTTTTCAGCTCACGCATCAAGGCGTCCAATGGTTCCAGCTTGCTGGCATCCGGGCAGAAGAAAGGGTTGGTTTCAACTAAATCCCAGTCAAGCAGTTCACAACTGACATCACCGATTTGCGCCAAATATCCACGGACTTTCACACCAAATTTCTGTGCCAGATATTTTTTGGCGATGGCACCAGCAGCTACCCGCATTGCGGTTTCACGCGCTGAAGAGCGGCCGCCCCCACGGTAATCACGGACACCGTATTTCTGTTCGTAGGTGTAATCAGCATGACCTGGGCGAAACACATCTTTAATATCGCTGTAATCTTGTGAGCGCTGGTCAGTGTTTTCAATCATCAGCCCGATGCTGGTGCCGGTAGTGACCCCTTCAAACACGCCAGATAAAATACGCACTTGATCCGGCTCACGGCGCTGAGTGGTATAGCGTGAGGTACCGGGACGGCGGCGATCGAGATCCTGTTGAATATCAGCTTCGGTGATGGGAATACCCGGAGGGACGCCATCAATAATACATCCCAAGGCAATACCGTGAGATTCACCAAAAGTGGTGACGCGGAAAAACTGCCCAATACTGTTGCCAGCCATCACGGCTCCTCTAAGTCATAAGTTCTCTGTCAGGCGAATACTAACCGCCTGACAATTTTAAAAATGAATGATTAATCACGATACGCACTAAAATGCGCTGCGCTGTCAATCAGTTGCTGTTTAGTCAGCATAAAGACGCCGTCACCGCCGTTGTCAAACTCCAGCCAGGTAAATGGCACATCTGGATATTGATCCATTAAATGCACCATGCTGTTACCCACTTCACAAATCAGCACCCCATCATCTTTCAAAAAGTCGGGAGCACAGGCCAGAATGCGGCGGGCCAATTTCAAGCCATCGGTACCTGCTGCCAGGCCAAGTTCAGGTTCGAAACGGAATTCCTGCGGTAAATCGTCCATATCTTCAGCGTCAACATAAGGAGGATTAGTGACAATCAGGTCGTATTTAATCGGCGGTAAATCACGGAATAGGTCAGAGCGAATCGGGGTAACTTGATGCTCCATACCGTGTTGCTGAATATTGTGCTCAGTGACCGCCAGCACGTCATTGGAGATATCGACAGCATCGACTTCAGCTTCCGGGAAGGCATAAGCACAAGCAATGGCAATGCAGCCGCTGCCGGTGCACATATCCAAAATATGTTCAGGTCGATGGCGAATCAGCCCGGCAAAGTTGTTATTAATCAACTCACCAATGGGCGAGCGTGGTACCAGCACGCGCTCATCAACATAATATTCCATACCGCAGAACCAGGCTTTATTGGTCAGATAAGCCACGGGAATACGCTCATTGACCCGACGAATAACCCGCTCAACAATACGATGGCGCTCACTGGAGGTAAGGCGCGCATTGCGCATATCTTCCGGAATATCTATCGGCAGAAATAGGCTTGGGAAAACCAATTGCACCGCTTCGTCCCACGGGTTATCAGTTCCGTGACCATAAAAAATATTGGCCGCGTTAAAACGGCTAACGGCCCAACGCAGCATATCCTGAATGGTGTGCAGCTCATTTACTGCTTCATCGACGAAAATCTTGTCCAAGGTACTCTCCAACGGGTGCATAAAATCATTATCTATGCCCTAGTTTGCCATGAAGCCCGCCACAAATCAGCAGCAATACATCAGTTGAATGATAACCAAATAATGAAACACACATTAAAGTGCTTAATCTCTGATGGACATTAGGTAAACTGGCAGAAATGAACAAATACAATGAATAGATGATGAAAAATAAATATCACCTGACAACTGATGAGTTACAGCTCTTTAAAGAGTCGATTGCTGGGGCAAAAAAACTTAAACAAGACACCATCCTGCACCGTGCGCCGCCCAAACTCGGCAAAAAAATTGCACCCGAGCGGTTGCTGCAAGAACAAGTTGATGCCAGTTATTATTTTTCTGATGAATTCCAGCCGCAATTGGATACCGATGGCCCAACACGCTATGTGCGCCCGGGTGTGGATCATTTTGAGGTGAAAAAATTGCGGCGTGGCGATTACTCACCCGATATGTTTTTGGATTTACACGGATTAACCCAGAAACAAGCCAAGCAAGAGTTGGGGGCGTTAATTGCGGCCTGCAAACGTGAGCATGTGCATTGCGCTTGCGTTATGCATGGTCATGGTAAACATGTTTTGAAACAGCAAACACCTTTGTGGCTGGCGCAGCATCCCGATGTGCTGGCATTCCATCAAGCCCCTAAAGAATGGGGTGGCACTGCGGCGCTATTAGTGTTGATTGAGTTAGAGCAATAGCGGGAAACAACCTGGTAATGATACATCGCGTGAATGATGGCAACCCACAGCTGTGCATCTTGAAAGATGATGGGAATAAAATGACAAAGGCGCGACAATTATGCCGCGCCTATTGAATCTTGGCTAATACTGTTCTTAGCCGTGGCAAGCCTTAGCTAAAAGCTGTGTCGGGCTAACCTGCCAGTCAAAAGTGCCTTTGCCCGTCTCGCCATTCAAATCCACACAAGCGATTGCCGAAGTAGCAAACATCGGTGGGCATTGCCCCGGACAAAGTTCAGCCACCAGATACCCGACCAGCGGCAAGTGCGAAATAACCAGCACCGCAGCACAATCTTCTTTTGCCAATGCTTGCAAATAACAGCTGACAAAAGCGGCATCCCCGCCTGGGGTTAATTCTGGCATGACTTCCTGCTGTGGTGGCAGTGTCATGACTTCGCGCACCACATCCAATGTTTGCCCCGCACGTAAATAAGGGCTAACAAGAATTTGATCAACATCCACTGACTGGTCGTTTAGCCAACTTGCTATCTGGCGTGATTCATCTCGACCGCACAGTGTTAGAGGCCTTAGCGCATCACTGGCGGCATCAAGTGCCGCGTCCCCATGACGCATAATGAAAACTTGCATATTGCACCGTTTTTGTTAACAAAATAACGCTATACAGAAACGCTTTGCGTGCTGTACCGCCGAAACCTTTGCTTGAGAGCAAAGAAACTTCATAACGATAACGCGCCGTCTCTCTATGGCGGCCGGGCATTTTGCCTGAAACTTAAGGTAAAGAAAATGACTGTTTTCCACACCGGGAATGCCGACAGCCAACCTTGAGTGGTTACAGAGTAACCATATCATCAGCTTAATCTAAACTTTATCACCTGTATAATAAATGGCTATTAATTCATTTTGGCACGAATAGTCACTTGCCGTGATTCTGATGTAAGGTAGCGCGGGTTGCCCCCTGTGTACAGCCACCTTAGCAGTTAGAATTGCAGGTGGTGATCCTGCTCACATCCCTATTCGTTAAGTATAGAATATTAGCCTACACCGGGCTGAGAATAAAATTGATAAAATACCTTACAAGTCATTAGCTTGCGTTGCTTTCACCTTGTTCTTCATTGACATAATTTTCCGCCGGATAAAACTGTTGTTGCTGCTTCGCCATGGTGACCAGCAAGGCGCAAGGTTCAAAACGCTCACCATACTGCTGTGCCAGCAAATTCAGTGTTTTCACCACTTTTTCAGCGCCAAGGCTGTCCATGTAGCGGAAAGGCCCGCCCAAGAATGGCGGAAAACCAATGCCAAACACTGCGCCAATATCCCCGTCACGCGGGTTACGAATGATAGACTCATCCAGACAGCGCGCAGCTTCGTTCAGCATCATCATGGTGCAACGCTGCGCTATCACTGCAGCCCCAAGATGGGCTTTGGCTGAAACGCCAAGCAAAGTATAAATGCTGGTATCAACTGCTTTGACCGGGTTCTTGTGCCACTTAAAGCCCGTATTTTTGCTCGGATAGAGATAAAAACCACGGCCATTTTTGCGCCCTTTTCGCCCATCTTTCAAGATGACATCAAATGAGGCCGGCGCTGCAAACCGTGGCCCTAATTGCTCTACCAGAATCGGCATAATCTTGGTACCCACATCAATACCCACTTCATCCAGCAAGGTAATTGGCCCCACTGGGAAGCCAAAATCGACCAGCGCTTTATCGATAGAATCGATAGCTTCCCCCTCCAGTAAACAGCGAGCGGCTTCATTGATATAAGGTGCAAGAATGCGGTTTACATAGAATCCAGCCTGATCAGCAACCACAATTGCTGTTTTCCCTTGTTTACGGGCCAAAGCGACTGTGGTGGCAATGGTTTCTTCGCTGGTTTTTGCATGGGGAATAACTTCCACCAGCGGCATTTTATCTACCGGACTGAAATAATGTAGACCAATAACGTTTTCTGGCCGCTGCGCTTGTGCCGCAATTTGGCTGATGGGCAGTGAAGATGTATTAGAGGCGAAAATAGTCTGCTCAGTACAGACGCGCTCTATATCTGCAACCATTTGTTGTTTTAGGGATAAATCTTCAAATACTGCTTCGACGACAATATCAATATTGGCAAAACCACGGTAATCCGTGCTACCCGAAATCAGCATCATTTGGCGCTGCCGCTCAGCCGGACGCAGCCTTTTACTGCGCACCCGCTTGCCTAGGGCATCCCACGTGTATTTCAGCGCCTGATTAATCCCTTGTGGATTGATATCTTTGATACGAACAGGTAAACCCGCGCGGGTGGCGGTGACATTGGCAATACCCCCCCCCATTAGCCCGCCACCTAACACTCCGACACGGTGAATAGCCCGCGGTTTTGCACTACCGCCAGTCTCTTTTTTCAATGATGTGGTAGCAAAAAATAAGCTGCGTAATGCCGCAGACTGCGGGGTCATGGCCAGTTCACCAAAAGCGCGAGCTTCAGCCTCATAACCTGCCGGGCCGCCGTGATCCAGCCCTTTGCGTACCACATCAATAATGCGCTCAGCCGCAGGATAATGGCCTTTGGTTTTCGCCAAGGTTTTTTTACGCACTATGCTAAACAATAATGCTTTACCGAGTGGGCCACTCAGCAGCCGCTCCTGCCACGGCAGCACCGGTTTATCCAGCCAACCGGCTTTTGCCCGGTTGATAGCCACGTCCAGCAAAATATCCTGCGGTACTGCGTCGTCTACCAACCCCATTTTAAGTGCCTGACGTGCGCGAATCTGTCTGCCGGTTAATATCATATCCAGCGCCTTACTGACCCCAATCAGTCGCGGCAGGCGCTGTGTCCCGCCTGACCCTGGCAGCAGGCCAAGTTGCACCTCAGGCAAGCCCAGCACGGTTTTATCATCCAGCGAACAAATTCGGCTATGGCAGGCCAGTGCTAACTCCAAACCGCCCCCCAAACAAGCACCATGAATAGCGGCCACCACCGGCACTGGAAATGCGGCGATTTGCGCCAAAATGGCTTGCCCTTTTTGCGCCAAAACGCGGGCCTCATGTGCCGTGTGGCAAGCATCAATCATGGTGATATCAGCACCCGCAATAAAAGAGTCTGGCTTACCGGAAATAATCACCAGCCCCTGTAATGGAGTCAAAGCTTGTGCTTGTTGCAATATTTCAGATATTTGTTCAGCAAATTCAGCCTTTAAGGTATTCACTTTATCACCCACAACATCAATGGTGATCACGCCGATATTGTCAGGCCGCATGCTGAGCGTAAATACCTCATGACCTGGAGCGGAGGTGCTTTCTCTTCCCGCCTCATCATTGCTATTAATGATAATTTCCTGACTCATTACTCCACCTCCAAAATCATAGCCGCTCCCAGGCCACCCGCCGCACAGGCGGTGGTTAAACCTAATCCCCCACCACGACGGCGTAATTCATTGAGTGTTTGGATAATCATGCGCGCCCCTGTGGCAGCAAAAGGGTGACCATAAGCAATAGAACCGCCTAATACGTTAAATTTACTCATATCAACTTCACCAACAGCTTGGTTTCGCCCCAATTTCTCACGCGCAAAGCTGTCGCTGGCCAACATCTTCAAGTTGGCTAATGTTTGTGCCGCAAATGCTTCGTGCATGTCTATCAGAGTCAAATCGGCCAATGTAATTCCGGCGCGATCCAGAGCCAATGGCGTGGCGTAGGCCGGGCCTAGCAGCATATCTTGCCAAACATCAATAGCAGAGAATGCAAAACTACGTAGGTAACCTAAGGGTGCCAACCCCAGCGCTTTGGCTTTTGACTCACTCATCATCATCAGCGCGGCGGCACCATCTGTCAGCGGCGTGCTGTTTGCCGCCGTGACACTGCCGTGTTTGCGGTCAAATGCTGGACGTAATTTGGCATATTGCGCCAGTGTGGAGTCTTTACGGATATTATTATCTTCGGTGATAGCATCACGATAAGGCGGGATATAACCCGTCATCACCTCATCTTGTAATAATCCCTGCTGCCAGGCTTGCGCTGCCATTTGATGAGACCGCAATGCTAACGCATCTTGATCTTCACGGCTGATACCATAGGTTTTTGCCATCTGCTCCGCAGTATCCCCCATGCGCAGGCCAGTTGAGTATTCGGCAACAGCGGGTGCTACCGGGAGCAAATCACGCAATTTTAACCGGCTGAATAACTTCAATCGCTGAGATAAAGTTCGTGCTTTATTCACATCAACCAAGGTTCGCGCCAGGGCTTTACTGACACCAATGGGCAACACTGAAGAGGAATCCGCCCCACCGGCAATAGCCACAGTGACTGAACCGGCAATAATACTTTCTGCAACATTGGCCACGGCTTGGAAACTGGTCGCGCACGCGCGCGAAACACTGTAGGCATCCGTATGCACACTCATGCCCGTCCCCAACACAATTTCACGGGCAATGTTGGGGGCTTCTGGCATTTGTACTACCTGACCAAATACCAGTTGATCGATTAGTTCAGGAGCAACGCCACTTCTGGCCAGCAATTCGCTGACCACAATTTTGCCCAAGTCTACAGCTGGCACGCCATGATAAGCCGTGGCCTGCTTAGCAAAGGGGGTTCGCAGGCCGCTGACTATTGCAATGCGATCGCCCTGACGCGTCACTAGCGGTAATGGCTTACTCATAAAGGCTCCTGATAATAAAGTGGCTTTATTAAAGCATAACAAATAACAGGTCTGACCTGATCTAATGATTGTTAACCAAACATTTACATTTGGTAAACCTATAGAGCAGGAAAGTGAGAGCGGGAGCAACTTTTAAGAATAAAAAAAGGGCGAAGAGATAAACCTAACAGTGGATTGCATACGAAAAGATAATAAATTAAAAAAATGGATTGGCAGGGGGAATGGTATGACAAGTAACGCGGAGCAAAAAACTCCGCGTCAGACTACTAACAAAGTTGACTCGCGGGGAAATGTGCCGCAGAGGCAGTTGCTGAGTCATGGGCCGGAGCGCCCATCAATTCAGCCGCCCAGACACACTTCAAGCGATAAGCGAGCTTTGTCATCAAACGGATGCTGAGGGGTGAATTAACGCAGGCCCAGCTGGAAAATCATGGTTTCGGCCTGACAAGAGAACGTGAAATCGATAGTTAAGCGCACACCACCTTCAATTTCTTCCAGTTTATGTTCTATCAAGCAAGGCTCTGACTCAACTGCGCGTGCTTTTTCAGTCAATGTTTTCAGCATAGCTTCAGCGGCCGCGCGGTTTTCGAATACACAGCTGTAGGATGCAGTGCAGTCCGTATTGTCCATTACAGTACCAACATCTACACAGCAGCAAGCCGCAGTTTCTTCAGCACTACAACGATTAATTGCATCTGACATCTTCAACTCTCCTCAACGGATATTTCAAAATAGGTGCACATTGCCTGGTGGGTAGTACCAATAACAATGAGCACAAAAATAACACACGGCGTAAAAATATTTTCTCTGTCGCTATTTTACTCTTGTCGGTCACTGGGGACTAGAACTTACTGTTTATAGGCCTATTAAGTGATGAGAATCACACTAAAATTGTTTGTTCTCTCATCAATAATGTATCAATTGATATTAAATTGTGAGTTTTTTGTTAACTAAGTCTATTTTTTGCAATCATTTTCATACAAATCTCAAAACATCCTTGCAACATTGCCACAGGTCAGACCTATACTTCAGCCACTGGTCTGCTTTGTCTGACCGACGACGACCCCTACAATCCCGCATTCTCTTGTTACGGTATGTAACATTAATTACAATAATGAGGTTTTGGTCATGAACCAGAAAAACCTGTTTACCCGATCAGCTCTGGCAGCTGCAGTAGCCATAATTTCCTCTAACGTTTCTGCGGCCGGCTTCCAACTGAATGAATATTCAGCCGCTGCATTGGGCCGCTCTTTCTCTGGTGAAGGTGCTGTTGCCGACAATGCTGCTGTTGGCAGCCGTAACCCGGCCGCAATGACTATGTTCGACCGCCCTTCTTTCTCTGGTGGTTTCGTCTATGTAGATCCAAGTGTTGATATCAGCGGCACATCTCCTCTTTCGGGCAGAAGTACCAGTGCCAAGGACATCGCGCCTTCAGCATGGATCCCGAATATCCATTTTATTATGCCGCTGAATGAACAGTGGGCAATTGGTGCCTCCGGTACTTCAAACTACGGTTTGGCTACCGAGTTTAATGATGACTATATTGCAGGCTCTTTGGGTGGTGAGACTGACCTGAAGACCTTTAACATGAACCTGAGCACGGCTTACCGTTTGAATGAAAACTTCAGTTTCGGTCTGGGCTTCAATGCAGTCTATGCCGATGCGAAAATCATACGCCATATCGGTGAAGCTGGCCGTGGGGTGATCCCAGCCAATACTGAAGTGACCCGGATGGAAGGCAAAGAGTGGGGCTATGGCTGGAATGCCGGGGTTCTATATGAAGTGGATAAAGAAAACCGTTACAGCTTCACCTACCGCTCAAAAGTAAAAATCGATTTTGATGGTGACTTCAGCAGCCAATTACCACCACCACGTGGCACTGGCGGCGCGGTTATTCCGGGTGCATTAACCCTGAACCTGCCGGAAGTCTGGGAAGTGTCGGGCTATAATCGCGTGGCACCGCAATGGGCGATTCACTACAGCATGGCCTACACTAGTTGGAGTCAATTCAAAGAGTTGAAAGCCACCGGTACTAGCGGCCAAACCCTGTTCGAGAAGCAAGAAGGTTTCCACGATGCCTATCGCATCGCCCTGGGTACCACCTATTATTATGATGAAAACTGGACATTCCGTACCGGTATCGCCTTCGATGATAGCCCGGTTCCAGCCGACAACCGCACCATTTCTATCCCAGACCAAGACCGTTTCTGGATAAGTGCCGGTACCACTTACGCCTTCAATAAAGATGCCTCTGTTGATATCGGTATTTCCTACATGCACGGCCAGAACGTGCATATTACCGAAAAAACACCTGCGGCATTGGGCAACACCACCTATGAGTTTGACTCTAAAGGTAAAGCAATGCTGTATGGCGTGAACTTCAACTACGCCTTCTAATCGCCA
This sequence comes from Yersinia rohdei ATCC 43380, assembly GCF_000173775.1. GTDB lineage: Bacteria > Pseudomonadota > Gammaproteobacteria > Enterobacterales > Enterobacteriaceae > Yersinia > Yersinia rohdei. Next base: position 12,520 of record NZ_ACCD01000021.1, read on the forward strand.
GCATTGGCAATCAACTGATACAAAAAAGCGCCGAAAGGCGCTTTTTATTGGTTCTTCATTTAGGCTGCTATTTATCAGTTGGCTGAGTCGATACTCTCCAGATCACCTTGAATAGCTTGAGCATTAGGGTTCTGTTCCGGTTTTAACTGCCCGCCATTGGCCAGGAAATCATAACGCTGGAAGTAGGCTTCGCGCACCATCAGATATGGATCTGATGAGTTACGCAGCAAACCATCTGAATCGAGCAGTTGCGCACGAGTTTCAACCCCTTCAAGCATCCATTTACCTGCCGACATCCAGAAAGTCAGGTAACTCAGCACCGGATAAACATAATCAACCGCATCACCACCATCCTCACGAATAGTGAAGCTGCCGTAACCCGGCAAGACCACATAGGGGCCATAGCCCACATTATAATGACCTAAAGTGCTACCAAAACGATGCGGAACCTGTTTTGCCAGTTTCGGGTTCGCCATACTGGCGACGTCAATTAAGCCGCCCATTCCCAAAATGGTGTTTAGGAAGAAGCGGTTAAAGTGCTTCATGGCATTGTACGGGTCACCAACCAGGAAGCTGTTTATCATACTGGCCGGCTCTTCAAGATTGCTCAAGAAGTTGCTTGTCCCGTTACGGGCAGGTTGCGGTACGTAATCACGCCACACCACAGCAACCGGACGCACAATATAAGGATCAAGAACCTCATAGTTAAAATTGAACATTGCCCGGTTAAAACCTTCCAGTGGATCTGAGCGGCCCTGCTCCATTTGATCCGGCGAGCTACTGGCGCACCCCACTAATAACACGGTTGCGAAAGCCAGCCCCATCAGGCGGTAGTTCATGTTTTTCTCCCTGAAATTCTTTCCAGCCCCTTATATTTAAGGGATCTGCTGGTTTATCTGAATATTAATTGTTTGAGGCTGCCCTTTCCCATCAAAGTCTTGTACGCCACTTTCACCAAACCAGTCATCCGGCTGCGCATTGGCTGTGCCATCAAGTGAAATACGCGCACGCACTTTCACCCGAGACAAAGAAGAAAGCAAGCGCTCCGGCATCATGGCATCACTGTCATTCAGTGTTACTGAGAGCGGGAACCGGCTCAACGCCAGCTGTTTTACAGCAACAGGTATTGGGTTTTCCCCATCAGTGACCGAGATAATCAGCATTCCCTGTTGGGGTAACTTCTTTGCAGCGTCAGGAGATAATGAAACCTCTATTCCTAGTGTAGTTGTTTCCTGCCCTGCCTGTGATTTCGCCTGCGCAATACTGCGTTTTATTACTTCTGTCCGAGAATCACCCGCTGGCAGCAATTTTAGCATAACTTCCCACGCGCCAATCGCTTGTTTAAAATCGCCCTGCTCAAAAGCATTAAAAGCTAATAAACTCATGGCACGCAAGTTGGTGTGATCCTGCCCAACCATAGTGCGCAGCATCTGTGTTGCCAGCTGATTATCTTGCGGATCATTAGAGCGAGTCAGCACTTCGGCATATCCCAGTCTGACCTCGTTGTTGTCTGGTGCCAGTTGGTAAGCCTTAGCAAAAGCTTGCGTCGCGGTGGTGGCATTATTCAGTGCCATACCGATGCGGCCTAACATCATCCAGTCATTAATATTACCGGCATCATGCTGCAAAGAAGTACGCAGCCCCAATCCCAAACGGGCAACTTCCTCCATAGATAAAGGCTCAGCCCGCTCATTGGCAACACGGGCGCGCAATTGTGGCATTTGTGCTTCAACCTGATTCCACGCCTGCACTTGGGACAAACCACCGGTTTTCAGATATAGCCCCACCGCTACCACCACTAAAACCACCCCCCCCGGTAACAGCACCCAGCGGTTGATTGGGCTGGCCGCAGTAGACGAGTGCTGCGGGATATCTGTCAGCAGATTTTGTTGCAGTTCCTGAATCAATTCAGGTTGTTGTTCCACCACGCCCTGCGCTTCATCTTCAGCCAGTTCAGATAACCGGTCTTGATAGATGGCTTTATTCAGCGCATCCCGGGTGGTGGCCGTTGAATTCGTCTCTTTTCGCATCGCCGGAATGACCAACAAGGCACCCGCGCCCCCCAGCAACAGAATCACTATCAGCCAAAAAGCCATTATGGTTGTTTCCTGTTAGTCTTTTTTTGTTGGCTAGCCGAGGTGTCAACCTGCTTGGTTTGCTCCTCCGGGGCCAGTAAGTGGTGTAATCGTTGTTGTTCCTGCGCCGACAGTGGCGCGTCTTTTACCACTCGCCGCCGAGCGCGTAACACCACGATTACCCCGCCAACCACAACAAATAATGCCGGCCCGACCCACAAAATCAGTGTTGCCGCAGTGACCGGCGGCTCATAAGTGACAAAGTTGCCATAGCGGGCCACCATATAATCAATAATTTGTTGTTTGGATTTGCCCTGCTGTTGCAGTTCATAGACTTTGCCGCGCATATCGGCGGCAATAATGGCATTGGAGTCCGCGATGCTATTATTTTGACATTTAGGGCAGCGCAGTTGCTCGGTTAACTCACGATACTGCTGCTCTTGTTCCACCGAATTAAAGGTATAGGTATCAATAGAGGCGAACACGCCCCAGCTCAACATCATGCCAAGTACCAAGCTGAATAATCTCATGCGCCCCCTTGATACTTCTTATACAGCGGCAGAATTTCTTGCTGCCAAACACGATCATTAAGATCACCCGCATGGCGGTAACGAATAATACCCTGACCATCAATCAAGAAGGTTTCCGGCGCGCCATAAACCCCTAAATCCAGCCCCAGCATGCCATCGCCGTCATACAAACTCAGGGCATAAGGATTGCCCAGGGAATTGAGCCACTGTACCGCTTTGGTGCGGTCATCTTTGTAATTCAGCCCCACCACCCGGATGCCCTGCGCCGCCAACGTATTCAGATATTGATGTTCAGCCCGACACGTTGGGCACCAGGTTGCCCACACATTGAGCAGCATCGGCTGACCATCATGTAAAACTGCTTGATCAAAGATTTTCCCCGGTTGCTCAAGGGATTCCAGTGTAAAGGCTGGCACGGGTTTGCCAATCAAGGCGGACTCCAGCATGGTGGGGTCATCGCCATTAGCATTGCGGGTCAGTTGCACTAAAAAGGCGATAACCAGCAACAAAAACAGCACCAGCGGAATAAACATCAGCTTATTAAATGAAGATTGAGATTTCATTATTCAGTCTCTCTGGCCGCGCCGCGTTTTAGCTTTTTACTCATCCGGTAACGCGGGTCAAACATACAGAAAATACCGCCAATGGCCATAAACACACCGCCATACCAGATCCAGCGGACGAAAGGTTTGTAATACAAACGCACCGCCCAAGAGCCATCATCCAATTCTTCGCCCAAGGCCGCATAAAGGTCACGGGTCAGACCACCATCAATGGCGGCTTCGGTCATCATTGAGCGGGCAACTGCGTAATAACGTTTTTCTGCATGTAAGGTGGCTTCCGGTTTGCCATTGCGGGTGACATCAATAATGCCGACACCGCCGGTATAATTTGGCCCTTTAACATCATGAACATCGCGGAATACGAAGTGATAATCGTGGATATCAATGCTATCACCGGCCTTCATGCGCACATCGCGTTCCACACTGTAATTCTGGCTAAAAGCAATACCAATCACAGTGACCGCCACGCCAAGATGCCCCAGCACCATGCCCCAATGGCTGCGGGACAGGTGCCGCAGCCCCTGCCAGAAACCATAGCGATGAGTCGCGCGCTCGTGCAATTCCATTAATGTCAGGATAATCACCCAGATGGACATCATCAGCCCGACCACGGTCATACCGGCGATGCTGTCTTGCAGCAACCAGGGCACGATTATCGACAACAGCAAAGTGGCGACCAGCGCCACAGCCAAACGTTTCCACAGCTTACTTGGCTCATCACGACGCCAACGCACCAGCGGCCCGATGCCCATTAACAATGCCATCGGTGCCATTAGCCAGGTAAACATTGTATTAAAGAAAGGTTCGCCAATAGAAATGCTGCCCAGCCCCAATTGCTTGTGTACCAAGGGCAACAAGGTGCCCAATAACACCACCAGCATGGCCGCAATCAGCAATACATTATTGCCGAGCAAGAAGGTTTCGCGCGAGAACACCTCATGCTGAGTACGGCTGCGCACCTGTGCGCCTTTCACCGCATACAGCAGCAAGGAGCCGCCGATGACCACCACCAGATAAGCCAAAATAAACATGCCGCGCGCGGGATCAGAGGCAAAGGAATGCACCGAAACCAACACCCCGGAGCGCACCAGGAAGGTGCCCATCAAACATAAAGAAAAGGCGGTGATAGCCAGCAAAACTGTCCAGGCTTTGAATGTGCCGCGTTTTTCAGTTACTGCCAGTGAATGAATCAGTGCCGTTCCTGCCAACCAAGGCATAAAGGAGGCATTTTCCACCGGATCCCAGAACCACCAACCGCCCCAGCCGAGTTCATAGTAAGCCCATGCCGAACCGAGCACTATTCCCAAGGTCAAAAATACCCATGCGGCTTGTGTCCACGGCCGCGACCAACGCGCCCAAGCACTGTCGAGCCGACCGGCCATTAAAGAGGCAATGGCAAAAGCAAAAGCCACCGAGAAGCCAACATAACCCATATACAGTAAAGGGGGATGGAAAATCAGCCCAACATCTTGCAGCAGTGGGTTCAAATCATTGCCATCAATAGGGAAGTCCGGCAAGGTGCGATTAAATGGATTCGAGGTCAGAATAATAAACAGCAGGAAGCCGCCAGTAATCATCCCCAACACCGATAACACGCGGGCGACCGCATCGTCTGGCATCGAACGGCTAAACAGGGCGACCGCCAGTGACCAACCACTGAGCAATAAAACCCATAGCAGCAGCGACCCTTCGTGCGCCCCCCAACTCGCGGCAATCCGGTAATACACCGGCAAATGCGAATTCGAGTTTGCCGCCACATAAGAGACGGTAAAATCATTCGTCACAAATGCAGATATAAGGCATATAAATGACAGCGCGATAGTGGCAAACATACCGTAGGTCAATGGCCGACCTGTTGCCATCATGCGGGTATCTTGACGCGCGGCCCCCCATTGCGGATACAAACTCAGCAATAATGAGATACCCAGCGCCAGACATAATAAGAAACTACCGATTTCCGGCATCATGAGGCATTGCCCCCGCTATTTGCATTGCTGTAGGACTCTGCTGGCCGGGTATGATTTTCTTTCATCGCTTCCTGGACTTCCGGTGGTGTGTATTTCTCATCATGTTTTGCCAATACTTCTTTCGCATTAATAACATTACCTGAAGCAAATACCCCTTGCGCCACCACCCCCTGCCCCTCGCGGAACAAGTCTGGCAGGATACCGGTATAGGTCACAGTGACAGCGCCGCGCGCATCGTAAACCTGGAAACTCATCTCTAAAGTTTTATCGTCTCGTTTCACCGAGCCCGGCATGACCATGCCGCCAATGCGCAGTCGCTGGCCGATTTCCGGTTTTTCATGGCGCTCACCTTTGCCCTGCAAAATTTCACCTGGGGTATAAAACAAATCAATATTGGAGCGCAACGCATACAGCACCAGAGTGGAGGTCAGTCCGATGCCAATCAACACCACTATGGCCAGATAGAGCCGGCTTTTTCTACGTGGATTCACGGTTGTTTCTCCTGCGGGTGGGCGGCATTTTTCGCTCGAGCTAACTGGGACTTATTTGCCTGCTGAATGCGCTTCTCTCGTGCCTCACGGCGTTGAATATCCGCTAGTAATTGTTGGTGCTGCCACCGCGTCTGCAACCACAGACCCAGCAGAGATAATAAGGTTGCGGCGACCGCCAGCCAGATATAAAAACCATATCCGCCCATCGCAAAAAATGCCGCCCAAGAGTTAAACGCCGGATTCATACACGGGGCTCCTTACGCAATAAAACCGCCACCCAAGGGCGATGGCGCTCTTGCTGTAAAATCAGATTGCGCAGGCGCATTAATGTCAGAGTAATAAAGAAGAAGAGATAGCCAAAAATCGCCCAGCGCAATGGGGATCGCATACTCGGATCAATACTTTGCTGCATGTTGGTCGAACCTTGATGCAAGGTATTCCACCACACCACGGAGAAATGAATAATGGGAATATTAACAACACCGACCAAGACCAAAATACCGGCAGCACGTCCGGCCAGTTTGCGATCGTCGAAGGCGTTATACAGGGCAATAACCCCCAGATAGAGGAATAGCAGCACTAACTCAGAGGTCAACCGCGCATCCCAAATCCACCAAGTTCCCCACATGGGTTTACCCCAGGCAGAACCTGTGACTAATGCAATGAAGGTGAACACCGCGCCCACTGGGGCCATCGCCGCCACGACGTTATCAGACATTTTCATTTGCCAAACCAAACCGACAAACGCCGCAATCGCCATCGACATATAAATGCCCATCGACCAGATTGCTGCTGGCACATGCAAATACATGATACGGAAACTATTACCTTGCTGATAATCCGCCGGGGCAAAACCAAATCCCCACCCCCAGCCGACGATAAGACAAATAATTGCCCCAATGCCCAGCCACGGAATAAATCGGCCACATAACTGATAGAGCCGTTCGGGTTTAGCCAATTGATGAAACCATTTCCACATTGTTCATTGCTCACATTGAAATTGGACTGGCATCGCCACGTGGGAAATACCGGTGCAGGATACGGCGCGCAATCTGCTGTGACTTTCGTTGGCTACCGCGCTTAAGCTGCTGAAAATTTGTACTTTTTAAACTACTAGTTTCTTGTTATGTACATCTGGGTTACCAACAACCTGTTTCTCACTTGATATCATTAGCTAGTGCACACTCACTCTCAATGCCGCTGCCGTGGCAAAAGGCGTCAGTGTTGCACTGCCTGCCAACATAGCGCCCAAGATAGCCAGATAACCATCAATCGGCAGCGCCATTGACGCAGCATCAATGGCCGCAGTGGCAAAAATCAATACCGGAATATACAGCGGCAGCACCAATAAACTCAGCAGCACCCCGCCTTTACGCAACCCCACCGTCAATGCCACACCAATCGCCCCGATAAAGCTTAAAGTCGGCGTTCCCAAGAGCAATGTCAGTGCCATCGCAATAGCGGTATGGGTATCAAGAGAAAGTAGCAAAGCCACCAACGGCGATAAAACAAGTAACGGCAGCCCGGTAACAACCCAGTGAGCACACACTTTGCCTAACACCGTGAGGGCTAGCGGCGAGGGCAACAGCAGCAACTGCTCAAGAGAGCCATCGTAGAAATCATCTCGGAATAGGCGCTCTAACGATAATAATGAGGCGAGTAATGCGGCAACCCAGACTATCCCCGGAGCAATGCGCGCCAATAATTGCGGTTCTGGGCCAATACCCAATGGAAACAAGGTAATAACAATCAGAAAAAACCACAGTGGGTTAACGATTTCTCCGCCTTTTCTGAAGGCTATTTTTAATTCACGGCGCAACACGCTAATAAACATTAATTCTCCCGCGTGTTGGTTAAACGGATTTTTCGTACCTGCTGACCGACACCATCCAAATCCTGATGGGTGGTGAGTAACACCATGCCGCCTTTGGCCGCATGGGCTGCAAACAGCGCCAACAGAGTGCTGACGCCCTGTTTATCAATAGCCGTCAGGGGTTCATCCAGGATCCATAATGGTGCCCGGCTCAACCACAAACGGGCCAGTGCCACCCGCCGTTGTTGACCGGCTGACAACTGAGATACGGGCAAATCTTCATATCCCACCAAATCAACCTGGGACAATGCTTGCCAGATTGCGGCACTATCAAGATGTTGAAATACCGACTGATAAAATGCCAAATTCTCAAAAGGAGTCAGTACAGATTTAATACCCGGCTGATGGCCTAAAAAGAGTAAATCCTGATGATAACGAGCGCGGTCACGGCGGATATTCTCCCCCAACCAATTCACCTGTCCAATATCAGCATCAGCAAGACCGGCTAGAATGCGCAATAAACTGGTTTTACCTGCGCCGTTTTGCCCCTCGATCTGCACAATCTCCCCCGCAGACACACAGAAACTTAACTGGTGAAATAAGCTTCGTTCATCTCGGATGCAGGTTAAATTTTTCGCTTCCAGCATGCAGGATTATCTTCCATCGTAGGATTATCAGTTCAGGAAAACCGAATGATAACATAAGGCTTAATCCTTACGTAGCATGGGCCTAACGCTATCCCTACCCTTATAGAGGTAATATTCGGGTTAAGATCAAACTTCTGTAGAAAAAACCAACAAGACTGAAATTTGACTCCGGTTTTACGACTCTTTTTACTCTATGGCGCATCCAGTGATCATCACCAAAAAATCGCGAACAATAATTAGCCACTATGCTTAGTTACTCTTCCTTTATTTTTCTATCAACAGGGAACCCCCTTATGAGCGATAAATTAAAAGCGGCAAGCGGCGAGCAACAAGAGAAGCAAGAAATTGCTATCAATGAAAAAAACTTTCCCTCCAAGGCCGCAGCCATTCATGAAATTATCCGTATAGAGGGTAAAAAAGAGTTAGAACGCGACAGCTTTGCGCTGTTGTGGTCGGCAATTGCGGCAGGCCTTTCTATCGGGGCATCACTGATTGGTAAGGGTATTTTTCATGCAAAATTACCGGATACACCGGCCAGTTTTCTGCTGGAAAACATCGGTTATACTTTCGGTTTTATTATTGTCATTATGGCTCGCCAACAACTCTTTACTGAAAATACCGTAACACCCGTTCTGCCGATAATGCAAAAGCCCAGCCGCCAAAATTTCATTCTGCTATTTCGCCTATGGGGATTAGTATTATTGGGCAATCTGATAGGGACTGGTATAGCTGCTTATTCCTTTATCCATATGCCGGTATTTGACGCTGCAACACGAGCGGCATTTATCAGCATTGCACAGAGTGTGATGGATAATTCTTCGGGAGAGATGTTTGCTAATGGCATATTTTCCGGATGGATAATCGCCACTATGGTTTGGATGATGCCTTCCGCAGGTGGTGCCAAGATTTGGGTAATATTTCTAATGACCTATTTAGTCGCGCTATGTGACCTAACTCATATCGTGGTCGGCTCAGTAGAAATATTCTATTTAGTGTTTAACGGCTCATTACCCTGGCAGCAATTTATTTACCCATTTGCCATCCCGACACTCGCCGGCAATATTATCGGCGGTACTTTTATTTTTGCGTTAATAAGCCATGCGCAAATTCGCAGTGATCTGGCCCACCAACCGAAAAAAAGTGACAAAGTGGACAGTAACTTGCCCCCATCACACAAATAGCTGCCCACCAATTGCTGCTATGGGCTGATGTTTTTTGCCCATGAATATGACTTATTCATCACCAATTGGTGACAGAGTAACCAAACAGATAGCTAACTGCTTATTATCTGGGTCAAAATGCGTATAATGCCCCAGCAGCACACTTCATCGGCAGTAAATCTGTTGATAAACAAGTCCCCGTAGTTAAACGGATATAACAAGCCCCTCCTAAGGGCTAGTTACTGGTTCGATTCCAGTCGGGGACACCATAACTTCTTCGCACCGCTTCTCACTCAGATTCAAATCATTTAAAAACCCAATAAAAACAAAGATAATTTAGCTGTTTATCGTCTCACCACATCTTAATTAGGTTCTCCAGAGCTGATTTTTATCATGGCATTATTTGGTTTGGTATTGAGATACCATCAAATGAGTGGCTAATCCTAGGGGTCTTACTGTCTATGTACGAATCCTTCCCCTAAGCAGTTTAATCGTGTGCGTTTTCGTCATGAGGCGGTAAAGATAAACATTGTGGTGAGACAATATTGACTATTTTAATGCTTCAGTCCCCCCTGTTATGGCAACTGCCCCACACTGTTTCATGATCTCCTTAATGCGACAAACCCCTATTATTTATATGAAAAAGAGTCAGTAAATTTTCTGCTTTGTTCACTGACTCTATAAATTTATTTTTTAATGGTATTTATTGGTTCAAATACTGGCTTGCTGGCATCTTTAAACTGAGCAAGTGTGTATTTAGAATAATTAATGTCATTATAGCCTCGGACTAACATCACTCCGTTACTCAAGTCAGACATACTAGTCCAGACGGTATATTCTGATTCAGGTTTTGTATTGACCGATTGACTCTCACCCATTACATCGACGGTAATATTTTTAGTCCGATCAAAACGATTCATCACATGCGCTAAGGTATTCATTGCCTCGGCTGGAGAGTCGCCTTTAGGGGCATAGGATGAGTAGTATACTGCCCGTACAAAACGTCCAACGGAGGTATCAGAAGAAGGGAGATCAGAGGTTGCGATACCGCTATCTGGTTGCGTTACCAGGATATTTCCAAGTTTAGCGGATGACCTATCCACATTGGTCAGTTGGCTATAGTTATTCAGGTTTTTCAGATGCCATGGGAAGTCAGGCCCATTAGTCATCACGCGGGTTGGGTTATCATACACATGAAGTTTTCCATCTAGCACCTCAACAACGATGCTACCGCCTTTTTTATCATAGAAAGCGTAGTGGAGTGGTGATTTTAAATCGCCAAAGTTTTTCAATACAGGTGACCAAAAATAACCGCTTTCTACTGCTTTTTTAACTTCTTCCACCGTGGAGAAGCTGGCTAATGCCCATTCACCTATGGCGGTAACCGGAATAACTTTATCGTAATATTTTTCATCCGGAGTGCTTAAGTTTGCCTCCGGTACCATATTGGCGCTAAATGATAATCCACCGCTGTTTAGCCCCTGGAAAATATTATGGTTATCACCGTCAAAATATATTTCTGTGCTAATAGCTAGAATTTCATATTTTGCATCATAACTAATACCATTCTTCCCGTTTGGGGCTTTCTTTTGAAAATGGGTATTCTTAGGGTAGTAGGTTATCCATGAAGGAAGATCTGCTGTAAGCTCCAGTGTTCTACCATGGTATATATTATTCTGTTTATCTGTAATTGCTAAACTCGAACATGCAACACTTGATAATGAGGTTACTAATAATGTTGATAACATACAATTCAATATTTTATTAAACTTCATTTCACATCTCCTTAATTATTAGATAGCAACTTTAACTTTAAGTATGAATATAACCGCTGACCGCCAGAGCCTAAGTCGCACTACGATGCTTCGACTTTCGACTCTCTTTCAGCATAGTTAAGCACCTTGGTAATGGCGCCAATTGTCTAATTTAAGTCTTGATGATTAGTAAGCTGGATCGCTATTTACCCTCGATTTCCTGACCATAAATTATCTGTAAAAACTTGTTCATTTAAAGTAGTACTAAAACCCGTAATCAGCCACTAAATATATTAATGTCAAATTCCGAGTATGCTGTCCCTTTAAATCCTTAACTAGGCAGGTTAGGGCTTTTAGCGTTTATAGGATGAAGATAAAAAACGAGAAGACTAATTCCCACCGAATGTGCATCACCACCCAGTGAAACACCTTAATAACGTGATTGAATGCGACCACGGCAAGCAGAAACAAATAATCAATCCGCGGTGAGGCTTAAATTCATGAAGTGTAACTTGAGGGCGAGGTTATTCTAAGGGGACAGAGCTTAGAACCCTGTCACAAGAAGTCTAGGGCTCCCTTAACAACAGACTAGGTAAGTGCCTTGGGTTCAGACAACCCTAGTTGGTGTTTACAGGATTAAGCATGGCGGCTTAGCGTGGCACTTCGGACTGGAATCTGCCAATAGTCCAACGTTGCCTTCTTGGGAAGGGTTTTTCTATAAATAAGCGCGGCTTAACGCCACGCTTTGATTTAATTGCTGAATACGTTTTCACTAGGTTACTGCGGAATAGGTGTCACCAACGGCTCACCAGCAAAATAGGCGTTTACATTTTCCAGCACCAGGCGCGACATCTCTTTGCGCGTAGCCCAGGTAGCACTGGCCATATGTGGAGTGATAACCACATTTTCCCGGTGTAACAACGCCTGCGGGACTTGCGGTTCGTCGGTGAAAACGTCCAGACCAGCCCCCCCGAGTGTCCCCTCTTCGATGGCTTCAATCAGCGCTCGCTCATCGACTACCGACCCACGAGAAATATTGATCAAAATGCCTTCTGCACCCAGGGCATTCAGCACCTCGCGGTTAACGAGACTGCGGGTTTCTGCTCCGCCGTTGGTACAGACCACCAGAAAATCACTCGCCTCCGCCAGCGAGAGCAATGTTGCATGGAAGGTGTAATCCATGTCGGCAAGTGCGGCGCGATCCGTATAGGCGATCGACATATCAAATGCAGCAGCACGTTTTGCGATAGTACGCCCAATGCGCCCCATGCCAATAATGCCTAACCGCGCCCCTGAAACTTTACGGGTCCACGGGTAACTGCCCTTCAGCCATGCCCCCTGTTCGATAAAGCGTTGTGCTCCGGGGATCTGACGTGACGTTGCCAGCATCAACCCCATAGCCAGGTCGGCAACGTCATCCGTCAATACGCCGGGAGTATGGGTCACTGCTATCTCACGCTCTTTTGCTGCGGCAACATCAATACCGTCATAGCCCACCCCAAAGTCGCTGATGAGTTCAAGGTTAGGTAGCCGCGCCATAAATTCGCGACTAACCACGGCTTCGCCGTTAGTGAGTACGACACGAAACTCGGCGGCCAACCGGTCAAATTCTTCGGCGGCCATATCGTGGTATTCATACACGTCGTAGAGTTCGTTCAACTGCGCATTTAACTGATCTGGCAGCGATGCCTGTTTCAATACTTTTTGTTTAACCGCGATATTCTTCATAACGAGACCTTAGTGTTGCGATAACGATGAGACTGACGATTTTGTCGCCATTATCTTGGACGGGCGGCCGACATAGATACCAACGATGCCGCCGATAACCAGTGCCGTAGCAATTATCAATAAACCATAATGGAAACTGCCGGTGACATCCTTTATTTTGCCCAGTAATGGCGGTAATCCCAGACCGGCAAAGTTGGCAATGGCATTAATGAAGGCGATAGAAGCCGCCGCAGCAACACCCGCTAATTTTTCGGTCGTTACCGCCCAGAATATTGGGGTCAATGCGAAGTTAAAACCAACGGTCAATACCAGCATAATATAGGCAATAAAGAGGTTACTGGTGTATATCGATGCGGCCAGCAGTAAGCCGGAAATAATCAACGGCACCCCCAGATGCAACGAGCGCTCTTTGGTCAGATCCGAATGACGTCCATTTACGTACATAAAGAGAGCTGCAAAGGCAAAAGGAATAGCCGACAAAACGCTAATAACGAAATTGCTCTGTTCGGTAACTACACTTTTAATAATTAACGGCAGGAAGAGCGTAATGCCAATTGAGCAAAATGCTTGTAAGAACCACACCAGACTCAATAGCAATACCACTTTATTCCTGAGCGCACTGGCCCATGAATGATGTTTGCCAACGTCTGCGTCACCATTCTCTTGTTGTAACGTGGTGTTCAGCCATTTTTTCTCGTCCGCACTCAGCCAGGTGGCATGGTTTGGTGAATCCGGCAGGCGTAACAGCACCAGGCAGCCGAGAATGATGGCTGGGATACCTTCCATCGCAAACAGCCAACGCCAGCCCGCGATATCGGCAATACCGTGCATATTGAGAATACTTCCCGAAATCGGTAATCCAATCACTGATGCCAGCACCGATCCCATATAGAAGAACGACATAGCACGGGCACGGTTGCTCTTAGGAAACCAGCAGGAGATATAGTAGATAATCCCCGGGGTAAACCCGGCTTCCGCCATACCAAGTAAAAAGCGCATCACATACAATTGTGTCGGCGTCTGAACCAATGACATCCCAGCGCTGACAATCCCCCAAGTAATCATGATGCGCGCAATCCAGATGCGTGCACCAACCCGAGTCATAATGACGTTACTGGGTATTTCAAAAATGATGTAGGAGATATAGAACATACCTACACCCAGGCCATACATACTGGCAGACAGGCCCAAATCGGCATTCATTTGTAGTGCCGCAACGGATATATTGGTTTTATCCAGATTGGCAACAAAGTAGCAAATAATAATAAAAGGTATTATTTTTGCGTTTAATTTTTTTAGTGTTGTAGAGCACAGATCGATGTTCATTATTATCACCTTAATGAGTCTATCCCTAGTTTCAGGGCATAAGATGGCCACTCCACTCAATGTGGATTCAAAAACAAATATGTGTATATCGATATTTTTATTAATTACTTTATTGATATAGGCTTACTGTATATTACTGTTATTTAAAATATAAAGAATAGATTACCATTCGGCGACACTGCCATCTGCATAACGCCAAATTGGGTTGCGCCAATCAGGTGCATTCTTACTGCGCTCAATCACCAACTCTTCATTAATTTCAACGCCCAGCCCAGGTTTATTTAGCGGATAGAAATGACCATCGGTCATGGTAAAGTCGTCTTTATTAACAACATAATCCAATAATTCGGCACCCTTATTATAATGGATACCCATACTTTGCTCTTGGAATACCGCATTACGCGCCACAAAATCCAGATGCAGGCAAGAAGCCAGTGCGATCGGCCCCAATGGGCAGTGCGGTGCCAGCGAAATGTCGTAAGATTCTGCCATCGCCGCAATTTTGAAGCATTCCGTGATCCCACCCGCGTGAGACAGATCCGGCTGGATAATAGCTAAACCACCGTCGGCCAATACGCGTTTGAACTCAAAGCGCGAGAACATGCGTTCACCGGCGGCAATGGGAATATGCGTTTGCGCGGCCAGCCGAGGATAATATTCGGCCTGTTCGGCCAGTACCGGTTCTTCGATAAATAGCGGGCGGTAAGGTTCAAGCTCTTTGATCAAGATCTTCGCCATAGGTGCATTGACGCGGCCGTGGAAGTCAAGGCCGAACTCAATGCTGTTACCGAATGCTTCACGTATTTGCGCCACAACGGCGACGGCGTCGTCAACTTTACGTGAGTTGTCTATCAAGCCCATCTCTTCGCAACCATTGAGTTTAAAGGTATCGAAACCAATGCCTTTCAACTTTTTAATGCCTTCAATCACATCCGCTGGGCGGTCGCCGCCAACCCAACTATAGGCTTTAATCTTGTCACGAACCAGACCACCTAGCAGTTGATAGACGGGAACGCCCAAGGCTTTGCCCTTAATGTCCCACAGTGCCTGATCGATGCCGGAAATCGCGCTCATCAGAATCGGACCACCGCGATAAAATCCACCGCGATAGAGCGTCTGCCAAATGTCATTGATTCGCGCCGGATCCTGTCCTATCACATATTCAGACAGCTCATGCACAGCAGCCTCAACACTGCGGGCACGGCCTTCAACAACCGGTTCTCCCCAACCGACAATGCCTTCATCCGTTTCTATTTTCAGGAACATCCAGCGCGGCGGCAGCCGGTATGTGGTTAGTTTAGTCACTTTCATCGGGTCGATTCCTTATAGGCTTTAACAAATGCTTTGGCTTGCTGTGTCGTACGTTCAACTGGCTGTCCGGCACGGTAGAGATCGCTTCCCAACCCTGCACCGATACAACCGGCATTAAGATAGAGATGTAAATTCTCAGGAGTGATACCACCCACTGCAAAGACCGGAACTTCTGGCGGTAGCACGGCTTTCAACGCTTTGATGTAATCTGGCCCAAATGAATTAGAAGGGAAGATTTTCAGCGCCTCAGCACCCGCATCCAACGCATTGAAGGCTTCCGTCGCGGTCGCGCAGCCCGGGCAAACGGTCATGCCATACTCCACCGCCAGGCGAATCACTTCCGGCTGAATATTGGGGGTTACCACCAGACGGCTACCCATCGCATTCAGTTCATCAACTTGCGCCGGTTGCAAAACCGTACCGGCACCAATCAGCGCGCGATGCCCAAACTCTTTCACCGTTTCACTGATACTGCGCTGCCAGTCAGGAGAGTTGAGAGGGATCTCCACTGCATCAAAACCAGCCTCCAACAATGCTGTCACATGCGCCTGAACCTCTTGTGGTGTGATACCCCGCAGAATGGCGATCAACGGAAGATCAGTAGTCCAATTCATTGATAATACTCCTTATTCCGGCCTGGAAAGCGCGGTCGCCCTCCAGCGTTTGCCAGGTCAGCCCGGCAAACTTCAATGCTTGCTGATAACGCACAGTCAATTTCGGGCTACCAATTAAGGTTATGGGCTTATCTCCAGTGGCGCAGTACTGGCGCTGCATTTGCGCCACTTCATTGCCGATCAACAACCCTGATAGCCATTCACTGACAGCGCTTTTATCTAATTGCCCCAATACATGCGCCGCACGGGTCTCAAAAAGACGGCGAATAATGTTGGTTTCTTTGAAACCACTCTCCAGCCCTTGCTGGAATACCGCCGGATTGGCCTGTTGCTCAGTCAACCCGATACCAATCAGCGATTGCTGCATCAACAAATGGTGGAGTTCGCCCGTCATGACGGTGCGGAAATCAACTATTTCGCTGCCATCCATCTGTACCCATTTACTGTGCGTTCCCGGCATCAAATACAGTGAGGCCGGACATTCTGTATAAGCACCGATTAACTGTGTTTCTTCGCCGCGTATGACATTGCAATTATCCGCGTTGACCACACTCAGACCTGGAATAATCCACGCGTTGAATGGTGTGGCCTGCTCAACTCGCGTTAACTGCTTGAACAAATCAGTCAGCCGCGTCGGGCAAGGCAGATACGGCACCGTCATCCATCCTGCGTTGCTGCCAACCATTCCTGCCATCAGAACCGGTACCTGATGAGCTTGCCATGGCAAAAGTGTGTCGCGGAAAACCTGTTCGGGTGTACGGCCATTGAGCCGGGTAACACCCGCTTCTGACTCCAGGTGATCGATACATTCACCGTTCAGATAGAGCCAGGCGCGCAAGTTGGTCGAGCCCCAGTCAATAGCGATATAACTTTCTCTCATGTAATATCCTTCAGCCTTTTGGTCGAGCTGGCGATCATTGTCAATGCCGCCTGTTCTGCGGCATCTGCGTTCTGATGCCGTATCGCATCATACAAATCCTGATGCTCCTGCAATGTGCGCGGCATGTTGGCTTCATCGGCCATATAGGTCCGTTCAAATACGGCACGCTGCAAGGAACTTATCGCCACATTGAGTTGCTGCAACACCGGGTTATGCACCGACGCCAGTACCGCTTCGTGAAAACGGATGTCGGCCTCATTGAACGCGTCACGATTTTGGTGATAGGCGATCATATCGTTAAGTGCTTTTTCAATAACCGCCAACTCGCTGGAGGTCGCCCTTTCCGCAGCCCAACGGGCAACGACCGGCTCAACCAGATTACGCACCTCGCTCATCGCCGAGATAAGCCGGGGGTCGTAATCATTCGCCAACGACCACTGCAAAACATCCGTATCCAGATAATTCCACTGATTGCGTAAAGCCACAAAGGCACCGCGATAACGTTTTATCTCTACCAACCGCTTCGACATCAACGAGCGAAGCACTTCACGAATAATGTTCCGCGACGTCTGGAACTCTTCGCACAGCTCGGTTTCAGCTGGCAGTGCAGACCCTGGGGCATATTTACCACTAACGATTTGCTGCCCTATCTCGAGAATAATGCGATCGGTTTTGCTCAACTCTTGGCTACTCATAGGTGCTCCGCGAAAGACAAAAAGGAAAAGTTGCCAAGTATTTTAACTGTATCGAGCCTTTGCGTCGCAAGATCACCGCACAATTCACAACTATTGTTCTTAACCTTCGACTGGATTGTAGTACAAAATATAAATAGCGTACTGCAATATGGATCACAAAACGGCCAACCCCTTGCGATTTTGCTGACAAGTTGGGATTAGCGCGAAAAACGTTTACAGGTTCTGGCACACCTTGATGAGCTAAAAAAAGAAATTCATCGAAGTGCCATAAGGGGGGGCTAAGCGGACAAAGCCATGTATGGGGCGGTGCGGCGTCTCTTGATGGTTAGGAAGTTAGATCGCTTTTTTCCTTTAGGTCAGAGGAAAATCGGGTGGCAGGGCCATTAATTTTCATCGTGACGTGCAAAGTACAATGGTTAAAACCTGGCTCTTAAGCCATTTAATTTACTAATGTTAAACAAACAGTCCATTTAGCGTAATGTGAGTTAACAACCTTAGCTGAACCCATTTTGATGGCCTTAATCGCCGCTCTGACTATCCTTTAACAGGATAAAAAGTGTAAAATATGTCCTTATCAAGTCCGTAGTCTTTTATTTTGCATTTTTTTAACTTTATTAAGTTTAATTTCAAGAGGTTAGCACAATGAGTTTACCAAACTGTCCAAAGTGCAGTTCTGAATACACATGGCAGGAAGGGGAGAAACTGAATTGCCCGGAATGTGGTCATGAGTGGTCTGAAAATAGCGATTCAGCAGCGCCAGAAGAAGGTTTAGTAGTACGTGATGCCAATGGTAACCTGCTTGCTGATGGCGATGCAGTCACCGTGGTTAAGGATCTGAAAGTAAAAGGCAGCTCCTCAACTCTGAAAATTGGCACCAAGGTGAAAAGTATTCGTCTGGTTGAAGGTGACCACAATATCGATTGTAAAATCGATGGCTTTGGCCCCATGAAACTGAAATCTGAGTTTGTTAAGAAAAACTGATAGCGAAGCGGTATTTTCCCCCTTTTCCTACCAAGGCACTGACTCTGGTCGTGCCTTGGTTATTTAGGATGGATTCATACTCTGCTATTCGAAATCCCCCTTGCCCTCCCCCCCTCAAACCCATTCTCATCACCACTGACAGATGCGATAGCCCAGCACATTTAGATATATCTTTTTACATCTTCCTCTTGCCAATTTAGATATATCGCTATACTTTAGATATATCGAAACGTTTTCGATATATCTAAAGAGGATTTATTATGTTTGGTTTTTCAAAACGTGGTCACCAAGGTGGCGATGGACATCATGACGGGCATCGCCGCGGCGGTGAAAGAGTGCATCGTGGCGGTCGTCACACTATGTCAGCAGAAGGGGCGGGGGCAACCAGAGGAGGCCGAGGTGGGCGCGGTGATAAAATGCACCGTTTGTTCGGGCATGGTGAGTTACGGATAGTGTTGCTCGCACTGGTGGCTAAAAAACCCAGCCACGGTTATGAG
Organism: Yersinia rohdei ATCC 43380; assembly: GCF_000173775.1. Lineage (GTDB taxonomy): Bacteria > Pseudomonadota > Gammaproteobacteria > Enterobacterales > Enterobacteriaceae > Yersinia > Yersinia rohdei. The sequence continues at coordinate 31,552 of NZ_ACCD01000021.1, forward strand.
CTGATTAAAGCTATTGAAGAAGCATCATCAGGCCTGTATGTGCCAAGCCCTGGGGTTATCTACCCAACGTTAACCCTGTTGGAAGAGCAAGATTTTGTTACTCCGGTAGCAACAGGAAATGGCCGAAAAAGCTATCAAATAACTGAAGCCGGTAAAATTGAATTGCAGCAAAATCAAGAGATGGTTGATGTGATTTTCTCGCGACTGGCACAGGTAAACCGACGTCCTGAGGGGAATCTGGCTGAGGGTATTTCTGATGCTATGCATCGCTTACGCCACATTTTACGCAGTAATATGCTGCGCTCGGATGTCACACCTGAGCAGGTCGTGCGCATTAATGCCGCCTTATTAACCGCGGTAGAGGCCATCGAGAAAGAACTAGCACCGCAAGCGGTGGACACTGCAGAAAATGTGCCGGAGAAAAACTGATGCCAGGTTACCGCTATCGTATCACCATTGAACCGCTGACCGACCGCAAAGGTGACGCCATGGATAAAGCAGCGGTCACATTTGAAGCCGAGAATCACGATGAGATCCTCGGCATCATCGAACGGTTGCAGGCACGGAAAGATTTGGACTTTGGCGCAGAAAAAACCGCCGCCTTTGCATTGGGTCTGAAGTTATTCTCAGAAACAATGCTAGAAAATCGCAAGCACCCGCTGTTTGCCCCATTACGTACCGCATTTATGGATTTTATGACCAACCTGAAAAAAGGTTCACCGCGCGATCGTACTGAGTAATAACAGATAAATATAAAATCAAAATAGCCCATATCCGTATTACATTACTCGCTGGGAATATCAGTAATAAATACTGTTCCCAGCGAATTATTTAACTCAAATCAGCACCATTACTGGCAATGACTTTTTTATACCAATAGAAAGATTTCTTTTTCTTGCGAGCTAAAGTTCCTTTCCCCTGGTCATCGCGATCGACATAAATAAAGCCATAGCGCTTGCTCATTTCGCCGGTAGAGGCAGAAACCAAATCAATACATCCCCATGAGGTATATCCGATGACCGGAATACCATCATCAATAGCATCGGCCATCGCGTTAATATGTTCGCGTAAATAACTGATGCGGTAATCGTCTTCAATTTCACCCTGAGGGTTAATTTCGTCCTTGGCGCCTAAACCATTTTCCACTAAAAACAGCGGCTTTTGATAACGGTCATACATCATATTCATGGTAATTCTCAGCCCTAAGGGGTCAATTCCCCAGCCCCATTCACTGGCCTGAATATGCGGATTTTTTAGCGATTTGACGATATTAGCAGCACTGCTGTTATGCTCATTCATATCTGCGGACGCGCAACGAGAGGCATAATAGCTAAAGGAAACAAAATCCACCGTATCTTTGAGAATTTCATCGTCGCCTACTTCAGTGACAATCGAAATGCCTTTTTCCCGAAAAAGTCGTTTGGTGTAGGCCGGATAAGCGCCCCTCGCCTGCACATCAATGAAAAACAGATTTTCACGATCTTTTTCCAGCGCCGCCCACACATCCTCAGGTTTGCAAGTACGTGGATAAAAATTCCCCCCCGCCAACATGCAGCCAACCTGGTTTTCCGGGTTTACCTCATGAGCAATTTTTGTGGCCAATGCGCTGGCGAGTAGCTCGTGATGGGCTGCCTGGTACTTAACCTGTTCCTGATTTTCATGCGGTTCAAACACCAAACCAGCACCAGAAAATGGGCTATGCAGCAAGATGTTAATCTCATTAAATGTCAGCCAATACTTCACCAAACCATCAAACGCCTCAAAACATGTGCGGGCATAGCGCGTGAAGAATTCAACCATTTTCCGGTTACGCCACGAACCATATTCAGTGACCAGATGCATGGGAACATCAAAGTGGCACAACGTCACCAGCGGCTCAATATTGTATTTTTTACATTCGCGAAAAAGGTCACGGTAAAAAGCAATCCCTTCGGCGTTCGGTGTCAGTTCATCACCATTTGGATAAATCCGGCTCCAGGCTATTGATGTGCGAAATACGGTGAACCCCATCTCAGCCATTAACGCGATATCTTCTTTATAACGATGATAAAAATCGATTGCCTGATGGCTGGGATAAAACTCATCATCCCGTAAGGTAAAACGCTTTTCCTGCCCTAATTTGACGGCCAAACGGTGCGGGCCATGTGGGATCATATCCACCGTAGTCAGCCCTTTCCCACCTTCAAAACAAGCGCCTTCGGCCTGGTTTGCAGCTAATGCGCCGCCCCATAAAAAGCCGTCAGGAAATGTAGATGCTGGCATTAAGTACCTCTTTATTTAGTTAATTTTTGCCGTATTGTGTGAAATTACTGGGTCAGTAGCGTGCTGGCTGTCGCTCTCTTCCACAGGAATATCTTCAAATCCCAGGAGCAATGTCGTGACAAAAGAAATCACTATTGCCAAGACCATGACGCCAAATACCCACACAATACTCATCGGATTTGCCGGGTCGAAGAACTGGACACTGGTAAATAGCCCAGGAGATGCCATCGAGTGACTGGCAAGCCCGCCAATTCCCGCCACTGCACCGCAAATAAAGCCACTAATCAAGCTGGCGATCAGTGGGCGTTTGAGCCGCAGCGCAACACCGTAAAGTGCGGGTTCAGAAATACCAGCCACAATCGCAGAGGCCGCAGCAGCCAGTGCGGTTTGGCGTAATTCAGGGTTTTTGGTGCGCCAGGCGACCGCCAGTGAGGAACCGCCCAGAGAAAGGTTTGCCCCAATTTCTGACGGCATAACCATACCCTCTTTCCCTGTTTCAGCAATGGTTTGAATGATGGTTGGCGTAAAAACTCGGTGCATGCCGGTCATGACCAACAATGGCCAGAGAGCCCCCATAATTGCAACTGATAACCAGCCCAAATAGTCATGCACGGTATATACCAGAGAGGAAATACCACTACCGATCCAGATCCCCAGCGGGCCGATGAAGATGATGGCAATAGGGGCAGAAATCAGCACAATTAGCATCGGTTTAAGGAAGTTTTTAGTGACCGCAGGGGTGATTTTGTCGACCCATCGCTCAATATAAGACAGTAGCCAAGTCATACAGAGGGCAGGAATCACAGTATAGGTGTACTTAACGGCCGTGATTGGCACCCCCATAAAATCAACCTGTTGGCCCTGTGCCGCTTTTGCCATCAAATCAATAAAGGCCGGGTGAACCAATACCCCAGCAATAGCAATCGCGAGCGACATATTGGTTTTGAATTTTATCGCCGCAGAAGCCGCAACCATCACTGGTAAGAAGAAGAAAGCCCCGTCACCAATGACATTAAGAATAATTATTGTCGATGAGCCTTTCCCAAAGAGTCCGGTCATATCCAGGATCATGGCCAGTAACTTCACCATTGAACCGCCAATAATCGCCGGAATCAAAGGTGACATAGTGCCAATCAGTGCATCAAGGATCCCCGACCCAATACGTTTTAAGGTGATTTTACTTTTCTGGGGCGACGCACTTGCCGCTAATGCGCCTTCAGGAAGCAACTTAATCACTTCGGCATAAGCTGCCGAAACATTATTACCAATGATAACCTGGCATTGATTTTCATTGCGAACCACCCCCATTACTCCGGTGATGGATTTTAGTTTAGCCAGTTCGACCGCATTATCATCATTAAGCACAAAACGTAAACGTGTCATGCAATGGGTCACTGCCGCGATGTTACCGACCCCACCAATGGCATCGATTATTTGTCGGGCTACAGCGGCAAAATTTTTTGACATGAGTGATAACTCCCCGTAATGGTGCACGCTAAGCTAACTACACTCTGCCGCTTAAGGAAATTGCCCCTATCAACATAAAGTCATAATTAGCTATTATATTCATATAGTTATAATTTAGTTACCTGCGAAGAACTCATGTATCTTCTCACTTTCAGGTAACGAGGTAACCGGTTCCACATGAGAATCTTAAAACACAGAGACAAACTCAATAGAAATATTAATTAAATTTTACTTTTGTGATGTCGGTCATTTTAAATGCAATAATGTTGCTCCCATGTAAAGAGACATAAATGTGGGTTAAATATTCCTAGTGTAAAAATAAATCGGCCATAGCCTCACATTAGTTTGGGATTTTTCCTACAAAAAATAAGGCGCTTCCTAAATAAAATAATTAATAAATACTCCATTATGTGTTTTCTAAAATACAACCGAGAAAAAAGAGACAATCAGAATGCATAATTATTTATGGACGAAATCATTTAAAACACCCAACATTCTGAAGTTATATGTACTCGGGAGTATTTTACCGCAACAAATAATCAGCTGTTACTTAACCAGAACTCCGCTAAAAATATTTATTTCTTTAATTTTACAGTCTAATTACAATTATCGCCGCCAATCTTCATTCAACCGGCACTAAACTCATTGAAATTTAAGAAATAAATTTTCAACACCTATAATTTATTGCTAATAAGTTGCCACAAGTTAAATAGATATCTCATGTAAGTAAAACTCATACCATTAGCTATTCCATTATTTTATACATTTTTAATGATGGGCATTTCGTCATTTATCCTTGTTGAGGAAAATACAATTTCACCATGAGAAAATTTAAAAAATTAGCGATAATTGCATATCGCCCCACTTGGCACTCAAGTATCTCAGGAGTGGTTTTTCTACTGGGTCTTTCGGTGGCACAAGCTACATCTTTAATTATTGATAATGGCCAGGTTCATAACCAAGGTGCGGGTATCCCATCGGATATCAGCGAGAATCTATATATGGGTGAAACCAACACGGACACCCTAAATATTTTCGATGGTGGCCGTATTTCAAATCGATATAGCTTTATAGGCAATCAAGCAGGTTCTAGCGGAACAGCTACAGTGTAGGGAGAGAGTCACTGGCGAAGGTAATGGCAATGTCCAACCTCGTTGGGCGTAAACGCCTTTATGAGTGGTTATACTGACCAAGATAAAGGTAATCGCTAACTTCTTTTAGCTTTTTTATTGCCAATATCGAAATGCGCCCATTATAAACACAGTAAAAATATAACGTGATACAACTGACATTCAGCGATGGCTAAACTTGGCGTGTTAAACAAAATAATGTAACAGGTAACCATCGAGTCAGAATACTGTTCAGCAATGAACAAGGTTTTTATCAACTCAGTGAGAATGGCATGAGAGAGCTACCTAAAACAAACCAGTTGAAAAACCTAAGGGCGATTATTCAACATGGTAGTATTCGAACCGCTGCCCAAGCGCTACACCAGACACAGCCGGCCATGACAAGAAGTATTCAAGAGTTGGAGCGAATACTCGGTGTGCCGTTATTAGTTCGCGGTGTACATGGTGCAGAATTAACGACCATGGGTAGAATATTTGAACCAAGAATGAACTTGGTGCTGAACGAATTAGAGCGCGCTCTTGATGAATTGGAACAAATTGGGCGCGACTCTGAAGGTTTAGTCACTTTTGGCTGCTCTCATTTACCGGCATTCACTTTTATTCCCGATGTTATAAAAAGTTTCCAAGAGATATATACCAGCGCACGAATTACTGTTGCTGAAGGGCAACTTTCTGAGTTATTAGCGTCTTTACGCCTTGGCCGGCTAGATTTTTTTATTGGGATAGTCACTCCTGATATCTCACTTCGTGAATTTGTGGATGAGCATTTGGCGGTTTCTCAATTTGCGGTATTTGCCCGTAAAGGGCATCCATTATCAAACAGCACATCGCTAAGTGAGTTAAGCGGAGCTAAGTGGTATTTACCTACAGCCAGTGCCGGTTTCTATAATGATATAGAAACGTTAATCTTCCCTAATGGTAAAGAACCGACGTGTTCGGTGATTTTTGGTAACTCAGCCACGATTGCAGAACAACTTATTTTAAACGAGGACTATTTGTTCGTTGGACCAAAAGTGATGGTCACCATCCCTCATCTGCAGCATAAATTATCTATAATACCCATCAAAGAAAAACTTCCTGATGGCTATTATAGTTTAATCTACCGACGGCAACAGCCGTTAACACCGATAGCAAAAAGACTAATGGATGATATCCGTTTGGCTTATACAGAGTTGATGAGCCGTCAGATAGTCTAGGCAATAAACAGGACTAATCTGTAGGATAATAAGGCTAATATTCCTAGCAAAAAAAAACACTCTTCATTATTAATTAAGATAAGAGACTAATCTTGTTTTTTATCTTTTTGTTTTTTATGTGTTTTTTTAAATGTATGACATTTTAGCATCGTATGAAAATAAAAGTGACTTTTCAATAACCATGATTTTTCTTATAGTAAATCAAGAGTGAAAAATAGTCGGATGGGTCACAAAATTGTTCTTCTGGTAAACGAGCATCATTAAAATTGAATTTGAATTTGAATTTGATTAATCGAAATTATTATCTTAAAGGTAAGGCGCCCCGCTTTTAATATAAGTTTACTTCTCTCTTTACATTCCCACTGGCTTCATCCCTGCGAATTGCCATATCAAGGAATAGGCAATTTTATTACGGGTTAATCTAACGTGCTAATAAAAGAGACTGTTTATGAATAACGTTATTATCTTCAGCCAATATGACTTGGTTCGATTTTATTTAAAACAAGCAATTGAAAACATATCAATCATGCGCTCAAAGCGTGGCAATGTGAGCATTCGTATCTGCTATTCATTATCTGAGTTTGAAAATGAGATCCAGGAACAAGATAACCCTATAATTATCTTTGACCTTGACGGCATTGAAAAATTTGAACAATTCCGCCTGTTTAAATTAGCTAAAGAAAAGGTAAGTCACTGTCGCCTATTTTTGTTTACTTCTGAATCTGAAGGTTCAGGAAGCTATACAACACTAAAGCAAGTATCGCCATTTATACTCAGCAAAACTGCGTCACAAAGTCAAATTGAAACAATGTTCTATCAATTGATTTTTTGTTTTAAAGCTGTGCAAAAGACCAAGATATCTGCTGAGAAAACACTTTGTACTCACAAAGATAAAACAGCGCTGACTCATCGAGAAAGTGAAATCTGTCGCCACCTGCTTTCTGGGCTGTCAAATAAAGAGATTGGTATATTACTTGGGATCAGTAACAAGACCGTGAGTTCCCACCGGACAAATATATACGGGAAGTATCAAGCCAAAAATCTAATTGAGCTTTATTCCCGCGTTAAAATTTAGCATTCACTTACCAGCTCGCCCATGATTCGGGTGAGTGAACGCAGCTAACACCCCTGCAATTTCAAAACCAAGGGAATACCCAATGAACTTGGGATTGCAGGTAGGCAGCCAGTAAATGAATCCCGATGAGCATACTCAAGTATGTGATGCGGGTGAGTGAATGCAGCTAACACCCCTGCAATTTCAAGGGCGAAGGGTATAGAATGACAACAATATTCAACAGGTCAGGAAAACCCCATGCCAACAATGCAAGAAGTGGCAAAAAAAGCCGGTGTATCAAAAGCCACTGTTTCACGTGTTTTGTCGGGCAAAGGTTATGTTAGTCCCGCGACTAAAGATCAGGTATTTAAAGCCATTGATGAGACGGGATATCGACCCAATTTGCTGGCTAGAAACTTGGCAACCAACAAATCTGAATGTATTGGTTTTGTCGTGACCAATACTTTGTATAGCGGTAGCTATTTTAATGAAATACTTTCTCAAGCGGCACAAAAATTAGAAAGTAATGGTCGTCAATTAGTGCTGGTTGATGGGAAACACAGCGCGCAAGAAGAACAAGAGGCAATTCAGTTTCTACTCGATCTACGTTGTGATGCAATCATAATCTATCCGCGTTTTTTAACTGTTGATGCTTTGGATCTTATTATTGATAAGTATAAGCAACCTATTATGGTGGTGAACAGAAAACTGCGGAAAAATCACAGCCATTGTATTTCCTGCGATCATAAAGGTTCTAGTTATAGTGCGACGCAATATCTTATTGAACACGGACATCAAGATATTGCATTTATTACTGGTTCACTTGATTCACCTACTGCTATAGAGCGCCTTTCTGGTTACAAAGCTGCATTAATAGATTTTTCTTTACCCGTAAGAGATGAACTTATTGTTCAGGGGAAATGGACACCCACCAGTGGTGCGGCGGCAGTAGAACTTTTATTAACACATAAATCACCTTTTAGCGCTATTATCGCCAGCAATGATGATATGGCAATTGGGGCAATGAAAAAATTAAATGAATCAGGAATTAATGTTCCTGAGGAGATATCGATCATTGGCTTCGATAATATTCTTATTGCACCTTTCTTGCTGCCTCCGTTATCCAGTATAAAAGATCCCGTTAGCGATATGATAAATGAAGTTATCAACCGGCTGATATCAATGTTGGATGGTGGATATTTATCAAACGAGAATACTTTCCAATCTGACCTCATTATTAGAGACTCTGTGGCTAATGGGCCTTTCTATCAGATTAAGGCTAAGTGAATATCACAAAAAAGGAGCCAAAGACTCCTTTTGATATTAACCGTGCTAATCTTTAATAACGTTATTTAGCCTGTACACCTTCAACTGACAGAATCAGTTCGACTTCCTGTGAAGCGGGGCCTAAATCTGTGGTGATATTAAAATCTTTCAACTTAATATTGCCGTTAGCTTCAAAACCGGCACGATAACCACCCCAAGGGTCTTTGCCCTGACCGGTCAATTGGCTTTCCAGAGTCACCGGCTTAGTCACCCCATTTAAAGTCAGGTTACCGACTATGGTATAACCTTCGCCATTTTTCTTCACTTCAGTAGATTCAAATGTGGCCTGTGGGAATTTACTTACATTCAGGAAATCTTTACTTCTTAAGTGTTTATCGCGTTCTGCATGGTTAGTATCTACACTGTTGGTGTTAATCACGACGTTAACTTTATCAGCAGCAGGATTTTTCTCATCAAAAGTAAAAGAGCCATCAAAATCATTAAAGCTGCCGTATAACCAGCTATAGCCTAAGTGTTTAATCCGGAATTCGATAAAGGCATGTTGACCTTCTTTATCGATTTTATAGTCGGCGGCTACGGCGCTACCTGCTGTAAACATCAGTGCACCTACAGTCAGGCCCAATAGGGTCTTATTAAACATACTTAACTCTCCATAATAGTTGGTTAATCGGTGCTACGTCCCAGCATCCGTTTAAGGGTAATATCACCATCAATAAAGTGGTGTTTAATCGCGGCCAGTCCATGTAATAGTGAAAGTATTACCACAGCCCAAGCCAGATAAAGATGTATCATACCCGCTGTATCAGCTTGATCAGGTAAGTCGGTTAATGTCGCAGGTACAGAAAACCAGTTAAATACATTGATTGGTTGCCCGTCAGCTGTCGAGATTAAATAGCCACTGATCATAATGCTAAATAGCACAATATATAAAATCAGATGTGCCAATATCGCACTAATTCGGGTAAAGCGGCTATAACTCAATAATGGTTTTGGTGGTGGTGAAATAAAGCGCCAAATCACGCGAAATATCATCACCGCAAAAAGAATACAACCGATACTTTTATGTATTTCAGGTGCTTGATGATACCAACCATCATAGTAGCCTAACGTCACCATCCATAATCCAAGAGCAAAGAGTGCATATACTGTTAATGCTACCAACCAGTGGATACTAATAGTGACACACCCAAACTTATCCCTGGTATTTTTCCAAAGCATAATGATTCCCTTTTGCTCAATTTATAGCGTAATAGTCAAACATTATGAAACATAAAATCAACACTTATTTGCTATAAGTTTTATTTCAATCACTGCCATCAATTATTTTGCAAAAGGTGCCAATTACTTGAACAATATAATTGTTGGACTTTACTTAACCTGACATTAGTGCAGTAGACAAGCGAGGGAGTTCAGCGGAAATAAATGTCACTGGTTGATAAATTAGAGCAATTTTGCTGCGTTTTTTTTGTATTTTTAGGTATTACTCAGCGCGTCTATTCATTAGGATATTTCCTAATAAATAGGATTTTCACTGTTTACTAACCTATCATGGACTTGCTGGGAGAAACGATTTTCATGATTTTCTTTTATCTTCAATATAAAGAGAATCCTTTCTCCCTTAGCCCACCCTTTCGCTGTGAGTGCCATTAATTAGCAATACGCATTTACTGAGGAGACTGTTGTAGTGTCCAGTTCAGTACCTGAGTAGCCAATTGATTGCTCGCCAAGCCAAAAGCATCAATCACCTCATCCATCTGCGAGCCTTTAATCGGCTGGCGGATTTCAAAATGACGGGTTGCAATAATTCTGCGGTCTGAAATTCTGACCAGACGGGCATCAAAGCGAATTAGCACTTCACTGTTACCCGCGAGATAAACCCCCTGAAACGCCGATAAATCACCACTCAACTCGACATCCGCCTGCAGGCTGTCATCATCGCTGCTGACTGCGGGGATGCGGCCATCCGTGCGGAATTCCTGAATCAGCCGGTTACGTACCAAAATGGGGGTGGGGTCAGTCCAGCGTGAGTTTTTATAGACCGCAATTTCCTGCCCTTCAGGTTGAACAGCAATACGTGAGCTATTAATGAATTGGTTAGTTGCCGGTTGCGAAACCCGCAGCGACCAATTGACGCTCTGCCCATGTGGCGCAGTGGTCGCCGCCGGTACCGGCAACAGATACACCTGAGAAACCGGTGCCGAGGGCAAAATGGTGCAAGCAGACAGCAACATCGCTAACATCGCCAACATCAGCAGCCAAGTACCACGGCCAGCAGAGCGCATTACCTTAAGAGATCTCATCGAGGCGTAAACTCCTGTGTTCTTTCACGGCCGCGCAGCAAGGCCGAGGGATTTTCTTCCAAACGAGAAACAGCAGCACGTAAGGTCGCTAATGTTCTGCGCAACTCATCAACAGCGGGCCCAAGTTCATTCATTCCTTGCATGCCATTGTTAAGTGAGGTTTTATTTTCATTAACCAGTTTATTGAGGATGACACTGGTATTTTGCAAAGAAGCCATTGTCTTCGCCGCATCATTCACCAGCTGTTTCCCCTGCCCATCCATTAGCCCATTAGCATTGCGTAGCAGGCGATTAGTTTGAGTCAGTGTCTCATTGGCTTGCTTACTGGCTTGCGCCAACTGCTGCAACAGGGTTCGAATGTCTTGGCGTTGGTCTGCCACCGTCTGGGTAATTAAGGCGAGATTATTCAAGGTAGTTATCAGGCGCTGCTGGTTATCCGGTTCCAGCAGTTGGTTAAGGCGCACCAGTACTTCATTGGCATTGCTCATAAAGTTCTCACCATTAGCCAACAACTGGCTCATCGGTGACGGAGTAGCAATAATGACCGGAATTTCGCCATCTTTACTTTCCAGTAAGGGGCTTGCTTGGCTGCTGCTACTGAATTGAATGTTTGACGTCCCGGTGATACCGGCCACCGTCAGGCGGGCTTGGGTATCTTCGCGGATAGGTGTGGAGGCCGACACACGCACTCGCGCCCAAACTTGGGTGGGGTTATCGGTGTCTAACCGCAATTGAGTCACTTCACCGACCCGAATGCCGCTGTATTGCACGGTACTCCCCTGCGATAAGCCACTCACCGGCTCATTGAAGACAATATCGTACAATCTGAACTGGCGATCAGTGCCGGCACCGGTCAGCCACAGGCAGAATAATAATGCGGCACTGACCACAATGAGGGTGAACAACCCAATGACAACATGATGAGCACGGGTTTCCATTTACAACCTCTCTTCACTATTCGTCGTTGCCGCTGCCTGATAAGCAGCTCGCCCACGTGGGCCATGAAAATACGCTTGGATCCAATCATCATTGGTCTGCGCGACTTTATCCAGGGTATCCACCACCAGCACTTTCTTTTGTGAAAGCACAGCAACCCGGTCACACAAGGTATAGAGCGTGTCCAAGTCATGTGTTACCAAAAATACCGTCAAATTGAGTGCATCACGCAAGGTGCGGATTAAACTGTCAAAGGCTGCCGCGCCAATGGGATCCAGGCCAGCCGTCGGTTCATCAAGAAACAAGATATCCGGATCCAAAGCCAGCGCTCGGGCAAGTGCTACGCGCTTAACCATCCCCCCTGACAATGAGGCCGGATATTTACTGCCCGCCCCTGGCGGTAACCCCGCCAATGCCAGCTTCACCTGTGCCAGGCGCTCGGCCTCGGCGCGTGGTAAACCGGCATTTTCGATTAATGGCAATGCTACGTTTTCGGTTACTGTCAGAGAACTGAATAATGCACCTCGTTGAAACAATACGCCAAATCGCCGCTCAACCCGAGATCGTGCCAGGCCCGATAATGCCATTAAATCTTGCCCAAACACATGAATATGGCCATCGGTTGGCCGGCGCAATCCTACAATGCTGCGCAGCAGCACAGATTTACCGGTACCCGAGCCCCCCACCACACCGAGAACTTCACCGCGCTGAACATCCAGATCCAAGTCTTGGTGCACACATTGTTTACCAAAACAGTTCACCAGATGGCGAATTTGAATAATGGCTTCTGGTGGCTTAATAATAGCTTCTTGGGTCTTAATAATGGTTTCTGACACCTTAATAATAGGTTCTTGTGGCATGTGGCTCACCATCCCATTTCCATGAAAAATAGCGCCGCAATGGCATCAAGCAGGATCACCACAAAAATCGATTGCACCACACTGGTGGTGGTGTGCTCCCCCACAGATTCCGCACTGCCAGTGACTTTAAACCCCTCCAGACAGCCGATGATGGCTATCAGGAAGGCGAAAATAGGGGCTTTACTTATGCCCACCAAAAAATGCTGTAATCCGTTACTGTTTTGCATAATTGACAAAAACATAGTCGGCGAAATATTGAGCTCAAGAGCGCAGACCACCATCCCGCCGAAAATACCGCAAACCATGCCAATAAATGTCAGCATGGGTAATGAAATCAACAGTGCTAAGACCCGAGGCAGCACCAGCAATTCAACCGGATTCAGCCCCAAGGTTTGGATGGCGTCAATTTCCTCATTGGCTTTCATCAACCCGATTTCAGCAGTAAAGGCACTGGCGGTGCGCCCGGCCATTAAAATGGCAGTCAGCAGTACCGCAAACTCACGCAGGAAAGAAAACACCACCAGATCGACCGTAAAAATACCCGCGCCGAAGGTGGTCAATACCGTGGCACCAAGGAAAGCAATAACCGCCCCGACCAAAAACGTCAGCAGCATAATGATAGGAACCGCATTCAGACCAATTTGCTGAACATTGGCAATCAGCGAAGTCACTCGCCAGCGGGAGGGCCGAAAAAGCGTGCCCAGCAGAGTCTCAAGAGTTAGGCCAACAAACCCGAGTAACGATTTGATATCTTGCCATAAATTGTCCACCGTGCGGCCGGTGCCGGCCAATAATTCAAGCCAAAATGCGGGCGGCTTTTCGGTTGATTCGGGTTCTATATTGGGTAAAACCTGGCTCACGGTTTCTAATAACACGCGCCGTTCTTGCGGCAAATTGGGCGCAAGTTCACGAAGATGACTGATACGTTCTTCACCGAGAAGCACTGCCAGCAAAGCCGCGCCCGCGGTATCCAAAGCACCTAATTGGTTGAGATCAAACACCACCCCGTGGGGCAGATTGGCGCGCAATTGTGCCACTTGGGGCTCCAACTCGCGGTAATGCACCAGCACCCAATCCCCTTTGGCCGAGACCCGGACAGGTTGAGCTGAACTGTCGATATCGAGTTGTGCTGTGGACTGCCGCTCTGTCATAGAGAAAGCCTTACTCTTTATTGGAATACCGTTTTGACATCATCAACATATCAAAATCCAAGTCACTACCTTAACTATACCCAATAGATGCCGAACTGCAGGCCGACGGCATATAAATAAATCCAAGGAGTTGAGATAACTCAATGACTTGTTACAGTGATAACCGCCAACACCCCTGCATTTTAAAAGATGCAGCTTATAGGTATATCACACAGTTCACTAACAGTGATGACTAAAAAGTAAGGACTTAATTACCAGATTATCTATTTACTTCAGATTAACTCTCTGACAGTTTATCCGCGATGCCATGCCCTGGGGCATTCCCCCATGATGACCGGCTTTTCCCCGGCATAGAGAACCACACCAGGATGGCAAGCAGGATAAGCAACCCACTGGCAGTGCCTAAGACCAAACTGTGCGAGGTCGAAAAGGCCAGTTTAGCACTGGCGAGTAAAGCCGTATCTCCACCGAGGCTATTCGCCACCTGAATGGTTTCACTGATAGACGCGCTCGCCTGTTGAGTTAAGTTGGCGGGTAAATCCTGCGGTAACAGGATGGAGGCGGTATAAGCCCGTGAGAGCATCAAACCAAAAATAGCAACGCCCAACCCCGCGCCCAGTTCATACGCCATACCTTCCACAGCCCCTGCTGCACCGGCTTTTTCCGGTGGCGCGGCACTCATAATCGCCGCCGTAGAGGCCAATAGTGACGCTTCAATACTAAAGCCGAGTAATATCATCCATCCCCATGCCAGATAAATTTGTGTGGCAAAATCCGTGTAGGCGAGGCCTAAAAAACTCATTGAACTCAAGGCAATACCGGCACTGGCTACAGTGCGCAATCCCAATCTGGCGACTAGCCATCCAGAAAGCGGCCCACTGACACCACTGGCAATCATTAATGGCAGCAAAAAGATGCCCGCTTCAAGTGGCGTTTTCCCTAAGACAAACTGTAACTCTTGAGTGAGGAGTAATTCAAAACCCACCAGCGTTATCATTGCCGTCATTGCCATTGCCATGCCGACCGCAATCACCCGCTGGCTTATCAAACGAAAATCTATCATCGGCGCTGAGGTGGATAACTGATGGCGAACAAATGCCAATAACATCACCCCGCCCAAGATGGCCGTCAGCCCAGTCATCACTGGCTCACTCCCCCCGCGTAACCCGGTTTTGGCCGCATAAACCAGCAGCAGAATCGCCGTCACCAAGACCAGCGCCGGGGCTAATTTCCACGTCTGCTCCGTTCGCATCGGCTGATGAGGAATAACTAACAGTGTCGCAATCACCACGGCAATGATAATGGGGATATTAATCAGGAACACTGACCCCCAGTAGAAATACTCCATTAACAGCCCGCCCACCAGTGGCCCCATTGCCGCCCCCATAGTGCCAATGGCGACCCAAATACCCAGTGCCATCGCACGCTCGCGTTCATCGTTAAAAATATGACGCACCGCCGACAACGTTGCGGGCAAGATCATTGCTGCGCCAACCGCCAAAAGGGCCCGCGCAGCAATCAGTGCCGCCACCGAAGGTGCCAAAGCTGCCGCCAATGACGCCAGGCCGAACAGCACCGACCCCAACAAAGCCAGCAGTTTGAAGCCAATACGATCCCCCAACGCCCCCATTGGCAGCAACAAACAGGCCATCACCAAGGAGTAAATATCAATTATCCACAGCAACTCACTGCCGGTCGCAGACAGGGCAATTCCCAGCCGAGGGGCCGCCACATGCAGCACCGTCGCATCAATAGAAACAGGGAGATACATCAGAATAATAACGTAGAAAATCATCCACTTTTTAGACATACAGACACGCTCAAATAGGGTATATATCAGTGTTGAACACTTGTTCAATATTGCGATAATAGCGGAAAGTTGAACTAGCGTCCAATTCATCACATAATGGCGAAAACATCCGTGAACCCGTTAAAGGAGTCTTTTTGGCCTATTTAAACCGTGAAGAGCGGCATGACACTATTTTACAGGCGGCGATGCGCGTGGCGATAACCGAAGGGATGACCGCCACCACCGTGCGCCGGGTGGCCAGTGAAGCCGGTGTTGCTGTTGGGCAAGTTCATCACCACTTTACCTCGGTGTCACAGCTGCGGGCGGAGGTGTTTCTGTTAATAGTGAAACACTCTTTAGCCACCTTTAGGCTAAACAGTGAGAATTTACCCGCCCGTGAGCGGCTGGTACAGGTGCTGGGTTACCCGCAAGATGAAGCCTGTCAACAAGAGACCCGGCTGTGGAATGAAGTTTCCATACTGGCGGAGCGGGATAACCTGATTAAACAGGCTTATGCCGCCTCCATGACTGACTGGCATCAGGCCACGGTAGATGTCATTACTTCAGGGGTAGCTGGCCATGAATTCCGCTCAGATATCAATGCCAGTGATGTAGCATGGCGTTTGATTGGGCTGGTATGTGGTTTGGATGGGCTAACCCAATTTACCGAATTAGGTTTTTCGCAAGCAGAAATACTGCGCCATTTGGCGGCGGCCATGCACACCGAATTACTCGAAAATCCATTAATGTAACTGCACACCTGCCGCTGCCGGTATCTCACTGTGGCAGTTTTTGCCGCAGATACCGACTATAATGGCTATTTACCCCACCCAATCCCCCCAAATTTATTTATCTGGCACTGGGGATACTTTGCTTTGGGAAATTATGATGATTCAACACCCTACTGTCGCCGATGTTATTTACTATAACGGCACAATTTACACGGCAGATGCCAATAATCAGGTTTGCAGCGCTATCGCCATTGGTGAAGGCTATATTTTGGCCACTGGCGGTGAAGAACTTATCCAGCAGTTTGCTACGCCGAAAACCCGTCTTATCGATTTAGCGGGCAAGTTTATGATGCCCGGCCTTATTGATAGCCATATGCACCCGTTTTGGGGAGGTAAACAGCTGATTGGTTGCAACCTCAACTATGCCGCGCTGAGTGTTGAACAAACCCTGGATATTATCCAGCAGCATCTCGATAACGACCCTTTTAAAGGTGAAGATGACTGGCTAACCGTGCGCGCCTGGCAGCGTCAGGCCATGATCCCGGTGGGGGCGGATATGAGCCGTAGCGCACTGGATTCACTCAACACTCGCCGCCCTGTCGCCCTGTTTTCTAACGATTGCCACACCTTGGCGGCCAACAGCCGAGCCCTTGAACTGCTGGGGATTGACGAAAACACCCCAGTACCGCCAGACGGCAAAATTGCCCGCGATGCACAAGGCCAGCTGACAGGTATTTTGGAAGATGCGCCCGCCATGCGCGCCTTTGACAGCATTCCCTCCGCGACACCTGAAAAAAACGTGCAAATTGCCGCCCATGTGCAGCAAGTTCTGAATGCGCAAGGGGTCACGACAGTGATGGATACCCGAGTATTTGCAGAACAATTGCTGGCCTTTCGCCAATTATATGAACGTAACGAGCTAACCCTGCGAGTTCTGGGGGCCAAAGAGGTGACGCCAGACAGTTTACAAGGGCCGGAAGACGCCGCTCGGGTCGTGCAGGAAGTGGTTGAATTTGGTCGCCTGTGGGGAAGTGATACCTGGACACCGACACCGGGCTTTGCCGTCGACCATTTGAAACTGTTTATCGACGGAGTGCTACAGCCGCCCACCATGACCGCCGCGCTACTGGAGCCTTATCGGGCGAATCAGGGCACATCAGACCAGCCGGACTGGCAAAATACTGACCATTATGGCGACCTGTACTTTACTGCGCCGATGGTCAATGCCGTGATTTTGGAATGTGCGCGAGCTGGCCTTCATCCGCACACCCACACCGTGGGGGATGGTGCCATCGAGATGGTGCTGGATGCCGTCGAACACATGCGTGCCGCCTTGCCGGGTAAGGATATCCGGCCGGGATTAGCACACAATGAACTGGTCGCCGCCCATCAATATGACCGCTTTGCCAAGCTCGGTGCCACTGCGGTGCTGTCTTTCCAGTGGGCCGGTTTACCGGGTGTATTGATTGATGAGGAGCGCGCCATGCTGGGTGAAACCCGTTTCCAACATATGGAACCGGCGGCGCGTTTTCTGGCTGCAGGGGCGCGGGTAGCTTATGGCAGCGACTGGCCCATTGACCGATTGGATGAATGGTACAATCTGCAAGTGGGAATGACCCGCCGTGCCTGGGATCTGGAGGGCAATCCAGCCGGGCCTCGGTTGGATAATGACCGGGATTTGACACTTATTGAGACATTACGCTCAGCAACTATTGATGCCGCGTATATGATTGCCAAAGAGCAATATATTGGCTCATTGGAAGCCGGTAAGTTTGCCGACATTATCATTCTGAAAAACAATTTGTTCGAACAGTCGCCAGCAACAATTTATCAGACACAAGTGGAAGCCACACTGATAGGCGGTAACTTGGTGTATCAAGCCTAACCCCCCGCTAATGCTATACTGGCCCACGGATTTATCTCAGTGGGCCAGTAAAATCAGCACAACAATCCCGGGTAACAAGGAAGTGATTGGCGTTACTGTTAGCCTTGTGTCAAAATCCGCTCCTTTATGTTTTACAGCTGCATAAAAATGCAGCGTGACGGTGCTTATTTACACCAGGAGATGATAGGGTAATGCCACAAAATATTCAGTTGCGCAGAGTGCTTAAAACCCCCGCGCTGGTCGCTTTCGGGCTCGCCTACATGGTGCCACTAGGTGTATTTACCACCTATGGACAGGTGACCGTATTAAGTCAAGGGCACTTGCCCATCGCCTATCTGGTGACGGTTGCCACCATTCTGTTTACCGCCCTAAGTTATTGTCGGATGACCAGCGCCATGCCGCTATCAGGTTCCGCCTATTCTTATGTTCAACGTAGTTTTGGCGGAAAAACCGGCTTTCTGGTGGGTTGGGCACAAATTTTGGATTATCTGTTCCTGCCAATCCTTAATTATTTGGTTTTAGGCATTTTCTTGCACGAGGCATTCCCGGCTATTCCTGCTCCGGTCTTTATTATTGCGTCTATCGTCAGTGTCAGTTTGTTAAATATTCTCGGCGTGCGTTTGCTCACCTCGGTGAATTTCTCACTGATCGCGGCACAAATGGTGTTTATCGTCTTATTTATTGCGCTTTCTTTCAGTCAGGCAGATTTAAGTCCAGAAGCCCTCATGAAGCCGCTGTTGGTGAATGCCGGTGACTTATCTGGCCTGTTGTCTGGGGCTGCCGTATTGTGTCTGGCGTTCCTCGGTTTTGATGCCATCGCCACGATGGCAGAGGAAGCACACGACGCCAAACGCACCCTGCCACGGGCAATTTTGTTCACTGTGATAAGCGCTGGCACCATTTTCATCGCCGTGTCCTATGCTGCACATTTGGCCTATCCGGACTGGAAATCGTTAATTCCCCATCAGGATACCGCCAGTCTGATTATCTCCGAGCATGTCGGCGGTAAGTGGATGTATAACTTCTTTATGGCCACTTATCTGACCGGTGTTTATGCCTCGGCCATGACTGCACAAACCAGTGTGTCGCGCATTTTCTATGCGATGGGCCGTGAGGGAGTATTGCCGCGCAAAGTGTTTTTCCATCTGCATAAAAAGTTCCACACCCCGTGGCGAGCTATTTTGTTCGTAGCGGTTATTTCGTTGCTGGCCTTGTTCCTTGATTTGAACTTAGTGGTGTCGATGATTAGTTTTGGTGCACTCGGCGCATTTACTTTTGTCAATTTAAGTGTTGTAAAACACTTTATTTTCAATGAGAAACGCCGTGGCGCTGCCGCCATGTTCAAATATGGGCTGTTACCCATGATGGGCTTTGTGATGTCGGTCTGGCTGTGGGTTCATCTGGAACAGCGCGCGCTGGAGGTGGGTTTACTGTGGTTGCTGGCGGGCTTTATCTATCTGCTTTGGCTAACCCAAGGCTGGCGTAAGCCGCCACCGTCCGTCAACCCGGATGATATTTCACATCTGATGTAATGAATAACGTTACAGTAAAATGGCCACACCAAGTGGCCATTTTTATAGAATTCAAGTCACCAAACACTAGAAGACGCTAAGCAAATCAATCTCGAATTGCTGATATCAATAAGTGATTCGGCCAACACAGCTGTAGCGCCCCAGACGACCGGGATTAATATCCTCTACGCGCCCGCCCTACCGCCTCACCTAACTGCCAAACCGCCATAGCGTAATGCGTGCTGTGGTTATAGCGAGTGATAGTGTAGAAGTTTGGTAATCCATACCAATATTGATAACCCGTGCCGACATCCAGTCGCAATAAGCTGGCTTCCTGATAATCACCCAATGAACTGGTCGGGCTTAGCCCCGCCGCAGCCAAGGTTGAAACCGGGTATTTGGTTTTAAAGCCATTATCGAGATTGGGCGCTTGCCCCTTGGCAGGGATAGCGACCGCCGCCCCTTTCGTCCAACCGTGTGATTTAAAGTAATTGGCGACACTGCCAATGGCATCCACGGGATCCCATAAATTGACATGTCCATTACCATTAAAATCAACTGCATAGCTTTTGAACGACGACGGCATAAATTGGCCGTAGCCCATCGCGCCGGCATAGGAGCCTTGTAAACTGAGCGGGTCATTACCTTCGGCGCGCGCCATCAACAAGAACGTCTCCAACTCGCCGGTAAAGTACTCGGCACGGCGTGGATAGGCAAAGGAGAGCGTTGCCAAGGCATCAATGATGCGCGTTTTGCCCATCACCCGGCCCCAGCGGGTTTCAACCCCGATGATGCCGACGATAATTTCCGGCGGCACCCCATATTCCTCATATGCACGTTGCAGAGCGTCTTGGTGTTGATTCCAGAAATTAACCCCATTTTGCACATTATCCGGGGTTATAAATTTGCTGCGATAACGATTCCAGGCCCCATTTGGCCCGGAAGGACGACCTGAAGTCGGTGCTTGTTTATCCATTAAACGGATAACCCAATCCAACTTTTGAGTTTGGGCCAATACATCGTGCAGTTGCTGGCGGTCAAAGCCGTGTTCACGCACCATTTTATCAACAAAACGGGCGGTATCCGCATTATAAGCAAAATCACCCTCTTGCAGGTGACCCATATGCTGGGGCTCGAGTATAAAACCACTTTGTGTCAGGTTATCTGACGGCGTGGCAGCAACAGGAGGCGTCGGCTTGCTACTACAGGCACAAAGCAAAGTGAGTAAGGGAAGAATGACAGCCAAGTGACGCATCGAATATCCATAAACCATGCAAAAAGTAATAGCTATGTTAAGGCATTGTCAGGCTAGCACAAACAGGAAAATGTGCTGTTGCCAGCGGTTGTTGATAAAGAAATTCGCCATCCCATAAAGCGGTTAGTCAGAAAATACCCCATTAAACCTCTTGAATAGTAAGGAATTACCCACGCAAAATGAAACATTTCGTAGCAAATAACACGAATGATTTTCACTATCATTACTTGATTATTTCGATACAATCGAGCTGTTTCACCATTGCCTAATGCTGTTATTTTCTTCTCTGAACCGCTCAAAGGATGTCTTTATGAAGTTACGTTTTTCTTCTCTCGGCTCAATTGCACTGTTAGCTTCTTCAATAATATTAACCTTTTCCGTCAATGCCGCATCCAATGACGAAGGCATCGTGGTTTATAATGCGCAACACGAAAATCTGGTGAAATCTTGGGTTGATGGTTTTACTAAAGATACCGGCATTAAAGTAACGCTGCGTAATGGCGGAGATAGCGAATTAGGTAATCAACTGGTTCAGGAAGGTGCGGCATCACCTGCCGATGTTTTCCTGACCGAGAACTCCCCGGCGATGGTATTGGTAGATAATGCCAAGCTGTTTGCCCCACTGGATGCAGCAACACAAGCACAGGTTGCCAAAGAATATCGCCCCGAACATGGCCGCTGGACTGGCATTGCCGCCCGCAGCACCGTGTTTGTTTATAATCCGGAAAAAATCAGTGCCGCTGAGCTGCCAAAGTCCATTATGGATCTGGCGAAACCTGAGTGGAAAGGCCGCTGGGCTGCCTCTCCATCAGGTGCAGATTTCCAGGCCATCGTCAGCGCGATGTTAGAACTGAAGGGCGAAAAAGCCACTTTGGAGTGGTTAAAAGCCATGAAAACTAACTCTACTGCCTATAAAGGCAATAGCACAGTGATGAAAGCAGTTAATGCTGGCCAAATTGATGGCGGGGTTATCTATCACTATTACCGTTTTGTTGATCAGGCTAAAACCGGCGAGAACAGCGGTAAGACTCAATTGCATTACTTCAAACATCAAGATCCCGGTGCCTTTGTCAGTATCTCCGGCGGTGGCGTTTTAGCATCCAGTAAGCACCCGGAACAAGCACAGGCATTCGTAAAATGGATCACCGGCAAATCTGGTCAAGAAATGTTGCGAACCAACAATGCATTTGAATATGCCGTGGGTGTTGATGCTGCGTCCAACCCTAAATTAGTGCCATTACAAGACTTGGATGCGCCTAAAGTAGAACCCTCTAAACTGAACAGCAAGAAAGTGGTTGAGTTGATGACAGAAGCAGGCCTGCTGTAATACCATTAATCTGCTGATAAATTGTATTTTTAGCCCGTCACCCTATGGGTTTGACGGGCATTTAACCCGCCGAGCGCCTTGACGATTATGGCCAATATAAATACCGATATTATCCCCAACACATTGAGTCGGGCCACCCAACGCCAGTTTAGCCGTCGCCCCGGTTTTGCCATTGTGACCATTGCGGTGCTGCTTTCGCTGCTCTCCCTGCTGCCACTGGGGTTTGTGATGGGGATTGCCATTGATACCGGCTGGCCGACCGTCAAAGCACTCGTGTTTCGCCCACGGGTAGGGGAATTGCTGCTCAACACAGCATTGTTGGTGGTTTTCACTTTGCCCTTATGCGCCATTATTGGCGTGGCACTGGCATGGTTGACAGAACGCACCACCTTACCCGGCAGGCGGATTTGGTCACTGCTGGCCATTGCCCCACTGGCGGTTCCTGCATTTGTACAAAGTTATGCCTGGATTAGCTTAATGCCCTCAATGCATGGGCTGGGCGCTGGCATATTTATCTCTGTTATCGCCTATTTTCCCTTTATTTATTTACCGGCCTCCGCCGTCTTGCGTCGCCTTGACCCCGGCCTTGAAGATGCGGCCGCCTCATTGGGTAGCACACCTACGGCAGTGTTCTTTCGGGTGGTATTGCCACAGCTAAAACTCGCAATTTGGGGCGGTTCCATACTGATTGCACTGCATTTATTAGCGGAATATGGCCTTTATGCCATGATCCGTTTCGATACCTTTACCACCGCCATTTTTGACCAATTTCAATCCACATTTAATGGCCCGGCGGCAAATATGTTAGCGGGGGTTTTGGCCCTATGTTGTTTGGGATTATTGTTAATCGAAGCCACCAGCCGAGGCTATAACCGCTACGCCCGAGTCGGTTCTGGCAGTGCCAGGCACCAAACTGCGTATTCGATGGGCACCGCCCTCAGCCTGGGGTGTTTACTGCTGCCTCTGGCGATGGTGGCGCTCTCATTGGGCGTGCCATTTATCACCCTGACTCGCTGGCTCTATTTGGGGGGCATCGAGGTATGGCTGAACCCTGAACTGCTCCCCGCACTGAAGCAAACACTGGCGTTGGCAGTGAGTGGCGCGGTGATTATCACCTTATGTGCCGTGCCGATGGCGTGGTTATCCGTGCGCTATCCGGGGCGTTTACACCGCATTATGGAGGGCTGCAACTATGTCACCAGTTCGCTGCCGGGTATCGTGGTGGCGCTGGCGTTAGTGACCATTACCATCCGCATGGCCCGGCCACTCTATCAAACCGAATTTACACTTTTGTTGGCTTATTTATTGATGTTCACCCCGCGCGCCTTAATCAGTTTGCGGGCAGGTATCGCACAAGCCCCCATTGAGCTGGAAAATGTAGCTCGCAGCTTAGGCAAAACCCCCGCTCAGGCTATTTGGAGCACCACCTTACGGCTGGCGGCACCGGGGGCAGCTGCCGGTGCCGCCTTGGTATTTTTGGCTATTTCCAATGAGCTCACCGCCACCTTGTTATTAGCCCCCAATGGCACCCGAACACTGGCGACCGGCTTCTGGGCATTGACCAGTGAAATAGATTATGTCGCCGCATCACCTTATGCACTGCTCATGGTGGCGCTTTCCTTGCCGCTAACCTGGCTGCTTTATTCTCAATCTCAACGCACGGCAGGATTATGAGCACACTTGAACTGCAACACATCGGTAAATCTTACCAATCGGTGAAGGTATTAGACGGCATTGATTTGCAGGTCAAGGCGGGTAGCCGCACCGCCATTGTCGGGCCATCAGGATCGGGTAAAACCACCTTACTGCGGATCATTGCCGGTTTCGAAATACCAGATTGCGGCCAGGTGATTTTGCAAGGGAAACCGCTCTTTGACAGTTCCACTTACATCCCGGCACATAAAAGAGGGATTGGTTTTGTCCCGCAGGATGGCGCGCTGTTTCCACATTTTACAGTGGCAGGCAATATTGCTTATGGCTTAAAGGGCACAAAACAGGACAAAGCACGGCGGGTTGATGAATTAATGGAGATGGTGGCGCTAGACCGGCGCTTATCCCAACTCTGGCCCCATGAGATATCTGGCGGACAACAACAGCGAGTGGCACTCGCCCGCGCATTGGCACAGCGCCCGGTGTTGATGCTGTTGGATGAACCCTTTTCAGCCTTGGATACCGCCTTGCGCGCTTCTACCCGCAAAGCGGTGGCCGAGCTATTAGCACAAGCTAATATTGCGTCGATTTTAGTCACCCATGACCAAGGTGAGGCGCTGTCGTTTGCCGATCAGGTGGCGGTTATACGCGGGGGGAAACTGGCCCATGTTGGCCCGCCACAAGAGCTTTATCTGCGACCGGTAGATGAACCCACCGCAACATTTTTAGGCGAAACACTGATTCTTCCTGCCTATATTGATGCCGGCTGGGCAGATTGCGCCCTAGGTCGGGTCAAGGTTGACGATACCAAACGCCGTGGGCAAACCCGTATTATGTTACGGCCAGAGCAAATTACTATTACCCCATCATCCAGCGCCCCATCCCACCCAACGCAGTGTCTGGCGCAAATTATCAATATTGATTTTGCCGGTTTTATCTCGACACTCACCTTGTCCATTGCGGGTTATGAAGAAACCATAGCCATCAAAACCATCAGCCGGGAAGCACTTCACGCAGGCTTAATGGTTGATTTGACGATAGTGGGTCAGGCGCATATTTTTGCTGACTGAGTGTTAGCCGTATTTTGCTATAACCGTCTAATAATGCTCGGCGTTGGTGCTATTTGTCCTCGCCGATTGCCTTATTTTGTTGATAGCCAAACCGCCATTGACCCCACCTCACTTTGGGCCTGGAGGCACACGGCGTAATTGTCGGTATTCCAGTATGGTCAGCACAATAACCACCAAATCCAACAAGGTTATCAGGAGCAGCAACACTGAATGGGTAAAGGTATAGCGGTAAATTTGATAAACAATAAATAAGCTAAAAATCACTATCGCCGCGGGATAATATCCCAGCTTTTTACGCCATAATCCAATAATGACCCAGAGCTTAACCACGCCGTGAATTAACAAATAAAATGCGGCAAAATGCAGGCTACTTACCGAAAGGCTTTGTGCGGCATGCAACAAATAATTCGCCACCACATCGCCACGATCTTCGATAAACTCAACTTGAGTAATGCGATGCAGTAAATTAAGTAACAGCTGGGGCGTGATAAAAAAGGTTAAAATACCCGCCAGAATCTCCATTATCGCCAAGATGGCTTTCAGCAATAGGCTGACTTCAAAAACAGCATGAATATTTTTCTCACCAAAGAGTTTACGGTGTTCGCCGTGTTTTTTGATATTTAACATCGCGCGGGTTCCCTGCCGGTTAATACGGTAAAAAGTCTCTCTGCCCAATAAATGCTAAGTTGCAGGTAGGCGGCTATAAAATGAACCCAACGAATTGAGATAGCGCCAATAATCTATGTGACTTAGGGTAGCCAACAATCCTGCATTTTTAAAGGTGGCGACCAGATAGACCATAGAGTAGCAGTTTATCTGGTACTTGGATAATTCGACTGCTGGAGCACACCCCACAACCCTTCACTTTACCCTGATAAAAATAGCCGTTAATAATCAACACCCCATTATTAAGATATTTCTCAAAATAATTTAGGGGAATTAAATAAAAACAATAAAATATTAAGTGGCAATAACCATTTTTATTGAGATTGATTCTTTTTACAGAAAACAATTCACTTAATTATATTGAATTTATGTATAAGAAATAGTTAACGCCTCGCTGTAAATCATTAATAACCTTCGATATGGTCACATAAACCACCCATATATTTTCGTTATCCCCTCTTAATTGATTTACATCATATAAAAGTAACAACTTATTTCCTAAGGTGAGGCATTAACATTTAATTCTGCATTTATTTTCGTCAAGAAATTTTATTTTCGTCAAAAAATGTCCTCCGCAAAGGTAATGTCGATGAATAACAATAAAAAGCCGCTCACTGGCGCTATGAGTCGCCGTGAATTTATTCAAACATCTGCCGCAGTCACCGGGGCTGCGGCAGTTGCTGGTTCAATTACCCTACCTTTTTCAGTACAAGCTGCCGAAAAAACAGAATCCACCACCAAGGAATCCATTAAATACAGCGCCTGTCTGGTTAACTGTGGAAGTCGCTGTCCACTAAAAGTGCACGTCAAAAATGGTGAAATTATTAAAATTGCTAATGAAGCCATTTATGATGATTCTACATTTGGCGAACATCAAATTCGCCCCTGTTTGCGTGGCCGCTCAGTCAGATGGAAAACATATAATCCTGACCGCGTCAAATATCCCATGTTGCGGGTGGGTAAACGCGGCGAAGGAAAATTCAAACGTATTAGTTGGGATGAGGCCACCACAATTGTGGCGGACAAGCTAAAAAATACCATTGCGCAGCACGGTAATGAGGCCATTTATTATCAATATGGTTCTGGTTCTACCGGGGCTAATTTACAAGGCCGCAATGCCTGTAAAAGAATGCTAAGTTTACTCGGCGGTTTTCTCGACCAACACGGCACCTACTCTACCGCGCAAATTAATACTGTAATGCCTTATATTTATGGCAATACGGATGAAACCTTGTTGGATGAAATTAAAAACTCCGATTTAGTAGTGATGTTTGGCCATAATCTGGCTGAAACCCGAATGTCTGGCGGCGGCCAATATATGGAAACTGTCCATGCATTGGGGCAAAGCAAAGCTAAAGTCATTATTATTGACCCGCGTATGACCGACAGTGTTACCACTCTGGATGCCGAGTGGATCCCCATATTCCCTGGTACTGATGCTGCATTGGTCGCCGCATTAGGCTATGTCTTAATAAAAGAAAACCTGACGGATGAAGCTTTCCTGGCTAAATATTGTGTGGGTTGGGATGCCAGCACTTTACCGGCCTCTGCCCCTGCCAATAGTTCTTATAAAGATTATATTTTAGGCTATGTTGATGGCATAGAAAAAACGCCGCAATGGGCCAGTGAAATAACCGGTATATCCCCGGTGCGTATTATTCAGCTGGCACGCGAGTTAGGTAATGCCCGTGCGGCATGGATCTCACAAGGCTGGGGCATTCAACGCAGTGCCAATGGTGAGCAGGCCTCCCGCGCAATTATGATGTTGCCACTGATGACCGGAAATATCGGTCGGGCCGGAACCAATACCGGTGCTTGGGGCGGGAACGTCAAATATTCGGTACCGGGATTTAGTATTCCCAATCCGGTAAAAACCGCCATTCCTTGTTTTATGTGGACTGATGCTATTTTCCGTGGCACCGAAATGACGGCTACCAATGCCCATGTAAAAAATAAAGATAAACTTGATACCAATATTAAGTTTATGTGGAACTATGCCAGTAATGTTATTGGCAATCAGCATTCTAACCTGAATAAAACCCACCAAATTTTACAAGATGAATCGCTGTGCGAGTTTATTTTAGTGTGGGAAAACCACATGACGAACTCCGCCAAATATGCAGATTTGCTGTTACCGGATGTCACCTCGGTTGAATCAAATGACCTGATTGATGATTCTTATGCCAGTGGGGCTTATCACTATGTCACGCGGTTGCAAAATGCTATCGAACCTTTGTGGGAATGCCGCCCTTCTTATGATGTGTTAGCTGAAATTGCCACGAAATGTGGTATTGGCGACGCCTTTACTGAAGGCCATACCCAGCAAGAATGGATTGAAATCAGCTATAACAAAATGCGCGAGAAGAACCCCGCATTGCCACCATTTGAGCAAACCAATGACCAAGGCATTATTGACCGAATTTATGCTGACAGCAGCCAATATATCGCGTTAAAAGATTTCCGTGACGACCCACTGAAAAATCCGTTGAAAACACCGTCAGGCAAAATTGAAATCTATTCAGAAGCGCTGGCAACCTTAGGAAGAGAGTGGCAACTGACCCCCGGTGACCGCATTACTGCTGTGGCCGAATATTGCCCGACATTTGAAGGGGTTAGTGATAGTGAAACCTTGAAAAACTATCCGCTGCAAATGACCGGGTTCCACGTCAAAGGCCATACCCACTCATCTTATTATAACGTAGCGATGTTACGCGAAGCCGTCCCCCATCAGTTCTGGATGAACCCCATTGACGCCAAAGCCCGTGGCCTGCAACAAGGCGAAATGGTTGAAATCTTTAACGATCGGGGGCGAATACTTATTGCAGTCAAAATTACTGAGCGCGTTTTACCAGGTGTCATTTCCGTGCCACAAGGTGCCTGGCGCAATATTAATAAGGAAGGCCTGGATGTGGGCGGTTGCATCAATACCTTAACCACACATCGCCCATCGCCACTGGCGAAAGGTAACCCACAACACACCAATCTGGTTGAAGTTAAACGCGCATAAGGAGTTGAAAAATGAAGCAATATGGTTTTTTTGTCGACTCCACCAAGTGCACCGGGTGTAAAACCTGCCAAATCAGTTGCAAGGATGAGAAGAACCTGGAACTGGGGCCAAAGCTGCGCCGAGTCTATGAATATGGCGGCGGCAGTTGGACACAGCAGGACAATATCTGGGTACAAAATGTCTTTAGTTATTATCTGTCCATCGCCTGCAACCACTGTTCATCGCCCACCTGTGTTACCGGTTGCCCAACCGGTGCCATGCATAAACGCGAAGAAGACGGTTTAGTGGTGGTCAATCAGGATCTTTGTGTTGGTTGCCGTTATTGCGAGATGCGCTGCCCTTATGGCGCGCCGCAATTTGATGCCCGGAAGAAACTGATGACCAAGTGTGATGGTTGTTATCAGCGGGTTGCTGAAGGCAAGATGCCAGTTTGTGTCGAGTCCTGCCCACAGCGCGCGTTAGATTTCGATGAAATCACCGTGTTAAGGGAAAAATACGGTGAAGAAAATGCTATTGCCCCCTTGCCGCACGCGCATTTAACTCAACCGAATCTGGTTATCCGAGGCCATCGTAATGCCCGGCCATCAGGCGATACATCAGGCAGCATTCAAAATCCGTCGGAGGTATAAAATGCATGAATTACCCTTGGTGTTTTTCACCGTGTTGGGACAAACCGCCGTCGGGTTGTTTGCTCTGGTCTGGTTGAGCAGCAAACTCGGCCTCACCACTGAGCTGCAACTGAAACACGCCAATATTATTGGCTTGATTTTGATGATGGTGGGTTTAGTCATCGGCACCCTGCATGTTGGGCAACCCATGCGTGCGATGAATATGTTGCTCGGCGCGGGCCGCTCGCCCATGAGCAATGAAATTCTGCTCAGTAGCCTGTTTGTTGCCTTGGCCTGTGGCACCGTTTTTTTCTCCGTAATAG
Organism: Yersinia rohdei ATCC 43380; assembly: GCF_000173775.1. Taxonomy (GTDB): domain Bacteria; phylum Pseudomonadota; class Gammaproteobacteria; order Enterobacterales; family Enterobacteriaceae; genus Yersinia; species Yersinia rohdei. Next base: position 61,017 of record NZ_ACCD01000021.1, read on the forward strand.
TGAAAAACTCCGTGCTGGCAGCCCTGTGCAATGTGGCGGCGGTGATATTTGGTCTGGCTTTTGCCTGGTCAATTACGCAAGTTTATCAACTAAATACCGTGCCTAACTGGGATACGTCGTATACATCATTACAACTGTGGATGACCGTTTTAGTGGGCGGAGGCGCTTTTGCTATTCTCACCGGCGCGCGGCAACTCGGGGCATTGGCGGTGTTAATCGGCGCTATCGTGACACTGGTGAACAAACCGGCCTATCTCAGTTTTCTCGGGCAAAACTCCTTAGATCTCAGTAGCCAACAAACCTTGTTTTGGGGCGTGCAAATTCTGCTGCTGACCTTAGGTATTTTTGTCGCCGCCGCCGCATTACTGAAAGACAAAATCCCACGGGCCACTTTGGCGGTCAGTGCATCGGCACTGGTCATCGGAGAATTAGCCGGTCGTATTGCTTTCTACAATCTTTGGCAAGTAGCAATGTAATTTAACCTGCTGTTTTAAAATATGTTTAGCCGCAATTAATGGCGGCTAATCAACACAAAAATCATCAGCCCGGAAGAGAGAAAATATTGATGCTATTCAACACCACCTTGCCAAGAATTCTGGGCGCGTGCTTTTACTATTCACCACAATCCGACATCGTACAGCGCTTGTGGCCACTGCTAGTGCAAATTAAAGATATTTTTCCGTGGCCTAACCCCGCTAAAATTGCACATTATTGCCAACAGCTGCCGGATATCTCAGCAGAACAGCTGGAATATGACTTTTCGGTGCTATTTGAAGGCCAAGGTGAGATGCCAGCCCCCCCGTGGGCATCTGTGTATCTGGATAAAGAAAATATTCTGATGGGGGCCAGCACCCTGCAATATCGCGCGTTTTTATCTCAGTTAGGGCTGGCAAATCAAAGTGCTATTCATGAACCAGAAGATCAGTTTGGTTTAATGCTGCTGGCTTGGGTCTATTTAATTGAAAACCCGCCCGCAGATGATAAGCCCCACTATGAAGCGGCGGTGACCCTGCTCACCGAGCACTTGCTACCCTGGGCCTATCGTTACCTTGAGTTGGTCAAAAATGCACGAGTTGAGCATCCGGTTTATCCATTACTGGCAGAAATCACCGAGTGTTATCTGAAAACGCTACAAACTGAATTGAGCTTATTCCCGCCCCCTCATGAGCTGTATCGGTAATAAAAATCCATGAATAGAGACGAGCGCTACTACAAAGCCTATCTGGAAAGCCGGATTATCAGCCGACGAGGGCTATTTCGGGGCTTATTGAAAGGTGCGGCCGGTGAATCTTTGCCCATTTCACCGCCTGTAATTTTGCAGCCAATCCTCAAAAATCCCTGTCAGAATACCTATATCTACTGCAATAGTTGCGCCGATTACTGTGAAAAAAATGCATTGCTATGGCAGCCCCGCCAGCCACCCACACTGGTTAACGACCGGTGCGACGGTTGTGGCGAATGTGTGGTTAGGTGCCCGGCAATGGCGCTAGAAATGCCAGTAATATCATCATGATATTATCTCCTGCGCGATAAATTCTCCTTACCTGAATGAATGCATTAAATAGGTAACCCCAACCCGCTGATACCAGTACAATGGCAGTATCTTGAGTAGCTTGTTCTCACCGGAGTGACCACTTTGTTCCATTACCCTGCCAGTTATACTTTTGATGAAGTCAGCGGTGAATATCATATTCAGTATCGTGACTTTCCTGAATTGGAATCAGTGACTTACTCGCTGGAAGATATTGAATTAGAAGCACAAGAGGGCATTAAGAATGGCATCGCCGCGCAGATGGAAGAGCGCTGCCCGGTCCCTGCCCCTTCGGCTTTGCAAGCAGATGATATTGCCATCCACGTCCCTGTTTTGGTGCGGTTGAAAGCGGAATTACACAATGCCATGCTAACCACCCATACCCGCAAAGCCGATATGGCACGGAAACTGAGTTTGAATGCGGCTCAAATGGATCGCCTGCTCGATGTGTATTATGCCTCCAAAGTTGAAGCTCTGGAGCAAGCCCTGTATTTGCTGGGGTATGAAGCAGAAGTCACCGTTAGAAAAGTCAGCTGATCACCTTGATAGCTAAGGAATTGCCTAAGATTTGTCACCTTTTACAGGCCGCGATGCAGCGGGTGCCGGCAACTAGAGATCTATTTGGTTTGTATTTCAATCAAGATAGTAACAAATTGTTATTAGGCGATAATTTTAAAAAACGTTAATAGCTTCACACTTCAATACATTGGCTAACATTCTTAATCATTTAAGTTTGAAAATGTGATCTAATGCATGGAATTACAGTATTGAAAACCACTCTCCATTGGGATTACATTAATGCTATCAACTCGCAGACAGTGACTGAGTGACTCAGACTGGCGAGGTAGCTCCAAGGGGGAGTGGTTAAATGAAATATTTCTTTATGGGTGTCTCAATTATGTTGGTGGTTTGGGTTGGCACCTTCATGATGATGGTCGAGTAACATTCACTCAAACTCTCCACCACCAGACAGAATACTTAGCCGATAGCACTGTTATCCGGCCGACTCGAGCCAATAACACTGTTCGGTCATCAAACTAAAGGGCGCATTTGCGCCCTTTAGTCTTTCTCGCATCCTATCACTTTCCCGGCATCATCCTGCGTAACGTATCATCGCGACGAATATAATGATGATAAAGCGCCGCCAACGCGTGAGCCCCAATAACGAAATAAGCCACATTGGCAATAAGCTCATGGGTCTGTTTTAGATAGGCCCGAGCTTCATCATTGGGTGTCACCCACTGTGGTACTTGCCAGCCAAGTAAGAACCAGGTTTTCCCGCCATATGCCTGTGCCAAAACCCCCAATATCGGTAATGATAAGAAGATCAAATACAGGCCCCAATGCAGAACATGCGCCCCCAACAACTGCCAATCTGGCAGTTTTGGCGTGATAGCTGGCGTCATATTTTTATGACGTAGCCAGAGTCGCGCCAGCATGAGTAGCCAGACAGAAATACCAAAATTAAAATGCAGGTTTTTCATCAATGTCCGGTCTTCGTCGGGCACCGAATCACTGAGCAGCATTGCCGCATAGGTCAGAATTACCATCAGTAATGTCAACCAATGCAGGGTTATTTGGGATAATGAATAGCGATTTTTCATGGCTGTGCGCTCCGCAAAATAGCTAACCGATTAAACCGCGTCACCGGGGGTGGATTTGGCTTTCAGTAAACCATCAGCCCGGAACATACTTTTAATCCCGCGCACTGCCTGACGGATCCGGTCTTGATTCTCGATAAGTGCAAAGCGGACATGGGTATCGCCATAGTCCCCAAAACCAATTCCCGGAGAAACACAGACTTTCGCCTCAGATAACAGTCTTTTAGCAAACTCAAGTGAGCCAAGGTGAGCATAAGGTTCCGGAATTTTGGCCCAGACATACATGGATGCTTTCGGATTTTCGACCATCCAACCCGCCTCATGTAACCCGCGAACCAACGCATTGCGGCGTTGCCGATATTGCTCGGCGATATCACGGACACATTGCTGATCCCCCTCCAGCGCAGCAATCGCGGCAACCTGTAATGGGGTAAAAGTGCCGTAATCGTGGTAACTTTTGATGCGAGCCAATGCATTGACCAGCTCAGGATTGCCAACCATAAAACCAATACGCCAGCCCGCCATATTGTAACTTTTCGATAAGGTAAAGAATTCGACCGCAATGTCTTTCGCGCCAGGGACTTGCATGATTGACGGTGCTTTCCAGCCATCATACACAATGTCGGCATAGGCTAAATCATGCACCACCAGCACGTCATATTGCTTCGCGAGCGCCACCACACGTTCGAAAAAGTCCAGCTCCACACATTGTGCTGTTGGGTTAGACGGGAAGCCGAGGATCATCATTTTTGGTTTAGGAATGGTTTCACGAATCGCCCGCTCCAGCTCGCCGAAGAAATCAATCCCCTCAGTCAGTGGCACAGACCGAACTTGCGCCCCAGCAATAACAGCGCCATAAATATGAATAGGATAGCTAGGATTCGGCACCAGCACGGTATCGCCATGATCCAATGTCGCCAGCATTAAATGGGCCAGCCCTTCTTTCGAACCAATGGTGACAATGGCTTCACTTTCGGGGTCAATTTCCACCTGATAGCGATCCGCGTACCAGTGAGAAATCGCCCGACGCAGACGGGGGATCCCGCGCGAGGTCGAATACCCATGAGTGTCTTCGCGTTGCGCCACACTGCACATTTTCTCAACAATATGCGGCGGGGTCGGGCCATCCGGATTTCCCATACTAAAATCAATAATATCTTCCCCACGACGACGCGCCGCCATTTTTAATTCAGACGTGATATTGAAAACATAAGGGGGAAGACGATCAATACGGGTAAAACGACGTTTAGCAGGGAGTTCAGCCATAATTTCCTCGAGGATACGTTAGCGCCCGGACCGTCCGAGCGACGCTGACCATCAAATGGTCTGTTTATGAACATATCCCAGTGCTGAATACCTGTCGAGTAGCTGATAGCAAAATATTATTCATCGGCTTCAGCGCTGTGGTTCAAATTCACAAGCCAGCATTCCTAAAACCCAATCATCACACCACTGCCCACCAAGCTGATAGTTATCACGCAAAGTGCCTTCCAACTGAAAACCACAGCGCTCCAGTAAACGGCGCGAAGCTTGATTTCCCACGGTGACCGTGGCTTTCATTTTGTGAAATTGGCATTGCCGGAAACCAAACGCCAACACGGCGAGCAAAGATTCCTGAGCAAAACCTTTGCCTTGATAAGAGGGCAACATGGCATAGCCCACTTCGGCCTGCTGTAGCGGTGACCATTCCGCTAAAAAGCCGGTAAGCCCGATGGCCTCTCCGCTCTCTTTTTCACGGATAACCAAGCACAGCCAATGGCTGGCAGTCTTCTCCCATCGCATAAGACGCAACTCAAAGCGCCGGCGGATATCCGTGATATCCATCGGGTCTGAGATATAACGCTGCACTTCTGGGTCTTGATATAAACGCAAAAATAGCGGCCAATCCTGTTCACTAAGGCTATCCAGCATCAGTCTTGGCGTTCTGAGTGAGATGGGGTCACGACTAAACATGGAAATTACAGTCACTATTTCTCCTTTTATTTTAATAAGTTAGCTATAAAAAGAAGACAATAAATTAAAGAGGAAATTTCACGAAAACCTCATCCCTTTATTCTTCTCCATTTAGCCTTAATAATGTTTACTTCAAGATAACAAAAAACAAACAAGTGGTCAGCAAAGCTCCAGCCCTAACCGCGACCTCAACCTACAGCTATCGGAGAATCTGCATTATGGCATCATTACAAATAGACGATATTCCCGCAGCAATCAAAGCGGTGAAACAACAATTACGTCAGGCGCTGCCGAACTATCAGCAAGTTTTTCATGCTGTAGAAGAGAATATTCGCCAGCAAGTCGCCGAGATCCGCCGCAGTCTGGCTGTAGGTGAAAGCCCAGTACCACGCATTCATGCCGATGATATTATTAATGGCAAAGTCACTGATGAGCAAAAAGCACAAATAAAACAACGCGGATGCTGCGCCATTCTGGGTGTATTCCCCACTGAAAAAGCAGCAGCATGGAACCGTGAAATTGGTAACTATCTGGATCGTAACAATTTTGTTGAGCGTCTGAAAAATGCGGCGGAAGATAACTACTTCGGCACATTGGCAGCCAGCAAACCGCAAATTTACGGTATTTACTGGTCAACACCGCAGGTTGAAGCCCGTCAGGATCAGCGCATGAATGCGGTGCAGATTTTCTTAAATAATTTGTGGCAAACCGAGAGCCAGGGTAAGCAACACTTTGATGCCAACCGCGTGGTTACCTATGCTGACCGCACACGCCGCCGCCCTCCTAAATCTTCATCCTTAGGGTTATCACCTCACGTGGATGGCGGTTCAATCGAGCGCTGGTTAGATGAAAACTTCCGTCATGTTTATCGCCATGTTTTTTCTGGCGAGTGGCAAAAATACGATCCCTTTGCCGCAGAAGGCCGCCCGGAAGTGCGCGAATTTCCATCACCCGCAGTGTGTTCCATGTTCCGCACTTTCCAGGGCTGGACGGCGTTAACACCACAGCGCACCCACGCCGGCACATTAAATGTGATCCCAATTGCTAATGCTATGGCCTATATTTTGCTGCGGGCCTTACAAGATGATGTGGCTGACGATGACTTGTGTGGTGCGGCACCGGGCCGTGCCTTATCCGCCTCAGAGCAGTGGCATCCTCTTTTAATGGAAGCGATTTCCCCTATTCCCGATTTGGAAGCTGGCGACACTGTATTCTGGCATTGTGATGTCATTCATTCAGTGGAAAACGAACATAACGGGGAGTTTGATAGCAATGTTATGTATATCGCCGCAGCCCCCTGGTGTGAAAAGAATGCCGCCTACCTGCCGCGTCAATTAGCCAGTTTCATTGATGGCCGCTCGCCGCCTGATTTTGCAGCTGATGACTTCGAGGTTGATTTCACTGGCAGAGCCACCGCCAAAGATCTAACCGTCATAGGTAAGCAGCAATTAGGGATGACGGAATAGCCTCTTATATTTTTTGCGGATAAATTCCCCACCTGACCTCTGCCGGAGCTTACCCCTCCGGCTAATTTCTTCTTACCCCTGAGTTAAAGTGGCAGTGAGCTGCCAATTTCCTTATAGTGAGCCGCTTATTCGACTCAGAATCTGCTGGTTTTTAATTAGAATAGCTTTTAACCTAAAATAGTTTCTGACCTAAGATCACCGGCTGTTGCCAAGAGAAAATAGCGTGCACCAGATATTTGAAATGCTACTTGCGGTGTTTGACCGAGCCGCGCTGATGTTAATTTGCCTGTTCTTCCTGACCCGCACCTATCTATTTCGCCAGTTACTGCAAAAAGAGAAACACACCCCATTAGAGCTGGCCGCAGTCACGGCAATCTTCTCGTTATTTGCTATTTTTGGCACCTATTCCGGTATTAACGTTGAAGGGTCGTTGGTGAATGTCCGGGTCATTGCGGTCATGTCAGGCGGTATTCTCTTTGGCCCCTGGGTGGGGATTATTACCGGATTGATTGCTGGCTCTCACCGCTATTTAATTGATATTGATGGCATTACTTCTGTTCCTTGTTTAATTACCAGTATTATTGCGGGCTTGATGTCCGGTTATATCAACCTAAAGGTAAAGAAAGAGCGGCAATGGAGTATTGGTATTCTGGGCGGTATGATTTGTGAGTCGCTGACCATGCTGTTAGTGGTTATTTGGGCGAAACCCACTGCCTTGGGTCTGGATATTGTGTCTAAAATTGCCATTCCAATGATTTTAGGGGCAGTTTGTATCGGTTTGATTGTGCTATTGGTGCAAAGTGTTGAGGATGAAAAAGAAGTTATTGCCGCCCGACAAGCAAAATTGGCCTTAGATATTGCCAATAAAACTTTGCCCTATTTTCGCAATATCAACGGCGAATCTTTACGCAGTGTATGCGAAATTATTCGTAATGATATCAAGGCTGATGCCGTCGCCATCACCGATACCCACCATATTCTGGCCTATGTGGGGGTGGGGGTAGAAACCTATAATATTGGTCACGAAATTATCAGTGACATCACCAAAGAAAGTATTCAGCGCGGTAAAATCACCATCCGCAATAATGACGAAGTGCACCGCACGCCACAGATTCACTCACTGATTATTATCCCGCTGTGGGAAAAAGGCGAAGTGACCGGCTCACTGAAAATCTATTATTGTCATGCGCATAAGATTACTTATTCGTTAAAAGTCATGGCCGTAGGTTTATCACAGATAATCTCAACCCAGATTGAAGTGTCTCGCATTGAACAACTGCGAGAGATGGCCAATAAAGCGGAAATGCGCGCTTTGCAAAGTAAAATTAATCCGCACTTTTTATTTAATGCCTTGAATGCCATTTCCTCATCAATTCGAATTAATCCAGATACCGCGCGCCAGCTGATTATCAATTTGTCTCGTTATCTGCGCTATAACCTTGAGCTAAATGATGAGCAAATCGATATCCGTAAAGAACTGCATCAAATTCAGGATTATATTGCTATCGAGCAAGCGCGTTTTGGCAGCAAATTAACCGTCATTTATGACATTGATGATGATATTGCACTAAAAATTCCTAGCCTGCTTATTCAGCCATTGGTAGAGAATGCCATCGTGCATGGTATTCAGCCCTGCCGTGGTAAAGGTGTGGTGGTTATCGCCGTAAAAGACTGTGGCAGCCAGATAAAAATCTCAGTGAAAGACACGGGTAATGGTATTAATCAGGAAACCATTGAGCGCGTAGCAAATAACGAAATGCCCGGTAATAAAATCGGTTTACTGAATGTGCATCATCGGGTGAAATTACTCTATGGCGAGGGTTTACAGATACGACGTCTGGAACCGGGAACTGAGATTTCTTTTTATATCAGCAAAAATGGCGGAAAAATCCATGCAGAATCAATCCCTTCAGCCGGAGTTTAACCCGTGAAAGCAATCATTGTTGAAGATGAGTTTCTGGCGCAGGAAGAATTAAGTTACCTTATCCGCCAGCACAGTGATATTACCATTGAAGCCACCTTTGAGGATGGGCTGGATGTGCTTAAATATCTGCAAAATCATCAGGTTGATGCTATTTTTCTTGATATTAACATTCCATCGTTAGACGGCGTTTTACTGGCGCAAAATATCAGCAAATTTGCCCATAAGCCCTATATTATCTTTATTACCGCTTATAAAGAACACGCCGTAGAAGCCTTTGAAATAGAAGCTTTTGACTATATTTTAAAGCCTTACCACGAGTCGCGCATTGTCACCATGCTGCAAAAATTGGAAGCACTGCATCAACGTGATCGCCAAAATAAAATCCCCACCACTGGCCCCAGTCATCGTGTCGCGGCGCATACCATCAATTTGATGAAAGATGAGCGCATCATTGTCACTGATATCAATGATATTTATTATGCCGCAGCCCAAGAGAAAGTTACCCTGGTCTATACCCGGCGTGCAGAATTTATTATGCCAATGAATATCACTGAATTTTGCAGTCGCTTGCCTGATGAGTATTTTTTCCGCTGCCATCGTTCTTATTGTGTGAACTTAGCAAAAATCCGCGAAATCGTGCCCTGGTTTAATAACACTTATATCCTGCGACTCAGTGATTTGGACTTTGAAGTCCCCGTCAGCCGCAGCAAGATAAAAGAATTCAGGCAACTGATGCGCCTTTAAATGCATTTCATTCCTTCCAGAATGCAGCTCATTCCCCTTTCGATCTATAGCTGTTAACCCGACCGTATACTGGTTTTATTCGGCGGGCTGATATCACCTCAACACAAGATTTTCGGTGCTCCATCAGTGCGTAATTATTGATGTTTAAGGAGCCCGGCATGAACAGTAAACCGGTAAATCGTTGGTTAGTTGTGGTTGGAACCATCATTGTCCAGATGGGGTTAGGCACTATTTATACTTGGAGCTTATTTAATCAACCTCTGGGAGATAAATTTAGTTGGTCGCTGGGGGCGGTTGCCACCACTTTCTCTATCACCAGCTTCTCTTTGGCGATTGCCACTTTGTTTGCAGGCCGCCTTCAAGAGCGCATTGGTATTCGTAAACTGACGCTAATTTCCGGTATTGTTCTCGGTTTGGGCTTGATTGCCAGCTCCTTTGCCACCTCACTGGGTATGATTTATCTGCTGGCAGGTGTTGTGGTCGGCTTTGCTGATGGCACCGCTTATATCACCACCCTGTCAAACTTGATCAAATGGTTCCCAGAACGTAAGGGATTGATTTCAGGTATTTCTGTCGGCGCATTTGGTACTGGCAGCCTGCTATTTAAATACGTCAATGCTAGCTTGATAGCCAATCACGGCGTTTCTATTGCCTTCTTCTATTGGGGTAGCATCGTGATGGTGTTGGTCGTGGCTGGGTCTTTCTTGCTGCGGGAAAAAATCACTGCGCCATCTGCCACCGGTTTAGCTGCTGCGCGTACCGGGCGAGATTTCAGTGTCAAAGAGATGCTGGGAGTTAAAGAGTCTTATTGCCTATTTTTCATCTTCTTCACCGCTTGTATGAGTGGCTTATATTTAATTGGTATCGTGAAGGATTTAGGTGTGCAACTGGCGGGGATGGATTTAGTGACCGCCGCCAATACCGTCTCGGCCATCGCCATCTTTAATACCGCAGGGCGCATTATTCTGGGTGCTTTATCCGATAAAGTCGGCCGCCTGCGAGTGATCAGTTTTACCTTGCTAGTGACAACATTAGCCGTATCGGTACTGAGTTTTGTTCCACTCACTCACGCCTTGTTCTTCTTGTGTGTCGGGGCCATTGCTTTCTGTTTTGGTGGCAATATCACCGTGTTCCCGGCCATTGTTGGCGATTTCTTTGGCCTGAAAAATCACAGCAAAAACTACGGTATTATCTATCAAGGCTTTGGTTTAGGTGCGCTGGCCGGGTCTTTCATTGCCGCTCGTTTGGGGGGATATCACGCAACCTTTATTGTCATTGCGGTGTTGTCAGTTATCTCCTTACTGTTAACCCTGACCATTAAGCCACCAAAAGGTGCCACTGCCGCAGCAGAAAACACCCCAGTTGCTCCAGCAAGGGTCACCGCCAGCAGTCATGCGTAATATTTGATTTTACATCGACATAAAAAAGCAGAGCCCTGGCTCTGCTTTGACGTTTCCTCGGGTAAGTG
>NZ_ACCD01000020.1 GCF_000173775.1 Yersinia rohdei ATCC 43380
CCTAACTGCTTAACAAAACTGTCTTGGTAAGCGGGGCGCATCATATCAAATGAAGCGCCGCTGTAAAGACTTGAAATGAAAAAAATAATTTGTTCGATGTTTTTTTGTTCGTGCCGCTGATTATATGGGCAAAAAATACCGGTTTATTGTGTACTTATAAAATAACGGTACGATTACCATAGACAAAAACACGTTGTGCCAAAACACGATAGAGAGCACGGCTGAGCACATTTTTCTCTACATCACGGCCCGCTCGCATCATATCTTCTGCGGTATAAGAATGATCGACATTAATCACATCCTGCATAATGATTGGGCCTTCATCCAAACTATCATTGACGTAGTGAGCGGTAGCTCCAATGATTTTAACCCCACGTTCATAAGCCTGGTGATAAGGTCTGGCACCAATAAATGCGGGCAAGAATGAATGGTGGATATTAATAATCTGATAGGGGAAACGTTGCACAAAGGCCGGTGTCAGAACGCGCATATATTTTGCCAACACCACATAATCTGGTTGGTATTGCTCAATTTGTTCAACTAAACGTTGATCATGTTGTTCGCGGGTCAGACCTTCATGACTAATTAGATGGAATGGGATATCAAAGCGCTCAACCAAATTCTGTAGCGCATCGTGATTACCAATAACCGCCGCAATTTCGACATCCAAGCCGCCATATGCGCTTTTCATTAATAAATCACCCAGACAATGGGCTTCTTTAGTTACCATAATAACAATACGACGACGCCCCGCGGTATGTAATTCCCGATGGGTTCCTTCAGGTAACGCATCGTCCAAATCCGCTAACAGGGTGGTATCGTTAAAAATCCCTTCCAGTTCTGTACGCATAAAAAAGCGGCCAGTCAGATGGTCAACAAATTCGTTATTTTGCACAATATTCAATTGGTGCTTGTAACAAATATTGGTGATTTTAGCGATTAAGCCTTTGGCATCAGGGCAAATAGTCCGTAGAACTTTTTTTTGTACATTCTGGTGTGGCATAAGATGGAAAATCCTGTCTTAACATGACTCGATGTTATGTAAATGTCTGATGCTAGGGTCAGTAATAGAACGATTTTACTGTTAATGTCCGCAGCATTTCTTATATTTTTTCCCCGAACCACAAGGGCATATTTCATTTCTACCGATGGTTGGCCGGACTCCATCAATATAGTACCAGTGTTCATTTAGACGAAGGAAGCGTGAACGTTCATGCATTGCGCTTATTTGAGCATTATTGGTATCAGCAAAACGGGCAATGAACTCAACAAAGGCTTCATTATTATGGGCACCCGTAGTCTCGGCAATAACGGTTAATCCCAACCAGTTGGTATGAGTAAAACTCTGAACTATCCCCTCACGCCATTCCTGTGCATTACAGTCGGGATGCCAAGTTTTAATGAGATAATCAGCATCTTTTTTTACGTAGGCGCTATAGCGAGAACGCATCAATATTGCTGGTTTAGACGCAATTTTAGCACCCAAGATGTAAGGTTCACAGCATGCCGGGTATTCAAGTAGGCTGCCGCATGGACACTGTTCTGACAAAATTTCTCCGAAACTACAAATAATGCCGTGAATTCTGCGCATGGACGTTAGCGGTAGATCAAGGCGGGTAAAATAGAATTGTAACGGCTAGGGTTACTATCTTACCTAATGATGTGCTGAGGTTCAAAGTTGATCATCTCGCAAAAGATTAATGGCAGTAAAAAGATTTGTGATGTTCGTCACAAAAAAACTTGACCACCGTTTCATTCTAGCGTAACTTTGCAACTGTGATGTGTGTCACATAAAAATAAAGATATTTACAGGAGCAACCCATGAAACTGATCAATAAAGTTATCGCAATGTTCGAAAAAATGAGTGTCTCATTTGGCACCATCAACGGCTAATTGTTTTACCGTTAACCCTAAAGCTTTCATAATATTCTGGTCTAAATTGTATTTATAGGTAATGGCACTGCGCGCTAAAGAAGACGACAGTAAGGCAAATGCATAATATACTATTCGTGATAGATCGAATTTGTTATTATAAGAAGACATTTTGTCTTTAAATTTTACTTAATCCAGAATATTTACTTTGAGTAGCCGCCCATTAAGGTGGCTATTTTGCATTTAATCTGCAGTGGAAATATTGAAATTGAGCAGCAGTGATAATAAATCAATTGCCTATTTATTATATATATTGTCACTGAATCTGGGCTAGGGCTTTAACAATTTCATCATATAGACACTCAGTGGGTCATATTGATAATGGCCATATTCAGATATGAAATCAAAACCCAACCGCTGATACAGCTTTATTGCTTCAGGTTGGTAAATTCCCGTTTCAAGATAAATATGCTTTAAATTTAAAGCTTTGGCTTTTTCTAATAGCGCCATCATCAGTAATGTTGCAATCCCTCGTCCGCGGTAATCTGCACAGACAAAGACGCGTTTGACTTCTGGAAAGGGGGTTTCAGGTAGCGCCAGAATCGCGCATCCGACAATATTGCTCTCCAGTTTCGCAATATAAATATATGTTGTTATTTGTTTCAATTTATCAATAGATTCTGCATGATTGCTCTGTGTTGGGTACAGTGCTGCTTGGTACGCATCTAATTGAGTAATTAATGTAATAAGTTCAGGAAGAAACCGATCCGTTTGGCATATTTCAATATTCATTGTATATCCTTCTCTGCTCAAGCTATATCTTAGTCATGAATTGTAAAATCTTTGTATCAATTTGCCAGAAGAGCAAATATTCACTATAGTTATAAAAGTAAACCTGCGAAGTAAAAGGATAAATATAGGTTTTACTCCTGAGTTGCAGGACAATGGGTACCAGTTAAATTAAATATCAATACGTTGCCTATGTAACATGGCCCTTGTTCAATAAGTTATAAAAAGTGCCAAATCAGTTGAAAATGGATGAAATACAATGAGACAGGTCAAAGTTGGATTGGCACTGGGGGCTGGTGCGGCGAAGGGATGGGCCCATATTGGTGTTATTAATGCATTAAAAAATATGGGTGTGAAGATTGATGTGGTTGCGGGATGTTCGGTGGGTTCATTGGTCGGTGCAGCTTACGCCAGTGATCACTTAGAGGCAATGGAGCGCTGGGTTCGATCATTTACCTACTGGGATGTGATTCGGTTGATGGATTTTTCCTGGCGTCGTGGTGGATTACTCCGTGGGGAACGGGTATTTACTGCGGTGAATAACCTTATAGAAGTGAAAGATATCGCAGAATGTACGCTACCTTTCGGCTCAGTCGTGACAAACTTAACCACTGGACGCGAGTTATGGCTAACAGAGGGGGATATAAAGCAGGCTATTAGGGCATCATGCAGCATGCCTGGGTTATTTTCGCCGGTGTGGTTTGGTGGTTCTTGGCTGGTTGATGGTGCTGTTGTTAATCCGGTTCCCGTCTCTCTGGCCAGGGCTATGGGGGCTGATATTGTTATTGCTGTTGATTTGCAACATGACGCACATCTGATTCGGCAAGATATGTTGTCCGCGCAAATGCCTGTTGCAGACACTACCACTGAACTTCCTGATAGTTGGTCTCACCGCTTAAAGGCACGAATAGCAAATATGTCGACCAATCCTGCCAAAAAAGTCCCCAGCGCAATGGAAATAATGTCTACGTCAATACAAGTCTTAGAGAACCGCTTAAAACGTAATCGGATGGCGGGTGATCCTCCTGATGTGCTGATTCAACCTTATTGTCCGCAAATATCCATGTTGGATTTTCATCGCGCAGATGAGGCCATTGCTGCCGGGCTGTTGGCCGTAGAGAAAAATACCGAACAATTACGCCATCTGTTAAAGCCTTGATAAGGTGTATACAGGTGTATCTAAAATAGCGAATGACAATTTCTGACAAGCAGAAATAATCATTTTGGGCCACTATTATCGTTAAGGTGAGCAAGAGAAGCAGTACATGGAAAAACCACTAGCAGGTAAAAGTATTTTAGTTATTGAGGACGAAACTGTTTTTCGCTCAGTAATCACGGGATTCTTAGAATCGCTCGGCGCTGCGGTTTACCAGGCCGGTAATGGGCTGGAGGCGTTAGCCCAGCTGAAAATTCAGACTCCGGATCTGATTCTTTGCGATCTTGCCATGCCGAAAATGGGCGGAATTGAGTTCGTTGAGCATTTACTCATTCAAGGGGTGAAAATCCCAGTTTTAGTGATATCTGGCACAGACAAAATGGCTGATATTGCGAAAGTTTTGCGTCTGGGGGTTAAGGACGTATTGCTAAAACCGATTGTGGATTTAAATCGCTTACGTGAAGCGGTGCTTGCTTGTCTCTATCCTGTGCTATTTACCTCTCATGCTATTGAAGAGACAGAGCTTATACAGGATTGGGATGCTCTACGTAAAAATCCTTATGAGGCAGCCAAATTGCTAAAACAGCTGCAACCGCCCGCACAACAAACCATTGCTCACTGTCGAGTCAATTACCGGCAATTAACCATGGTTGAGAAGCCGGGACTGGTGCTTGATATTGCCGCATTATCAGATAAAGATTTGGCATTTTACTGTTTAGATGTGACGCGAGCTGGGGATAATGGTGTTTTAGCGGCCTTACTATTGCGCGTGTTATTTAACGGGATTCTACAAGAGCATTTAGCTCATCAGAAACACCGCTTGCCGCAAATGTCATCTTTGCTCGAACAGGTAAATAAGCTATTGAGGCGAACTCACCTTGATGGCCAGTTTCCGTTACTGGTTGGTTACTATCACGTGGAGTATCAGAATTTAATTTTGGTTTCTGCTGGTTTGCATGCGAACGTAAATGCCGGTAAGAACCAAATTCAGCTCAGTAATGGTGTACCTTTAGGAACATTAAAAACAACGCATTTAAATCAAATTAGCCAACGCTGCGAAGCATGGCAGTGCCAGGTATGGGGGGGAGGGAGCCGTTTACGTTTGATGCTTTCAGCTGATGAGTAGCTCAATACAAAGTCAATCAGAGCATAAATAGTGCAAATCATTAATTTCTACTCTCTATTATTTACTGCCTCTTTCACTTCAACATAAATTTCTTGTTAACGAGCTTGCCATATAGAACTGATTCTTATCACCTTAAGTGTACGAGAAGCTAATATATAGCCTCGGTTGATATACTTTTCGTTATATCTGAAAATCATAGGGTTATCATTTGCCGTCAGTGAGATAAAGCTAATCAGTATTAGCTAATGTTAACCCTTGATAATGGGCCTGTGCCCTTTATCGGGCTTAGCCGGGGATATGAGTGAATGAAGGCAACAAGTACTCAGTATGGGTTATGAGGTGTTATATAAGCTGAATTTAATTCGTACCGCCGAGAGCGATAGCTATCATCTCCCATTGATGCTGATAGTCGAGCAAATCAATAATTATCAGAGGCATAAATTGGTCTAATTTATTCAAGATCATTTTTCTAATAACTTGCGGAAAATGTTTATTCTGAAGAGGCAGTTAAATCTAATTTAGATGGCAGAGAAGAGGTCGTCCGTCGGATCCTGGTGAGGTTACTGTGAAGAACAGGATCCAATACATACTTATTTTCAGAGGGAATGGATGAGACTTGATGAATGCATGGGGTAGGAATGCTCTAAGATTAACGGGACGAAAAACATCAGTATTACTTGGTTCTGATGTCTTAGTTATTTACGATGAATCGCAGACTGTAGAGCTTCTGATTTTGACAGCAACATGTCTTGGCTAAAACTCGATTATTTTTGATGGGGGTAATGTTTACTATCACGAAGGTCTAAATAGCGAGGATACAATTATTACAAAACAGGCGGTGGTGTTCGATGAGTCAGATGTGATAAGTGATGAAAATGGTTTTATCTGCCGATTGCAGCAGTAAATTAGTTTCTACTTAGTGCCCAACTCTCACCAGGAAAGGATTTCGCACCTGAAGTTTATTGTCAAAATTTCACTTATATCACAAAAAAATGTGTTGATTCCACCACGGGAATTATACCGATTATTGTGCTGTTATAAATAAGCAGAGTATTCTTATATATTTACAATCAGTGCTATTACAGAGAGTTATTTATAGAAAATGATATGTTCAAGTTGACTCGTGTTCATCAACTGTTGGTCGTTGATTGAGCATGGTAATTCTTCGTGATGTGCCACAAATTCTAACGATGATTAGCTATCTGGAGAGACATAAAAAAATACCCCCCATATAATAGGAGGGTATTCTTATCAAAATAGTAAATTAACTATTTTGATTACAGCAGGAAATCATCCAGTGATTTACCTTGCTCTTCAATGGCTTTCTTAATCACTGCTGGAGTACGGCCTTGGCCTGTCCAGGTTTTCACATCGCCATTTTCGTCTGTGTACTGATATTTAGCAGGGCGCGCAGCACGTTTTGATTTACCAGTAGCAGCTTTAGCAGCCGCCATAGTATTCAACAGTTCATTTGGGTCAATACCGTCGGCAATAAGCATTTCACGGTATTGCTGTAATTTACGTGTGCGTTCTTCAATTTCTGCTTGTGCTTGGGAGTCTTCTTCGCGGCGTTCGTTAACGACCACTTCAAGTTTCTCAAGCATCTCTTCTAATGTTTCAAGAGTGCATTCACGCGCTTGTGCACGCAGAGTACGGATGTTGTTCAGAATTTTTAACGCTTCGCTCATTGTCCTGGTCTCAAATTATAATTAGTGGGGGGGCGTCTGGATAATAATAGAGTGCTATTTTAATTTCTGCAATAGCCAATTTGATTAGTATACTCGAATTTACGTATTTTATTCGCTAAAAATTGCTGCTTGATACTAATAAGCGATGAGCAGTTGTTATTATCTGAGCTGTTTTTAACAAGGATGTTCATTTTGCTCCCTAATGCATCCTGTACGCAGGCATGATTTTCTGGCTAAGTTATAAGTTTGCTTTATATCAATAAAGCAAAAATAGGTTACTTATGCTGTAGTGATGTGCAATAACTGATCGCATAACACATTACATATTGATATAGCAGTAACGAAATATTGAGTAAGAAAAAAGCATACCACTTCAGATTTGGCAGTTTATGGCAATATTTGTTATCACTATTTTACCAATTAATCGTGATAACACATTAGTAGTATCATTAATGAACCAATAGTGCGGTGCTCATATCGAACACAATTGCTTTTTCATCTCCTTGGCTTGGTTAATGTACAAAAAAAACACCGTCTTTGTACCAATATTGTGAAATTGGTCATGTAATGTCCCTTATAATAGCGAAATGTTTGACATGAAAATTCTATCAATTTCATTAGCTATATCATTACTTAATATAAAAAACAGTAATATAGCGGAAAGGCTCGGCTCCCCGTAAAGCGTTAGTTTATGATAAACTGTGGATTCATTGTCACTATGACCATTTATTATACCATTGGAGTTACCGGCCCATGGCTCAACTTTATTTTTATTACTCAGCTATGAATGCGGGTAAGTCTACAGCGCTGTTGCAGTCATCTTATAACTACCAAGAGCGTGGCATGCGCACTTTGGTGTTTACCGCCGAGATTGATAATCGCTTTGCCGTCGGAACTGTCAGTTCACGGATAGGACTGTCTTCAGAAGCTCTTCTATACAATAGTGGCACATCATTATTCTCTATTATCAGCACAGAGCATCAGGAAAAACCCGTCCATTGTATTTTACTTGATGAATGCCAATTTTTGACCAAAGAACAAGTGCTGGAATTGTGCCAGGTGGTCGATGAATTGCATATTCCTGTTCTCTGTTATGGCTTGCGTACTGATTTTCTTGGTGAGTTATTTCCCGGCAGTAAATATTTATTATCCTGGGCTGACAAGTTGGTCGAACTAAAAACGATTTGCCATTGCGGCCGCAAAGCAAATATGGTGCTGCGTTTAGATGCGCAGGGCCTTGCCATGCACGATGGTGAACAGGTGGTGATTGGCGGCAATGAAAGCTATGTCTCTGTTTGTCGACGTCACTATAAAGAAGCTATTAAAGCAGCTTGTCTTCAGCGGCAGCCATAAGCCCCACTATTTTCGGTTAACTACCTCACGAGCTTTATTATTGCAGTCGTGAGGTAGCTAGCGCCTTATTGTATTGACTCAATATTGTCACCTACCACGTCATTTGTTTCGTTCCTCGGTAATATCCGCTTTCCTTGACGCCATATTCCAAATTAAACACACCAGCGCCTTATCAGACTGCAGATAAAGTTGATTAGAGGGACAATGGGCCGAAATAGGGTTGTAACCACGTAAGCGGCTGGAGCGGTTATAGGTGCCGTAACCTCAGTTGAGTCGAAACTGAAAATATCGGTTTATCTTCAATCTCACAAATACTTTGTCTAGTTTATTGTCGGCCACGGCTGTGTTGTTCTTATTTATTCCAGTACAAAAGCGATTGAAGCCCGTTTATGTGCATGCCTCGATCCGCCAAATTTTAGCTGATGGCGTCATGTACGGAGTGTGGCACGTTTATTTAGCTAAAGGAGTGCAGTTGCAAGGGGGATAATTACCGCGCTATCTGAAGGGGCAGGGGAGGGATGACGGCGGCGATGCACAAATAACGGCGTTCAATGCAGCAATCGGATAAAAGAAACCCCCGAACAGCGGTTGCCATTCGGGGGTGATATACAGAATCAGCGAGAAATTACTTTTTAGCTTTTTTCTCAGCTTTAGCTGCTGGCGCTGCTACTGCTACAGTCGCTTCTTGTTCCAGTTCTTCACTAAATTCACGGCCGTAGTAAGTATCCATCAGGATCTGTTTCAGCTCAGAGATCAGTGGGTAACGTGGGTTAGCACCGGTACACTGGTCATCAAATGCATCTTCAGACAGTTTGTCTACTTTCGCCAAGAAATCAGCTTCTTGAACGCCAGCTTCGCGGATAGACGCCGGGATGCCCAATTCAGCTTTGATTTCATCTAACCAAGTCAGCAGTTTTTGGATTTTCTGTGCTGTACGGTCGCCCGGAGCACTCAGACCCAGATGATCTGCAACTTCAGCATAACGACGACGCGCTTGTGGGCGGTCATACTGGCTGAAAGCAGTTTGCTTAGTTGGGTTGTCATTCGCGTTATAACGAATAACGTTTGAAATCAACATGGCGTTTGCCAGGCCGTGTGGGATGTGGAACTCAGAACCCAGTTTGTGGGCCATTGAGTGGCAGACACCCAAGAAGGCGTTAGCAAAAGCAATACCCGCGATAGTTGCTGCGTTGTGAACACGCTCACGTGCCACTGGGTTTTTAGCCCCTTCATTGTAGCTGGCTGGCAGGAATTCTTTCAGCAGTTTCAGCGCTTGCAACGCCTGGCCGTCAGAGTATTCATTCGCCAATACAGAAACATAGGCTTCCAGAGCATGGGTAACTGCGTCCAAACCACCGAAGGCACACAGAGACTTAGGCATATTCATAACCAGGTTGGCATCAACGATTGCCATATCTGGAGTCAATGCATAGTCAGCCAATGGATATTTTTGACCTGTCGCATCGTCGGTCACTACCGCAAATGGTGTAACTTCTGAACCTGTACCTGAAGTGGTTGTTACGGCGATCATTTTCGCTTTCACACCCATTTTCGGGAACTTGTAAATACGTTTACGGATATCCATAAAGCGCAATGCGAGTTCTTCGAAGTGGGTTTCAGGGTGTTCGTACATTACCCACATGATTTTGGCCGCATCCATCGGTGAACCACCACCCAGCGCGATAATCACGTCTGGTTTGAAGGAGTTCATCTGCTCTGCACCTTTACGCACGATACTCAAAGTTGGATCTGCTTCTACTTCGAAGAAGACTTCGGTCTCGATACCGTGAGATTTCAGTACGCTAGTGATTTGATCTGCATAGCCATTGTTGAACAGGTAGCGGTCAGTCACGATGAAGGCACGTTTTGCACCGTCAGTTGCCACTTCTTCCAACGCGATAGGCAGGGAGCCACGGCGGAAGTAAATAGATTTCGGGAGTTTATGCCACAACATGTTTTCTGCTCGCTTAGCCACAGTTTTCTTGTTGATCAAGTGTTTCGGACCGACGTTTTCAGAGATGGAGTTACCACCCCAAGAACCACAACCCAGCGTCAGTGAAGGCGCTACTTTGAAGTTATACAGGTCACCGATACCACCATGAGAGGCAGGGGTGTTGATCAGGATTCGGGCGGTTTTCATTTTATCGCCGAAATACTTAACGCGTGCAGGTTGGTTATCCTGGTCTGTATACAGGCAAGATGTATGGCCAATACCGCCCATTTCTACCAGTTTTTCTGCTTTCTCAACTGCGTCTTCGAAGCTCTTCGCACGATACATTGCTAAAGTAGGAGACAGTTTTTCATGAGCAAATGGCTCTGAATCATCAACAACTTTAACTTCGCCGATAAGGATCTTGGTATTAGCAGGCACTTTGATGCCGGCCATTTCAGCAATTTTCGTTGCTGGCTGACCAACGATTGCCGCATTCAGGCCACCGTTTTTCAGGATAATGTCTTGAACTGCTTTCAGTTCTTTACCTTGCAGCAGGTAACCGCCGTGACTAGCAAAACGCTCGCGCACTGCATCGTACACAGAATCGACCACAATGATGGACTGTTCTGATGCACAAATTACACCGTTATCAAAGGTTTTAGACATCAAGATAGAGGCAACAACACGTTTGATATCAGCAGTTTCATCAACGACAACTGGGGTGTTCCCCGCGCCAACGCCGATAGCCGGTTTACCTGAGCTGTAAGCCGCTTTAACCATGCCTGGGCCGCCGGTTGCCAGGATCAAGTTAATGTCTGGGTGGTGCATCAGTTGGTTAGATAACTCAACTGTTGGCGCATCAATCCAACCAATAATATCTGCTGGTGCACCTGCTGCAATAGCGGCTTGAAGCACGATATCTGCGGCTTTATTGGTTGCATCTTTAGCGCGTGGGTGTGGAGAGAATACGATGCCGTTACGGGTCTTCAAGCTAATTAATGCTTTGAAGATAGCGGTAGAAGTTGGGTTAGTGGTGGGTACAATACCGCAGATTAAACCGATAGGTTCAGCGATAGTAATAGTACCAAAGGTTTTATCTTCTTCCAGAATGCCACAAGTCTTTTCATCTTTGTAAGCATTATAAATATATTCAGAAGCAAAGTGGTTCTTGATAACCTTGTCTTCCACAATACCCATGCCAGATTCTTCGACAGCCAGTTTGGCTAAAGGAATACGGGCATCAGCAGCAGCCAGAGCTGCGGCACGGAAGATCTTATCAACCTGCTCTTGAGTGAAGTTGGCATACTCGCGCTGGGCTTTCTTGACGCGTGCTACTAGCTCGTTAAGTTCAGCGACATTCGTTACAGCCATAATGCTCTCCTGATAATGTTAAACTCTTTTAGTAAATGAGCTGTTGAAGCCATTAGTATAGACAGGCTCTGACATGCTGTGCTGTCGAATAGAGATAGTTTTTGTATCTTACTATCTCATTTTCACCGCTGATTTACTGAAAGAGCTTTGGGGTCACTAGGAATAAATTGAGATAAAAAGACTATTTTCAACCTTTATACTCTATTTTCCTGCCGCTTACTCTCTACCACTGACTAGAGCTTAACTATTCTTAGGTATGCTTTTTGTGATTTAAATCACAAAAACTGCAAGCTGACACCATTCAGCTATTATTTGTTGAGAGTAATTATCATCTGAAGAAATAAAGTGATAATTCATGACGTTAAACCATCATTACCGCCACAGAATATTAACAATAATTACAATTTTAGTTGGCGAGGATTTACCAAGTATAAATGCGGGTTTATTCCGTGGATTCCTGCGACTAATTCTATTACATTGTGCGCGCACATCAGCATGAGGATGTCTTTAGGAATATTTTTAGTGAAAAGCACTGTAATGAGATATTGATAGCATGCAGAACGATGTCTGCAAGTGGGTTACATTATTAGTGTTACAAATTTTCCTGCTGCGGGTTATTGGGTGTGTTGTCTGGGGCATTGGGTATAATGACCCGTTATTTATGGATGTATTTATCAGCAATTTCGCGGAGTGATGTGTGAGTCAATCACTGTTAGACCTTTCAGGTTACATCAAGTTTTTTGTTGGCTTATTTGCGCTGGTTAATCCGGTAGGTATATTGCCGGTATTTATCAGTATGACCAGCTACCAGGCTGCGGCAGGGCGGGATAAAACCAACCTGACAGCTAACCTGTCGGTGGCCATTATTTTGTGGATCTCCTTGTTCTTGGGGGATGCCATCCTGAAAATATTTGGCATTTCTATTGATTCATTCCGTATTGCCGGTGGGATCTTGGTGGTCAGTATTGCGATGTCGATGATCAGCGGCAAACTGGGTGAAGACAAGCAGAACAAACAGGAAAAAACAGAAACAGCGGTAAGAGAAAGTATTGGTGTGGTTCCATTGGCATTGCCATTAATGGCTGGGCCGGGCGCAATCAGTTCAACTATTGTTTGGAGTTCTCGCTACCACAGTTGGCAAAACCTGTTGGGATTAACTGCGGCGATTGCCCTATTTGCATTCTGCTGTTGGTTATTGTTCCGCGCCGCACCGCTATTAGTTAGGCTGTTAGGGCAAACCGGTATTAACGTGATAACGCGTATTATGGGTTTATTGCTGATGGCATTGGGTATCGAATTCATTGTGACAGGTATCAAGGCTATTTTCCCCGGGTTACTTTGACCCACTGAAACTCATTAGAGTGACTCTTCATCATCAAAGAATGGCCACCAGCATATTATTGGTGGCTTTTTTCTTTCCGCAAGTCTGATATTTAAAGCATTTAGGCATTAATTTGGTGCAAATAATGTATGAAGTTTAATCTGTTGCACTCAAATGCTGCAATAATAGTTCTTCCGCATACATAATTTGGCTTAAGGTTTATTTTCCTCTCTTTACTAAGTACTTAATCTCCCCTCTGAGTAAATTAATTAGGCTATTTGTTGTTAAAATGCTCACATCATTCCGTAGGGCTTGTGTTGAATTTATCTAGATGTTATTAGTGATTACATCCCAATGAGCAGGGGTTTATTCTGATAATGTCTGGAATGTTAACTTTATGTTTCTTGGTGTTGTTCTTAAACATAATTTTTGATGTGAAATTAACATTTCTGTTTTTTATCTTCAAATAATTCAGTGGGTTATAGGTTTTTTTGATTGTAAGTACAGTAAGTTACCTTGATTGCTTACTCATTGAAAAAGAGAATTGCGTAACATTTCTGTAAAAATTATTAGCGTCAGATTTGGTGTTCTGTTAGCTTTCGGACAATTCCCTGACGAGAGATTTCTTGTTTTTCAGTGAAACTGAGCCGTAATTTTAATTTTGGAATAGTTATTGCTAGTCGTTGTTAGCAGGATATTGATGCAAATCTAGAAAAAACATCACCGGTTTCGTGACAAGGTGGCTAGAAATGCAAATAAAGAACCGCTGCTACCACCGGTAATAATGAGTACGAGTTCCGAGTCTTTAGGATGTTTAACATCGGCGATTTTTCGTCTGGTGCTAATAAATATGGGGATCTTGCATTGGCGGATTCGTTCCCCGAACAATGCAAAGGATGAATGCCTTTTAAAGGTGAAGCTTGCCCAGTTACTGGGTGATGCAATAATAAAAACTGGAGTGGATATAAGCATGACCAACATCACAAAGAAAAGTCTTCTGGCTGCGGGTATTGTGGCTGCCTTAAGTATGATGGCTGTAGGGAATACATTTGCGGCTAATGTGCCAGCAGGGGTACAACTGGCTGAAAAACAAGTTTTAGTCCGTAATAATGGTTCAGAGCCTCAGTCTCTTGACCCACATAAAATTGAAGGTGTCCCTGAGTCAAATATCTCCCGTGATTTGTTAGAAGGATTGGTTATTAACGATCCCAACGGCAAAATTATGCCGGGCGTGGCAGAAAGTTGGGATAATAAAGACTTTAAAGTCTGGACTTTCCATCTGCGTAAAGATGCTAAATGGTCAAATGGTGACCCTGTAACGGCACAGGATTTTGTTTATAGCTGGCAACGTTTGGCCGACCCTAAAACAGTTTCTCCTTATGCCAGCTATGTGCAATATGCCCATATTGCTAATATCGACGATATTATCGCCGGTAAAAAAGCACCAGATACCTTGGGTGTTAAAGCCTTGGATGACCATACTCTGGAAGTTACGCTGACCGAACCCGTTCCTTATCTGGATAAATTGTTAGCTCACCCATCCATGTCTCCAGTTAATAAAACGGTGATTGATAAATTTGGTGAGAAATGGACTCAGCCACAAAACTTTGTCGGCAATGGCGCCTATAAGTTGAAAGACTGGACTGTTAACGAACGTATTGTATTAGAACGTAGCCCGACCTATTGGGATAATGCGAAGACTGTGATTAATCAGGTAACTTACCTGCCAATCTCTTCCGAAGTAACTGATGTTAACCGCTATCGTAGCGGTGAAATCGACATGACTTATAACAACATGCCGATTGAGTTATTCCAGAAACTGAAAAAAGAGATCCCACAAGAAGTCCATGTTGACCCGTATCTTTGCACCTATTATTACGAAATCAACAATCAAAAAGCACCATTTACGGATGCTCGGGTACGTGAAGCCCTGAAATTGGGTATGGATCGCGATATCATTGTGAATAAAGTGAAAAACCAAGGTGATTTGCCGGCCTATGGTTTTACCCCGCCGTACACCAGTGGTGCTGAATTAACTCCACCAGAATGGTTTAGCTGGACACAAGAAAAACGCAATGAAGTGGCTAAGAAATTGCTGGCAGAAGCGGGCTACACTAAAGATAAGCCACTGACTTTCAACCTATTATATAACACTTCAGATTTGCATAAAAAGCTGGCTATTGCGGCGGCTTCTATCTGGAAGAAAAACCTGGGTGTTGACGTTAAGCTGGAAAACCAAGAGTGGAAAACCTTCCTTGATACTCGTCATCAAGGGACTTTCGATGTTGCTCGTGCCGGCTGGTGTGCTGACTATAACGAACCTTCTTCCTTCCTGAATATGATGCTCTCTGACAGCAGTAATAACACTGTGCATTATAAGAGCCCAGCATTTGATAAGCTGATGGCAGATACCTTGAAGGTAAAATCTGAGAAAGAACGCGCTGGGTTGTATCAACAGGCTGAAATACTGTTGGATAAAGACTCCGCTATCGTACCTTTGTTCTATTACGTGAATGCCCGTTTAGTGAAACCTTATGTCGGTGGTTATACCGGTAAAGATCCACTGGATAATATGCACGTTAAAGATCTCTATATTATCAAGCAATAATCTATTAAGGGCAGCCGCAGAGTTTGCGTGCTGCCCTTATTGCTTGATGATAAGTACCCCAATAGCCTTGACGTCGCGGCGTAATAGCATGCAAACGAATCCCAATGAGCAGACCTAAAGTCAGTGAATTAGGTGAGAAAGAGCAGCTAACACCGAGGCAATATCAAGTGCGAAGGGTATAAGTTGCAGTAAGAGGCTAAAGGTACAGGCAATGTTAAAATTTATTCTACGCCGCTGTTTGGAAGCGATCCCGACACTTTTTATTTTGATCACTATTTCATTCTTTATGATGCGTCTCGCCCCAGGAAGCCCATTTACTGGCGAACGTAATCTTCCACCGGAAGTTATGGCAAACATTGAGGCGAAATATCATCTCAATGACCCTGTTTATAAACAATATTTCAATTACTTAGGTCAATTGGCGCATGGCGACCTTGGGCCTTCATTCAAATATAAAGATTACACGGTAAATGAGTTGGTTTCGGCCTCGTTTCCGGTGTCGGCAAAACTCGGATTAGCTGCATTTATACTGGCAGTGGTATTAGGGGTGAGTGCTGGCGTTATTGCCGCATTAAATCAAAATACTAAGTGGGATTATACCGTCATGGGGTTTGCCATGACCGGGGTGGTTATCCCCAGTTTTGTGGTGGCACCGTTATTAGTGCTGGTTTTTGCCATTACATTAAAATGGCTACCCGGCGGAGGATGGAATGGTGGGGCACCGCAGTATATTATTTTGCCAATGGTAGCATTGTCATTGGCCTATATCGCCAGTATCGCGCGAATTACCCGCGGTTCAATGATTGAAGTTCTCCATTCTAATTTCATCCGTACTGCGCGTGCAAAAGGTTTGCCATTGCGCATCATTGTATTACGTCATGCATTGAAACCTGCTTTGCTGCCGGTGTTGTCCTATATGGGGCCGGCATTTGTCGGTATTATCACCGGCTCTATGGTGATTGAAACTATTTTTGGCCTGCCGGGTATTGGTCAGTTGTTTGTCAACGGAGCGTTAAATCGCGATTACTCTTTGGTCTTGAGTTTGACCATTTTAGTGGGCGCGTTAACCATTTTATTCAATGCGATTGTTGACGTGCTGTATGCCGTTATTGATCCGAAAATCCGTTACTAACTCTGGAGCACGCCAATTATGTTGAACAAGAAAAATAGCGAAGCTCTGGAAGTTTTCAGTGAAAAACTGGAAGTGGAAGGGCGTAGCCTTTGGCAGGATGCCCGCCGTCGCTTTATTCATAACCGCGCGGCGATCACCAGTTTGGTGATCCTAATGTTAATTACCTTATTTGTTATTCTCGCCCCGATGCTAGCGCAATTTACTTATTCGGATACCGACTGGGGCATGATGTCTGCGGCACCTGATTTTGAATCCGGGCACTATTTTGGTACTGATTCTTCGGGCCGTGACTTATTGGTTCGTGTCGCCATTGGTGGCCGGATTTCATTGATGGTGGGTGTGGCTGCTGCATTAGTTGCGGTGGTGGTGGGTACATTATATGGATCTTTATCGGGCTATCTTGGTGGGAAAATTGACTCATTAATGATGCGTTTGTTGGAAATCCTTAATTCATTCCCCTTCATGTTTTTCGTTATTTTGTTAGTGACTTTCTTTGGTCAGAATATCTTGCTGATATTTGTGGCTATCGGGATGGTGTCTTGGTTGGACATGGCGCGTATTGTGCGCGGACAAACGTTAAGCCTAAAACGAAAAGAATTTATTGAAGCTGCGCTGGTGGGCGGTGTTTCCACACGCAATATTGTCTTGCGCCATATTGTCCCGAACGTATTAGGTGTGGTGGTGGTATATGCTTCTCTTTTAGTTCCCAGCATGATTTTATTTGAATCATTCTTGAGTTTCCTGGGGTTAGGGACACAAGAACCCCTGAGCAGTTGGGGGGCATTACTGAGTGATGGTGCCAACTCAATGGAAGTTTCTCCGTGGCTATTGATGTTCCCAGCCGGTTTTTTGGTAGTGACTTTGTTCTGCTTTAACTTTATCGGCGATGGCTTGCGTGATGCCCTCGACCCGAAAGATCGCTGAGGAGTAGCACCATGACGACGATAAATAATCAGTCTGCTGTTCAGCAATCTGCTTTGTTGGACGTAAAAGATCTCACCGTCACCTTCAAAACACCCGATGGTGATGTTACCGCAGTTAATGCGCTCAATTTTGATCTGCGTGCCGGTGAAACATTAGGGATTGTTGGCGAGTCCGGTTCCGGTAAATCGCAAACGGCATTTGCTTTGATGGGGTTGCTGGCCAGTAATGGCCGGATAGGCGGCTCAGCAAAGTTTAATGGCCGTGAAATTCTGAATTTACCTGAGAAACAATTGAACCGTTTACGGGCTGAAGAAATCTCGATGATTTTTCAAGACCCGATGACCTCGCTAAACCCGTATATGCGTGTGGGCGAGCAGTTGATGGAAGTGCTGCAATTACATAAGAAAATGAGCAAAAGTGAAGCATTCGAAGAGTCAATCCGTATGCTTGATGCAGTGAAAATGCCCGAGGCCCGCAAGCGCATGCGCATGTATCCTCATGAATTTTCAGGTGGTATGCGCCAGCGAGTTATGATTGCGATGGCATTACTTTGTCGCCCTAAGCTGTTGATCGCGGATGAACCTACTACTGCACTGGATGTGACTGTACAGGCTCAAATCATGACGTTGCTGAATGAACTTAAGACTGAGTTTAATACTGCAATTATCATGATCACCCATGATTTAGGGGTGGTTGCCGGTATATGTAATAAAGTTCTGGTGATGTATGCAGGTCGAACTATGGAATATGGACAGGCCCGTGATGTTTTTTATCATCCAAGCCACCCTTATTCTATTGGTTTGCTGAATGCTGTTCCTCGTCTTGACTCTGAAGGCGAATCTCTCATGACCATTCCGGGTAATCCACCCAATTTGCTGCGCTTACCAAAAGGGTGCCCGTTCCAGCCACGTTGCCAATATGCCATGGAGCGCTGCTCTACAGCGCCGGAACTTGAGCATTTTGGTGAAGGCCGTTTACGTGCTTGTTATAAGCCAGTAGGGGAATTGGTATGAATGCCATGACAGAGAAAAAAGTATTATTGGAAGTGGCTGACCTGAAAGTTCATTTTGATATTGAAGATGGTAAGCAATGGTTCTGGCAGCCAAGTAAAACCCTCAAAGCCGTTGATGGTGTAACCCTGCGATTGTACGAAGGTGAAACTTTAGGGGTGGTGGGTGAGTCAGGCTGTGGAAAATCCACTTTTGCTCGCGCCATTATTGGTTTGGTAAAGGCGACCGGTGGCAGTGTGGCCTGGTTAGGGAAAGATTTACTGAATATGAGTGATGCCGAATGGCGCAAAACTCGTAGTGATATTCAGATGATATTCCAAGATCCGCTGGCATCATTAAACCCGCGAATGACTATCGGCGAAATTATTGCTGAGCCATTGCGGACTTATCATCCCAAAATGCCACGCCAAGAAATTAAAGACAAAGTTAAAGCCATGATGTTGAAGGTGGGGTTGCTACCTAACCTAATCAACCGCTATCCCCATGAGTTTTCGGGCGGGCAGTGTCAACGAATTGGTATTGCTCGTGCATTGATTCTTGAACCGAAATTGGTGATTTGTGATGAACCGGTCTCGGCGCTGGATGTATCAATCCAAGCCCAAGTGGTGAATTTGTTGCAGCAACTGCAACGTGAAATGGGGCTGTCGCTGATATTTATCGCCCACGATTTAGCGGTGGTAAAACATATTTCCGATCGTGTGTTGGTGATGTATTTGGGCCATGCGGTAGAGCTTGGGACTTATGATGAGGTTTACCATAATCCGCAGCATCCCTACACCAAAGCCTTGATGTCGGCAGTGCCTATTCCAGATCCGGATAAGGAAAGAGCCAAAGTTATTCAGTTGCTGGAAGGGGAATTACCTTCTCCAATAAACCCACCTTCAGGTTGTGTGTTCCGCACTCGCTGCCCGATTGCGGGGCCGGAGTGTGCAAAAACTCGCCCATTACTGGAAGGGAGTTTCCGCCATGCGGTGTCTTGCTTGAAAGTGGACCCTTTATGATGTTGCCATCATGCCGCTATTGATAGATTAATAAATTTACTCCCGCCAAATAAGCGGGAGTTTTTTTATCCGAGCGGGGATGAATTGCTGTAGCGGCGTCTTCTACCCGTATCGTTTCTCGGTGCCGGAATTAACGGGCTGATTATTGCTTATTCTTTCCACAAGATGTGGCAAAGTTTATGGTCTTTTTCACGACATAAAAGCACTCGCGCAAATATATCGTTTATCTCCTCGCCATCATTGTCGGCAAGACCAATAACTACTTCGGCGAAAAAGTCCGGGTTGACATCAAAATCGACATGTTCGTGCCAGTCTTCAGCGGGATCAAATAACTCAGCACCGCCGCGTTCTTCAAACTGAAGGTTAAACAATAAAATATCTGCTGGGTCGAGATTATCACCCGCCAGTTCCAGAAAAATATCGTAAGCCTGCTCCAGTGTTTCATCTTCAGTCAGGCGATTATTCAGGTCCATTAAGCTTGACTCTGGTGCATTCTGATCCATTTGTAGATTCCCATTTATCATTTGCAGAATGAGCTCATTAAAACATTCTCTATCTTACTTTTACAATTATTATGCTGTGAAAAGCGAATAACTCAGAGAATCTACAATTGGATGTTTGCCGTTCTCCCATTTATTACAAGAATGGGCTGAAAAAGTAGAATAATCTTTCAGTTACCCGATGCCAGACAGGGCGCTTGCTCCAAAGCTCGGCATCTAATAACACCGAGCGAGCAATATAATCATCTTGAACTTGCGCCAAATCTGCACCAAAACCATCGTCATCAATAACCAGTGTGATTTCAAAGTTCAGCCATAAGCTGCGCATATCCAGATTCACAGTGCCGACTAAACTGAGCTGACCGTCGACCAGCACACTCTTACTGTGTAGCAGGCCGCCTTCAAACTGGTAAATTTTAACCCCAGCTTCCAGTAATTCTGAGAAGAAACTACGGCTGGCCCAGCGAACCATCATTGAATCGTTATCGCGCGGTAGGATAATACTGACATCAACACCGCGCTGTGCTGCGGTACAAATGGCATGTAGCAAATCATCGCTCGGTACTAAATAAGGCGTGGTCATGGTTAACTGTTTACGTGCAGAATACACCGCCGTTAATAACGCCTGATGAATCATTTCTTCAGGGAATCCAGGGCCAGAGGCTATAACCTGAATGGTATGACCGCTCTCTTCTTCAAACGGCATAATATGGGAGTCTGGCGGCGGCGGTAGGATGCGTTTTCCTGTTTCTATCTCCCAGTCACAGGCATAGACAATCCCCATAGTGGTCGCCACCGGGCCTTCCATGCGCGCCATCATATCAATCCATTGCCCCACGCCAGCATCTTGTTTGAAGAAGCGCGGATCAACCATATTCATACTGCCGGTGTAGGCAATATAGTTATCAATCAAGACTATTTTGCGGTGTTGGCGCAAATCCATCCGGCGGAAAAATACCCGGAAGACATTTACTTTTAGCGATTCAACCACTTCAATACCGGCATTGCGCATCATCGCAGGGTATGGGGTGCGGAAAAATTGCTGACTGCCTGCCGAATCCAGCATCAGCCGGCAATGGACACCACGCCGCGCCGCTGCCATAAGAGATTCCGCCACTTGGTCAACCAGGCCTCCGGATTGCCAGATATAAAACACCATTTCTATATTATGGCGAGCCAGCTCAATGTCGCGTACCAGTGCTTTTAGCGTGTCATCGGTGGTGGTTAACAATTGTAATTGATTACCTTTGACTCCACTGATGCCTTGACGGCGCTCGCATAATTGAAACAGGGGTTTTGCCACTTCGCTATTTGAATTGGCAAAAATGTGTTGGCATTCTTTCAGTTCACTGAGCCAGCGAGCAGTAGAGGGCCACATAGCTTTAGCCCGCTCAGCGCGGCGTTTACCAAGATGCAGCTCACCAAATGAGAGATAAGCGATTATTCCCACTAAAGGCAGGATATAAATCACTAGCAGCCAGGCCATGGCAGAAGGAACAGCTCTGCGTTTCATCAGAATACGCAGTGTTACCCCGGCAATAAGCAACCAATAGCCAAAAACCGAGAGCCAACTGATTACAGTATAAAATGTTGTCATAAGGGCGGAAATCCTGTTCACAAAGGTCGCTAAAGAGTGTACGCACAGTAAGGCGAAGGTGAAACCTTTAATCAGATATATTGCTGGATAAAATCTTTTAAGCTAAAGGACTTGCAAGATTAAATATAGCAGGCGTTTGTCAATCTTCCTGCCCGCAGGGGCCAGGATTTAGGGTCTAACTGATTTTTTGCTTTGCTGTGACTTGGATCAAAGGATGAAAGGTTTATAATAGCTGGGTTCTCAGCTTTGGAAAAATATCGTCATGAGACGAAGTAAGAATGAGGTAGGCCGTTGGCGAATGCTGCGGCAAAATCAGCGTCGCAAAACGCGTTGGCTTGAGGGCCAATCACGGCGTTACCGGCATATCTATTGTGTTCGCAAGCTCCACGAACATCAGCATCGCAGAGCGCTATTGTTCACGGTAGCTTATGAGTGGTGAGCTGCTGTAGCTGTTGATAAAACAGTCTCTTTATGAGGCTGTTTTTGTTTCAGCTAAAGTGAGTCACCGCAGAAAATTAAATTGTCTCTCTCTATTTCCCCACACAAATTGATCTCTAGCGGTGGTGCCCCATGTCATTCTTCTAAAATGGCGGGCAGACCTTAAATTTACCCAAGGTTTTTTTCACTTTGAATTTAACTTTATTCGCAGAAAATACACCCCTATCCTAAATTAAAAAAATACGATAATTCCGATATTATTTTTAATAACAAACAGTGCAAAATAATAACTTATAAGTTTATTTCACATCAGAATGTTTTCTCGCTACCCTATATATTAGGCCACTTCGTTCTAATCGTTCAGTTTCAGGGGTGTTACTGTTGGGTTGTTCGAGGTGGCCCTCCTTAGGTTAACAAAATGAGTATGAAATAATAATTCAGCTAATTATCATGTTCAGCTAATACTTGCTTATCTATCAATTGGTTGCTTTGTTTTACCTCTTTTTTGCTTGATTTTTATATCGTTAAAACCGATCAATAATTAAAAATTGATCAAATTTATCAATTGATCAATACTGACTTTTTAATCAAAAAAAGGATTTTACCGTGAATAGCAGGCTAAACATTGCAGTCGATTGCACTTTTATCTGTGAGCCGGTTTACCAGCATAATGGGAAATTGCTCGCTGTAGAACTATTGAGCCGCTTCACAACCGACTCTTTTAAAACGCCTATTTATACTGAACGATTCTTGCACCTTCTTAATGCTCAGATGAAGAGTCAGTTGCTGTATGAGCAATTAAGTTCGGTCAGAAATCATCATCAATGGTTTATTGAAAAAAATTAATACTCTCGATAAATATAGATTTTGATATGGCGCAGGCGGTGCTGTATGACGAGAAAGTCATCGCATTGTTGGATTCAATGCCTTTTATCCGGTTGGAGATCATGGAGAGCTTTCCTAATCTCAGTGAGGGTGCGAAGAATCCGCTATTAAGTAAACTGGCTAAACGATACTCGCTGTGGTTGGATGATTTTGGTAGTGGGAATACAAACATTGCAGCAGCAGCCAGTGGGTTCTTTGAATGTATCAAAATTGATAAAAATTTTTACTGGCAATGGGAAGGAAGTGTCACATTTAATAACCTGGTGATGCGTTTACGTGATCACTGCCAGAATGTGGTGGTTGAGGGGGTTGAAACTCATCAGCAATTTAGCCAACTTGCCGACATGGGCGTTGATGCGATGCAAGGTTACTTATTTAGCGCCTTCCCATTGGATGAAGTCAGCCAACTTACCCTGCAATATGACCATTTCAATATCAGGTGAATTTATTGCTGTGACTTGCCAGATGCACCTATCCCAAATTCCAACTTAAGGTTGAAAAATTGTCGACAGGACATCAACTTAGGGTGCTTTTGCTGTGAATATCACAGATATATTCCGCTGTTCAGTGGATGATGTAATCCCAATTACAGCAAAGGCTAACCTTCATGTCTCAATATAAATTAGCTAAAACAGTCTTTTTCGGGGATTTAAAAACCAGCACGGCACTGTATAAATATGAAATTTATTGTGAAGAAGCTGAGCTGATATACCACGCTGCTGTTTATTCTGAGCAAGTCATTGCGGCTGGCAAACATACTTATCCTGTTTGGGTAAGAAAAGACCATATGATATTGAAAGCACCCGCTCATATGCTGGATAAAGCGGTTGATGCTTGTGAAGAGCATTGGCTGAAGCATTACAAAGTCTAGTACTGAGTCGAATAGTGGGGCGGCCGCCCGTACTTAAGTACCCAAGATAAAATACAAAACGCCTTAATTGAGGCGTTTTGTTTTGATGTATCGACGTCGCTTATCCGATTATTCAAAATACGCGTTTATAGGGTTTTACAATCACCGATTGATAAACCCCAGCAGCAACATAGGGGTCTTGTTCTGCCCACGCCTGGGCGGCCTGTTGTGAGTCAAACTCGGCAATTACCGTTGAGCCAGTGAATCCGGCAGCACCGGGGTCGGCACTGTCAATGGCTGGGTTAGGGCCTGCGGTCAATAAGCGCCCTTGATCCTGTAATGCCTGTAAACGAGCTAAATGTGCTGGGCGCACGGATAAGCGCTTATCAAGAGAATCCGGGACGTCGGTTGCAAAGATTACATACAGCATGTTTCACCTTTAAAATCATTGTCATTATATAAAGTGACCGTGGTATCCCATCACAACATGTTCCCCAGATAAATTCAATCCGGTACGTTAGTGGCGTTAATCCCATGAAGGGTTAATACACGGGTAATTAATAATGAAATAAAATGATAATTAACCGTAAATGGAAAGTGTTTTTTGGTTGATATTGCCGTTTAAAGCATCATTTAAGGCTTATCAATAAGATTGTTGGCAGAAGCTTATTGAATATGATTGCTATTTGCATTTAAACTTAGCTGCATTAGAGGACACTGAATTATTATGCAGCTAAATAAATTTTTTCTGGGTCGACGGCTTACGTGGCCATTGGCATTCTCGGTTGGGATACATGGCAGTGTAATTGCAGCATTGCTCTATGTTTCTGTCGAGCAAATGCAGCCACAGCCTGAAATAGAAGATGCGCCATTAGCGGTCACTATGGTCAATATCGCGACTTTTGCCGCGCCACAACCGGCGGCGGCAGAGCCACAATCTGAGCCAGAACCGGCTGAAGAGGTTCCGCCAGAACCTGAGGTGTTGCCAGAGCCCGTCCCGGTGGCAATTCCTGAACCCGTGAAGCCAAAACCTAAACCGGTTAAAAAACCAGAAATTAAAAAATCAGAAGTTAAAAAAGAAGTTAAAAAAACGGAAGTCAAAAAACCTGATGTGAAGAAAACAGTTGCTCCGCCGGATGACAACGTCTTCAAATCGGATGAGCCAGCGTTGGTTTCCACCAATGCGCCGGTGAAATCAGCACCTTCGGCATCAGTTCCCGGAGCATCAACCACTTCAGGGCCCAAAGCACTGAGTAAGGCGAAACCAACCTATCCGGCTCGCGCGTTGGCTTTAGGGATTGAAGGGCAGGTTAAAGTGCAATTCGACATTGATGAAGGGGGCCGTGTTACCAATGTGCGAATCTTGGAGGCCACTCCGCGTAATATCTTTGAACGCGAGGTCAAGCAAGTGATGCGCAAGTGGCGCTATGAAGCCGTTGCCGCCAAAAATTATGTCACCACCGTGGTGTTCAAGATTGATGGCAATATGGAAATGGACTAAAGCGCTGCTGCCGCTGAATTCAGATGTTAGCTTGGCATTTTGCCACAAAAAAAGGGTCGCTCAATCGCGGCCCTTTTTGTTTTTATCAAATGGGAACCACCGTTACTGTGTGGCTCCAACCTCAAAATTCCCTCGGCCATCAGGTAAGGCACGGGATTTACCCGCATCATCAACTGCCACATAGGTGAATACCGCCTCTGTGGCACGATAGCGCTGACCGATAGGTTCAGAAGAGACTT
This sequence comes from Yersinia rohdei ATCC 43380, assembly GCF_000173775.1. GTDB lineage: Bacteria > Pseudomonadota > Gammaproteobacteria > Enterobacterales > Enterobacteriaceae > Yersinia > Yersinia rohdei. The sequence continues at coordinate 25,295 of NZ_ACCD01000020.1, forward strand.
TTTTCACCCAGACTTCAATATTGATGGTAATAGAGCTGCGGCCAGTTTTAATGCATCTGGCATAGCAACAGACGACATCACCGACAGCCACCGGCTTGAGGAAGGTCATGCCATCAACACGCACAGTGACAACCCGGCCCTGCGCTATTTCTTTCGCCTGAATGGCACCGCCAATATCCATTTGTGACATTAACCAGCCACCGAAAATATCGCCGTTGGCGTTGGTATCTGCGGGCATTGCCAGGGTACGAAGGACTAATTCACCGTTAGGTAATGCTTGCTCACCGCGAGGTGATAATTGTTCCGGGTTCATCTCTGCCTGCTTTTAAATCGAGGTATGTAACGGCGTAGGACTCGGTGAGCTACGCCGTCAATGACGTTGATAATCAGTGAATTAAATTATGACTTTTTCTGTTCTTCCGGCATATGGCGGTAAATATAAACACCGCTGATCAGTGTGAATACCAACGTCAGAGCGGTTAAGCCGAAGACTTTAAAATTCACCCAGATATCTTGAGGTAACCAGAAGGCGACATAGATATTCAGCAGGCCGCAGGCCAGGAAAAATACGGCCCAAGACAGATTCAATGTTGACCACACGGCGTCCGGCAGAGTCAATTCTTTGCCAAGCATCCGTTGGATTAATGGTTTTTTCATAAACCACTGGCTAACTAATAACGCGGCGGCGAACAGAACATACAGCACCGTAACTTTCCATTTAATGAATAAGTCACTGTGGAAGGCCAGTGTCAAAGTACCGAAGACCAACACCATAATCGCGGTGATTAATGTCATCTTTTCTACTTTGCGGTATTTGAACCAGGTAAAGGCCAACGCCAGTAATGTGGCGACAATCAGTGCCCCTGAGGCGACAAAAATGTCATAGGTTTTGTAGAAAACAAAAAATACGACCAGTGGAAGAAAATCTAAAAGTTGCTTCATGAATCAATCCATCATTTGTACACCGCCCGACTATACCGGATTCAGTGAGGAGAGGGTATAAGCGCTAAAGGACTATTATCCTCAATTATCTGCCGGAATGCGCGCTCTGCCAGTAGAATTTGCAGAAACTTACGATAAACAAGTAACAGATTTTGTCTGTGTATTGCCAGTCGGGTGTTAACCCAGCATGATAAGCAACCCTATTGGGTTAAAGCTTGGTGGCATTTTTATGCAGAAAAAATCACTCCGGTATTGGATGCCGGGTTTGACCCAATTACTGGCTTATGAGCGAGACTGGCTTAAATCTGATATGAGAGCCGGGTTATCTGTCGCCGCAGTGGCATTGCCCATTGCCATCGCCTATGCCGAATTGACCGGGGTGAGCGCCGCAGTCGGGTTGTATTCCTGTATTTTACCGATGATTGCGTATGCGTTTTTTGGCTCTTCGCGGCAATTGATTGTGGGGCCAGATGCGGCAACCTGTGCGGTGATTGCCGCCGTGGTGGCACCGCTGGCAGCGGGTAACACTGAAGTTCATTGGCAACTGACCATCATGATGACATTAATGATGGGCACATGGTGCCTGGTTGCCAGCCGCTTCAAGCTGGGCGCATTGGCAGATTTGTTATCACGCCCGATACTGACAGGGTTGTTAAATGGGGTGGCGATCACCATTATCGTCGACCAGTTAGGCAAAGTTTTTGGTTTTATGACCCGCCCGCCACAGTTAATTGAGCGGGTGCTGGCGCTGCCACATAATTTAATTAATACCCATTTGCCGACACTGGCCATCTCGTTACTGACCTTTGTGGTGCTGTATGGTGTCAAGTGGTTGCGACCCAATTGGCCCGCACCTTTGTTGGCCATTGTGATGGCAACTTTTGTCTCTTGGGCAGCTAACCTGCAACAATTTGGTGTCTTGATAGTCGGGGGCTTTGACGGTGGGCTGCCAATAGTGAGTTGGCCGGATTTCCAGCCAGGTTTGCTACGTGACATGGTTATCCCGGCACTCAACCTGGCGGTAGTGAGTTTTGTCAGTATGATGCTGACGGCCCGCAGTTTTGCAGCCAAAAATGGTTATGAAGTTGATGCCGATGTTGAGCTGCGCGCCTTAGGTATCACCAATATCGTCTCTGCACTGTCCCAAGGTTTTGCTATCAGTGGGGCCAGCACCCGCACCGCAGTTAATGACGCCAATAATGGTAAAAGCCAGTTGGTTTCTATTATTGCCGCCTTGGTTATTGCGCTGGTGTTGTTATTTCTAACTCGTCCATTGCAATTTATTCCCATCGCGGCACTGGGCGTTGTGCTTATCTATGCGGCCTGGTCACTGCTCGGGTTCAGGAGCCTGTGGCAACTGCGAAAACGTAATGCCCAAGCTTTCTATCTGGCGCTTTTTACCTTTGCCAGTGTGGTCTTAGTTGGGGTTATTAGTGGTATTGGTTTAGCTGTATTGTTGGGGTTATTACAATTCTTGCGCACGGTATTTCGCCCAACAGAGCAGTTATTAGGGGTCAATGCGGATGGTATGATCCATTCGATGCGCAGCGGTAATGGGATTAAACCTGTGCCCGGCGTTATGATTTACCGCTTTAACTCACCACTGACCTACTTTAATGTGGCGTATTTTAAGCGGCGAATTTTGAATTTGGTCGATAGCACGCCTCATCCGGCGGATTGGGTGGTTATTGATGCGGTGGCCAGTTTTACCTATGCCGATATTAGTGTGTTAGCCGCCATTGACGAGCTTAAGCGCGATCTAAAACAACGAAAAATCAAACTGATATTAGCCGGAAGGCGCACTGAACTGACTCGCTGGTTCCGCATTAATCGGCTAAAAAGCCATGATGAGGATCTGATTCTGGTACCTGACTTATATTTGGCTTTGAAGCTGATTCAAAGTAAACAGTTGGTCGCGGAGAAACAAGCGTCAGAGGCGGGAGTGGCGCCGCAACCCCAGGGTTTATAAATAGCAAAAGGGCCGTTATGGCCCTTTTAGGTTTTTATCTGAGCCGAGAGTTAAGCGGTGGTGCCCGTAGGGCGCACTAACATATATAAGCGGAACAGATACACCAGCAATAATGCAGAAACCAGATTGCTCAGCGCACTTAAAACGGTACTGGCAATTGGCGTTGGCAATGCGGTTAAGTGATTGACTAAGTACAGCAAAATCAATTTAGCCGCAATCCACAGCATCATCGCCGGAACAATTAACCGGATGTTGGCAAAGGCAAGTTTAGCACTGGCTTTAATGGCGGCAAAAACGCCTATTTTCTCGGTGGTCACGATGATCGGTGACAGCGAAAGCGCAATTGCAATGATGATACCCGGCAGGATGAAGAGCATTAATCCCAATTGAATTAACAACGTCCCGATAAACATCAATAGCAGTAAGCGCGGCAAAATGGGCACTGAAATCCCAATGGCCTGCAATGCACTCACACGACGCCCAGTCGAGATCATCGAGATCAAGGTGAGCATCCCTCCGACTAATAACACGTTGCCGACTAATGCAGAAAACGTTGCAACAGCAGAGACTTTGAGCAGCACAATTTGTTGCTCTGGAGTGAGCTGCGCCACCATATCTCTGATGCTGATATCTCCTGACGAGGAAAAATCACTTTCGCTAGCGCTTAAAGTACTCAGTTGTTCAGCATCAGGAATAAAGGCCTGATTCAGCATGACGGTAATGAACGCAGTCAGCAAAGCCAATAGCACAATGGCGACCAGCTGATTGCGTAAAAAGTTAAAACTGTCACGGTATAAAGTGTTAGCCGTGATAGGCATGAAAACTCCTTGAAATCGAAGAAAAAGCGCGTAGTCGGTGATTATACCTTGTTATGGCGCGCAGTGGGATCCTGTGATTGACCAATGGTTGATTTCTTCTCTTCTCATTACCTGGATGTTATCAACAGGTAAAGGTAGCAAGCCGTAATGGCTGCGGGCGCGATCGCAATAGGGATTACTCACGCCAGCCTCTCCTGAAGGTTCAAATTCATGGCACGGGGAGGGGCGGTCACGATAAATTGAACAGGAAACAGACTGACCGACTTCGCCCTGAAGGGCGGTACAGTGGGGCGATTTGCGATTAGTTCCAGCCATACAGCTTATAAAAGGAGTGACTTGTTCAGTGATGGCATTAGGTACTGTGCCGCCGCCTGCTTTGGCTTCTGCCCAGTAGAAAGATACCCGGAAATAGGCGCAACAAGCGCCACAATTCACACAGGGATTAATTTCAGCGCTCATCTTTAAGCTACTGCTCCTTATTCAGTCAACAGCTAACCTGTCACGATTTCACACGGAAGACATCTGAGCATGGCGGCTGTTCTCTTTTTCAGCAATGTCCGAGAGCACAATTTGATGCCAAAGCGTGATTTATGATCCAGATCAATTTCAATGTTATTAGCAATTTAAATAACCCTACTTAAAATAGGATTTATTTAAATTGTTACTAAAGATGTGATCTCGATTGGATCACGAATACGCATTTGTAGGTATATTCTGTTCGCGAATATACCTACAAATGGAATGGATAATGAAAAAAGTCACTCTGGCATTGTTAGCCGTAGCAACTCTGGCATCGACTGCGGTAAGTGCGCACCAAGCAGGCGATTATATTTTCCGGGCAGGGACGGCAACTGTCAGACCTAATGCGGGGTCTGATGATGTACTAGGTTATGGTTCTTTCAAGGTGGATAACAATACTCAGTTGGGCCTGACCTTTAGCTATCTGATTACCGATAATATCGGGGTAGAATTGCTGGCGGCTACGCCATTCCGCCATCGCGTTGGCCTTGGGCCGACTGGCGACATTGCCGAAGTTAAGCAATTACCGCCAACCTTAATGGCGCAATATTATTTCCGTGATAAACAAGACAAACTGCGCCCTTATTTGGGTATTGGTCTGAACTACACCACTTTCTTTGATGAGAAGTTCAACAATACCGGCACTGCTGCTGGGTTGTCGGATTTGAGTGTTAAAGATTCTTGGGGCGTGGCGGGTCAGGCGGGTTTGGATTACATGGTGAGTGAGAACTGGATGCTGAATATGTCGGTCTGGTGGATGAATATCGAAACCGACGTCAAATTCAAGGCGGGTGGCGAAGAGCAGAGTATTCATACTCGTCTCGACCCGTGGGTATTTATGTTCGGAGCCGGTTACCGCTTCTAATTGCTGTGCTTCATTGACGTTACCGGGGGCATTACCAACCAGTAACGCCAATGATGTTGAGCAATCATGACGGTGGTCGTCGAAAAGGGGGCGCAGTAATGCGCCGCCAAAAGATAATTACCTGATCAACATTTGGTCACTGACAGATTTCACCCCAGGTACAGTGCGGGTTATCTGTACTGCACGGTTTGCATCATGACGAGAGCTAACAAAACCACTTAGTTGAACCCGCCCTTTAAATGTCTCAACACTGATTTCAGTTGATTTTATATCTTTCGCAGCCAACAGCGCTGCTTTCACTTTGGTGGTGATAACGGTGTCATCCAAATACCCACCGGTTCCTTCTGTCGTTGGTGTCGGCGCACAAGCCGAGATAGCCATTGCCATCATCAGGGCAACACATACAGCTGCAACGGTCTTGAAAATCTTCATAAATGACTCTCCATGTTTAATAACGCCATAGGGCATAAGGTTTGCATAAGTAGTATTGATTATGAATGGTATTTATTCAAATCTACAATGAATAAGTCGTAAGCGAAGATATTGAAAAGCAGGGAATAAAGCGCCCGACTTATTAGGCGCTCAGATGGCGGATAACATTGTTATGTTCGTCACATAATGAGATGGGATATATCTAAACCTTACCGCCCGGTTACTCCAGCGCGCGACAGCAGATAAGTGTAACCACGGCCGTGAGAGGCAATTTCTCGTAATAAATCATCATCGGCATTCGGTGGGCAGATAAAGATAGGCGCAATGCTGCAGCACGGAAAGAGGCGGATTCTTCAAATGGCACAGTTTTTATTAAATCTGTTATATTTTATTATGGGAAAGCAAAAATCCTAATTGTAAGTTACCTGGTTGCTTGTGGTCATTAAAATAAGTTACCATATAATAATATATGCAATATGGATGAAGGATTATTATGGACGATAAAAGTATTGAGCTGCGATTAGCAGAGAAAAAATTTATATCAAAAAGAGATATTGAAGCTATTCGCAAACACGCCATAGGCAATAATATTTCATTTGAGATGGCAATAGCACAACTCAAACGTGTTTCTTTAGGGACTGTTATTTTACACTTTTTACTAATAATAATTGGTGTGTTTATCTTTTTTTCAGACGATTCATCAGACTTTGAATCATATGTTTTTGCAGCAGGCTTGAGTATAGTATTAATGAACATAGTCGCTCCTGTTATATTAGGAGCGAAGTTATTTTTTGTACCATTACAAGATTAGATAAGTTATTTGTTATCGTTGATTACCTTGATAGATAAAGCATTGCCAGTGCTTTCTATGGCTAAATTACCATATCCTAAAGTTTTAATATTTCTGATATAGTCAGATGAAATATATCTAAACAGTCTCCATGAATCAGGTTTCAGAACCATTCTTGCCATTCCATACCCTGATAACCCAATACTCATAAAATTATATACTAATACGCCAGCTTTTTTATCAAAGCCTAAAAACTCAGCGGTGGCTACATAACGGTTAAGCATAAAACCGTACTGTCTGTATTTGGTGCTTTATATATAATATTAGAACTTAATTTCAAGGTTGAAGTGGTTGCTTTACTAACCTCATTATATATTGAGTGGGTATTTTTAATCACACCATTAAGAATAAAAGCCTTTTTTCATACTGATCCAGTATCACTCATTACAGCCATTATTTTTACCCATTTATTTTGAAATTGGCTGGTGAATTATTGTTTATAGCATAATAAATGGCATTGTGAGGTTTGCAGGAGGGTGTTTTTGTTGTGTATTTTTAATACTAATGGTGTGTTTTATAGCTGATATTTATTTTGATGTATTATTGTTATTTGTCGTGATAATAAATAGCCGTGCGCGGAGATATTGAAAAGAAGGGAATAAAGCGCCCGATTTATCAGGCGCTTAGTGCTTAGCTAAGGGTCGCGGCTTTCATTGCAGCCACGAAACGGGCCAATTCAGCCAGCATCTCTGCGGGGTAAGAGACATTATTTTCAATGATTTTTACAATCGCAGAGCCGGAAATGGCCCCAGCGGCACCCGCAGCTAAACTGGTTTTTATCTGTTCAGGTTCTGAAATACCAAAACCTTGCAGAGCTGGCGCGGCATTGTATTCACGCAGCTTATCTATCAGATGATTTAACGGCAGCTGACCATGATTCTCAGCCCCGGTGACTCCAGCGCGCGACAACAGATAAGTGTAACCACGGCCGTGAGAGGCAATTTCTCGTAATAAATCATCATCGGCATTCGGTGGGCAGATGAAGATAGGCGCAATGCCGTGGCGCATTGCTGCAGCACGGAAAGGGGCTGATTCTTCAAATGGCACATCAGCAATCAGCACCGAGTCGACACCCACATCAGCACAGCGCTGATAGAAAGTATCAATCCCGTTATGGAATACCAAGTTTGCATACATCAGTAAACCAATAGGGATGGTCGGGTATTTTTTGCGGATTTCTGCCAGCATTTCAAAGCAGATATCTGGCGTCACGCCAGCGGCGAAAGCGCGCAGTGCCGCATTTTGGATGGTCGGGCCATCAGCCAGTGGATCAGAGAATGGGATGCCCAGCTCTAATGCATCGGCACCGGCGGCAATTAAAGTATCAATAATGTCTAAAGACAGGGCCGGTGACGGGTCGCCAAGTTGTACGAAAGGAACAAATGCGCCTTCTTTTTTGTCCGCCAAGTGTTTGAAAAGCTTTTGATAACGCTCCATTAAATCTCTCCCCGTGCTTTCAGAATATCATGGACGGTGAAAATATCTTTATCACCACGCCCAGACAGATTGACCACCAGTAATTGTTCTTTCTCCGGATCAGCTTTAATCATTTTCAATGCATGTGCCAAGGCGTGGGAGGATTCCAATGCCGGGATAATCCCTTCCTGGCACGACAACGCTTTAAAGGCATCCAGTGCTTCATCATCAGTGACGGACACATAATCAGCTCGGCCAATACTGTTTAAATAGGCATGCTGTGGCCCAACAGAAGGGAAGTCCAAACCGGCAGAAATTGAGTAAGATTCTTCGATTTGACCATCACTGGTTTGCATCATCGGCGATTTCATACCGAAGTAGATGCCCACTTTACCGTGTTTAAGTGGCGCGCCATGTTGACCGGTTTCGATTCCCAGACCCGCCGGTTCAACACCAATCAAGCCCACATTGGGTTCATCGATAAAATCGGCAAACATCCCAATGGCATTCGAGCCACCGCCGATGCAGGCCAACACGGCGTCAGGTAAGCGGCCTTCTTTGGCTAAAATCTGCACTTTGGTTTCTTCGCCGATCATCCGTTGGAATTCTCTCACAATGGTCGGGTAAGGGTGCGGGCCTGCGGCGGTTCCCAACATATAGTGGGCGGTTTCATAGCTGCCAGACCAGTCGCGCAGGGCTTCATTACAGGCATCTTTCAAGGTTGATGAGCCACTGTGTACGGGAATAACTTCAGCCCCCATCAGCCGCATGCGGAACACGTTCGGCGACTGGCGTTCAATGTCTTTCGCGCCCATGTAAATACGGCACTTTAAGCCCAGCAGGGCACAGGCCAATGCAGACGCCACCCCATGTTGTCCCGCACCGGTTTCCGCGATGATTTCTGTCTTACCCATACGCTTGGCTAATAAAGCCTGACCCAGCACTTGGTTAGTTTTATGTGCGCCGCCGTGCAGCAAATCTTCACGTTTTAGATAGAGTTTAGTTTTCGTGCCCTTGGTCAAATTCTGACACAAGGTCAGGGCGGTTGGTCGCCCGGCGTAGTTCTTTAATAAATCCTGAAATGCCGCCTGAAACTCAGGATCCAGTTGAGCACTGACAAATGCCTCTTCCAGCTGCTTCAAGGCTGGCATCAAAATCTGGGGCACATACATGCCACCGAACTCGCCAAAATAAGGATTTAATGTGGTCATTTTTCTGTCCATTAATCTTGTTAGATATAAATTAATAAGCCCGAAGTGTTTGAAACACGGCGGCGATCAATTGGGGGTCTTTGACGCCGGGGGCGCTTTCTACACCGGAGTTAATATCCATACCGGCACAACCCAGTTGTGCTGCTGCTCCGCAGTTATCAGGGCTAATTCCGCCCGCCAGCAGGACATTATCCAGAGATTGACCGGCTAATAATGACCAGTCAAAGCTTTTTCCGGTGCCGCCATGGCCATTATCCAAAACATAACGGTCGACATGCTGTAAATCACGAGCAGGTAAGGAATCACTGACGGTTAATGCCCGCCAAATCTGGCAGCTGGCGGGCAATACCTCGCGCAATTGGTTGATATACTGTTGGTCTTCTTGTCCGTGTAATTGCACTGCCGCCAGTGATAAATGTGCGACCTGCTGTTGGATGGTGTCGATGTTGGCATCACGGAACACCCCGACGTACTTCAGCGGCGCGCCACTGATAACTGCCCGCGCCTGTGCAAGGGTCAGATTGCGCGGCGAGCTATCGACGAAAATCAACCCGCCATACACCGCACCCGCTTGATAAGCCACGGCAGCATCTTGGGCGCGAGTCAAACCACAGACTTTATTTTCACCCAGTAGCACCCGGCGTACTGCCGCATTCAAAGATGGTTCGGACATCAGTGCGCTGCCAATCAGGAAACCATTGGCAAAGTGGCTCAGTTCGCGCACTTGGCGGTAGTTATTAATCCCAGACTCGCTGATGACAGTGACGCCGGCCGGCAATCTTGGTGCCAGTTCGCGGGTACGATTAAGGTCGATTGATAAATCGCGCAAGTCTCGGTTATTAATCCCCACCACTTTAGCGCCTAAGGCACTGGCGCGATCCAGCTCTTCAGCATTACTGGCTTCGGTCAGTACGCCCATATTCAGGCTGTGCGCGACGGCCGCCAACTGGCGATAGGTTTCATCGTCCAGTACCGAAAGCATCAGCAAAATAGCATCAGCCTGATAAAAACGAGCGAGCTGAATTTGATAGGCATCAATAATAAAATCTTTGCATAAAACCGGCTGAGTGACGGCGGCACTGACTTGTGGCAAGAAATCAAAACTGCCCTGGAAGTATTTCTCGTCAGTTAATACCGAAATCGCCGAAGCGTAATTTTTATATACAGCGGCAATCTCTACTGGATTAAAATTGTCACGTATAACCCCTTTCGACGGAGAGGCTTTTTTGCATTCCAGAATAAAAACCGTCTTATTGCCTTGTAGCGCGTGATAAAAATCGCGCTGGCTCAGAGTGATATCAGGTTGAAAGCTGGCGAGAGGCTGTTGTAATTTGCGCGCGGCAAGCCAGATTTCCTTATCGCGCACGATGCGGTGAAGTACAGTTTCCTGCATGATTTATCCTCTTGCTGCCAGAGCGGTCACTCGTGAGAAAGCCTGACCGCTGTGAATCATTTCCAATGCTTGTTGCGCGTTATGGCGCAGGTTTTCCTGGCCGTGCAACTTCAATAATAACGCGACGTTAGCTGCAACGGCGGCGGCAGGTGCCGCTTCACCTTTACCTTGTAACAACCGTGCTAAAATGTCACGATTTTCTTGTGGTGCGCCACCTTGTAATGCACTGAGTGGGTAGCGGTTTAACCCAAAATCTTCCGGTGTCAGTTCATAACTGTCAATATTGCCGTTATTCAATTCAGCGACTTGAGTGGGGGCGTGAATAGCAACTTCATCCATGCCACCGCCATGCACTACAGCGGCGCGTTGGTAACCCAGCACTTTCAAGGTTTGGGCAATAGGTAATACCAACTCAGGGCTATACACACCAATCAGTGCCAATGGTGGGCGAGCGGGGTTAATCAATGGCCCCAATACATTAAATAAGGTGCGGGTCTTTAACTGTTGGCGAACCGGCATGGCATGGCGAAAACCGGTGTGATATTGCGGCGCAAACAGAAAACAAACACCTAACTCATCCAAGGCTTGCCGGGATTGCTCGGCACTCATATCCAGACGAATACCAAAGGCGGCCAACAAATCTGACGAACCGGAGCGGCTGGATACACTGCGATTGCCGTGTTTGGCCACTTTTACCCCACAGCTGGCAGCAACAAAGGCGCTGGCGGTAGAAATATTAATGCTGTTGGTGCCGTCTCCGCCGGTGCCGACAATATCGGCGAACAGGTAATCCGGGCGCGGGAAGGGCTGTGCATCGGCCAATAACGCTTGTGCGGCACCGGCAATTTCTGCGGGTGTTTCACCGCGCACTTTCATGCTGATTAAAGCGGCTGCCAGTTGGCTGGCTTCCAGTTCGCCGCGCACAATAGCAGCAAACAACTGTTGGCTTTCTTGCTGGGTCAATGACTCGGCGCGGAACAGTTTTTCTAATAATAATTCTTTGGGTAATAGATTTTTCATCTCATATTCCTTAATTACACCTGCTGCATAAAATCTGGCGTTGCAGGTAAGCAGCAAGTGAACTTATCCCGATGAGCAGGCTCTGTGATGTGGCTAAAGCAGAGCCGCTAACATCCCTATAGCTTTAGGTGCGAGGGGATAATGCCCAGGCCAATGTTTGTTCAAGCAAGCGCGCACCTTGGGTGGTTAAAATCGATTCCGGATGGAATTGGTAGCCACAAACCCGATGTGCATCATGACGAACCGCCATCACCATTTCGCCAAAACGGGCATTAACAGTTAATTCGGTTGGGATATTACTGCCGACTAATGAGTGATAGCGGGCAACCGGTAATGGGTTAGGTAAACCTGCAAACATTCCGTGTCCATCGTGTTCAATGGCAGAGGCTTTGCCATGCAGTATCTCACCGGCCTGACCCACGTGGCCGCCATAAGCTTCAACAATGGCTTGATGACCCAGACAGATACCGATAATAGGTAACTGACCGCGCAAACGTTGCAATAATTCTGGCATGCAACCGGCTTGTGCTGGCGTGCCAGGGCCGGGGGAGAGCATCAGCACCGGTTTTTCAAGCTGCTGTAAACGCTCAATAATCGTGGAGGCGGCAATCTGGTTGCGGTAAATCACCACGCGATGACCACTGGAGCGCAGTTGGTCAACCAGGTTGTAAGTAAAGGAGTCGATATTATCGAGCAGCAAGATATCGGCCATGAGGTTATTTTCCATTAGAACAGCTCCCTGGCATGGTGTGCGGTGGCAATCGCCCGCAACACCGCGCGCGCTTTATTGCGGGTTTCATCGGCTTCTGCTTGTGGGATTGAATCAAGCACCACTCCGGCACCGGCTTGTACTGTCGCCACACCGTCCTCGACATAAGCTGAGCGAATAACAATGCAGGTGTCTAAATCACCGTGAGCAGTAAAATAACCCACGGCACCGCCGTAACTGCCACGACGTACCGCTTCACTGCCCGCAATCAATTGCATGGCGCGAACTTTTGGTGCGCCGCTCAAGGTGCCCATGTTCATGCAGGCCTGATACGCATGCAGGACATCCAGATCCTGGCGCAAAGTTCCTACCACGCGGGAAACCAGATGCATGACAAAGGAATAGCGGTCGACTTTGGTGAGGTCAGCCACGTAACGGCTACCCGGCTCACAGATGCGCGCCAAATCATTGCGGGCCAAATCCACCAGCATCAGGTGCTCGGCGAGCTCTTTATGGTCGGTGCGCATTTCCAGCTCAATGCGGCTGTCTAAATCACGGTCTAATTCGCCATTGGCACGACGACCACGTGGGCGAGTACCGGCAATAGGGTAAATCTCAATCTGACGATTGGTGGCATCGTATTTCAGCGCACTTTCAGGCGAGGCACCGAACAGAGCAAATTCGTTATCCTGCATAAAGAACATATATGGGCTTGGATTATGGTCTTTCAGGGTTTGATAAGCCGCTAACGGTGACGGGCATGGCAGAGAGAATCGACGCGAAGGCACCACCTGGAAGATTTCCCCTTCACGAATAGCCTGCTGCAATTGGCTGACCACGGCACCGTATTCTTCATCTGATTGGTTACACTGTAACGCCATTTCGGGTATTGACTGCGCCGGGATGGGCTGTGGTGCTTGCTGTAACTGGTGTGCCAGTTGTTCTAAGCGGCTGGTCAGACGTTGCTGTTCATTGCAATCAGGGGTGAACAAGCTGGCTTGCAAATGAGTGGTGCGATGTTGGTGATCCAAAATCAACAAGGTTTCCGCCAAATAGAAGCAGAAATCCGGGCAGCGATTTTCATGGCGCAGCGGCGGCAAGTTTTCAAAACCAGCGACCAAATCGTAGGCAAATAGGCCCCCGAGGAACATGGCTTCGCGCTCGGCCACTGGGGCTTCAACCAAGGTTAACAGCAGACGCAAAGCATCAAATACGGACAGCGCCTGTAAGCGGGAGTCTTCATCCTGCACTTCATTAATGACCGGGAAAGTTAATTCACGGCCATTGGGGCGAACCTGAATATCAACCTCGGCAGGTAATGCGGCATCCAACAGCGGCAATAAAGCGGCGCCATTGCGTGTAAGGGCTTCAAGAGTGACTGTTTGCCCCAGCGCGGTGATGCGCAGTGCGCTGTCAATAATAAGCAGACTTTTCAGATTCTGTTTGCTGGTCACCTCGGCGGATTCCAGCAGTAAGGTTGCAGGTCTTGCGCCACAAAGCTGGTGGAACAGTGCGGTAGGGTCGTCGCGGTAACATGCCGTGGCGGTTAGTAGCTGTAAAGTAGGGCGCGAAGTTTGCATCATTTACTGAGTCTCTAAAAAGTGATTACGCCAAAATTTGTCCATAAAAAAACCCGCTATTCGCGGGCTGAAGCAATCTGCATTGTCTGGTGACGGATATGCGTGATTACATCGCCCGAGTGAGGGAGACGTGCCACCAACCTAGTAAAGAAATTTTGCAGTTTCCCAGGATTGTGAAACTGGCCTAAACGTATCTGTACGCTTTGAACCCGGTAACAATACGATACTGGATAATAAATATCTGGATATGGGGAACGGATTACAAACGTTATTGAGTAATGCCAACGGCGATATCAATTACAATGAATCCTATCCAGCAGGTAGCTTGCTTCCTGGCAAGCCTTTGGATCTCCCTTATACGGCAACGTTGTCGAAAATCCCAGGCAGTAATGTGATATCAGGGCCTTTTTCGAAAACAATCAGAGTCGTTGTCTCCTATTGAATAAATGAGCAAAATGCCCCTTGGTATAGAAGAAATTGGACATTTTTATACGTCACCAATGCCTCCTGCTTTTCCTAGGGTAAAACTACCAGCTCCAGTATCTGAGGCAGATGATGGGTGATATTTGAGAAAGATCGGAGCTAGGTTTTGTATCCTATGAAAATGACTAAGCAGCACTGAATAACTATCGAAAAGCCACTGTGAGTAGCAGTGGCTATCGTTGAGTGCTTAAGAGATTATCTGAGAGAAGTGCGTTTCAATTGGGCTTTTTCAAGCACAGCGCTTCACTCGTGACATACTTAGTTGCCATTCCCGGCATCCAGCCTGATGGTATGCCTTTGCATTTTATATACCCTTTCTCGCTCAACGTAGTTACATACCAATATGAGAGTGAGATAGAAAAAACAATGGCGAGAATACAAATAATTTTAAACAAAGGAATTACTGGCGAGATGATGATTATAGCAGGATTATACCCCTTAAATAGCAAAGCAAAAAACCATGAAAGAGGGAATATAAGTAATATAGGAATGAAAATTAAAAATGGTGCCATCCAAGAAAAAACGATCACATTATCATATTCAAAATACTCATAAATTTCACTAAATCCTAAATACCAAGAAAGAGCGGACAAAGACATAAGAATGAAAATGGATAGTAAAGCTCTTAATTTCTCTGCCATAATCAATATTTCCTTGTGGGAATATCATTTAATGATTTTCGTATGTATTTCCTTATTTCATATTCTATAACTTTTTTCCCTTTCTCAAGCATCCGGTCAGTATACATAGCTCCTAAATCCCAAAGTCCCTGTTCCATCTCACGAGCTTTTTCTACAAACTCTTGCTGTGCGGCCTCGATATATGCAACTACTTTATCCGTCACTCCAAATTTATCATCTAGCTTAGTTAGCCCCCAAACAGCAACAAAACCAACAGCAACAACTATAACTAAGTTAAGTGCAACAAATGGAGTGACGACAAGAGCAGCTATCCCCCAACTAACAGCCGACGCCACACCTATTTTCACCACATCCGTTGCCAAGGAACCGATAAACTCAGCCAGTGAGGTGGCATCATTCAATATAAAATCAAGCGTTCGGTAAGCCGCTGCCACATAAAACGTTAACCGTGCACCGCTGACTATTGAGTTTTTAAGCCCATATTTACCAATACCTAAATCAACTACCTTCGGATTTTTTAATGCAAATACCGGCGCGGTTAATACTTTCCTGATACCCGCATAGCCCGTCAGCTTGATTAACTCAGTGCCTTTATGATTGACGTAGACCGTGGCTCTAATACCGAAGTCACCTAATCGAGAAATAATCATCGAGGTGGTGACAACATCCTTTCCATTCACACCGTAATTAACCATCACTTGCCCGACACCGGACTGAGTGGTTTCCACCCAAGCTGTTTTCGTGTCTTTCCAACCCCATGATTGGAGCACTTCCAAACTTTCCGAGAGTGTCAGTAGCATCACATCTTGATTGGTTCGTGCCAACATAGCGCGTAAAGCATCATCTGGCAGAGTATGGGTATTACGTAAGGCTGGATAATCAGGTACAAACTCAGAGGGGGGCTTTTCACCGGTAAGATAAGGAGGTGGATTGGCTCTTTTAGCTGACTGCGCGAACTGCTGTGGTTCAGCCATCGCAGGGCGTGCCATTGTGACCGTTTGTGGCTGTCGCTCTACCATCGGGTCAACCACTTGCCTCGCCATGCCGATAACAACATGATTTGGGCACTTGCACATCACACGATCACCCGTTGCTACAAACGGTCGGTCTTCCGCCCAGTCTGACACCGTGCCTATAATTTGAAACGTACCCTTACACACCTCACACCACGCAAGATCGCCGGACTGTGCAACCGCTTTCAGACCTTCGAACCACGTTGATGACGCCGACCGAATCTCTCCGTGAGTCGTCTTGTCACCCAAACAAGCTAGCGAACGAGCCATATCATCCCTTATTTATCCATTTGCCAATATCAATTTGGCAATCTACCCAAAAGGTAAGGGATAATGATGGTTCAGGCAATTAAAAACTGAAATTGTGTTTTATGTGTAGAACGTGAAATAGATGTTGGGGAATATGATTATAATTCCCTTTTATCCTCGAATTTGGGGTCTACCCCAACCAATCCTACTTTATTAGCGTAGCGCTCAGTCTTCATATCTAATTTTATCAGTTTCTTAAATATTGCCTTAATTTCACTACGGCGTATTCCGGTATAGGCTACAGGCAGAAAATATGTTTTTCGCCAATCACTTTGAGGTAATTTATCAAGGTAGGATTTGAGTGTTTCCATCTCTTCAGGACTAGAGTGTTCCCCAAGGTCTGTTTTAGTCAGTTTATTAATGCCCTTAACATGGTCGGTGAACTCCTCCACATCCATAACATCGGATTGGACAAGCGGTATATATGGCATCAAACGCGCCATCGTAACCTCACATTGGCGTAAAGAGTCGGTATTTAAACTCATACGAAAAATTGTGCTAGTGGAGCGTCTGAAATTAATATAAAAAATTCTATGGCGCTCTGTGGTAAACTTAACAATGTTGTTCACCAATTTGGTGCCCATATTGTGTGCCTTAATGTTGTAACTCATTGATAGATAATGAAACATTAAGCTAACGTATTGATTCTATAGTTAAAACTGACGCCTGTGAAGGCGACATTAGAGGTTGCTCAATGAGCGAGAAGTCAAGCGAGAAGTTAGAAGACCAAAAATCACCAGAAGCAACGCCACCAAGCCCTAAGTCACAGGGCGATAAAATTGTGGGTGAAAAATTACAGAAAATCTTGGCACGAGCCGGTCATGGCTCTCGTCGGGAAATCGAAACAATCATTCAGCAGGGGCGCGTCAGCGTTGATGGTAAAATATCAAAGCTGGGTGATCGTGTTGAAGTGACTCAGGCGACAAAAATTCGTCTGGATGGTCATCTGCTTTCTATTAAAGAATCTGAAGAAACTGTGTGTCGTGTTCTGGCGTATTACAAGCCAGAAGGTGAGCTTTGTACCCGTAATGACCCTGAAGGCCGCCCAACGGTATTTGATCGTTTACCTAAATTGCGTGGTTCGCGTTGGGTTGCAGTCGGCCGTTTGGACGTCAATACCTCTGGGTTATTGCTGTTCACCACTGATGGTGAGCTTGCCAACCGCCTGATGCATCCAAGCCGTGAAGTTGAACGTGAATATGCCGTGCGTGTATTTGGTCAAATTGATGATGAAAAAATCAAGCAACTCAGCCGTGGTGTGCAATTGGAAGATGGCCCAGCGGCATTTCGCACCATTAAGTTCCAAGGCGGCGAAGGGATTAACCAGTGGTATAATGTCACCTTGACCGAAGGGCGTAATCGCGAAGTTCGTCGTCTATGGGAAGCTGTTGGCGTGCAAGTTAGCCGCCTGATCCGCGTGCGTTACGGTGATATCAATCTGCCAAAAGGCCTGCCACGTGGTGGCTGGACTGAGTTAGATCTGAAAGCCACCAACTATTTACGTGAACTGGTTGAGCTAGATTCTGAAACGGTCAGTAAAATGCCGGTTGAGAAAGATCGCCGCCGGGTTAAAGCGAATCAAATTCGCCGTGCAGTTAAACGCCATAGCGAAGTGGCTGGCCGTCAGGTTGCTGGTCGCCAAGGTTCTGCCCGTAAAAGTTCTACCCGTCAAAATGTGAGCAACGCAACTCCGACAGCAACTGCTGGGCGTCGTGGCTCCAATAAACGCGGCTAAGCTAAAAGATGGGAAGGAGTTTTTTTCTTCCCATCATCCATTCTCTTCTCTGCATCATCCCATCTGACATCAACATAATCCGCATTTATTAACGATTTCAATTTCTAACTCATAGTATAAAAAACTGTCACTGATTATTTAGAAAACATTAAATTTCTATCAGAAAAGATTTAATAGCATAAACCAAGGGTCAACCACCTTCAGATACCACTGGCTGCAAACTATTCAATCTGGCTACATTGCTCTTGGGGATTCCCCATCAGATTTAAAATCTAAGGAGCATTAACATGAAAAAATCTCTGTTAACTACCAGCGCAGCTATTTTATTTGTTGTCGGCACCGGATTTTCCTCTCTGACATATGCTTGCAGCGGCCCTCACTCTCATTATGGTGATATTTGCGAACAGACCTGTGGCAAACTCTCTCAGCCATGGAAAACATTCTGCTACTTTGGTGGCACACAACAGAAGACCGAGCCCGCGAGTCAAGTAACGCCAGGAATGGGCACATTGACGCCAGCTATGGGTATATTGACGCCCTCAAAAATTCCAATGATCCCGCTAGAAAAGTAACCTTAAGTCCGTTCTGGTAATAATGCAGGGAAACCTCTATTACCAGTAACAATAAATGCCGCGGTGTTTTCTACTGCGGCATTATTAATTATATTCAGTGGTTGCCGATAATTACCAGTCAATACCCTGTTGTGCTTTAATTCCAGCATCAAAAGCATGTTTAACTGGGCGTAATTCACTGACCGTATCCGCCATTTCTAATAAGTCGCGGTGGCAACCACGACCGGTAATAATAACGGTTTGATGGGCAGGGCGCTGTCGTAGCGCGTTAATAACTTCGTCCAGTGGCAGATAATCATAAGCCACCATATACGTCAGCTCATCCAGCACCACTAAGTCCAGAGTTGGATCCGCTAACATCCGTAATGCATGCTGCCAAACGCCCAGACAGGCGGTGGTATCAGCTTCTCTGTCCTGCGTATTCCAGGTAAAACCGGTTGCCATTACCTGAAACTCAACGCCATGTTGTTGCAGTAAATTTTTCTCGCCGTTTGGCCATTCCCCTTTAATAAACTGAATCACTCCGGCGCGTAAACCATGACCGACGGCGCGGGTTACAGTACCAAATGCGGCGGTAGTTTTCCCTTTACCATTGCCGGTAAAAACGATCAAAATACCGCGAACTTCCTGTGCGGCAGCAACCCGTGATTCAACTTTTTCTTTTATTTTTTGTTGGCGTTGCTGGTGGCGTTCTTCAGACATAACGGGTTCCTTTATTCGGCGGGGCCGGCTTTGCGGCCGGGTTGTGCATCAAAACTGATACCGGTCTTTCTTCGGCTATCATCACCCATGAGGTAAAGATACAGCGGCATAATTTCAGCAGGCGTTTTTAATTTATTGGCGTCTTCGTCTGGGAAGGCACTGGCCCGCATTGGGGTGCGGGTGCCACCCGGATTAATGCAATTAACCCGCAAAGTGCTGTGTTTATATTCTTCCGCTAACACTTGCATCATGCCCTCAGTGGCAAATTTTGACACGGCGTAAGCTCCCCATCCGGCGCGACCTTGTCGGCCAACACTGGAACTGGTGAAGATCAACGAGCCACAAGGTGCGTTAAGCAGCAATGGCAGGAGTGCTTGAGTTAGCATAAAAGTTGCATTGACATTCACTTGCATAACATCTTGCCAGAGCGCGATATCTTGCTCGGCCATCGGCGCTATTTCACCCAATAATCCGGCATTGTGCAGCACACCGTCTAAATGAGGAATTGTGCGGCTTAGCGTTTCGGCTAGGTGTTGGCAATCTTGGGTTGTTGCATGCAGCAGATCGAGCTCCAGAGCCAATGCTGGCTGGCCCTTAGCGTCAGAAATTTGCTGTTGCACGGCGATTAACTTGCCCATAGTACGGCCCACGAGAACCAATTTTGCCCCAAAACGGGCGTAAGTCAGTGCTGCTTCACGACCAATACCATCACCGGCACCCGTCACCAAAATAGTGCGGTTTTCGAGTAGGTCGTGCTTAGGCTGATAATGCATAATTATTCCTCTTGCTGGCGGCGGTTTTTTAACTGTTGCATACCGCGATATCTCTTACATTCTTATATTTAAGCGAAACCAATGCAATTCTTCATTTGCGCAAGACGGCAGCTTACGGGTTCGCTAGAATGCAGGTATCTCTTTAATGGCAGATGAATAAAGGCGGTATTTGTGGAGTTATTTTCTCTGTACGGATTGTTTCTCGCCAAGGTGGTGACCATTGTGGTTGCGATTGGCGCGGTAGTATTACTGATTGTCAGCCAAGGGATGAGGAAGCAAGGGCAGCGGGGCGAACTTAATTTGGTTGACCTGGGCGAGCAATATAAGGAAATGCAGCGCGAAATGCGGCTAGCGCGCATGAGTCATGCGGAACAAAAAGCCTGGAATAAAGAATTTAAAAAGCAGCAAAAATCCGATCAAAAATTGAAAAAGCAGCGGGCGAAAGCCGGCGCGGTGGCCACACTCAAACCTTGTCTATATGTTATTGATTTCAAAGGTAGCATTGATGCGCATGAAGTCACTTCATTGCGTGAGGAAATTTCTGCGGTGTTGGCGGTTGCCACCGCGCAAGATGAGGTGCTACTGAGACTAGAAAGCCCCGGTGGTGTGGTTCATGGCTATGGTTTGGCGGCATCGCAGTTAGAACGTTTGCGTCATAAAGGTATTCGTCTGACGGTTGCGGTGGATAAAGTTGCTGCGAGTGGCGGATATATGATGGCTTGTGTGGCAGACCGTATAATCAGTGCGCCTTTTGCCATTATTGGTTCTATTGGTGTTGTCGCCCAAATACCTAACTTCCACCGTCTGCTGAAAAAGAATGATATTGATGTGGAGCTGCATACCGCCGGTGAATTTAAGCGAACCCTGACACTGTTTGGTGAGAATACGGAACAAGGGCGTGAGAAATTCCGCGAAGATCTGAATGAAACCCATGTGCTGTTCAAACAGTTCGTACAACAACAGCGCCCCTCTTTAGATATCGATGCGGTAGCCACGGGTGAACATTGGTTTGGTACCCAGGCTAAAGAAAAAGGGCTGGTTGATGCTATTGGTACCAGTGATGATTTACTGATTGCTGAAATGGATAACCACGAAGTTATCGGCGTACGTTATTCACGTCGTAAACGTCTGATGGACCGTTTTACCGGTAGCGCTGCTGAAAGTGCTGATCGCCTATTATTACGCTGGTGGCAGCGCGGCGAAAAGCCACTGTTATAAGCGAGGGTGATTTACGTTTTACAAAATAAAAATACGGGGTTTATCCCCTTATTTTATGGGTTTGCTAGATTATCGCTTAGTGTCTGTCGGGGCAGTAGCACCGATGGGCGCTTTGGCGGTTTACGCCCCATTAGGCACATATCCCCGACGATTAACTTGTTTCCCTGACTGTTAACTTGGTTATCAATGTCCGCGGCTGATGGTCAGTCATGGTCTACTACGGTGCTATATGGGCAGTAACAACCCGCAGAGTAATTTGCCATTAATCGATTAAATGATATTTTGCAGACAAAACGTGCGCCAGATGTTTAAACATATTAAATACCGCGGTGGTTTTTGTCGTCGGTAAACCGTCTGGGTCAAGGAAAAACTCCCCACGAAATACCAATACTGAACCTTTTTGCTCGACGTCAGTGGCCTCCATTCCCGGCAAATAATCCCCATGTTGACGAATAATCTCATTTGCTTCTGCCAACAATTTATTACGCTCGATAGGTGCTGTGTTTCCAGTCATTATATTTCCTCACAATAATTATATTGTTCTCAGAACCAGGTAATTTATCTCACTATTGTACTGTGGGTTAGCATTTGTGCGCAAACCGACTAAGGTTTATTCGAGCCATTGATGGCTTTGTCACCATAATTGGATAAATTCAGATTCCGAGCTAATTAGGTTGCGCAGCGCTTTTTATCAGGTACAGTGTGGGATTTTATACTACTAGGTGGAAGGTTTTGTTGACGCCATAGAGCAGATTGCACAGCGGTTGCACTGGGCGCAGGCAAAGATTTTGCAAGACTGGCCGATATGTTTCGGATAACTCTTTTGTAGCTCCGATCAAAAAAACAGGTTGATCTCCTGAAAAAGTACCGCAATATAAAAAAGAGATACAGAATGCCGCGGTACGGCAAGATAAAAACCTTCTTTTAGAAGAAATAATTTAGGTAAAGGTAATTATGGGTAAAGGTAATTATGGGTAAAGCTCTTGTAATAGTTGAGTCCCCGGCAAAAGCCAAAACTATTAATAAATACTTAGGGAATAACTACGTGGTTAAGTCCAGTGTCGGTCACATTCGTGATTTGCCGACCAGTGGCTCAGCCAGTAAAAAGAGCGCTAACTCCACTGAAGATAAAGCGAAGAAAGCCGACAAGCCCAAGACTAAAGTAAAGAAAGACGAAAAAGTTGCGTTAGTTAACCGGATGGGCGTCGATCCCTATCATGGCTGGAAAGCGCAGTATGAAATTTTGCCCGGCAAAGAGAAAGTGGTTGCCGAGCTTAAAGCATTAGCGGAAAACGCTGACCATATCTATCTCGCAACCGACCTTGACCGCGAAGGAGAGGCTATTGCCTGGCACTTGCGGGAAGTGATTGGTGGTGACGATGCGCGTTTTAGCCGAGTGGTGTTTAACGAAATCACTAAAAATGCTATCCAGCAGGCATTTAATCAACCTGGTGAATTGAATATCAACCGGGTTAATGCCCAGCAAGCCCGTCGTTTTATGGACCGGGTTGTGGGTTATATGGTGTCTCCACTGTTGTGGAAAAAGATTGCTCGTGGCCTGTCAGCAGGTCGTGTGCAGTCGGTTGCGGTGCGTTTAGTTGTTGAACGCGAACGGGATATTAAAGCATTCGTTCCTGAAGAGTATTGGGAATTGCATGCCGACTTGTTGGCAAAAGGTGAAGTTCCAATCCAAATGGAAGTCACCCATGCCCATAACAAGCCATTTAAACCAGTCAATCGCGAGCAGACGCATGCCGCGCTTAAATTGCTGGAAAATGCCCGCTATAAGGTGCTGGATCGTGAAGATAAGCCAACCAGCAGTAAACCGAGCGCGCCTTATATTACTTCCACCTTACAACAGGCTGCCAGTACCCGCCTGAGCTTTGGTGTGAAGAAAACCATGATGATGGCGCAGCGCTTGTATGAAGCCGGTCATATTACCTATATGCGTACTGACTCCACCAATTTAAGTCAGGATGCGCTGACGATGGTACGTGATTATATTGGTGATAATTTTGGCGATAAATATTTGCCATCTGCACCGAACCAATACAGCAGCAAAGAGAATTCGCAAGAAGCACATGAAGCTATTCGTCCTTCTGATGTGAATGTTCTGGCTGAGCAGTTAAAAGATATGGAAGCCGACGCCCAGAAGCTGTATCAGCTGATTTGGCGTCAGTTCGTGGCCTGTCAAATGACACCGGCCAAGTATGATTCCACAACATTGACAGTGCAGGCAGATGATTTCCAACTGCGTGCCAAAGGCCGTACCTTACGATTTGATGGTTGGACTAAGGTCATGCCAGCCTTGCGCAAAGGTGATGAAGATCGCACCTTGCCAGTGATTGAGGTCGGCAGTGAGTTGGATTTACAAAAGCTTATCCCAAGCCAGCACTTCACCAAGCCACCGGCACGTTACAGTGAAGCATCACTGGTCAAAGAGCTGGAAAAACGGGGTATTGGCCGTCCATCCACTTATGCGTCGATTATTTCGACCATTCAGGATCGCGGTTATGTGCGGGTTGAAAACCGTCGTTTCTATGCAGAGAAAATGGGTGAAATCGTTACCGACCGCTTGGAAGAAAACTTCCGCGAGTTGATGAATTATGATTTTACTGCGCGCATGGAAAGTGGTTTAGATCAGGTCGCCAACAACCAAGCTGAATGGAAAGCGGTGCTGGATGGTTTCTTTGCCGAATTCAGTGAGCAGCTTGAAAAGGCCGAGAAAGATCCTGAAGAGGGCGGTATGCGCCCGAATCAAATGGTCATGACCAGCATCGAGTGCCCAACTTGTAGTCGCCAGATGGGGATCCGTACCGCCAGTACCGGGGTGTTCTTGGGCTGTTCTGGTTATGCTTTGCCACCGAAAGAGCGCTGCAAAACCACCATTAATTTGGTGCCAGATGCTGAAATTCTGAATATCCTGGAAGGTGATGATGCGGAAACAAACGCATTACGCGCCCGCCGCCGCTGCCAGAAATGCGGCACCGCAATGGATAGCTATCTGATTGATAACCAACGTAAATTACATGTTTGCGGGAATAACCCCGCCTGTGATGGTTATGAGATAGAAGCCGGTGAGTTCCGCATCAAAGGGTATGAAGGCCCGATTGTTGAGTGCGAAAAATGTGGTTCTGAAATGCACCTAAAAATGGGGCGTTTTGGTAAATACATGGGTTGTACCAATGATGAGTGCAAAAATACCCGTAAAATCTTGCGCAGTGGTGAAGTTGCTCCGCCGAAAGAAGATCCGGTTCCTTTGCCAGAACTGCCTTGTGAGAAGTCCGATGCCTATTTCGTGCTAAGAGATGGTGCTGCGGGTGTATTCTTGGCGGCCAATACCTTCCCTAAATCGCGCGAAACCCGTGCGCCTTTGGTTGAAGAGTTGGTGCGCTTTAAGGATCGTTTACCTGAAAAATTACGTTATTTGGCCGATGCGCCAGTGACGGATAAAGAAGGTAATAAAACCCTGGTACGCTTTAGCCGTAAAACCAAGCAACAGTACGTTTCTTCCGAGAAAGACGGCAAAGCCACAGGTTGGTCTGCTTTCTATATCGATGGTAAATGGGTTGAAGCTAAGAAATAAGTGTTTCACTGATCGGGTGAAATCGCTTTAGCCGCAAAGTAACTTTAGTGGTGAAGTAAATAGTGCATCACATATTGAAACCAGCCTTAATGGCTGGTTTTTTATTGGGCTAATCTATCCAAGTGCTTTATAGTCTTGGTTAATCTGTTGATGTTATCAATTTTTAGCGGTTGTCTGCATTTATCAAAAATACCTTTATTTTTAGGCTAATTTTCGATGACTGAGGTCGTTAATTACCGCAGTATAGCCGCAGCTTTAAATCAGTGTTCTAGGCGAAAAAAACGCCCAATATTGCTGCAATGTAAAGTAATAATGGTGTATACAGTTGCCGATGAAATGATATAGTGGTTATATAAAATACATTCTTATTACCTAATATTATTATAAGTCACGACTGACTACGTTGGCATTATGCAGTTATGGGTTCCAGTTAATAACTTCGCGGCATAGCGGGTGATACCGATATACCAAACTGTGGGTTTCCCCGCAGTGTTTAACCTAGGATGGTATAAATATGAAATTGCAGCAGCTCCGTTATATTGTTGAGGTGGTTAATCATAACCTTAACGTATCATCTACCGCTGAAGGGCTTTACACCTCACAACCAGGTATCAGTAAACAGGTTAGGATGCTGGAAGATGAGCTGGGTATCCAGATTTTTGCTCGTAGTGGTAAACACCTCACTCAGGTGACGCCCGCCGGACAGGAAATCATCCGTATAGCTCGTGAAGTCTTATCAAAAGTAGATGCAATCAAAGCTGTTGCCGGTGAACATACCTATCCAGATAAAGGGTCTTTGTATGTGGCTACCACCCATACTCAGGCGCGCTATGCTTTACCCAATGTTATTAAAGGTTTTATTGAACGCTATCCTCGCGTGTCATTGCATATGCATCAAGGGTCACCAACACAAATTGCTGAAGCCGTTTCCAAAGGAAGTGCCGATTTCGCTATTGCGACGGAAGCGCTGCATTTGTACGATGACCTGATTATGCTGCCATGCTATCACTGGAACCGCGCAGTGGTGGTTAAACCCGACCATCCTTTAGCCGGCAAAACCCATGTCAGTATTGAAGAGTTGGCCGCCTATCCGATAGTGACTTATACCTTTGGTTTTACTGGGCGTTCCGAGCTAGACACTGCGTTTAATCGTGCGGGTCTGACACCCAAAATTGTTTTTACCGCGACCGATGCTGATGTGATTAAAACCTACGTCAGATTGGGATTAGGGGTGGGCGTTATTGCCAGTATGGCGGTTGACCCAATTCAAGACCCTGATTTGGTGACTGTGGATGCACGCGATATCTTTACTTACAGCACCACCAAAATTGGTTTCCGTCGCAGTACTTTCCTGCGCAGCTATATGTATGACTTTATTTTACGGTTTGCCCCGCATTTGACGCGCGATGTTGTTGATAAGGCTGTTGCTCTGCGTTCGAATGAAGATATAGAGGCGATGTTTAAAGATATTAAGCTGCCGACCAAGTAATTTTCCGCAGTCATCTGTATTTTCTTTTTTAACTTAAACCACCTTAAATTAGGTGGTTTTTGTGTTTTCCTATTTAATTAGTCAAAAAATTAAAAGCCAATGAGTTCTGTCTTATTTATAGTTGCATTCAGTGTTATCAGAGACAACTGTATTCAAGACAAATAGGAAAATAAATATGTCGATAAATATGACAACCATAACCACAAGGATACCAAATGTCTATCCTCAAGATATCCAGGAGGTGCAAGAAACCAAAATGGACTCAATTAAATCTGATCCAATAGAAAAAATAATAACTAAAGTTGAACAAAGGGAGTTTATTGGTGTTGATAACATTATTAGTGAACTATATTCACTTTATCCTAAGTCAATGCCTAAGAGATATGAAGAAAATATCTTCGAAAAAGAAAGCAATAGAGTGTATTACTTAGTCAATGTAGGGTTTGTTTTAAATAAAGAAACTGCTGCAGCGCAGGCTATGAGAAAAATAATTGATGGGCAAATAAATAATCCCGCCATTGATGAAATAGTAAATAAGCGAATTGATAATTTTGTAAGAAAAGAAAACTTACATGTTAACGCAGTAAGGAGCAGTGCGGTAAAGATTGATTTCTATCTTGACAACAAGAACAATCTTACTATTCATCAATCCGTAAAATACAATGAGTGTATTGCTAATCAAGCAAAAGATTTTGTCAGTGAAACCCATGATGCAATTATTGGTAACACACCATGTGTGAAGTTAGATCTGCTCATGAAGGTGATTCCGGATGGTAATGTATTAACGCTAAAAGAAAATGCGCTCCGTATTGAGTTTAATGGTGAGAGTAATGAGCTCCGCTCTATTTTTAATAAGCAGAGTTTATGGGAAATAATATGTGACTATTTCATGAGGTTATTTTCCGTGCACCCGGGGAATATAGTCGTGGATCTCGATGACCCACTATATTCTGAGTGCCATGAAGATATAGTGGAGGATCCCGTCGTCCCTATCACCAAAAAAAGTACTATTGAAGAGCATAAACCCTATATACCTAATAGCCATTATTATACCGATCAGGATATTCTGCTTAAAGAAACACAGGAAGATATATATAGAAAATATATGGATGTAATAAATAAACCATGAATTAAGTTTAAATAGAAAAGAAAAATGAAAAATAACAAGGGGCTTAAAGGTCGTTTTGATGAAATGAAAAAAAGGGGCCAATAAAATGACATTATCACGGGGGAGAAAACCCCAATTAAGGGGCTTTCTCGAGTTAGAGGGTTAACGTTTTTTATTGGCTTGAGCAAGCACAGAACCTGCAAGCGTCTTGGTTTTTTCACTGTAATTAGGGCTGGCCAGAACTTGTGAAGCGACATCCTCCATATGTGCACCTGTCTGATTATTGGTACTGGATTGAGAGAGTGCAGACCCCGCAAGGCTTTTTTCGATGGCGGAAGCATTAGGGTCTTTTAGTATGAGTGCGGCTTGTGACGCGACTGAAGCTGACGTTTTTTTAGTGTTTTTCATGGTTTCCATCTTATTGTGTGTATAAGGTTGGTGACTATGTAGTGCTTTTGTTTACTTAACCACGCTACATATTGCTTTTAATCTATTTTCAAACTGCGAAATGGGGTAGTTATAATCCATTAAAATTAATTTTAATAACTTAAGTTGAGTAAATAGCTAACTTATTAGATTCTATTATTTATGCGGATTTATAGATGGTATGTTAAGTTTAAAATAAAACATCCATAATCATAATTTTAAGTAAAAGGTAATGTGAGTATTGAAATCTTATGCAATAAATATCTTTAAGGTTGAATATGAATGTAATGTCTTCTCACTTAGCCAGTAATTTAGTTGATCATTGTTTGTTGAAAAACAGCGATGAAGCCAGTTCAAATAACAATGTTGAAATAAAAATAAAGGGTGATTTGTTCTCTTTTGATAAAGATAAGGGGCCGGATGAGATTTTAACTGCACTCGGGAAAAATAAGTTGATAGATTTAGTGGGTGATTTTAAGCATAGTCATCTATTCAACTTACTTAATAGTCTGCTGGGTAAATCTTTACCAGAATCCATGATGGATTTTGAACAAGTGATAACAAGTGGTTTACCGGCAAGTTATAATATGAAAGTTGATTTTGAACCTCATGACCCATCCGGTGTAGAAATGTATTATTCTGTCACTCATAATGAAAATGGGTGTAATTTATTTAAAATGAGTTGTGAGTTTATATTTGCTAGTGATTGTCAATTTGACAATAAAAAACCAGCTGCAATGGTTGAATATTACCCACAATGCTCTGAAGAATTAAAACAATACCTGGATAATAGAACGCTAATGCAAAAGATATTTGACTGGCTGAAGTCTGTCTTTATAATTGATATTAATCCTAGCTTGCCGAATAAGGAGGCGAATAAGATCATTAATTTTACTCTCTCTGATAGTATTAAGGATAGAGTTTGCTTATTACATGTATCCCCTAATGGTGATGACACGGCAGACGATAATGAAGGAATTACGGTTAATTATAAAGATAATAGCGGGATAGAAAATAATGTGAAATATGCCATTGAAAATGTATTAGAGATTGAATTCGAGGCGTATAAATTGATTGATGATGATTTATACGCTGATTCTCCCTCTGTATAAATATCTTTCATCGTTTATACCTATTACTGTCAGTAAACGTCATTGTTGCCAGAATGTTAATGTTTCTTTGTGTTATATTTAATCTAGTCCACATAATCTCAATGGGATAGGCTCTTGAGGTCATTGCTGATATAGAACACTTATAAGAAACATGGGAGGCGCTATGTCGTTGGATCTGAGAAAAACGAGTATGGCCAGGTTGGTCGCCCTTAATCACGAGTATCACTATTACAGCCTGCCGCAACTGGCGGCAGAGCTTGGAGATATCGACCGATTACCTAAATCATTGAAAGTCTTGTTAGAAAACCTGCTACGCCATCTGGATGGTGAGCAAGTTCAGGAAGCTGATCTAAAAGCTATCGTCGATTGGCAACACACCGGCCATGCTGATAAAGAAATCGCCTATCGCCCAGCACGGGTATTAATGCAAGATTTTACCGGCGTCCCGGCGGTGGTTGATTTAGCCGCGATGCGCGAGGCGGTGAAACGTCTGGGTGGCGACGTGGCGCAGGTTAACCCATTATCCCCGGTAGATTTGGTTATTGACCACTCCGTCACTGTGGATGAGTTTGGTGACAAAGCCGCATTTGGTGAAAACGTCCGATTAGAAATGGAACGTAACCACGAACGCTATATTTTCCTGCGCTGGGGGCAAAAAGCCTTTAGCCGTTTTCGTGTAGTACCGCCGGGTACCGGTATTTGCCATCAAGTTAATCTGGAATATTTAGGTCAGACCGTCTGGCATGAAGCGCAAGATGGCAAACAAATCGCCTATCCGGATACCTTGGTGGGCACCGACTCCCACACCACCATGATTAATGGCTTAGGGATACTGGGGTGGGGCGTTGGCGGGATTGAGGCCGAAGCGGCGATGCTGGGCCAACCGGTTTCCATGCTAATCCCCGATGTGGTGGGTTTTAAAATGACCGGCAAGATGCGCGAAGGGATAACCGCCACCGATTTAGTGCTGACGGTGACACAAATGCTGAGAAAGCACGGTGTGGTCGGTAAATTTGTTGAGTTTTATGGTGATGGTCTGGCGGATTTGCCCCTGGCTGATCGGGCGACTATCGCCAATATGTCACCGGAATATGGCGCGACTTGTGGTTTCTTCCCGGTAGATGACGTGACTCTGAGTTATATGCGGTTAAGTGGCCGCAGTGATGAACAAATTGCCTTGGTTGAGACTTACTGCAAAGTACAGGGATTATGGCGACATGCCGGGGATGAACCGGTATTTACCAGCCAGTTATCACTGGACCTCAGCACAGTAGAAGCCAGCTTAGCGGGGCCAAAACGCCCACAAGACCGCGTGGCACTGGCTAAAGTTCCGCTGGCGTTTAATGCATTTGACGAGCTGGAGGTTAACCGCAAAAAAGATAAAGTCAGCCAGGTGGCTTTCACTCATGAGGGGCAAACTCATCAGCTGCAACAAGGGGCGGTAGTGATCGCCGCCATCACTTCATGTACCAATACCTCGAATCCAAGTGTCTTAATGGCAGCGGGATTATTAGCTAAAAAGGCTGCCGAAAAAGGGCTTAAAACCAAACCTTGGGTCAAAACCTCATTGGCACCGGGGTCTAAAGTGGTGACTGAATACCTCAATTCGGCAGGTTTAACCCCTTATCTTGATAACTTGGGCTTTAATCTGGTGGGTTATGGCTGCACGACCTGTATAGGTAACTCTGGCCCATTACCGGACTCAATAGAAAAAGCCATCAAGGAAGGGGATTTAACCGTCGGGGCGGTGCTCTCGGGGAACCGCAACTTTGAGGGGCGCATTCATCCATTGGTAAAAACCAACTGGTTGGCATCACCACCATTGGTGGTGGCTTATGCATTGGCCGGTAATATGAATGTCAATTTGGCTCAAGACGCGCTGGGTGAAGATCCGCAGGGTAATCCGGTTTACCTGAAAGATATCTGGCCAACCGGGCTTGAAATCGCCAAAGCGGTGGAAGAGGTTAAAACCGAGATGTTCCGCAAGGAATATGCTGCGGTATTTGATGGTGACGAAGAGTGGCAGGCGATTGAGGTCGATAGCACGCCAACCTATGACTGGCAAACGGATTCCACTTATATTCGGTTACCGCCTTTCTTTAGTGATATGAAGGCGTTACCTGAGCCGGTGCAGGATATCCATCATGCGCGTATTTTGGCAATTTTGGCAGACTCTGTCACCACCGACCATATCTCTCCGGCGGGGAATATCAAGCTAGACAGCCCGGCAGGGCGCTATCTGCGCGATCGTGGTGTCGAAATTAAAGAGTTCAACTCTTATGGATCTCGCCGTGGTAACCATGAAGTTATGATGCGCGGGACATTTGCCAATATACGTATTCGTAACGAAATGGTGCCAGGGGTGGAAGGTGGCGTCACCCGTCATATTCCTTCGCAAAATGAAATGCCAATTTATGATGCCGCTATGCGCTATCAGCAGGAAAACGTGCCGCTGGCGGTGATTGCCGGGAAAGAGTATGGCTCCGGCTCCAGCCGCGACTGGGCCGCGAAAGGGCCACGATTACTGGGGGTTAGGGTGGTCATTGCTGAATCATTCGAACGTATTCACCGCTCAAACTTAATAGGTATGGGGATCTTGCCACTGGAGTTCCCCGCAGGGGTAGACCGCAAGACCTTGGGGCTGTCGGGTGATGAATCCATTAGTGTCAGTGGGTTACAAAATCTGGCACCGGGGCAAACAGTGGCGGTAGCCATCACTTATGCCGATGGGCGGCAGCAGATAGTTAATACTCGTTGCCGTATAGATACTGGTAATGAATTGGTTTATTTCGAAAATGGCGGCATTTTGCATTATGTGATCCGCAAAATGTTGTGATGTGAGCTGTAATTTGGTGACAGTGTCACTATTTGGATTGACCCGCAAAAAAGTCAGTAAAAAGGGGGCTGCGAGGCCCCCTGATATTGGCTACATCATGGCAATATTCGCGCCAGACTTCTCGACCATCTTGACTATTTGGTCAACAAATGGCCCATTTTAGCCGCTTTGGTTGCCATATATTGTTCGTTCTTCGGATTCTGCCCAACAATAAGCGGAACGCGCTCGACGATATTAATCCCAGCCTCTGAAAGGATTTCCACCTTTTTAGGGTTATTCGTCAGCAACCGCACGGCTTTGACACCGAGTAATTTGTACATATCCGCACACAAGGTGAAATCGCGTTCATCGGCGGCAAAACCCAGTTGATGGTTAGCTTCAACCGTATCCGCCCCCAAATCCTGCAAAGCATAGGCGCGAATCTTATTCAGCAAACCGATATTACGGCCTTCCTGGCGATGATAAATCAGGACACCACGGCCCGCTTCTGCAATATGCGCCAGTGCGGCTTCTAACTGAAAACCACAGTCACAGCGCAGGCTAAATAAAGCATCACCGGTCAAACATTCAGAATGAACACGAGAAAGTACCGGTTCATCGCCGCTGATATCACCAAAGATTAAGGCCAGATGGTCATGGCCGCTGGCTAATTCTTCAAAACCGACCATCAGAAAATCACCCCAAGGAGTAGGTAATTTGGCTTCTGCTACACGTTTTAGCTGCATCTTACTGTTCATATTATAACTTCAGACCCTTAAGAAGGTTGTCGCATATTCTACTGCATATCTCTCTTATCTTTGGGGATAAAGGGAAATAAACGGTTTCTCTGCGATCATTATTAGCTATATTGCCATAACTTTTAACTCACTGCTGTTCAACAAAGCAGCAAGAAGGCCGGAGTGAATACCTTACGGGAATTTATTTGGGCGGTGGCGAAAAAATTTATATGTTATCAATGGGTAGTAGAATTGATAAGTTATGGCTATAGATGCAATTTGCGCCATCACTATAGATAATGTGTCGTGGACATGGCGAGAAGCAAAGGATCTCAGATGGGGAATATAGCAAAACGAATTAGCCTTGGCGCATTTATTCTACTGCTGCCAGCCTTTATTATTTGGCTTTCTGGCTGGCAGTGGCAACCTGGCAGCAGTGAAAGTTGGCTGAAAGGTTTTTTCTGGCTGACGGAGACGGTGACCGCACCTTGGGGAATTGTGACCAGTGTGCTGCTTGGCGGCTGGTTTTTATGGTGCTTGCGCTTTCGTCTCAAACCGGCCATCGGGTTATTGGTAATTTTGGGCGGTGTTATTGTGCTGGGGCAAGGTGTAAAATCGCTGATTAAAGAGCAAGTGCAGGAACCGAGACCTTTTGTGGTCTGGCTTGAAGCTAAGCATCATATTGATAAACGCTTTTTCTATTCACTGCCCCGTGCTGAGCGCAGCGAGTTAGTCAAACAACAATTGCAGAATCAAACGCTGGTTCCCCCCTGGTTAGGCCGTCATTGGCAATTTGAAACCGGTTTTGCCTTTCCGTCGGGCCATACTGTTTTTGCTGCCAGCTGGGCATTACTGGCGGTGGGGTTATTATGGCCACGGCGACATTACAAAACCGTTATTTTACTGATGCTATGGGCGCAAGGTGTGATGATGAGCCGACTGGTCTTGGGCATGCATTGGCCGCGGGATCTGGTGGCGGCAACCTTGATGAGTGGTTTATTAGTCGCGGTAGTATGCTATTTAGTGCAGCGTTGGTTCGGCCCATTAACCCCTCCTGCGCAAGAAAAACAGGAGATAAAGACCCGCGAACATAAAGAAAATTAGGCGATTAGTTATTATTCGCAGTTAGGATGCTTAAAATAATATCTATTAAGTGCAAGTTGGCCGCTTTATCTTGGTGCAGGGTTTCTTTGCAGGGTAAGGAAGTGCTAATTTGTTAAGTAAGCGCGCCACATTTTTGGCATAATTCATCAGGTTGATTCGGCCTTTAGGAAAAAACGTGAAATATTTGCTGATTTTTTTGTTAGTGCTAGTGATTTTTGTGATTTCCGTCACGTTAGGGGCCAATAATGACCAAGTTGTCACCTTTAATTACTTATTGGCTCAAGGTGAGTATCGCGTCTCTACGCTTTTAGCCACACTGTTTGCGGCGGGCTTGGTTCTGGGATGGATTATTTGCGGGCTGTTTTATCTGCGGGTGCGGATCTCATTGGGCCGTGCAGAGCGGAAAATCAAACGTCTTGAAGCACAGCTTGAACCCGCCGCTCAATCCAGCGCGACGGCTGTTGCACCTGCTGTTAGCAAGGAATAATTTTCTATGTTAGAAATGCTGTTTCTGCTGTTACCCATCGCTGCCGCCTATGGTTGGTATATGGGGCGTAGAAGTGCTCAGCAGGACAAACAGCAAGACGCTAACCGCTTGTCTCGTGAATATGTCGCCGGGGTTAACTTCCTTCTTTCCAATCAGCAGGACAAAGCCGTTGATTTGTTCTTGGAAATGCTGAAAGAAGACAGCTCAGCAGTTGAAGCTCATCTTACTCTGGGTAATCTGTTCCGCTCACGGGGTGAGGTTGACCGCGCGATCCGCATTCATCAGGCTCTGATGGAAAGCGCTTCTTTGACATTCGAACAACGGCTGTTGGCCATTCAGCAACTCGGCCGCGATTACATGGCGGCGGGTTTATATGATCGCGCTGAAGATATGTTCAACCAATTGGTTGAGGAACAAGATTTTCGGCTGGGTGCGCTCCAGCAGCTATTAATTATTCATCAGGCGACCAGTGACTGGAATAATGCCATTGAAGTGGCAGAAAAACTGGTCAAGATGGGCAAAGATAATCAGCGTTTGGAAATTGCGCACTTTTATTGCGAGCTTGCTCTGCAAGCAATGAGCAGTGATGACCTGGATAAGGCGATGGGGCTGTTGAAAAAAGCGGCTTCTGCAGATAAACAATGCGCCCGGGTCTCCATCATGCAAGGCCGCTTGTATCTTGCCAAGGGCGAGTACGCTAAAGGCGTTGACGCGCTGGAGCGGGTGTTGCAGCAAGATAAGGAAGTGGTTAGTGAGGCATTGCCGCTCCTGAGTGAATGCTACCAACACTTGCAACAACCCGAGGCGTGGGCGAATTTCCTCAAACGCTGTGTTGAAGACAATACCGGTGCAACGGCTGAGTTAATGCTGGCAGAGATTCTTGAGCAGCATGAAGGCCGTGATGTGGCGCAAACCTATATTAATCGCCAGTTACAACGCCATCCAACCATGCGTGTTTTCTATCGGTTGATGGATTATCACTTGGCTGATGCCGAAGAAGGGCGTGCGAAAGAGAGCTTGCTGTTGTTGCGTGATATGGTTGGGGAGCAAATCCGCACCAAACCGCGTTACCGCTGCCACAAATGTGGTTTTACCGCACATTCATTGTATTGGCATTGTCCATCATGCCGGGCTTGGGCATCTGTGAAACCCATTAGAGGGCTGGATGGGCAATAAGCTAACTTGCTTGCCATCGGGTGAACTGAATCACCCGATGGGTATAGAGACGGTTTTTTACGATTTACTTTTTCTTCTGAGGCGCTTTCACACCCTCTTTCAGTAGTTGCCGCAGTTTTTTCAATTCTTTCTGGTTCAACGGCTGTTCTGAAATTTCCTCAACACTTTGGTTATCAATCTCGCTGTGATGCAATTTGGCCTCTTTACGGCTGGCTTTGCTATTTTTAACATCGACCTCAAAACTGCTTACTAATCTTTCGCAGACTTCGGTACTCAGAGAAAACTGTTTTTCTAAGGCCGCAGCTTTTATTTTCTCTTTTAATTCCAGAGGGATCTTAATGGTTAAAGTCGATATTTCGCTCATCATATAACCTTCAACATTGGGGAAAATACCAAGCTAAGCGAGGGAGAGATAACTGTCTAGGGGGATAACACAACTGTCACAAAAAATTCATATTTGAATAAACAAAAAGAGCGCCAAGGCGCTCTTTTATTCGACGACACAAACTTAACCTAAAGGGTTATAAGGCTTAGCGGTAAATGACCGCAGTGCCGTGGAGTTTGTTATTGCCGGTTGCAGAAGTAATGAGGAAAGATTGTGCCCCAGCCGCCTGTGCTTTCTGGGCCAAAATAGTTTCTAGCTCGGTTAATGTACCGGCATTACTGGCAGAAATCACACCAATTTCATTCAATCCAGTTGATGGAGCGTGCTGAATTTGTGTCGCAGCAACACTGGTAAACGAAGCTAAAGAAAGCAGGATTGCTGGCGCGATGTATTTGATGTTTTTCATGTGAAACTCCAGTTTCTTGTTTGTTATTTGATTAAATAACTATTATTTAATCTTCAGCAGACAATCAATGTCTTGCGATGGAGTGAATGATATAGCATTGCTGTTGAATTAAAATCACAAACTACTGACCATTTGCATCAAATTATTTGATTGATAATTTACGCTTCTTGAAACTCTTTTACTTAAGGACAGGTATGTGTGGGTCATCCCCTTGACGCAAACTGACGCTCAGCCTCACTTGGCAATAAACAACCGCCCGACTGCTGTAATTTCAATGAGCTACCCTGTAGAATAAAGGCGCTATCATGACTCACTGACTGAAAAAGGCTTAAAAATGACGTCTGCAACTCAAATTAATCACCGTGGCTCAATATCTTCTCCGATTGTTGTTGCTCTGGATTATGCCAATAAAGACGCGGCGTTAGCCTTTGCTGATCGTGTTAATCCGCAAGATTGCCGATTAAAAGTGGGCAAAGAGATGTTTACTTTATATGGCCCGCAATTGGTTCGAGACCTGCATCAGCGCGGCTTTGAGGTTTTCCTCGATTTGAAATTCCACGATATCCCTAATACCACGGCCCATGCGGTTGCCGCTGCCGCAGAGCTGGGAGTGTGGATGGTGAATGTCCACGCCAGTGGGGGCGCGCGGATGATGACTGCGGCGAAAGAGGCGCTATTACCTTTTGGCCAGCAAGCCCCGCTGCTGATTGCGGTCACGGTATTGACCAGCATGGATGGGGAAGATTTACGTGATATCGGCATTAATATCAGCCCGGCGGAACAAGCTGAGCGCTTGGCGAAATTGACCTGGGATTGTGGTCTGGATGGCGTGGTGTGTTCCGCCCATGAAGCAGTGCGTTTGAAGCAAGTGTGTGGCACTGATTTTAAGTTAGTGACGCCGGGGATCAGACCACAAGGGAGTGAGGCCGGCGATCAACGCCGGATTATGACACCGGAAGAGGCTCAGTCCGTCGGTGTGGATTATATGGTTATAGGGCGGCCTATCACCCAATCTCCAGATCCAGAACAAACACTGCGTGACATTCTGAACTCACTGAATAAGGGCACATCATGAGTAATGATAATAGCCGTCTGGTGTATTCAACTGACAGCGGGCGCATCAGTGAGCCAGAGATAAAACCCGAACGTCCCAAAGGGGATGGTATCGTGCGTATCCAGCGCCAAAGCAGTGGCCGCAAAGGGAAGGGCGTCAGCCTGATAACCGGTATTGATGGCAGTGATGAAATGCTTGAGAAACTGGCAGCCGAGTTGAAGAAAAAGTGCGGTTGTGGTGGTGCAGTGAAAGAGGGCGTCATTGAGATTCAAGGGGATAAACGCGATCTATTAAAGCAACTGCTGGAAGCGAAAGGGATGAAAGTTAAACTGGCGGGGGGCTGAGATATAGCCGCCAAAATAAGCGCATTCATAGGCTGGCGGAACCTTTGTCCCGCCAGTTTATAGCCAGTCGATTTTATAACAAGTCAGTTTTAGAACAAGTCAGTTTTAGAACAAGTCAGTTTTATAACCGGTCAGTTTTAGAGCTGGCCAGTTTATAATTAAGACAGCTTCATCCGAAAGACTCAATATAATCCACAGCGATGGATATTATCGGTAACCAGCGAACGTATTCTGCTGCCCTAGATAAATAAGTTACTCGAGTCAGAAAATACAGCTCACTCCCTGTTACCTCAAGCACAAAAGATAACGTTATTTACCTACCTGATGGCCAATAACCCCACCAATTGCCGCGCCCCCTAATGTCCCTAAGGTACTGCCGGTCAAGACCGCACCCCCTACCGCACCGGCACCGGCACCAATGGCGGTGTTACGGTCACGTTTTGACATGTTCGAGCAGGCGGATAATGATAAGGCCAAGGTCAGTGCCAAGGCGGCAGTAGCAAATCGTTTATTGATAATCATCATAATAATTCTCCTGACGTTGGCTGAATACCAATTGAATTTACTTTAGTCACTAGATAGCTTAGTAACTATAGGCATTATTTCAATTTTAGCCGCAGTCATAATATGTTGGTGTTTAGAATAAAAAACGCTTTTTTAATTTAAAAATGGGATTAATACGGCAAACCTCTTTTCCCTTCAATATAAACTAGTATAAATAACCAGGAATCATTTAATAGGTAAATAGTCCTAATTTGGCTGGGCAGGCAGGGAAGTTACAGATTATTTGCCGTAAAAGGCACGATTAACTCATTGTCTGTGCTGAACAATATTTACTCACGGCTCTGTCTGGCTCTCAGACTGTCGTTTCCAGCCGATCTGCACGCTGTTTATAGCTATTTATCCCATACCGATTCTGGCCTGTGCCGCTGAAAATGAGACAAATTCAGTTATTCAGGATACGACGATGCTCAACGAACTGAAGCAGCAAGTGCTTGCCGCTAATCTGGCATTACCGCGCCATAATCTGGTGACCTTCACTTGGGGAAATGTTAGCGCCGTCGATAGGCAGCATGGCTTGTTGGTGATTAAACCTTCAGGTGTTGAATATGACGTCATGACGGTAGATGACATGGTGGTCGTGGAGCTGGAAACCGGCAAAGTGGTGGAAGGCGATAAAAAACCTTCGTCTGATACCGATACACACCGGGTGCTTTACCTTAATTTTCCGCAGGTTGGCGGCATAGTACATACCCATTCCCGTCATGCCACTATCTGGGCGCAAGCCGGGTTGGATTTACCGGCCTGGGGCACCACCCATGCAGATTATTTCTATGGCACTATCCCTTGTACTCGCTTGATGACGGCAGAAGAGATTGCTGGCCGTTATGAGTGGGAGACGGGAAATGTGATTATCGAAACATTTCAGACGCGCGGCATCAATCCTGATGCAGTACCTGCCGTATTGGTTAATTCACATGGGCCATTTGCCTGGGGAACCAGTGCCGAGAATGCGGTACACAATGCGGTGGTATTAGAAGAGCTGGCCTATATGGGCATTTTTTCGCGCCAGTTAAATCCACAATTAGGGGCCATGCAGCCGCAATTGTTAGACAAACATTATCTGCGCAAACACGGGAAAGATGCTTATTACGGGCAGTAAGCTAGCTCACCCGTGCTCAGTCTTGCACGGGTTTTTCCAACCATAACACCGAGTCTGTAATATCGAGCATTTTGGCTTCAACTTGCGCGATAGCATCATTAATGCCTTGATTGTAATAATATACGCCTAGCTCACGGCTGATAAATTGCAGCAAAAACTCCGCATCAAAATCTTCCAATTCAAAATGATGTTCTTGTTCCAGATACCGCTGTAATTTATGGGTCATGCGCTGCGTTTGTTCGCGGGTAAAAGTAATCTCTGCCATGCTAAATGCTCCAGCAACCGGGGTTATTTTGATAATTGCTTATGTTCAGCTTATTCGCTGAGGATATCAACCTGAATACCTTGGGACAGTAACTGTTGTCGATAACCCAGCGACAAGCGGTTATCCGTAATAACCCGGCTGATAGCCGCCAGCGGGGCAAGTGAGTTTTGATGCACTTGACCAAATTTTGAGGCATCCGACAAAATAATATTTTCTGCCCCCTTGGCCAGCACACTATTAATCACTTGCGCCCGCAACAGGTCGCGCCCGGTAAAACCGGCATCTGGCTGATAGCCATCAATACCGATAAATGCCTTACTGAAATGGACATGGCGCAGACAAAGCTGTGTTAAGGGGCCGACCATGCTGTCACTTTTCTTTTGGTAAATCCCGCCCAGCAAAATCACTTCGCAGGCGGAATCTTTTAATTGCCGGGCAATATAGCCGCTCACGGTCACCAGCGTAATGGTGGGGCGCTGTGCCAGTTGATGAGCCAGCAAGGCGTTGCTGCTGCCACTTTCAATAAACACCGTTTCGCCATCATTGACCAGTGTCGCCGCATGGTTGGCCAAAAGCTGTTTCATCGGAAAATGGGTCATCATGCGCACCGCGACATCCTCACTTTGCAGGGCGACGGCGGCACCATGAACGCGCTTGAGCAAACCCCGTTTCTCTAACAGGTTGAGATCTTGGCGGAGAGTGACTTCAGAAACGTGATTTTTCTGTGCCAATTCACTGACACTCACCCGGAGTTGGTCATTCACCTGCTGTAAAATAAGATGCTGTCTTGGGTTCATGATTTTCCCGTTAACGAAATAAACTTTCGTTTGAAGTGTAAATGACTTTCGAATGAAAGGTATTTGATGGAGATCACGTTCTTGGCGGATGATTGGTCTATGATTGCGGTTAATGATTTTTGCTAATCCAAACCGGAGGTTTTTATGGAGCTTTATCTTGATACCGCTGATGTGGCCGCAGTAAAACGCTTGGCGCGCATCCTGCCATTACAGGGCGTTACCACCAATCCAAGTATTTTGGCCAAAGTGGGCAAACCTATCTGGGAGGTGTTGCCGGCGCTGCGCGATGCATTGGGTGGCACGGGTAAACTCTTTGCTCAAGTGCTGGCCAGTGACAGCGAACTGATGGTGTCTGAGGCGGTATTGTTATCGCAACGGGTGCCCGGTTTGGTGATTAAAGTGCCCGCCACGGCGGAAGGATTAGCGGCAATCAAAAAACTGAAAACCATGTCTATCCCGACGTTGGGCACCGCGGTTTATGGTGCCGGTCAGGGGCTATTGTCTGCCTTAGCGGGAGCCGAATATGTCGCGCCTTATGTCAATCGGCTGGATGCTCAGGGAGGGGATGGCATTGCAATGGTGCGGGAACTGCAACAGTTGCTGACCTTGCATGCGCCGGGCGCTAAAGTGCTGGCCGCCAGCTTCCGTACACCACGACAGGTGCTCGACTGCTTGTTGGCGGGGTGCCAGTCGGTGACTCTCCCGGTGGAGGTAGCAGAGCAGTTTATCAGCACTCCGGCAGTGCAAGCCGCGGTAGAACAGTTTGAACATGACTGGCAGGGTGCATTTGGTACGCCAATTCTGAGCTGACTCAGGATGGGTGGGCTGAAAAATAAAAACGCCCGATTAATTAATTAACGGGCGTTTTTTGTTACATTGTCACTTTGTAACCGTGACACTTTATTTATGCACTGCTATGCCCTAAAGATCCCCAGCGGCCGACGATCAACAGGGGCATTTACCCAGTTTGCCTGCTTCGCTCGGGAATCGCGCCTCCAAACAATAACGATGAAATTCTCGCTCACTCATCGGTGGCGTCTCTGGATGATGACGGCGCATATGATTCACATAATTGCCGTAATCCTGCACGCCCACCATTAAGCGAAAACTTTGCGCCACCCGATGTGCAATCAGCCGCACCCATGCCCACAACGTTGTGGGGTGAGCGACCACCGGAACCAAAGGCACGCAGCGTATAATCTGCCTTGGGCCGCGGGGCAATGGCTGATGCTGTAAAAGGTGCGTTGGCCG
This sequence comes from Yersinia rohdei ATCC 43380, assembly GCF_000173775.1. Taxonomy (GTDB): domain Bacteria; phylum Pseudomonadota; class Gammaproteobacteria; order Enterobacterales; family Enterobacteriaceae; genus Yersinia; species Yersinia rohdei. Next base: position 66,670 of record NZ_ACCD01000020.1, read on the forward strand.
CCTGGACAGCGGTATACCTGCTTTAGCCACGAGCCGTCTCCTCACGGAACACGATTTCAGTCTCATGTGTTGTCGGCTGGCTGGATTTCAGCGCGCGACGAATGACAAAGAAAGATGAAATCAGCATGGTCACCGCCACCAGCATGAAGAAAGCACATAAGGCGGCATTGACCTGGTTGTTAAACACGATAGTTTCCATGTCTTTAATGCTTTTGGCAGGAGCAATTAAAACGCCTTGATCGACCCCAGCGGCGAATTTTTTCGCCTGAGCCAGGAAGCCAATACTCGGTTTTTCATGGAATATCTTCTGCCAACCTGCGGTCATTGAGGTAATAAACAGCCAAATAGTTGGCAGGATGGTTACCCAAGCATAGCGCTGCTTCTTCATTTTAAACAGGACGACAGTGCCTAAAATCAGCGCCATTGAGGCCAGCATTTGGTTACCAATCCCGAATAATGGCCACAAGGTATTGATGCCACCCAGCGGGTCGATGACCCCTTGATAGACAAAATAGCCCCAACAAGCCACGGCCACCGTGGTGCCAGACAAGTTCCCCAGCCATGAGCGGTTATTGGCCAGACTTGGCACTACCACCCCAACCAAGTCCTGCACCATAAAGCGGCAAGCACGGGTACCGGCATCCACCGCGGTCAAAATAAACATGGCTTCGAACAGGATGGCAAAGTGATACCAGAAGGCCATCATATTACGGCTGTTAAAGACTTCACTGATGATATGCGCCATACCCACCGCGAAGGTCGGTGCACCGCCCGCACGAGAAAGAATAGAGTTCTCGCCCACATCTTTGGCAATCATGGCCAGCGTTTCAGGGGTAACGGCAAATCCCCAGCTGTTGATGGCCAGAGAGGCGCTTTCGACTGTGGTGCCAATTAATGCCGCCGGTGAGTTCATGGCGAAATAAACGCCCGGGTCAATTACCGAAGCACAAATCAGCGCCATAATGGCAACGAAAGATTCCATCAGCATCGCGCCATAACCGATAAAGCGAGTGTGACTTTCGCGCTCAATCAGTTTTGGTGTGGTGCCACTGGCCACTAACGCATGGAAGCCGGAAATCGCGCCGCAGGCGATGGTGATAAACAAGAAGGGGAACAAGCTGCCGGAGAAGACCGGCCCGCTGCCATCAATAAAGCGCGTGACCGCAGGCATTTTCATTTCCGGCATGGCAAACACAATACCAATGGCCAGACCGATAATAACGCCAATTTTCAAGAAGGTAGACAGGTAATCTCGCGGTGCCAGCAACAGCCATACCGGCAACACCGAGGCGATAAACCCATAGATAACCAGCACCCAGGTCAGCGTGGTGCCATGCAAGGTGAAGAATGGCCCCCAGTAAGGGTGCGCGGCAATATTTCCGCCGTAAATAATCGCGGTCATCATCAGTACAAAACCAATGATGGACACTTCGGCGATTTTACCTGGGCGAATAAAACGCATATATACGCCCATAAACAGGGCGATTGGGATGGTGGTAGCAATGGTAAACAGGCCCCAAGGACTGTCAGCCAAGGCTTTGACCACCACCAATGCCAGTGCCGACAAGATGATAATCATCACGCCCAGTGCGCCTAACATGGTGATAACACCCGCAAATGCGCCCAGTTCTTGCTTTGCCATTTCCCCCAGCGAGCGGCCATCACGACGGGTGGAGATAAACAGGATCAGGAAGTCCTGCACCGCGCCCGCCATCATCACCCCCACCAGAATCCAGATGGTGCCCGGCAAGAAGCCCATTTGCGCCGCCAAAATTGGCCCGACTAATGGCCCGGCACCGGCAATCGCGGCAAAGTGGTGACCGAAAAGCACCCATTTGTTGGTTGGTACATAGTCCAGCCCGTCATTACGCCGTTCGGCAGGGGTTAAACGCCGGTCATCCAGCTCAAAGACATTTTTGGCAATAAACAGGCTGTAGAAACGATACGCAATGCTGTAACAGGCTACTGCGGCCACCACTAGCCATATGGCATTGACATGCTCACCTCGATTGAGTGCCAGCATGGCAAAGGCAAATGCACCAATTAGCGCCACGGTCAGCCATATAATGACAGTCTTGACGTTCTTCATGGGGTAACGACTCCTTCGTTATGTAGGGAAATTTAACTGTTATCGACGCCAATAGGGGACTAAAGGTCGTAACGGTTATTTAACATAGGAGCTTTAATGTGAAAGAAAAGTAGCGAAAGTGAGAAATGTGATGTGCTAATTGTTTTTAACTCATGTTTAGTATCATTTACTTACATATTGTGACAGCTACCCATCATCTTAAAATTGAGTCAGTCTTTATTTTGGCAATAAAAAAGCCGTGGGATGTTAACCACGGCTCGAGCCTTGCGGCATTTTTACTGAATCTCAGTCACCGACTGTCAAACGACAGGGCGGGCCACGACATTGCGGGTTTCCATCCGCACTTCAGCAATGCGAACTTCAATCTTGTCGCTTTGGCTATACACCGTCTCGCCTTTAATCTGCACGGTGCCGGTTTCTTGGCTGCACACCATTTCATCACGAACTGCATGGATGAAGGGGGCCGGAATAAAGGCCACCGCGCCGTTATCCAACAAGCGCACCCGCAGACCACCACGAGTCACATCGATGATTTCTGCTGCAAAGCGCGTATCGGTACCGGCTTGAGGTTGCAGGTAGCGGGCATATAGCCAGTCACCGACATCACGTTCAGCCATGCGATTTAACCGGCGGCGCTCTGCCAGTTGGACGGTAATTTCATCCTGTGGTTTTTCTGCTTGCTGGCCAGTAATAATGGCTTTTAGCAGGCGATGGTTAACCATATCGCCATATTTACGAATTGGCGAGGTCCAGGTGGCGTAGGCTTCAAGCCCTAACCCGAAGTGAGGGCCAGGCAGGGTGCTGATTTCTGCGAAAGTCTGGAAACGGCGGATACGGCTGTCGAGGAACTGCGTCGGCAGGGCATCAAGATGACGACGTAATTCACAGAAGCCCGGCAGTGTCAGCAGCGCTTGGGGATCGGCTTCAACCCCATTGGCTTGCAAGACGGTTGCGGCTTGTTCGACCAGCGCCGGATCAAATCCGGTATGCACGTTATAAATACCAAAACCAAGGTTATCGCGCAGAGCAATGGCCGCACAAACGTTAGCGGCAATCATGCACTCTTCAACAATGCGGTTGGCAATCCGGCGGTGTTCAACAATGATATCCAGCACTTCGCCTTTATCGCCTAACAGGAAGCGATAGTCAGGGCGGTCTTTGAACACCAATGCATGTTGTTGACGCCACTCACTGCGGGTGTCACAAACGCGTTTGAGTAAGGTGATTTGCTCGGCGATAGCGGTGTTTTGTGGCTGCCAGTCGCCTTGACCTTCTAACCAGTCAGACACCTCGTCATACACCAATTTGGCTTTGGACTCGACCCAAGCGGCAGAAAAACGAATATCATCTCCCAGCGCGCCGTCTGCGGCGATAGTGACACGGCAGACCAGCACTGGGCGGCGTTCATTGGGGCGCAATGAACACAGATTGTCTGATAAATCGCGCGGCAGCATCGGGATATTAAAGCCCGGCAGATAGTTGGTAAACGCACGTTTACGGGCGATTAAATCCAACTCACTGTTTTCATCGACGTAGGCGGTAGGGTCGGCGATGGCAATGGTCAACAACAGGGAACCGTCACCTTTGTCTTCCACATACAGGGCATCGTCCATATCTTCGGTGCTGGCACTGTCGATGGTGACAAAATTCAGCGCGGTCAAATCTTCTCGCTGAAGGTCAGTATCATGCAGGGCGGACTCAACCATCACTGGGGCTTCACGTTCCAGATTATGGCGCGCCAAGGTGACCCACCAAGGGACAAAATGGTCTTCTCCGTCGGTGATAAAGGCGGTCAGGTCGGCATTAAAGGTGCGATCGCCTTTTAACGGATGGCGGCGCATTTCCGCGACGGCCCAATCCCCCGTTTTGAAATCGTGGGTTACCTCAGTGGCCGGACGGCATTGAATGGCGTCACGTAGCAGAGGATGGTCAGGGACAATAAAAAGACGGCCATCTTTGTTCTGCACTCGGCCAACAAAGCGCGATAAAAATGGCTCAACCAGAGTTTCCGGCTCAACAATTTCACGATCTTTATCGGTATGTAAGGTGGCAATAATCCGGTCACCGTGCATAACTTTTTTCATCTGCGGTGGCGGAATAAAGTAACTTTTCTGCCCGTCTACCTCAAGAAAGCCAAAGCCTTTCTCAGTACCTTTTACCACGCCTTCGACGCGTGGGGTCTGAGTGTGAAGTTGCTGTTTTAGCTGCGCCAGCAGCGGGTTATCTTGAAACATATCGTCCAGTGAATGGTGTAGTGAGTGGGTTTAATCCGGCTGACAGTTTTACGCGAATCAGTCCCTGCGGGCAAGCGGCATATCACCTTGACGCGGAATTCCCTGTCAGAGACAGGGGCATGCTCGCTGCCCCTCATAGATCGAAATGATAGATTGGCCTTTATGTATTCAGGCAATGCGCAGTGATGACGGCGGCTGCCAAGGTCGTACCGTCACGGGCACGGATTTTGAGGTAGGTGTATGGGTGTTATCACCAAAACTAGACAGCGGCACCAGTGGATTGGTTTCTGGGTAATAGGCGGCGAGATTTCCCGCTGGAATATCATAGCTGACCAATTTGAACCCACTGACTTTGCGGATGACACCATCATTCCACTGAGTTTCTATCTCCACCAGGTCGCCATCTTGCAAAGATAAGGCGGCTAGATCTTGTGGGTTAATAAACAGGACTTCCCGCTGACCATACACCCCGCGATAGCGGTCGTCGAGGCCATAAATCGTGGTGTTGTATTGATCATGAGCGCGCAGAGTTTGCAGCACAAAAGGCGCGGGGACGCCCGCCATCGGCGGGAATAAGCTCTCGGGCAAAGCTGCGGCGCAAAACTCGGCTTTGCCACTGGGGGTTGCAAAATGCATTTGTGCTGCAGCGCTCCCCAGATAGAAACCGCCGGGTTGCTCGCAGCGCGCATTGAAATCATCAAAACCGGGGATGGTCGCGGCAATATGCTCGCGGATCAGGTGGTAATTATCGGCTAATGCCAGCCAATCCAGTGCTTTTCCTGACGCGGGTTTGGCGGCAAACACGGCATTGGCAATACCGCAAACAATGGCGGTTTCAGAATGCTGAGTCTCTGCCAGCGGTTTCCCCACACCCTCGGAGGCATGCACCATGCTGAAAGAATCTTCTACCGTAATAAATTGTGAGCCGCTGGCTTGCATATCGCGCTCCGTACGGCCCAATGTAGGTAAAATCAAGGCGTCCGCGCCGGTAATCAGGTGGCTGCGATTCAGTTTGGTACTGATATGCACGGTCAGGTCACAATTGCGCAATGCTTGGGCGGTGCGAGCGGTATCAGGAGCGGCGGCCGCCAAGTTACCGCCAAGGGCGATAAGCACTCTGATTTCACCGCGCAGCATGGCCTCCAGTGCTTCGACGGTGTTATGACCTGCCTCCTGAGGCGGAGTGAAACCAAAATGCTGCCCCAGACGCGCGAGCATAGCGGCAGTGGGTTTCTCATCAATACCCATGGTGCGGTTACCCTGCACATTACTGTGACCGCGCACCGGACATAAACCCGCCCCCGGTTTGCCAAGTTGCCCAAACAGCAACTGGAGGTTGGTCAGTTCACGTACGGTATTCACCGAGTGCTTGTGCTGGGTTATGCCCATCGCCCAGGTCAGAATAACGCGCTCCGCATGCTGATAAATATCCGCAGCATGGCGAATTTGCACTTCACTCAGGCCAGATTGCTGGGTTATCTGCTCCCACGGGGTGCTATCGACAGTTGCCAGGTACGCCTCTACTCCTTGGGTGTGTGCGCTAATAAAGCTCTGGTCAAATAAGCCCGCCCCCCCTTGTGCCAACTGCTCTCGGTGAGTTTCCAGTAGGGCTTTTACCATGCCGCGTACGGCCGCCATATCGCCGCCTAAATTGGGCTGAAAATAAGCCGAACTGATAGGTGAGGATTTTGGCGTTAACATTTCCAGCGGATTTTGTGGATCGGCAAAACGTTCCAGACCGCGCTCACGTAACGTATTGAAGCTGACAATTCGAGCGCCGCGATCTTTCGCGTGGCGTAAGCTGTGCAACATTCGTGGATGATTGGTGCCCGGATTCTGCCCAAAGACAAAAATGGCATCCGCCAGTTCAAAATCTTGCATCCGAATGGTGCCTTTCCCCACCCCGATACTCTGTTTTAGCCCAGTGCCGCTGGCTTCATGACACATATTTGAGCAATCAGGGAAGTTATTGGTACCGAGCATGCGGCCAAATAACTGATAAAGGTAAGACGCCTCATTGCTGGCCCGGCCCGAGGTATACAGCTCCAGCTGGTTAGGGTTGTCCAGGCCATTAATGTGTTTGGCAATCAATGCTAACGCGGCTTGCCAACTGATCGGTTGATAGCGGTCAGTGTGCGGATTATAGCGCATTGGGTGAGTGATACGACCTTGATATTCAAGGAAATAATCACTTTGCTGGCGCAAGGTGGTTAGGCTGTGTTCGGCAAAAAATTGTGGTTCGACGGCTTTACGGGTGGCTTCCCAACTGACGGCCTTCGCCCCATTTTCACAAAAGCTGAAGGTGCTGTGGTTATCATCTCCCCAGGCACAGCCCGGGCAGTCAAAACCTTTCACCTGATTGACGCGCAGCAAATTGCGAATGTTTTTCAATGCTTGTTTACTGTCCAGCACAAAGCGGGTGGTTGCTTCCAGAGAACCCCAGCCGCCAGCTGCACCGCTATAGGGTTTTATTGCCGATTTAAATTTCATATTTGATATACCGCAGGTGTTATTTTTGCTTCAGACAGGTAACAAGGAATTAACTGTTTGACTCTATTTTTTTACAAGTCTAGTGGGGTAGCTCTCTGGCGTCTAATCGAATGCGGCTATCACGGCATAGACAATACCTATCACGCAAAGTTATTTCTGTGAGGCACGGCAGGGGGAAGGATAATGAATGGCGTCTGCTCAGCGCGCCCCGACGGGCGCGATAATTAATTCTCGGGATAAACTTTGTCTTTAAACTCGCATAAGTCTTCAATGATGCAGGAGCCACAGCGCGGTTTACGGGCAATACAGGTATAGCGGCCATGAAGAATCAACCAGTGGTGGCAATCAAGTTTAAATTCTGCCGGCACCACTTTGAGCAACTTGGCCTCAACCTGGTCAACATTACTGCCGGGAGCAAAACCGGTGCGATTACAGACTCGGAATATATGGGTATCAACGGCAATGGTCGGCCAGCCAAAGGCGGTATTCAACACCACATTGGCGGTCTTGCGGCCAACACCGGGTAAGGCTTCTAGCGCGGCGCGATCTTCAGGAACTTCGCCTTGGTGTTTTTCCAGTAACTGACGGCATGTTTTGATGACGTTTTCAGCTTTGGTATTAAATAAACCTATAGTTTTGATGTATGGCTTCAGGCCATCGACACCCAAATCTAATATGGCTTGTGGGGTATTGGCCACCGGATAAAGCTTGGCGGTGGCTTTATTGACACTGACATCCGTGGCCTGTGCCGACAACAATACTGAAATCAACAGCTCAAAAGGGGTGCTGTAAACCAACTCGGTGGTGGGGTGCGGGTTGTTATCCCGCAGGCGAGTCAAGATAGCGACACGTTTTTCTTTATTCATCAGGCTTTCTCAGTCGCGATGTCCGGAACTTGTGGCGCAGTGACCCGTACTTTGGCTTTGCGCGCTTTCATTTTTTCGTCAATGACATATTTACCGGCCAGCATTAACCCTAAACCAATAAAGGCCCCTGGGGGCAGCATCGCCAGCAGAAATGGGCTGTCCAGATGCAAGATGTCAATACGCAATGCTTTGGCCCAATGACCCAGTAATAAATCTGCGCCATCAAATAAGGTGCCGTTGCCCAGAATTTCGCGCAGTGAACCCAGCACAAATAGGGCGCCGGTAGCGCCTAATCCCATCGATAAACCATCCAGCGCGGATAAACCCACCGGATTTTTAGCCGCGTAAGCTTCTGCGCGCCCAATCACAATACAGTTCGTCACAATCAATGGGATGAATATGCCGAGTGACTCGTATAAACCAAAGGCATAGGCGTTAATCAGCATTTGCACCGTACTGACCACGGAAGCAATAATCATCACGTAAATGGGGATGCGAATTTCATGCGGTACCCAGCGGCGCAGGGCCGAAACCGCGATATTGGTGCACACCAACACCAGAGTGGTGGCTAGCCCCAAACCCAATGCATTGGTGGCGGTGGATGACACCGCCAACAGTGGGCACAGGCCCAGCAATTGTACCAAGGCGGAGTTGTTTTTCCATAATCCTTGCGTTATGAGATCTTTGGCTTCACTCATTGATGTTCTCCACAGACCGGCAAACTATTGAGTCTTGCGGGCAGGGTTTCTAAATACAGCGTCGTGTTTTTTACCGCGCGGACCACGGCTCGCGGGGTGATAGTGGCACCGGTAAACTGATCAAAAGTGCCGCCATCTTTCTTCACCGCCCAGCGCGCGTCCTGTTCGCCATCAACATGTTGGCCGCTGAAATGGTTAATCCAATCAGAGATACGAATATCTATTTTATCACCAAGGCCGGGGGTTTCGTGGTGTTCAATTACCCGGCTGCCCAAGACGTTACCGTGAAAATCGGCCCCCACCAACAATTGGATAGCACCAGAATACCCATCTGGCGCGGTGGTCTCAATGGCGGCAGCGGCAGGCTGGCCTGCTTTACGTGCCAGGTAAAGGCGGTGAGGGGCGCTATTACCCAAGGCAGGGTCAGTGACAACGTAACATTCTGCTTGCATGTCGTTGTCATAATATTCGGTGGGAACCACCTGATCCAGCAAGGCTTTTTGTTGTAATGCGGCCTGTTGGGCAATGGTCTTCTCGGTCAGTGAGTTAACCACAGCGGTTAGCCCCGTCGCGCCGGCGGCAAATAATGCCAGCGTGATACCGTGACGCTTCATGGTGTTTAGCATAACGGCTCCTTATTAGTGCCCGGTTTTATGGCCATAAACCCGTGGCTGGGTATAGTGGTCAATCAGTGGAACGGTGATATTGGCTAATAACACGGCAAAGGCCACGCCGTCAGGATAACCGCCATAAACCCGAATTAACCACACCAGCATACCAATCAGCGCCCCGAAAATCAGACGGCCACGGGGAGTGGTAGAGGCACTGACGGGGTCAGTGGCAATAAAGAACGCCCCCAACATGGTGGCACCGGAAAACAGATGCAACAGCGGTGGGGCGTAGCTTTGTGGCGCAATCAACCAGCTGATACTGGCACAGGCCGCTAAAGCGAGCAGGAAACTGACCGGAATATGCCAATGAATGGCTTTACGCCACAGCAAAAACAGGCCGCCCGCCAGAAACCCAATATTAATCCACTGCCAGCCGATACCCGCTAACGCCCCGGCAAAAAGCGGTTGCTGGAGGATCTCTTCCACCGGTTGGCTGCGCAGTGCGGTTTTAAAATGATCGAGTGGGGTGGCTTGGCTGATGCCATCAAACCCCATTTGCAGTTGATGGATATCTGCCCCATTGTGGGTGAATCCGGTAAAAATAGTTAACAGGCTGTCATAAAACCCGACCGGCGTCTCTTGTAATGGCAGTGGGGGCAGCCAACTGGTCATTTGCACCGGGAATGAAATCAGCAGCACAACATAGCCGACCATGGCCGGATTAAAGGGATTTTGCCCCAACCCCCCATAGAGTTGTTTGGCAATCACAATGGCGAATAAAGTGCCTAATACAATCATCCACCAAGGGGATAATGGCGGCAGACTTATCCCTAACAGCAAACCGGTGAGCAGGGCGGAATTGTCACGCAATCTTATCAAGACCGGTTGCTTGCGCAATTGCAACACCGCGCCTTCGGCCAACCAGGCGGTCACTATGGCCAGCGCCACTTGAATTAAGCTGCCATACCCAAAGAAGTAGGTTTGGGCGACAATGCCCGGAATGCACGCCAACACCACCAACAGCATGATACTGCGGGTGCTACGTTGATTATGTGTAAAGGGTGAGCTGGCTATCTGCAACCCTGGGTTCTGGGTCGGTGTTACAGGCCTGAATTTCATGAAATTGCAACCATATGTCGAATACTTAATCAGGTTCTAAACGCAGGCGTCGCGCGGGCAAGTCAAGGCTTGCGGGCGTCAATACACTCAGCCGTCTGGGGAATAATATTGCTGCGCATTCTACCCTATTCAGACAAAGTGTAATACGTCTTAATCATAGGGTTATTATTCATCTTATATTGTGTTGTTAGATAAATAATAGTGTTTAATAAATGTGATAAATAAAAATAAACTTGCATTTTATATCGAAATAGTTACAAAAAATATCTTGCAATAGAGGGCCAGAAAAAAGCGTTATTAGCCGTGGGTAGCAAAAAATGCGGTGATAATGTGATTAGCAAGAAAATCCCTAACGGAGCTTTATGGGTATAACTCACTGTTAAATAAAAGGTTATTCGTGGATGTTATTAGGATTGAGAAAAGCGTTGGCATAATGATAGATTAATGTACTATGCACTATAAATATATATTTAAAGAACAATAGCATGGTAAGCGAAGACATATTATTTATAGAAGAATTAATCGAGTGGATTGAAATCAATTTAGAAAAACGCCCAACATTGGATGATGTGGCTAAGATTTCTGGCTATTCGAAATGGCATCTGCAACGTAAATTTAAAAGTATTGTTGGTTTACAATTAGCCTCCTATATACGTGGCCGAGTGTTGACTCGGGCTGCTGTGGCTTTGCGCATTTCAAGGCGGCCCATCATTACTATCTCTGATGAGCTAGGCTTTGATTCCCAACAAACCTTCACCCGCACCTTTAAGAAGCGTTTTGGTATTACGCCGAATAATTTTCGGCAGATGGAGCACTTGAATGTGCAGGGAATGATCCCACGCTTTAGTTTTTATGAAAATTACACACCAGAAATCAAACGGATAACCTTGCCTGAAAAAGAGCTGGTGGGCTTCACCCGCCGTTTGGATTTTGATGAGCACAATCATCGTAGTGGTCAGCACTCATCTTGCATGGCGATGAAAGATGAAATTTTGCTCGATTTCTTTAAGGAAATTAACTTTTCTTGCCAACGTGTGTATTCCTTGTTCTTAGCCAAGGAGTGTCAGGCGGGGCAAAATAGTGTGTATTATTCGACCGCAATTGATAAAGACAAGAAGCATGAACTGCAAGGGCACCGCGAGATAGACCATATCTCAATACCGGCGGGCGAGTTTTTGTCTATCAGCCATCAAGGCAGCGCTAAAGATTGCGTTAAGTTCTCTACTTATCTATTTAATGAAGTTCTGCCTAAACTGCGCGAGGAATTCGGTGGTGGGGTTGAAATGGAAGTTATTGAGGTGGATTCTTGCCATGCTGAATCTAAAATGCGTGATATTTCAGTCTGCTACAGTTATTTGATGGCAGTGAATTGACGCCTTGCTACCACCTTCAGCAGGGCGTCACAGATTAAGCGTTAATCCGAATTAATGACTTGAGCGGCTTTTTTAGCTTTCACTCGAGCAATGGCGGCGGCAACTGCGGCTTTGCGTGGGTCTTCCTCTGGCACTTGGCTGTCAGTGTTCGCAGTTTCAGC
>NZ_ACCD01000019.1 GCF_000173775.1 Yersinia rohdei ATCC 43380
GAGGTGTTATTGCTATCGCGCAGTGTCAGTGTCACCTGTGAAGTATCGCTGCCATTGGCTTCGATATTGTCCGGCGCGGCCACCAAGGTTGAGTTTGTAGGGTTGAAATCACGGCCCTCGCTGTCCAGAGTGACTCTGGCGGGGGTCACATCCAGCGCATTTCCACCCACATTGGCACTCACATTAGCAACTCCTGCAACAATACCCGCAGTCAGGGTGGCTAAATAAACCCCTCCCCCCTGCTCGCTCACACCGCCCAACGTCCCGAGAGTACTGGTAAAGCTGGCGGCCTTACCGGTTACCGGAGTGTTGTTGTTATCACGCAGCGTCAGTGTCACCTGCGAAGTATCGCTGCCATTAGATTCAATATATTCCGGCGATGCTACCAAGGTAGAATAGGTCGCATTTATTCGCGGCTCGTTAACGGTGATAAGCATACTTGCTGGGCTGGAAATATTACCTTGGGTGTCATAAGCGATGGCCGTAAGAATGTATTTGTTACTATTAATCTGATACTCGGGCAGTGTTATCTCCACCTCACTTTTACTGGTTTTTTTTATCCCTCCCCCTGCGGCTATTAGTTTAGATATCTGCCAATCGATACGATCCAATCCATGGGTAGCGACCACTTGCGCAGCTACTGAGAGCAAAGACAGAGGATCACCGGCAAGACTTTCAGGTAATGACAACCGCACCAGACTCTGTTTTTGATAGTTCAAAACAATATTATTGTTACGTTCAACCAAATCATAGCGGCTGCCAGTCAATGTACGGCTATCAACGACTGCTGAAGGGTCAATATGATCTTGCCAGGTATCGCCCAAGCGATAGTTCAACAAAAAATTAATACTGCTGTCGTTCTGCCCACCGGTACCGACGCGATGTTCTGCACCCACGGTGACTAATGGAATAGGTGTATAATTCACGCCGGCAGTAATTGCAGTAGGGTCTTTCTGCCGGCTATCTTTACCAAACAACGCAACTTCATCGCCGCGATATGCTTCATAGATAACCTTACAGCCCAACTGCGGATACGAGGGTAAATAACTTTCAGCTCTAAAGTCATAACCGTTGGCTGGACGTTCGTTGTAATCCCTGGCATCCCGGGATTGATGCCAGTCTGTAATAGCAAAATAGTGATTAGCGGATAATTTAAGATAATCAGTCCAAGCCTCTACGCCCACACCAACACGCCGGTTTTTACCCGTCAGATCATTATCAAAGAAGGTATTCGCGCCGTACATCCAATCACTGTGGAATGTACGCACGCCTCCCCCCATATTGACAGTGTTGCGATTATCTTTATTTCGAATGCCGAGTTGGGTAAACAGTATCGATTCTTTATTGTCATACAATGGGAGCAATACATCTGCCGCACTGCCATCTAAATGAAGATCATCATTAACATTCAACAGTACACGGGCTGTACCAAACTGGCTCAACCACTGCTGGGCGGATTTATTGAATTCATTGCTAGCAGCAGAACGCACTAAACGTTCACCTGATTGAGCAATATCACCCTTTGCTAATGCAGTTGAGGCGATTTTCGCTTGGCTGGCCAACTTGTTGTCCAAGGGAATATCATCATTTTTATTATTAATGGAAAATGGGGACGCCTTACGGGGAATATCAATCTCATCCCCAGATGCCAAATGGACAAATGGCTTAGAAAAAGCACGGTATATATTTATCTCTTTCAACTCATCAACCGTCAGACCGTGCCTTTTGGCCACCGTTGCAACCGTCTCCCCAGCCCTTAATATATAAGGTTGAGTAGGCAAACCAGCCCACTGTTCTGTGGATATGGATGTGGGTGTGGATGTGGATGTGGATGTGGATACTGATGGTTTCGCGACTGCGATTGCAGAAATAAAAGTTATGCTCAGCAGTAAGGCCAGAGGTAATAAAGCCATTAGCCAAGCATGTATTCGAGTTCGGACATTGTTCAGGGAAGTGTATGAGGATTTTTCACTTGGGTTAAGTAATAGCTCAAGTGAAAAATCCTTCGAAAGCACGAATTTCTTATCCATTAAGGACTCCTCAGTTTATTTATCACCAGCTCTCTGCATTAGATTGTCATTAGATAACCTACTGTTTTTAAAAAAGTAATATGGAATATTGCGAATACTAAAAACATTTAACCAGGCTGAACACTCCCGTTAATGTCATAACCCAATATATTCATTGGTATATCGCTGATTAACTGAACTGGCGAAACCTCGAAGAAATAATGGTTGAGCAAAGCATATGCAATCGTGCAACTATGGGTTATCAGGCTAATGCCATTACGGCATAAGATTTTTCGTTGGCATAAGTATGCATTAGCCAACATTCGCTAATTAACGAAATCCTAATCAAAGACAGATACCTATTCTGGCCTCTGGCCAGGTCATTAATTTTCTGCTGACCACCAATAAAAATGCCGCAACTACCTTTGTTATTCCGTAAAATAAACTGCCAAAATGGCGAGCAGGAAGGAAAAGTAATAAATTAAAGTGAGGCGAACATTGCCGCGTCATCTGCCTTCAACACAGAAAAATTAAAGTATAAATATATTGCAACTCACAAGATCAACGCCAGAACCATCCAATATAATTGAATAATTGAAATATCTAGCGATGAATACAGCGCATGCGGACTGTTAAATCATATTAACACCCCAAACGTATTGGTGGTATTTAACCAATCCACATCACACAACATTAAATTATGAGGAATATTAAAACCCCCAATCGTGAGTTTTTGTTATAAATGACATTATAAGAACGAAATGAATTCCCTGGTGATATTTAACAAAATATCATTATTAATAATGTGGCTTTATGATCTTATTTTTATGTAACTTATTTAAATCAAAATGAGAATAGTTATCTTTTCACCTGAAATACTCTTTAAACCAATTACTCAATCTATCCGCACCCATCATTAAGAATAATTAAAAATAGAGGTAATGCAATAGTTTTTATTAGTCCACGTTAAATAATATAAAAGCAGATATCATTACGTACAATTAATTTAAACATTCTTAATCACACCATAAATATGATTTACCGCGCTGACAGCCAGGTTTCCTACTTGAATTCATCCGGGCAGGATTTCAATTCTCCTGCTTGAGGCGAGAGAGTTATCATTGTGATTATCGGCATAAGTGTGGCCATGGTTTGAACCGGCAACATCAAAACCCCAGCGAGTAACACTAGCATCCCCACCAGCAACATCATCATACTTAGTCGCTGACACTTTGCTCACATTCATAAATAATCCTTATGTCGCTCTGTTTTATTTGTGTTCTTGGTAGTTACCAAACACATTAATAACATCATGTTATTATTAAATAAAGCATGAACTCCCGGTATGGTCAAGTAAATTGTCGCAAATAAACCGGCCCTCAGCTCTATTTTTCCAGATCATACGCAAGCGATTGCTAAATAAATCGAACAATTCTGTCGCATTAAGTGAAATAAATAAAAATAACTATATTTCAATTATTTACATCAATATAACCCCAATAAACAGAACCTTAAAACGTCAGTATTATCTCGCCGACATCATCGGTCAGTATACTCCTTAATTTTCCCCTTCCCATTCGGGTTGGCGAAACCGAGAGAAAATGATAGCCAAGTATGATATTGCCCCCTCTTCCTTTACCACGGAGCAATCAGGTTAACATTGTTACTGAATAAAACCTTTCATCATCACTAATGTATAATTGGCCTACTCTGACAAATGGCTTGGTCTATAGCAAAATAAAACTCCAGGACAACATATTTATCACATTGAAAAATATAAACTTTATTACCTTCCCGTGAAGTAAAACCTCTTTTCTTAAAGTGTTCCTATAAGTCCCATAGCCAAAAGAGTAATCATGGATAAAAACTGGGTAATAAAGCAGTTGTAGCGACTCTGTACACAGACATTGCGAAGCAAGACAGCGTCAATATTCGTCAAAATATCCCCTGACGAACCTGATATGACAAGACCACCAAAATATAACGCCACCAACAGGTCCTATATTGAAATTTAAATCACTTCAGTAACTGCAGACTCTATTGGCAAGAATTTAATTGCACCATAGAAAGGCAAAGAATCTCTTTAGTATTACAGATAGTAAGGTTTATCTTTGGGTGAAGCGTTTATTTATTAGCGACGAAAACAGGGCAACCCTATTTCCAGTTGCACTATATTAATGCAAAAAGCCTAATTCCTCATAAGCTTTCAATATGAAGTAATCTTAAAAAGATAATTAAGATTATTCCTAACCGTAAATTGTGATGTAACGCCACTTTCGTTTCCCTTTTCATTACTCATCTCTGTTATAACAAACGCACAATAATTTTAAAGACCCATTTTTATAAAAAAACGTTTTAGTCACGGATAAAAATTCAATCATGGAAGTTTTATAAGGAGATAATAATAAGAAATTTTGATAAGTAAAAAAAGCCAATAACCCAGCAACTTGAAACTTCAACAATATATATCCAATGGATAAGGGAGGTTTACATGACTAAATTAAAAGCCACATATACCATGACGTTATTGACCATACTTATGTCTGCTTCGACCACGATTTTCTCTCAAGACAAGATGGTAGCGCAGAATAAAAACAATAATTATAAACTTGAACAGGTTTTAATTATGAGTCGTCATGGTATACGTGCACCTTTGATGAATTATGGCGAGATGCTTTCTAGCGCAACACCAGATAAATGGCCTGAATGGAATACTCCTGGCGGTTATTTGACCCCGAAAGGGCGAGAAATAGAGGCTATGATGGGCGGATATTTCCGTGAGTGGCTGGCAGAAAACAAGTTACTTAAATCTACAGGATGTCCGACACCTACCTCTGTATTTACCTATGCCAACAGTTTGCCAAGAACGATTGGCACTGCGCAGTATTTCTTATTTGGTGCTTTCCCGGGTTGTAATGTGCCAGTGACTCATCAAAAAAACATTGGCTCAAGAGACCCGGTTTTTAACCCTATAATTACGTTAGATATCACTCCAGAGTTTAAAGAACAAGCCTTGGCTTCGATCAATCAACATGTCGGGCCGGGTGGGTTAGACGGCATGAATAAACGCCTACAACCTAATTATGACCTACTGTCTAACGTATTGGATTATAAAAACTCGCCCGCTTGCCTGGTAGATAAAAAGTGTGATTTGAGTGCGCAACCAACCCAGATTTTGTTAGTACAAAACAAGCAACCCGGTATTACAGGGCCACTAAAACTTGGCACCGGTGCCTCAGATGCTTTCATGCTGCAATATTATGAAGGCTTCCCGGCAAAAGATGTTGCCTGGGGACGAGTCCAGACCGCAGAAGAATGGCGTAAATTAATCGAGATTAAAAATATCTACCATGAAACATTATTCGGCTCTCCTGCCATTGCCGGTAACGCGGCGGAGAAATTAGTCGGTTTCATCAGCTCGGCCCTCTCACCAACGGGTGATAAAACACCGAATGAATTAGCGGCACAAAAAGCCAAACTGGCGGTATTGGTCGGCCATGACTCCAATATTGCATCATTATTGGCTGCAATTAAGACTAAAGAATACCAACTCCCTGGCCAATATGAGAAAACGCCAATCAGCGGTAAAATCGTCTTTGAGCGCTGGAAAGACATTAAACAAAACAAAGACCTGATGAAGATTGAATATGTTTATTTATCAACCGAGCAAATTAGGAATAAAACACCGCTGTCGCTACAGGCACCGCCGAAACGGGTGACACTGGAAATTGAAGGTTGCCCGATTGATAGCAACGGATTCTGTTCAATGGATGACTTTAGAAAAGCGCTAAAACAAAATACTCAAATGTAGTTTGATGCCGCCAAATCTTCGATTTGGCGGCTCGTCAATAAAGGCTCAGCACCAGCAATCCCCCTCTGCTTTAAAAAATGGCCGCTCACCGACTGAGTCAGTCTGCTTTCATTTATTCGCTATAACAAAAAAATAAAACTAAATTTTTAATCACATTACTTGCATATAAATTCATAAACTGGCAATGTAATCACCATAAGTCATCGCAAATAAACTGTGATGAAGCATCACTAGATATAATAAAATCAATAACTAATGACGTAGTCTATTAAAAAATTTCTGACAGGAGTTTAAGCATGAAAAAGTTACTATTGGCGACAATCTTAAGTGGTATGGTTTTCAGTGCTACCGCAGCAGAAACTATTCGTTTTGCCGCCTCGGCGACCTACCCACCTTTTGAATCAATGGATGCCAATAATGAAATTGTCGGCTTTGATATGGATTTGGCAAAAGCCTTATGCAAACAAATGGAAGCCAACTGCACTTTCACCAATCAGGCCTTTGATAGCTTGATCCCAGCGCTTAAATTCAAACGTTATGATGCGGTGATTTCAGGTATGGACATCACGCCAGAGCGCAGCAAACAAGTGGCATTTACCCAGCCTTACTACGCCAACTCCGCCATTGTTATTGCACCGAAAGGGAAATTCAGCTCTTTCGCCGATCTGAAAGGCAAGAAGATCGGGATGGAAAATGGTACGACACACCAGAAATATCTCCAGGATACGCATCCTGAAATCAAAACCGTGGCTTATGATAGCTACCAGAATGCCATTATCGACCTGAAAAATGGCCGTATTGACGGGGTATTTGGTGATACTGCGGTGGTGAATGAGTGGTTGAAAACCAACCCGAATCTGGCAACCGTGGGCGAGCATGTTACTGATCCACAATACTTCGGCACCGGCTTGGGTATTGCCGTGCGCCCAGAAAATACTGCATTGTTAGAAAAACTGAATAAAGCTATTGATGCCGTGAAAGCCGATGGCACCTATAAAGCTATCAATGATAAGTGGTTCCCTAACTGATTCGCGCTGTTAATAACCGGGCTAACACCATTTGAGCCATAGCCAGGTTGTCAGCGAACTTACCCCGATGAGCTTACTTAGGTAAGCGATTCGGGTAAGTAAACCCCCCGTGGCGGCAAGTACTATGGGGTTTAGCCTTTAATTAATAAGGTCAGAACTTCATAGTGGCTGGTGTGCGGAAACATATCAAACAACTGCACCCGCTCAATACGATATTCAGCTAACAGGTTGATATCTTTCGCCATTGTTTCTGCATTGCAACTCGAATAGAGAATAAACTCAGGTGCCATTTGACTCAAATATTCGCAGAGTTGCGCGCCAATGCCACGCCGTGGCGGGTTGACTAAGACTAATTGCGGAACTTGTGTTTCTGCAGTGGCGAAATGGGTTGAATCCAGCGCCGCAAAAGTGACATTTTTTAACCCCAGTTTTTTCGCTGACTGTTGTGCACACATAATAGCTTCAGCGCTGATTTCAATCCCGGTAAGCTGAGTTTGGGTATCGGCGCAATGCAGGCCAAAACCGCCCACACCACAAAATAAATCCCACATACTATCAATATTCAGCGCACGCACCCATTGCCGCGCCGTGGCATACAATGCAGCGGCTACCTGTGGGTTAGTTTGGAAAAAACTTTGCGGGCGGATAAACAGCGGAACCTGATTAAACCACTCCAGCAGCGATTGCTGCTCGGTTAATGCTATCTCCTGCTCGCCTTCCAAAATCGCCATATGTACCGGCTGAATATTGGCCGAGATAACCGCCAACTGCGGTAATTGCTGCTGTAACCAGGGCAATGCTGCCCGAAGTTGCGCCAATTTGGTTTCAGAACGCAAAACAAAGCGCAGCATTAGCTCGCCGCCAGACGTGCTTTCAGTCAATAACAAGAATTTCAGTTCACCGCGCTTACGGGCGACGTTATAGGGTGTCAGGCCCGCACGGGCAATAAAGGTTTTGAGCACCGCAAAAACAGGGGCAAAACTGGCAGGATAAAGTGGGCAGGCGCATAAATCGACGGCGCTACCATCACGATGCAGCATCCCCAATAATGGGCGCTCAACACTGCCACTGACGACCATTTTAGCTTTATTACGAAAAGCATTTTCACGCCCGAAAACCGGATCAAGCCACTGTGACACGCCATGCCCGGATAACAAGCCTTCCAAATGATGTTGTTTGTCAGCCAGTTGCTGAGGATAAGGTTTATCCAGCCACTGACAGGAACGGCAGTTGCCCGCCGTATACTGTGCGCAATGCATTAATAATTAACCGTTATAAACTGAGACATTAAAGAGTTCGCAGCCGAAGCTGTTGATGGGAACGAATTGTAGCACTCTGTCGCGCGAAACACTCATTTTGACGCGATGAAATAGCGATGCCAGGGAAAGAAAAGCAAACCAATAATCACCACATCCGGAATTTTTTGAAGCAGCAGACTGTGCAGGACTTCAGCGCCACTATCACCTTCAATACGAAAAATATTCACATCCAGCGATAACCAATCCAATGAGACCATCAGCAAATAGCCGCTGACCAGTAGCTGGCAAATAAGATAACACCAGCGCGCCCAATTTTGCCGTAGACAAACAGCAATGCCGCAAACAAACTCCAATAATAACAACAAAATACTGGCAATAAAAATCAAGCCAGAACCCCAGCTTTGAAAACTTTCATCGATAAAACTGCCCATACCGCCCCAGCCTAACGCGGCCACCAGCAACACCACGCCGATAAAACGGGTCGCAATAATGGCAGTTCCGGCGATTAATACCGGCACGGGGGTCGTTGCCGCAGTTGAGAACGCTGAGGATGAAAATAACGATTTCATATTGCCCTGTCTGTCTCCCGATTCGGGTTTCACAACCTGATGTTTTCTCTGATAATAATGCCGCTCAAGAGCGGCGTTATAAGAGAACGAAAGACTAACAGCTTTCAGGATAATCAGCTACGGGCAGCTTTGTGTAATTCGCGCAACCGCTGTTTTTCCGTGCGAGACATAAACCACCAGGCAATTAAACCGATGATACCGACCACTAATAAGATAAGTGTCGCCAATGCATTTATTTCCGGATTTACCCCCATGCGCACACTGGAGAACACCAACATCGGCAAGGTGGTGGCTCCCGGCCCGGCGACAAAGCTGGCAATCACTAAATCGTCCAGCGATAAAGTAAAGGCCAACAACCAGCCGGAAATTAACGCCGGCGCTATCATCGGCACGGTAATCACGAAAAACACCTTTAATGGGGTTGCGCCCAAATCCATCGCCGCTTCTTCTATCGACTTATCCAACTCACGCAAACGCGAGCTAATAACCACCGTCACATAGGCGGTACAGAATGTCACATGCGCCAACCAGATGGTGAACATCCCGCGCTCAGCTGGCCAGCCAATCGCATGGCCCATCGCCACAAACAGCAACAGTAAAGACAGACCGGTAATCACATCCGGCATGACCAGCGGGGCTGTCAGCATAAAAGCAAACCCGGTTGACCCGCGAAAACGCCCAAAACGCACCATCACCACGGCGGCGAGAGTTCCCAGCACCACCGCCATAGTGGCGGAGGCGGCGGCAATAGTCAGACTCAGGCCCACCGCGGATATCATCGCCGAGTCATTAAACAGCGCGGTATACCAGCGGGTAGACCACCCCGCCCACACGGTGACCAGTTTTGAGCTGTTAAACGAATAAATCACTAACATCAGCATCGGCGCATACAAAAAAGTGTAACCGACAATCAAAATGACCCGACGCCAGACCGAGCGCACTTCCGGCAGGTTATTCATACCGAACCTCCTGGCTCTTTATTCTGGTGCTTATGGAACCAGAGGATAGGCACAATCAACAACACCAGCATCACCGTCGCGACTGCAGAGGCAACCGGCCAATCGCGGTTATTGAAGAATTCTTGCCACAAAATACGGCCAATCATGATGCTGTCTGGCCCGCCGAGCAGTTCTGGAATAACAAACTCACCCACAGCAGGAATAAAGACCAACATGGAACCGGCCACTATGCCCCCTTTGGTCAGCGGCACAATAACACTGACAAAGGTTTTAAAAGGCTTAGCCCCCAAATCCAATGCAGCTTCGACCAGCGAATAATCCAGTCGGGTGAGCGCGGTATAGATAGGCAGCACCATAAAAGGCAGATAGGAATACACCACGCCAATATATACCGCCAAATTGGTGTGTAAAATAACCAGCGGCTGGTCAATAATCCCCGTCCACATCAGGAAATTGTTCAAAATCCCATTATTTTTCAAAATCCCCATCCAGGCATAAACCCGAATCAGAAATGATGTCCATGAAGGTAAAATCACCAGTAACAATAAGATATTGCGCGTGGATGATTTACTGTGGGCAATCGCCCAAGCCAATGGATAGCCGATAATCAAACAGCAAAATGTGGACACCGCTGCCACTTGCAATGATTGCAGGTAAGCATCGATATACAGGGGGTCATCCAGCAGTTGCAGATAATTGCCAAGATTGAGCGAGATATCCAGCTTGCCGTCCAGCCAGGTCACCAGGTCGGTGTAGGGAGGAACTGCGCGCGCCATCTCCGCCAAACTGATTTTAAATACAATCAGAAAGGGCAACATAAACAACAGGAATAACCATAAATAAGGCACCGCAATAACCAGTTTACGGCCATGCGACATCTGCAAACGTTGAATTAACGCCTTAACCGGCCCTGGCGCAGAGGTCGGTGGTTCGGCGGTTGCGCGGGTAGATTCTGGTATCACAATATTAAGCTCCCGACAGTATTAGCTATTTAACACAACACAGCTATCTGCATCCCAACAAAGTTGCACCTCATCACCCCAGGTTGGCATCCCTTTGCGATAACGATGGCCATTCTGTAACTGCGCACTGAGCATCTGCCCGCTGTGCAGTTTCACGTGATAAATGGACAAATCCCCCAGATAAGCAATGTGCACCACTTCACCCACGGCAAAGTTACAGCCATCTTCCGGCACCTGTTCACACAACATCACTTTTTCGGGGCGCAGGGCCACAAAGACCGGAACACCGTCAACCACCGAAGCATCAGAATCGACTTTTAGCGGATGACGTAAACCAGGGCTGTCGATAATCAACGCCTCGTCCAAACGCTCTTTGAAGACACCTTCAAACACATTTACCGAGCCAATAAATTCAGCACTGAATCTGCTGTTCGGGTGCTCATAAATTTCTTCCGGCTCGCCAATTTGCACAAACTTGCCACGGTTCATAATGGCAATGCGCCCGGCCATCGTCATCGCCTCTTCTTGATCATGGGTAACCATGACGCAAGTAGCCCCAACGCGCTCCAGAATATCCACGACTTCCAATTGCATGCGGTCACGCAATTTTTTATCCAATGCGCCCATCGGCTCATCCAGCAACAGCAATTTTGGCCGTTTAGCCAGGCTACGCGCTAACGCCACCCGCTGGCGCTGACCGCCAGATAATTGGTGAGGTTTGCGTTTAGCAAATTCTTGCATGTGTACCAGTGTCAGCATCTCTGCAACCCGGCTTTTGATTTCATCCGCCGGCAACTTGTCTTGCTTCAGACCAAATGCAATGTTTTGCTCAACAGTCATATGCGGAAATAATGCATATGACTGGAACATCATGTTGATTGGGCGCTGATAAGGCGGTACGTGCGACAAATCTTGCCCATCCAGGACAATCTGCCCTTGCGTCGGCTGTTCAAAACCAGCCAGCATGCGCAACAGGGTGGACTTACCACAGCCTGAAGCCCCCAACAGCGCAAAAATCTCACCTTTATAGATGGTCAAATTGACATCATCTACAGCAGCTTGACCATCAAATGATTTGGTTAAATTGCGAATCTCCAGCAACGGCGTAAACACCTTCTGGGATTTTGACTGCGGGCGGGGAATTACATCATTCACTCAGCGCGCTCTCCGTAACAGCAGAACTGGCCGCACATTAAATGCGGCACAATAAAAAACAGGAACAGGAAGATTCCCTCCCTGTCCCTACCAAATTCTATTTCATTTTTATCAATAGGTTATCAGCACAGAAGCTGAGTCACGCTACTGCTTTATTTACCACTTTTCACTTTAGTCCAAGCCCGGGTAATCACGCGATCGATTTTCGGATCTTGTACTTTTAACGTAAACATTTTGGCGCGCACATCAGCCGGTGGATAAATCCCCGGATTATCACGAATTGCTGCATTCACCAGCGGGGTTGCCGCCTTGTTGGCATTGGCATAAAACACGTGGTTACTGATATTGGCAATCACATCAGGGCGCATCAGGTAATTTAAGAACTGATAAGCTTCATCCTGATTTTTAGCATCCGCTGGCATCGCAAACACATCAAAGAAAGCTAATGCGCCTTCTTTAGGAATGCTGTAGGCCACATTCACACCATTATTGGCTTCTTTGGCGCGATTTGAAGCTTGCAAGATATCGCCAGCCCAACCTACTGCCACGCAAATATCCCCGTTTGCCAAATCATTAATATACTGTGATGAATGGAAATAGCGGATATTCGGTCGCAATTTCAACAATAATTCAGTGGCCGGGCCGGTGTAATCCGTGGCCTGAATACTGTTGGGATCTTTGCCCAGATAATTGAGTACCGTGGCAAAAATCTCACTTGGTGCATCCAGGAAAGAAACGCCGCAGCTTTTCAGCTTCTCAAGATTTTCGGGTTTCAGCACCAGATCCCAACTGTTTACTGGCGCATCTGTCCCTAATGCTGCTTTGACTTTTTCTACGTTGTAACCAATACCGGTGGTCGCCCACAGATAAGGAACAGCAAATTTATTCTCTGGATCGTGTTTGCCAACCAATGCCAACAACTCGGGATCAAGATTTTTGTAATTAGGTAATTTAGATTTATCCAGCGGTTGAAAGACACCGGCAGACAATTGGCGCTCGAGGAAACTGGCTGATGGCACGACCAAGTCAAACCCGGTGCTCCCCGCCATCAATTTCCCTTCCAACACCTCGTTGGAGTCAAACACATCATAAACAACCTTAATGCCGGTTTCCTTCTGGAAATTAGCCAGCGTATCCGGCGCGATATAATCAGACCAGTTGTAAACATGCAGTGTTTTTTCCTCAGCAGATGCTGAGACGGACGCGGCCATTAACAGGCCAGCAGCAACACCCGATAACCACTTTTTACGTTGGGTGAACATCCGTAACTCCTCCAAAACAGGGGGTGAGGTCGTACGCTAAATTTGTATCCGAGAGGGATACAATACCTTTGGCTTACCGAGCGCTATTGCCACATACGCCGGCGCATGATTATGCACGGCGAGTGATTATTAACCTAAGAAGGACAATCACGGATTTTGCAGGAAATATTATGCTCTTTGTAGCACCCGCAGCATAACCGCAGTTGGCAATCCGCACCAGACTCTAGGGTAAAAAACGCCTTTTATCGATTTTTTATGCACATTCTATCTATGTAATGCGCCACTAACGGTATAAACGGCGATAAATATCTGGCAAAGGAGGGCAAAAAGCAGAATATATTATGGTTTCGCAGGAAAAGAGCAACGTGCCACAGGCCGTAACACGCTGATTATTGATGTGAGATGTAAATTAGTGAATAACCGGATAAGCCGTGGCGGTTTGCGGTGACTCATCCTCGTCACTGGTACCAATAAATAACAAATCATTGGCACGCGCTTCCAGAATAATCATTGAAATCTGTTCTTCGCACTGCTGCATATAATAGCCAAACTGGGCTAACGTCACCCCCACTTCGACAGTCAATGACTGGCAGACAATCAGTTTTGGCAGATTATCATCCTGAATATCAATAAACGCTTTTACTGTCAGTGAGCTGGCATTAATTTGGCTAAGATCCGCCACCAGCGGAATCAAGGCCGTCGGCCGGACTTCAGCCAATGCGGAGAACAGGATAATGTTATCAACCAAATCTATTTTGGCATCAAACACACCCTCAAAATTTTGCATATGCGGCAAATGCAGCGCCTGGCAGGAATCGCACTCAAAAAATGAGATACCAAGTTGATCCAGCCAACGCCGTAATAAGGCTAAATCCGGGACGATGAGTGAATCCATAACTATCTACCTCACGATTCTCATGGTACGAAAAGTGGCATAGCTTACGGAATATTGGCCGACAGCGCCACTTCAATCCCGACTAATTTAATGCCCTTAGAAAGACCTTACTCAGATTTATCCTCCTTTTTACTGCGCGCTGCATCTCGCTCTTTTTGAGATTGCGGCCGGGATATCCTATCCGCACTGCCTAATAATGGGCCAAAGCCCTGAGCAACACGCCAAACAATACAGGCTGCCGCCGGAATCATCAGACCCACTCCAACAAAAATCATCAGCACCGCGATTGTCGGTGTACCCATTGCCCCAGGTAATGACAAATAGTCATTAATACTGAGCCAGGCTAAAACCAGCAATACCATCCCCAGCACTTCAAACATGATAACAATACGGGGCATATCTCCTAACGAGCGCATCTTTACCTCCGACAGGCTCTGCACCAACTTTAACTTAGTGTATTGAATCCCCACTATTTGTAACAGTATCGATAAGCAAATAGGTAGAATTAATCAGATTAACAGGCAATTCCTACTTTTTTTTCACTGCGCCAGAGGGCATAGTAGACCTCAGTGAGAACGAGTAATACGCTAGAAGTCATTTAACAGTTGAATGTATCCGTCACTGTTGACGAAGTGATTACACCCCATAGATTTCAAATTGCGAGACGGCGGCAAGCCTGCGAATCTCAGCCCACTGACTAACATCAGTAGCTCGGGTAAGTCAATGCAGCCAACCCCCTGCGAGTTGAAAGATGACGGGGAGCCTCAATTTAATCAAGGAGTTTTACATGTTTGCTGTGATTTTTGGGCGTCCTGGATGTCCTTACTGTGTTCGTGCTAAAGAACTGGCAGAAAAACTGGCAGCGGAGCGTGATGATTTTAATTTCCGCTACGTCGATATTCATGCGGAAGGTATCAGTAAAGCTGATTTGGAAAAAACCGTCGGCAAGCCAGTAGAAACTGTGCCTCAAATCTTTATTGATGAAAAACACATTGGCGGCTGCACTGATTTTGAAGCCTATGCTAAAGAAAATCTGAGCCTGTTCCAGTAATCGGGCTAACAACCAAGCCTGTTTATCTCAGTTTGGTTGGTTTTATCCGAAAAAGGGTGTTTAACACCCTTTTTTACTGCCTGTCATTTCTGACAACACAGTAATAAGCTTGCCTCTCTGCAGTAATTCCCCGGCTATTGATAGCATAGAAGTCCATATCCCGCGGCTAATTAAGCATATCTCTCTGGCTATGCCAAACTTCCTGCTTACTACTGGCTGTCTCGCAGCAGACAGATTAGAATAACCTCGTAATCGCCTTTATTTACCCCATATTGGCGATAAGATTTTTTAATTTAAAGATATGTGCCGCTCTAACATGAAATTAAGGGCGTATACATCGTAAATCATCATCCGGGCAAAATAGAAAGTCATACTAGTGAATATAAACGTCGCAAATTTATTAAACGGCAACTACATCTTGCTGTTATTCGTGGTTCTAGCACTGGGATTATGCCTGGGCAAACTACGACTTGGGCCTATTCAATTAGGTAACGCTATTGGTGTATTGGTGGTATCACTGTTACTTGGGCAACAGCACTTCACCATCAATACGGAAGCACTCAATCTTGGCTTTATGCTGTTTATTTTTTGTGTCGGTGTCGAAGCTGGCCCAAACTTTTTCTCTATTTTCTTTCGCGATGGTAAAAACTACCTAATGCTCGCCTTAGTCATGGTCAGCAGTGCCATGGTGCTGGCGCTGGGGCTGGGTAAGCTATTTGGTTGGGATATTGGTTTAACGGCCGGGATGCTCGCGGGGTCAATGACGTCCACACCTGTCTTGGTGGGCGCTGGCGACACTTTACGCCATACCATCGCCAATAATCCCGCACTGCAACATGCCCAAGACAACCTAAGTTTGGGCTATGCCTTAACCTATCTTATTGGGCTGGTCAGCTTGATTTTGGGTGCGCGCTATCTGCCTAAATTTCAGCATCAAGATTTATCAACCAGTGCGCAGCAAATTGCCCGCGAGCGCGGTCTTGATACCGATAGCCAGCGAAAAGTCTATTTACCGGTGATCCGCGCCTATCGCGTCGGCCCGGAACTAGTGGCATGGGCAGACGGAAAAAACCTCAGAGAATTAGGTATTTACCGCCAAACCGGCTGTTATATTGAGCGAATTCGCCGTAATGGTATTTTGGCGAACCCCGATGGTGATGCGGTGCTGCAAGTCGGTGATGAGATCTCTCTGGTAGGCTATCCAGATGCCCATTCTCGCCTTGATCCCAGCTTTCGTAATGGCAAAGAAGTGTTTGACCGCGACCTGTTGGACATGCGCATTGTCACTGAAGAAATCGTGGTCAAAAACAGCAATGCGGTAGGTAAACGCCTAAGTCACTTAAAACTGACTGACCACGGCTGCTTCCTGAACCGCGTGATCCGCAGCCAAATAGAAATGCCAATTGATGACAATGTGGTATTGAATAAAGGCGATGTTTTACAAGTCAGCGGCGATGCTCGTCGGGTTAAAAGTGTCGCTGAAAAGATTGGCTTTATTTCTATTCACAGTCAGGTTACCGATCTGCTGGCTTTTTGTGCTTTCTTTATTTTGGGATTAATGATTGGCCTGATTACCTTCCAATTCAGTAATTTCAGTTTTGGTATTGGTAATGCGGCTGGCTTATTAATGGCCGGTATCATGCTCGGATTTTTACGAGCCAATCACCCGACTTTCGGCTATATCCCGCAAGGGGCGCTAAATATGGTGAAAGAATTCGGGTTGATGGTTTTTATGGCCGGTGTAGGTTTAAGTGCAGGTGGCGGTATTAACAGCAGCTTAGGGGCCGTCGGTGGCCAAATGTTGCTTTCTGGTCTAATCGTCAGTTTGGTGCCAGTAATTATCTGTTTTCTCTTTGGCGCTTATGTATTGCGCATGAACCGGGCTCTGCTTTTCGGTGCCATTATGGGGGCCAGAACCTGTGCACCTGCAATGGATATCATCAGCGATACCGCCCGCAGTAATATTCCAGCGCTAGGCTACGCGGGGACTTACGCCATTGCGAACGTATTATTGACATTAGCAGGCTCATTAATTGTTATTATCTGGCCCGGAATATTAGGCTAGTGCACAAAAAGTGGCATTTAGGATAAAACTAAATATTATTTTATCCTTTTTTCATTTCCCCAGAACTTTCTTACCAGACTGGGGTCTGATTTAATGCCACTGCTTTTCTTTGATGTCCCCATATTGAGGAGCCCGATAGTCCCGCCTTCTTAGGTTCAAGACTAATCGGGTTTTTTCTTGCCTGAAATTTGAGTCCTTAGCTATCAATACCTTACAACCACATCACATTGCTATTGCCGATGGAATGGCGGCACCGCTCAATTTCATGTACCCAAGTTGCTATCTATTTTCAAATACATCAATGGCTCTATTGGTGGACCAACTTGAAGAAAATAGTGGTTTCAAAGGTTTTAAGTGCTTTAACCCTTTCATAGGCATGAGATGTTTTAATCCTTTCAAGGGGGTCATACCGACCATAGGTTTCATTGGTCCTCCACTTGAATCTGTAGTAAACAAAAGAGCACGCCCCCGAGAATCTCTTATAAACCCATTCTCCCAGTAACCAACATGTCTTCCATTGAATAGATATACAGAATCATCACTGAAGTAACCTATTGGTTTTCCAGAAAACGTATAAATATGAATGCCATCATCAGTGTAAGCGTATGGCACACCTGTACGACCATAAAAATTTATCGTCATATGTCACTCCTTTTATTTTAATAAAATCAGTTCATCCACGGCAGTTCGACATTATTTGGGCCATAAATGTAGCCATCACTTATGTAAAACTTTCCTGAGTGCTTTGGCCCGTATATATATATCCACCTGAATCTAGGTAATAAATCCCAGAGTTTTTGGGTCCATAGATATAACCATCACTGATGTAGAACTGGCCAGACATCTTCGGGCCATAGATGTAACCGTCACTTATGTAGTACTGTCCAGAACTCATATCTCCACCTTAAATTATTCTATCTTTGAGTTTGTTATATGATTTATACACAACCACATAAACTAGTCTGTTTTTCAGTTTTTGCTTACATAACCAATATCATGTCCTCCTGAAAATACTAATTATTAAGAATCTTTCTATCTACAGTCTGATAGTTCTAAATGATCCAATGACTTTACAGAAATCCATAAATTACCATTAGTTTCAATTAATTAGCATTTACCAAAAATCCACGCCAAGATCCAAAAACTGAAACACACTGAAATTCTTTTCATTCTTTTCAGTTGGCGAAACTCCGCAAAGCCCCAGCCACGGTGCGGGCTGGCGGGTGCGGTGTAGTGCCGTTTCCGTGGTGATAACGTTTCTTTCGTTGCGTGTTCTGCTACGTGCGCGGGGCGTGGCTGGCGTGATCCATTTTGGGTGCTGTGGTTGCTTTATCGCGGGGTACTGCGGGCCGCTGGCGGCACTTATGGGCAGGCGTAAAAAAGCCCGCGCGCGGCAGGCTGATTGGGCGAGATCGATTAACCGATCACTGGGGAATATTTATCACGTAATCCGTCTGACTTGGCCCCGGTGGCGGTGATGCTGCCTGCGTTAAGCGGGCCTCCGGTGTTGGTATGAGTATGGGCGGCGGTCAGTGCTGCCAACTCTTTCACCACATCCAGCGTATCCAGCATAAGGGCCATCACGTTAATCTGCTGGCTACCAATCCACACCACTGGCGCTATCACATCCTGCCGGGCTGAGGCTATGCTGCTGCGGATATTACCAATCTTCTCTATCAAATCCTGCCCCACATCGGTGGTTAAGGTTTTGCCCACTTTTGCCACGTAACTGGCTTGCGTGGCCAGACTGTAATCCCCCTCACTAATCTGCTGAATGGCCCCAGCCAGCAAGGTGGCGGTACCCAGTACCGTGGTTTTATCCGTGGCCTGAATAGTGGTCTCACGGGCTACCAGTGTGCGGGTTTCATCGTCGGCAGTAATCACCCTGCTCATGGATTCCTCACGGATAACCTGATCGGTTTTGCGCTCCCAATCCCCTGCTACCGTTACCCGCTGCGATACGCCAACGGCTGGCCCATGCGGTAACCGCTTTGGCCATATCCCGCGCATCCCCCCCGTCTCGCCGTCTTCATCCTCGCCCAGTGCATAGCCATCGATATTCTTTGAGATATATTTCGCGATATAGCCGGTTGCACTGCCTTTGGCCGAGTCAATAGGTTCAGCATGGAAACGGGCTTTCAATGCTTCGGGGCTTTGCAGTGTTTCGCTATCCTCCAACCGGGCGTAATAGCAGAGAATGTCACGCACTTGCTCAACGTCTTGCGGCAACATAAGCAGCAGCACATGCCAGTGTGGGGTACCATCGTGATGCAGCTCAACCACCCGGAAACCAAAGATATTAATCCCAGCCCGAGCAAGCGCGGCACGGGATTTGGCCCATACGCTGCATAAGTATTTTTGTGTCTGCCGTGGGCTGGCCCCATTCCAGTTGGCCACAAAGCCGCCGCCGTGATACACCGCATGATATTTAGACGGCGCGGTAATAGTGTAAAACTCCCCCACGCAGCCCATTTCATTGGCTAAATCCTCAAAACCTCGCATTCTGACCATCAGTTCACATCTCCGTATTGCGGGATTGGCATTGCTGCCATTCACCATGTCTTCCATTGAGACCCGTTCACCGTCCTGATTTTCCAGCTCAAACGCCTTGAAAAACTCCCGGTTACGCCGTTTTTGCTCTACCCATTCGGCCATGGTTGACCGGCTGACATAGGCAGATGCTGATTTCTGTACTTGCCCCACCGCAATGGCCATATGCTCACGGCGCACATCACGCAGGCGTTTTAAACGCACTCGCCACCAATCCGCTGCCATCATGCGCAGCAAGCCGGATTCAATTTTGCGCGGGTTAATTGTTTTGCGGCTGGAAGTAAATTCGCGCCAGTACGGCGGTTCAGTTCCCACTTGTTTGCATAGACCGACGAGGTATCTATATGCCCGCTGGGTGCGCTGCCAGAGTTCGGTTGGATCACTGCTCTGCCCGGTGAAATTACGTTCGATATGGTCGGTAAAACTCTCAGACATAAAATCAGCTACCGCAGGCAAACATTGCAATTGAGACAGCAAGCCATCTAACAGCGTTGGATCTTCGGTAATGTCAGTGAGCGTCAACAATTCGATGCAGCTCAACTGGTGCGGCTGGTCAGGGTTAAGTTTGTTACGCAGCATTTGCGGCTTCATACCGATTTGATCGGCAACCGCCGTTAAATTGTTATTCCGGGCGAAAGCACGGCATGACATATCAAAGCGTGGGTGTTTAGAAAGCTGGAAATCAAACATGGTCGATAGCCTCCCAATAACGCAATATCGAACTAGGCGATTGCAATATCACAATTCGAGAGTGCGTCTACGGTGAGTGCCGCCATATTGATCATGACTTTTTCACGCTTCATATCTTTACGCAGGCGGTGACGAACTAAACGGCCATCAGCAAGCATTGCTCTGATGGTGTCTGAATCTAAGCCCTTTAATTCACTATATTTCTCTACTGTGACATGGGGGGTCAGAAGAGTGATTGAAATGTTAGGTCTCATAGTGCAACATCTCCAATTGGCTTGTGGCGAGCCGTTATAAGTAGTTTTTAACAGTTGTGATTCCCAAAGCGAACTCATGAGTACCCTCAGGTTCGCTTTAGGGATCTGTCAATGGGTTTTGTTCGTTGAGACGTACTTTATGGATTTCAAAAGCGGAGGGCGTAAAGCAATTGACCGTTTGATTGAGGCCTATGGCTTCACTACACGGCAGGCTTTATGTGATCATTTAGGGGTTTCAAAAAGTACCCTCGCAACCCGATATATGCGGGATATCTTCCCTGCGGAATGGATTATTCAAGGCGCACTTGAAACTGGTGTTTCCCTATCATGGTTAACAACCGGCGAAGGTGTGATGTTTGAAAACGCCAAACTGAACGATGTTGTACAAATTCCGCGCCAAAAGTTGTTAGACGGCAAACTCTACGATTCAAATTTCTATATGTTCGACAAGGCGTTCTTGCCTGATGGATTGAAAGACCCGGTTGTTATCCTTGATGGTGATGTCACCTATATTGCTGACCGTAAGTTTGATGAAGTTCAGGATGGCAAATGGGTTGTTGATATAGAGGGAACAATTAGCGTCCGAGATATTATTCGTATTCCCGGTGGCAAAGTGCGAGTTGAGGGCGAGAAATTTGCGTTTGAGTGTAAACTTGATGAAATTTTAATTTCCTCAAGAATTGTGGCCATAAATATATCTTACTGAAATTTTTGAGTATAATTATAAGTAGGAAGCATGGAAAATAGAACCATAGATAGTTACATTAATGAGCTTGAATTCTTGTTATCGAATGAATTAATCGATACTAAAACCCATGAGAAACTTATTGGCTATCTTAGAGATAAGAGACTCGGGATTGTTGACGCCATTCTTTTGGGAATTAAAAATAGACATCAATTAGATTCAAATGATATCAAAGAGTTCACCTCAGAAATAAATAATTACGAGAAAAACAATTTAAACAGAGAAGAATATGAAATAAATTATGAAAAATATGTCTCGGAGTTAAAGAATGAAAACAGAGTATTAAATAAAACTCTAATAAAAACAAAAGAATGGATATCAGATCTTGAAAAGACCATCACCGACATTACAGAAAAATGCAATGCATTAATTATAGAAAAAGAAATTTTAATCAATGAGAAAGACACGGTAATTGAAGAAAAAGATATTCTTATAAAAGAAAATAATGAGTTAAAAGCACTATCTCAACAAAAAAGAATTGATAAAGAAATACCTCTGTATGTAGAAAAGGTGAGCCAAAAACTTGATACAGATGACAGTTTCTTTACTGAAATGTCGCGTAATTGGTCAATCGCTGGTATTACCATAACTTTGGTTGCGGTATTAGCAGCATTCTGTACATTCGCACAAGGAACAGATTTAATATTAAAAAATGAGAATATTGAGTGGATTGGATTTATATATATATTTATTCGTGGCGGATTAGGCATTGGCTTACTTTCATGGCTTGCATTTGTTTGTTTTTCTAACGCTCGCAACTATACACATGAATCAATCCGAAGAAAAGATAGACAACACGCATTAAGTTTTGGCCAATTATTTTTACAAATATATGGCTCTAGTGCAACAAAAGAAGATGCAATGTTAGTCTTTAAAGATTGGAATATGTCCGGTGATTCAGCTTTTTCTAAGGCCGCGGATACACCACCAAATATTCTTGAAGCATTGAAATCAATAATACCATCGGCTAACAAAAATAAAGGATTAAGTAATGAAGGAAAATAAGCACGTTATCAAATTTAAGTCTTCACATTTGAAATCAGGTGAAAGCGTTGTTGCTTGGTCAGATGGCTACATAGGCAATGTAATGGGATCGGGTAAAAATACTCAGCGCAATGGAGTCTTACTTGTAACTGATCTGAGGGTTACATTTTATAGAAAAGGTATAATCGGTGAAATAATTCAAAATATACCTTTAAAATCAATAACATCAATTGAAAGAAAATCAACTCTGGGTCATAGAGTTATAAGACTACATACCAGTCATGATGATCTTGAGTTTAAAACTTTTAGTAAAGAGGGTGAATCGCAACTCATTGATGCAATTGAATTAGGACGAGGATTAACAACGTCAAGTAATACAGAAGTAGTGAAGAATGAAGAGAATAAGGAAGATGAATTCTCAAAATTGAAGAAATTAGCCCAATTAAAAGAGGCAGGAATTATTTCAGAAGAAGAGTACCAAGTTAAGAGATCTGATTTACTATCAAGAATTTAGAAAGTTAAACTTCAAATATTATCTGAGGTATTACTATGAAACTAAAATCTAAATCCGTAAGAAAAATTGATAAAATAATCAAAATGGCTGCTGGTATTGATACTATAATTTTAGGTTTACCTATTAATAATATAGATATCATTAAATTACAAGAACTTGGATTTACTAAGGAATTACCGGAAGGAGAGTCTATATTGCCTTTTGCAGTTGGCAAATACACTGAATTTAATGCCAGAGGTAAAGAGATACTTAGGCCAGATCTGCCAAAAGAGATATATTATGTCAGCTATACGAGCACTACATATGATTGGCATAACCATCCTCATTATGGAATTAGAACAAGATCAGGTCTAAGAACAGCTAGAGAATACATCCCTGCTCCCTCAGAGTTTCTTAGTATCGCAATTGTAAATAACGAGAAATATATAATTACCAACACACTTAATCTTAATGATGGTAATTCTGAAATTAACATTCACATAACAAACTTAATGTTAGAATGTTTTGGTGAGTTTGAAATATTAGATAAAGAAAAGACAGCAATCAAAACAACAAAGTTTAAAAAACTCCAATGGGATATATTACCAAAAGGCGTTTACCCGTGGAGCAAAGTATCAGAGTTAATAAAAAGTAGCACTAGCAGACTACAAGATGACGAGGCAGAAATAATAGAAGATCGGCTTAAAACAATAAATGTATACCAACCTGACTTCATTGGATCAGGAGTAGGAGGATTCAATGGATATTATGTTTTCGGTTTCACAAAAAATAATATATATGTCTTAGAGAGTGTATTTTTAGATAATGCTACATATGTTTTTCATGATAATTGGGAAGAGTTATCTAAATTGACAAAAAATGAAATAATTAATAGTGACATTCCACACACAAGAATAATACATGATAAAAAATGGAAACAAGCTATAGGCATAGTTATAAGCCGAGCTAAAAACGCTTAACATGTAATTTTACTAACCTGTTAGGATTCTATTAGTATTAACTTAAGACTAGTAAATATTAAAATTATTTTTTTAATAAAATCAAACATTGACCACTGTTCATTAATACAGTTAAATACCCCCTTATCTTCCAAGGGGGCTCTCAATGTCAGTACGCAAACAACCAACAGGTCAATGGCTTTGTGAATGTTACCCGGCAGGCCGCACAGGTCGCCGGGTGAGAAAAATGTTTGCGACCAAAGGTGAAGCACTAGCCTTTGAACGATATACCATGGATCAGGTGAGCAATAAGCCTTGGTTAGGGGATGCACCAGACCGCCGCACGTTAAGCGAGGTTGCCGAACTCTGGTATAACCTACATGGCCGTTCCCTAGAAGCCGGTGAAAAAGTTTATCAGAAGTTAAAATTAATAGTTGCTGCGCTAGGTAATCCCCCTGCTCATAGTTTGAGTGGAAAAGATTTTGCTCACTATCGGTCTAAGCGTTTGTCAGGTGAGATTTATTTCTCAGAGAAATGGAAGAAAGGCGCAAAGCCGGTAACCGTAAATCTGGAACAAAGTTTTTTAAGCGGTATGTTTAGCGAATTGGCCAGATTAGGCGAATGGAACTTACCGAACCCATTAGACAATCTGCGCAAGTACGCCGTGGCAGAAAAAGAAATGGCGTGGCTCACCCATGAGCAGATTAAAACACTATTGGCCGCATGTAGCTTTGGCCGGGCAGATTTGCCTATGGTAGTTAAAGTTTGCCTCAGTATCGGGCGCGATGGAATGGAGCAGAAAAGCTCACCCGCTCTCAGGTCAGCCCGCACAAAATTACCTTTGTCAGAACCAAAGGTAAAAAGAACCGCAGTGTGCCAATCAGCAAAGAACTTCATGACGAGTTAATCGCGTTAGAGGGAGACCGGCTTTTCAGTGAGTGTTATTTCCGCTTTATGGCCGCAATCAACACCACAGATATAAAGCTACCCGCTGGCCAGCTCACACACGTTTTGCGCCACACCTTTGCCGCGCACTTTATGATGTCCGGGGGCAACATTCTGGTATTGCAGCGCATCCTTGGCCACAGTGATATTCAGATGACAATGCGTTATGCTCACTTCGCGCCTGAGCACCTAGAAACCGCTGTGCAGTTCAACCCGCTAACCACCATGAGCACTGGCGACAAAGTGGCGGCGGAGGTTACTCTTCCCTAGTATTTACTACCCCTCAATAACTAATCAACTCACTGTTTTTATTATATATTATTGTTTTATATAGACTTCTGAGACTAATCGGGTTTTTTCTTGCCTGAAATTTGACTACCACCTTTTCTCGCCCCTCTCCGCCCCCTTAAGGCTTTCTTAAGACAGCTTTATTACCATTCGAATATCATTAATTCCGTTTCAGGTTATTTCGTGAAGACCAATAAACCAACGTCGCAATCGGGTATTACGACGCCAACATTAAATAATACCTCAACAGCACAGGTAATTAGGACAAAGTCCCTTTACTCACTCCCATTATCCTTTTACTTTTGGCAGGTTTTTGGTCTGTTGATCAGTGGATTGCTGTTTTTTTGGTTATCTTGCGACGAGCAGCTAGATTGGCTTATCAGTAATTATTGGTTTGATCCTGTCGGGCAGAATTTTCCTTGGGAAAATAATTACTGGTTGGATTTACTTAATCACCGGTTGCTGAAAATGACCATTATCAGTGCGGCAGTTGTCACATTGTTGTGGGGCATTTATCGTCGCAATGCGCGGTTGATCACCACCATGTTGCTGCTGGGTATTGGCCCATTAGTGATAGGAATTTTAAAAGCCACCAGCGCACACTCCTGTCCTTGGGATCTGGTGGAGTATGGCGGCAAATCCATTAGCTATGTGTTGATGGGAACTGCGCCTATCGGGGCAGGCCCGGGTCACTGCTTCCCTGGCGGCCATGCATCAAGCGGCTTTGCCGTGATGAGTTTGTTTTTCTTGTTTTACCCCGAGCGACCTCGTCTGGCCACTTTGTGTTGGCTCGCCGGAGTCATCCTTGGCATGTTGATGGGCTTTGGTCAAATCATGCGTGGGGCACATTTTCTCACTCACAACCTGTGGGCGGGTTGGTGGGTATGGCTCAGCCAGTTGGCTGTGTTTTGGATGATTAGCGGTTATTGCAACCGTGATAAAGGTACCGACTGATGGAACAAATGAATTACTTTTTCTTTTCCATGATAAATGCAACGCCGGCATCACCATCATGGATGATTTCTTTTGCGACTTTTATCGCGCGCGACGCCATTATGATTATCCCGGTGTTATTGGTGGGGATGTGGTTATGGGGGCCGAAAGCAACGATGGACATCCAGCGCACTGTGGTCGCCAAAGCGGCCATCGCGCTTGCTTTCTCTATGCTCTCAGCCGCCTGTATCGGGATGCTTATCCCGCATGACCGGCCTTTTGTCGTGGGTTTCGGTTATAATTTTCTACCCCATGCACCGGACAGTTCTTTCCCAAGTGATCACGGTACCGCAATATTTACCTTTGCCTTAGCCTTTGTTTTCTGGCACAAACTTTGGTCGGCGATCAGCATGATGATAGTGGCCGTCGCCATCGCGTGGTCACGTATTTATCTGGGGGTTCACTGGCCATTAGATATGGTGGGAGCCTTTTTGTTAGGCATTGTCGGTTGCCTGTTCGCACAGTTAGTGTGGAATTTATTCGGGGATACACTCTCGAAGGGGATAATCCGCCTTTATCACCTAAGTTTTGCCATGCCTATCAGCAGAGGATGGGTCAGGAGCTAATTCCCCTTCATGTTACATTGCCGGTAAACTAAAAAGCCGGCAATCCCCTCCTTTAAAGTCTCAACGCTGTTTTAAACCTTTAAAATCATGAAATTACATTAAAAACACTCATTTTTACTGTCTATCTTATAGCCACAAATGTAATAAAAATAACAAAATAAATTCTAAAACAGTTAATTTTGTGAGAATTGTCTTTGTTTTTTCTTTATAATGTTATTATTATAACAACATAACCACTTACAGATGAATAAAGGATAATAATTATGACAATCAATTACGCTAACTACATTGACCATACCCTGCTGGCAATGGATGCCACTGAAGCACAAATCATTAAGTTATGTGAAGAAGCCAAACAGAATAATTTCTATGCTGTATGTGTAAACTCTGGCTATGTCCCTGTCGCCGCACAGCAGTTAGCTGGCAGCCAGGTTAAGGTCTGTTCAGTCATTGGCTTCCCACTGGGTGCCGGTCTGACTGAAACAAAAGCCTTTGAAGCTCAAGCTGCAATCAAAGCAGGCGCACAAGAAATTGACATGGTTATCAACGTTGGTTGGTTAAAAAGCGGTAAAATTGATAACGTTAAAGCCGACATCAAAGCCGTGCGTGATAATTGCGCCGCTACACCGTTGAAGGTAATATTAGAAACCTGCTTACTTAGCGATGCGCAAATCGTACAAGTGTGTGAAATGTGCCGTGAGCTTGATGTCGCTTTTGTTAAAACCTCTACCGGTTTCAGCACCGGCGGCGCTAAAGAAGAACATGTGAAATTGATGCGCGCTACTGTCGGCCCGGTAATGGGCGTTAAAGCATCTGGTGCAGTGCGTGATAGAGCAACAGCAGAAACGATGATTAAGGCCGGAGCGACACGAATTGGTACCAGTTCTGGGGTGGCGATAGTGTCAGGCCAACAAGCATCCGCATCAAGCTACTAAATTATTGTAAGCCCGGTTATTGCCGGGCTTAATTATTGCTATGTCCTGTTTTGCACCACTTTTGTTTTGTAATGGCTTGTTTTATATCGCATAACAAGAAAAATGCTTATCATACATGGCCTTGAAAATAACTTGTCCGGGATGGCTTATGGAAACTCGCCGCGCAGAACGAATCAATAAACTTACT
Source organism: Yersinia rohdei ATCC 43380 (assembly GCF_000173775.1). GTDB lineage: Bacteria > Pseudomonadota > Gammaproteobacteria > Enterobacterales > Enterobacteriaceae > Yersinia > Yersinia rohdei. Next base: position 27,615 of record NZ_ACCD01000019.1, read on the forward strand.
CAGGCCCTTAAGCGTTCCGATAAAATCCATCTAAAAGATGCCGCTAATCTGTTGCGTGTTTCAGAGATGACAATTCGGCGGGATCTCAGCGCCGAACCCACTGCCGTCATTTTGTTAGGCGGTTATGTGGTGCTGGATCCCAAAAGCAATAACGCCAATAACTATTTTGTTTCTGATCAGCAAGCCAAACAGGTGGAAGAAAAACGTCGAATTGGCCAGCTGGCAGCACGTCTTATTGCAGAAAATGACACCGTCTTTTTTGATTGCGGCACCACAATCCCTTCTATCATTGACGAGATAGATGAAGAGCTGTCATTTACAGCCATTTGTTATTCCCTCAACACATTCCTTTCCTTACAAGACAAACCCAATTGCAAAGTGCTGCTGTGCGGGGGCGAATTCAAACCTAATAACTACATTTTCACCCCTATCGGCCAGCACCATGAGCTGGATAATGTCTGCCCGAACAAGGCCTTTATCTCTGCGGCAGGGGTTTCAGTGGAGTATGGCGCAACCTGTTTTAACTTTGACGAAATCTTACTGAAGCACCGTGCGTTGGCTAAATCTCAGCATAAAATTCTGGTGGCTGACCACAGTAAATTTGGCAAAATCAAACCGGCCAGTATCGGGGCGTTAACGCTCTTTGATGCGCTGGTCACTGACCGCCAACCTGATGATGAATTCAGCCAGTTCTTTTTGCAGCAGGGCATTAAAACTTACTATTAGAGCGCCCCCTCCCCGACTGACTCTTCCTCTTGCTGATAGAGATGCTGATATTGTGCATCTCTATCTCTATGGCCAAGACCTTGCCCACTCAATGACTCAGTCATGCCTTGGCCGCTAACCGACCCCATTGACCTTGATTTAATAGCAAAAATCCTAACACTGTAAATAGCAGATGGGTCATCCCCGGCAGGTATTATCTAAAATATGTATTATATTTAAGCGAAACAAATAACCACTATTAATTTATGGATAAATATTTTTATTAATCCATAAAAAACTTAAAACACAATTTCATTATTAAATGAAACCTTTTTGGACAACTGAACTTAAGATGAATTGATTTAACATTTAGTGCATTTTTAATACAATCAAGTAAAAGAATAGCGTTAATTTATTGTCTGACAAATTGTCGTCGGTAAATATTCATATGACAAATAAGGTAAAAAACAACAAAGACAGGTTGTTAAACCATTTATAAACCACAATTGAATTTTTATCTAAAATCTTATTTTACGGTTTATATTGCTGCACCCCAAGAACTTAACCCCAATCAAGAATAAAAATAAAATACATAAATATCATCTAGTTACGTTAATTTCATTATTATGAATTAATGATATCAATCAACAAAACAGTGAAAAAAACGATTTTAACTAGATTCATGAACAAGGTTAAAATATATTGCCGCCAATAAAAAAGGGGTAGAGAATTTCATTGTTTATTTATTAATCAATGCAAATTATATATTTTCACCACCTTTATTGATAATAAAAACACATTCATGCAACAAACAGTTGTAAATTCACAACAAGTCATCAAGAACGATTTTATTGGGCAATTGAGAGCAGGATCACGGTACTTTTCACTGCAAATAAGTACATTTACACCAGCAAAAACTACCACCAAGACAATAACAATAAAAATATCCGATAACACATATCCACCCCTTAATATCGGTCAAATTTTGCACTTTACCTTTTAGGTACCACACACGAATACGGCACCAATGTAATAACCAGGGCACACATTTTAAACAAATCGTTTTGACTGAATTGTTCACCTGATAATGTCGCTAAATAAAGCATTACAGGCACCAGACTTTCGGCTCTTAATTTTAAATTAACGTGTTCAATACGGAGATTTTTATGGACACTACTCAAGCGGGCACTATTGCCTCCACGGGAAATACTTCAACAAGCACATGGCGTAAGAGTGACACCATGTGGATGCTGGGGCTGTACGGCACCGCAATCGGTGCTGGCGTCTTGTTCCTGCCAATCAATGCCGGTATCGGCGGTCTTCTGCCTCTTATCGTTATGGCTATCATTGCTTTCCCGATGACCTTCTATGCACACCGCGGTCTGTGCCGTTTTGTGTTGTCAGGTAAAAATCCGGGCGAAGATATCACTGAAGTGGTTGAAGAGCATTTTGGTCAGGGCGCTGGTAAACTGATTACCCTGCTTTACTTCTTCGCTATCTACCCTATTTTATTGGTCTACAGTGTGGCGATTACCAATACTGTTGATAGCTTTATTACCCACCAGATGCATCTGCCCTCTCCACCACGTGCCATCTTGTCACTGATCCTCATCATCGGCTTGATGACTATCGTGCGTTTTGGTGAGCATGCCATTGTGAAAGCAATGAGTATTCTGGTGTTCCCATTTGTTGCTGTGCTGATGCTGTTGGCGGTCTATCTGATCCCTAACTGGTCAGGGGCAATATTTGAAAATGTCTCTATGGATGGCAATGGCACGGGTAGCGGCCTGTGGATGACGCTGTGGCTGGTGATTCCGGTGATGGTGTTCTCATTCAACCACTCCCCGATTATCTCTGCCTTTGCAGTCGCAAAACGTGAAGAATACGGTGTTGAAGCTGAGAAAAAATGCTCTCGCATTTTGGCTTTTGCCCACATCATGATGGTTGTTACTGTCATGTTCTTCGTATTTAGCTGTGTATTAAGCTTGTCTCCGGCAGACCTGGCCGAAGCAAAAAGCCAAAATATCTCTATTCTGTCTTACCTGGCTAACCATTTTAATACGCCGATGATTGCCTACATGGCACCGGTCATTGCCTTTATCGCTATCACCAAATCTTTCCTCGGCCATTACCTTGGCGCACGTGAAGGCTTTAATGGCATGATGATCAAGTCTTTGCGCAGCAAAGGCAAACCTATCAATCATGACAAACTGAACCGCATTACTGCACTGTTTATGCTGGTCACCACCTGGATAGTTGCAACCATGAACCCAAGCATTTTGGGCATGATTGAAACATTGGGCGGCCCAATCATCGCGATGTTGTTATTCCTGATGCCAATGTATGCAATCCATAAAGTGCCAGCGATGCGTAAATACAGCGGCAGCATCAGCAACGTATTCGTGGTCATCATGGGTCTGATTGCTATCTCTGCAATCTTGTTCAGCCTGTTCGGTAAATAATTCTGAGGCTAACCCTTTCCAACGGTTAGCCCATGACCCTTTTCTGATGGTGTAATTGCTTCAAAAGCCGGTGCGTCCGCGCCGGCTCTCTTATCCACGGCAATGTAAATACTTTAATAATTAGAACCTTTCAGAGGCTAATATATGGTCAGCGTTTTTGACATTTTCAAGATTGGTATTGGGCCATCCAGCTCCCATACTGTTGGCCCAATGAAAGCGGGCAAACTGTTTACCGATGACTTAATCACCCTAGGGCACCTTGCTGCCGTCACCCGAATTGCTGTTGATGTTTATGGCTCTTTATCTCTTACCGGTAAAGGGCACCATACCGATATTGCCATCATCATGGGTCTGGCCGGGAATTTGCCGGATACCGTTAATATTGATGCCATCGCCGGGTTTATCCGCGATGTAGAATTGCGCCAACGCCTACTGCTGGCTAATGGCAGCCACGAAGTTGACTTCCCCACCAGCGGCGGAATGAACTTCCATGAAACCAATTTACCGCTGCACGAAAATGGCATGTCCATCAGCGCCTATGCGGGTGACTTGTGTCTTTTCAGCAAAACCTATTACTCCATCGGCGGCGGGTTTATTGTTGATGAAGCACAATTTGGTCAGCAAGATAGCCATGCGGTTTCTGTACCTTATCCTTTTAACTCCGCCCAAGATTTGCAAAAACACTGTAAAGAAACCGGCTTATCTTTATCCGGTTTAGTGATGCAAAATGAGCTAGCTTTACACAGCAAAGCCGAAATCAGCGCGCACTTTGCCGCCATTTGGGAAGTGATGCAGGCCGGCATTGAACGCGGCATTAACACTGAGGGGCTGTTGCCCGGCCCCATGAGAATTCCTCGTCGAGCCGCTGCCTTGCGCCGTCTGCTGGTCACCACAGATAAGCATAATGCAGATCCGATGATGGTGGTGGATTGGATAAACATGTATGCCTTAGCCGTTAACGAAGAGAATGCGGCAGGCGGACGAGTCGTGACAGCACCGACCAATGGGGCCTGTGGCATTATCCCTGCGGTGTTAGCTTACTACGATAAATTTATTCGCCCAGTGAATGAAAACTCCTACAGCCGCTATTTCCTTGTCTCTGGCGTAATTGGCGCTTTGTATAAAATGAACGCATCCATTTCTGGCGCAGAAGTGGGCTGTCAGGGAGAAGTGGGCGTGGCCTGTTCAATGGCAGCGGCCGGTTTGGCTGAACTCATGGGCGGCAGCCCGGCTCAGGTTTGTATCGCGGCTGAAATCGCCATGGAACATAATCTGGGGCTAACCTGTGATCCTGTTGCGGGGCAAGTTCAAGTTCCTTGCATTGAACGTAATGCCATTTCTGCCGTGCAGGCGGTTAACTCAGCCCGTATGGCATTACGTCGCACCAGTGAGCCAAGTGTCTGTCTGGATAAAGTCATCGAAACCATGTATGAAACCGGTAAAGATATGAACTCAAAATACCGCGAAACCTCTCGCGGCGGTCTGGCAATCAAGATAGTGGCCTGCAACTGATTTATCGCAGTGATAATAAAAGGGCAGCGCTGACAACATTGATTAGCGGGAAAGGTGCCGACTGGGTCACTATTGGTTAGTAAATAATCAGTGGCCTAAGTGGCCGGAGCGCCCCCAAGTGCAGCCGCCCCGACTAACTCAGAACTAAACATATCGGTTTGTTATCAAATTTAAGGCGACTATCACGTCGCCCTTAAATTTAGCCCAATATTCCACCAAACCACTGGCTAAACTTCATCATCACAAAGTCCCACATGCGACTAAAGAAACCGCCCTCTTTGACTTCGTTTAACACCACCAGCGGGCGCTGTTCAATCGTTTTACCGTCAAGCTGGAAATCAATGGTGCCCACCACCTGATGCTTCGCCAATGGCGCGCGCAATTCAGTTTGATCCAACTTATAGCTGGCTTTCAGATTTTTCATCTGCCCTTTCGGGATAGTGACAGCCGCATCCTGCGCGACGCCAAGCTCTACCTGCCCGGTATCACCAAACCACACTTTCTGAGTGACAAAAGGATTCGCGGCTTTAATTGGCACCACGGTTTCATAGAAACGAAAGCCCCAAGTTAGGAGTTTCTCACTCTCGCTAAAACGCACTCTGTCACTTGGCGCACCCAACACCACCGAGATCAACCGCATCGGCCCATCAGTAGCAGAAGCCACCAGATTATGCCCGGCCCCAGTGGTAAAACCGGTTTTCATGCCATCAACATTAATATTTGTGCTCCATAACAGACGGTTACGGTTGATTTGGCGAATTTTATTAAAGGTGAATTCTTTCTCTTTATGCAGCGCATATTCTTCCGGCACATCGCGGATAAGCGCTTGCCCCAATACCGCCATATCCCGCGCAGTACTGTATTGCCCCGGTGCATCCAGGCCATGAACTGTCATAAAATGCGTGTTATCCAGACCCAGCGCTTTGGCATAATTGTTCATTAAGCCCACAAAGCTATCCTGGCTTCCGGCAATATAATCCGCCAGTGCGATACTGGCATCATTACCTGACTGAATAACAATTCCTTTATTTAAATCGGACAATTTCACCTGATCGCCCGGTTTCAAAAACATCAGTGAGGAGCCGCGTAATGCGGGGTTACCGGTGGCCCAAGCATCTTTGCCAACGGTCACTAAATCATCCGGGTGGACTTTACCCGCTTTAATCGCCTGCCCAATCACATAGCTGGACATGATTTTTGTCAAGCTGGCGGGGTCAAGGCGCTGGTCACTGTTGCCTTCCGTCAGCACTTTCCCACTGTTGTAATCCATCAAAACATAGGCTTTAGCTTCTATTGAAGGCGCAGCCGGAGCATCAGCCGCATAAGCGGCGGGCAGAGCCAAAAGCAATAAACCGGCACTGAAAGTCAATTTTTTTAGTTTAAACGGGAGGATAAATTTCATCATGAGGTCGCCAGAGTATCCTTGCAAATAATCGGAGTTAAGTGGTATTCCCAGAATACATCACCGCCCAATTAGCGAATGGGTAACGTCTTTTCATTGATACTGAAATAGTAGCTTAGTCATATTTCAGTGCGCTTTCTAAATTTATCCCATTGCGGTGTCAATTGGGCATAGTTTTACCTTTTTTTTGTAAAGACGCCGCTTTTCAATGAATCCTGATGGCTATACGGCTAAGCGTCTTACTGTCTAAACACCCCGACACCTAAGCATCCAAACGTCTAAAAATCACCATTTATATTCCAAAAAGGAATATAAGAGGGTTATTTGTTCTTTTTAGTGCCTAAGTCGCTGGCGCTATTATCCCGCCATAGGTTGTTAACCGAAGCTCTCTGTTAACTCAATTTTATTGGAGCAAATAATGGCTATCCCACGTTCGGTGCTGTCTCTTATCGGCCACACTCCCCTGCTGGAACTGACCCGTTTTGATACCGGCCCGTGCCAATTGTTTGTGAAGTTGGAAAATCAAAATCCCGGTGGTTCGATTAAAGACCGCGTCGCGCTTTCCATGATTGAGCAGGCGGAGCAAGATGGCCTGCTGCAACCCGGTGGCACCATTATTGAAGCCACTGCGGGTAATACCGGCCTTGGCTTAGCATTAGTTGCGGCGCTAAAAGGCTACAAGTTGGTTTTAGTGGTGCCGGACAAAATGAGCCAGGAGAAAATTTTCCACCTGCGGGCGCTCGGCGCACAAGTACTGCTGACCCGCTCGGATGTGGGCAAGGGGCATCCGGCCTATTATCAGGATTATGCCTTGCGTTTGGCGCAGGAAATACCTGGCGCTTTCTATATTGACCAGTTCAATAACCCGGCGAATCCAGCGGCGCATCGGACATCAACCGGCCCAGAGCTATGGCAACAGATGGGGGAGAAAATCGATGCCATTGTGGTCGGGGTTGGCTCCAGCGGCACCTTGAGCGGGTTGAGCCAATATTTTGCATCCGTGTCACCAGAGACCGAGTTTGTCCTGGCTGATCCGGCAGGTTCCATTCTGGCAGATTATGTCGACAGCGCGCAGCTAAATGATGCCGGCAGTTGGTTAGTCGAAGGAATTGGTGAGGATTTTATCCCCCCGCTTAGTAATTTTTCTCAAGTAAAAAAATCCTATCGCATTGATGATGCTGAAGCTTTCCGCACCGCACGCACCCTGTTACGCGAAGAAGGCGTGCTGGCGGGTTCATCAACCGGCACCTTACTGGCCGCCGCCTTACGCTATTGCCGCGAGCAAACCACCGCCAAACGGGTGGTGACCTTTGTTTGCGATAGCGGCAATAAATACCTGTCTAAAATGTTCAATGACTACTGGCTACTGGAACAAGGTTTATTGAGCAAACCGCAACATGGCGATTTACGCGATTTCATCACTTATAGCCATCAGGATGGCGCTACTGTTTCCGTCTCGCCGCAGGATACGTTGGCCGTCGCTCATGCCCGCATGCGCTTGTATGACATTTCACAGTTACCGGTATTAGAGGGCGAAAAGGTGGTCGGGCTTATCGATGAATGGGATTTGCTGAATGCCGTGCAAGCCGATGCCAGCCATTTCACATTACCGGTCAGTAGCGCCATGACCGCTCAGGTCAACACACTACCCAAAGAGGCGGATTACCGCGCGCTGCTGGCCACATTTAATGAAGGCCATGTGGCGGTGATATTGGATGGAGAACATTTTCTCGGCCTGATTACCCGCACTGATGTATTGAATTCCTGGCGTCACAAGCTGGCTTAACCTTCTCTTATTAAGGATTTTTATTATGGCAAAGTTCGATACGCTCACCGTCCACGCCGGTTATACCCCTGACAGCACCGGTGCGGTCATGCCCGCAATTTACGCGACCTCCACCTTTGCGCAGCCCGCCCCCGGCGAGCACACCGGGTATGAATATTCGCGCAGTGGCAATCCTACCCGTAGCGCTCTGGAACAAGCGATTGCAGAACTGGAGGGCGGCATTCGTGGCTACGCCTTTGCCTCTGGCCTTGCCGCCTGCTCAACTGTGCTGGAGCTGCTGGATCAAGGTAGCCATATCATTGCGGTGGACGATTTATACGGCGGGACATATCGCCTATTGGAGAAAGTTCGCAGCCGCACTGCGGGCTTGCGGGTGACTTATGTCCCGCCTGCGGATACCGCCGCTCTGGAACAGGCGATTTTACCAGACACCAAAATGATCTGGGTGGAAACCCCGACCAACCCGCTGCTGAAGCTGGCCGATTTGGCCGCCATTGCCGCTATTGCCAAAAAACATCAGCTGATTTCTGTGGCTGACAACACCTTTGCCTCGCCTTATATTCAGCGCCCGCTGGCATTAGGATTTGATATTGTGGTGCATTCAGCCACTAAATATCTTAATGGCCATTCTGATGTGGTGGCCGGTGTTGCGGCGGTGGGCAATAACCCGGAACTGGCCGAGCAATTGGGTTTTTTACACAATGCGGTGGGCGGAATTTTAGACCCTTTCAGCAGTTTCCTGACATTACGCGGTTTGCGCACTTTGGCTTTACGGATGGCTCGGCATAATCACAGCGCCCAGCGCATCGCCGAATGGCTGGAACAGCAACCACAAGTGGAAAATGTGTATTATCCGGGGCTGAAAAGTCACCCCCAGCACGCGCTGGCAGCCCAACAGATGGCCGGTTTTGGTGGCATGATTTCGGTGCGGTTGAAAGGCGATGATGCCTATGCTCGGGCGGTAATTAAGCGCTCACATTTGTTTACGCTAGCCGAAAGTCTGGGCGGTGTAGAAAGCTTAATCAGCCAGCCTTACAGCATGACGCATGCTTCAATTCCATTGGAAACCCGGCTAAAGCACGGTATCACACCGCAATTATTGCGATTGTCAGTCGGTATTGAAGATACTGAAGACCTGATTGCCGATTTAACACAAGCGCTAAACGGCTAATTATCATGATAAAACCGGTGAGATTTGTTCAATTAGCCCGAAGATAACAGCCTAAAATGCAGTAGATGCCAATCCAGCGCCCTTCTTTACCCCCCTCATTTGAGAGATAAAAAAGGGCGCACCAGAGAGAATTTGAGTAAAAAACCAAGATAGGAATACATGCAAAATCATTTATCGCCGATGAGCTAGCGACCTGACCCACTTATCCCCCAAACTTTGTACTCCCTGAACCAGAATCACCAATATAATTAATGTCGCGACCATTACTTCATTATTAAATCTTTGATAACCATAGCGAATAGCCAAATCCCCCAAACCGCCGCCACCAATTACCCCGGCCATAGAGGAGAACCCCACCAGCATTACCACCGTTAACGTAATACCCGCCAATAACGCCGGCAGCGCCTCTGGTAATAGTACTTTTTGAATCACATGACGGGCAGATCCCCCCATTGAGAGAATAGCTTCAACTCGCCCTTGATCAACTTCATCCAAAGCCGCTTCCACCACTCGGGCAAAAAATGGAATAGCTCCCAAGGTAATGGGTACAATGGCGGCGGTACTGCCCAAGGTGGTGCCAATAATCCAGCGGGTAATCGGAATTAATGCAATGAGCAATACCACAAATGGCATTGAACGCCCTAAATTCACCATAGCCCCTAGCAAGGTATTTAGCCGAGGTGCAGGAAATACGCCATTAGGGCGCGAAACAAATAATAAAACCCCCAATGGCAAACCAATTAAGACCGTGAAAAAGGTAGCAATTACCACCATGTAGATGGTTTCACCGGTGGCATTGGTGACTAATGCCAGCAGATCTTGCCAACTCATCTTGTTGCTCATATCAGCTCAGCCCTCACACCACGATCGTTAAGAAACTGTAAGACTTCTGCCAAATTCAACCCGCCGTCTGGGTGGCTGAAATCAACTTGTAAGCGCCCAACCCGCAGACCACCAATGGACTCCACCCCGCCGCCGAGCAAGGTGACCCCCACGGCATGATGCTGGGCTAATTCACTGAGCACCGGCGAGGCCGATAACGTGTCGAAGAAAGTGAGTTCCGCCACCGGCGTGCCGGACAAAGATGCTGGGCCACGGGCGGGCAATAATAAGCGGCCTAAGCGAGAGTCAGACGAAGCCAGCAAATCAGCAATAGCCCCGGTTTCTGCCACTCGCCCACGTTCCAGTAACGCCGCGTTATCACAGATGGATTTCACCACCTCCAACTCATGGGTAATCAAGACGATAGTTAGCCCCAACTGACGGTTAATATCACTAAGCAGTGCCAGGATAGAGGCGGTTGTTTCCGGGTCCAATGCGCTAGTGGCTTCATCCGATAATAAATAGGATGGTTTGGCCGCCAATGCTCTGGCTATCCCGACCCGCTGCTTTTGTCCGCCGGATAATTGCGAGGGAAAAGCAAGAGCTTTGTCACTTAATCCCACTAAATCCAATAGCTCGGCAACACGTTTTTGGCGCAGTGGTTTGGCCATACCAATAATTTCCAAACCAACTGCTACGTTGTCCCATACATTGCGTGAATGCAGTAAGTGGAAATTCTGGAAAATCATGCCGATATTCTGTCGTTGCAAGCGCAATTCGCGGTCAGAAAGTGTGGTCAGCTCACGGCCATCCACCTGAATACGGCCCGCAGTGGGCCGCTCCAGTAAATTTAGACAGCGGATCAGGGTGCTTTTCCCGGCCCCGCTGCGGCCAATAATACCGAACACCGAGCCGGTCGGGATCTCGAGCGAGACATCCTCCAGGGCCACCATCGGCAGCCCACCTTGCGAATAGGTTTTACTCAGGCGTTCGATGCTGATCATGATTTAATGCCTGCCACGGGGATAACTGAACCGGCATATTTTTCAGTGATAAATTTCGCCACTTCTGGTGATTGCAAATCTTTCGCCAGCTGTTGGATGCGCGGGTCATTGGCTAAGGCGGGGGTGGTAACCAGAATATTGGCATACGGATTCCCCGCGGCTTTCTCCAGCCCCAGAGCATCTTTTGCCGGGCTTAATCCCGCTTCCAAAGCATAGTTGCCATTAATCACTGCTAAATCAACGTCATCCAATGAACGCGGAATCTGCGGTGATTCAATTTCCAGGATTTTTAGCTGTTTAGGATTACTGGCGATATCCTGGGGTGTGGCTTGATTGTTAGCCGGATCAGTAAAGCCCGGTTTCAAGGTAATAAGCCCCTGGTCTTGCAATAAATAGAGCGCACGGCTGAGGTTGGTGACATTATTTGGCACCGCCACTGTGCCTTTTTCTGGTACCTCGGCCAGCGTTTTATGCCGATGAGAATAGATACCCAGTGGCTCAATATGCACCGTCGCGGCAACCGCAAATTTCTGCCCCAGCGCCTGTTCTTGGGAGTGCAAATAAGGAAGGTGCTGGAAATAGTTGGCATCAACATCGCCGTGGGCTAATAGCTCATTGGAATTGACGCCATTGGTTATTTCAATCACCTCCAGCTTCAATGACGGATCCAGTTTTTGCACAAATTGCAGTATAGCCGCATGTGGCACTGGGTCTGCGGCCACCCGCAAGGCGTCTGCTGCTTGTGCCGAAAATGAAAAAGTGGAGGCCAGTACAGTAAACAGTGCCGCACCTACCAAGCCAGAAAGGCCGGTTTTAGTCATTATTGTCTTTGTCATCATCATCACCCTAAAATAATTAATTAGCCAAAATTATTGGAAATGCGGCCGGGCCGTAACACGCCCTCGATGTACTGATTCGAGTCAGTATTTGAGTTTTTTGCGCGTGAACAGTTTTGCCTGCGAATAGCTTTACCTACCCACCGCTTCGGGGTAGTAGCGCTCGGCAACATCCGGATGAGAGCGCAAGCGCCCCTTGAGATAATTCAGCCCAACATCACGAAACAGGGGATTGTGTGGATCACTGGCAGGCCCCTGAGCTTGCTCCGCAAGAGCGGTTGGCAGCTGATACAGTGGCACTACAGCATCCAGCCGCGCGCCAAGGAAAAAGGCGATGGATAGGCGGTCAAAACCTGCCGGCGGGGTTTCTACTCGATGCACCGTGGCCCGCAAATAACCATTAGTGGCCAGTTCCAGCAGTTCACCAATATTGACCACAAAGGTGCCTTGCTGCGGGCTCGCCTCAATCCAGCGCCCCTCTTCGATTTCAACTTGCAGGCCAGGTTGCTGGTCTTGTAGTAAGAAACTGAGGAAGCCCGAGTCTTTATGCGCGCCAACTCCCTGCCCGCTTTGTGTCGTTTCTCGCCCCGGATAGCGGATAAGTTTGATGTGCTCATTGGGCTTGTCGCCATACAATTCATCAAAGGCGTTTTCAGTCAAATCCAATGCCAGCGCAAAGGCGCGCAGCAAACGCAATGCCATACCCGTCATTTCCTGTTGCCATTGCAGCAATACTGGTTTTAACTCAGGCAGGGCTTGCGGCCACTGGTTGGGGCCTTGCAGCCGCGCCCAACTTGGCGTCTTGTCTGTTTGGGGCAATGGGTTTCGCTCAGCGCCGATATCAAACTGTTCGCGCCAATCGGGCTGACCGCGAGTGAGTTCAGAAGCCGCCCGGTTATAACCGCGAAAATGGGGAGAATGCACCATAGCAACGGCCAGCTTTTCTTCCTCCGGTAGAGCAAAGAATTCCCGTGACAGAGTTTGGAGTTGTTGCAATAACGCGGGGTCAATTCCGTGGCCGGTAAGATAAAAGAACCCAATATCTCGTGCGGCATGGCGTAAAGTAGTTAAGAATTGCTTACGTTCTGCTTCACTGCCATTGAGCAATGAAATGTCCAGTAAAGGTAATGTATTAGCAGATTTAGCATTAGCGCCCGATTGATTCACTAACAATTGATTGCTTACGGATTGGTGGTTCATTTTTCACTCCAGAATGTTCAGTTGGTGGCTTTTTTTGCTCAGAACCAATGAAAACTGGACAACCATACAAACGAATAATCAGCATAATCAGCTCCTGAGCTGTAGGGGTGAAAATCAGTTTTAAGCACGTTTAAGACTATATAATTAACAATCTATATTTAAACGGTATAAACAATTAACACCCAAATTCATCTGCGCACCAATATCAATCCGTTCTATGTTATTTCTTTCACTACTCTGTCTTAATTTTCAGCTACTTTGCTATCAATCAGTCTATTTAGCCAGGCCGCAAAGGTGTACATCACGATCAGCTGACTCAGGTCAGTGGCGCAGGTAAATGAGCGCAAAGCACAATTTTGCAACATTAAACACGAAAGGTATTTACTTCCATGGCAGGATGGAAAATATTAGTTTAACTGTACATACCCGTGGTATTCGGTGGGGAGTTTCCTGATGACCGGCAGTCGCACTGTTAAGTTTTACTTCAATCAATTTTTCTCTATGGGAGGGAGGCTTAATGGATTTGGCCCTGTTTGACCTTGATGAAACGCTGATCAGCGATGATAGCTCTGGCCTCTGGTCGCACTGGCTGGTTGATGAGGGGCTGGCTCCCGCCGAATTGGCAGAACAAGAACAATATTTAATGAAACAGTATTATCAGGGAAGCCTATCGATGCCCTGCTATATGACGTCAACCTTGTCACCCTTGGTGGGCAAGCATATGGCTGAGGTCTCTGGCTGGGTTGAGCGCTTTATTGAGCGCGATATTTTACCCCGCATTTATCCGCAAGCCCAAAAGTTACTGAGTTGGCACCGTGATCGGGGCGATTACATCATGATTATTTCCGCAACAGGTGAGCATTTGGTTACTCCGATTGCCCGGCATTTCGCTGCCAATGCGGCGTTATCTATTGGCGTGGAAGTTGAAAATAGCTGCTATACCGGCAAGACTTATGGCACCCTGACTTATCGCGAAGGAAAAGTGGAGCGGTTGAAACAGTGGCTCACTGAGTCACCTCAGTTAAATTTCCAGAACACCTATGGTTACAGTGATTCAATCAATGACAAACCGCTGTTGGAATATGTGGATCGCGCAGCAGTGATTAATCCGGGAACGGAATTAGTAGATTTGGCAATTTTACATGACTGGGATATTCATCATTGGCAACGCGTCAAATAAAGAGGGTTTACTATGTTAAGGGTCTGGGGTCGGAATAATTCGACCAATGTCAAAAAAGTGCTTTGGTGTCTGGAAGAGTTAGGGCTGAGTTACGAGCGAATTGATGTCGGCGGCCAATTTGGCAAGTTGAACGACCCCCAGTATCGCGCATTGAATCCCAATGGCCTGATCCCCTGCCTGCAAGATGAGGATTTTATCCTGTGGGAATCCAACACTATTGTGCGTTATTTGGCAGCACAATATGGCGATAACTCACTTTACTTACCTGATGCCCGCCAGCGGGCGAGCGCTGAGAAGTGGATGGACTGGGCGACATCCAGTGTAGTCGATCCCTTTAAAACCGTGTTTATCGGCCTGGTGCGCACCGCCCCTGAGCGACAAAATAAAGAGAAAATTGCTCAAGGCATTGAGCAACTGAATCAATTAATGACAATTGCAGATGAGGCCCTTAGCCAGCAAGATTATCTTTCCGGGGAGCACTTCGGGATAGGTGATATTCCATTAGGATGCCTGGCATATGCCTGGTTTAATCTGCCAATTGAGCGCCCAGAATTGCCGCACTTACAGCACTGGTATCAACGCCTGACCACCAGAGCAGCATTTCAGAAAGTGATTGATATTGGGCTGAGCTGAACCACTAAATTGGAGGCACACCGACTGCCCCCAGATGTCAACCCATTAGCATAATACCCAAAGTTATTGACGTTGCAGGTAGGCGGCAAGCTAACCCCCTGCAACGTCAAGAATGAAGGGTTTTAGAAATCGTAGCTGGCACCAATCATATAACGGCGCCCATCCAAGACTTTATCGTTAACCTCAATATCCACACGTTTATCCAGCACGTTGTAGATGCCGCCCATCAGACGAAATTCTTTTGTCAGCTTATAGTTAGCGCCTAAATCAACAAAAGTGTAAGACGGAGTGGTGGTGCCCATGCTGGTGCGATTAAGATATTCTGAGGTTTTGCCACGGTAGTTCGCTCGTATCCAGGTTGCCAGTTCTTCACTGGCCTGCCAGTTCAGCGTGCCATTCAACATATGTTTTGGCATCTGGTTCAATGGCTGACCGGCGAATTGCCCGCTCTTTTGCTCAGACTGAGTAAAGGTATAGTTAGATGTCAGTGACCATGACTTGTTGATTTCCCAGCCAAAAGTCGCTTCTGCACCACGGGTCACGGCTTTATCCACATTGGTACGGTCACTGATAAATTTATAGGAAGTGCCATTAATCATGCACTGGCCAGAAGCCCTTCCTGTGGTATCAGTACAGCGGCGCACTTCGGTGATTTTATCTTTGAAATCAGTATTAAATAGCGTCAGTCCAGCATTCATGCCTTCCTGATCATCCCACAGAATACCGATTTCCTGGCTGATACTTTTTTCTGGTTTCAGGTTGGCATTGCCAATAATAATGGCTGGGTCACCACGACCCCCTCCGGTGAGTTGCCCCCAGTTTTCAGTGGCTTGACGTAAATCAGGTGAACGATAGCCACCGGATACCCCACCTTTTAAAGTCCATTGCTCAGCTAAATGCCAAACGCCGTATAAACGCGGTGTCCAGTGAGTGCCATAGTTTTCGTCCTGATCCATACGGATACCGCCGGTCAGTGCAAAATCATTGGTCATTTGCCATTCATCTTCAGCAAATAATGCCCAACTCCAGCGGGTCAATTTAGTCAAATCACTGGCAGAAACTAATTGGTTGCCTTCATCGTATAATTCTTCATAGCGATATTGGCCGCCAAGAATTAATGTATGGTTATCAAACAAGAATGACGTTTGGCTATTAAATATATTATCAACACTTTTCATTTCCCGCGATGGATTGCGGGTTTCATCGCGTTGAACATAACTGGTCGAGTTACCAAAGTCATAATAACCGTGATGCGTAATAGCATAATTATTGCGGTCATATTGTACATCACTGCTTTTACCGTTTAATGCCACAGTGCGTCCGGCAGTTGAATTTCTATCCTGCACATAATGACCAATATCAAAATCAAATTCGTTCTTATCATCTGGGGTCAGGGTAAATGTCGCTGCACCATTTCTTAGGCGCTGTTCATTATAGCCATCAATAATTTTATCTTCGCTACGATGAGAAAGCAGACCGCTGACTTTTAATCCCAACAAACCGTCAATTAATGGGCCAGAGGCGTAGGCATTGGTCTGGTAAATATCACCAGAGTTGGAGTCCTCCTGCAAGGTGGCATCCGCACGCACAGTACCTTGCCACTCTTTACCCACTTTCCGAGTAATGACGTTTATCACCCCTCCCATCGCATCTGAGCCATATAAGGAGGACATTGGGCCGCGTACCACCTCAATGCGTTCAATGGCCGCCAAAGGGGGTAACCAACCCTGCTCAATACCCGCACCATCACTGTTTGGTCGCGTACCGCGGGTATCAACACGTTTGCCATCCACCAGAATCAAGGTATATTTCGCTGACATACCACGAATACTTATATCACTGTGACTCCCTCCGCCGGTAACCACCACGCCAGGGACATCTTTCAGTGCATCGGTAATATCACGATAGGCTTTATTCTCAATTTGTTCGCGGGTCACAACTGAAATAGATGCAGCTGAGTCTTGAATACGTTGTTGGAAGCCAGTTGCCGTTACTACCATAGTATCTGTGGGGGTGGTATTAGCATCAGCGGCATACACCGGGGCAGATATAATTGCAGCTATCACCAATACCGCAGCATTAGATTTCCTAAAATTCTTATTGGCCTTCGCCATTATACTTTCTCCATGAGATATAAATTCAGAGCCTTTCCGTCAGGTTCTTTTTGCCTGTGGCGATACCGCCTGGCGGGCAGGTGATAAATATTATTTCTATAAAAATTGGCAATAGCTCACCAAAGCCAAAATAGCGCTTATAGCCATTCCTGCTTAATACATAATTATTATTTTTTGCAACTTGCGACTGCTTAAATAAATACCCTGAGTAATGGAACTGGCTAGCAGGTTATTCAGGATGGTCGGTATTTTTATCATCGGCTCAGTAGATAGATTCATTTCTGTCACCTTCTACGGGGTATCAGTGCTGTTAGCTTAGGTCACAGCCACACTAATCCCGTTATGCGTCCTTACAAGATAAGTGTAACAATAAAGCAAACGATAATAATTATCAATGAGATTACTGCAAGTAATTTAGAGTTTCTATATATAACTGGTTATTTTGTAAGGGTATTTAACCCTAAGAGGGAATTTCAAAAAGAGTAACATAATGGGGTGCAGACAACGTTGGCTAAAATATTCGCTGAATAAAGTACAAATAATCATCAAGTTATAGACGTAAAAAAGGGCGATAACATTATCGCCCTGCTCTCATTGCGCCATTATGTTAGTCAGAAACCAGTTCCGATTTTTTCGGTTCCTGAGCTTCTTCACTCTCATCACGCCATTTCGGGAATTTCATATCTTGATATTTAATGACTCGAGTGCCACGGGTCAGCTTGTAGCCAAACCAAATTATCAAGAACAATGGAATACCGATATAAGTTGCCGTTACACCATACCAATCAATGCGGTCTTGCAAGAATGCCTGATAGTTCTGACCCAAGGTAATTATCAGACACAATACAAAGGCAAAAATTGGCCCTAATGGGAAGAAGCTAGATTGATAGGGCAAGTCGTTCAAATCACGACCCTGCAGCATATAACCGCGACGGAAACGGTAATGGCTGATGGCAATACCCAACCAGGCAATAAAACCCGTCATCCCCGAGGTATTCAGTAACCATAAATACACAGTTTGGTTGCCAAACATCGAACTTAAGAAGCATAAACCGGCGACAACAGTGGTCGCATATAACGCATTACGTGGCACACCACCACTTGAAAGCTTAGCAAAAATACGCGGCGCTTTACCTTCTGAAGCCAGGGTAAATAACATGCGAGTTGAAGCATACATGCCGGAGTTACCGGCAGATAATACCGCCGTCAGAATAACCGCATTCATAACCGCCGCCGCTGATAATAGCCCCGCGTTCTGGAAGACTAATGTAAACGGGCTGACGCTAATATCTTTAACATCATTACGTAACAGACTTGGGTCGGTGTACGGAATAATCAGGCTAATAATAAGAATAGCCAGGATATAGAACAGTAAAATACGCCAAAATACCTTACGTATCGCCTGCGGAATATTTTTGCCCGGATCTTTTGATTCACCCGCCGCGATACCGATGAGTTCAGTTCCCTGGAAGGAGAAGCCGACAATCATCGCCACACCAATCATCGCCGAGAAACCACCCGCAAAGGGTGCGTCACCGATAGCCCAATTGTGCCAACCGGCGCTCTCACCGCCTTTCATTATGCCGGTTATCATCATGACACCCACAATGATAAAGATAATGACTGTGGTGACTTTAATCAGTGAGAACCAATATTCTGCTTCACCAAAGCCTTTCACTGATATCCAATTCAGTAAAAACATCAGGGCGAGGAATAACGCACTCCAGATCCAGCCTGGGGCATCAGGGAACCAGTAATTCATCACTAATTGTGCTGCAACCAAGTCGACGGCGATGGTAACCGCCCAGTTGTACCAGTAGTTCCAGCCAAGGGCGAAGCCGAAGCCTTCCTCAACATATTTTGAACCGTAAGTCGAAAACGAACCTGATACCGGCATAAATGCTGCCAGTTCACCCAGGCTGGTCATCAAGAAATAAACCATCAGGCCAATCAATGCATAGGAGAGCAATGCTCCACCTGGGCCTGCCTGTGAGACTGTCGCCCCGGAGGCCACAAATAAACCGGTGCCAATAGAACCACCGATAGCTATCATGGCTAAATGCCGAGACTTAAGCTCTCGGCGTAAGCGCTGTGCACCCTGCTGCGCTGGGATTTTAGTATGTTGCTGAGTCATTCTTACCCTAATCCGCCCTTAAAAATAAGGCGGGATTGTAACAAATCCCACCGGCTCTGTTAGCAACAATGCGCTGATATAAGATACCTTCATGATCCCCGGCCAATTATTAGCAAAAGCGCAATTGTCAGAATAAACTCACACCTACAGAATATTCTTACCGCAATACATTTTTATACTGGTCTAAATCACTTAAAATCCTTTCCTTTATATGGCTAATGCACTGATGTAAAAATCACCCTTTTCATATCTCTTCCTGACAATAACTCAGGAAACGTTGCAAAGCGTTGGAGATATGTTTTTGCCGATGATGAATCAGGTATAACGTTCGGATTAGCGGCGGCAAAGGAATATTAAGCGCGACAAGTTCACCGCGGGCCAGTTGATCAGCAATGACTCGATGTGACAAACAACTTATTCCCATGCCGTAATGCACCGCCCGCTTAATCGCCTCTGAATTACCCAGTTCCATGACTAATTTAAAATGAGGTAATTTTGTGAGCAGCAAGTGGTCAAGAACTTCTCGCGTACCCGACCCCCGTTCGCGCAGGATCCAAGCGGCATTCGCTAACTCTTCCAGCGTCAACATTTTATGGCATAACGGATTATCGGGTGCTGCAAATACGACCAACTCATCGTGCTGCCAAACCTGTGTTATCAATTCCGGCATATGACACGGCCCTTCAATTAGGCCAAGATCTCCGCGAAAGTCAGCAACGGCTTCAATAACATCTTGCGTGTTACCAATATTCAGTTCCAGCGGGGTACCAGGGAAATCATGTCGATATTTTGCAATCATGCCTGGCAACATATAATTGCCAATGGTGCTGCTGGCTGCAATCCGCAACGCCCCTAAATCCTGTAAGAAAAGCTGTTCTATTTCAATGGCCTGATCGAGAAGCGCACGAGCTTTAGGGTAAAGCAGTCGCCCATGCTCATTGGTCACTAAACGCTTACCAACTCTATCAAAAAGTTGCACCCCTAATTGCCCTTCCAAATCTGCCAACGCTGCACTGACTGCCGATTGTGAAAGCGCAAGCACAACCGATGCTTGGGTGGTAGAACCGCTTTTTAGCACCTCAGTAAAGACTTCAAGTTGACGTAAGGTTATGTGCATAACGGTCTCTGTAGTGAAAAATTGAGAATGCTATCATCTGCCAGTTCGCCGGTTGCCCAATTAGATGAGCGAACCTTTTTCCATAATAATTACTGACGAAAGGATTATATAGCCGCAACTATTTTATAAGATTAACACCTTTGACTAAGACTGGCAGGCTACTGGTCCTCAAACTAAGCCAGAGAATACGATTTACCGTAACCAGGCAGAAACAATAGCTAATGAAAATTGTCCTAAACACACCCAAAATCACCATTGGAATCAAATAAATAATCAAAAAGATAAAATAAAACAGGATAGCGAATAGTGTTTTAACCGAAATAAAAAACAACACCGATATAGGTGCAACAAGGAAGGATTCAAATCATATAATATCAAAAGCAATGCTATTTAATATATAAGGGAACTTAACCACCAGCTTCTCATTCAATCTCATCTCATCTCATTAAAGATAATGTTTTTCACTCTGAAAAATAATCATATGAAGTCTCAATCGCAAACAGGTTATTTGTCATTTAATGATCTCAGAAAATTCAGCGATACTGTCATGACAGTATAATTTCCATCATGGTGAAAACAGCAAAGGCCATGCTGTTCCTATTAAAATGAAAACTCTATTTTCCCTCAACTCTAACTGCATATAGAGGCATAAACGGATTAAGATAGAATTGAGCAGTATAAATCTCGTGACAAAATCTTGCCGCCCCAAAAGACCCCACTGTAAATTCCGAGAGCAAATGCAAAACCCCCGAACAAAGCCAGCCGCTACCTATACCAAGCATGATTAAAAAGTGTTTTCTTTCAGCGTGCTGCGGCCCTCTGCCGTATTCCACAAAAAAACACTGCTGGGCCCCTAGCCCTTCAGGCTAACAGCGTTATCACTTATATCGATTGATTATAAATATATAATCAATTTATCTATTATGCGAAAAATAGGTAAACTGTGCGCAATCTTTACAGGACATAGGACATAACATGGCGACTTCACAGGCTACAGGACTCTCCCGACCACGGCAGTTTAATCCGACCCGTTATATCCCGGGCTTGGTATTGACCGGTGTGATGACTGGGTTAGCGCTGAAAGTGGGTGATATGCCGTGGTTTATCGATATGGGGCTGGGGGCACTGACTCTGGCTATCTTATTCGGCATTGTCGTGGGTAACACCCTTTACCCTTGGGTTCAACCGGTCTGCTCTGACGGGGTGATGCTCGCAAAACAGCATTTGCTGCGTCTGGGTATCATTTTGTATGGTTTCCGGCTGACTTTTCAGCAGGTTGCTGATGTTGGTGCCACCGGGTTGATTATCGACCTTTTAACCCTGAGTTCGACTTTCATACTGGCATGCTGGTTAGGTAAACGGGTATTTGGTCTAGATCAGCAAACCGTGATGTTAATTGGTGCCGGTAGCAGTATTTGTGGTGCTGCGGCGATTATGGCCACAGAGCCGGTGTTGAAAGCCGATGCCAGTAAAGTGGCGGTGGCCGTCGCGACTGTGGTGATTTTCGGTACGCTGGCTATCTTTGTTTATCCTTGGCTGTATCAGTTGAATTTGCATTACCAATGGCTGCCGTTTAGTCAGGAAACTTTTGGGATTTTTGCCGGTTCAACTATTCATGAAGTGGCGCAGGTGGTTGCAGCCGGTCATGCCATTGGGCCTGATGCTGAAAATGCAGCCGTCATTACTAAAATGATCCGCGTCATGATGCTGGCCCCCTTCTTGCTGCTACTTTCTGCTTATCTGGGCCGCAGTAGCTTGAAAACCAGCGGTAAAAAACGTGAGAAAAGTGCCATTACTATTCCGTGGTTTGCCGTGATATTTATTCTGATGGCTGGTTTCAACTCATTAAACTTGTTACCAGAAACTTGGGTTAACCATCTGATTGTATTAGATACTGTATTACTGGCGATGGCGATGGCAGCTCTGGGGTTAACCACCCATGTGGGTTCTATCCGCCAAGCCGGGATAAAACCACTATTACTGGCGTTGATGTTATTTGCCTGGTTGTTGATAGGCGGTAGCGGTATCAATGTATTGGTGCAGCACTTGGCGGCTTAATACCGATATAACGCTATCTGACTGTCATTTAAAGGCCGCATTCACGTAAGCGGCCGGAGCGCCCATCAGGGGAATCGCCCCGACGAATACGAGACTGTAAATATCGATTTATCATCAACTTAGAGGGCCGCATCTGCGGCCCTTTTGTTCTTAGCCGCTTTCGCCATTCAATCAGACCGCTATCAATGCCATAATGGGCCGGTTATCAAAGGAGAATGGAATGAAATTTGTCGGTGCACATGTCAGTGCAGCAGGTGGTGTAGACCAGGCTGTGATTAGAGCGCACGAACTTGAGGCCACGGCCTTCGCCCTGTTTACCAAGAATCAACGCCAATGGCGGGCTGCGCCACTCGCAGAAGATGTTATTGATAAATTTAAGCAGGCTTGCGAGCAGTACGGCTACACTTCAGCTCAAATTCTGCCTCACGATAGCTATTTGATTAATCTTGGTCATCCGGTCACAGAGGCACTGGAAAAATCCCGCGACGCTTTTATTGATGAGATGGTTCGTTGTCAGCAACTGGGTTTATCATTGCTGAATTTCCATCCCGGCAGCCATTTACTGCAAATTGATGAAGATAAATGTCTGGCCCGCATTGCGGAATCTATTAATATCGCCCTGGATGCAACCCAAGGCGTGACCGCCGTGATTGAAAACACCGCCGGTCAGGGCAGTAATTTAGGATTCAAATTTGAACATCTGGCCGCCATTATTGCCGGTGTAGAAGATAAGAGCCGGGTCGGTGTTTGTATTGATACCTGCCATGCCTTCGCAGCTGGTTATGATTTACGTACCGAAGAGGATTGCCAGCGCACCTTTGCGGCACTGGGCGATATTGTCGGGTTCCAATATTTACGCGGTATGCATCTTAATGATGCCAAAAGCGAATTTAACAGCCGTGTCGACCGCCATCACAGCTTGGGTGAAGGGAATATTGGCAAAACTGTCTTCAGCTATATTATGCGTGACGCGCGTTTCGATAATATTCCGCTGATTCTGGAAACCGTGAATCCAGATATCTGGGCAGAAGAAATTGCCTGGTTGAAGTCACAAGCGGGCATCTAGTGCAATCGCATTAAATAGAAATAAAAAAACCGGCACTTGAGGCCGGTTTTTTATGGGCAATACTATATCAACGCGATATTAGGCAACTTTCGCCACCACCGCGTCAGGGCGTTTGAGCAAGGCGTACAAGCCGCCAGCCAAGACAGTCCCGGCGATAATAGCCACCAGATACAGCAGTACCGGATGAATCGCGCCTGGAATTAACAGCACAAACAAACCGCCATGA
This sequence comes from Yersinia rohdei ATCC 43380, assembly GCF_000173775.1. Taxonomy (GTDB): domain Bacteria; phylum Pseudomonadota; class Gammaproteobacteria; order Enterobacterales; family Enterobacteriaceae; genus Yersinia; species Yersinia rohdei. The sequence continues at coordinate 51,043 of NZ_ACCD01000019.1, forward strand.
GGTGCCATCAGCTGTGCGCCAAAGGCCATTGACAGCGCCCCAGTCAGTGCGCCACCGGCAATACAGCAAGGTAAGACACGCATTGGGTCGCGAGCGGCGAATGGAATCGCACCCTCGGAGATAAAGCACAGACCCAGTACCAGTGCTGCTTTGCCTCCTTCCTGTTCGCCTTTATCAAATTTATGACGCGCCAACAGTGTTGACAGCCCCATCGCTAACGGAGGCACCATCCCCGCCGCCATAATCGCCGCCATAGGTGCATAAACTGACGAACTCAGCAGTGCGACACCAAAGGCGTAAGCCGCTTTGTTCACCGGCCCACCCATATCAGTACACATCATGGCACCGAGGATAGCCCCCAAGAGTACCGCATTCGCTGTACCCATAGATTGCAGCCAGTTAGTCAGGCCAGTCATGATTTTTGCCACCGGCGTGCCGACCACATAAATCATCACCAAACCGACAATCAAGCTAGCGACTAGCGGGATAATCAGTATCGGCTTAAGCGCTTCCATACTTTGCGGCAAGTGCAGCTTGGTGCTGATGGCTTTCGCCACGTAACCAGCAAGGAAACCGGCAATGATACCGCCAAGGAAGCCCGCGCCAGTGCTGACCGCTAACATACCGCCAATTAAACCCGGTGTCAGACCTGGGCGGTCAGCAATCGAGAAGGCAATAAAACCCGCCAAAACCGGAACCATCAAGGCAAAGGCAGAGCCGCCGCCGATTTGCATCAAGGCCGCCGCCAGAGTGCCTTTAACTTCAAATGCTTTAATACCAAACACGAACGAGAGCGCAATACACAAACCGCCGGCAACAACCATTGGCAACATGTAAGACACGCCGGTCAACAGATGGCGATAGGGGCCACCGGTTTCAGCTTTTTTCGCCCCGGCACTGCCGGTTTTCGGCTGATACTCTTGGGCTTCAATTAATGCTTTATCCAGCTCTTGCGCAGTTTTCTTTAAAGCCAGACCCGTGGTGGTGCGGTACATAGGCTTACCGGCGAACTTATCCAAGTCCACTTCGATATCAGCCGCCACAATCACCAGATCGGCTGCTGCCACTTCTTCTGGGGTAATTGCGTTGCCCGCGCCAACCGAACCGCGGGTTTCAACTTTCACCCACCAGCCACGTTTTTTAGCTTCACTTTCAATGGCTTCAGCTGCCATAAAGGTATGTGCCACACCCGTTGGACAAGCCGTAATCGCGACAATGCGTTTAGGGCCAGTGGCTGGCGTTGCACTGACCGCAGCCTGATAAGGTTTAGCTTGTGCAATGGCCTGAGCCAAAAAACCTTCAGGATCGCGAACCGCTTTCTCCACTTCACCGACATACACTTTTTTGCCGTTCAGCGCACTGTCAGCAGGGACTGATTGCCCAGCAACAATCACCAACTCCGCATCAGCGGCACTCGATACCCAGCTCAGCCCTGCTTTTGCCGCCGCAGCACCCAACATCAGGGTCGCAAGGTGGCCTCTGGCCTGCCCGAGCGAACTGTCTATTATTAGTAGCGTTTTCATTTCGCCTCCGGAGATCAATTAAAGGGTTTCAGGTCAACTCTCGCCATCATGGCTGCCAACTGCGGGCGATCCGTAATACCAACATTGCTCTGACTCACGGCCAACGCAGCAACCGCCGTTGCTAAACGCAACGTGTGTTCGCTGGATTCGCGCATCAACAATCCATAGATCAAGCCACCGACCATCGAGTCACCCGCTCCCACGGTACTGACCACTTCACAAGCCGGTGGTTTTGCCAGCCATGCTCCAGACGCATTGACCCACAGCGCCCCTTCCGCTCCGAGCGAAATCACCACATGAGCAATTCCTTGATCACGCAGCGCATGTGCTGCTTCCACCACATCACTCAGTTCAGGTAATGGGCGACCAGCCCAGATCTCCAGCTCACGGCGGTTTGGTTTAACCAACCACGGCGAGGCTTTCAGACCTGCAACCAGTGCTTCACGGCTGCTGTCGAAAATAATGCACGGACATTGGCTGCGCAGGCGTTTCATCCAATCGGTAAAATCATCAGGATTAACACCGGATGGCAGACTGCCGCTCACGGCAACCATGTCGAACTGCCCTAACCAACTCAAAGAATCAGTGACAAAGCGATCCCAATCCGGTTTGGTGACTTCAAAGCCGGAGAAGTTGAAATCCGTCACTTCGCCATCTTTTTCGGTCAGTTTGACGTTAATGCGGGTGCGGCCGGGCACCACCTGAAAACGGTTGGCGATACCCAGTTCGCTAAATAACAGTTGGAAACCGTCTTGGTTATCTTTACCAAGGAAGCCGCCGACAGTGACATCAATTCCCAAGTCTTTCAGTACCTTGGCAACATTAATACCTTTACCTGCGGCATGCAGACCGGCAGTTTTCACTAAGTTAACTTCACCGCGTTCAATTTCCGGGCAAAAACCGACCAGATCATAAGCCGGGTTCAGTGTGATGGTTGCGACTCTTCTGCTCATGCTACCCCCTCGCCCAAACCGGCGGAGATAGCTTCACCAATCGCATCCAGTGCGGCCTGTGCATCTTCACCGCTGGCGGTAAAGCGCAGGCGATTGCCTTTTTTAATCCCTAATGCCACCACTCTCATCAGACTCCGTCCATTAGCAGGTTTACCGGTGCCGTCCAGATTGGTTACGGTAATTTCACTGGTAAACTGTTTGATTGTATTGACTAAAATTGTTCCTGGGCGCGCATGTAACCCGTGTTCATTACGAATAACAAACTCAGCGCTTAACACTTCCTTCTGCTCAACATATTCACTGCTCAGCAATGCCAGCAGTGCCGCGGCATCGGCGTTCAGCAACGCGTCAGCTTTTTTCGCCAGCAGTAAATCACTTAAATAGTTCAGCACAGAGAGCGGCTGGTCATCCGCAACGGACAGTGTCAGCAGCAACGCCACTTTTTCACCATGATGCTCAAAGGCCGTAGCCGGGCGACTGACAGTGGCGGCACTCATCAGGTTGCCTTCAGTACTGTCGCTCAGCCAAATGCCCTGCCCCAGATTCAGTGGCTCACGGGTGATGACATCGCTAACAAAATGCGCATCTACGGCCCCGATTTGCTGTAAACGGCCCGCATTTAGCGCCTGCAAGGTAATCAAATTATCCGCCGCGACATCAAGTGCTATCAGTGACGTGTCAAAGTGGAATTCAGCGGCTTTTTGCTCGCCCATCAGCAAACTGCGTAACTCTTCAGCTGAAGTGGTTGTTGCCAGCTGAGCGGCGACCGCATCATCGCTTAATACATGGGTCAATTGGCGCAGTAATGCCAAATGTTCATCTGAACGAGCGGCAATCCCAATGACGATATAGGCGGTTTGATCTTCCCCCCACGCAATACCTTGCGGGAATTGGAAAACCTGCACTCCAGTGTTGAGCACCAAGTCGCGGGTATCAGTGGTACCATGTGGAATGGCAATGCCATTACCCAGATAAGTCGAGGTTTGCAGCTCACGGGCTAACATGCCATCGACATAAGCGGCGCTAACACAGCCAGCCTGAGTCAGCGCCGCTGCCACTTGGTTAATCGCCTCGTTTTTGCTGTCTGCTTGAGCAGCCAGATGGATATCTTTCGTAGATAACTGGAACATTATGTCTCCTCTCCGCTGAAATTGAATCGTTTCAGCTTTTGTGAGAAAAAGGAGCGTTACCCTTTATCATCTGGTGACGAGATAACGCTGAAACGTTTCAAGGAGTGTGTTTCCGACTAAGAATATATGCAAGTTTTCTGCTTTTATTCTTGATAGATTTTTGACACTCCGCACATTTTCATGATGAACGTGCTGATGTCAGCAACAAATCAGCCTAACCAGCTGATGCTTGCTGACAGCTATTATAAAGGAGTCAAAACAATGGCAGTTGTAGTCGGTGTGGGTGTCATTATTGTTAATCAGCAAGGTGAAATACTGCTGGGTAAGCGCTGCGGTCAGCATGCGCCTTATTGGTCAATTCCTGGCGGACATATGGAGGCCGGAGAGTCTTTTGAACAAGCAGCTCAACGCGAAGTAGCCGAAGAAACAGGTTTATATATCAATGAGATGCAGGTCATTGCGCTGTGCAACAACCTGCTCACCTGGCGTGAGGAAGGCAAACATACCGTGTCGGTTTGTTTGTTAGCACAACATCCCGGCGGGCAAGCGGAGCTGAAAGAGCCGGATAAATGTCAGCAATGGATCTGGTGCAATCCACAAGAGTTACCCGAACCTCACTTTGAGGCCAGCCGCCATGCGATTGATTTATGGCTAAATCAGCAATTTTACGCGCCCCACAGCTAAGTTAAGGCGCGGTATCCGCTTCCAGTTGGATTAAATACACCAGCGCCTGGTCGCGAGTATCAAAACACATCTCCCGCAAGGCTTGTAGGCTGGCACATACTGCTGGGCGCAAAGGGGAGTGGAAAATATCGCAGCGCATATTGTCATTCAAATGCAGGCAACGCGTATTGGCGGGCTTGCCGAATGGCATGCCGGGGATGGGGCTGGAAATCGAAGGAGCAATACAGCATGCACCGCAATCTGAGCGACAGTCCATCAGCAAGCTCCTGTAGGCTGGTGGATTAAGTGCCGACAATAGCAATCTCCCTCATTAACTGCCAGTGTTAAAACTGAACTCATCACATTAAGACGCGCCGGTACTCTTTTGGCGCGGCGACCTACTGCCGGAGCGCCTCATGGCGCATCGCCCCGACTCACTCGCAACAGCCAAGGTCGGATGGTTATCAGCCGCGCCTTTAATCGGATATTTTCCCATCCCACTGCCCAAGTTGTACGATATTCACTCAGTTATAAATGTGATAGCCAGACGAATAACTGACTGAATTATCCCTGCAAGCATATTCAACTGTTTACAGCGGCAACGCCAACATGTACCATTGAGCTAGTACAAAAGATCTATTAACTATAGAACGACATTAACCCCCTTATTTATCCCCAAAGTAGTTGCCGTTGCCGGCAGGCCGCAAGTGAACTTATCCAGTTGATCTTACAACAGTAAGTGATTCGGATAAGTGGAAAACGCCCCAGCGACACCAAGTACCAAAGGGATTTGGAGTTACCATGGATTTGCCTCAACCCCTAGCACGCCCCTCCGTCCTTGGTGGTGCCATGATAGTTGCTGGTACCGCAGTCGGCGCTGGCATGTTCTCAATCCCCATAGTGACAGCTGGCGTCTGGTTCAGTGGATCAGTGATGCTGCTGATTTATACTTGGGCTTGTATGTTAATTTCCGGTCTGATGATTTTGGAAGCCAATCTAAACTATCCGAGTGGAGCCAGTTTTCACACTATGGTGCAAGACTTGCTGGGCAAAATCTGGAGCTCTATCAATGGGTTGTCGATAACCTTTGTCCTCTACATCCTGACCTACGCCTATATCTCTGCCGGCGGTTCAATTATTACGCATACACTGCAAAATACCTTTGGGATTAGTCAGTCCGGGGCGGGCTTTATTTTTGCATTATTAGTCGCCTTTATTGTGTGGTTATCTACCCGCGCGGTAGACCGTTTAAGCACAATATTGATAGGTGGCATGGTTATCACTTTCGTTATGTCCGTCGGTGATATGTTCAGCCATGTAGAAACGGCCGTTTTGTTCAATCAAACGGATAGCACCGCCAATTATTTACCTTATGCATTGGCAGCACTGCCCTACTTACTGACCTCATTTGGCTACCACGGCAATGTGCCGGGGCTGGTAAAATATTACCGCAAAGACAGCAAAGCCGTCGTGCGCAGCTTGCTGTATGGCACTTTGATTGCATTAGTCATTTATGTTTTATGGCAGTTCGCCATTCAGGGCAATATTACCCGGGAAGCATTCAAACAAGTTATTGCCGATGGCGGTAATATTGGCAGCCTGCTGAAACAGATGGATATGGTTTCTGCCAGTCAAACCACCAGCCAGCTACTTAATGCTTTCTCTTATATGGCCCTGGCCAGTTCATTCCTCGGCGTTTCTCTTGGATTATTTGATTATATTGCTGATTTCTTTAAGTTTTCCGATGATCGCGGCGGGCGAACCAAATCAGCATTAATCACCTTTATACCGCCAACCCTCGGAGCCCTGCTGTTCCCGAATGGTTTTCTCTATGCCATTGGTTTTGCGGGGTTAGCCGCCACCATTTGGGCGGTGATTGTGCCAGCCTTGATGGCTCGCGCCAGCCGTAAACGCTTCCCACGTGCGGTTTATCGTGCTCCCGGTGGACGCGCTATGATTGGTTTTATTATCCTGTTTGGTTTGATTAATGCCGTCGCTCATATTGCAGCATTGTTTGGCATTTTACCGGTGTATGCGTAAGGCGGATTTTATAGTGAAAATCTTAGGCTTTTTTGCGCTATCCGCTTGCCTGAAACCAGCGGCGCGAGTAACTTGTCGCAACTTATCTTCAATTCTGATTGGCGGTTAATAAATGGCAAGAGCTAACGAAATAAAACGCGGTATGGCGGTCAACCTCAACGGCAAATTACTGCTGGTGAAAGATATTGACGTACAAAGCCCAAGTGCCCGTGGTGCAAGTACCCTATATAAGATGCGTTTTTCTGACGTGCGTACAGGGTTGAAAGTTGAAGAGCGTTTTAAAGGTGATGAAATTCTCGATACCATCACCCTGACCCGCCGCGGTGTGAATTTCTCTTATATCGATGGTGACGAATACGTCTTTATGGATGATGAAGATTTTACGCCGTACAACTTCAAAAAAGAGCAAATTGAAGAAGAGTTGCTGTTTATTCCTGAGGGTGGCATGCCGGGGATGCAAGTATTGACGATGGACGGCCAATTGCTGGCGTTGGAATTGCCGCAAACCGTTGATATGGAAATTGTTGAAACTGCTCCGAGCATTAAAGGCGCATCTGCCAGTGCCCGTAACAAACCCGCAGTGATGAGTACCGGTCTGTCAATTCAGGTGCCAGAATACATCAGCCCTGGTGAGAAAATTCGGATTCATATTGCAGAACGCCGCTATATGGGCCGTGCTGACTAACTTTTAGCTCTCTAGATTAAGGGCCAGTTTCCCGGCCCTTAACTATTCTTATATTACTTTAGCTCTTATTACTTCAGCTCGGGGAAGAACGCCCGCTTCAGCGCCAACTCCACACCACGGACTTCTGCCAACCCTTTCAGGCGACCAATGGCGGAATAGCCCGGATTGGTTTTCTTATGCAAATCATCCAACATCTGATGGCCATGATCTGGGCGCATAGGGATCGGACGCATATCACCAGCAGCTTGACGACGTTGTTCTTCCGTTAAAATGGCCTTAACGACAGAGTACATGTCGACATCACCTTGCAAATGACCGCCTTCATGGAAGGTTTTTGGATTCCCTTCACGGCAGGTTGAGCGCAGGTGAGTAAAGTGGATACGATCACCAAAAGTCTCGATCATCTCTACCAAATCATTATCAGCCCGTACGCCATAAGAACCGGTGCACATGGTAAAACCGTTATGAATACTATCAACGGTTTCTTTCAGCCACTGCATATCTTCAATTGTTGAAACGATACGCGGCAGGCCAAGAATCGGACGCGGTGGATCATCAGGATGCACCGCCATACGCAAGCCGACCTGTTCAGCAACAGGTATGATCTCACGCAAAAAATAGCCCATATTTTCACGCAGTTGCGCTTTATCGATACCATCATATTCAGCCAAACGTGCGCGGAATTGATCCAGCGTATAACCCTCTTCAGCTCCTGGCAAACCGGCAATAATATTGCCTGTCAGCTTGGCGATATCGGCATCAGACATTGCCGCGAAATATTCTTTCGCCTGCGCCTGCTCTTCAGCAGTGTAATCATTCTCAGCACCAGGGCGTTTTAGAATATGCAACTCGAAGGTAGCAAAGGCTATCTGGTCAAAACGCAATGCTTTGGAACCATCAGGTAATTGATATTCCAGGTCAGTACGCGTCCAATCCAGTACTGGCATAAAGTTGTAGCACACGGTATCAATACCACAGGCCGCCAGATTACGTAGCGTTTGCTTATAATTGTCGATGTGTTGTTGATAGTTGCCGCTGTGTGTTTTGATTTCTTCATGGATAGGCACACTTTCCACTACCGACCATACCAAACCTTTCGCCGCCAATTCAGCCTGACGTTGTTTGATTTCACTCACAGGCCAAACTTCACCATTCGGGATATGATGTAACGCAGTTACTACTCCAGTTGCGCCAGCCTGACGGATATCATCTAACGACACCGGATCATTCGGGCCATACCAACGCCATGTTTGTTCCATTTATTTTTACCTTCTGCGTAAATTTTTCAGGTGTGCTAAAAATGTTGTTATACCGATTTCCAAGAGGTATCACTCAGCTTTATCCTCACTCTTTCGGCACTAAGTGTCAAAAAGCAAAAGCTCATTGGTTGATCCACTTCACGAAAACAATCAATATTGGACTTACCAATTTTATTTTCTGTCATATGGCTTTACACTGCAAGCCGATATTCATGGCAACGAGAAAAAGAAAATGGTCAGCATACGGTGGTTTTCCTTATAAAAAGCCTATCAAAACTGGTCTAACAACTTTTTATTTGCCACCTTTTATGTCAACCCCCTTGCAATAATCGTGGGGTGAATGATTTTGGAGCCTCTTATGAACACCATTGCCAACAGCCCACTTCCCGCAACCGTGCAGCTGCCTACTTATGATAGAACCGCGCTAAAAAGCCGAATTGTTCACATTGGTTTTGGTGCATTTCATCGCGCGCATCAAGCACTGCTCACTGACCGGGTATTAAATAAACAAGGGGGAGACTGGGGGATTTGCGAAGTCAGCTTGTTGGGCGGCGACGCACTGATTCAAAGTTTACGTCAGCAAGACCATCTTTTCTCCGTATTGGAAAAAGGGGCACAAAATAATCAAGCCATTGTTGTCGGCTCAGTCTGTGAATCAGTCCATGCCCGGCTCGATGGCATCATGCAAGTCCTTGAGAAATTGGCAGAACCACAAGTGGCTATCGTCTCGCTGACTATCACTGAAAAAGGGTATTGCATCGAACCTGGTACTGGCCAGCTGGACCTGCAAAATGAGTTTGTACGTGCTGACCTGGCAATTCCTGATGCCCCAACTTCCGCGCCAGGGGTGCTGGTAGAAGCGCTTCGGTTACGTCGCTTACGCGGCCTGCCACCTTTTACTGTGCTTTCCTGTGATAACATTCCAGAAAATGGTCATGTGGTAAAAAATGCGGTGTTAGGTCTGGCAACCGCCCGAGATCCTGAGCTGGCCAGCTGGATAAGCCAGAATGTCACCTTCCCTAACACCATGGTGGATCGCATTGTACCTGCGGCTACCGCAGAAACTTTGCAAGAAATCGCCGATACCCTTGGTGTTGCCGACCCCTGCGGTATTGCCTGTGAACCATTTATTCAGTGGGTAGTGGAAGATAAATTTGTTGCTGGCCGTCCTGACTGGCAAGTGGCCGGGGTGCAGTTGGTAGATGACGTATTGCCATTTGAAGAAATGAAACTGCGCATGTTGAATGGCAGCCATTCCTACCTTTCTTATCTGGGTTATCTGGCGGGTTATCAACATATTAATGACTGTATGGCAGATGAGAATTATCGTGTTACCGCCCGCCGTTTAATGATAGCGGAACAAGCACCAACTCTGCGTGTCACCGGCGTTGACCTCAACGCGTATGCCGATCAACTGATTGAGCGCTACAGTAATCCATCGTTAAAACATCGGACATGGCAGATTGCTATGGATGGTAGCCAGAAATTACCACAGCGAATGTTAGATTCAGTGCGCTGGCATTTACAGCATGGCGGAACCTATCCTTGCTTGGCATTAGGGATTGCGGGTTGGATGCGTTATGTGGGTGGCGTGGATGATAACGGCCAAGCAATTGATATCCGTGACCCAATGGCAGAGAACTTTAAACAATGTGTGGCCGACAGTGAAGACGGTGTTGCCAGAGTGCAAAGTTTACTGTCGTTGAAAGCCCTGTTTGGTGAGACCCTGCCACAACAAGCTGCATTCGTTCAGGCCGTCACTGAGGCCTATCTCAGCTTGCAACAATTGGGTGCGAAAGAAACCGTGAAACGTTTAGCTGAACACGCTTAATTGCATCACTAAATATTGGCTGGATACCTGCTGTATTCAGCCAATATTTTATTATTCAATACCCCGCTAATCTTCCTGCTGATACGGCGAAGACTCAAATAAATACCCATCGAAGTCTGGATGATCAGCATCAGACAACTCCAGCAATTTCAGTTTTACATTTTCCAAATGCTGCCACATAGCTTGCTTGGCTGCTTTACTGTCGCGGCGCAATACGGCCTGCAGGATTTTTTGATGGTCTTCCAACCATTGCCAGCGATAGCTAAAATCAACCGTATGGCCGTGAGCCCCCTGCCACATCGCGCTGGTTTTCCGTGCTTGCCAAGCCTCGGCAACCATATTGGCCAAAACGCTATTTTGTGTCGATTGAGCGAGCAAACAATGGAAGAGTTCATCAGCACTTTCATCGACAGCGCCCGCTTCTAACGCCGTTTTTTCTTGCTCGATAGCCTGACGCATTTTGATAATATCGGCTTTAGTCGCCTGTATCGCGGCAAAAGCAGCAACTTCGCTTTCTAATAATTGGCGGGCTTGTAATAACTCAAAAGGGCCATAACCGCTGTCAGTTGAACCCGCGGACTCACCACTTGCAGACATATCAGGCACATTGACCACGTAAACACCGGAGCCTTTACGCACTTCTACTAACTTTTCCAATTCCAGCATAATCAATGCTTCGCGAACCACACTGCGGCTAACGCTGAAATTTTCGGCAATGTCGCGCTCGGGCGGTAAACGATCGCCTACATTGTATTGTCCACTGACAATCGCTTCACGCAACTGACTGCCCACTTCCTGATATAGCCGCATAACCTTATTTCCTACATCAGGCATTGGTGTTCATAATACCAAATTGGCCTGACCAAAGGGTCTCTGAATGGCTGCGAGTATATCATGTGGTTAAGTAATTTCATTGCGGTCAGATAACATCATTGAAGCTAAAAACATTAAATTAATAAACACGGCTTATCACTGCGATAAACCGTATTTAGATAGCAATGTTTTACAGACATAAACAATGTGGCCTGAAATACTAGAGGTAAGTGACAGTCAATACACCCAAACTACGCTGCGGGTTCAGCCATTCCAAACGAGAAGACGCTAAGTTACCCGGCAATTGGGAAGTGAGAGGCATAGTACGTGAGAGTGTTTGTCGCTGAGTGAGAGTTTCACCATTACGATAACAGCTCATTGTTATAGCTTGACCAACTAATTTGGTATCACATGGACTTTCAACAATAGCGCCATAAAAGGTAATAGTTCCAGAAGCAGGTAATTTAGATTGCGCACTACTGGCAGCAAAAGATATTACCCATGAGAACATTAATGTTATTAAAAGTAATACACGATAATTGCTCATAACTACCTCGGCTCTCATATCTGTCATTTTAAATAATAGAAGATTCCAGACAGAACAATGGGTATGAAAGAGCATTTTTTATTGCTCTACTCCAGCCATAACTCACTAAAAAGCCTGATGAAGATAAAGTATATTTCTTATCCAAAGAGACCCATTAGGCGCGGTTCTTACCTGACCTAGGAAATACTCTAAATTTTGGCCTTTTTCGTTTAATAATAAGCTTACTCAGAGTTATATCCTCTGCGGATAACAACGGGTAAAATGTCACTAAACTTAATAGGGTATTAAAAATAAATTTAATCTCGGAGGCTAATATGACAAAAACCAACCTGATTACTGGCTTTTTAGGCTGTGGAAAAACCACCACTATTCGTCATTTACTGGCGCAAAAACCGGAACATGAAAAATGGGCCGTCCTGGTCAATGAATTTGGTGAGATTGGCATTGATGGGGCGCTATTAGCAGACAGCGGTGCGGTATTAAAAGAAATTCCAGGTGGATGCATGTGTTGCGTCAATGGCTTACCGATGCAAGTCGGCTTGAATATGTTGTTACAACAGGCCAAACCCGACCGTTTACTCATTGAGCCAACGGGTCTGGGTCATCCAAAACAGATTCTCTCCTTATTAACCTCAGAGAGTTATCAGCCCTGGATTGACCTACGGGCAACATTGACTTTATTGGATGCTCGTCAGTTAAGTGAATCTCGCTATACCGAAAATGAAAATTTCCGCGACCAACTCGCCGCCGCTGATATCCTGGTGGCAAATAAACAAGATACCTACAGCGCAGCAGATTACATCGCATTACAACAATGGCATGAGCAACAACCACTGCCCCGCCCGCTCTATTATGCAGAGCAAGGAAAAATTGATATTGCCCTGCTCGATGCCCCACACAGTAATAATAATGAATTGCCTGATGGGGCACATCACCATAACACCGCCCCGAAAAAAGGACTGGCGGCATTAAGTTTAAAAGGGTCTGAACCTTGGCGGCGAGCATTAAATAAGGGGCAAGGTTATCTTAGCTGTGGTTGGGTATTTAATGCCGATACCGTATTTGATACGGTTCCACTTTTAGAATGGGTGCGACTAAATCCAGTCGAGCGGGTAAAGGGCGTCATGCGAATTCCCGAGGGAACCTTAGTGATAAACCGACAAGGGCATGACCTGCAAATAGAAACTCGTCAGATCCCCCCGCTGGATAGCCGGATTGAACTCATTAGTGCCACAGAAGCTGATTGGAATGCGCTACAGCATGAATTATTAAGTATTCGGTTACATAAAGGGGTATAACATGCCCCGTTTTTTATTTATCACTTCCTTTTATTTGCTGCACGATGTTTTGTTGCACGATTTATAGTATAGGCCACCGCATGACCCGTCGTAATTTACCAACAATATTACTGCTAAACTTGCTAGGAATTGCTCTGTTTTTTTCCTGGTATATCCCAACGAATCACGGTTTTTGGTTGAAAATAGATTCGGCTATTTTCCACTATTTTAACCAGCATCTGCTGTCTAGTCCTTCGTTTTTGCATTTAGTGGCTATTACTAACAACCGAGCTTTTGATGCTATTTCCCTGCTCTGTATGGGACTGCTTTATTTGTACTTCTATATAAAAGAACCCCGCTCAGGTCGTCGCCGGCTGATAGTCACCGGATTTGTCATGGTGTTAACTGCCGTTATTCTCAACCAGCTAGGACATATGCTGCCGGTTTCGCATCCCAGCCCAACACTGGTTTTTGATAATATTAATCGTGTCAGTGAGTTAACCGGCATACCAACCAAAGATGCCTCTGGCGATAGCTTTCCTGGTGACCACGGCATGGTGTTGATGATATTTGCCGGCTTTATATTGCGCTATTTCCCTCGCAGGGCTTTTGTTATTGCCTTATTAATTGTAGTGGTATTTTCAATGCCACGAGTCATGATAGGCGCACATTGGTTTACGGATATTGCTATTGGCTCGCTATCAGTGGTTCTGGTTGGGCTAAGTTGGGTATTGCTAACACCACTAAGTGATAAAGTCATTGCTATCATTAGCCGAGCGCTACCGGGTGAAAGAAGTAAATAACCCACTAAGGGCGCTGATATTAGGGCAAAATTGTCTATTTTTTGCCCCAAATAACATTAACCTCTTTCCTTATCTACCATTACAAAATATTCACAACCCTATTTGTGCTGTTTTTTATATCAAACCTCATACTGTATTAACATTTAGTAAAATAATGGTTATAAAAAATCTCGCCTTTTATAAATCATTACGGTAGTCTCAAAAGCGTTTGTGCTCAGATATCAGTATTTCAATCTGAGACCCAATTAATATTGTGCGTTTCCGCACATTTATTGGGTTAAGTGATTGTCTCATCAGACCACAATCAATAATCTCGATTCGTTTGGCATTTTTGGTAGCGACATCCGTCGTAAGGACAGCAAGGGAAAACAACAATAATGGTCAAGTCTCAACCTATTATGAGATATATTCTGCGGGTAATTCCTGCGGTTGCAGTAGCGGTTATGTTATCCGCGTGTAGTTCACCACAGACTTCGGACTTACATAAAACACAAGCTGAGATGCGTGCAGTTAATGACAAAGATGGGCTTTTACTGCAAGCCTCTCAGGATGAATTCGAAGCAATGGTGCGCAACGTTGACATCAAGTCGAAAATTTTAGAACAATATGCAGGGTGGAAAGGGGTTCGTTATCGTTTAGGCGGTAGCACCAAACGCGGTATTGATTGTTCCGCATTTGTACAAACCACTTTCCGTGAACAATTTGGTATGGATTTGCCGCGTTCGACATCTGAACAGCAAGGTGTGGGCAAAACAATCCAGCGGACTAAATTGCGCCCCGGTGACTTAGTATTGTTCCGAGCAGGTTCGACTGGCCGTCATGTTGGTATCTACTTAGGTAACGATAAATTTGTTCATGCGTCGACTAGCGTCGGTGTGACAATATCAAGCCTAAATGAAGATTATTGGAATAAGCGTTATCGTGATGGGCGCCGAGTACTAAGTAGCGGTTCGCGCAGCTAGCAAATTTTTATTCCTGTTGTCTGAGATGCCAAACGAAACGATGAAACGCTGCCTCTGGCGGCGTTTTTTATTGCCAGCCCCCTCACAGATCTACTCCTTATCCCATCCGCTTTGTAGGAAATGTCTTTTTTTTTTTAGAATAGCGAAACTTGAGAATTTTCTGTGTAAGATCTGCGCCAGTTGAGTCAGTGTTTACTGGCACTAAGGCATATTAGACAACAAACTCCCTCTCGTTAATTAAGTGGATTGTAGTAATAAGCTGAAATTTTTTTACTGATTTATATTCCTAAAATGCATCAGTACAAATTAAGTATCCCTCCTCAACCCAATTGATGCATCTAAAAAGCACTTTACTTATTTTTGATAAAACTCAAATTGATAAGCTTATTAATGCTCTCTAGCAAACCGGTAGCGCTGTGCTGCTAACTTACTTATACTCATAACACTTTAATCATGCTGAGGAGCAACGTAACATGGATTCAAACAGTGCGTTCTCCCGCAATATTTTATCCCGCCGTAATTTGATTAAAAAAAGTGTCACCCTCGCACTTGGTTTCTTTATTTGTTTTGTCATTATTACATTGTCATTACTTTATCGCAGTAGTGAGCGTAAATTAACAACACAAAGCGAGCATATAGTCGCATATTCGTCTCAGTATCTTAATGAACTGACGACAACCATGTCTCAGCTTATCCCTTTGAGTTCAAAAACCTGTGAACAGGCCAGTTCAGCGCTGCACTATCGTGCTGCATTTACCAATGGGGTTAGGGCTTTCGTGCTGGTTCGTGATGGTATTGCTTATTGTTCTTCGGCCACCGGGGAAATGCATCTTCCTGTGAGTGAGTTATATCCCAAACTGAATGTATCCCAGCCTTTAGACTTCAAAATTCAGCAAGGTACTCCTATGATGCCAAGTAAACCGGCAATTGGCGTATGGCTGCGTGAAGCTGGCTGGGATAATTCCGGGGTATTGGCAACACTAGAATTAACCTTACATCCTTATTTGTTAATGAGTCATTCTGAGAGTCAACCAAATGACTTAGCCATCGTTATTGATGATTTAGCAATAACGACTTTTAATTCTAACGTTATACCGGTAAGCCAATTACCAACCAAAGCTTCGCATGAAGTTCAACTCCCCAGTTACCCAATAAAAATACTGATTTATCACGCCAACCTAACTGCGGATGATATTCGCCTAACTATCTTAGGCGGGTTGTTACTTTCAGGTTTAGTCGGCATTTTGGCATATTATATTTTAATCGCCAGCAAGAGTGCTGAAGCTGAAATCTTACGCGGTATTAGGCGCGGTGAATTCTCCGTTGAGTATCAACCGGCATTTAGTGCACAAGATCGTACCATCTCAGGGCTGGAAGCACTTATCCGCTGGAATCATCCTATCGAAGGACGAATTTCACCTGATGTTTTTATTCCCTATGCTGAAACTCAGCATTTGATTCAACCACTCACCCGACATTTATTTGAGTTAATCATCCGCGACAGCAAATTAATGGAAAGCAGCTTCCCGACAGGAACAAAATTGGCCTTTAATATTTCGCCAGTCCATCTTGCTGATAATGACTTCCGTAAAGATGTGTTACACATGTTGCAGCAACTCAACACCTATATTTTTGCTCCCGTATTCGAAATTACCGAGCGAGGTATGGTTGAAGAAGAGTTGGCTATTGAGCAATTTGATTGGCTGCGCGCCCAAGGGGTTGAAATCGCAGTGGATGACTTTGGCACTGGGCATAGCGCACTTATCTATTTAGAACGTTTCACACTGGATTATATTAAAATCGATCGCGGTTTTGTCAGCACCATCGGCATTAATACTGTCGCCGCGCCGGTATTGGATGCCGTATTAATGCTTGCGCAGAATCTCAATATTGAAACTATCGCCGAAGGCGTTGAAACGGAACAACAAGTCCAGTATTTAGAACAACATGGTGTTAACTTCTTGCAAGGTTATTTGCTTTGCAAACCTTTGTCTGTTGAGGATTTAATCAAGTTTTGTAACAAAAGTAATTCGTAACAAAAACTCATCGGCTTAATGTTTGCTTTACCCCTGCAAACTGGTAATTTCGTATAAGAAAATCGCTATCAAAATAACAGCAGGAGATCGCCGTCAATATGTTGTTACGCCTACTTGTAACCTTGGTACTTGCAGCCTTAAGCTTTGGCCTACAGGCTGAAACTATTAAAGAAGGCAGCTCTTTTGCCATACTGGGCGAACCTAAATATTCATCAGATTTTAGCCATTTTGATTATGTTAATCCCGCCGCGCCTAAAGGCGGTGATATAACGCTATCTGCAATTGGTACCTTTGATAATTTTAACCGCTATGCATTACGTGGTAACCCGGCAATACGCACTGAGCGGCTCTATGACTCGTTATTTACCACCTCGGACGATGAAATTGGTAGCCATTACCCCTTAATTGCCGAATCCGCGCGTTATGCGCCCGATTTTCATTGGATTGAAGTGGATATCAATCCTCATGCCCGTTTCCACGATGGCGCGCCAATTACCGCACAAGACGTGGCATTCACCTTCAATAAATTCATGACCGAAGGGGTGCCGCAATTTCGCATTGTCTATAAAGGTGTGAAAGTAAAAGCCATTTCTCGCCTGACAGTACGTTTTGAATTCCCAGAACCTAATAAAGATAAAATGCTGGGTTTATTTGGCCTGCCGGTGATGCCAGAGCATTTTTGGAAAGATCACAAACTCAGTGATCCACTGAATAAACCGCCTGTAAGTAGCGGCCCTTATCGTATTGGTAAATATAAAATGGGCCAGTTTGTTACTTATGAGCGAGTTAAAGACTATTGGGCAGCGAACCTGCCCGTCAATCGCGGCCAGTATAATTTTGACACCATCCGTTATGATTATTATTTAGACGATAAAGTTGCACTGGAAGCATTTAAAGCTGGCGCGTTTGATTTCCGTGAGGAAACTTCCCCGAAAAGTTGGGCAACGCAATATGTGGGTGGCAACTTCGATAAAAACTATATCGTCAAACAGGATATCATTGATAATTCTGCGCAAAATACCCGTTGGCTGGCATTTAATGTCCAGCGCCCTATTTTTAGCGACCGCCGGGTTCGCCAAGCGCTGACATTGGCATTTGATTTTGACTGGATGAATAAAGCCTTTTATTTCAACAGCTATCAGCGCACTAATAGCTTCTTCCAGAATACCGAATATGCAGCAACCGGTTATCCGGACAGTGCTGAACTGGCCTGGTTAGCGCCGCTTAAAGGGACTATCCCACCAGAAGTCTTTACTCAGCTCTATCAACCGCCACACACTGACGGCAGCGGTGACTCGCGGGATAATCTGTTAAAAGCCCGTGAGTTACTCAATGAAGCTGGCTGGGAAATCAAAGACCAGAAATTGGTTAACAGCAAAACAGGCAAACCTTTTGAGTTTGAATTACTGTTACTCAGTGGCAGTAATTTCCAATATGTTCAACCGTTTAAGCACAATTTAGAGCGGTTGGGCATCACTATGAATATTCGCGAGGTTGATAGTTCCCAATTTGTTAACCGCCTGCGTAGCCGGGATTACGATATGATCCCGACGGTTTACAGTGCCTTCCCTTACCCTAGCCCGAATCTGCAAATTTTGTGGAGCTCGGAGTATATTGATTCCAGTTATAACTCTTCTGGTATTAAAGACCCGGCAATAGATAACCTAATTGAGCAAATTGTCAAACATCAGGAACAACCCGATGCTTTGCTGTCTATTGGTCGAGCGCTTGACCGCGTATTGACCTGGAACTCGCTGATGATCCCGATGTGGTATTCCAACCATTCTCGCTTTGCTTATTGGGATAAATTTTCGCAGCCCGCAGATAGGCCCACTTACTCGCTAGGATTTGATAGCTGGTGGTTTGATGTCAACAAGGCAGCTCGCCTGCCAGCAGATCGTTACTAAGGGGCTGTTGTGGGCGCATATCTATTACGACGGCTATTGCTGATTATTCCCACCTTGTGGGCGATTATTACTATCAACTTTTTTATCGTGCAAATTGCCCCTGGTGGGCCAGTTGATCAGGCTATCGCCAACATTGAACTGGGCCAATCCGGCGGATATAGCGCCGGTAGCGGTGACGCCGCATTGGGAGGGGCAAAAGTTGGCCTGAATGCAGCACAAGTAGGAGAGAGTAACTACCGGGGTTCGCGCGGGTTAGACCCGGAAGTTATTGCCGAAATCAAACAGCGTTTTGGTTTCGACAAACCGCTGTATCAGCGCTATTTCGACATGTTATGGAGCTATGTCCGCTTTGATTTCGGCGACAGTCTGTTTCGTGGCGAGTCGGTTATGTCCTTGATTAAGCATAGCCTGCCAGTATCTATCTCACTTGGGCTATGGAGCACTCTGATAATTTATATTGTCTCCATCCCGCTGGGCATTAAAAAGGCCGTGCGCAATGGCTCAGCTTTTGATACTTGGAGCAGCACCTTAATTATTATCGGCTATGCTATTCCTTCGTTTTTGTTCGCGATGTTATTGGTGGTGCTGTTTTCCGGCGGCAGTTATTTCGACTTATTCCCGCTGCGTGGCTTGGTGTCCAGTAACTGGGATACCCTGTCGTGGTATCACAAAATAACCGATTATTTATGGCATATCACCTTGCCCGTATTGGCCACAGTGATTGGCGGCTTTGCTACATTGACGATGCTGACCAAAAATTCCTTCCTCGACGAAATCCGCAAACAATATGTGGTCACCGCCCGCGCGAAAGGTCTACCCGAAGAGAAAATTCTGTATCGCCATGTATTTCGAAATGCCATGTTGCTGGTGATTGCCGGTTTTCCGGCGACGTTTGTCAGTATGTTTTTCACCGGCTCACTGTTAATCGAAGTGATGTTTTCACTCAATGGCTTAGGATTACTGGGCTACGACGCCACCTTACAGCGCGATTATCCGGTGATGTTTGGCACTCTTTATATTTTCACCTTGATTGGTTTACTGCTCAATATTCTCAGCGACATCACCTATACCCTGGTGGATCCACGCATTGATTTTGAGGGCCGCCACTAATGATACGGCTAAGTGCTATTAATCAAATCCGCTGGAATCAATTTCGCCGAAATCGCCGTGGTTACTGGTCGCTGTGGATTTTCCTAACCCTGTTTATTATCAGCTTGTTTGCCGAGTTCATTGCCAATGATAAACCGCTGCTGGTGAGCTATCAGGGCAAAATTTACATGCCTTTTATGACCAATTACAGCGAGTCGACTTTTGGCGGCATTTTAACCACGGCCGCTGATTATCAAGACCCCTACGTGATTAACCGCATTAAAGAACATGGCTGGGCCATCTGGGCTCCGATTCGTTTTAGTAATAACACCATCAATTTTGCAACCGACGTGCCCTTCCCTTCGCCCCCTAGCCGAACCAATTGGCTGGGCACGGACAGCACCGGCGGCGATGTGTTAGCTAAGGTCATTTATGGGTTTCGTATTTCGCTGTTATTTGGCCTGACCTTGACCTTGTTCTCCAGCGTGATTGGTATTTGCGCCGGTGCCATTCAAGGCTATTACGGCGGTCGCGTTGACTTGTTAGGGCAACGCTTTATTGAAGTTTGGTCAGGGATGCCGACCTTATTTTTAGTGATTTTACTCTCCAGTATCGTGCAGCCCAATTTCTGGTGGCTATTGGCCATTACAGTGATATTTGGTTGGATGGGGCTGGTCGGCGTGGTGCGGGCAGAGTTTCTGCGCACCCGAAATTATGACTATATCCGGGCGGCGCGGGCGATGGGTGTTCGTGACCGGGTGATTATGTCGCGGCACATGCTGCCCAATGCGATGGTGGCCACCCTAACCTTCTTGCCCTTTATTCTGTGCGGCTCCATTACCACCCTTACCTCACTGGATTTCCTCGGGTTTGGTTTGCCGATGGGCTCCCCCTCATTAGGCGGGCTGTTATTGGAGGGTAAAAATAACCTGCAAGCTCCGTGGCTGGGAATAACTGCATTCCTGGTTTTGGCGGTGCTGCTATCGCTGTTGATTTTTATCGGCGAAGCAGTTCGTGACGCCTTTGACCCCAATAAGGTGTACTGATATGGCGACGTCTCCACTGCTGGATATTCAAAATCTCAGTATTGCTTTTCGCCAAGCCGGTGTTGAGCGCCAGGTGGTAAACCAGCTGTCACTGCAAGTAGACGCCGGTGAAACACTGGCCTTGGTCGGTGAGTCCGGCTCCGGCAAAAGTGTTACCGCCTTGTCGATATTGCGTTTATTGCCCTCGCCACCGGTGGTTTACCCCAGCGGCGATATTCTGTTTGCGGGTCAATCTCTGCTACATGCTGATGAGCCGACTTTGCGCGGGATCCGTGGCGATAAAATTTCAATGATATTCCAAGAGCCAATGGTGTCATTAAACCCCTTGCATACCATTGAAAAGCAGCTAGCTGAAGTGCTGTCACTGCACCGAGGAATGCGCCAGGAAGCGGCTCGAGCTGAAATCATTCAGTGCCTTGACCGAGTGGGGATCCGCAATGCCAAGGGCCGACTGGCAGACTTCCCACATCAACTTTCCGGGGGAGAACGCCAGCGAGTTATGATTGCGATGGCGGTATTGACCCAACCCAAGCTGTTGATAGCTGATGAGCCGACCACTGCCCTGGATGTCTCGGTGCAGGCCCAGATTTTGGATTTGCTGAAAGAGTTAAAGCAAGAAATGGGTATGAGTTTGCTGTTTATCACTCATAACCTGAATATAGTGCGCCGGTTAGCTGATAACGTGGCGGTGATGCGCGAGGGCCGTATCCTTGAGCAAAGTACCCGTCAGGCACTGTTCAGCGCCCCTCAGCACCCTTATACCCGCCAGTTATTAGATGCCGAGCCGCAAGGTGACCCACTGCCTCTGACTCCAGGTCTGCAACCTTTACTCACCGTTAAAGGGCTGCAAGTGGCTTTTCCTATCAAACGGGGTTTATTGCGCCGCACCGTCTCTCATCACTATGCGCTGAAAGATCTCAGTTTTGATTTAAAACCTGGGGAAAGTTTAGGATTAGTAGGTGAGTCCGGCTCAGGGAAAAGTACAACCGGGCTGGCATTGCTGCGCTTACTGCCCTCCCAAGGGGAGATTTGGTTTGACGGCCAACCGCTACACCGCTTTTCGCCAAAGCAGATGTTACCTTACCGCAGCCGTATCCAAGTGGTGTTCCAAGACCCCTACTCAGCTCTGAACCCGCGTTTGAATGTCCAGCAAATTATTGCCGAAGGGCTGGAGGTGCATCAGAAACTCAGCGCCGCGCACCGCGAATTACGGGTGATTAAAGCGATGGAGGAAGTGGGCTTGGATCCAGTGAGCCGGCATCGCTACCCAACCGAATTCTCGGGTGGACAACGCCAACGCATTGCCATTGCACGGGCATTAATTCTGCAACCTCAGTTAGTTATCCTCGATGAGCCAACCTCATCATTAGATAAATCGGTACAGGCGCAAATTCTGGCCTTACTGAAATCCCTGCAACAACGTTACCAACTCAGTTACCTGTTTATCAGCCATGACTTACAAGTCGTGCGGTCACTCTGCCATCAAGTGATTGTGTTAAGGCAAGGTGAAGTCGTCGAGCAAGGGGACTGTCAGGCCATATTCGCCGCGCCAAAACAGCAATATACCCAGCAATTATTGCAATTTGCAGATTAACTCGATGAAGCGCAGGAACGAGACATAAAAAAGCGCCAGCATAGCGTGGCTGACTCACAAGACTGACGCGCCGGCAGACTCTCTGCCTGGCGGTCAGAAGGGATAAAGTGCCGTCATGGTTTCAGCAATGGCAACACCCACATCTTTCAGCCGGCACATAGCGGCACTTTCGTCCTGATGGTGGACAAACAAGCAAGGTTCGCCTTCCCATTCAATAATCGCAGAATCCACCTGAATCTCTTGTAGCGAGAGATGGAGCCGCTGCATGATAATGTGCGCATGTTTGCCATCGTGACTGAGTAATTTAAGCCCCATTAGGTCATTATTAGTTTCGTCTATCGCCGCCAAGGGTATTGGTTCAACTTTGACGCCGATAAAACCAGATAACCAACGGTAACTTTGCGGCAGACGATGTACTACCGAAAGTTGGATATTATTCACGTATTTTTCCTAGTCAAAATAAAAATGCAAAAGGCAACAAAAGCACCACAATGACTCACGCTCACTAAAGTTATAGCCGCTAAGTTGCCATTGTGCTTGATTCAAACCTCATCAAAACACAATATTGATAACAATTTAGAAACTAAAAATACACAACGTCATTTTTGTGCTGTTCTTAACCTTGAGTAAGCTCCCAATGCCAAGGCTGGAACTGCCAGTTTGGGATTTAGATCCCATTTTTCGTTATATTTATACCTTTCTGGCGGTCATCTCAACCATTTTTCTTGCAAAGATGTTACCTAATATCATTCAAGATTTTACATTTAAAGAACAAATCACTGTTATCCTAATCCAATAAAATCAATTTAATTAATTGATAAATATATATATTCATTGATATCAGTCATCTGTTAATAAGCAAAAACAATAGATAAAAATCGCCTAATAACGCCTTAGACTTTTTTATATTCTCGCTCAAAAAGTTAACAATATGGTGACAGAAATAACTATGCAATAAATAATGATATGCATGCTTATTATGTTGATCGGGCGCAAGAATTCGGCTCTTTTGAGTGTTAAAAAGAGCGATATTTGATGGAATAAAAGGAAAAAGAGAGAAATACCAACAAAATGTTAATCAATAAAGTTGCCGAGGCAACAGAGAATAAACATGAAAGGCAGCATCTGGCCTTCCTTGCATGTTTATCCATCTGCCTGGCCCATGATGATTATTTCACGGCATTCTTATGTGGACAGCTGGCATAAAGATACAACAACATAGCCGCAATAATACAAAATGCCATTGAGCTGACCATTGGCCAGGCACTATGTGACGGCGCCATCGCTAACAATGTTCCGACTATCGCGCCAATGCCAAAGCGCAAGGTTCCAGCCAGAGAAGAAGCGGTGCCCGCCATATGCGGAAAATCATCCAAGATGACCGCCATGGCATTTGAAGTGACCATCGCGATACAGCCAACATAGGCAGCCACACCCAATACCAGTGCCCAGAACCCAAGGCCGGCGGCACAAACCACCAGCAACCAGATCCCCATCACTAACTGAACCGCCAGACCAAAACGGAACATTTTCAATGCCCCGAAGCGGCGAACATTGCGGCTGTTAATCAATGTCATCAAGAATAAAAAGACAATATTCAGCGCAAAGTAATAGCCAAAGTTCTGCGGAGAAACGCCATTTAAATCAATATAAACAAAGGGGCCAGCACTGAGGAAAGAAAACATCCCGGCGAAAGAGAAACCACTAGCCAGCATGTAACTCAGCACTTGCTTGTGACGGAATAAGGTGGCGAAATTGCCTATAGTAGTACGCAAATGAAACCGCTGTCGCTTCTCTTTGGGCAAGGTTTCTTTGATAAACAGTGAAACCAATACTGCCGCCACTAAAGCCGCGCCAGCCATAGTCCAGAAGATGGCATGCCAGCTAAACCACACCAGCAACGCGCCCCCAATAATCGGTGCTAACAAAGGGGCGATAGTCATCACTAAGACCACAAAAGACATCATGCGGGAGAAATCATCTTTGGTGAACATGTCTCGCATCAATGCATTTATCACCACACTCGCCGCCGCCGCCGACAATCCATGCAAGAAGCGCATATTGATCAATTGCTCAATCGATTGCGCCATAGCACAGGCCATCCCCGCCAGTGCAAAAATCAATGTCCCCCAGAAAATAACCGGTTTGCGCCCGAGGCTATCAGCCATCGGCCCATAGAACATTTGCCCGATGGCAAACCCCAGCACATAAGCGCTTAAGGTCATCTGCACCGCACCACTTTCCACCCCAAACTCTTGTGCAATAATCGGCATACTGGGCAGGTACATATCAATCGCCAAAGGCATCAGCATTGACAGTAAACCCAAGATAAAGATTAAGCTAAAGTGGGATGTTCGGTTCTTTTCTTCATGTTGATTACTGGCTGGCACGTTCCACAACTCCTTCAAAGCCTGGTGCGGGAATATCAACGGCAGAACAGCATGAAACCACCGGCTCACGCTGTAATAGCAAGTCAATTACAGATGGGGAGCGCCTACGCTCGCAATCTCTTCCGCCGTCAGTCGACGATATTCGCCAGGGGCTAAATCATCATCTAGTTTGATAGCGCCAATTCGCTCACGGTGCAGCTCTAACACCCGGTTTCCGACAGCCGCAAACATCCGTTTAACTTGATGATAGCGCCCCTCGCTAAGAGTCAAACGCACCAACTGCGGTTCGATAACCTCAAGCTGGGCAGGTTTGGTTAAGGATTTTTCGTTATGCAACTGTACGCCGTCAGCAAACTGCTGCGCGGTATCATCCGCAAGCGGGTGTTCCAGCGTCACCAGATAGGTTTTTTCACAATGGTGGCGTGGAGAAGTGATGCGGTGTGACCATTGGCCATCATCAGTCATCAGCACTAATCCGGTGGTATCTATATCTAGCCGGCCAGCCGCATGAAGTTTATAGGCGACAGGTTCGTCTAGGAAATACAGCACCGTTGGATGGTCTGGGTCTTCAGTCGAACACACATAACCCTGCGGTTTGTTCAGCATAAAGTAACGCGAGCCAACCATTTGTTGTAATGGGTTGCCATCAAATCTCACGTCTTGCTCTGGTGTCAGCTTAATTGCACCACTTTTAACCACTTCACCATCAATGGTGACACGTTTTGCCCGCAGCTCGCGCGCTACCAACGCCCGGCTGACACCTAATTGCTGAGATAAAAACTTGTCCAATCGCATTGAATCTACTTTGCCTGTTGTATAGTCGTGCCACCGATGGGCACGATACCCGCAATCACCCCTGCCAAAGACGGCAGAATGCTCATAATACGGTGTGAAATTAATGAAGCAGTATAGCGGCGGTTGCCATATCATCCTAGAAACAGTTACGCAAAAACGGTTATTGAGAAACCGCCTACCACGGCCCCTCGCACAGGTCACCCGCCACTGGCATAATAATAGAAACTCTTGAAGACAAATGGCATTTATACCCGGTAGGAAAGTGTTGCAAATGATGAATAAATTGAAGTCATTGAAAATAATAATGAAAATCATCGAGCTGGCGCATTAATGGCTTTTACATTACGCCCTTATCAGCAAGAAGCCGTAGATGCGACTTTGGCCCATTTTCGTCGCCACACAGAACCGGCACTGATTGTCTTACCCACCGGGGCCGGTAAAAGTTTGGTGATTGCCGAATTGGCAAAGCTGGCCCGTGGGCGCGTGCTGGTACTGGCGCATGTTAAAGAATTGGTCGCACAGAATCATGCCAAATATTGCGCCTATGGCTTAGAGGCTGATATCTTCGCCGCTGGGCTGCAACAGCGCCAAAGCGAAGGGAAAGTCGTGTTTGGCAGTGTTCAATCTGTAGCACGAAACCTTTCTTTATTTGATAGTGCCTTTTCACTACTGATTATTGATGAATGCCATCGAATCAGTGATGAAGATGACAGCCAATACCAACAAATTATTCAGCATTTACGCCACACCAACCCACGGCTACGTCTGTTGGGGTTGACCGCCACCCCCTACCGACTGGGCAAAGGCTGGATTTATCAATTTCACTATCACGGTATTACCCGTGGTGATGGGAAATCCCTGTTTCGCGACTGTATTTATGAATTACCCCTGCGTTACATGATTAAACACGGTTTTCTTGTTCCACCGGAACGGCTGGATATGCCCGTCGTCCAGTATGATTTCAGCCGCCTGACCAGCAACAGCAGCGGCATGTTCCCTGAAGCCGATTTAGACCGCGAACTGAAACAGCAGCAAAGAATTACCCCGCACATTGTTAGCCAGATAATCGAATATGCCAGCCAGCGCCGGGGGGTGATGATTTTCGCCGCCACCGTCGAGCATGCCAAAGAGGTCTATGGGCTGCTGCCCAAGGGCCAGGCCGCCCTGGTGAGTGCCACAACCCCCCCTGCGGAGCGGGATGCATTAATTACCGCCTTTAAGCAGCAGCAATTGCATTATTTGGTGAATGTTGCAGTGCTGACGACCGGTTTTGATGCCCCTCATGTTGATTTGATTGCCATTCTGCGCCCGACGGAATCCGTCAGTTTATATCAGCAAATTGTCGGGCGGGGCCTGCGGCTCTCGCCGGGTAAAACAGATTGTCTGATTCTGGATTACGCCGGTAACCCCCACGACCTGTTCACACCGGAGGTTGGCAGCAGCAAACCCCACAGCGACAGCCAGCCGGTGCAGGTTTTTTGCCCGGATTGCGGTTTTGCCAATATATTCTGGGGAAAATGCACCGAATCAGGCGAGATTATCGAACATTATGGCCGGCGGTGTCAGGGCTGGTTTGAAGATGACGAAGGCGCAAGAGCGCAATGTGACTACCGCTTCCGCTTTAAATCCTGCCCACACTGCGGGGCAGAAAACGATATTGCGGCGCGCCGCTGTCATCAGTGCCAGGAAGTGTTGGTTGACCCTGATGACATGTTGAAAGCCGCATTGAAATTAAAAGATGCTCTGGTGCTACGTTGTGGTGGGATGAGCTTTGAAACCGGGCATGATGCCAAAGGTGAGTGGCTAAAAATCACTTATTACGACGAGGACGGTACGGATACCAGTGAACGTTTTCGGTTAACCACCCCCGCACAACGCATGGCATTTGAGCAAATTTTCCTGCGCCCCCACCAGCGGGCTCCGGGTGTGACATTAAAATGGCAAACCGCAGCAGATATCATCGCCCAGCAAGCATTATTACGTTATCCGGATTTTGTCGTCGCTCGTCGTCGTGGGCAGTGGTGGCAAATCAGAGAAAAGATATTTGATTATCAGGGCCGTTTTAGAAAAGCAGATTCACTGGCTTAAT
>NZ_ACCD01000018.1 GCF_000173775.1 Yersinia rohdei ATCC 43380
TCATCGCAGCATTAGTAGTAGCTGCTTTTATCGTTTATCCAAAAGTACAAGCTTCTCAACGTGCACAGGCTGAAAGTAATAACATAGCAACAATCCAAGCGGGTGTTAAGGCGCTTTATACATCAGCGTCAAGTTTTACAGGATTAACTAATACTGTTGCTGTTCAGGCTAAAATATTTCCTGATAATATGTTAAATGGTTCAGGTTCTTCTGCAACACCTATCAATGCATTCAAAGGAAATGTTGTCGTAGAATCAGCCGATACAGGGCCTTCCGCAGCAACAGGCTCCTCATTTACAATAACCTATTCAAATGTGCCAGCAGCAGAATGTACCAAGATTATCACTGCAGCCGCAGGGAATTTCTATACAGCAGGTGTAGGAACTGCAGGTAATGTCAAAGCCGCAGGTGAAGTATTAGATGTCGCTAAAACCGCGACGCAGTGTCAAACCGGTGGGAATAGTAATACATTGATATTCACGTCCATATAATGTATATATGAAAATAGCTATCATGTTTAAATAATATGATGGCTATTATATAAGAAATATAATAAAGGTGTGAAATGAATAAGCATAATAAAGAAGGATTCTCTCTGTTAGAGTTATTGCTGGTTTTAGGTATTGTAAGTGCATTGATAATTTCAGCATTTATTATATATCCGAAAGTTCAAACAATGTATCGTGTCGATAAGATAAGCAAAACTATTTTAGGAGCAAAATCGTCGATCCAAGAACTTTATCAAGGTAATGCATATTATGATAAAGGAATCAGTAATCTTAGAAACATTGCTTTTCCCGCCAATACTTATACTAGTAAAAATAATGGATTGCCACGGAATGATTATGGAGGAACATATAGCATACAAGGTCAATTTTCGATATCTTCAGGAGTTTACAGTGGTTTTAGTATCGACGTAACATATGTTCCATCTGCTGACTGTCAGAAAATTATATCTAATGTGTATACTTCATTTCAAGCTGTTGATGTTAGCGGTACTACCGTGTACCAAGCACATATAAAGTTTGGCAATAGGCAAATTGGATTTGATCGTTCTGTAATTGCCGAAGCATGTAACAAGACAGAAAATGTAACCATTCAATTTTATACTTTATAAAAATAATTTGAATCTAAATCATTAAAATCATATGTATCTTCATGCGTTTATTGATTTTTATTATTTGATACTTTTAACTTACTATGCTGAAATTTGATTTCCATAGTAAATGGGTAATTTACTGTTTTTTATTACATATCAATGTTTAATATTACATCCAGTAAAATATACTTTCGAATATTTACTTCATGAATTGTCTGATATGCTTCATATATGGGATATGTACCCTACCCAATGTGTAGTTCCCTTAACGGTAAAAGAAAGGGCCTTTTGGCCCTTTTCTCTTTTATTTGCCACTTAAAACTTCATTTATATTTGTAGCACGCATATATCTCGCAGGATTACTCATCTGATCTTTGAGTGAGATAAAGTGAGCATTACCACAAGTAATTTTCGCATCTTCTTCATTACCAAGACCAATGTGTTTACTTTTTGTTTCTACAACAAAGTAAATATGTTCTTCACCATTGTCTTCAATAACTAAGGCCCAGTCAGGATTGTAGGTTCCCAGTGGAGTCGGTATTTTAAACCAACCGGGAAGCTTCACATAAAGCTTAACTTCATCCTGTTCTTCGAGTTCCTGAGCGAAACGGCCTTCGACTTCAGAATCTTTAGGAACGTATTCGTAAACTGACTTAGACGAGGTTTCAAAAAGATTACGGGCATATCCTGTTAGCTCTTTATCCATAAAGAGACTTTGCGCATACACCTCGCCTTTTAGTGGATAATATTTAATACCATCAACAATTGACAGGCGTTTGCAGTAGTTGATTCGGCCTATAGCTTCACTGATAAACTGCTGTGGATTTTTAGCAAAATCAGCGAGTCTTCCACTCTCTTTCAGGATGGTGCTTAAACTGCGTCTTGTCAGTCCGGTTTTTTCCTGTAGAACACCAAGAATATCTGGCAATGGCTGCTC
Organism: Yersinia rohdei ATCC 43380; assembly: GCF_000173775.1. Taxonomy (GTDB): domain Bacteria; phylum Pseudomonadota; class Gammaproteobacteria; order Enterobacterales; family Enterobacteriaceae; genus Yersinia; species Yersinia rohdei. Next base: position 2,037 of record NZ_ACCD01000018.1, read on the forward strand.
TGCAACATCAATTACAGTGCTTGTTGTCCCATTAGACAGAGCTTTAACATCAAGGCCAGATTGACTTTGTTTGATCGTTGCTTTGCTGAAACTGACCATTGCTTTTGCTACAGGCTGCATTTCAGAAAGTGATTTCGTACAGGATTTAATCAAAGCTTGTTCATCAAATGCCAGTCGGTACAGCGTTTTTTGACAAATGCGCTGCCATAACGCTTCGAATTCCGGGCTGTTTAAGACTTCTTTCCGGTATTTGATAGTTTTACGCTCATCAGCATTGTTTATATTGAGTCGCCCTGCTGATTTACGCAGGATAGTTTCAATTTGTTCCTGTAGTGAGGCATACTTCTCACTAACAACAAAAGTGTTTTCGAATAATACTTCTTTCAGGGCTTTGGTGATTTTTCCCGATTTTTCAAGATAACCTTCAGTTTGTAGTTCAGACCAAATCTCATGTGAACCTGCGATACCTACACCTTGCGGGGAATCAGAGGCGATCAGATGTGCAAACGCATCTTTTTCGATGATACCAAAACGGATGCCTGTTTCGTTCTCAATTTCACTCTGTAGTCGTTCAGCATAGGCTTCATAATTTTCACTGGCAATTACAGTCAGAATGTTAATGCTGTCATCACGAACACGTTCACCCTCTTGGTTAACACACAGGCGAAGACCACGCCCTAATGTTTGACGACGTTCTCGTTCACTTCCCATCTCTCGAAGGCTACAGATCTGGAATACATTGGGGTTATCCCAGCCTTCTTTCAAAGCAGAGTGTGAAAAAATAAATCTCACCGGATTAGAGAAACTCAAAAGCTTCTCTTTATTTTTCATGATGAGGTTATAACCGCGTTCCGCATTTTCGCGGCCTGCATTATTGCTTTCGGTTGTTTCAGCCCATGCACCTTTTTTATCAATGGAGAAATAACCATCATGAACGTCTTTAGCATGTTCTGGATGAGAAGGAACCAAAGTTTTATATGCGGGGCTTTTAATGGCCTTTAGATATTCTTCTTCAAAGATGCGGGCATATTCACCCGGTTCAAGCAGTCCTTCTTCATTAGTCTGGCGATAGAAATCAACCTTATCAATGAAAAATAGGGTAAGAACCTTGATTTGCTGAGGATTAAGGCGAAGCTCTTTATCCAGATGTTCACGGATTGTACGTCTAATCATATGCCGCTGGATAAGCATTGGGTCAATATCACCTACGATATCACCTTCTTTCATATAGTAGGTATTAGAAGGCGTATCCAGTGTCAGATAGCCTTCTTTGCCCGTGCGGATCTCACTTATCCTGTATCCCTGATAAATATCACGCCCCGTTTCGTCATCAAGTGTCATACCGTCATGCACGGTAATTTCAGAACGATTTACGCCCCCTTTTTTATCGGCTATATCAACAATAAGAGTCGCGCTAATGCTATTCTTCTTATTGTTAATACTGACCAGTTTTACATAGGGGCTATTACTTGCATTTTGGACTTCAAGCCCGGCAACCTCGATCTGTTTGACCAGTTTTTGGTTGTAAGCATCAATGGCATCGAGACGATAGACCATATGATGTTTATGAATATGTGTTGCTGAATAGCGTAAGGTGAACATGGGATGCATTGCATCAAGTGCGGTTTTACCCGCACCGTTTAAACCACCATCAACACTTTGCGGTTCGTCTACAATAATAATTGGACGTGTAGCACGGATTAAATCAATGGGCTTATCCAGATCGTCCACGGTTGTTTTTTCACTGGACTGATAGAGCTTGTTAACATCTTTTTTGTTAATCGCACCCACCGTCATTACCATGATCTGCATAACAGAACTGGTTGCAAAATTTCGAACATCCGCAGGTTTTGCCGAATCATACAGATAGTATTCGTATGGAATACCCGCAAACAGGCTTTTAAAATGCTCTTCAGTGATTTGTAGTGTTTTATAAACGCCTTCCTTGATGGCAACGGAAGGAACAACAATAATAAATTTACTCATGCCGTAGCGTTTGTTCAACTCAAGCATGGTGCGAAGGTAAACATACGTTTTACCTGTCCCTGTTTCCATCTCAACAGTAAAATCATGGCTGTCGAGCACAGGTGAAGGTGGAAGCTGGTTTTTTAACTGAACATTGTTCAGATTTTTAAGCAGTACATCATCTTCGGGTATTTGTGGGTTAACAGGCATTGAACCCGTAGAACCTTCAAATGAGAGAGCACCCTGAGCTGGTGCGAGCACAGTCATTTCGCTTTCCCATTTTTCCTGACCTTCAAACAGATCGCAGACCGATGTTATCGCATTTTTCTGGTATGTAAGGTCTGATTCAAAATGTAGTTTCATCTCATTCCCTTACAGGCTGTGCAGGTTAGTCAGGCCGTGTTGTTCCAGAATGGCACAAAGATTTGTTTTAGCGACGTTATTTTCAAATGCATCATCAAGGAAATAGCAGACCGTATCTTTGCCAGCTTTTAAACTCTTATGCCAGTCAATGATCCCCTTGGCTAGTTCCTCAACAGAAGAGGCAGGGATTTGACGGGTAAAGCAGGTAAACAATTTGCCACCGTCAACGCAAGAAAGGGTTAATCCATCAAACTGACGGGTTTCAACGTTTACACTCAGATCAATACCACGCTTAAGCATCAGTTCAGTCAGCAAGTCATCTTCACTACGGCCTTCAAGGATTGGGCTTACATAAGCATCAAGCTGTTGTGAAAGTGTTTCGGCAGAGGCTTCCCACGGACGAATGTTAGATGTATCGAGTTTAAACACACGAAAACCGACATCACCATTCCATTCTGGATTGTCTTCACGAACTTTTTTACCTGCACGACGCAGGCGTTCTTTTGTTAGCTCTGAAATTTTTAAATTAAGTCCGTTATTAGTACAGAATTCAGCCAGTGTTTTTTGTTCTTTATTATCTGGCGAAATCATTTCAGGGAGCTGAATTAGAATATAGTTTCTATTCCCTCCGTCTTCTTTATTCTTAAGGTAAACTGCATGTCCTGTAGTTCCCGAACCAGCGAAGAAGTCCATCACAAGCGAGTCCTTATTTGTGATCATGCTTATTAGTCTTACTATAAGCTTGGTTGGTTTAGGTGTATCAAATACTTTGACTCCATCAAATAGCGATTTGATTTCCGCATTGGCGTTTCTAGTGCTACCTGCAAAGTCATAAGGCCACCAAGTTTGGTTTACCACACCTGATTTAGTTTCAGAAAGGAATTTTTTTTCCATAGGGAAGTTGGAATCCCCACTTTTCCCCCACCATATTCTATCTTCTTCCTGTAACTCACTTAATATATCTTTTGGGCGACGCCAGCATGTTCCATCTGGTGGATAAATAGATTTACCCATTGGGTTAATCAAAGGATAATAATCTCTCTCACGAAATTCGCTTCTTGTTAACGGTGTTGCTAACCATACACCTCGTGGGTCATTGTCTGGATTTTTGTAATTAGATAATTGCTTTTCATTTCTATCTAAAAGATTAAGAGACAACTGACCATTATGATACAAAAAAAGGTGATTGTGGGTTTGAGCTATAGATATAGAGTCATTCCCCGGGGTATCTTTCGACTGCCATACAATGTTGGCAATGAAATTTTCCTCGCCAAAGATTTCACTACACATCTTCTTAACATTGTCTGATTCGATATCATCGACATTAACTGCGATAACGCCATCTTTTCTTAAAAGATTCTTAGCAAGTTTCAAACGTGGATACATCATATTTAACCAATCGGTGTGATAGCGACCACTGGTTTCGGTATTCGTGCTGCGTCGAGAACCCTCTTCTGTTTGCCCTGTGATCTCAAGATAATTTTTAATGTTATCTTGGAAGTTATCAGGATAAACAAAATCTTTCCCGGTGTTATAAGGCGGATCGATGTAAATAAGCTTTACTTTTCCGGCGTAGCTTTTTTGAAGGAGCTTTAACACCTCAAGATTATCACCCTCGATCATGAGATTCTTGGTGTTATCCCAATCAACGCTTTCATATTTACATGGGCGTAATGTGCCACGGGATGGGGTAAGAGCAAGCTGACGTGCCTGACGCTTACCATGCCAGTTCAGGCCATAGCGCTCTTCTCTGTCGCCTACATTTTCACCCAAAAGCTGCTTTAAAACCTCAAAATCAATACTGCCTTCATTAAAAGCTTCAGGAAACAATGATTTAAGTTTGATAATGTTATCTTCAGTGATATTCATTGATTGTAGTTCTGGCATATCAGAAGTTATTTTTTTCATAAAAAGTATCCATCATGAGGTCACGGGAAAGCAGTGTCCGAAATTGGTAAGCATTTTACGGCATGAAGTCATAGCCATCAACCAGTGATGGCTATTCAAATATATCTAAAACAATGGGTTACATGCTACTATGTGATTTGTTATCAAGCGGTTAGGCTTGGTTTTCTAAACCCAAACGAGCATCTGTGGAAAATTCAAACGGTCTGACCATACCGTTTCTGCTTGCATCAAGGTAGTCAGCCCACCACTGAAGCATCAGGCGGCGCTGGTCAAGGTGTTTGGCTTTGTGGGTGTAAGCCGCACGGACGCTATTGCTTTCCTTGTGACTCATCTGAAGCTCTACAGCGTCTTCTGACCATAAACCGGATTCAATTAAGGCACTACAGGCCAGTGTGCGGAAACCGTGTCCACAGATGTCCTGCTTCGTGTCATAGCCCATATTACGGAGGGCTTTGTTGATTGTGTTTTCGCTCATTGGCTTAAACGAGTCATAACAGCCTGTAAAGATTAATCCATCATCATGGCCTTCTTCATAAGTCAGTTGTCGGATCTCTTTGAGTATCTTCATGGCCTGCTTACAAAGGGGAACGAAGTGCTTACGCTTCATTTTAGCCCCACGAGTTGAATGTTTGACGTTTTCAATCGCTTCACGCTGTTCGGGTATCACCCATAACTTACTTTTGAAATCAATTTCTGACCAGCGAGCGAAACGCAACTCACTGGAACGAATGAAAATCATCAGATTGAGCTGTATTGCCAGTATGGTTAACCTGCGGCCTTTGTATTCGGCAATTTTGTTCAGTAGCTGGGGTATTTCTTCCAGCTCAAGTGCAGGGCGGTGTTCAGTTTGTGGTTTCTGAACTGCACCTTCCATATCATAGGCTGGGTTATGGCGTATCAGCTTTTGCTGGACGGCATGACGCAGGATTGCCGTAATGTATTGTTGAATGCGCATGGCAACTTCAAGATAACCAAGAGCCTCAACTTTTTTCACCGGAACCAGCAGATCACCCGTATCCAGTTCGGCAACATCTTTGTCACCGATTACCGGGAAGACATAAGTTTCAAGGCGCTTCCATACGGCATCACCATAATCATCAGACCATTTTGTTTTCGTGGAGAACCACGCTTTGGCTACCGTTCTGAAGGAGCGTGTATTATCACGTTTGGCTTTAAGCTCTTTAACCTCTGCCTGTTTCTTTGCATTAGGGTCAATACCCTGAGCCAGAAGCCTTCTGGCTTCGTCACGGCGTTGTCTTGCGTCAGAAAGAGAAACAGCAGGGTAAACACCAATAGAGAAGAGTTTTTGTTTCCCTTCGAAGCGGTAAGCCATTTGCCAGTATTTCGAACCTTTAGGGGTAACACGAAGGAACATACCAAAGCCATCAGTAAGCTTGTATTCCTTCTCAAGGGGTTTTGCATTTTTTACTTTAATATCAGTCAGTGACATGAAAACACCCCCTCATTTGTTGGTAAAAGGGAAATCGAACCAGCATTACCAGCATTTTTACCATCAAAATGATATGGCTTCGAGTGGTTTTTAGTGAACGAGGGTGAACGACTGAGAGGGGATAACCAATTGATAGAAATGCAGAAAGCAGACGTTAGTGAACGTCTGCTTTCTTGAAAATGGCTCCTCTGACTGGACTCGAACCAGTGACATACGGATTAACAGTCCGCCGTTCTACCGACTGAACTACAGAGGAATCGTGTGAACGGGGCGCATGATATCTAGCATGCCTGATACTGTCAACGCTAAATTAGTACATTTGAGCCGACTGCTCAGCATCTGAACAAAATATGCTGTCTTTCAAATTAAAGCCGCCGGTAAAATTACTTTTAGCCGATTTTCCACTTAATCCATTGAGTTGAATCAGCTTATCGGAATATCTTGATTTGCCATACATGGAATTCTATTCGGTATAATTTATCGCCTTTATGTTTCCCAACGTTTTAGTCTGGCGAGGGGGTTTTGGCGATAAAAAGTACAAAAATGCTGATAAACCGCCGGGAAGCGATTTTCTAACAATTCAGGCGCACTGAAAAAATATTCTGACAACACAGCAAAACATTCTGCTGGATCACTGGCGGCATAAGCATCCATGCTGGCAGCTTCAATACCGACCATATCTATCTCATCTTGAATATTGTCCATCGCCTGATGTAGGTCATATTCCCATGCAGCGACATCACGCATGGCAATGGGTGGCACGCCATTCGCATTACCGCCATTGCGCATATCCAGTTTATGAGCCGCTTCATGGATAACCAGATTAAAACCTGATAAATCAAATGAATCCTGAATATCTTGCCAATTAAGCACAATAGGGCCTTGTTCCCAACTCTGGCCTGCTTGCACCGTCTGACCCGAATGTACCAGGCCGACATCATCTTGCCAGACGTCATCAACCACAAAAGGGGAAGGATAAATCAGCACTTCATGAAAGCCATCTAACCATTTAGCACCCAATTCCATCACTGGCAGGGCGAATAATAGCGCCAGGCGGGCCTGCATCAACGGCGTTAATTCCAAGCCTTGCAGCGGTACTAGCCGTTTTTGTTGCAGTAACTGACTTGCTACCGCGACGAGCTGCTGTTGCTCCTGCTCATTTAAAGGTGCCAGTAAGGGGATACTCAGCGCTTCACGCCATTGTGCAAGCATCTCCGCTTGCGGTTGATTTGCTTTCCACAGCCACTTAATCATCAGGTTGCTCACAAAGTGATAATTCAACGTCTAAAGCAGGAGAGGCTGTGGTAAACATGCCGTAAAAGAGGACATAAACACAACCGTTTCATGGAGAGATAGTCAAACAGCTGAAAGGAGAGTCTCGAAAATCGTTGAGAGAAAAGCCTTTCAGGGAGGGGGGGATCTCTCTCGCTCTTCCAATATTCAAGCACTTATAGAAAAAAATTTCAGCGATCCTTATCACATTAAGTCTGTTAATTGGTTTGATAAATAACACCTCGAGCCAGCTTTTGACTAAGGTACCAGTTACAGAGTCAATGATGAAGTTAGTTAAAAGAATTCTTAAAAAGGCCGAATGAAGGCCTGCTAACTGTTCGCGTTAGGGGATTTGGTGAGCAGCGTAAGACGGCAGGTTACAAAGCCGTCTTACGCTATTTTATGCAGTAAAAATAATAAGTTAGTTATCTTTCTTTTTACCGAAAATCTTCAGTAAAGCACCGATGGCACAACCCATCACTACGCCCAGAATTACCCATTCAGTAAACGACATAATCAAACCTTTGCATTTGTTTGGCCTGATTATATAAATTATTCCCCAGTTGTGCACGTTGGGTCTGCCCAACCTTTATAGCTTCGCCAGCATCTCTCTGGTGACCAGAACAATACCGCTATCCGAACGATAGAAACGGCGGGCATCCTCATCGGCATTTTCACCAATTATCATTCCCTCAGGAATAATACTGGCGCGATCAATTACGCAACGTTTCAATCGGCTGGAGCGGCCTACATTGACATCGGGTAGCAATACACAAGAATCAATATGGCAGAAAGAATTGACGCGCACCCGGGAGAATAAAACGGAGTTAACCACCACGGAACCCGAGATAAAACAGCCGCCAGAAACCAAGGTATTCATGGTCATGCCGTGACTACCAGACCGGTCTTGGACAAATTTTGCCGGGGGCAATGGTTCGGCATAAGTACGTATTGGCCAATGGGGGTCATACATATCCAGCTCAGGAATGATTGCCGCCTGATCAAGATTAGCCTGCCAATAGGCATCCAGCGTCCCAACATCGCGCCAATAATCAGGGGCATCTGGCGAAGTAGAAACGCAAGATAAAGAGAACGGATGTGCCCAAACATGACCTTGTTCGGTGATTTTAGGCAGTATATCTTTACCAAAATCATGGCTGCTGCTTTCATCCGCATGGTCACTTTCAAGCAGACTAAATAAGAACTCAGCATTAAACACATAAATCCCCATGCTGGCCAGGCTACGGTCAGGTTTACCGGGCAATGTTGGCGGATTTTCGGGCTTTTCCCAGAACATTTTCACTTGCAGGTCTTCGGATACTTCCATTACCCCAAAAGCGCTGGCCTCATCCTTGGGGACTTCAATACAAGCGACAGTGCAGGCTGCGCCACTTTCGGTGTGATCTAGCAGCATGCGCGAGTAATCCATTTTATAAATATGGTCTCCTGCCAGAATCACAATATATTCAGCACGATAGCGACGGATAATATCCAAGTTCTGGAAAACCGCATCGGCAGTACCGGTATACCAATGCTCGTGTCCCTGACGTTGTTGCGCCGGTAATAAGTCAACAAATTCATTCATTTCTTCGCTGAGAAATGACCAACCATGCTGGATATGTTGCACCAAGGTATGTGATTGATATTGGGTAATCACCCCAATACGGCGAATGCCCGAATTAAGGCAATTAGATAATGCGAAATCGATAATGCGGTATTTACCTCCGAAATGAACTGCCGGTTTGGCACGGACAGACGTAAGGTCTTTAAGGCGTGAGCCGCGGCCACCTGCAAGGATAAGGGCTACAGCTTTATTGGGAAGTTGTCTGGCCGACATCACTCTGTCGAGATCGCCTGCTTTTCGCATGTCAGATTCCTTATGATTGATTATATGTATAGCCGTTGGACTACTGGCTATTTCTGTCAACCTCATGCGCTAAATGCTGCTTGGATAATAGCCCAGAAGGGGCTGATACCTCCTCAAGTATAAATATCGTTAATGACATAATCGGCTAATTATCATTCAAACAATGAGAAGCGAATCATGTTTAGCGCGTGCCAACATAAATATTTTTGTGGCAGACACCTTGGGTAACAGCAGGTAGGTTTATTTTTTCTGTTCATTGTGGGGTGAGTTTTTGTCGACCATACTCGATAAGGTCAAAATATTCGTAGTTTTAATAAGGATATAAAAATATGACAGTAGCAAGTTATCGTCTGCGATTACCCGCGCTAGCCTTAATGTTAAGTAGTTTTGCTCTTGGTGCGGCCCCGGTGATAACCGCACCGGCCGGTTATACTTTGGAGCGCGTGGTTATTTTGAGTCGTCATGGTGTTCGTTCCCCGACGAAACAAACACAGTTAATGAATGAGGTAACACCTGATAAATGGCCACAATGGCCGGTAAAAGCCGGGTATTTAACGCCCAGAGGCGCGCAATTAGTTACCCTGTTGGGGGCATTCTATGGTGAATACTTCCGCAGTCAGGGGTTATTGCCCGCCGGTTGCCCGCCAGAAGGTACGGTTTATGCACAAGCAGACATAGATCAGCGAACCCGCCTAACAGGGCAGGCCTTTCTTGATGGGGTAGCACCAGGTTGCGGCCTGGAGGTACATTATCAAGCTGATTTGAAAAAAACTGACCCGCTATTCCACCCGGTGGAAGCGGGTGTTTGTAAGGTAGATTTAGCCCAAACTCGTCAGGCCGTTGAGCAACGGTTAGGAGGGCCTTTAACCACATTGAGCCAGCGTTATGCCAAACCTTTTGCTCAGATGGGAGAAGTGCTGAATTTTGCTGAATCTCCTTTTTGTAAGTCACTACAACAGAAGGGGAAAACCTGTGATTTTGCCACCTTTGCGGCCAATGAAATTGACGTGAATAAAGACGGGACAAAAATCTCGCTAACGGGGCCGCTGGCGCTGTCATCAACCTTGGCTGAGATTTTCTTGTTACAAAACTCGCAGGCCATGCCGGATGTTGCCTGGCACCGCCTGAGTGGTGCGGAAAATTGGGTTTCATTATTATCGCTGCATAATGCCCAATTTGATTTAATGGCCAAAACGCCTTATATCGCCCGCCATAAAGGCACTCCTTTGCTGCAACAGATTAATACCGCATTGGTATTGCAGCGCGATGCTCAGGGGCAAACATTGCCTTTATCACCGCAAACCAAAGTGCTTTTCCTTGGTGGCCATGATACCAATATTGCCAATATTGCAGGGATGTTGGGGGCGAATTGGCAATTACCACAACAACCGGATAATACCCCGCCAGGTGGGGGATTGGTATTTGAGCTTTGGCAGCACCCGGATAACCATCAGCGGTATGTGGCAGTGAAAATGTTTTATCAAACAATGGATCAGCTACGGAATGTTGAGAAATTAAACCTGACAACTAATCCTGCCGGGATTATTCCCATTGCGGTTGAAGGTTGTGAAAACATGGGTGATGACAAGCTTTGTCAGCTTGAGACTTTCGAAAAGAAAATAGCCCAAGTGGTTGAACCTGCCTGCCATATTTAAAATGACCCCACCCAGAGGAAATTATTACCTTTGGGTGGGATTCCTGTTTTACTGTAATAAGATCAGTTGTTTTGTGATTTGTTTTCTTAATTAAGTTTCATTATTACTGTTGTTATGTGAAAACAGATTTAATGACAATGTTATTAATATAAGACACCCTAATAGACGCACATTGATACGAATAATGTTGAGTTTTAATCTACCCAATATTTGTCTGGGAAAATAGACTAACCTAATCTGACCAAATCAAAAGGCACATAGCGTTCACCGGTGTGTAGCAACTCGACAACCCGCTCGCGCTCTGCTTGCACGGGAGCAAGGCCTTCAGCATGAATAGCCTTTGCTACATCAATTTCACCGGTTTGTGCGACCATAACACGTTTGCCTGGAATAATTTGGTTTCTGTTTCTGTCATAGACTTTAACCATATTAACCTCCAATAGTTCACTGTCCTAAAACTATTATAGGATTGGCTTGCTTGGTGTGAAAAATGATATTTATTTTTTTCGCGAGGATCAAGTCAGAAAAGCATTTTTTTTGCATGATCTCGGGCATAGATAGTGCTGTGGCATCACTATAGGGTAGATAAAAAACTCGCCTTATCAGCGAATTTTTTATTTAGTCAATCGGCTGTCGAAGATTTTGCGCTATATCAGCGTTTTATGGGTCAATGATTCCAATATCTTTAGCGGGGACTGCTGAGGGTGTTTCATTCCTTCAACCGGCAGTAAGAAAGTTTGCTCCAGCATATATTGGCCGCCCATTGCTGCATGGGGGGTTTGGTCTGAAAAACAAATCCAGCTACTGCCAGAAGGGAAATCAATAGCTTGTTGTCTGCCGTTTTTTTGATAATCCAAGTCTGATTTCATTTTATCATGCAGTTGGAGCATTAAATGGTCGTAGTGGCTGCGGCGGCGTTTTGTGATGCCAACTTTATGTTGCAGCCAACTGCTAATAGGAGAATAGCTATCAAGTTGTGGTAAATAACGGCTGGCCAGTTGAGTAAAATCTTCCCCGACCCGCCATGATCGGGGTTCACCATGCGGATTGATATTGGTGAATATACGGATGATACGTTCACCATAATTAGGGCGCGATGGGAAAGCATCAACATGTAAGCGGCTATCATCTTTACGCCATGATGTTTTATCGCGCCAGGCAGTCACTGGATGCAAACGCAGACTATTGGTTGGGCTGCGCAGCGCAGTGGTATATTCCGGCAGCAATTGATTTACCAGACTGAGGCAGCATTGATAATAGCGCTCAAGTAGCTGACGGGTTAATGCAACTTTACTTGCATCTGTGACGCCGATTAGTGTGCCTTCCTGCGGTTTGAAGCTGATGTTTTTACGTTTTACATCAACCAATGTTGGGTCAAGCAACAGTTTTTCCTGTTCACTCAACTCAAAGGCCAGATGAGGCAAAAACAGTACTTTACCTTGCTCTAAGGCTTCTATGGCGCTGGCACTTTCGGTTTCATTTTGATCCCAAGTGCTATAAGGCAGCGTAAGAATCGATGAATCTAACGCATGGCTTTGATTATTACTGTTCATCAACGATCCATTTCTAAACATAAATTATGTAAATAATAACTTTTTATTATAGATAATGTGAGGGTTGAATCATAAATTTTAGATTTTGCTTGCTTTACTTAACTGCGCTAATGGGGGAAAGCGCCGCATTATGGGGGATGATTTTACAATTGAAGTCTGGATTTCGGCATGTTCTGACCAGCGGTCAATAATAGTATCTAATTGTTCCATAGAATGAATATATAAACGGCTAACAAAGCAATCGTCACCAGCCACTTTGTCACATTCAACACATTCTAAGGTTCCCTGAATCATTTCTTGCATTATGTGCCGCATTCCAGCCAAGGGTTTGACGCGCACAATGGCCTGCAAACTATAACCGAAAGCCCGGTGGTCTAAGTCTAAAGTATAGCTGCGGATGATATTACGTTCTTCAAGACGCCGCAGGCGTTCAGATGTACTGGGAGACGAAAGTTCAACTTGCTGAGCCAGGTCTTTCAGGGATATTCGTGCATTCTCTGCTAAAATGGCGATCAATTGTTCGTCAATCTTATCCATATCTACCGGCCTCTTATTATTAGGTGCAATAGCATTATTATAGATATCATTTTGAGTTATTAACGTTATTTACCTAACAAATATAATGATTTTTTGAGTAAAAGGCTAATTTAAGAACGTCGACTGTAGCAATAAAGACCCGGTATAACTTTGATGGCGACCATAATGGTCTAATTATCTGAAGAGCTGGGTTTGTTGCAGGATAAAATCATCCCCACCGGGCTGCCGATAGGGGATAAAAAGTTTTGATGCAGATGTTTAATGTCCGATTGCAGATGTATTAGTTAATGATGGTTTTTCATTCAAATTATTGGTTTTAATAGACTTATTTTGCAGATAGGCAAGATCGTAGACATCATAAAAGTCTATTTCACCTTTATTACTGAGAATGTTTTTAAAGCGAAGCTTAAAATCATCACTGATATCTTTGCTATTTAATATTTCTTCAATTGCCTGTGTTGATAATGCACGGCTAAAGAACCACTCACCGTTATAACAAACACGTAAATCAAGAACACCAATATCTTCAAACTTAAAGACGGGTTTGATTTCCATCATTAAAATTGCTGACATCAGTACAAAGAAAAGGGTAAAGGCAATCATATAGCCGGTACCAAAATAAGGTGTTAAGTACATTAAAATTAAGACAAAAAAGTATGAAATTAGCATTGCGAGACAGAGGTAGGGGTGTTTGTAGACAAAATCGCTGTTAAATTTTAACCGACCATCTCTATTTTCTTTTTGGTTTATTCTTGCGATGTCATCGATTAATATTTTTTTAATTATGTCCATAATTATAACCTTGTGATTAATAATTCATAAAAATAAAACCATAATGGTTTGTTATATAATAGCATGGAAAGGTAAATTGAAAGTATATCAATTCGACTAATTAGTTTACAAAACTGTTATAGTTAAGGGTAGGATAAAACAAGCATATGATTTATTAATCAGGTGAAAGCAATCACTCGGGCAAAGATTTCACCTGATAATCCTGTTAACTATAGGGCAAAACAGTGCTAAACGGTCAGGACAATTTTACCAATATGCGCACTGCTTTCCATCAATTCATGGGCTTTGGCTGCTTTTTCTAATGGGAAAGTCTGAAATATCTGTGGCTTTATTTTGTGCTCCCCTAGCAGAGGCCAAACCTGTTGCTCCAACTCTTTGGCGATTAACGCTTTTTCTGCAACACTACGCGAACGTAATGTGGAACCTGTATGTGTCAGGCGTTTTAGCAGCATTAACATAAGATTAAGATCTTTAGCACTGCCATGCTGAGTACCAATTTGAACAATGCGACCATTCATAGCTGCCGCTTCATAGTTACGTGCGACATAATCACCAGCAATTAAATCAACAATAACATCGGCTCCTTTATCTGCTGTGGCTCGTTTGGTTTCATCGACAAAGTCTTCTGTGTGGTAATTAATGGCAATATCCGCACCTAATGCCAAACATGCCTGGCGTTTTTCCTCTGAACCCACGGTGACTATGACTGTTTTGGCACCAAATGCCTTACTCAATAAAACTGCCGTCGTCCCTATACCAGAAGATCCTCCGTGGATAAGTACTGTTTCTCCGGCAGTTAGATGGCCGCGCTGGAACAAATTGGCCCATACAGTGAAGAATGTCTCGGGTAATGCCGCCGCTTCGATATCAGTGAGGCTGGCAGGGATAAGTAAAGCATTGGTTTCATGTATGACACAGTACTGGGCATAACCACCACCTGCGATAAGTCCACACACTTTATCTCCAACCTTAAAACGGCTGACATTTGAGGCGCTTGCAACCACAACACCTGCAATCTCTAAGCCTGGGATATCCGAAGCTCCGGGCGGTGGAGCATATTGCCCACGGCGTTGCATTACATCTGGACGGTTTACCCCAGCGGCGGTGACTTTAACCAGTATTTCGCCATCTGCTGGAATAGGTATTGGTCGTTTTACGGGGACTAATACTTCTGGCCCCCCAGAATGCATTATTTCAATCGCGACCATATCTGCCGGAAGCTGTGTTGACGATGTCATAATATTCCTCTTATCACATTAGGTACTAAGTCAGAAATCATGCGAATGATTAAGTCACTATCTTAGCCTTATAATTAAAAATAGGTCATAGCAACACCGCACTTAAGTGATAAGGATTTTGTAAAAATTTGAAGGTATTGCTGGATTTGAAGATTTTGCTGGAGTAGAAAGCAAAAAAAAGCGCCGTATAAGATGCGGCGCATAAATTAGCAAAGGAGTTTACATGTTTACTTTATTGCATGGTCACAATACTGGCCAAGAGATGTTTGGAACGTTTTGATTCTAAAACCCTCTATCATGAACAAATATAGGTATAAATCCGAAACTAACGTAAACGTGACCACAGCTCCAAATTTTTCTCAGTAATAAAGTTTAGGCTTTGTACTGCCAGCAGACCTGATACTGATATATTTTATCTTGCAGCAAATTATCGCTATGGACACTGGGGCTCCATGAATCATCTCCACCAACTCCCATATGGAAACCATCAATATTCAACCATGTCCCTGGTTCTTCTTGGAGTAAATGCTGATGACTGGTAGCCATTAGCTGCTGTGTACTGTAGCGGCTGATACCAAAATGGAACTGACCTGTTAACTGCCAATGACCATAATTCAAACGCTGGGTATTGCAGCGCAACCCATTTTCACTTGGGAATATATAAGGGGTATGCATTTGGTTAAGAGGTAGCTTCCAATGACCGTATTGTGCTGAGAGTTGGCGGTCAGGGTAGTTTTCATGTGGGCCTAACCCAAACCAGTCAACATTTTCTGAGACATCAGATAATTGGCAACACAACCCAATTCTGGCTGGGGAGGGGAGTGACGCGGCAACCTGAACCCTAACGTCAATGGTCATTCGACCATCCTTATCAAAGCGATATAACCAATGTGTATGCAACAGCTGTTCGTTGGCGAATGTATAGCCATATTCAACACTAATTTGCACTGAGTTGGATAAATTATCAGCCTGTAGTGATAAACAATGCTGTTCCAGGTTATACATTCCTGCTTTTTTCCAGCGCTCAACCCAAGCATTAGGATCAATGCGTGTTGCTTCGCTGATGCCAATATCGTTATCTAAGGGGGCACGAACAAATTGATCACGTAATGGGGCCAGTAACATAGCATTATCACCGACCCACCATTGTTCTAACAGCCCAGTTTGACGGCTAAATTGCCAACGTTGTTGCTGATTAGTCACGATAATATAATGTGCATCTTGGTATAACTGGAGGCTATTTGGCGCAATAACGTCTACCACGGGTCTTGGGGGGAAAGACAGTGCCTGCGGTAAAGGCCACTGATGCCAAGCGCAACGATGATTATTTGGCGACCAAGGTGTTTTCTCCACTTGTCTGACTTCAACATTCAACCAGACATTCGCTGCTTTATTGATGGCGGGCAATTGCGAAGACAGAGTGTAATGTTGTGTACTTTCTGGGAGCAAATTTAGCTCGAGACTTCCTTCCTGTACTAATTCACCTTCTGATTCTATTCGCCAATAAAGATGTTCATTATCACTGCTGCGGAATAAAAATTCACTTGTTACGCTTATCACTAGCGGTGTGGTGCTGAGCAATGAAAATTGGAAAAACTGTTGGGCGCATTGTGCCTCATACAAACTTGGGTGTGGGGTACGATCTGGGAAAACTAGCCCATTCATACAGAATTGGCGATCATTCGGACTATCACCAAAATCGCCACCATAAGCCCAATAAGGCTGACCATTTTCATCATTACGGGTGAGGCTCTGGTCTACCCAATCCCACACAAACCCGCCTTGTAGCCGAGGATATTGCCGAAATGCTTGCCAATAGCGGGCAAATCCGCCAAAGCTATTTCCCATTGCATGGGCATACTCGCACAATATCAACGGGCGAGACTCATTTGGTAAACCAATCCATTTCTTAATTGACCATTTAGGTACCGCCGGAAATAGTTGGTCTTCATCCACACGGGCATACATTGGGCAAACAATATCAGTAGCAGGAGTATTTGCCCCACCTCCTTCATATTGTACTGGTCGAGTGGGGTCGTTGGTTTTTATCCAGCGATAGAGAGCATCATGGGTGGCTCCGTGGCCTGATTCGTTACCTAATGACCAGATAATAATACAAGGATGATTACGATCACGCTGTACCATTCGGGTAACCCGCTCGCTGAAATCAGAGAACCACTGAGGGTCATCTGCTAGCCGCACCATTGGCTGCATTCCATGAGTTTCAATATTGGCTTCGTCAACAACATACAGCCCGTAGTGGTCACACAAGCGATACCACAATGGGTGATTGGGGTAGTGGGAACAGCGTACGGCATTAAAGTTATGTTGTTTCATCAGAATGATGTCTTGCAGCATACTTTTTTTATCTATGGCTTGGCCGGTTTGGGGGTGATGTTCATGACGGTTGACCCCACGAATCAACACGGCTTTACCATTAACTTTCAGCTGGCCTTGATGAATTTCAACTTGCCGAAAACCGACATCATAAGCTTCTGCTTCTATTAGTTTTTGCTCAATATCGAGTAGGGAAATAACAGCGCGATACAAAGTAGGCTGTTCTGCGCTCCATAATGACGGGCTTTCTACGCGAAGGCTCAATTGAGTACGGTCAGTATAATGGCCTCGCTCGTCGATAACCTGCGAGCCAAGAGGTTGCAGTAAACTTGTGACCAAGGTATCAGCCAACCAAAGTTGTACGCGGACTTGATAGGCTCCGGTGACTTGCGGGTTATTGAGACTGAGTGGTGGGATATTAATTGCCGCCATCACTTCTAAATTGGCAGAGCTGAATTCAGGAGATAGGTGGGTTGCAATATGAATATCCCGCAAATGAATATTCGGTTTATGCAGTAAACTGACATCACGGAAGATCCCGCTCATGCGCCACATATCCTGATCTTCAAGATAGCTGCCATCACTCCAACGTAACACTAACACCGCAATGCGGTTATTACCTGCTTGTAAATAAGGAGTGAGATCGAATTCGGCGGGTAGGCGACTATCTTGCGAATATCCGACCCATTGGCCATTACACCACAGATAAAATGCAGAACTGACACCATCAAAAATGATACGAGTTTGCCCTGACGCTAACCAGTCTGGTGCCAAAATAAAATCTTGCGAATAGCAGCCAGTTGGGTTTTCCTGCGGCACTCGTGGAGGATTGACGGGAATAGGGTATTGCACGTTGGTGTAAATCGGTTTGTCATAACCATGAAGTTGCCAGTTAGCGGGCACTGGCAGTGGGCTTGCTCCAGGCAGGTCATGCTCAGCCCAATCATCAGGCACTAATTCGGGTTGGGTAAAATAGCTGAAAGACCACTGCCCATTGAGTGATAGCCGCTGAGGTGAGTAGGAGTCGCTTTTTGCGGCATCAAGGTCACGCCAACTATGAAATGGAGGATGCGCTTCGAGGCGGTGATATTGTGTCACCTGCGGATTTTCCCAATCCCGACGAGACAGAATCTGCGTTAGGGTCGGTTTAGCCTGTTGTTGAGTTTTTTGCGGTGACATCATGGTATCAGCCTCATATTTTGCGAATATTCTTTTGTTTTGGGCAGCGATAAGAATAAATGTTATGCGCTCACAATTACGATATGACCAAGATGAATTCAGTGGAAAGCAAAGTAAATAGCAGTTAGTTAAATAGTCGAGAGTGATCGCATTTATTCACTTTTATGCACTTTAGGGTTAAATGTGGCTGTTGTCTGGCGTATGGTCAGTTTGGTAGCGAGTAACAAAGACTCAGAAGGTGGTTCAATTGTCATTGTATGGTGCAGCCTGACAATCAAGCGAGAAACACTTTCTTCACCTAGTAATCTGAAGTTTTGTCTAATAGTGGTGAGTGGTGGTTGAAAATAGGCACTGTCTGCGGTGTCATCATAACCAATGACAGAGACTTGAGCGGGTACTTCGATATTGTGTTCATGGAGTGCCCTTAGTACACCAAGAGCCATTTGGTCGTTAGCAACTAAAATGGCACTAAAGGGGGTTGCACTGGTAATGAGCTTTGTCGTTGCCTGATAACCACTCCGTGCGTTCCATTCACCGTGATAGACCGCCTGAGGTGCTAATGAGGCTTTATTGAGTGTCTGTAACCAACCTTGATAGCGTAATTGGGCAGAGATAGCCTCTTTGGGCCCACAGATAAACACAATCTGCTGATGGCCTAATGCAATAAGGTGTTCTGCGCCCTGAATTGCGCCTTCTTTAGGGTCGAATAAGACACTAAAAGCGGTAGATTGTGGGTCTACATCAAGGAACAGCACTGGCGTATCAACGCATTGTTGAGCAATTTTTTGGCTGCGCTTCGACTTTAAAGGGACATTGACTAAAATACCATCAACGCGTTGGGCCAATAATTCATTTATAGCTTGCTGGCAGGCGTGCTCACTATGGTTATCAACCATGGCAATGACAACGTTGTAGCCTAATTCACGGGCTTTTCTTTTAATCGCAGCCGCTATTTGCGAGGGGGCATGCAAAGACAGGTCAGTGGTGGCCAACCCCAGTGTCAGGCTATGCTTACCGGCTAATTGCTGCGCAACCCGGTTGGGAACATAGTTCAACTCGGCCATCGCCAATTCGACCTTATTGCGGGTTTTAGGCGAAACATGAGGCGCATGGTTTAAAACACGCGATACAGTTTGATATGAAACACCCGCCTGCAGTGCAACATCATCTAAAGTAGCAGACTTGTGCTTCATGTATTCCTCTCAGGTATGGACGGCTTCTTACTATAGCAAATTCAATAGATAAACTTTCACTAGCCCTCCACAAAGCTGATGAAAACAGGCGGCTGAATCTATTTTTCACTCTTGGTACTAAAAGCGGGTCATTATCATCGCGGATTAATAATAATCTTTGTGATTATTCTGCCTAAAACTAGGCATCAAGAGTATAATAAATAGCTTTTTTGACTTTATTTTAGTCACACAAACAAGAATCTTCAGTTTGCTTGCTAAAAAGAGTTGCTATTAGATGCCGGTCATGAGTTAATGCGTCTCGGCCTGTGGTACAGACCTATTTATGCACGACATCTTGAGTAAAGTGGTTCATATTTAAAGCGTTATCGTTGATAGCTCTTCACTGACGAATTTCCTTCATAGTGCCTCCATAAGTAACGACTGATAACCGGCTATAACACGCCCATGGTGGCAAAATTTTTTAATAAAGGAAATAAACATGTCTAACATGATGAAAGGTCAAGTAAAGTGGTTCAACGAGTCTAAAGGCTTCGGTTTCATCACTCCAGCTGATGGCAGCAAAGACGTGTTCGTTCACTTCTCTGCAATCCAAGATCAAGGCTTCAAGACCCTGGCTGAAGGCCAGAATGTACAGTTCTCTATCGAGAACGGTGCTAAAGGTCCGTCTGCAGCAAACGTAACTGCAATCTAATTGGCCTTTGGCTGATTATAAAAAAACCCGCTAAGGCGGGTTTTTTACTTTCTGATGTAAAGCAAAACTAAAATTGCTAACCCTCCTCATAACCGCACTGATTAAATTATCAAATTCATCCTCTTTTTGATCGCTTTCTCTTCAATATATTCACCAAAGACATATCGTTTAGGGTGCGTAAACCTTATCATTCTCACCTGATTCTGTACTACACTAGCAGCATTGACTTAATCGAAGGTAATATCATGAAAGTGAATGATCGGGTGACGGTAAAAACCGATGGCGGCCCACGACGCGAAGGGGTTGTTTTAGAAGTAGAACAGTTTAGCGAGGGGGTTATGTATCTGGTTGCGCTGGAGGATTATCCCGCTGGCGTCTGGTTCTTTAATGAAATTGACAGCCATGATGGCACTTTTGTTGAGCCACTTCATCAGTAGCATTTTTACTCCCTTCATCTGCTGAGTCTTTAGTGAGCGGCAATAAAAAAACCGGAGCAAGAGAAATATCTCGGCTCCGGTTTTTTATTTACTTTTCTCAATCATAACTTGGTTGAATTGCTGCTAGCGATAACTTAGAAGGTTTCCCAATTTAGCGAGTCATCACTTGGTTTTTTATTTATATTGGCTTTATTCTGGCCTGCGGCAGTCAATGTTGGAGTTTTAAGCGCTGCAGTAGAGTTGCGGCCCTTCAAATGGAATACCGCAACCGCTTGGGTTAGCATTTCAGCTTGTTGTTCCAAAGAGGCCGCAGCAGCTGAGGCTTCCTGTACTAAAGAGGCGTTTTGCTGCGTCACGTTGTCCATTTCGGAAACGGCTTGTGCAACCTGGCTAATACCTCGGCTTTGTTCATCAGAAGCAGATGCTATCTCACCCATAATATCCGTTACATGGGTAACCGCCGTTACTATCTCCTTCATCGTCTTACCGGCATCAGAAACCAGAATTGAACCATCGCCAATGAGCTCAACCGAAGCTTCAATTAATAGTTCTATTTCTTTGGCAGCATCAGCACTGCGTTGGGCCAGATTTCGAACTTCGCTGGCGACGACGGCAAAGCCACGACCTTGCTCACCTGCTCGCGCTGCTTCAACGGCGGCATTCAACGCCAGAATGTTGGTTTGGAAAGCAATACTGTTAATAACATTAGTAATTTCAGCAATTTTCATTGAACTGAGGGATATTTTATCCATTGTGCTGACGACATCATTAACGATATCACCACCTTGGGCTGCCTTACCTGAGGCATTTGCTGCCAATTGGCTGGCATGGTGCGCATTCTCTGCATTCTGTTTAACGGTTGCCGTCAGTTGCTCCATGCTGGCAGCCGTTTGTTCAAGTGACGCTGCTTGTTGCTCGGTTCGTGCGGAGAGGTCGGTATTGCCCAGAGCTATCTCACTGGAGCCCTGATATATAGATTCGGCGCTGCTACGAACGGCTTCGACAGTAGAGGATAATGAATCCTGCATCTGCTGAATATTACTCCCTAATACCCCAATTTCGTTGCGTCCAAATAGGACTGCGCTCTGTGTCAAATCTCCCTGAGCAATGCGCTTAATACGTTCGACCAACCAGTTAATCGGCTTGATGATGACTTTGCTTATCACTAAAAAAGCGATTAATGTCAGCAAAATAGCCAGAATAAATGCCCCTCCCATTAGAAGATAGCCCAGGCGTGCTTCTTCTTTTGCTGAAAGATTAATTTGATTGGCAAGTTCTGTACGATATTTGAGTGCTTTTAGTAATGGCTCATTGTATGCGCCATCCAACTGATTAAGTTTTTCTGCCTCTAACGAGATAACTTCTTCAAAATGACCTTCTTTAGTCGCATCCAACATGGGTTTCATCCCATCGTTGCGATACTCTGCGTAGGCTTTTTTCAGTGGTGCATCTAAAGCGGTGTCAGTTTCGGATTTAATAGGGCGGTTATAATAGAGGTCAAACATTTGCTGTGATTGAGCAATGCGACTTTCTGCATTTTTCAGACCCTGTTGATAACCTTGGGTGTCGCCGATACGCGCTGATGATGCTGCTTGAATCAAAATAAGGCGTGCAGTACGTAGGTGATCCGAGCTGTTGGACAGGCCCAGACGAATATCCAGTTCTTGAGTCGCTTCTTCCAGCGATTGGTTACTTTGTTTTAAAAAGTAGCCAGACGTACCAATTGCCGCTGCAAACAACAGCAGTATTCCCGCCAAAATGGCGATAAACAGAGTGACCAGACGCACGTTATTAACAAATAATACTTTCGCATCTTTATTATGTTCTGGCGTTATTTTGATATCCAATGGCTTATGCGTACTTCCACGTTTCATTGTTAGTTCCGTTTCTATAGTCGCTCGAGGAAAGGTCCTTGCCTGATAACCCTACTTGACATTACCGTGTTGCTCGCTGCTTTATGGCAATGTCAATACTTCAGGTGTTGGCATCGCTACTTATGTTGATTCACCCCTATATTTAAATAATCATCACAGTCCTTTAAGAACCTATCGGCAAAGGACTTAAAATAGTTAGAGCCATAAGTGAGATCAGGATCGCAATTTGACTTAAATATTCCTCATGTTTCTGTAGTCGTGTCAGAGACTTGCTGATTTGTTCTTGGTTTTGTACCCAGCCAGAGATTAGGGTTGTCTCAACAAAGGAGTGTTTATCGAAGGGCTTATTTTTGGAAATAGGGTTTATGGTGATGCTGGCTAATTAAAAGCAACCGCTATTTACGTTATCATTCCAATAATATTAATTAATGCTTTTTGGTTTAAGTTTTGTTTATAAATATAACCTTTACATAATTATCCCTCACAACTATACTCTTGGAAAATTTCGGTGGAGAAACTAATGGATACGCAAAGTAGTAGTCAAATAAGCAAGGCAAGCTAACTTATCTCCCAACCGATTTGTTGCTTGCCGAAAAATGGCGGGCAGCACCCTCTCTGTATTTTCTGAGCTGTGCATACCCTAATATACCCTGTTGTTTTAAGTTACAGCGGTGCGACTTTATCTGCGTTACTGACATTTATTTATTTGTCGGGATCTCGTTGCTAGCTGCTGATTATGCTTAAAATTAATTTGGTATGATATTTTAACTCGACGAAAAATTGTCGAGGGAATTAATTCGGGTTTTTTATTATGGTATTTAACAACCACGCACTATTTCCTCCAGGCACTAACAGCAGTTATTGCTGATTTTCCTTCGGGTATATATCAGCACAATTACCTGTGTGCTAAATAGCACATGATTATTCTACCAATGATTAATTCATGGAGAGAATCATGGCATTAACTCCTTTTGTCGTAAATTTATTACTGGCTATGTGTCTGGGTGCATTAATTGGCGCGGAAAGACAATGGCGTCAGCGTATGGCCGGTTTACGGACTAATGCACTTGTCGCGACCGGTGCTGCGGTATTTATTCTAAGTTCCTATGCAACATCCCCTGATAGCCCGGGCCGAATCGCGGCTCAAGTGGTTTCTGGAATTGGTTTCCTCGGAGCTGGCGTTATTATGCGCGAAGGCATGAATATCCGAGGGCTAAACACGGCGGCTACTTTGTGGTGTTCAGCGGGGATTGGCGTGCTTTGTGGCCTTGGTTTGTATTGGAATGCGGTTGTCGCTACCGGGGTTATTCTCTGCGCTAATATTTTACTACGTGAGGCTGCACAACGTATTAATATGCAGCCCCAGCAACAAGCCGTCGATTTGGTTGTCCGGTATCGGATCCAAGTCACTTGCGGTGCGGAAGATGAAGTATTGGTTCGGACTTTAATTTTACAAGCACTTAATGGTGTAGCTTTACGGCTACAGTCTCTTTGCAGTGCGGATATTGCCAGACCGGGTCAATTAGAGGTCTGCGCAGAAATTATGGCGACCCCAGCAGAGCAAAAAGAAATTGAAAGTATTGTTTGCCGTGTAAGTTTGGAGCGTAGTGTCAGCTCTATTCATTGGCGCATCGCATCTGAGTTACCGGTTTAATAAAATAAATATTACAGGTATTGGATGCCATTAATTAATGGTTATGACCTGTTTTAAATAAAAATAAATAGAACTAACCCATGTGGTAGTAAGGAGTTGTCATGGACGAACACCCCAGAGTTAACGCAATTAGCCGCTGCTGATTAAATATAAAGATAATATTGGCAGCGCAATAATAGTTCAGCACATTTATCTCTCAATAATTGAGCGGATAAGTCCTGTGCGTTTAGAATTAAAAGAGAAGCGTTATGACCAAATTTAAAAAGACAGTGACAGGCCGGAATAATAATAAAAAACCTTTTACTATTGCACTCGAGGCTAAAAATAGCCTCGACCAAACACTCTCCAAGCTAAATGCAAACTTGAATGGGTTGACCGAAGAAGATGCCAGAGAGCGCTTGGAGTTATATGGCATAAATCAAGTCGCGCATGAGAAAGCTCCCCCCGCACTAATTCAATTATTGGCTGCATTTAATAACCCTTTTATTTTTGTTTTAATGATTTTGGCTGCAATCAGTTTCTTTACTGATTATTGGTTACCACGTCAACGTGGTGAGGAAACCGACCTCATTGGCGTCGGTATTATTGTGACGATGGTTCTAATCAGTGGGTTATTACGTTTTTGGCAGGAGTATCGCACTAATAAAGCGGCAGAAGCACTGAAATCAATGGTGCGCACCACGGCAACAGTGTTGCGCCGGAGCAGCCATAGTGCGCAACCGGCCAAACAAGAAATTGCCATTAAGCAGTTGGTACCGGGCGATATTATTTTATTATCGGCCGGAGATATGATCCCGGCAGATTTACGACTGATTAAATCCAGAGATTTATTTATCAGTCAGGCAATCCTGACTGGAGAAGCTATACCCATTGAGAAATATGATGCTATGGGGTCAATTGCTTCTAAATCTGTTGATGCAGATGCCAGTAGTGAGAGTGAATTACTTGAGCTGTCTAATATTTGTCTGATGGGAACTAACGTTGCTAGCGGAACCGCAATGGCAGTGGTCGTTGCCACCGGCGGGAACACATATTTTGGATCACTTGCCAAGTCGATTGTCGGTAATCGTGCCCAGACGGCTTTTGACCGCGGCGTGAATAGTGTTAGTTGGTTATTGATTCGATTTATGTTGGTGATGGTTCCCATTGTCTTACTGATTAATGGTTTCACAAAAGGGGACTGGAGTGAGGCGGCATTGTTTGCGTTGGCCGTTGCAGTAGGGCTGACACCAGAAATGTTGCCAATGATTGTCAGTTCTAACCTGGCAAAAGGCGCGATAGCCATGTCGCGGCGAAAAGTTGTGGTTAAGCGACTGAATGCAATACAGAATTTTGGTGCTATGGATGTATTGTGCACTGATAAAACCGGGACGTTGACTCAAGATCGCATCATTCTTGAGCACCATTTAGATGCTCGCGGCAGTAATGACAGTAAAATATTGCAGTTGGCATGGCTTAACAGTTTTCATCAAAGTGGTATGCGGAATTTGATGGATCAGGCCGTCATCAAATTCAGCCGGGGCAAGCCAGAGATTGATGCTGTGCGCAGCTTTAATAAAGTGGATGAGTTGCCCTTTGATTTTATCCGTCGCCGGCTTTCCATTGTGGTAAAAGATGAGCAGCAGCAACATAAATTGATCTGCAAAGGTGCAGTGGAGGAGATGCTGAGCATCTGTACCCATGTCCGTGAAGGTGATGATATTCATCTGATGGATGAAGAACGCCGCACTGCATTGCTGGCATTGGCTACGCAATATAATGAAGATGGTTTTCGGGTGTTACTGCTGGCAACACGTGAGTTAGGGACTCAGGCCAGTGAGTTGCCGCTAAATATTGATGATGAAAGAGATTTAGTTGTTCAGGGGCTATTAACCTTCCTTGACCCACCAAAAGAGAGTGCTGAAGCGGCGATTGCGGCATTACGCGAAAATGGTGTTGCCGTGAAAGTGTTAACAGGCGACAACCCTATTATTACCGCCAAAATCTGTCGTGATGTGGGGTTGGAACCCGGTGAACCACTGAGTGGCCGCGCGATAGAAAATATGGATGATGAAACACTGGCGCGAGAAGTTGAATTGCGCACCGTATTTACTAAATTGACGCCGCTGCAAAAATCGCGGGTGTTAAAAATGCTACAAAGTAATGGTCATACTGTCGGCTTCCTGGGGGATGGCATCAATGATGCGCCTGCATTGCGTGATGCTGATGTGGGGATCTCGGTTGATACCGGTACGGATATTGCCAAAGAATCAGCCGATATTATTTTGCTAGAAAAGAATTTGATGGTGCTGGAAGAGGGGATAATTAAAGGCCGCGAAACCTTTGGGAATATCATCAAGTATTTGAACATGACCGCCAGTTCTAATTTTGGCAATGTCTTCTCCGTGTTAGTGGCCAGTGCTTTTATTCCATTCTTGCCAATGCTCGCTATTCATTTGCTGCTGCAAAATTTGATGTATGACATCTCACAGCTTTCTCTGCCGTGGGATAAAATGGACAAAGAGTTTTTACGTAAACCACGTAAGTGGGATGCTAAAAATATAGGCCGCTTTATGCTGTGGATTGGGCCCACATCCTCAATCTTTGATATTACAACTTTTGCACTGATGTGGTTTGTTTTTGCCGCGAACAGTGTCGAACATCAAGCATTGTTCCAGTCTGGTTGGTTTATTGAGGGGTTATTGTCACAAACATTAGTTGTCCATATGTTGCGCACACAAAAAATTCCGTTTATTCAAAGTACCGCTGCATTGCCCGTGCTTTTGACAACTGGGTTAATTATGGCCATCGGTATTTATATACCGTTCTCTCCACTGGGTGCATTAGTTGGATTGCAACCTTTGCCGTGGGCGTATTTCCCTTGGTTGGCGGGCACTTTAATCAGTTATTGTGTCGTAGCGCAATTAATGAAGCAGTTCTATATTCGCCGATTCGGTGAGTGGTTATAGTTTTGCGACGTTAACAGGATTGAGATAAAACAATATCCGGGGCTATGCCGCCCCGGAATGTCATGCCAATTTTAATGATTTTTATTCGTTACTGACCCTAATAACCAACTTACCAAAGTTTTTCCCCTCAAGCAGGCCAATAAAGGCTTGTGGAGCATTCTCCAATCCGTCGACCAAATCTTCCCTAAACTTGATTTTGCCCTGGTCTACCCATTGTGTCATTTGCTGAAGGAAGTCATCAAAATGCGGGGCATAGTCATCAAAAATGATAAAGCCTTGCATCCGGATCCGTTTGCGTAAAATGATGCTTTGTAACAGGGGTAAGCGATCCGGGCCATTGGGGAGATTAGTGTCATTATAATGTGCAATTAAGCCACAAACGGGGATACGCGCCCGAGGGTTCAATAGCGGTAAAACGGCATCAAAGACGGCACCACCGACATTTTCATAATAAATATCAATGCCTTTCGCACAGACTTTTTCCAGTTGTTGTGCAAAGTCTGTTGCCCGATGGTCAAGACAGGCATCGAATCCTAGTTCCTCTACAACATAGCGGCATTTTTCTGCGCCTCCGGCGATACCAACCACCTTGCATCCTTTCAGTTTACCTATCTGCCCAACGACGGAGCCAACAGCACCACTGGCGGCGGCAACCACTAATGTTTCACCTGCTTTGGGCTGGCCAATGTCCAATAATCCCATATAGGCGGTGAAGCCGGGCATACCCAGAACACCTAACGCACGTGAAGGATGGGAGAATTGTGGCCCAAGATTGCGGATATCTGAACCATCAGAGAGTGAATAATCTTGCCAGCCGCTACCCGCCAGCACCCAATCTCCTGGTTGAAAATCTGGATGTTTTGACTCTTCGACCCGTGAAACTACGCCACCCACCATGACCTCGCCAATTTCAACTGGGGCAGCATAGGACGGGGCATCACTCATCCGGCCGCGCATGTAGGGATCAAGAGACAGATAGCGGGTGCGAAGCAATACCTGGCCTGCGGCGGGCTGCGGGATGGGTTGAATATCTAAGCTGAAATTTTCAGGGGTTGGCATGCCGTGAGGACGTGACGCGAGCAGAATACGGCGGTTATTTATTTTATCTTGTGGCATTAGATTTCCTTACCTAGATGAAGTTAATTTGCGCATTGATAAGAATCATTGCTAAAAATGATAGTAGAATTCTTAAGAATAGTTTCAGCTAATAGTGCGAAGGGCAGCAAAAGGCGTCGCCATTTAGGTCTGGCAGACGCGGTGAGATAACAGAGGGCGGTCCATCACAAGGGGACTATTAGTACATCGACGGCACTGGTATTAATGAGGCGGGCAGCTGAGCAGGAGAATTTATTCATCAGACTTGCGCTGTGGTTGCCACATATTACCAAGTCAACATGTTGTCGCTGACAAAAATAGGCCATGCTGTCAGCAAATTCACCATGAATAACACTTTTGTTTTCAATCAGATAATTAGCATTGATGGCAAGTTCTTCCATAAACAGCTGTGCTTCTTCTTGTAACACCGATCGCAAGTCACCCAGCATCGGTGCAGCATAGCTGCTGTACATTTCGGGTTCTGTGGTCAGAGTAATTAGCGAAATTCTGCCATTGTAGGGCCGAACGATGGAAACGGCTTTATCAACTAATTGCTGGCTATCGGGTGAAAGGGCAACTGCGACCAATACATTCCTGTATCCCATAATTCAGCTCCAGTAAGCATGTTTATTGAATAAGGTTAGGGGATCAAGCCCTTACAAAATGGGATATGAGTCACATTTGAATGTCGGTCTGGAATAAATTATTTATACAGATATTTAATATATGGATCATGAAAATGAATAATATTATTCATATTGTTAATACTAATAATTAACGGTTCTAGAATTCTCATTAGCCACCTTTTGCACCTGTAGGGTGGGTTACCGATTGAATATGCGCTGAGCAAATATGTTTGCTAAAGCGAAAGTGAAACATGTCGTTACCTCTGCTGACTTTTTTAACATGAGTTACCGCTTTTGTTAACGCTTAAGGTGCTGAAGGTTAATAAATGCTCATCAGATGGCCTTGCAGACAAACGCATAATTATTCGTTTAAACAAAATAGTTTCGCGAAGTGACTTATAGTATTACCGATCTATTTGGGGTTATACCAGTGCTTAATACTGATAATTTACACTTATGACAGATTTATGCTCTGCTATTTTACTTTGGTGATGCTTTTGTTCGAATTGATCTAAAAACATGAATAATTAGGCCTATATATCTGCTTTTTTAGCTGTTTTCTGACTTGTGGTTATTTATTGAACAGCGAGTTGTTCAAAAAATAGGCAATTTAGGTATTTAATGACTAGTTTATATTTTATTTTTGTGATCTGTATCACATTACATTTAAAATGAATCACTAGTCACATTGTATGTGCTAGCGATTCGGGAGTAGAATTGGCCCTCTTTAGGAATATTCCTAATATTTTGTAAGGAAAGTTTTATAAGGTAGGCGCGAAATCAGAGCAGAGAGAAACCAAACTGCCATGCCTATGACATGTATGTTTCATACCTAAATGGTATTTTTTGTCGTGTTACACCAGTAGGCTTTTATTACGCTGAGTTCTATGAGCCTAATTAACTGCATAACGGGAAGGAACCCAGGTCTTGGCTGATGAATTATATCAGCCAACTTATGTTTTAAAACATAGTCAGTCGGGATGTATAAAATGAGTACGTCTGAATTACTCAAACATATTTATGATATTAACTTGTCATATTTGTTATTAGCACAACGATTAATTAACGATGAGAAAGCTTCAGCGATGTTTCGCCTGGGGATTACCGATTCCATGGCTGATGCGTTATCACAGCTAACTTTACCGCAAATGGTTAAATTAGCTGAGACTAACCAACTGGTTTGTCATTTCCGTTTTAGTGATCACAATACTATCCAGCATCTGACAAAAGAATCTCGGATAGATGATTTGCAACAAATTCACACAGGAATTTTATTGTCGAGTCACTTACTCCACGAGTTATCGTTAAAAGACGGTAGTGCGTCTAAGAAAAGAGCATGACTGATGGCTGAGAAAAGTATTGTCCAGGAAGCCAAAGACATACATTTGGCAATGGAATTGATAACTTTAGGTGCACGTTTACAGATGCTTGAAAGCGAAACGCAACTCAGCCGGGGGCGTTTAATCAAGCTCTATAAAGAGCTGAGAGGCAGTCCTCCGCCCAAAGGAATGCTACCGTTTTCAACAGATTGGTTTATGACTTGGGAACAGAATATTCACTCATCGATGTTTTATAACGCTTATAGCTTCTTGCTGAAAAGCGGGCATTGCACCGGTGTTGAGGCCGTTATTAAGGCTTATCGTCTTTATCTTGAGCAGTGTCCAGAACAGTCTGGAATACCGCCATTACTGGCATTAACTCGGGCCTGGACTTTGGTTCGATTTGTTGACAGTGGTATGTTGCAACTCTCTGGTTGTAATTGCTGTGGTGGGACTTTTATTACCCATGCACACCAGCCACGAAACAGTTTTGTTTGCAGTCTTTGCCAGCCACCTTCCCGCGCAGTAAAAAAACGTAAACTTTCTCCGCAAACTGCCGATATAACTTCACAACTGCTGGATGAGCAGGTTAGACGCGCAGTTTGAGCTTTTTGAGTTGTCAAAATTTTCGGTTACAGCCGCGGTATGGATACCGTTTCTGTAGCCCGTTAATGGCAACCATTGGACTCAAAATGTGCTAACGCCTCACCTTCCACCCACACACTTTGCTAAGGATATCGCGTGTTAGTTATTTTGGGTTATATCGTGGTCTTAGGTGCGGTTCTTGGTGGCTACTCCATTGTTGGTGGTCACCTTGGCGCATTATATCAACCGGCAGAATTTTTAATTATCGGCGGGGCCGGTATCGGCGCGTTTATTGCTGGTAATAATGGTAAAGCGATAAAAGCGACAATAAAGGCCATGCCAAAGCTAATGCGCCGCTCAAAATATAACAAAATTCTGTATATGGATTTAATGGCGCTGCTTTACCGTTTATTAGCAAAATCCCGCCAACAAGGAATGCTCTCACTGGAGCGCGATATAGAAAGTCCATTAGAAAGTGAGATTTTTTCTAATTATCCGAGAGTTTTGGCCGATAAGCTATTAGTTGAGTTTATTACTGACTATTTGCGGTTAATTGTCAGTGGAAATATGAATGCTTTTGAAATCGAAGCTTTGATGGATGAAGAAATCGAAACTCATGAGCAAGAATGCGAAGTTCCCGCCGGTAGTTTAGCCGTTGTCGGGGATTCCTTACCTGCATTTGGGATTGTCGCTGCCGTTATGGGTGTCGTGAATACCTTGGCCGCCGCAGACCGACCCGCCGCAGAACTCGGGGCGTTAATTGCTCATGCAATGGTGGGGACGTTTTTAGGTATTTTGCTGGCATATGGGTTTGTCTCACCTTTAGCGACTTTATTGCGCCAACAGAGTGCCGAAACCACCAAAATGATGCAGTGCGTCAAAGTCACTTTGCTCTCCAGCCTTAACGGATATGCGCCGCAAATTGCCGTAGAGTTTGGTCGTAAAACACTTTATACCACTGAGCGTCCGTCATTCATTGAGTTGGAAGAGCATGTGCGCAGAGTGAAAGCACCGGCACAGCAAGCGACAGAAGAGGACGCATGAAGCATCAGAACCACCCCGTTATTCTGGTCAAAAAACGCAAAGCCAAACATGGTGCTGCCCAGCATGGCTCATCATGGAAAATTGCTTACGCTGACTTTATGACCGCAATGATGGCCTTTTTTCTGGTGATGTGGTTGCTTTCGGTGTCCAGCCCACAAGAGCTGGCGCAAATTGCAGAATATTTCCGCACCCCGTTAAAAGTTGCCCTGACCAGCGGTGATAGAAGCAGCTCCAGTAGCAGCCCAATTCCGGGGGGCGGTGATGACCCAACTCAGCAAGATGGCGAAGTGCGCAAGCACATTGATTCGGCAGAGAGTCGGAAAGAAGAATATCGGCTTAATAAGTTACGGGAAAAACTGGATCAATTAATTGAATCAGACCCAAGGTTGAAAGCGCTGCGGCCCCATCTGTTGATTAACATGATGGATGAAGGGCTAAGAATTCAGATTATCGATAGTCAAAATCGGCCAATGTTCAAGATGGGCAGCGCGCAGGTTGAGCCTTATATGCGCGATATTTTGCGCGCAATAGCGCCAATCTTGAATGACATTCCGAACAAAATAAGTTTGTCCGGCCACACTGATGACCTGCCCTATGCCAATGGTGAACGCGGTTACAGTAACTGGGAGTTATCGGCTGATCGTGCCAATGCTTCACGGCGCGAATTACTGATTGGCGGTTTGGATGAAGGCAAGGTATTACGTGTGATTGGCATGGCATCGACGATGCGGCTAAAAGAGCAGGCAGCAGATGATCCGGTTAACCGCCGCATCAGTATCTTAGTGCTGAACAAACAAACCCAACATGATATTGAGCACGAGAATTTAGATAACAAAGCGCTTGATATGGAAAAAGCTGAAAGCTTGAAACAGATTGATGTCACAGGCGTTACGCCAGTTGTTACCTCAACTGTTACCTCAGGTACAGCTATGACAAAAGACGCAGTGATATCCGCGGAACCCTCTGTTACTGCGGGTTCAGCGGCTGCGACAGTATTACAAACACAACCATCGAGCACGGAGAACATCACTCCGGCTGCCAACAGGCCAACGACATCGTTGCCCGCGGCACCTGTAAGTGATGCACCGGTCTCTCCGACAAGCCGCGACGCACAGTAGAGGTGACACCGTGAGCATGGATATTACCGCGTTTTATCAGACATTTTTTGATGAAGCAGATGAATTGCTGGCAGATATGGAACAGCACTTGTTATTGCTGGACCCTCTGGCACCAGACAATGAACAACTTAACGCCATTTTCCGTGCAGCTCATTCGATAAAAGGCGGTGCCGCGACATTTGGCTTTACGGTATTACAAGAGACAACCCATCTGTTGGAAAACCTGTTGGATGGTGCCCGCCGCGACGAGATGCGCTTGAGCACCGATATCATCAATCTGTTTTTGGAAACGAAAGATATTATGCAGGAACAGTTGGACGCCTACAAAACCTCTCAAGAGCCTAATGCGGAAAGCTTTGAGTATATTTGTCATGCATTGCGCCAACTGGCGCTCGAAGCATTGGAACCGCAAGGTAACTCCAGCACTGCCTCGGTAGCCGAGCAGGGCACGGCGGCTGCGGGAACCAAAGCCGGTAGTAAGTCTCCCGCCTTGGTTCAAGGTGGGATGCGCATTTTGCTGTCTGGCCTGAAAGAACAAGAAATTCCGCTGATGTTGGAAGAGTTGGGCAATTTGGGTGAAGTGAAAGATCCCCATCAAACACAAAATACCCTGGAAGCAACGCTGATTACCTCTGTCAGCGAAGATGATATCAGTGCGGTACTGTGTTTTGTGCTTGAACCAGAGCAAATTAGTTTTGTGCAGGCTGAGCTGGCGGCAGAGTCTGAAACTGAAGTTCCTGTTGCTGTCGCTGTGCCACAGGCCCCTGTTGCAGCAGTAGACATGGCACCTAAAGTCACTGCGGTGGCGGTGGCTACCAGTCCAGAGCATGTCAAACCTAAAGCGAAAGCGAGTGAATCTACCAGTATCCGGGTTGCGGTCGAAAAAGTTGACCAACTGATTAACCTGGTGGGTGAGTTAGTAATTACCCAATCGATGCTGGCGCAGCGCTCTAGCAGCCTGGACCCGGTGATTAATGGCGATTTGCTCAATAGTATGGGGCAGTTGGAACGTAATGCGCGCGACTTGCAAGAGTCGGTCATGTCTATCCGCATGATGCCGATGGAGTATGTCTTTAGCCGTTTCCCTCGTTTGGTCCGCGATTTAGCCAGTAAGCTCAATAAGCAGGTTGAACTGACCTTGCTTGGCAGCTCGACTGAACTGGATAAAAGCCTGATAGAGCGCATTATTGACCCGTTAACCCATCTGGTGCGTAACAGTCTGGATCACGGTATTGAAGATGCCGAAACTCGTATTGCCGCCGGTAAACAGCCGGTGGGGAATTTAACCCTGTCGGCTGAACATCAGGGCGGTAATATTTGTATCGAAGTGCTTGATGACGGCGCTGGCCTGAATCGGCAGAAAATTCTGGCAAAAGCACAGTCGCAAGGTATGGCGGTTAATGAGCATATGAGCGATGAAGATGTCGGGATGTTAATTTTTGCCCCCGGCTTCTCAACTGCCGAGCAAGTTACGGATGTTTCAGGTCGTGGTGTGGGGATGGATGTCGTTAAGCGGAATATTCAGGAAATGGGCGGCCATGTGCAAGTCAGTTTCCAGGCCGGTCTTGGCACCTCAATCCGCATCTTATTACCATTGACGCTGGCTATACTCGACGGCATGTCCGTCAAAGTCAGTAATGAAGTCTTTATTTTACCTCTGAATGCAGTCATGGAATCGCTGCAACCATTGGCGGAAGATTTGCATCCATTAGCCGGTGGTGAACGTGTATTGCAAGTGCGCGGTGAATATTTGCCGCTGGTAGAGTTGTTCAGAGTATTTGATGTTGAGGATGCTAAAACTGAAGCGACTCAAGGCATCGTCGTGATTTTGCAAAGTGCCGGTCGTCGTTATGCCCTGCTGGTAGACCAATTGATTGGCCAACATCAGGTGGTAGTGAAAAACTTGGAAAGTAACTATCGTAAAGTGCCCGGTATTTCAGCCGCCACTATTTTGGGTGATGGTAGTGTGGCGTTAATTGTTGATGTGTCGGCATTGCAGGCCTTAAACCGGGAAAAACGTGTAACGGCTGATGATACAGCCGCCGCCTAGCAGGTCTACTGCATAGAGCCCGTAATAAAACAGGTAGGGGCCGTGAGATTGATTCCGGCCCTGAAAATAAACATAAATTTAACCTATTGATTGAAGGGTAAAAACATGGCAGGACTAGCAACCGTCACGAAGCTGGCTGGCGAAACGGTAGGACAAGAGTTCCTGATTTTTACGCTGGGCGCTGAAGAGTACGGCATTGATATTCTGAAAGTACAAGAGATCCGTGGCTATGATCAGGTGACCCGTATCGCTAACACCCCAGCATTCATTAAAGGTGTCACTAACTTACGCGGTGTCATTGTTCCTATTATTGACTTGCGTGTTAAATTTGCTCAACAAGGTGTTAGCTATAACGAAAACACCGTGGTTATCGTGCTGAATTTTGACCAGCGCGTTGTCGGTATTGTAGTTGATGGTGTGTCTGATGTGCTGTCATTAACCACAGAGCAAATCCGACCAGCCCCTGAATTTGCCGTGACTCTGGCAACCGAATACCTCACTGGTTTAGGTTCACTGGGTGAACGTATGCTGATCTTGGTTGATATTGAAAAGCTGCTGAGCAGTGAAGAAATGTCGCTGATTGACTCAGTGGCTAAGGGCTAAGTTACGGCATTTTGGTGATTGCGCCGCTAGCAGTTTCCTTTATTACTCTCAATATATAACAGCCAGAGTAGCTCATGTGGCTACTCTGTTCATTTAACAAGTAAGTAAATCTGCATTACCTGGCAATAACATTCAGCTACAGCCCATTAAAATAATCCCTCTATCCGGTAAAGTTCCCCTCCGCCGTGCCGATAACACAGTTAATTAGGCGTCCTCTGTTTTGGCGTACCGGTGTTTTGACGTATTAATGAAGGGATAACATGTTCAAACGTATGAAAGTGGTCACCAGCCTGCTGTTGGTGTTAGTGCTATTTGGTGCCTTACAACTGGTTTCCGGTGGGCTTTTCTTTAACTCGCTGAAAAGTGACAAAGAAAACTTTGCTGTTTTACAAGTTATCCGTCAGCAGCAGTCGGTTTTAAATGAAAGCTGGGTGAATTTGCTACAAACACGTAATACGCTGAACCGTGCTGGCATTCGTTACATGATGGATGTGAGTCACACCGGCAGTGGCCCGACAGTAAATGATCTGTTGGCTTCAGCCAAAGGCACATTGGGAGTGGCCGCAGAGCGTTTTAAGGCCTATGAACAAATCGCATTAGATGGCCAACAAGACCCCGAATCTGCTAAAAAGTTAAAACAGACTTATGACCAATATTTTGGTGCATTAGCCGAACTTATCCAGTTGATGGAGGCAGGCAAAATCAATGAATTCTTCGATCAACCAACCTCTAGCTTCCAAAATGCCTTTGAGCAGGATTACAACACTTACCTGACACAAAATGACCGCCTGTACTCCTCTGCAGTTGAGAACAGTAACCAGTCCTTCAATTTTGCCTTGGGCGTGATTGTTACCGTGTTGATTGTGGTCTTAGCGGTAATTATCTTTGTTTGGTTGGGCATGCAACACATCTTGATTAACCCGCTGAAACACTTGATTGAGCATATTAAACATATTGCTAATGGTGACTTAACCCAGACAATCGAAGTGAATAGCCGCAACGAAATGGGCGTTTTGGCGGCCAGCCTAAAAAACATGCAATCTGAATTAATTACCACGGTGAGTGATGTGCGCTTAGGGGCGGATGCCATCTATAGCGGCGCGTCAGAAATTGCTGCCGGTAACAATGATTTGTCCGCACGTACTGAACAACAAGCCGCTTCACTGGAAGAAACCGCCGCCAGCATGGAGCAACTGACTGCCACAGTGAAACAGAATGCTGAAAACGCCCGTCAGGCCAGCCAATTGGCTTTGAGTGCTTCAGAAACTGCACAAAAAGGCGGAAAAGTGGTGGCAAATGTGGTGCAAACCATGCACGACATTGCCGGTAGTTCGCAGAAAATCGCCGATATTACCAGCGTTATTGATGGTATTGCATTCCAAACAAACATTCTGGCCTTGAATGCTGCCGTTGAAGCCGCGCGAGCAGGTGAGCAAGGTCGTGGTTTTGCGGTTGTTGCCGGAGAAGTGCGTAATTTGGCACAACGCAGCGCACAAGCCGCAAAAGAAATTAAAGGGCTGATTGAAGACTCCGTCAACCGTGTCGACATGGGGTCAGTGCTGGTTGAAAGCGCCGGTGAAACGATGGGAGATATCGTTAATGCGGTGACCCGAGTCACTGACATCATGGGAGAAATTGCTTCTGCCTCTGATGAACAAAGCCGTGGTATCGACCAAGTGGGCCAGGCCGTGACTGAAATGGACCGCGTCACACAGCAGAATGCGTCTTTGGTGGAAGAGTCCGCTTCTGCGGCGGCGGCACTGGAAGAGCAAGCCAGTATGTTAACCCAATCCATGTCTGTATTTGTCCTGCGTATGGATAACAGCAGTACTTCAAGAAATATCAAAAAAACCAAACAGCCGGCACAAGATCTGGGTGTCACGGCTAAAAAAACACTGGGAAGTGACCTGCAAGAAAATTGGGAAACTTTCTAGACCCTACAACCCTTCATATTTGACCTTGCAGGGGGTTAGCTGCAACGCCAATGATTTAGGGTAAATAAAATAAATAAAGCCGGCCAATGAGCCGGCTGAGAAGAGGTTACGATGTTTGGCCGAATCCGGATTTCTACCAGCTTTTTCCTGTTACTTATATTGATTTGCACAATACAGTTAATTTCCAGTGGTCTGTCATTTACAGCTTTCCGTTCAGACTATCAGAATTTAAACCGTGTCGATCTTAGTAGTCAGCAACGGGATGCATTAAGCCTCAGTTGGGTATCCTTACTTCAGGCGCGTAATACCTTAAACCGAGCAGGGACTCGCGCGGCTCTCAAAGTACCTCAAGAGCAAGTTAATGCATTAATGGGGAACGCCCGCAGTTCATTACAGAAAGCGGATCTCTATTTTAATCAGTTCCTGGCGGTGCCACCTCTTGAGGACAGCACTACGGGTTCTGAGCTGTCGGATGCTACCCAAAAAAGTTATCAGAACTTACGTACCTCATTACGTGAGCTTATCGGTTTCCTGGAGGCGGGCAATTTACAAGCCTTTATGGACCAACCGACGCAGAAAACTCAGGATTTGTTTGAAGCTGATTTTGTTCAATATTTGCAGTATGCCAATGACGTGATTGCCGAGGCCGGCACACATAATCAGCAGGCTTACCATCTCTCCATGTGGATATTCGGTGGCGCTATTTTGATGGTCATCGTGATGGCGATTTCTTCACTTATCTGGCTGCGGACAATGTTTGTTAAGCCGCTGAAGATTATGCGATCCCATTTTGACCGCATTGCCGAAGGTGATTTATCCGGTCAAATCTCTGTCTCTGGCCGCAATGAAATCAGCGAAATGTTTGGCAGTTTACATACCATGCAACAGTCGCTGATAACCACAGTGAGCCATGTTCGAGATGGTACTGAATCCATGTTGACAGGTATTCAGGAGATTTCTGCCGGTAATAATGATTTATCCGCAAGAACTGAGCAGCAAGCCGCATCATTGGAACAAACTGCGGCCAGTATGGAGCAACTGACGGCAACCGTGAAACAGAATGCGGATAATGCCCGCCAGGCGACATTGCTGGCAAAAGAGGCTTCTGGGACTGCGGCGAAAGGGGGTGAGTTAACCAGCAGTGTTGTCACCACCATGCATGATATCGCCACCAGTTCGCAGAAAATCGGCGCTATTACCAGTGTTATTGATGGCATTGCATTCCAAACTAATATCTTGGCATTGAATGCTGCGGTAGAAGCGGCCCGTGCCGGTGAGCAGGGGCGTGGTTTTGCCGTGGTGGCTGGCGAAGTGCGTAATTTAGCCCAGCGCAGTGCACAAGCAGCCAAAGAAATTAAAGGGTTGATTGATGAATCAGTCAGCCGTGTTCGCCAGGGTTCCACACTGGTTGAAAGTGCGGGTACGACGATGGAAGAGATTGTTCGCTCAGTGACTCGGGTTACCGACATTATGGGTGAAATCGCTTCCGCCTCGGATGAACAAAGCCGAGGTATTGAGCAGGTTTCACTGGCGGTAACACAAATGGATCAGGTCACTCAGCAAAACGCCGCATTAGTGGAAGAGGCTGCGGCTGCGGCTAATGCATTGGAAGAGCAGGCAAGTATGCTCTCCAATGCAGTGTCTGTTTTTCGTTTGGAGCAAGGTAGCGACAACGGGGATTGGCAGGCAGCAGAGGGCAGAGGTCAGCAACCGGCTGTAAAGGAATTCCCAGATTGTCAAAGGGTGTAACTAAGACTGTGCTATGGGGTGAGGCCGGATGAAACCATCATCGCTTAAACAAGCTATTCAGCCACCATCCCAAGAGTCTGGCTCGATTTTAAACCAGATGATTCAACGGCTTCCGCTGTCGGATGTTCACTTCCGCCGCATTTGCCAACTTATTTATCAACGGGCCGGGATAGTCCTGGCCGATCACAAACGAGAAATGGTCTATAACCGCTTGGTTAGGCGGCTAAGATTGTTGGGAATTAACGATTTTGGTCAATATCTTGCCTTGCTGGAGACTGACCAAAACAGTGCAGAGTGGCAGGCATTTGTTAATGCATTGACCACTAACTTGACGGCATTTTTCCGTGAGGCACACCATTTCCCCATTCTCAGTGAACATGCTCGCCAGCGACCGGGGAATTATTCGGTCTGGAGTACGGCGGCATCGACGGGTGAAGAGCCTTATTCTATCGCCATGACCTTGTCTGATGTCTTGGGCAAGAGTGATGGGTTGGGAAATCGCTCGGGATCTTATCAGGTGCTGGCCAGTGATATTGATACACAAGTGCTGGAGAAAGCGACCAGTGGCGTCTATCGGCAAGACGAATTGCGTTCGTTGTCAGCACAACAAATGCAACGTTATTTCTTGCGTGGCACTGGCCCTCAGCAGGGTATGGTGCGAGTGCGGCCGGAACTTGCCAACATGATTCAGTTTCAGCAACTCAATTTGTTAGCACCTGAGTGGGCGTTGCCGGGGCAGTTTGACGCTATTTTTTGTCGTAATGTAATGATTTATTTTGATAAAGAAACGCAGGAGCGCATCTTGCGTCGCTTTGTCCCTTTGCTAAAACCCGGCGGCTTAATGTTTGCAGGCCACTCGGAGAATTTCAGTCAAATTAGTCGGGAATTCTATTTGCGCGGGCAGACCGTTTATGGACTGACCAAGGAGAGGTGATGAGTAAAATCAGAGTATTGTGCGTAGATGATTCCGCATTGATGCGCCAGTTAATGACGGAAATTATTAACAGTCACCCGGATATGGAAATGGTTGCTGCGGCACCTGATCCGTTGGTTGCCCGTGATTTAATCAAAAAATTCAATCCACAAGTTTTGACACTCGATGTTGAAATGCCCCGAATGGATGGCTTGGATTTTCTTGAAAAATTAATGCGGCTGCGGCCCATGCCGGTAGTGATGGTTTCATCATTAACCGGTAAGAACTCCGAGATAACCATGCGCGCGTTGGAGTTTGGGGCTATCGATTTTGTCACCAAACCTCAGCTGGGTATCAGAGAGGGAATGCTGGCTTACAGCGAGCTAATTGCAGAGAAAATCCGGACTGCGGCTAAAGCGCGTTTACCTCAGCGTGGCTCAGAAAAAGCCCCGGCCATTCTCAGTCATACGCCGTTGCTCAGTAGTGAAAAGTTAATCGCGATCGGTGCGTCAACGGGCGGCACAGAAGCCATCCGTAGTGTATTGCAACCTTTGCCTCCGACCAGTCCGGCACTGTTGATTACTCAGCATATGCCACCGGGATTTACGCGTTCATTTGCCGAGCGCCTCAATAAATTGTGCCAAATTACCGTGAAAGAAGCAGAAGACGGTGAGCGGGTATTGCCCGGACACGCCTACATTGCACCCGGTGATCGGCACATGGAACTGGCGCGCAGCGGGGCAAACTATCAGGTGCGTATTCATGACGGGCCTGCGGTAAATCGCCATCGCCCTTCGGTCGATGTACTGTTTCGCTCCGTGGCGCAATATGCCGGGCGCAATGCCGTGGGTGTCATTCTAACCGGCATGGGCAATGACGGTGCTGCCGGTTTGCTGGAAATGCACCGTGCGGGCGCTTACACCATTGCCCAAAACGAGGCCAGCTGTGTGGTATTCGGTATGCCACGCGAAGCTATCGGGATGGGTGGGGTGAATGAAGTTTTGGAGCTGAACCAAATAAGTCAGCGGATGTTGGCGCAGATCAGTAGCGGGCAAGCCTTGCGCATCTAATCACCCTCGTCCTTGACGTTGCAGGGGAATCGCTGCAACGCCAATGGCTTTGGATGATTTTGCTGAATGGAATTTTTCCATTGTAAACAGGATATTGGCATTTAATCGCTCAGCTGTGAGCAACAAACCTTAGGAGTTGGTATGGCGGATAAGAATCTCAGATTTTTGGTGGTAGACGATTTTTCGACCATGCGTCGTATTGTCAGAAACCTGCTAAAAGAGCTGGGTTTTAACAATGTGGAAGAAGCCGAAGATGGTGTAGACGCATTGAATAAATTACGCGCAGGTGGTTTTGATTTTGTTGTTTCTGACTGGAACATGCCAAATATGGATGGCTTGGATCTGTTAAAAACTATTCGTGCTGAGGGTGCTTTGAGCTCATTGCCGGTGCTGATGGTTACTGCGGAAGCTAAGAAAGAGAATATCATCGCAGCAGCGCAAGCCGGTGCCAGTGGTTACGTAGTGAAGCCTTTCACTGCCGCAACTTTGGAAGAGAAACTCAATAAGATTTTTGAAAAGTTGGGTATGTAAGGAGCCGAGATGAGTAACCATCAAATGCCCGCAACAGATGCGGCGTCAGC
This sequence comes from Yersinia rohdei ATCC 43380, assembly GCF_000173775.1. GTDB lineage: Bacteria > Pseudomonadota > Gammaproteobacteria > Enterobacterales > Enterobacteriaceae > Yersinia > Yersinia rohdei. The sequence goes on from NZ_ACCD01000018.1 coordinate 43,637, forward strand.
CAGTGATATAATCTGTCGTATTGGACAACTAACGCGGATGTTACGCGACAGCTTGCGTGAGTTAGGTCTTGATCAGGCCATTGCTCAGGCCGCGGAAGCAATTCCGGATGCCCGTGACCGTTTGGACTATGTGGTTCATATGACCGCGCAGGCCGCCGAAAGAGCATTGAACTGCGTTGAAGCCGCTCAGCCGCGCCAAAATGAACTGGAGTCATCGGCTAAAGCACTTAAGATTCGCTGGGATGAATGGTTTGCTAATCCAATTGAGCTTTCAGATGCCCGCTCACTGGTGACGGATACCCGTGATTACCTGGATGTGGTTCCGCAACATACCTCATTTACCAACGCGCAATTGTTGGAAATTATGATGGCGCAGGATTTCCAAGACCTGACGGGTCAGGTTATCAAGCGCATGATGGATGTGGTGCAAGAGATTGAGAAGCAGCTATTGATGGTCTTGATGGAAAATATCCCTGATATGCCATCTAAACCGCAAAAACCGACTGACAGCTTACTCAATGGGCCGCAAATGGATAAAACTGGCGCTGGCGTTATCGCCAATCAGGATCAGGTAGATGACCTGCTTGACAGCCTGGGCTTCTAAACACATTTAGCCGCGAGCACAGCATATTGTGCAGATGAGGCGACTTCCCTGTCGTGGATTAGGCCTCATCTGCAACTCTTCTGTGGAGATCTGCGCCACTTTTATCATCCTGATAAATGGCTTGCCGAATACTATTCAGATAATAACTGCCTTTCCTTGGTGCTACTGCGCGCCCCATTGGTATTTTCATGCCATTTTCTGGCCAATTGCACCGCATTGCCGGCATTGATTCGCCCGTAGCCATACCATTGGCTGTGCCCATGTTTATTATAGAAACCATATTTTTTATCTATCTGGTCGCAGGTATAACGAATAATGTCTTTGACCTCTTGAACTGTTAGTAAGGGATTGACGGAGAGAATTAATGCCGCCACCCCCGCAGCGCCTGGGCAGGCGCTGGAAGTGCCGTTAAAACTATTGATATAGTTACCGAAAATATCACCGGTGTTGGACAGCTTTTTATTGTCGCTATATTCACGCCGCCCATCGGTTGTCCAGATACCGGGCGTTAAGGGCGAAGGGTGGTGCTCTTGAGGGTTAGCAAAATCGCCGCTTGGGAAGGTGCACCACAGGGCTTTGCCAAAGTCGCTGTAAGTAGAACGCATGCTGCGGTCATTACACGCCGCCACGGCAATAACATGCTCATAGCTGGCATAGCCGTCATTATCTACTGACTCATTGCCATTACCGGCGGCAAAAAAGATAACGCAGCCTTTTCCCTGGCGCCCTTTGCGGATGGCATAGTCAATAGCGGTGCGAGTCAACGCGGGCAGCTCGGCTGTAACTTCGTGTTCAGGGTCATCCGGGTCGAACCATATGCCCTCGACCGGCCCCCAGCTGCAAGAAATAATATCCGCGCCATTGTCTGCGGCCCAGACAAAGGCCAACGCCTCTCCCAGAGAACCCAGGCCTTCCGCCAAGCGTATCGGCATGAGTTTTGCCTCTGGTGCAACACCGGATGCCCCATAGCGGCCATCGGCGCAGGCGACTCCTGCGCAAGGGGTTCCGTGGGTGTCTGTGGGGCCAGGGCTTGGGTCACTGTTAGAGTTCGCACCAGAAAAATTGGCCGGATGGATGATTTTCCCGTCACGCATAAACTCAGGGTGAGTTAAATCAAATCCGTCGTCAATGACGGCAATCGTGGTGCCTTGTCCCCGGGTGATTTTATGGGCATTTTCTACATTCGCGCTGGCATCGACATCAATCTCTACCCGCACGACAGTTTGCTTTAAATGCCATTGATTAGGATGAATGATTTTGGGTTCTTTATGGTGAATTAACTCAGGATGACAATGCTGAATATCTTTTCGTTTTAATATTTCCTCGCAAATATTAAACAGGTGATCGCCGGTGTGGGTTTGAGTCGCGACAAAATACCCGTTGGTGATAAATGTCAGTTTTGATTTCTTAATAAGACTAAAGTTATTGATGATTATTTCACATTCATTTTCGGTTAAGTTATCGTCGAATTGAATGAATATATTTTCGGTATAAATGACGGGCTCATTATTTTTCTCTATTTTAAAACTGTACCCGACAAATCTCACATCATTTTCAGCAGCAATTTCATTCTTTAATGCATTTATTTTACTTGTGTCATGTTGCATGCTTATCACGTAGACATCTGCTGACGCCAGGGTGAAAATCATTTGGTACTGCGTGTGGTCTTTGATGATGTTATGCATCATTAAAGTAAAGTCTTTACCTTGATGCATTCTAATAACAAGTGTGTCATTTGATTTTATAATAGCTAACATTTTTCTTTTATGGTTTTTAATATCATAAGTCACATTGAATTTTTTCATCTCAAATTCCTTTTGATCTGTTTTAGTTGACAGTTAATTTAGTGAATTAATTATTTTAACTTAATTTCAGTTGTTATTTGAGGCGCTAAGTTTTTATATCACATCAAAAATTCTATGTTATAAAAAATTTCATTATCAGACCTTGTTAATTCTTGTGTCGTGTTAGGGGGCTTTGGGGGGCCGACGAAGGGATATGACCGCCAAAGGGCGATGGGTGCTGATCCGAGAAATAACCCCCTAATTGCAGCTTTGTTCTATCCATCGGTTAACTGAATACTTGTCATGCTAAGCAGCAATTTTATTAGTCATCCATTTTTCTGATACGGGAACCTGCACGCTGGACAGCATCATTTGCGCTACTAACAGAAATAATCGCTGTGGCTGAAGATAGCGACCTGGAAAAAAGCGAGGAACCCACAGCCCATAAGCTGGAGAAGGCTCGCGAGAAAGGCCAGATCCCGCGATCGCGCGAACTGACCTCGATGCTCATGCTCGGGGCCGGTTTGGCGATCCTGTATGGCTCGGGTGAATCTATGGCACGACAGCTTGCCGCCATGATTGCCCAAGGGCTGCATTTTGATCACGGCATCGTGAATGATGACAAGCAAATGCTGCGGCAAATTGGCATGTTATTGAACCAAACACTAATGGCACTGCTGCCAATATTTGCCGGATTAGTGATAGTGGCGATGGCGGTGCCGATGCTGTTGGGCGGCGTGCTGTTTAGTGGCGAATCTATCAAATTTGATTTTAAGCGGATGAGCCCCCTGGCGGGCTTAAAACGCATGTTTTCTTCTCAGGCGTTGGCTGAACTGCTGAAAGCCATTTTAAAAGCGACCCTGGTCGGCTGGGTTACCGGTATATTTCTCTGGCATAACTGGCCAGATATGATGCGGCTGATGGCGGCACCTCCGGTAGCCGCATTAGGTGACTCGCTCCACTTGATTATTTTCTGCGGATTGGTGGTGGTATTAGGTTTGACGCCGATGGTCGGGTTTGACGTATTCTTCCAAATAACCAGCCATATCAAGAAATTACGTATGACAAAACAAGAAATACGTGATGAATTTAAAGATCAAGAAGGTGACCCGCATGTGAAAGGGCGCATTCGTCAGCAGCAGCGGGCGATGGCTCGTCGGCGGATGATGGCCGATGTACATAAAGCCGATGTCATCGTGACTAACCCAACTCACTATGCTGTCGCCTTGCAATACAACGAAGAGAAAATGAGCGCACCCAAAGTATTAGCGAAAGGGGCAGGGGCGGTTGCCCTGCGGATCCGCGAGCTGGGCGCTGAACATCGTGTGCCTTTACTAGAAGCACCGCCGCTGGCCAGGGCTTTGTTCCGGCACAGCGAAGTGGGTCAACATATTCCAGCCACCTTATATGCAGCGGTGGCAGAAGTCCTTGCCTGGGTCTATCAACTGAAACGTTGGAAGCGGGAAGGTGGGCTAATCCCGAAAAAACCTGAACATCTGCCGGTACCGGAAGGGCTGGATTTTGCAACAGAGAGTGAGACTGAATAATGGCTAATTTGGCCGCCCTGCTTCGTTTGCCGGGCAACTTTAAAGATACGCAGTGGCAAATTCTCGCCGGGCCAATTCTTATCTTGATGATCTTGTCGATGATGGTGTTGCCATTGCCGCCCTTCATCCTTGATTTGCTGTTTACCTTTAATATTGCCTTGTCCATCATGGTGTTGCTGGTTGCCATGTTTACCCAGCGGACACTAGATTTCGCGGCATTCCCCACTATTTTGCTGTTCTCTACCTTGCTCCGTTTGTCCCTTAACGTCGCGTCGACACGTATTATTTTGATGGACGGTCATACCGGCGCTGCGGCTGCGGGGCGCGTGGTTGAAGCCTTCGGCCACTTTTTGGTGGGCGGCAACTTTGCCATTGGTATCGTGGTCTTCGTCATTTTAGTGATAATCAACTTTATGGTTATTACTAAAGGGGCCGGGCGTATTGCAGAAGTTGGCGCGCGCTTTGTTCTTGATGGTATGCCCGGTAAACAGATGGCGATTGATGCTGACTTAAATGCCGGATTGATTGGCGAAGATGAAGCCAAAAAACGCCGTTCAGATGTGACTCAAGAGGCGGACTTCTACGGCTCAATGGACGGGGCCAGTAAATTTGTACGCGGCGATGCGGTAGCTGGCTTACTTATCATGGTTATCAACGTGGTCGGCGGCTTGTTAGTTGGGGTTCTTCAGCACAACATGCCCGTGGGCCAAGCGGCAGAAACCTATACTTTGCTGACCATCGGTGATGGTTTGGTGGCGCAGATTCCCGCATTGGTTATCTCCACCGCCGCAGGTGTGATTGTGACTCGCGTCAGTACTGACCAAGATGTGGGTCAGCAGATGGTCACCCAGTTGTTCAACAACCCACGGGTGATGGTGTTAACTGCCAGTGTTCTGGGATTACTGGGCATGGTGCCCGGGATGCCAAACTTTGTTTTCCTGCTCTTTACCGCAGCACTGCTGGCATTGGCCTGGCGCATGCGCAGCAAGCAAACACAGCAACCGGCGGCGGAGGAGTCCGTAGTAAAACAAGATCAACAACAAGCCGCGGAAGCCACTTGGTCAGATGTACAGTTGGAAGACCCGCTAGGTATGGAAGTCGGCTACCGCCTGATTCCGATGGTGGATTTCCAGCAAAATGGTGAGTTATTGGGCCGTATCCGCAGTATCCGGAAAAAGTTTGCTCAGGAAATGGGGTATTTGCCCCCAGTGGTACATATTCGGGATAATCTGGAACTGCCACCCGCCAACTATCGGATACTGATGAAAGGGGTTGAGATTGGCAGTGGTCAAGCGCATCCCGGCCGCTGGTTAGCAATCAACCCTGGCAATGCAGTCGGGACGTTACCCGGCGAGGCAACCCATGACCCGGCTTTTGGTCTGGCGGCAGTATGGATTGAAAGTGCTTTACGTGAACAGGCGCAGATTCAGGGCTTTACAGTGGTAGAGGCGAGTACAGTTGTGGCCACCCATCTGAATCATTTGATTAGCCAATTTGCGAGTGAATTGTTTGGTCGTCAGGAAACCCAACAGCTGTTGGATAGGGTTTCACAAGAAATGCCGAAGCTGACAGAAGACTTTATTCCGGGGGTGGTGACCTTAACCACACTGCATAAAGTGTTGCAAAATCTCCTGATGGAGCGGGTATCCATCCGCGATATGCGCACCATTATAGAGACGCTGGCTGAGCACGCGCCGAATCAAACCGATCCGAATGAATTAACCGCCGTGGTGCGAGTGGCATTGGGCCGCTCCATTGCGCAGCAGTGGTTCCCAGGGGTCGGTGAGATTCAGGTTATTGGGTTGGATGCCGCTTTGGAGCGCTTATTACTTCAAGCTCTACAAGGGGGAAGTGGTCTGGAGCCGGGTCTGGCCGACCGTCTCTTGGAGCAAGCCCGACAGGCTCTGCAACGTCAGGAAATGCTGGGTGCGCCGCCAGTGTTACTGGTAAATCATGCACTCCGGGCATTATTAGCCCGCTTCTTGCGCCGCAGTTTGCCGCAAATAGTGGTGTTGTCTAATTTGGAAATTGGTGATAATCGCCAAATTCGCATGACTGCCACAATAGGTGCAAGCTGATGCAAAAACGATTTCGCCAAGCCCTTATTGTCAGTTTGCTGTCCGTGGGGTTATTGCCCTTGAGTGCCACCGCTGGGGGCTCTTGGGTTGCAGATGATATTGGCGTCACCCAAGGTTTTCGCGGGGTGGCAACCCCGGCCAGACCGCTGCGCCCGCCTGTGGCACTGGCGCAGGATAATGCGCGGATTGTCTCAGTCGGCTGGCGCTATAAATTGATGTCGGCAGCACCCGACGGATTACAGGTAAAATTATGCACCCCAAACCGCTGTATGGCACTTGAGGGTGGCAGTGGGCAAAGTCGTGAGCTGGCCGGTGAACTGGCTGCAACCCAACTGACTTTTGTTTACTTTATTGCCGGTAAAGGCCGGGTAAACCCACAGTTCCAAGTCATCAGCAACCAAGTGCTGGTCAATTACCAGTAACCCGCCAAAACCACCATGGATAAGAACAGGAATAGCAGATTGATATTGTTGGAGAGCTGCTGTTGCTGTTTTTTCCTTGCGCCACAGAATGTATTGATATCGCCATTGCACTGCAAAAAAACAAGCTGAATAACACGCATTGTCGCTTCATTTATCCTCCTTAAAACCAAGCCAATAGGTGCCTGGCTCTGCCAGATTAACGAATTGTTAATACAGAGGAAAAAACGTTTTTTGTGGGGGCGGGAAGCAAAATAATAATGGCAGCCAAGATAGGCCGTTAGACCGTGTTTAGATCTGAAGTCTCGCACAAATATAAACCCCGGTTACGGCAGTTTATATTTGCGGGTAATTCAATTTACTTAATGCTCACAGCGGGAAAGAACTAAATACCTATCTTGCGGCCCAGTATGCTGGCACCTTTAGAGTGACCATCAGGGCCATACATTGACTGGCTGTGGTGCGTATTTAGAATGGCGAGCGCCTGAGCATTATGTTCAATATGTTGCTGCAGCAATAAGCCGTTGTGCAGGTTACCATTGCGCAGATTTTCAGCTAATTCCAGGATGTATTGCCAGCGCACAGCAAGCTCCGGCACCTTGCTATAAGGCGCTTGAATATTAACGGTTTTTTCGGTGGTGAGCCGTGTTTGATCCAGATAAGCCAAGGTAGCCAGTATTGAACTTTTTTGTTCGGTTACACCTTGCAATACAACACCTTGGATCCGACCGGCGCACAGCAATTGCTGCTCCTGAGCTACAACCGCTTTCAGTGATTCGAGCAGTTCCAGTTGTTGCTCCAGATTGGTCTGTAATCTTTCCACCACCACATATCCTTTTACAGTTAACGATTATTACTCTGCTTAGATATTCTTCAGCTCATCCGCAACATTTTTTAGCAGAGCATCGGCAATTTTACCGGTGTCCATAGTCAGTTGGCCTGAACGGATAGCTTGTTTTAACGTTTCGACACGTTCTACATTGATATCTTCACTGCCAGGTTGCATCAGTTTTGCCTGCGCATCACTCAATTTAACCTCAGTGCCACTCACTTGCGTTTTGGTTTGGGTCGCAGGTTTACGCGCCTGTTGTGCGATATCGCTGGTTTCCCGTGGCTGAACTTGTGTTACCGGTAATAGCGGCTGAGTGCGATCAATACTCATATTATGTTGCTCCGTTTATGGCGGGATTGTTACTGTTTAACCCGCAAATAACTGCATATTAGAGTTATCGGCAAAGGTTAAAAAAACTTTAATCACTATAATATAATACGAATTATGCCATCTTCAGCCAGGGTTCCGCTGACGATTTGACCTGATGCCATTCGCACCCGAACATTATCTTGTATGGCCGCATTATTCATAGCTTTACCATTACTGTTAACATTAAATCCTTCACCCTGTGCTAATACCTGCACATCTTGCCCTGCTTTTATCACCCACTGACGGCGTAACATATTGCGTGTCAAAGGTTGACCGGCATTAATTTGTCGCAGACTGACCGCACCTTGAGCAAAATTCGGCTCCAATAATGCGCCGGGCGGTAGGGTATCTAGCCGGCCTTGTTTCATCACAATATCTTGTGGCGTAATTTTAGCACCGCTCGCCAATTGGCGCGCAGCAACAGCATAGTACCCGCTAACCTGCACTTGGGTTTGAATAAAACGCCGCAAACCATCGCAACGCACTGACAGGCTGATGTTTCCCCAGGGGCGAGCATTGGCCGGCAGGGTGATTTCAGGTCTTTCGCATTGTGGCCATTGGCCCTGCGGGGTTTTGATGACGACTTCAACCCGGCTGTCTTTATCGGGATATTGCTGTTGGAAGAATTGAGTGACCGAGGCCGATAAATCTGCCGCAGCTGCCAAAGGCACGAATGCTGGGTTGACCAGCAATAGCCCCAAAGTCAGCATTATGGCGTCATTTCTTTTCATCTACATCAATCTCCTCTGCATACATTCCAGTAAAGCCAAGGTAACCCCCCTTTTGCGCATTAGTGTACCTGTAGCGCAATGAGGTTAAGGGGACAAATAGCGACGCATTTTGCTCTTATTCTAACGATAGGCTTCCCTGTACGGCGTTTATGCTGTCGGCTCCAAATTCTAACCTTGCGGGGGGACTATGCTCGACAAACTGGACGGTGCTCTGCGTTTTCAACAAGAGGCGCTTAACTTGCGCGCTCAGCGACAGGAGATCCTGTCGTCCAATATTGCCAATGCGGATACACCCGGCTTTCAGGCACGTGATATTGATTTCTCCAGCCAACTGCAAAAGGTGATGGAGCAAGGACGTGTCAATGGTACAGGGGTGTCGCTCAGTTTAACGTCAGCCCGTCACATCCCGGCAAGTACAGTTCAGCCACCTGATCTTGATTTGTTATTCCGCGTTCCAGACCAGCCATCAATGGATGGCAACACTGTGGATATGGACCGTGAACGTACTAATTTTGCCGACAATAGCCTGAAATATCAGACCGATTTGACCGTGCTTGGCGGGCAGATCAAAGGAATGATGTCAGTGTTACAACAAGGATAAGACGTATGTCTTTACTGAATATTTTTGATATTGCCGGCTCTGCATTATCAGCGCAGTCACAGCGGATGAACGTTAGCGCCAGTAACATGGCGAACGCCGACAGTGTTACCGGGCCGGATGGTCAACCTTACCGCGCGAAGCAAGTGGTGTTTCAGGTTGCAGCACAGCCGGGGCAAGAAACCGGTGGTGTGCGAGTGGCACAGATAGTTGATGATCCCGCACCGGATCGTTTGGTGTTTCAACCGGGTAACCCACTGGCGGATGCCAAGGGGTATGTTCGCATGCCTAACGTGGATGTTACCGGCGAGATGGTGAATACCATTTCAGCTTCACGTAGCTATCAGGCCAACGTTGAAGTGTTGAATACCACCAAATCTCTGATGCTCAAGACACTGACATTGGGTCAATAACAGGAACTCGCAAACATGGCCATTACCAATTCCCTGACAGCTAGCGATTACGGTGTCAACAGTACCACGAGTACCAATACCACCTCTACCAGCGGCAGTAGTAGCCAGGATCTGCAAAATAGTTTCCTGACCTTGTTAGTGGCGCAGTTAAAAAATCAAGACCCCACTAATCCAATGCAAAACAATGAGTTGACGACGCAGTTGGCACAAATCAACACCGTTAGTGGCATTGAAAAGTTGAATACAACGCTGGGTTCTATTTCTGGGCAACTGGACAGCAGTCAGTCCTTGCAAGCCAGCACCTTGATTGGTCACGGCGTGATGATCCCCGGCACCAGCATCTTGTCCGGTACCAAAGATGGCGTGGTTACCACGACACCATTTGGTATCGAGCTGGAACGCTCAGCAGATAAAGTGACCGCGACTATCAGTGATAGCAATGGTCTGGCCGTGCGTACTATCGAGGTAGGCAACCTGACGGCAGGGGTGCATTCCTTTACTTGGGACGGTTCATTGGATGCCGGTGGTAATGCACCAGATGGCGCTTATACCGTGACCATTGCCGCCAGCAGTGGTGGTGCATCTGTGGTTGCCACACCACTGAGCTACGCCATTGTTAATGGTGTGACCCGTGGCAGCGATGGTTCCAAATTGGATCTTGGCCTGGCAGGCACCAAGACGATGGATGATGTGCGTCAGATTTTATAAGCCGGTGATTTAGCTCCAGCAGCAGTAAACCAATATCAGGGTGAGCCAATAATTCTAACCGACTCACCATCATTTTATATGGGGCGATTGATATCTCATCAATGCTCAAGGTCTGTTACAGACCTCGAATTTAACGGAGAAGAAAATGGGCTTTTCTCAAGCAGTCAGTGGTTTGAACGCAGCATCCAGTAACCTGGATGTGATCGGTAACAATATCGCCAACTCGGCGACCTCAGGTTTTAAATCCAGCTCAGTTTCTTTTGCCGATATGTTTGCTGGCTCACAAGCCGGTATGGGCGTTCAAGTTGCCGGGATTACTCAGGACTTTAACGATGGCACGGCGACCACCACTAACCGTCGCCTGGACATTGCTATCAGCCAAAGCGGTTTTTTCCGCATGCAAGACAGCACCGGCGGTATCTATTATGCGCGTAACGGTCAGTTCAAGCTGGATGAAAACCGCAATATCATCAATATGCAAGGCCTGAGCTTGACCGGCTATCCGGCCACCGGGACACCACCGACAGTAAAGCAAGGTGCTAATCCAATTGCACTGTCTATTCCGCAGGATATTATCTCAGCTAAAGCTACCGACTCAGGTAAAATGGTGGTGAACCTGACGTCAACTCATAAGGTCATTCCGGCAACACCTGCTTTTGATCCTGAAAAACCAGACACTTACAGCTTTGTAAATAACTTGACCACCTACGATAGCTTGGGCAACAGCCACGTTATCAATGTGTTCTATGTGAAAACTGCTGAAGATGCCGTTAACGGTAACAGCTGGCAGGTCTATACCAAAGACAGCAGCGCCACTCTGGCTGATAAAACCAAACCCTTTGATCCTACCGACCCCGCTGCTGCCTCGCTGCGCGGCACTATGGTTTTTGATACCAATGGCGCATTGAAAAGTGTGGCAAATGGCACCAATCCAGCCAGCACTACAGACTTAACTATGGCGATTCCGATGGGCGTGGTTAACGGCTCACCGGCGCAATCTTTCAAACTGGATGTTACCGGTAGCAAGCAACAAAACACCGGCACTGACAGTGTAGTAGCGCAGAGTCAGACGGGTTACGCCGCAGGTGAATTCACCGGCTTCCAGATAGGCACTGATGGTGCTTTAGTCGGCACTTATTCGAACCAACAGACCCAATTGCTCGGTCAAATCGTGATGGTTAACTTTGCTAACCCTGAAGGACTTTCCTCTGCGGGCGACAACGTGTGGAAAGAAACTCAGACCTCGGGTAGCCCAATTCTCGGTATCGCCGGCAGTGGTGGTTTCGGTACTTTGACCAGTGGCGCATTGGAATCTTCCAACGTCGACTTGAGTGCAGAATTGGTGAACATGATTGTGGCGCAGCGTAACTATCAGTCCAATGCGCAGACCATTAAAACTCAGGATCAGATCTTACAAACCCTGGTTAACCTGCGTTAATTGAACTGACGGAATACGCTCATGGATCACGCAATATATACCGCAATGGGAGCTGCCCGGCAGTCATTAGAACTGCAAGCGGTGACCGCGAATAACTTGGCTAACGCCTCTACGCCGGGCTTTCGAGCTCAATTGGCGGCGATGCGCGCTGTGCCTATTGATGGGCCAAGTATGCCGACGCGCACCATGGTAACGGCATCAACGCCTGGCGTAGATATCAGCCAAGGGACGATGAATTACAGTGGCCGCCCGTTGGATGTTGCTTTGCAGCAAGATGGGTATCTGGCGGTGCAACTGCCTGATGGCACTGAAGCCTATACCCGTAACGGTAATATCCAAGTTGCAGCTAACGGGATAATGACCGTGCAAGGTTATCCGCTCATGGGTGATAACGGCCCAATTGAAGTGCCGCCGCAAGCGGCCGTCACTATTGCCGCGGATGGCACTATCTCGGCACTGAATGCCGGTGACTCACCCAATACTATTGCTCAGCTCGGCCAAATAAAACGGGTCAAAGCAACGGCTGGTGAAGTGATGCACGGCGATGATGGGTTGTTCCACCTGACTGCGGCAACCCAGCAGGCGCGTGGCGCTCAGTTGGCCAACGACCCACTGGTTAAGATAATGCCGGGCGTGTTGGAAGGCAGTAACGTGAAAGCGGTAGAGGCGATGAGCGACATGATTGCCAATGCTCGCAGCTTCGAAATGCAGATGAAAGTTATCCACAGTGTGGATGAAAATGAACAGCGCGCTAATCAGCTGTTAGCCATGAGCTAAGCGCCCAGGCGCAGAGGAATAAACTGATGATCCGATCACTATGGATTGCCAAAACAGGTTTAGATGCACAACAGACCAATATGGATGTTATCGCCAACAACCTGGCGAACGTCAGCACCAATGGCTTTAAACGCCAGCGGGCGGTTTTTGAAGATTTGTTGTACCAAACTATGCGCCAGCCAGGAGCGCAATCTTCCGAACAAACCACCTTGCCATCCGGTTTGCAGATTGGTACCGGTGTTCGCCCGGTAGCCACTGAGCGTTTGCACAGCCAGGGCAATTTATCCAAAACCGATAACAGCAAAGATATCGCGATTAAAGGTGAAGGGTTCTTTCAGGTGCAAATGCCGGATGGCACTAATGCTTATACCCGCGATGGTTCTTTCCAAGTTGACCAAAATGGTCAACTGGTCACCTCCGGCGGTTTTCAGGTGCAACCAGCAATTACCATTCCGGCTAATGCCTTAAGTATGACTGTCGGGCGTGACGGGATAGTCAGTGTCACCTTGCAAGGGCAAACAGCCACGCAGCAAGTCGGGCAACTGACACTGACCACGTTCATCAATAACAGTGGCTTAGAAAGTATGGGTGAAAACCTGTATCAGGAAACTGCCAGCTCCGGTGCACCGAATGAAACCACCCCAGGTCTGAATGGCGGGGGATTGTTGTATCAGGGTTATGTGGAGACGTCTAACGTCAATGTGGCGGAAGAATTGGTCAATATGATCCAGACGCAACGGGCCTATGAAATCAACAGTAAAGCGGTTTCAACGTCAGATCAGATGTTGCAAAAACTGACACAGCTGTAAATTCGCTTTCGGGGGGCGCTAGCGCTCCCTGATAGCCACAGAATAATAAGTATTCGGGGCTGACCTTGCCAGCCTCTAACCGGTTACAGGACAGATAATCAGAGATGGATACATCGCCGCTGCGAAAAATAGGTGAGTTGAGATGGGTGGGTGCGCCGTTGGTGGCGATGCTACTGCTCAATGGCTGCGCGTACATTCCGCATAAATCACTGGTGGATGGCAAAACATCAGCCCAGCCAGCCCCGGCCAGTGCGCCACTGCCTAATGGCTCTATTTTTCAGGCTGCCCAGCCGATGAATTATGGTTATCAGCCGCTGTTTGAAGATCGCCGTCCACGTAATGTGGGTGACACCCTGACAATTACCTTGCAGGAAAATGTCAGTGCCAGCAAAAGTTCCTCAGCCAATGCCAGCCGTAATGGGGCTAGCAAATTTGGCGTCGCAACCTCGCCGCGTTACTTAGATGGGTTGTTGGGTAATGCACGCGCGGATATGGATATTTCCGGCGACAGCACCTTTGGTGGCAAAGGTGGTGCTAATGCGAATAACACCTTCAGCGGCACTATCACGGTCACGGTAGATCAGGTGCTGGCGAACGGTAATTTACATGTGGTTGGTGAAAAGCAAATAGCCATTAATCAGGGAACTGAATTTATTCGCTTCTCTGGGGTAGTTAACCCACGCACCATCAGCGGCAGCAATTCTGTTATCTCAACACAGGTGGCAGATGCACGTATCGAGTATGTGGGTAATGGTTATATCAATGAAGCGCAAACCATGGGCTGGTTGCAGCGGTTCTTCCTTAATGTTTCGCCGTACTAAGAGGCCCTGTGATGCGTAAACCCTCAGTTATCACCCTGTTTTTTATCCCGCTGATTGCGGTCATCTCGCTGCTGCCATTATCTGCGTCGGCTGAGCGTATCCGCGATTTGGTGACGGTTCAGGGCGTGCGTGATAACGCGTTGATCGGCTATGGCCTGGTGGTTGGCTTAGATGGCTCCGGTGACCAAACCATGCAGACGCCGTTTACCACGCAAAGTCTGAGCAACATGTTGTCACAGCTGGGTATTACTGTGCCAGCGGGTACCAATATGCAGTTGAAAAACGTGGCTGCGGTGATGGTCACGGCTAAATTGCCGGCATTTTCTCGCACCGGACAAACCATTGATGTGGTGGTTTCCTCAATGGGTAATGCGAAAAGTATCCGTGGTGGCACCTTGCTGATGACCCCACTAAAAGGGGTTGATAATCAGGTTTATGCTCTGGCACAGGGTAACGTTTTAGTCGGCGGGGCCGGGGCTTCTTCCGGTGGCAGCAGTGTGCAAGTCAACCAGTTGACCGGTGGGCGCATAAGTAATGGCGCGACTATCGAACGCGAGCTGCCGACCACCTTTGGCACTGACGGTGTGATTAATTTGCAATTAAATACTGACGATTTCACCACCGCACAGCAAGTCAGTGATGCCATTAACCGCCAACGCGGTTTGGGTTCCGCCACCGCCATTGACGCTCGTACCATTCAGGTTTTGGTGCCGCGCGGCAGCAGTTCACAGGTGCGTTTCTTGGCTGATATTCAAAATATCCCCGTCAATGTTGATGCGGGTGATGCCAAAGTTATCATCAACTCCCGTACGGGTTCTGTGGTCATGAACCGCAATGTCATGCTGGACTCTTGTGCTGTAGCACAAGGGAATCTGTCCGTGGTGGTCGACAAACAAAACACGGTCAGTCAGCCGGATACACCTTTTGGTGGGGGGCAAACTGTGGTCACGCCTAATACCCAGATTTCGGTACAACAGCAGGGCGGCGCGTTGCAGCGGGTTAATGCCAGCCCGAATCTGAACAATGTCGTGCGGGCCTTGAACTCACTGGGGGCAACACCGATAGATTTGATGTCCATCTTGCAGGCGATGCAAAGTGCTGGTTGCTTACGGGCTAAATTGGAAATTATCTGATGAGTGATTTGATGGCAATGTCCGGTGCGGCCAATGACATGTTTGGGGCAGCTTATGACGCCCAATCATTGAATGCGCTGAAACGTGATGCGGCAAAAGATCCGCAGGGTAACCTCAAGCAGGTTGCTCAACAGGTAGAAGGCATGTTTGTGCAGATGATGCTCAAAAGCATGCGTTCTGCTTTGCCGCAAGATGGTGTCATGAACAGTGACCAAACCCGGCTTTATACCTCGATGTACGACCAGCAAATTGCGCAGCAAATGTCGGTCAAAGGACTCGGCCTGGCTGACATGATGGTGGAGCAGCTGTCGGGCACGACCTCGCCAAGTGAAACTGCCGGTACGACACCGATGATGCTGGACAACGAAGTCTTGCAAACCTTACCGGCACAGGCCTTGGCACAGATGGTGCGTCGGGCTATGCCGACGCCACCGGCCAACAGTTCGGCCTCATTAGCGCAAGGCTCAAGTAATTTTGTGGCGCGGATGTCTATTCCGGCACAAATCGCCAGTGAGCAAAGTGGTATTCCTCATCAGCTTATTATGGCACAGGCTGCGCTGGAGTCCGGTTGGGGCCAGCGGGAGATCCCAACCGCTGAAGGTAAAACCAGCTATAACGTATTTGGTATCAAAGCGGGCAGTAACTGGGATGGCCCGGTCAGTGAAATTACCACCACCGAATATGAGCAAGGTGTGGCGAAGAAAACCACGGCTCGCTTCCGGGTATACGGGTCTTATGTCGAGGCCGTCAGTGATTATGTCAAATTACTGACCCAAAACCCGCGTTATGCCAATGTCGCTGCTGCGCAAAGTCCGGAGCAAGGGGCGCATGCGCTGCAAAAAGCCGGTTACGCCACGGATCCGCAATATGCTCAAAAATTGGTCAGTGTTATTCAGCAGATGAAGAATGCCGGTGATCAGGCGGTCAAAGCTTACAGCAGTGACTTAACCCAGTTATTCTGATAACCGGTTATTTTACTGACTATTTTGGGTTGACACAGTGCTTAAAATCCTCAGCTACGCGCGGGTTTTTATGCGCTGTGTGCACCTAAGCTAGTTGCAACAAATCCGCTATTTTGATGATGAATAAAACCTTCTTACCTCCATATATTTGCTCAAGTTTTCCAAAGTCGGGCCGATAAATATTACAGGCTGTGCGGGGGCTTAGGTTTCCTCAGGCAGTATCCCAATATTAATAAACGCAGGTTTCTAATAATTATCACCTGTTGTAAAAGGATTTCTTTATGTCCAATAGCTTAATGAATACTGCAATGAGTGGTCTGAGCGCGGCACAATATGGCCTGAGCACCGTCAGTAACAATATTAGCAATTACCAAGTAGCGGGATATAACCGCCAAAATGCTATTTTTACCCAAAATGGTGGGACGCTAAGCTCGGCGGGTTTTATTGGAAATGGTGTGACAGTGACCGGTATTAATCGTGAATATAATTCCTTTATTACCAACCAGTTGCGTACTGCGCAAACACAAAGCAGCGGGTTAACTACCTATTATCAACAAGTTTCACAAATTGATAATTTGCTGGCGAACAGCTCCAATAACCTCTCAACCACGATGCAGGCTTTTTTCAGCAATCTGCAAAATCTGGTGAGCAATGCGGACGATGATGCTGCACGCAAGACGGTATTAGGCAAGGCTGAAGGCTTGGTTAACCAGTTCCAGAATGCCGATCAATATCTGCGTGATATGGATACTGGCGTAAACCAGAAAATAACCGAAAGTGTTGCCAAGATTAATAATTATGCTGAACAAATTGCTGGGTTAAATGACCAAATTACTCGCCTGCGGGGCAGTAGTGGCAGCGAACCTAATGCCTTGCTCGACCAACGCGACCAATTAGTGACTGAACTGAACCAAATTGTGGGTGTGACGATGTCCCAACAAGATGGCGATGCTTACAATGTGTCTTTTGCTAACGGCTTGCCATTAGTCCAAGGGGCTAGCTCTTATAAAGTGGAAGCCATCCCATCCAGCAGTGATGCTACCCGACTGGCTGTTGGCTACAAATATGGCAGCGGTACGGTATTGGAAGTGGATGAAAGCCGTCTCACGACCGGCAGTCTTGGCGGTACGCTGAAATTTCGCAGTGAAGCATTGGACAATGCCCGCAATCAATTAGGCCAATTAGCCTTGGTGATGGCCGATAGTTTCAATACTCAACATAAAGCTGGGTTTGATGCTAATGGTGAGGACGGCACTAATTTTTTCAATTTTGCTGATCCTGTTGTAGTGAAAAATACGAAAAATGAGGGCGATGCAGTGCTGACTGTCGCCTATACCAACACCTCAAAAGTTCAGGCCAGCGATTACAGTGTTGAATTTGATGGAACTGATTGGCAGGTTACCCGCTTGTCTGATAAGGCCAAAGTTTCTGCGGATGTCGTGAAAGATACTAGCGGAAACGTCACCGGTTTAAACTTCGACGGGGTTGCAGTTAGCATTAATAACGGCACAACCGGCGCACAAATCAAAGACAAATTCACGGTAAAAACAGTTTCAAATGTGGCCGCTAATCTTGAGGTTGCCATTAGTGATTCCAGCAAAATTGCCGCTGCCGGTAAGAAAGATGGCGGTGAGAGTGACAACGTCAACGCGCAGGCTTTATTGGATCTGCAAACCAAAAAACTGGTTGGGGGCAAGGCGACATTCTCTGGCGCTTATGCCGGGCTGGTCAGCACAGTCGGTAACCAAACCAGCACCGCAAAAGTTAACAGCACCGCGAAAGCCAGTATTGTCACGCAGCTGACCGCCGAGCAGCAGTCGGTTTCCGGGGTTAACCTGGATGAAGAGTATGGTGACCTACAGCGTTTCCAGCAATATTATCTGGCGAATGCGCAAGTGATTCAAACCGCCTCAACACTGTTTAATGCGCTGTTGGATCTGCGCTAAGTTTTTTATTAGCGGCCGGACTCAGTGCCGCTCATTATCTTATTTTAGGTGAAGCCCTGTATTTACGGGCTGCACTGTTGCTAAAAGGAACTGACATTGTGCGCTTAAGTACTAGCATGATTTATCAGCAAACTATGCAGGGCATCACTAATGCTCAATCACTTTGGATGCAGTCGGGCCAGCAAATTGCCACCGGTAAACGTGTGGTGAACCCTTCTGATGATCCTATGGCGGCCTCGCAAGCAGTTATGGTGTCACAGTCTGAAGCTGAAAATAGCCAATATACTTTGGCTCGCAGTTATGCCCGCCAAAGTTCCTCATTAGAAACCACGGTGCTCTCTCAGGCGACAACCACCATTCAGTCTATTCAAAGCCTGATTATTGGTGCTGCCAAAGATTCACTGAGTGATGATGACCGGGCCTCAATGGCCACTCAGTTGCAGGGTCTTAAAGACCAATTGCTTAATCAGGCCAACTCGACTGACGGTAATGGCCGCTATATGTTTGGCGGTTTTAAAAGTGGCACGGCACCTTTTGCCGTCAGTGCTACTGGCGCAGTGACCTATGTGGGCGGAGACGTTGCTATTACTCAGAAGGTTGACACCAACCGGTCGATGACTGTTGGGCATACTGGCGATGACATATTTATGAAGTTAACCAGCAATGCGAAACCAGAGCCTAATGATGCTAATGGTAATGCGGTAGCCTCAGAGTCCAATATTTTTAATACCATTGATACGGTATTAAAATCGCTAAGTACCCCATTGCAAGGGGCGACAGAAACGGTGAAGCAACAAGCCTCGGATGAT
Source organism: Yersinia rohdei ATCC 43380 (assembly GCF_000173775.1). Lineage (GTDB taxonomy): Bacteria > Pseudomonadota > Gammaproteobacteria > Enterobacterales > Enterobacteriaceae > Yersinia > Yersinia rohdei. The sequence goes on from NZ_ACCD01000018.1 coordinate 62,415, forward strand.
TTGAATAAAGGGATCCGTGGTATGGCGAACTCACTTAATAATGTGTTGTCCGTGCAAGCCGAAATCGGGACTCAGTTGGAAGAACTAGTCAGTTTAGATAGCTTGGGCGCGGACCGCACCTTGATCAATAAGGATCGACTAAGCGATTTAGTGGACGTGGATTGGAACTCTGCTATCTCTTCATATGTTATGCAGCAGGCGGCATTACAGGCCTCTTATACAACATTTACCAATATGCAGGGTTTGTCTCTGTTCCAGTTGAATAAGTAACCTGTTTTTTGCCGGTCGGTGGGCCTCAAGAATGAGGCTCATTAACTTAATATAATTCAGTTAATTACATAAATACTCGCGGCAAGCGGATCATATCGGTTTTTCACCCGACTCCTATCTAGCCCACTAATTGGCCTAACACTCCTGCCAGTTTATCAAAAAACTCGCCAAACAGGTGCTCGGTAAAGGGTGCCAATAGCGGCATAATTAATCCAATAGAAATAATACCGACCGTCAAGGTCAGCGGGAAACCGATGACGAACACCGAAAGTTGCGGTGTCATACGGTTTAGCATCCCTAGCGCCATATTTAAGGTGAGCAGCAGAGTAATCAGCGGCAAAGCCAGCATCAATCCATTCAGAAAAATCAAGGAGCCCGCCTGTGTCAAGGCCAGGAAGCCATTGCCATTAAGGGGTTCGAACTGGATAGGTAAGGTATGGAAACTGTCAGCCAGCAGTGAAATTAACCACAAATGGCCGTCAAAGCATAAAAACAGCAGCATTGCCAATATGTTCAAAAACCGGGCGAGAACGGGCATATTTGGCCCGCCGGAGGGGTCGAAGAAGGTGGCAAATGACAACCCCATCTGTAACCCAATCACTTCACCGGCCAGGCGGATAGCCGCAAAGGCAAACTGCATAGTTAAGCCGATGGCCACCCCAATTAATATTTGCTGAGCGGCGACCCACAGGCCAGCGGTGGAAAACAAAGGAATATTGACCGGCGGAAGAGAAGGCGCAATCAGAAATGTAATTAATACCGCTAACCCGACTTTAACTTTGCGGTTTATCTGTTTTTCACTTAAAACCGGTGCGGTGGTTATCAGTGCCAGTATGCGGATCAGTGGCCAGAAATACAGGCTGACCCACATACTGAGTTGGTTGGTGTCGAGGGGTATCATGCGGATAACTTATCCCATTAGAGCGATTTTATGTGCCAGTTGAATCAAACCGATGCCGGCTATTAACCAATCAATGTTGGCAAGCTGGTGAATAAAGTGCGCATATAATCCAGTATTAGGTTCAGCATCCACGGGCCGGCGATGACCATGGTGGTGAATACGGCCAGGATTTTCGGGATAAATGACAAAGTCATTTCGTTAATTTGGGTCGCTGCTTGCAGCAAACTCACAATCAAACCGCTGATAAGCGCCGCCAATAACAAAGGGGCCGCCAGTGCAAGGGCGATTTTCATGGCCTCAACGCCGAGGGCCATTACCGATTCTGGTGTCATGGATTTTTACCTTACCATATGAATAATATTCAAAATTTAACCAGAAACAACAACTCACGCCCGACATCATTCCTGCAACAGGAAGGCGAAAAACACACCGGCGGCCTGGCGTTAACTGTAAAAACTTTGTGCCAATGAACCCAGTAGCAACTGCCAGCCATCAACCAGGACAAATAACATCAATTTGAAGGGTAACGAGATACTGGCGGGCGGAACCATCATCATCCCCAATGCCATCAGGACGCTGGCCACAACCAGGTCAATTATCAAAAACGGAATAAAGACGGTAAAACCAATTTGGAAGGCGGTTTTCAGCTCACTGGTCACATAAGCGGGCAACAGGATGCGCATTGGCACCACTTCTGGTCCTTCCAATGGCGGTAAATTTGCCAGACGGGCATACAGTGCCAAGTCGGTTTCGCGTGTTTGGCGCAGCATAAATTCGCGCAGCGGTTGCGAACCTTTATCCATTGCCACTTCCATACTTATTTTGTCCTGACTGAAAGGCAAATAAGCATCTTGATACACTTTATCGAAAACCGGCGACATAATAAAAAAGGTCAAAAACAGCGCCAAACCCAGCATCACCTGATTCGGTGGTGCCGACGGGGTACCCAGTGCGTTGCGCAGCAAACCGAGCACAATAATGATGCGAGTAAAACTGGTCATCATCAGTAAGGCCGCGGGCAGGAAACTCAAGGCGGTGATAAAGACTAAAGTCTGCACCGGCAGCGACCAACTTTGCCCGCCATTAGCCAACGGCTGGCTGATAATCCCGGGGAGTTGAGCCCATACTGAAGGCGAGCAGAGCAGGGCGAATAACGCCAAAAGAGGTTTATTCATCAGCGCGCGCAGTAAACGGCTCGCCAGTGGTTGATTACCCCAGCTGCGATTAACTCGGCTGCGACATATTTCAATGAAGGTCATGCCGATTTTTCCGGATGTTTCAATTTTTTGTTTAACAGAAAGCTGTTCAGCAGCTGGCGAAAATCAGCCGGTTTCGCCGTGTCTGGCGACAATGCAGCGCTCGTTTCTTCAACGGGTGGGCGGGGCAGGGTATGCAATTGGGTCACCTGCTGTGCGGTGACACCTAATACCAACCAGGTGTTGTCAACTTCGACGATAACAACCCGCTCACGTTGACCGACCTGACAACTGGCCCGCACATTTAATAGCTTATTATTACGCGCCTGTGGCGCAAAGCCTAACCGGCGCACCAACCAGGCAGCACATAAAATGAGCAGCAGAATGCCGCCTAAAACACTGCCAACCTGGGTCAGTACCGAACCTGCGGGCATGGCCGGTGCAGCTTGCTGCGTGGCAATACCCGGATGGCTGGCGGCAAACCCAGTCACCGCCGCCGGCGTTGCCACTGGCGAATCGGTGAGCGTTTTTGCATCAGTGGTTGTCACGGGTTCGGTTTGCGCAGCGCTCATTAGCGGCTCAGACGGCGCATACGTTCTGACGGGGTAATAATGTCAGTGATACGGACGCCGTATTTATCCGCGACCACCACCACTTCACCCTGAGCAATCAGATAGCCGTTAATCAGAATATCCAAAGGTTCGCCCGCCAGACCATCAAGGGACACCACAGAACCTTGCGACAGGCGCAGTAATTCTTTGATGGTCATTTTGGTGCGACCTAACTCTACAGTCAGTTTAACCGGAATATCGAGAATTAAATCAATATCTTGCGGATTACCCAGTCCATCTGGCGCTTCCAGTGATTTAAATACGCCTTCAGTCGAGGATGCTGGTTTATCCGCGGATTGCTGCTCATTAAACGCATCAGCCCACAGATCGTCCACGGATTCCTTTCCATCAGCAGACGGAAGCTTAGGGTCACTCATTGGGCTGTTCCTCATTTAGAGCATTCAAAATAGGGTTAATCAAATGTTCAACACGTAGGGCATATTGCCCGTTTAATGTCCCGTACTGACTGGTCAGTACCGGCACACCGTCGACATGGCCGATCAGTCGATCCGGTTTATCTATCGGTAGCACATCCCCGGGTTGCAGCTTAAGTATCTGCGACAATCTCAGTGGGATATCAACAAAATTAGCCACCAGTTCCAGCTCGGAATGCTGAACTTGTTTGACCAAGGTTTCGCGCCAATGGCTATCTTCCTGACGGGAGTTTTCCAGTGGTGGATTGGTCAAAAGTTCGCGCAGCGGCTCTATCATGGCGAACGGAATACAGATATTAAACTCGCCACTTAAGGTGCCGATTTCCACATGGAATGGAGTGGTCACCACGATGTCGTTCGGCGAGGTGGTGATGTTGGTGAATTTCACCTGTATTTCCGAACGGACATATTCCACATCTATTTTATAGATAGGGGCCCAGGCATCGCGGTAAGCATCCAGCGCAAGGCGCAGCATGCGGTTGATAACGCGTTGTTCGGTATGGGTAAATTCACGGCCTTCAACTTTGGTCGGAAAACGGCCATCACCACCAAACAGGTTATCAACAGCAATAAAGACCAGACTCGGGGCGAAAACAAACAGCGCAGTGCCGCGCAGCGGCTTCAGATGTATCAGGTTGAGGTTGGTTGGAACCGGCAGGTTGCGGGCAAATTCATGATATGGCTGAATTTTTATTGGCCCAACGGTGATATCCGGGCTGCGGCGCAACAAGTTAAACAGCCCCATGCGGAACTGGCGAGCAAAACGCTCATTAATGATCTCCAGCGCATGCAGGCGCTCACGGACGACGCGTCGCTGAGTCGTCGGATCATAAGGTTTAACGTCGGTCTCGTTACCTGCCACAACTTCGGGTTCATCACCCCCGCTGTCGCCATTTAACAGTGCGTCAATTTCTGCTTGTGAAAGAATGCTATCGCCCATAATGATTATCGCAATATGAATGCGGTAAACAGCACATCGCTGACTACCTGATTAGGTTGACCTTTAACCATTGGCGGGCTAAGAACGTTTTTAATTTCAGCAACTAAGCGCTGTTTTCCTGCTTCGTTAGACAGGCTGTCAGCAGACTGACGGGAGAGCAGCAACAGCAAGCGGCTGCGCACTTCCGGTAGATAGTTATTGAGTTCTACGCGAGTGAACTCGTCAGGGAGCCTTAAGGTTAATCCGATATACAGCACACGATCCAGATTATTATCTGGCGTGATCAGATTAACTGTGAAGGTTTCCAGTGGCATGAACACCGGGGCAACAGGCGTTGCTTTCGCTACGGCAGGTTTACTCTTATGGAGTATCCACCAGCTATAACCGCCACCCGCAGATGCCGCTACCGCAATCAGCACCAGCAGGATCACCCAGATCGAACTCTTACGCTTGGCCGGGAAGGTTTTTTCAGACATGGAGAAGACAAATTCCTGTTTCGGTATCAAACCGGTGAATCACGATAATAACGCGGGTAAAATCACCCACGTTATCCGAATTATTGCTGATGATTATCCCGCGTATCCTGAAACCCAATAGGCAGAATAGGTGGCGAAAAACAGCCTAACTTGTGCGTTTGTCACCTTTTGCGGCAACTTACCCCCCACTTTAGGCGAAAATATCAACACCCCCGCTGCCACTCGCCATGGCTTGCAACGCGGCAGGCGTGGTCAGCAAAGTGCTGTCCGGTGCATCACCTGAAGCTATTTCACCGTATCCTGGCTGACCACGGGAGGCGAAATCCTGTTGACTCTGCTGTTGTGCTTGCTGCCATTGCCCTTCACTGCCAACACTGCTTTGGCCTAGCTGAATACCACTTTCAGCCAAAGCACTGCGCAAACTTGGCATGGCGGCCTCAAGGGCGGCGCGTACCTGGCTGTGCGCTGAAGCAAAATGCAATTGCGCCTGGTTATCTTCTATTTTAAGACTGATTTGCAGCGCACCTAATTCTTGCGGGTTGAGGCGCAACTCAGCGCTTTGCTGGCCATTGCGGCTAAACATAACCACTTGTTGTCCAAGTGATTGTTGCCATTCCTGGCTACCCAGTTGAGCACTTAAATGGCCACTGACGGGAACACTAACCTGGCTGCTGGTCGTTGTTGATAACACCGGGCTGGAGACGGGCGGCAGGGACGGCGTAATCGCGCCAGAACTTAGCTGTGTTTTATCTGTGCTGGCGGTGGTTACTGTGGGGTCGGCCTGCACCGCTTTCATGCTAAGGGCGCTGTTATCGATATCTTTTGCACTCACCGGGGCCAGTTTATCTTGTGCTGCAGTCAGCTTGGCTTTAGTGGTTGGCGCAGGGAGCAAGTCTAAGTCGCTGCTGCCGGTTTTATCATTTTTTACATGGCTGATGGTGCTGCCAATCAGTGCCGCTAACCCTTTATCTTGCGAGGTCAGGTTGGTTAGAGCAGCAATATCTTGGCGCGACGTGGTTTTGCTAGCGGTCAGGCCATTCCCCGCGGTCTCGGTGGATTTTTGCCCAAGACTGGCTGTTCCCAAGGTGTTGGCAACTTGATGTGGCAGCATTGCCAGCAAGGTTTGCAAGGCGGTGAGGTCAACCTTATCATTGGTTTTATCGCCCGTGCTGTCAGCACTGAGGGCGATTTTTTTGCTGCCTGCCGCCTCTGTGGTTTGCCCCGCTTGAGTCAAGCTTGCTGGTAATGTGGCGCTGATATCACCCAAGGTGCTCAACAACTGATTCAGTTTGCTGTTACTCACCCCAGATTTACCGGCATGTGCATCAGCAGTGATATCGGTAGCGGCTGCCAGAGAGGATTTCAGTGTTGAAGCATCAAGGGCGGTGAGCTCTTTACCCAGTTGGTCGCCCAGCAGTTTGGCAAAATCTGCCGGTAGCCCCGCATCGGTAAACAGTGCCGCAATAGATAATGAGGAGGTGGCCCCCTCAGCATCACTGGTGGCGGTGGTAGATAATGCTGTCGCAGGCAATAAAGACAGATTCATGAATTTAGACTCCTTTGTGAGGCGCGCTGGGCGAACTCATCCATCAATTTTTGATCTAAACGGTTTTCTTGCAGGCGTGCCGTGGTGTCAGCCCGTTCTTGTAATGTTTCAAATGCGTTTAACCGTTGTTGCTTTTCTTGCCAATACTTCACTGCCTGTTCAACTTTGACATTCCACTGAGCCAATTGATTACGATGTTGATCAATGGCTTGCTCCAAAGTTTGAATAAATTGTTGATAATTCTGCCATCTGGAAGAGGCCATCCCCTGACTTAGGGTGTCATTCAATTGCACCCGATACTCATCTTGATAAGACAACAACATAGTGAGTTGCTGCTCAGCGTTTTGGTAGGACAGACGCGCTTGCCCCAGTTGAGTACTGGCCTGTTCGACGGCCTTTTTAGCCAATTCGCGCAGGGTGACGAGAGGTGACTGATTCTTCATCGTATTCCTCATTTATCCCTTTCGTACTTAAAGCCGCAGGGTTATTGGCTATGTTCACTTACCCGAATCACTCACTTGAGCCAGCTCATCGGGATCTGTTTACTTACCGCCTACCTGTAACGCTAATTTCTTGGGTATAAAGCCGGATGGCAGAGACATCATCGGCGGGTTATTAGCCAGGAAACAGGCTCGTCAGGTGCTGGCAGGCATCTTCGTAACTGCTGCGCTCAAACATGCCTTGCTGCAAGAAAATTTCCATTTGCGGGTACAGGGCGATAGCTTTATCCAGTAAAGGATCACTACCGGCGGCATAAGCCCCCACACTGACCAAATCGCGGTTACGTTGGAAACTGGCAAGCAACTGTTTGAATTGACGCACTTTACTGTAGTGATTCTCATCAATCAGCGAGGTCATGGCGCGGCTGATTGACGCCTCAATATCGATAGCAGGATAGTGACCTGATTCTGCCAAACGGCGCGATAACACCACATGTCCGTCGAGAATGGCGCGAGCAGAGTCAGCAATAGGGTCTTGCTGGTCATCACCTTCGGTTAATACGGTATAAAATGCGGTAATTGAGCCACCACCAGAAACACCATTACCGGCACGTTCAACCAACGCGGGTAATTTGGCGAATACGGAGGGCGGATAACCTTTGGTTGCTGGAGGTTCCCCGATGGCCAGGGCAATTTCGCGTTGCGCCATGGCATAGCGGGTCAGGGAATCCATAATCAGCAATACGTGTTGACCACGGTCACGGAAATCTTCCGCAATGCGAGTGGCATAGGCGGCACCTTGCATGCGTAATAATGGCGAGACATCCGCTGGAGCGGCTATCACCACCGATCGTGCCCGGCCTTCAGGGCCTAAAATATTTTCGATAAAATCTTTTACTTCGCGGCCACGTTCACCAATCAATCCAACCACAATGACATCGGCTTGGGTGTAGCGCGCCATCATCCCCAATAGCACACTTTTACCCACCCCGGAACCGGCGAACAGGCCCATACGCTGGCCACGGCCCACGGTTAACAGGGAATTAATGGTTCGTACGCCGACATCCAATACTTGCTCAATCGCGGTGCGTTGCAATGGGTTGATGGGCGGGGTAATCAGCGGGGCGCAATAGCTTGTTTCCGGTGCAGGTAGGCCATCGAGCGGCTTGGCACTGCCATCCAGCACGCGGCCCAGTAATTCAGGGCCGAGAGGCAATTGTTTGCTGGCAGAAGCCCCGCCAGAGGTCACGCGCGCATAGACTCGAGCGCCAGGCACAATTCCTTCCACTTCTTCCAGCGGCATAAGAAAGAGATGCTGGCCATTAAAGCCGACCACTTCACTCTCCACCTCCTGAACCTCGCCATTATCATGGCGTTCAATCAGGCAGGTCGCGCCTATTGGCAGTTGCAGACCGGTGGCTTCCAGCACCAAACCGGTGGCGCGGGTCAAGCGGCCATAACGGCGAATAATGGTTGATTGAGTTATGCGCTCTTCGAATTTATCTAAAGAGGTAAGCCAGCGACCCAGACGGGCAGTCATTATAATTCTCCCGGTGCAGCCAGACGGCACAGTTCATGCCAACGGGTTGCCAGGCTGGCGTCCAAATCGCCTTCTTCAGCGCTGACTTTACACCCGCCCGGATGAATTTGACCGTCACCCAATAAGCGCCAGCCGTGCAGGCTCAGGGTGCTTCCTAACCGTTGCTCTACCACGGCTAAATCATTTGGATTCACTCGTAATTGCGGCTTGCCGGCAAACATGGGCTCCTGCTGAATCATTTGCTGAATTTGGGCCAGCAAGGCGGTGCCATCACAAATTGCCGGTTGCCCCAGAATTTGTTTCGCCGCCGCCAATGCCATTTGCATCAACCGCGAGGCAATAACACTGTCCAGCGCATCCAATGTGCTTTGAAAATCGTTGACCAACAGTTGCCAGTGCGCAGTTATTGGTGCTAATTGTTTCTCGGCATCGGCCAGTGCCTGCTGATGGCCTTCTTCTAAACCGGTTTGGTAACCTTTATCCAGACCTTCTTGTAATCCTTTGGCAAACCCTTGTTGGCGGCCTTGTTTCTCAGCTTCGAGTTGCAGATTAACCAGCATTTGTTGCTCATTAACCTCGGTCGATTCAGAAACCAAACTCGGCTCGTCAGTGAATAACATACTGAGGTCGGGGGCCGGAGCTGTAGAGCTGGATTCTGGCTGACTGGCAAAGTCGTTAAGTGACCAAGGTTGCCAGGGCAGGGATTTAATCCGATCAGACATAAATATCCTCGCCACCGCCAATCACTATCTCGCCGCTTTCCGCCAAACGACGGACGATGAGCAAGATGGCTTTTTGTTCGTTTTCGACCAGCGACATACGTACCGGCCCGCGAGTTGCCAAGTCGTCGCGCAGAATTTCTGCTGCACGCAAGGACATGTTGCTGAGGAAGCGCTCGCGCAGCGCCTGATCGGCACCTTTCAAGGCAATCAACAGCGACTCGTTGTCTATCTCTTGCAGTAAGCGCTGAATGCTGCGGTCGTCGACACTGACCAAGTTCTCGAACAGGAACATTTCGTCGATAATTTTCTGTGCCAGTTCGCCGTCGTATTCGCGCACCGCATCCATAACCGTCTCTTCCTGCTGGGTTTTCATCAGGTTGATAATCTCAGCCGCGGTGCGGATACCGCCCATTTTGCTGCGTTTGAGATTCTGGCCATCCAGCAAGTTATTCAAGACTTCAGTCAATTCAGCCAATGCGGCGGGTTGGACACCGCCAAAGGTGGCAATACGCAACATGACATCGTTGCGCAGGCGTTCGTCGAACAGAGCCAAAATATCTGCCGCCTGAGCACGTTTGAGATGCACCAATATGGTAGCGATAATCTGCGGATGCTCGTCGCGGATAAGATCGGCCGCCATTTGCGGTTCCATAAAGTTGAGCGATTCCATGCCACTGCTGGTCTCGCGTGATTCCAGAATGTCTTCCAACAGGCTGGAGGCGCGCTCTTCGCCCAAGGCTTTTATCAGCACACTGCGCAGATAATCGCTGGCGTTAACACTCAGTGCGGCATATTGCTCTGCGTCGTCTTCAAATTCAGCCAATACATCAACCAATTGTTGATGAGAGACCTGACTCATACTCGCCATGGTGGTACTGAGTTGCTGCACTTCGCGCGAGGAGAGGTGCTTAAATACCTCGGCGGCATGGTCTTCACCCAGCGTCATCAGCATGATGGCGCTCTTTTCAGTTCCGGTCAGGCTCATTGGTCGTTACTCATCCATTGACGGATAACCAGCGCAACAACACGTGGGTCTTTATCCGCAAGTTCGCGTATACGCTGGGCCTGAACTTCAGCACTTATCCGCTGCTGATTTTTCTTACGCAGGGCCAGCTCTTCTTTGCTTTGTTTTACTGTTTCAGTGACTTGTGCAGCCTGTACCATACTGTTGACCGAGGCTGCGGCTTTATCAGCAACGTTTTTCTTGGCAAGCATTGGGCGTACCAATTTGCGCCATAGAATCCAGGTCACCAGTAAGATAAGCAGATAGCGACCCGCATTCAGCAACTGGTCAAAGAACGATTGTTGTTGCCAGAATGGCAGTGCACGGCCAGTAGTATCGTCAGTAGCATTAAAGGGTGTATTCACAACATTTAATGTATCGCCACGGTTAGTGGAGAAGCCCATCGCCTCACGGGTCAGAGATTCCACCTGTGCCAGTTGATCTTTCGTCAGCGCAATGGGCTTGCCTGCTTTATCGCTGCCGTAATTGACAACCACTGCGACGGAAAGACGCTGCACCATGCCCGCTTGTTGCTGGGTATGACGGATAGTGCGGTCAACTTCGTAGTTAGTGGTTTGGTCATGCCGGCTATTGCTGGATGTTGCCGTAGAGCGGGCCGCTGGCGTCGCCGCTGGACGAGCTGCCGCATTGGCATTATTTGCCCCCGCAGGCTGAGTGACTTCAATCGGCGCAACCGGTGTGGCAGATGGCTGGTTGGATAATGCCCCCGGCACTCCGCCGACATTAGAGCCGCCTAATTGTTCACTGGTGCTGATTTGCGCAGAACGCACGGCACCCTGATTGGCGGACTGGTTCGGTTTGTACTCTTCGTCAGTTTGCTCGCGGCTGGCGAAATCAACTTGTGCGGTGACCTGCGCATGCACATTGCCACTGCCGACCATGGGGGCCAGAATGGTTTCGATACGGCGTTGGAAGCGGTTTTCAACTTCATTGGTGAATTTGAGTTGCGCTGCATTTAAGTCGCGACCGGCACTGTCGGACTGCGTCAGTAAACGGCCGGTTTGATCGACCACAGTGACATTAGCTGGCGGTAAGCCCGCCACACTGCTGGAGACCATATAGACGATGGCATTAATCTGGCCATCATCGAGCGCGCGGCCGGGTTGTAGGGCAAGAGTGACTGAGGCGGTCGGTGATTTTTGTTCGCGGACAAAAAGTGAGGGTTTCGGCATCGCTAAATGCACCCGAACATTCAATACCGGCCCAAGTGTGCCAATAGTTCGGGCGAGTTCACCTTCCAGTGCCCGCTGATAGTTTACTTGCTCACTAAATTGGCTGATGCCAAATTTTTCTTGGTCTAGCAGTTCGAAACCAACTGCACCACCTTTGGGTAAACCTTGTTGGGCCAGACGTAGACGGGTTTCATGCACCTTATCAGCCGGGATCAACAGCGCTCCGCCACTATCAGCAAAGCGATACGGAATATTGAGCTGTGTGAGTTGCGTGACAATATCACCACCGTCACGATCACTCAGATTGCTATAAAGAACGCGGTAATCCGGGCTTTTAGCCCATAACATCAGCGCGACAATAATCGAAATAGCTGCAGCCGCTGCAATCAGCAGGGGGATTTTTGGATTCGCGCGTAGGCGTGCCAGTGTGGTCGCAAAGGTATTTTCACGATTTTCACCGCCGGTTATCGAGGCATTCATACACGTCCTTGGCCAAGCTGAACAACGTTTAAGTGAGTATTTTTTATGTAATTATTGTGTCGAAACAAAACAGACTCCCAAGAGCAGTGGGCGATAAATCATTAATATCCCCGTCATCTTTCAGACTACAGAGGTGTTGGCAGCGCGCGTTTACCCTAATCACTTACCGGTGTAAGCACATCGGGACTCTCTTGCTTACCCTCTCCTGCCGTTGAAACTTGTTGGCTTCCCTATTTATGGGCCCGCCATTATTTGCTGTAAGTGATAAATTCGATGGCCCAATAAGCTGGTATTTTTGTGCTTAATTAGCCGCTTTAGCACAAAAACCATGTGTTAGGGTGTCATCCTGAAAAAAGTGATACTTGTTTGATGGCAAATAGCCGCATTAACGTCGTTATTTGTCACACAGTTATTGACCAACTGAAGCATTCAGGGGATGAGCATGTCTGTTCAAGGTATTGAAGGGGTTTTACAGCAGTTACAGGTCACCGCATTGCAAGCATCTAACTCTGCAAAAACGTTGCCAGTAGAAGCAGGTTTTGCCACTGAATTAAAAGCAGCTATCGGTAAAATAAGTGATAATCAGCAGACAGCCCGCACACTGGCGCAGAATTTTGAATTAGGCGTGCCCGGCGTTGGTCTTAATGATGTGATGGTGAATATGCAAAAATCATCAGTCTCTTTGCAGCTCGGAATTCAAGTACGTAATAAGTTGGTCGCCGCTTATCAAGATGTAATGAATATGGGCGTGTAGGCAGATAAGATCATTGAATTATATAGTAAAAATAATCACCCAAATTTCTTATGGGGCATGAGTGGGGCATTTTGCCAGAATTTCGTATTGAGTATTGATATGGCTTGCTGGATATTTCTGCGAAACGCCTCAAGGCGTTATTTCATTTCTGCCCTGTGATGCTGTTGAATACTCACCCCCACAACCTAATTTGAAGATATAACTTTGGCGATGAAAGCTCCGCTGTCACTGTCTTATCGGTTTTTTCTCGCCTCTCTGGTCTGAATCTGAATGTGATATTGCGGCGCATTGGGTGACACGCGAAACGGCGTAGCCTCATCCAATACCCTTGTTTTAATGCTGTACCCCATTGACTGGCGCAAATCAGCCGCAATCTTTTTGTTTTTTCATGTAAAAACCCAATACGCAGAAATCTGACAGCGAAGGCTCGGTTAATCACGGGTTTTTTTTGCTTTTCTGCATTCGAATCAATGCTGGGGCGGGAATTCAAAGGTTATGAAACAGCGCTAAACCGAATTTTAGGCATAAAAAAAATCCCTTATCTCCGTATGTTTGATAAGGGATGCCAAGAGGCCAACACCAGGGAAATCGTTAATATGCTAATTATTTTACATCCAACCTATTATCACGATGTGATCTGGGTCAAACTTTTTATGTAATTACTGCATTTATTACACAAATCATATTGTTGTGAATTTGTAATTATTTTGTGGTGCAATTTGAGTGACTCTAGGGAACAATACCTCGGATGGATAAAATAGTAGCCTGCGCTCTTACCCGGCCGACGTATTGACTAATGGCATGGATAATATTCACGGCATTAAGACGGATGCTTGAATTACTGCAGACTGGCAGAAGAATATCCTACAGTAGAATCCTAAGAGAATATAATTAGTTATTAAATAACCTAGGAACGATTAAAAATAACCTGGCTTTCCCAGTATTAAATACCGCCCAAGATACTCCTTTCTTATGGCGATAATTGATTTCGCACCGGTAAGCAAAAAATCACCCACAGACTTATGTAACAATTCGAAGCTATATTTATTGTTCAAATCAGTTGTTATAGGTGATTGTTATGAGAATTAATTTGATGCTATTTCTTTTCTCTCTCCCTGTTTTTGCTTTTTCCAAAGAGCCGCTCCCCCTTTTGGCGGTACCGGCAATAATGAAAGTCTCAGAGGCAGTTTGTAGTAATCGTTATGTGGAAAAAGAACGAATTGCCTGCATGAAATTAGTCGATTTATCGATTTTACAGGCCTATTGGGCCGGCCAGATGAAAAATACCTGCTCCTCAAAATTTGATACATCAAAACCGACCTGCGTTAATGTTAAAAGGCTGATAAGTGCATTAGACAGTATGGGAGGGCAGTATCTTGAAGAGTAATATAAAGAATTAATTATCTTTATTAAACGCGCTGTCAGTATCACATATTTTCTTCATGGGATAATGCCCATAGATAAAGTGAGGCTGTCGTCCCATAGGGTGCATAGCGGCGGCGGTATTTTTCAAAACGTTCGCGTGGTAATGTTTTATGGCGATATAAGTTCATCATGCCACGGCGAATTGCCAGGTCGCCCCAACTGAGCACATCCGGACGAGAAAGTGAAGATATGAGCAGCATTTCCGCTGTCCAAATACCTACGCCATTAAGACTTGATAGCTGAGTAATGACCTCATTGTCAGGTAGCTGGGATATGGCCAATAAATCCAGTGAGCCATTAAGTGCTGCATCGGCAGCGCCTTTAATATATCCGGCTTTTCTCATGGTCATACCGCAGGCTTGAATAGCCTCTATTGGCGCTGCTGCAATTGTCATTGGTGTTACTGTACCCAGTAATGTCACTAGCCGTGAATTAACGGTCTGAGCCGCTTTAACCGAGATTTGCTGGTCTACAATATTTCTTATTAGCGCGGCAAATAAATCTGGGGATAATGGGCGAGCTATCATTCCTAATCTCTCGATAGCCGCCGCCATTTTTTTATCTCGCTTTTTGAGATGATTAATTTCTGTTTCGCCATAGCTATAAAACATACCTAAAAACTCCACTGTGATATCAACCCAGAATTGACAGCATAGCCTTAACTCTGGTTATTGCACAGTCTGTATCTGCCAATGGAAGTTATGCGGTCTGCGCTAACGAGATATTGTGATGCCCTATCTTTTGCAGTAAGTCTGAAGCGTCAATAATATCTACTTTATCCGCTGGCAGATGAGCAATGGCATAGTCATACCAGATACCGGATTGCAGGAATAAAATAAACAATTCTCTGTCCAAATGATTCTCATTTACCATATTAACCATGATATTAAGTGCTTCAGATAGTAACTTCCCAGGTTTATAAGGGCGGTCGGCGGCTGTCAGGGCTTCAAACACGTCGGCAATAGCTATTATCCGAACCGGAATACTCATCTGTTTATAGGTAAGCTGATACGGATATCCTTTACCATCCATTCGTTCATGATGCCCGCCGGCAATGGTCGGTACATTCGCCATAGTGCGAGGGAAGGGGAGCTTTTTCAGCATGATAATAGTCTGCATAATGTGTTCATTTATTTTATAACGATCTTCTTCCGTCAAGGTTCCACGCCGAATACTAAGGTTGTAAATTTCACCGCGATTATAAAGAAAGGTTGGTTCTGGTAATTTGAAATCATAAAATTCTGAGCGTTTATTTCTGTGGTCGCGGTAAATTATATGTTCCTCTTTATCTGCCAGTAGTGGTTCTTGTACAGGGAGAGATGCCGTAGGGTGTCTGGCTTTACGAACCTGCTCTTCTGGGGCAATACCGGCTTTATCATCTAATGTTCTCACCCAATGATAACCGGCAATATGCTGGATACGGGCGAGGGCTTCGTCAGACATAAATTCACTGCCAATATTACAGCTGGCAATAAAGTAAAAATCTTCATCTAACTGGCGTAATTCATCAGCCAATAATTGCTGCTCAACTTCACCGGCAGTAACAGAGGCATAACGACGTAAAAAGGTAATTTCTTTCTCACATTTTAAGACTTCAAATCTCATGCGTATCTCATGAATCCGGTCATAAATTAATTCCAATTTGGTTGATTTATCCACCACAAATTCCGGCGTGGTTATCTTGCCACAGTCATGTAACCAACAGGCTGTATGCAGTTCTTCCCATTCATCTTCTGATAAATTGAAGTTAGCGAAAGGCCCTTCTTGCACATTAACGGCAGCTCTGGCCAGCATTTCGGTTATTTCTGGTACGCGCTGGCAATGCCCACCGGTATAAGCACTTTTGGCATCTATTGCGCCGGCAATCAGTTCAATAAAGGCGTTGAGTAGATTTTTTTGTTCTTGTAATAATTGTTGAGTTTCTACCGCAATGGATAGGCTACCAACCAACGCATTAACTAACTGAACTTTCGAGCGCTCACGTTCAGCATTTAAAATATAAGGATTAAATAGCAGTAAAAAACCTAATAGCTGTTCATCATGTGCTTTCATTGGTACAGCGATAAAACGTAATGGCAAATAAGGTTGTAGGAAATCTTGCAGTTGATTAAGGATATTATCTTTATTCAATGTCCCGGTAATAGTATTCCCCTCCAACACGGGTCTAAAGGTGGCAAAATTATTTTCTGTGATTTGCAATGAAGACATGTCGGCAACAGAGATAGTTTCGCCATGCCAGCGAAAGGCTGTTGGAGTAAATATGCCCTTATTTTTATCGGCCAGAAAGATAATCCCTCCGGTCATGGCTGCAATATTAGTCGTTTCACTCAGCAAACCCTGCATCTGCCGGGTAAAATTATTTTCAGATGTCAGCATATTACCCATTGAAATAAACTGCTTCAGTGTTAACTTCATTTTTGACATAGATTTATGCAGTTCATCTACTTCTTCAATTACCGAGTGTTCTAACTCGCGATCCTCAAAATATAAATTACTGATGGCGTCAGCATCTTGACGAAGACGAATAAGGGGTTTAGATATTTTTCTTGAAAAATACCAGACCACTGGCAAGCTGAGTAGCAGCAGGATAAATGCAATAAATGTCGAATGGTTACGAATGGAATTGGCATCCGCCATCAGGTAACTGGCCGGTGTGGCAATAACCAACTGGTATTTATTACCACCGTTATTAATGTCTACAACTGAGCCAAACCAGGATTGGTTTTGTGCTTCAAACATGATGCTATGGTTATTATTATTGCCTGCTGTGGCCTTATCTGAAGGGGTATTTTCATAAACGTTAAGCAATGTCTGTAATACAGGAACATGTTTGTCTGCATTGAGGGTACTTACAGCATCACCTTTAACTTTGGGTAGGCTGGCGATAACCTCACCACGAGAGTTAATAATGATTGCCTGACTGTCGGGTGCTAAATTTTGTCTTATTAAAAATTGTGATAAAGATGCGAGAGAAACATCCAACCCGATAATGGACTGTTTATTTTCCGCTTGACGGCTATAAGTAAAACCAGCCTCACCTGTACCTTTGAATATATAAATAGGGGAGGTTACTAATGTGGGGGAGGCCGAGGCCAGAATAAACCAATCTCTGCGCCTTGGGTCATAATTATCATTATCCTTGGGTATAACAGCGATGACTTGTTGTTGTTTATTCAGATAAATAAATTTTTTCTCCGGCAAACTATCAAGGAAACGGTTACTTTGAACCATCCACTCAGCATCTTCTGGAGCATGAAACAATAAACGGTTGGCTTCTGTCAGCCGCCGTAACATAAATAAATCGCCGTTAGGATAAGCGCTATATACAGCACTTGCGTAGTCATTCTGCTTCAGAATTTCAATAAACTTACCGACAAAATTCATTCTTTGTTCAAGAGTCGCTAATTCGGTAATTTGCATGCTGGCAAGAATATTAACAGACATTATCATTGGCCGGGTTACTGCATCCAACTCAGCGGCAATGGCCTCGCCCGTTTTTTGATACTGTCTATTGGTGCTGATTTCAGTCAATTTAGTCAGTTGGTGATGACCGTAAATAATAATTACGGTGCCGATTGAAACAATTAGCACCGTAAAAAGCACCGCAATTTGGATGTGTAAAGGATAGCGGCTTTTTAACCCGAACAGCTTGCTTAGCATCATAACCATCCCAGAAGATTATTTTTTAATCAATTTTAATCATAGAATGCACTCGGCTAACTAGCATATTTCCTATTTAACAGTGAGTTATAATTAACTTAATGATTAAGATGGTTTTTTTGATATGAAGGCGAGATTATTGGATGAAAAGACTAATGGCCAAGCTAAATAAAATGTTTTAACGCGTGGAATATCTAAAAGCAGTGTTTATCAGCCTAACCCATTAACAGCAAAAGGATATAGGTAAACTTGGGGCAGGGCAGTGGATATGTTTGTTGGCTAGAGATAAATCATCTAGAGTAAAAGATATTTGGCATTCTTACAGATTTATATAGAGTCTAAATCAGGAATTGAGAGATTTAAATAATCATGATAGACGAGGGGCGGCGGATCATTATCGGGTGGTTGCACACGATGATGACCTCGAATAGCCGTGGGAGCAAAACCAAAACGTTTACGAAAACGTTCAGCAAAACGTGATGCGCTCTCGTAACCCACTTGGCTGGCAATTAATGAGATTGGCCAATCTGTCCCTTGCAACAAGCGTAATGCGCTGGTCATCCGGACATCAATCATTAAATCACGTAGTTGTATATTTTCAGCAGCTAATTTTCGTCTTAATACGACTTCGCTCATTGCCATATGGGCGGCGACCTCATAGGCTGACCATATTCTGTGTGGATCAATAGCCAGGCAGCGACGCACTTTTTCACTTAATGACTGACTCTCACTGAGTATAAATTTGACGCCCAGTTGAGCCAACCAAAGAAATAATTCAAGCATACGGTGTCTGATGATAGCTGGCGGAATATCACCCGCATCGGAGAGCGCTTTAAAGGTATTGCCGAAAGTATTAATAAATTCGGGTGCTACATTACGTACCGGCATTACCTTTGGAATAACCCCAAGGCCAGCAGATGCGGGATGATTGGCAAAGGTTGCTATTAGGCGAGGATCACACCGGAGTTGATGACTAAAAAATAGCCCATCATCCGAGATGCTATTAATGATATCAATTGTTTGACCACTGCTGACTGCAACTATTTCGCCTGATTTAACAATACACTCTTGATTACCCCAGCGGATAAGTTTGTGTCCACGATTAACCATAATGAGTAATGGATGCTCAATATAGACTGAGGCGAGCAGTAACTCTGAGTGTTGAATAATATGTGCCGAACTACCTACACCAGGGCAAAAATTAATTGAACGTTCCATCGATATTCATTTCACAATTATTAACCTAAGAATATCATTACGCTTTGAATTGCAGACTAGCAACTTATTTTAATAGAAAATCCAAAGCAACTGACTATTTTAGCGAAAATAATTTATTATGAGAATAATAGTCAGTTAGATATGAGCGATTGTTACTGCCAATATAATTCCATGTTAAAAAAATGATGGTGGTTGAATATTATTGCTATGTTAATGATTTCAATTGCAAGTGACAGTTTTGCTAAAGCTCGATATATAGCGACGGCGTAAACTGTAGGTTATTGTGTTTCACCTAGCAATAATGCATGGTCAGGAAACTGACCATAGGTATTATTAACTGCCTGTTGTCGGGTGGATTGACCGACTAACTCACTCAATGTATCGAGGCGCTGTTGTAATAAGCGTTTAATTTCGATTTCATTATCTAAAATCACTCTTAATTTCTCACGTAATAACTCTTGTAGTACTAGCGATGAGCACGAAGAAATAGTGAGTTTAGCAGTGTGTTCAACCGCTTTAAGGTAAGTCATTTCGAGATCAACCAGCGCATCCCAATTGCCCTCGGTCGCCAGCATTAACATTTGCTCACTGAGGGTCAGGATTTGTTGATAATCGGACAAAAGGTGCTGGTGACGTTCCATTAAATGGGGTCCTAATCAGGTTGATAATTGGGGCCGATTTGCCGCCAGGCATCCGCAATATTTTCGAGCAAAGCGAGCACTTCGGTAATTGCCTGTTCGTCATTATGCAAGTTGGCATGCAGCAAGCGCCGCGACATATAGTCATATAAAGCTGACAAGTTCTGCGCCAGCTCACCGCCTTTTTCCATATCAAGACCTGCACTCAGTCCATTATCAATAATGTTAATGGCTTTAGAAAGTGCAGCACCTTTGGCTGGGATATCTCCCTGATTCATCAAGATGCGGGCACGAACCAGGGCGCTCTGCGCCCCGTCGAATAGCATCACGATCAATTGATGTGGGCTGGCGCTCATTACACCACTTTCCATGCCTACTTGTGCGTAAGCTTGCACCCCTGATCGATTGTACATGTCCTATCCCTTATGAAGAAAATTGCTTAGTTAAGAAGCTGATAGTACTGTTCATGGACGTCATCATTTTATCCAATTGAGTAAATTGCGTTTTATAACGCTCAATGGTTAATGCAATGCTAGCCGTGGTTGCAGTGACTTGAGTATCCAGATTCTTTAATGACTTATTGATGCCATCAGTAGCACTTTTCAGTGTGCCCTTAGTGGCATCCAATACAGTATTCAGCAAGTTATCAGTTTGGGTTGCAAATCCAGTCTCTTTGCCATCACCAACAAAGAATGCCACCACACCATTTGGCTTCTCGGTTAAGGCTTTATCCAATTTAGTTGAATCTATCGTCAGTTTGCCTTTGATATCTTGTGTAATACCCAGGCTGGCTAAGGTATTCACATCGCCAGGTTGCGCAGATGCCAATTGACTTTTTAACTGGGTCTGGATACTGCGCAATGTGCCATCACCCACCAGAGCACCATTATTTGCTGACTGATCTTTACCCTGTTCAACCGCCGTATATTGGGTGAGTGAACCAAAAGTGGTTTGCAATGAGTTATAAGCGTCAACCCAAGTTTGAATGGCTGTTTTCATCGCGGTGCTATCGCGCGTGATGCTCAATGATTCTGGCTCATTGGTCTTGGTTTTGGCTTTCAGTGTTAAGGTAACACCTTGTGGTGCATCGGTAATGGTATTGCTTTGGCGATTAATTGCCACACCGTTGACTGTCAGTTCCGCATTTTCTGCAGCCACTTTTTGTGTCAGGCCACCGCTGCCACCGGTGCTACTTGGTGTGTAATTAAGAAAGTCATTTAAAGTATCATCACCAGTGACACTGATGGTCATTTCTGACTGAGTACCGGTATCTTTCGACGTTAACGCCAGATAATAGGTATTATCATCCGCTTTCATGATACTGGCACTAACACCGCCTTCTTTTTTATTAATGGCATCGCGGATGCCCGTCAGTGAGGTTTGGTCACTAGTCAGGGTGACTTCAAGCGGATCTTTTGTGCCAGGTTGGGTGATGGTGATCGTCCGTGAGGCATTATCATTACCTAGCTTATTGGTCGCATTGGGTACCTCTGCTGACAATAAGGATTGCGCTTTCGCCAGGTTAGTGACTTCGATAGTATAACTACCTGCACTGGCCGCACTATCAGTTACAGCACTGAATGCTGTGTTCGTGCTACTTACGGCAGTAGAGCTTAGCTTGTCAGCTTTTTTCAGTGCGGCTGAAGCGGTTTCTACTTTTGCCAGCGCACTTTGCAAAATACCATAAGCGGTAAGTTTGCTTTTATAACTTGTTTGCTGTGTGGTCAGCGGGGTTAATCGTGCTTGTTCAGCATTTGATAAACTCGTCAAAAGAGAACTTAGCTCTAATCCTGATCCTACGCCCAGCGAACTGATACTTGCCATGTCTAATCCTTAATATTCAAGTGTCGTTACCGGGTTATCGGCCAAGGGATGGAAAAGTTTACACATAAAATAGAAATTATGATGGGTAGAATAGCAGGGGATAACAGAGTGCTATTTGCGGCATTGACATGCCTGTTAGTGGCAATATTCCAAAATAGTTAATTAAAGGTTTGGCCAAGCCCGCCGATATAAGTTGTAACGGTAATAAACCGTGGGCGGTGAGCCCGAACCATAATCTAACAGAATTTAAGGAATACCTACTATGGCGGTCATTAACACTAACAGCTTGTCTCTGCTGACTCAGAACAACCTGAATAAATCCCAGTCTTCTTTAGGCACCGCCATTGAGCGTTTGTCTTCCGGTCTGCGTATCAACAGCGCAAAAGATGATGCAGCGGGTCAGGCGATTGCTAACCGTTTCACTTCTAACATCAACGGCTTGACTGTGGC
>NZ_ACCD01000017.1 GCF_000173775.1 Yersinia rohdei ATCC 43380
CCCTAACAGGGGCGGCGAGGCCAGTGCGATCCACGTTGGCAGAAGGGGTATTGATACTGTCGAACGAAAGCTTGCCTTCCGGGTCAGGCGCGTAGTGACCTTTGTCTGTACTGAGTTGATACAGCCCACCGCTGGGAAGCGTCAGCGAAATACCGTTAAACTCGACAGCGAGATCTTTACCGGTATGGTCGCGACCACTCGGCGGCGGAATAACACCGGGGTTGGCCCCATTGTTAATCGTCGCCCCACTGCCACTAATAGTTTTCGCCGTAAGACTGGAGGCATATTGGTTGGTGGTGTGTTCTTTGACCTCCGGCCCCCAACCGGTACCCCACAAATTGCCTTTGTAGGTACGGTAGCGCCACTCACCGCTGGATGTCGTCCGTTCGATCAGGCGTTGTGCATTACCCCAACCATCCTGGTTCAGGGTGACACCCGAAAGGTTAATCTCACCTTGCGCACTCACTTTGCTCCAGAAGTTTTCCAGCGCGCCCACCTGTGGGGTCAGGTTCCCCCCCGCTAACAGTTGTGCCTCAGGGCTGATTTGATCAATGCCGTTATAGGCGTAAGTCGACGTATAATCAGTGCCGGTATAATCGCTATTCATTGAGCCGCCATGAGGTGGTTCAGCATAGCGCCCGCCAGGAATATCTGGGTTTTCCGCCGTCCAGTAGCCCGTCCCACTCACTGTACCTGCCGCCACGAAATTGCTATTGGCGGTTAAGATATGACGGCGATTAGTCAGCTTGCTGGCGTAAACCAGCAGATCTTTGCCTGATTCAATCAGGCCTGAAATATTGAGAATCTGAGCCGCCGGCTGGTAATTCCCACCATTATCTTGCCCGCCCGCCAGAATGACCTTGCCCATACCTAAAAGGGTGGTGGTCGGGGCGCTGTCTGTGTGGGTGACGGTATCACTGTTCTCAATCACCGGTGCCAGCAAGGTTAATGTGCCATTTTCATCCGTGGCGCCGATAAGGGCTTTAGGGCCGGAGTTGGTGATGCGATCTCGCGCTTTAAGTGTGGCTTCAGCCCCAATAATGCTGCCGCTATTGAACAAGGTGGTGGAGTCGGTGCTGAGTTTTCGGCCTGCCAACAACTGCCCACCATTGGTTAAGGCACCCTGAGTGGTAAAGGTTAAATCTCGTCCAGCCTGGAGGGTAGAGCCTGCCAGATTGTTGAAATCACTCAGTAAACCAATAGTCAGATCCTGACTGGCACTGACTTTACCTGCGCTGCCATCAAACTGGCCAAGATTCAACGAGATATTATTCGCCGCCAGTGCGCCGCCTTGGTTATTGAGTTTTTGAGCTGCATTTGCGCCCGCAGTAATGGTCAGCGAGCCAAGAGAGATGATGTTGGCGCGCTGTGTGCTGACATCACCACTGTTGGCAATAATATTCACCTCGCGGGCTTGCGTGTGGCTATCGGCAAGACTCACCCGACTACCGGTTAATGTCATGGCCCCCGCTGCGAGGGTCTGACCTTGTGCGATCAAATCCTGATGGGTGCTTACCGCCAGGTTGCCCGTATCAGTCAGGCGACCATCACTCTGTATCCCAGCGCCCAACAAGCTGGTGCTGTTGCTATCAAGACGCTGTGCCTGCACTGCCACGTCGCCTTTAGAGAGCAGGGTGCCAGCACGGTTGTCCAGATAACCAGCCAGATTGAGATTGAAATCCGTGATGCCGGTTTGTGCGATGACACCGCCTAAGTTAGAGAGTGATTGTGCGGTGAGAGTTATCTGATCAGCAATCAGGCTGGCTTTATCAGCACGTAGCAGAGTGGTTGTCCCAGCCGACAGCTGCGTCGCGGCTTTAACCACGGCCTCAGTTAAGGTGATATCGCCCGATTTGGCCGCCAGTGTTATGGCATTAGCCTGAGTCTGACTACCGGTTAAATCAAGTTGGCTACCTGACAGCGCTAATGTACCCGTAGCGATATTCTGCCCTTGAGCAATCAAGGTGTGCTCTGTGGTGATAGTCAAATCACTGCTGTTGGCTCGGCTACCATCTGCTGTCAAACCCGCAGCTATCATGGAGGGGTTGCTACTGAGTAAGTCGCTGGCTTTCAGTTGGAAGTCGCCAAGTGCGGCAATGGAACCACTGTTAGCGACACTCCCGCCAGACTGCCACTGTAGTGCACCTTGGGTATAAACGGAGCCGGAGTTAGCCGCATTGCCATGGACTGTTAACTCGCTGTTCCCCGCACCAAAGAGGCTGCCACTGTTATCCAGATTACCTTTGGTCAACAGGTGTAAATTGCCCTTGGCAGCATACAGGCTGCCCTTATTGGTTAGGTCACCGGTGACGGATAGCGCCATTTGGTCACCCGCGCTATACAGGGTGCCACTATTGTTGAGATAGCCCTCAGTGGATAACTGCATATCCCCGCGAGTTTGTATCACACCGCTGTTAGCCAGATTGCCCGCAGAGGCTAAAGTCAATTGTTGTTCGGTGTAAATCTCGCCCCGATTTTCGGCATTTCCGTTAATCGTAAATTGCCCAACACCGGCGGCATACAGAGTCCCGCTGTTAAACAGACTATCGGTGTTCAATGACAAATCCCGACCGGCCAGTAGGGCGCTGTTGTTATCAGCATTGGTGTTGCTGATACTGAGCGCCGTCAGCTGCATATCCCGTCCGGCTTCCAGTTTGTACTGATTAGTCAGTGTGCCGCTGGTGGTAAAGGCCAAATCACTCCCCGCCGTGAGCCGTGCGCCAGCCTGGTGAGTGAAATCACTTTGCAGGCGTATCCACATATCGGTCGCTGCGGCAATTTCCCCTTTGCTGCTATCAAGTTTGGCGAGATTGAGCTGGATATTATCAGCATGCAATTTACCGCCACGGTTATTCAGGGTTTGTTTCGAGTTTGCTGCGGCGGTGATCGCAAGGATTCCGGGAGTGAGCACCGTCGCGTCTTGCGTAGAAATATCGCCATCGTGGGCTGTTACAGTGATATTGCCAGCCTGAGTCTGGCTACCGGTGAGGTCAACACGGCTGCCAGATAACGTCATGGCACCCGCAGCCACATTTTGCCCTTGAGCAATCAATGCCTGACGCGTAGCGATATTCAGTTCACCACTCTGAGCCAGCTTGCCATCGCTCTGCACTCCGGCACCGAGCAAACTGTTGCCATTGCTATTCAGCGTTTCGGCTTGTAACGAGAGTTTGCCACCAGAGAGGATTTTGCCATCACGGTTATCAATATTACCCGGCAGATTCAGATTGAAATCTGTGGTTCCCGTTTGTGCTATCACGCCGCCAACATTGGAGAGCGTTTGCGCATCGAGTGTGACTTGTCCGGCAACCAGATTGGCCTTGTCGGTACGTAGTTGCGAAGCTGTTGAGGCAGAAAGATTCTGGCTGGCGGATAACCTGGCTCCGCTGAGATCAATTGGCCCGCCTTGTGAGGTCAATGTGATATCACGGCTCTGGGTTTGACTGCCGCTGAGATCGATACTGTGCGCGTTGAGATTCTGCGCCGTACCACTGACATTTTTCCCTTGGGCGATTAGCTGCCCGTTGGCTTCAATGCTAAGAGTGCCGCTGGTAATGTCGCTGTTGTCCGACTTAATCCCTGCCCCTAACATAGAATTACGGCTGCTGTTCACCTCAGCCGCGCGCAGAGTAGTATCCCCCGCAGCGGCAATGGTGCCACTGTTACTGAGCTTACCCGCCGTAGTGAGTTGGGTATCACCACTGGCGTAGAGCACACCTGAGTTATCAATATTGGCGGAAGACGTCACCGCCAGTTGTCTCGCACTATTGATCTGGCCGCTGTTGAGCAGCATACCGTCAGCCGTGATCGTAATATCGCCCGCTGAAGCGCCTATCTCGCCCGCGTTACGCACACCGACACCGCTTTCAGTCCCAATCAGGCGAATTTTACCCGCATACATGCCGCCCAAACTCGCAACATCCACCGCCACTGTCGGGTGCGGGCTGCCATCGGCGGCTTTGGCATTTATATTCTGATGTGCGGCATCAATCTGATTGCGCCCAGCGGTGACTTTTAGGTCGTTGGCCCAGATACCGGCATTCACTTTAACGGAACGGGCGATCAGATCAGTATGATCTTGGTTGCTGCTGTCCAGACCTTTGCCCTGAATAACAATTTCGCCCCGATCTACATCGTAGCCGGTGAGCTGACCATTATTGAGCTGCGCCTGACCGGTCGTTAAGGTCGCGCGGTTGGCGTTAATAAAGCCACAACCATCACAGGTAATGCCTGATGGATTGGCAATCACCACCTGCGCCTTGCGCCCGGCCACTTCGATATAGCCATTGAGCTTGCTCGGGTCACGGCTGTTGACTTCGTTAAGGATAATACTGGCCTCACCGTGTGCCAGCGCTGGGTTGCCGTTGACAAACCCACCGAGTTGGGTCTGGTTGACGCCGTGACCGTTATTGAGGATCACGCCACGATTATCAACATCTAACTGGCTGTAAACGTTGCGTGACACACCGTCGCTGCTCGGTGTCTGGATATTAACCTGCGGTGTCCCGTTGGCGCTGTTGATAATAGTTGGCTGCTGATTTCCCGGCGCACTGCCGTCGGCGACAATATCAGCCTGAGCGGATAACGAAACACAGCCCAAGGCCAGCAATAAACTAAAACTCAGCGACGATAAGGCACTGATACGGTGGTTTTGCGTATGCCCAAGACCTGTCGACGGCGATGATGCGGCCCGACCCGAGGCGGCAATATCAGCTACCACCATCAACATGCCACGCGCTTTGTTGAAAACGATACGGTACAGGTTCTTATTCATAACTCATCCCAGAGTAAAGCGTTAATCGGCGCATCAGTATTGCCAGTTCAGGTTAAAGCCCAGAGTCACCGAGTCGGTTTTGAATCCGTCGGGTTTAGAGAGTGGTTTGCCCGCAAACAGGTCGTAGCGGGTATTCAGAATATTGCCGCGCACACCGATGGCTCCACCCGCCAAATGCTGGCCCAGCAGATAAGAAGCACTGCGTCCCCCAACCTCGCCATAGTCAACGCCGACATACAGTTCATGCCCCGGTAGCGGGGTGTACCAGCCGAGATCATTGCGCACTGTCCAGCCACGATCAGCATTCAGCGTGCGCTCGCCATCAAACCCGCGTACCGACCAGCGGCCACCAATAGAGAACTGATCCTGTGGCGTCAGCGGCGTGTTAGTGCTTTGACGTTGGTATTGCAGGTTGTAGTGGAGTTTTTGCGTCAAGACGGCAAAAGGAATATCCAGTTGTGCATTTAAGCGCAGAATTTTACTCAGGGCGGTGCCTTCCCCGACATACTCTTCCTGTGCGGGCATCGCACCAAACCAGCGAGTACCGCGCTGATAACTGATACCGGCATCCAGTGTGGCCTGCGAAATAAAGTGGCGATGTTCCAGCCCAACACGCCAGGCGGAGGTGCGACGGCGCTGCACTTCCACTTCGGTATCATTGATGTAGTTTTTCGACGAGCGGGTCAGCACATTGTAGGTAAAAGTAGTTTTCTGGTTGGCATTACGGTGCAGCAGGCGGCTGAGTTGCAGTGTCACATTCTCACTTTCACCCCGATAGCTGTAGTCGCCATTCAGGCCTGCCACCGTCTGATGATAGTCATAGCTGCTGGCGCTAATACCTGCGGTCCAGTAACCGAACGGCAGCGAGTAATGACCGGTCAGGTTATTGGTGCCTTTGTCGCCGCGATTTTTTATTGAACCGCCAGCCGAGACATAAAACAGGTCACTCAGGGATAAAGGGTTATCCAGAAACAGTGTTGCGCCACCTTGATAGCGGCCGGTGCTGCGGGTGCCAGAGTCATCCAGTGAGGCCGCCAATCGCCACATTTTACTCTGTTTCCAGTTTAGGGCGATGTCAGTCTCACCGGGTGCGGAGCCGGGGATCAACTCCATACTGGCTTGCACGCTGGGGACGCGCTGTAGGTTCTCCAGCCCTTGTTCGATATCACGCAAATCCAACAAGTTACCGGGGCGGGCGGGGAAAGCACTGAATAGCGTGACATGGCGGTCACTGTCGGGAGTCAGAGTCACCTGACGTATTTTGCCGGGTATCACGTGTAATACCAATGTGCCGCGGTTCAAATCTTGCTGCGGAGCCAAAATACGGGTGGTGACATAGCCATGGTCGATCAGGCGGTTTTGCAATTGGCTCATCAACAGATTAATACCCTGTCCGCCCAAACACTGGCCTTGCGCCTGATTGGCGATGCGTTGCAGAGGCAACCAGCGGGGTAAAGGTTCGGTGCCGCTGAGGATAATATGGTCAATAACAAAGCAGGGTTTCTCAACCGGAAAGGTAATCCGGCCCATAGAGGTCGCAGGTGCCGATAAGCGCACATCGGGTGCCGCCGGCGCCAGACGTTCTTCCAGTGCCCGTTGCCGTTCCTGCTGATGAATACTTTGTTGAACGGGGGCTAATTCCGCACAATTACTTGCAAATGGAATAGCTACCGCTAGCAGCAATATGCCAGCTATTAATTTTAAATAATAGGAACGCAGCACAGAAAACATCCTTATTTGCCCTACTAGAGCAGATAAACGGCTGAATAAAATAATTCAGCGCATTATGCCTACGAGAAGTTATTTTCAATACATATTTTATAATATAAAAGACATCCAATAATTAGCTTATAAAACCCATATAAAATATCGTACAAACGGAAAGTTATTGTAGTAAGTGTCTCATTAAATTAAATACCAATAGTAGTTTGTTGTTCGTGAAGGCGAAATAGGTAGTCAGTTAAATTTATAATAATCTCAATAACATGACTTAAGTCAATATTCTCTGATAAAGCCGCAGGAGTAACATAAACTAATCCTGCAATTCCAAAGCAAAAATCTAACGAGTTATTATTTTCATTGTAAGTAAGGTTGGAAAGGACCCATTGTTCCATCAACATAAAATCCATAATTGACTGCCGATAGCAGACTCACCTTTCATATAAGGTTTCACTTTATATGTAACACCAGAGGATGGGCAGAGAAACTGAGGCCATATTTAATGGCTTAATTGTCTGAAGGCAAAATAGTTTATTGGGAGGATAATCCTCATCACACAGGCAACGCGTGCAATCAATCATGGTACTTGCGGCAGAGAATGGTATTCAGATTTATGGTGACATTGCGATAACTATGGGTAATGCCTATCTGATTAATGAGAATAACGCGGAAGTGATGGTCGATAAGACGTTTGTCTTCCGTCGTTGCCAAGATGGGCTGTTACATCTGTGCGTTCATAAATCAGCGTTATCCTACACTCCTGCGGTTAAATAAGATGCTGTGATATTAAGGCTTTGCTCGGATAAGATGTTTGCAAGCCGAAAGGCCTTTAATCAAACATTAGCCTGCTATAGCTAATTTCACAAAAGCAACAAGGAAGGAAATCATGGATTTGGCCTGATCCCCAATCTTATCTCCCCAGACAAGATAGTCGAACATTTTGGAGATTTAGCCCCATTAGCGTAAGCCATTTTCTCGTGGGGCTGGCATAAAAAATGGCTATCTCCACGAGAGTGAATGGCAGTTGTGGGCTGATACTGTTAAATGGATCGTGCCGATTTAATTCCTGACTGTTGTTAATGCAATAAAACGTTTAAAAATAGCCCCAAGGAGTGGTAACTGGGGCTACCATTTAATACAATTTCTGCGGCGGCCCGGCAAAGATCAGCGGCCCAACGCTTTTCATATCGACTTCTACTACCGATGGCCCAGGGTAGTTAATCGCCTCCGCCAGCACACCGCTGAACTGCGCAGCATCACTCACTTTCCAGGCTTTCAACCCCATAGCTTCGGCAACCAGACTGAATGCAGGTGTATGCAATTCGTTATAGTACTGACGCCCGTCAAAATACTTGTCCTGAATGCCGCGCATTACGCCATAGCCCCCGTCGTTCATGATAAGCAGCGTGATATTGGCCTGCTCTTGCGCCATGGTTGCCAGCTCACCTAATCCTAATGCCAAACCACCGTCGCCGACCAATCCCACCACTTTACGCTGCGGATTGGCAATCGCAGTGCCGATCGCCATCGGCAATCCCATACCTATAGCGCCGGCCAGAGAGTGAATATTACACAATGGCGAGAAGGCTCGGAACAAACGGCTACCCCACAAACTGCCAGATACGGTGATATCACGCACCAGTAATCCATCCGGTGGCAGTGCCGCCGCAATAGCATCGTTAAGCTTGGCATATTCACCAGATTGCTGACGCAATGCCACTTCAGCCTGCTGAACTGCACCAGCAATCTCAGCATCCCATTCAGCATTTACTTTCTCACCGACCGTCAGACGTGCTGCCAACGCGCCCAGTAAAGCGGCACAATCGCCATTAACTTGTTCGTCTGCCAGATAATTACGGTTGGCCGCCGCCGGATCGATATCAATCTGCACCATTGGGCGCGGTAGCTGCAGCATCCAGGTACGAGTTTCATTGCTGCGCAGACGCGAACCCGCCACCAGCGTCAAGTCACACTGCTCCAGAATCCTCTCAATACTTGGCGAATTGTGGAAAGCCCGCAGGCTACGCGGGTGGCTGTCTGGCAGGATCCCACGCCCATGAGTGCTGGAGATAACCAGCACTCCGGCATCCGCTAACTGTTTCACCGCGTCGCAGCAGGCCAGCGCGCCACCGCCGACCCATAACAGCGGGCGTTTGGCGTGCTTCAAATGTTGATAAAGGCGCTCAACAACCCGTTCATCCGCAGTGGGCAGTGCTGGCGGTAATATGGCTTGCCCTACAATACTGGCAGGAACCAGGCTGTTTTGAATATCTATCGGGATTTCTACCGCCACCGGGCCGCAGGGTACAGTCTGAGCATCCAGAATGGCACGCTGGATCACCGCAACCGCCTGTTCTGGAGAATTAACCCGGTAAGCCCGCTTCGAGCAGGCACGCAGAAAACCCAGTTGATCTTTGGTTTCATGGATAAACCCGGCATCGGCATCCAAATAGTTTTTTTCTACTTGCCCGGTAATGTGCAACAGTGGCGTATTGGCATTCATTGCTTCAATCATGGCGCCTACCGCATTGCCTGCACCGGCTCCGGTACTGGTCAAAGCAACGCCCAGACCGGAAAAGCGCCCATGAGCATCGGCCATGGTAACGGCCCCGGCCTCACCACGAGCCGGTACAAAACGGATCGTACCGCGTTGCCCGACAGCATCGGCAATCGGCAGATTATGGATAGAGATGATACCGTACATTACGGCCACCTCGTATTGTTCCAGAGTTCGGGCTATCGCCTCACCAACCGTGATTTTTTTGCTCATTATCTGCCTTCTTATTATTGTCTCTGTAGGGGATCGGCCACAACGTTAGTTAATCGCTCCAGCGGTTAGGCTGATTGTTAAGGGATAAATACAAACTCTTTTGCTGCATATAGGCCTGAATACCATGTAGCCCCTTTTCGCGCCCCAGACCACTTTGTTTATATCCGCCGAATGGCGTAGAAATCGAGAATGTCTTATAGGTGTTAATCCACAGGGTGCCGACTTCCAACAGCCCTGCCAGCGCCATTGCTCGAGGGAAATCGCGAGTCCAGATACCGGCGGCTAGCCCATAAACTGAGTCATTGGCTTGTGCTATCAGCTGTTCCTCATCATCAAACGGCATTGCCACCAGCACTGGGCCAAAAATCTCTTCCTGACAGGTGCGGGCACGGTTGCACAGCCCCTCAATAATGGTCGGCAAGTAGTAGCTGCCCGCTGCCAATCGTGGATCGGCAGGCACTTCGCCACCAATCAGTATCCGACCACCTTCCTGCTGTGCCAGCGCCACATAGTCCGCGACACTCTGCCGGTGTTTATCGTTAATCAGCGGGCCCAGATGGATACCCGGCTGTAGCGGATTACCAATACGCAGCCCTGCGGTCAGTTCACATAGCCGAACCAACAATGGCTGGTACAACGAACGGTGCACAAACAGCCGTGAACCCGCGATGCAAGCCTGCCCAGCCGAGCTAAAAATACCGTAACAGATACCACGCGCAGCCTGTTCCAAGTCAGCATCTTCCAGCACAATGGTAGGAGACTTGCCACCCAGTTCTAACGACGTGGGGATCAGTTTTTCCGCGGCCACATGCGCTAAATGACGACCGGTTGATGTGCCGCCGGTAAAGGAGATTTTTTTCACCAGCGGATGGCGCGCCAGCGCTTCACCAATCACCGAGCCCTTGCCCGGTAAAACGCTGAGCAACCCAGCGGGCAAACCTGCCTGCTCAAATAACTCGGCCAGTTTCAACGCCATCAGCGGTGTCGCCTCTGCCGGTTTGAGCACCACCGCATTACCCGCGGCCAGTGCCGGGGCCACTTTCTGCATTTCACTGGCAATCGGCGAGTTCCACGGCGTAATTGCCGCAATCACCCCTAGCGGTTGATACTGGCTCAGCGTCATTACTTCGGGGTTGCGCTGAGGAGGAAGCTCTCCTTCCAGCACTTCACAGGCTGCCGCGAAATAACGCGCCGTCGCCGCCGCACTCATCACCAAGCCACGGGTTTCCGCTAACGGCTTACCGTTGTCACGGGTCTGTAGTTGTGCCAAGGATTCAACCTGTTCGGTAATCAAGTCGCTGACGCGGTGCAGAATTTCCGCTCGCTGATGGGGCACTAATCCGCGCCAGGTCGGGGCCCGCCAGGCTTTTTCTGCCGCAGCAACGGCATCATTCACGTCATCGACGTTGGCTGCACGCAAACGAGCATTAACCGTGCCGTCTGCCGGAAAAACCGAACTCATCTCTTCGCCACGCCCTTCGCACCAGCGACCGGCTAGAAAAATCTTTAATGTTTCCATGCTTTGCTCCCACCATTCAGGCAATAGACCCTGAGTCTTTCAAGCCACAGCCTTGTTGGCTGCACTCCTTCACTCCAGTCACTTACCTGCTAAGCTCCTGGGGACTAACAAATTTACCGCCTAGCGACAACTTAAAATCCATTGGATGTGAAACCACCGTCTACCAGACTGCGGCAGACCTGCACCGCGCTCAATGCCGCCAACGTCGAGGTTTTCGGGTTACTCGCCAGCGGGTTACCACACAGCTCGATCTGGAATTCACCAAACTGGCCACAAACCTGCAAACGATGGGTATTACGTTGGGTGTGGGGATCCACCTGCAAACGAACCCGCGTAGCATCCATTCCCAAACCGTGCAGCGCAATGGTCGCCGCCACATTGGCATTGGCAGGAAATAGACGCGCAGCTTCACGGGCAGAACCTTCAAAGAACACTTGGGCTTCGCTCACACTATCCAAGTTGATCAGTTTTTCTGCCAGGCTGCCGCGCCAGCTGGTCGGGCTTTTACTGGATTGATAGGTGACGCTTTCCAACCCACCTTCCCGAGCCGAGGCAAGGCCATCCATCCCCGCTACAGCACCGGATAGCACGATTAACCGCCCTTGATAGCGGGCACAAGCCTGCTGCAAACGCAGTTGCAGTGCGGCATCAGCCAACGCACCGGTGGAGATAACCGCCAACCGCCAGCCACATTTGAGTACCGCCTCACCAAACTCAACCACGGCCTGCTGGCTGGCGCATTCCAACACCAGATCTGGCTGCCCACGACACTGATCAGGATGGGTTAATGCGTGCACGTTCCCAGCAAAGGTTTTTTCGATATCGGCATGATGGTTTTCACGTGCCACAATCCAACCGACCTCCACACCTGCCGGCAAACGTGCCAACACCTCTTTCGCCATCGCGCCATAGCCCATCATCATGATTTTTTTCATCTTATCGGCCTTATCGGGTTACAGATGACGGTTGAAACCACCGGAAACATCCAGCGCGGCCCCGGTAGTAAAGGAGGACATGGGGGATGCCAAGAACATCAACGCTCGTGCCGGTTCTTGCGGTTTACCCAAACGCCCCATCGGAATACCACGCCGCTCGGCGATGGCTGCCGTCCACTGTTCCCAGCTTTGTTGTTTATCTTCGCGTTCGGCGAAACGTCGCCGCCATTGGCCTGATTCCACCATGCCGAGCAGGATGGAATTAACGCGGATTCCTTTACTCACCAGCTCCTTTGACAGCGTGAGTGTCATGTTTAGCAATGCGGCGCGGGCTGCTGACGTGGCAATCATGTGCTCTTCCGGTTGCAACGCCAGCAATGAGTTCACGCAGGTTATCGAGGCAATATCTGAACGCTCCAGCGCCGGCAGAAAAGCCTGCACCGGATTAATCACACCGAATAACTTAAGCTCCGCCTCATGTAACCAGGCTTCACGAGGCGTTTGATCAAAATGAGCGACAAATCCCTGTCCGGCGTTGTTGATCAACAGATCTACCGCACCAAAGTGATTGCAGACCTGCTGGGCAAACTGGGTAACTTGCTCAACATCCAACACGTCGCAACGCAGCGCCAGGATCTCCGCCTGCGGGAACTCCTCACGTAGACTGGCTTCGGCGCTGACGAGTTTGTCTTGATTACGACCACAGAAAGCCACTTTCGCCCCCTCGGCCAATAGCAGGCGCAGCGTTTCAAAACCGATCCCCGAAGATCCTCCGGTGACCACCGCCACCCGGTTCTCAATCTGAAAATTCATGGTTGGATTGTCTCCGTAAAATCCTGCAAATAACGGTTAAAAAGCTCTGGCGCATCAAGATAACTGGCGTGCCCGGCAGCATGAATCAAACGCATCGTCGCATTCTGTCGCTGTGCCAAC
Organism: Yersinia rohdei ATCC 43380; assembly: GCF_000173775.1. Classification (GTDB taxonomy): domain Bacteria; phylum Pseudomonadota; class Gammaproteobacteria; order Enterobacterales; family Enterobacteriaceae; genus Yersinia; species Yersinia rohdei. The sequence goes on from NZ_ACCD01000017.1 coordinate 12,651, forward strand.
GTTTCCGCTCCCTGAGGTGTAGTGATGCTATCTTCACTGCCACACCACACCTGCAATGAGCCTTGATAATGCAGCAGATACGGGTTGATATCGTCATTGGCCAGCATCCACGCAGCACTGAGAAAACCGGCTGGATTAAGCCGCTGCATGCCACTGCGTACCCAAGCAATATCCTGCGGATCTGCTCCCTCACGTAACAACGCAGCGGCTCGCTGTTCGCCATAACCTTGCGGGCCCAGCGTTTCAATTATCTGTTTACGCTGGCCATACACTTGTTGACGTTTTTCAGCCGTGGCGCTGGCATAACCCTGTGCGGGATCGGCCAGCACCAAACCAGCTACCTTGTGTGAATTGGCCGCAGCGTAGGCGCTGGCGATCAACGCACCGAGCGAGTGCCCCACAATCAACGGCTGCGCCAGCTGCAGCCGCTCAACTAATGCTGCCAGCGCATTGGCATAATCAGCAGCGCTCGGTTCGGTCTGTGCTAAAGCTGCACTACCGCCATAACCCGGCGCATCCCAAGCAATCAGCCGATGACCGTCAGTCAAGGCGCGATCGCTGTACTGCTTTACCCAGGAAGCCGAACCGGAGCTAATACCATGCAGCAGTATCACTGCCTGGCCGTGGCCCGCCTCACGCCAGCTCAGCGAGTAATTACCACAGTCTGCCTGCTGGCATTCAGGTAAGCCATTCATCAGCTGCGCTTTACTTTGGACAGTGGATGATCGGCCGGGTAAGTCGGTGTCTCCGGCTTCGAAGTACCGAGCATCACGCACATTAAGGCTTCTTCTTCGCCATGGTTAAACAAACCGCGATAAATCCCCGCAGGTACCGAAATCAGGTCACGCTCTTTCAGAATGGTTTCGTAATACTCCTCACCATCCTGGATCATCAACGTGATGTTGCCCTTAAGCATGAAAAATACCTCTTCGACATCATCATGCAGGTGCAAAGGCCCTTCACACTTGGATGGCAGCACCATGGTGGAAAAGGTGAAATGCTCTGCTGGGACGGTATTGGTATCATTGACCACACCGGTCGCACCGGTGCCGATATAACGCATTTGTGCACGACGATATTTCGGGTCGTAATCGGCCTGAAACTTTAGTGCGTTCCAGTCATACTTACGGCCTTCGAACCGAGCAACACGTGATTCAATCCACTTCGCCATTGACTGATCTTGCGGCTTGATGCCGCCTTTATTCTCAACCTGGAACATGTTATCTCTCCTTCGTTGCATCAATACTTCTTCAGTAACGGCAGCAGAATGGCGCAGCCCACAAAGGCCATCACCACCAAGAACAGCAAGCCGTTATCCATATTGCCAGTAGAGGCGATCAACGCCCCCATCAGCACCGGTGCCAGTGCTCCGGCAAAATTACCTAATCCATTAAACACACCGCCAGCGGTGGCACTCACTCGGCTGCTGGTCGCTTTGGCCAGCAGCGCGAAGATATTTGGCGCACCGGCTCCCCACATAAAAGTGCTGAAGGACATCGCGGCGATCACGCTGTAGGTACCTTGCAGATGCAGCACTATGCCCAAACCAATCCCGGCACCGCACAGCGAGATAAAGCAGGCCAATGCACGACGATCCATCTTGTCCGAAAGCCAAGCCCCCACCACTTCACCCAGCAACATGGCAATAAACGGCAGTGACGACAGGTAACCGGCATGTTCCAGATGAATGCCTTTGCCCTCGATGAGGTAGCTGGGTAGCCAGCCGTTCATGCCCCATAGATAGGTAAGAAACGCGATGTTAAACAGGCAAATCATCCAGAAATGTGGAGTACGGAATAGTTCACGACGTAATTGCTTGCGTTCGGCAATCGCCGGTTGTGGATCGGTGCTTTTTAATGGGCGAGCCACGTTCAGATGCCGCATGCCAAACAACACCAATAGCATCACTGGCAAGGTCAGAAATGCCATAAAGAAGAAGGTAGTTTCCCAGTTAAAACGGCTGAGAATAAACAGCGTGACCGGGAAGCCCAACGCCGCCCCGATGGGTGTCCCCAGTAGCCACAGCATAGTGGCACGTGCCTGCAAACGTTGCGGGAAAGCCTGCCGTACAATCGCATATGCCATCGGCAACAGCGGCCCTTCGGCAATACCCAGCAAAATACGCAACGTCATCATGGTGTGATAAGAACGTGTCAGCCCCATCAGCACCATCAGCACTCCCCACACAACCATCATGCCGATCAATACTTTGACCGGATTTAACCTATCGCCAATGCCACTTAACAACATTGAGGAGAAGCCGTAGGAGAACAAAAAGGCACTCATCAGTAAGCCAAGCCGGGTGGGATCAAACCCAATGCCCATAGCTTGTTGAAACCCGGCGTCAGAGAACAATGCCGCGATGCTAATTTTGTCGAAAAATGCCAACAGTACGCAGGCAAACAAGGCGGCGGGCACTGACCAACGCACGCGGGTTGGCGAATTTTCGGCAACAGCATTCCCCACCCGATTGCTCTGGGCGTCAATATCTTGCGTAGTCATAAAACGCTCCCTTAGATCGGGCGTTATTTCAGCGCCATCAGAGAAAACTCCACATCCGCCAGTTGCTGCGGATCCAGTACCCGGCCAGTCGCTAACCAGCGCTTACCCAGCTTGATGGTGCGAGCGTCATTAAACGCCACCATTTGCACCAGTTGCCATTCGCTGTTCAGGGTGAAAAATACCTGCGACTGAGGCGTGCGGCGCACCACATAGTGGACACCACCGGTAGGGACGCCGAGAATTTGGATATTGGCGTCGTATTGATCCGACCATAACCAGGCCACATCATCGTAAGGGGCGGCGGACACATCCAGCATCGCACAGGCAGTGCTGATCGCTTGATTCTGCGCATAGGCCCAAGATTGCAGACACAGGCCGAGCGTAGGATGGCGCGCCACATCGCCAGCGGCAAAAATAGCCGGATGGCTGGTACGTCCTTGCCCATCCACTACTATCCCAGTTTCAACCCGTAATCCCGCGTTGAGCGCCAGTTCCAGATTCAGTTCTATACCGATGCCGACCACCACCAGATCAAAAGGTTGCGCCGCGCTGATGGTGCTGCCAATCCAGGCACTACCTTGGCGATCATCAAAGGTGATGTCACCGCAATCGCAATTCACCGTGACACCTTGCTGTTGATGCAATTCCAGTAATGCCTGGGAAACTTCAGCCCCCACACTGCGCATACACAGTGCTGGCTGGCGTTCAAATACTGTGACGTCGGTCCCCAGTTTACGTGCTGAAGCCGCAATCTCGAGCCCAATCCAGCCGCCCCCGACAATCGCCAGCGTTTTGCACTGCTGCAAGGCCTGCCGCAGGCGCACCGCATCATCCCAAGTACGTAACGTCATCACCCGAGGATATTTCGCCCAACAACCATCCGGCAAACGTGGTCGGCCGCCGGTTGCCAGCAGCAATTGCTCAAACTTCAGCTGACTGCCATCACTGAGCGTCACCATTTGTTGTTGACTATCAATGGATTCGGCGCGCAGCGGGCGATACCAATCGATATTCAATCCGGCTACAATTTCTTCGCTAAACAAGCGACTGAGTGGTGTATTGCCATCCAGCAATGCCGCTTTAGAGAGCGGAGGGCGCTCATAAAAATCGTAGGGTTCGTCGCTTACTACCGTTAGCTTGCCGCTGTAGCCGCGATCGCGTAGCGTTTTTGCCGCCCAGCCACCAGCCTGACCACCACCGATGATGACAACTCCCGCACGGATTAGCTGGCTCATACCGCCCCCGGCTTCTTATTTTGGCGACGAGTATCGTGATCTATCCCGCCTTCCACTGCCCATTCGGTAAACGACACCAGTGAATGTTCCAGCTCACGTGGCTGCCAATTTTCTGTCAGATAATCATCATTGGTGTAGTACTCAAACGCGCCACCGGTTGGGCTATTGACGTACCAGAAATAGGCCGAGGAAATCGGGTGTCGCCCTGGGCCAATAAAGGTGCTCCATTGCTCTTTATTCATCGCGATACCGCCGCCGATCACCTCATGAATATCACGCACGGTGAAGGCGACGTGGTTCAGGCCGCGTGGGCGATTAGGTAACTTCAACAGGAATAGATTGTGGTGACCGCCACGCGCCTGAGTGCGCAGGAATACGGCGCGATCGATATAACGATCTGAAACTTGGAAACCAAGAATATCGCAGTAAAAACGCTCGGTTGCTGCCAGATCGTCGACAAAGAACACCACGTGGCCGATATTGATTGGCTCAGCTTTGGCATAAACTGGGCTAGGTTGATCTATGCGGCGGACATCGCCCCACTGGTTAATCGGTGAAACCGGCAGATCAACCGCCTGCTGGGCGCTAACCCCGAAACGCAGCGTCATACCGTTAGGATCCTGACACTCCAATTCTTCGCCCACTTGGCGGAAAGCGGGCATCTTTGTCAGCAGCGGTTGTAACGCTGCCAGCGCTGCCCAGTTTTCAACTCCCCAAGTCATTCGGCGCAGGGTAGAACCGGCTTCAAACGCCGCTGGCAGCACCTCACTGTTTTGTGGGTATAACACCACGCCAGCGCCACTTAACGTGGTGAATTCACGAGACGGTTCACCCCAATGCTGCAAGGTGGGCTGTAGGCCAAAGTCCTGCATGAACTTTTCGCACGTTGGCAGATCTTCAACGCCAAATTCCAGTTTTTCGATTCCGGTTATGCTCATTATTGTGCCTCACGTTATCGCTGAATACGTTTTTCAGGCATGATCAGACCCCGACCCATGATTGTCATGAGTCTTATCCCTGCCTTAGTCAAAAAGTCAGTACGGCTGGCGGAGATGCCTAGCCAGCATTTGCCTGTGGAGATGCGCCTAAAAATCCAGAGATTTTCACTGCTGCGTCCCGAACTTCCATGCGTAACCGTTCGCGATCCGCTTTTGGGATTTCATCGAATGGCACCATAATGCTGACTACGGCCTCCACCTGTTGTTCACGGTTGAAAATCGGGTAAACAATCGAAGAAATGCCGTGGCGGAAGAAAGATTCACCAATCACATAGCCGCGTGCTTTATCCTGCTGCACCATCTGCCACAGTGCTTCTCGGTTGGCTGGTGTACCCGGTGCTGCATCGGGCAAAGCATCATTTGGGAATAACCGCTCAAACTCTTCGCGGCTGGTACTGGTCAATAACATGCGCCCAAGAGAGGTGCGATGCACCGGCAGACGAGTGCCAACACTGACCTGATTAATCTGCGAACCGGCGGCACTGACACGGGCGATATAGATAACATCGTGCCCATCGCGGATTGCCAGATGGCTACTGCATTGGCTGCGATCGCGCAGTTGCTCGATGACAGGCTGGCCAGCTTGTGTGATATCCAGCGAAGCAATATATTCAAAGCCCAATCGCAGTACTTTAATCCCTAGCACGAAGGTATTGGTGCGCGTGTTACGCTCCAAAAAACCTAGATGTTCCAGCGTCTGGACTACCCGGTAGGCAGTCGCCTTTGGCATATCGACCAGGCGATGTAATTCTGCAAAAGTCATTTCCTTATTCTGCTCACTGAAGGCCAGCAGCAGTTGTAACCCACGATCCAGTCCTGGGATCAGATATTTACACGCGTGATCATCTGCCATGTCCAACTCCTAAATGATTTGCCTGCCCGTCAGACAGTCAGTTAAACACGAAACCACCGTTAACGGGCAACAGCTGGCCAGTGACAAAATCAGCCAGCGGTGACAGTAAATAAAGCACGCTACCGGTGACATCATCCGGGTGCTGTGCGCCAGCCAGTGCCCGACCTTGCTCATACAGCTGATGGCGTTCGGCAGGAACATATTCCGTGGCTTCTACTCGCGTCAAACCCGGTGCAATGGCATTAACACAGATGCCTTGCGGCCCCAGTTCACGTGCCATGGAACGGGTCATCGAAATGATAGCCCCTTTACTCGCCACGTAAGCCATTAATCTAGGTGCTCCCCACAAGGCGGTATCTGAGGCGACATTAACAATTTTGGCATGCGCTGTTTGTGCCAACAGGGGAACTGCGGCCTGGCTCACCAACCAGGTACCACGCACGTTGACCTGCATCACCTTATCCCACAGATCAATGTCATATTCCATCATGCTTTTGCCACCGACACCGGTCGCCAGCGCCGCGTTGTTTACCAACCCATCGATCGCTCCACCAGCAGCAATGGCGCTAAATGCCACAGAGATGGATTGCGGTGATGCCAGATCGATGACCTGAGTTTCTACCTGTGATCCTTGCTCACGCAGGTTGGCAGCACTGTCTTGTAATTCCTCAACTAAGATATCGCACATCACCACGCTGGCACCGGCCTGAGTCACCGCAACAGCAAAGCTGCGCCCCAAACCGCGTGCCGCACCGGTCACCACAATACGTTTTCCCGCCAGCAGGCCGCTCATTGTGCCGTTTCCTGTTCACTGAGTATCGCCAGTTGTTTTTGTGCTTCTTTCTGCATAATACGGCGCAAGCGGGAAAGCCCCACGTCATGCTGGTAAAGATACTCATTACCGCGCGCATTGGGTGCCATGTTTTCCAATACGATGCGATCCTGTTCCAGAACGTCCCAATGTAGCTGTTCCAGACGATTGCGATACATAAAACGCCATGCGTCACGTTGCCAATCTTTCACTTTACGAATACGCCAGAAGAATACGCGGCAGTGATCCTTGTCTTCCGGTACCACCATACCAATTATCCAGAAGTGACCGCCCGGCCCGAAACGTTTCTTATAAGGGATCGACAAGCGCATCCAATAAGCTCCGCTGCTGCCAAACTCGACCCAGTCAAAGTTCACGCCGATCTGGCCATTTTTCTTAAAGATAAAACCGCTGTCGGTGGATTCCAGCGCCATATCGGCCTTGCGATCCCCTTCCGCCATCGAGTGCGATGAAGAGTGCAAGTAGGTGCCATGCATCGGATCCATCACGTTTTCCAATGCATACTGATAGTTACAGTCCCAACTGGCGGTACACAGGAAGTTACTGTAATTCACCTCATCCGCCAATTCCTGCGGAAAGGTCAGTTCCGTGGGTTCTTCATCGGCGGTAATGCCGAAATAGAGGAACACCACACCGTACTTTTCTTTTGCCGAGTAAGATCGCAGGCATTTCTGCCCAACCAGCGGGCAGCGATCCACTGCTGGCACATCTTTGACCGTGCCATCACCGCCAACTTCGACGCCGTGATACCAGCAGGCAATACGATCGCCAAGATTCCAGCCCATCGAAAGACGCGCACCGCGATGAGGGCAGCGATCTTCCAACGCGTGGATCGTGCCAGTGCTATCGCGCCATACCACTATTTGCTGTTCAAGACGGGTTATCCCCACCGGATTATTGCCCACTTCCCAACTCGCTAATACCGGGTACCACATCCCGCGTAGCCCCTGATCCAGGTAGTTTTGTACTGTCTGCGCGGAGGATGTTGTGTTGGCTGTCATTGTCTCTCCCTATACGGCTTAGAAACCGTTAACGTGAAGGTATTCGCGGAATGTGGCTTCATTCCATGGCTGACCAGCACGATCAAACAGACGACGTTGATTGAGCGCGCTAACTATCTGATCCAACTCTTCCGCTCCTTGATCAAAAATCTCTTCCAACGCCATTACCAGAGCGGTTTCAAACCCGTCCGGTACTCGCGCACGAGTTTGCCAGATAACATTCTGGAACTCGCCGGGTTGGTGGATTTGACCGTTGCCGCCAACACGTGCCGGGGTTACCTGCTGGGTATCCGGTAGCCAAGGGTTAAAATCGGTAATGTGCTGCATACTTATTCCTCCGCGGTAAAGGTGATTTGGATTTGGTTATCGATTACCCGGGTAAGATAGGTTTGCAGATCTCGACCGCCTGGTTCGCGCAGGCATTGGCCGGTACGCACATCGAATACAGCTTCATGCAGCGGGCACTCTACTTTTCCGTCATCAACAAACCCTTGGCTGAGCAAAGCATAAGCATGCGGACAAATGTCTTCCAGCGCATAATATTTGCCGCCAATCAAATAAACGCCGACCTCTTTTCCCTCTACGTTAGCGGAGAAAGGAAAATCCTCTTTGACCTGAGACACTTCGCACACTTTCTTCCAGCTCATTTTTCCACCCGAATCGTTTCATATATGAAACTAAGTTTCTTATTTAATACGATAACTATAAGTATGGCGATTATTTCGTCAAGTGAACAAGTCCATTATTGTTAATGCTTAGTTAATTAAAAGTTACAAATGCGGAATTGATCACAAAAAATGCATCGATGCATAAAAGGGGGCTTTAGCTGGGCTAAATATGGCTGGTTCAAGAATAGTGTTGATGGTGAGGATTTAGCGCGCGAAGAGTACAAGTCGGAAGGGAGAACAGCGTCAATTGAGAGTGGCTATACTTTTAAGATGGTGATTGGTTTTGTATTGTCGTTATTACAAAAAGGTGTACCGCTGAAGAAGTGATAAGTAATGGCGCAGAGGTAAAATGGATCTGCGCCATAGTGGCCATTTGTTGGACTGTATAAAATGCATATATAAATTTGATGCCAGTCATAGCCTGGTCAAAGAGCCACTTAGCCAAATAGTGCGTTATAGAAGTTCCATTTCTTCAAATGACCAACATCATACAAACGTAGCTCATAATGAGCCAAATTAATGATAACGATATCCGTCATGCACTGCTTGTTACCACCAGACCCGCGTCATAAATTTATGCCCACAATCCAGACAACAGCTGCGGGGATTATCCAGTGGTATAACGGTTATCCCTGCCGTTATCAGGTATGTCGACTAGTAATCGGCACAACGCACACCTTGTTGGCTCAGTATATTAACCCTTTTATCTTCCATGATAATCTCACCGTTAAGGGGCAACTGACTGCGAACCTGCGGGTTGAACCAGCAACGCATACCGATTCAGCAGTTGGGTAAACCGGCTGTCAATCTGTTGGCGCAATGCCGAGGGTGGGGTTTGCCCTGCCGTGATTTGGGCCTGATATTGGCGTAGCAGTTCTTCCAGCGGTAAGGTTTTTTCTAGTGGCTGTTGAATCGCAAACACCACTGATTTCAGCTCTGAGACGGTCATATAACGTCCCTTTTTCTCATCCAATCCATTCAGACGTTCAGCCAGCTGTTTTAATCGCGTTTGTGCCAGTGCAAATTGCTCCAGCTCCGCCAAGGGCGCGGCCCCGGCTTCTTGCTGCTGTTGCCACCAGGTACTCAACCGTTTGACGTCTGGATGAGCTGGCCACAGTTGTTGTAACTGTGATAACAGAGCATCACCGCGCAATTGAGCCCATAACGGCGCTAACTGTGCCAGCTGTTCCAACTGGCTGGCACTGGCTTGCAATGCCGGTTCAGCCAGCTGAGCTAACGCGGTATCTGACGTTTCCTTTCTCAGCTCATCAATGGATTTACTGGTTAAGGAAGCAGATAAAGGTGCGGTACTGACCAGCAATTCTTCACGTAATGGATGGGATGACGGCGACTGCCAGAGCAAGAAACTGCCGGTCATCAGTAGCGCCATCAGGACTAAACCGGCGATAAAACCGTGGTGGGCCTTCCAGCGTGGTGCCGGCGGCAGAGCTGGCGGGGGGAATTCCACCTGAACGCGCGGCGCGGCAGGTTCACTGACAATATACACCAGCGGCTGGCTGGCTGGAGGCGATGAGAATACCGACGGCGCAGGTGATTCATTAATAACAGCATGTTGTAGCGGCGCTGACAATGACGCGGGCGTATCAGCCGCCGCCTCGGCACTTTCCAGACGTAATGCCGCGTTATGCAACATTAAACGGACACCATCCAGCTTACTCAAGTGCTTGAGTTCCAGCATTTGCAACTGGGCGCACAGTTGTTCCAGCGCGCGTTCTGCCCGGTAAATCAGTGCCAAATCGCCATAACAGGGGGTCAGGGTGCGCCAGACTTGTTGCAAGCGGTCACTCAGCCATGCCAACAATTCAACCCGGGCATGGGTTTGCGGCGGCCACAAGGCGCTCCATTGGTGAGAAAGCAATCCCGCCAACAGTTCCACACCCTCACACAATCCGGCCAGCCCCGCCAGGTGAGTCCGTGCCAGAGTAAAATCGACCGTGGTCTGTAACTCAACCCCATTTTGGCGAAATAGCGCCAAACACAGCTGTTCAACCCGCACCCAATTAACATCCGGGCGGGCAGGATGGTGTAACTTGCCGATTTCATTACGCAGTGCAGTAAATTCAGCCAAATGGCGCGGATCGCCGCCGGTTTTCAGTGTGCGTTCGGTATTAGGCATTATGATTTTTCTTCCCTGAACTGGCGTTAAAATGACTCGCCCGGATTGATATAATGTTGTTGTTTCAAATGGCGAATTAATACCCGGCCTTCCGGCATAAACGCGGTGCCAAAATGCACCAATCCGAACTCTTTTAGCTCGGCATCAATGCCATACTCCAGGTGCCCGGGGGTGGACTGTGGCAACAGCACCACATTGAGGCTTTTTAGCCGCGGTTCATATTTCAACAGCGTGTCAGAGAGGATGGTCAGCAGTGCATGTGCCGTACCGGGCATTCCTTGCAGGATTTTGCTCATGTCTGGCAAACCGTAATCTGGCAGATGGCTGAGTGTACCCGCGCGGCAGTTAAGGATGCGCTGCATATTGTCGAGTACCGAGAGGACTCCTTGATTGGCTTCGCTCACTTGATGGAGATCGAGGCCACCGGCGACATTGCCGAACAGCATTTCATAGAGCGAAGGCGGGGGCATATTACTTATCCTTCAAGGGTAAAAGTGTCATTCCGTGATTATTCAGTTCAATCTGACGGGCCTTATCGGGGTCGAGGTCGTCACGGCTCAGCACCACCCGCCAGGTGTTGTTAACGATATCCGGGGTCAGAAACATACCCGCCACCGCCACATACTCCGTTTTTTCATCCAGCGGCACATCAATGGTGACCGCAGCGCCTGGGCGAATACGAATGTCTTTCTCAGCAACCAGATCCGCTTTTATCGCCTGACTGTCCTCGGCAAATAAAGAGGGATAATCGCTGCCATCAAACGTTTTACGATCCCGCAGCTGATAGATGCGCACCACCGTGGCCAGTGGAGCCCCTGCCGCATTGTTGTTTACCGCGTCCCGCGCTTGTATATCCAGATGCAGTATTTTCACCTGCTTATAAAATATAGCTTTTGTCACGGCGACGGTGCCGTCACTCACTTTCTGGGTCAGTCCACATCCGCTCAGAGTGAATATCATGACCAGCATCAAAAATATAAAACGTGTTTTACCAGCGATAATCGCCATGTTCATCGGTTTCCCTTCGGTGAAAATTTTCCTGAACACGCTGATAGCGGCCCAGATTAATGGTGATGATTTCAGTGTCAGTCTGGGCTGTTGCCGTGGTACGTAATGCCCGCATCACGGCTGTTCGACCTAACAAGATCCCGCTGCTTTGCGGTTGGCAGGAAAGTTGTGCATCGGGCAGCAGCGTGCGCAAGACCGACAGTTGTAAACGCACATGCAGCCGTGACCCCAGGTACACCTGCAATAACGCCAGCAAATCGGTGTGTAACTGCCCACCAGGCAACCATTCTCTGGCTTCATCAGGGTTGTCCGTCGTCAGTTGCAGTAATACCTGACTGTTAACATCTACCGCATGGCTACCCATCACCGGGCTGTTGCTCATGCTCACGGGGTGGCGCGCACTCATTGCCAGTGGATGGCGTAAAGGGATGCGGTAGCGGTCATGGGCTATCACGCGAGCATCGGTTTCAGGTGCCAGCAAATGAACCAGCGCAATAATACCTTCGCTGGTGCGCGTGGGCAGGCGCATCATGCTGGTCAGTGCCAGAAAACGGGATACCGGCGTGGCGATATGCGTTGTGCATCCCTCAATGCCCAGACCACAGAGGCTCAATAGGTACTGTGAAGTTTTATCCGTCCCGCCAGGAGAAAAACTGGCCGGATAAGAGTACTTACGCCAGATGCGGTAGTACTGCGTAATAAGCCGGTGATTGAAGATATCCAGAAAATCACTGACGGCCTCATGCCCTTCCCTGCGTTGGGTAATATCATCGATATACGCGGTAGGCAGCGGCGATTCCACGCCATACAGCCCCATAAAGGTGGTGCGGATGGTCGGCGGAAGGTGTGCCTGCTCGGGTATTTCCACCCGTTTAAATTCACTGGCCGGAAAACCCATGCCCGGATGGGGCCGAAAACGAACCGGGTCGTGTTTTACCTGCCAGTGACTGCCCAACGGAGGTGCCTCCGGCTGGCTTTGCTCCAGTAACTGACAGAAGCGATAAAACTGGGTATACGGCAGTTTATCCCGCAGTTGTTCGATTAGCCGGGCAGACGCTGATTGTGATTCTCTTTCCATCGGATACATTTCCCGGCAGGCTGAACGATAAGGGTGAGCTGATTGAATAAATGGATGTCAGCGTAAAGGGCAAAGAAGCGATTGAGCATTTCGCCGAACAGATGAATATCGCCTTCACCGGTAAAACCATTGCCATCCAGCCGCACTTCAATATCGATACCCCGCAGCAGAAATCCCTGTTCAAAACGCTGAATCTGGTGGTGTTGCACCTGTTGAATGGCATCAAGACGCCGGTTATTCAGTTCATCTCCCTGCCAGTTGTAAAGCTCCAGCGTTCCGCGCAGTACTTCGGCGTTACTCATCAGATTAAGGTAGCTTGAACCCAGGTGGCTCAATACCCGCCACTGAAAGTGATCTTCCGCCGGGGGATAAGACGGCAGCGTTGGCTTGCAGAGATTGCGCACTTTCAACGGCGTCTGTAACACCGCTTCGCAGCGATCCAGTAGTGTGCTCTGTAACGCTTTGCGCGGTAGCTGACCATTGGTGCCGGTAATTTTCAGCGAGACCGCCTCGCGGGTAAAAGCTCTGTCTGCTTCCCACTGCTGGCCACCGAGAATCAACCAGGTATCATGCAGCCCGGTCACGCCCCGTTTTACTCGGGTGTGGAAATAGCGTTCCGGCGCATGCCGCCGCTGCATCCCGCCGCGATGGCGAAAACTGGTAAAAGGGACATAAGTGGCATCAGATGTTCGCTGCGAACCGGTCACCGCGTCCACGGAGTAAATTTCGGTGTGCCCATCCTGCAGACGCCGCGGGCGCAGCATATACTCACTTTCCAGCCCATTGATAGTCAGCGGGTCAGCCTCCAGAGAGAACAGGTTAACTACCGGCACACAATGCAGGTGAAGTGCGTCGTCCCTGACCGGCAAATCACTTTGCCACTGGCAGTCAAACACCACTTCGATATCAAACCAGGTAATGCCTGCTGGCAGTGTCACCGTTTCCAGCCCATTCAGGTGCACAAACATAAACTTCTCGCGGAAGGTGAAATACTCCAGCAACAACTGATAGCCACTGAATGCGCTGTCACCTTTGGGCCACAGCAGGTCTTCGTCTGCAAAACCGCCGGGAGAAAACCAACCATCCAGTTTTATGCGGTCAGCCTGATTGGGCAGCCGTAAATAAAGAGCGGCCTGACGCCGGGTCAGTGCCAGATGTAACTCACTGCTGACAGGGGCGTCTCCCGCCAGATAAAAACACAAGCGCCGTAAATCCACTTGCGACCAGTCAGCCTGAGGGCTGCATGCCAGTCGTAGACGCAGCACCGAACGGCCATCCGGCTCCGTCGCCATCACTACGGTTGAGACGGCAAGTGGGTTAAGCACCATATCGCGAGTGGTTCGGTACTGGCAGACGGTATTTTTCGGGCCGATTGGGCGAGAATAGACTTCCATTCCCGCGGGCACGGTTTCGGCCATTTTCATCGCCGGGACATCTGGGGTCAGCGCAACAATAGAAAGCGAGGGAATGGTGCGCAGATAGTGCGGCCACAGCATGCTTACCAGCCCTTCGGTAAACTCCGGCAGGTCGTCATCGATTTTTTCGCGTAATCGCCCCATCGAAAAGGCAAAGCCTTCAAACAGACGTTCCACGTAAGGGTCTGGCGTACCGGGTTTATCCAAATCTAACAGGGCCGCCCGGTCAGGGTGAGTTTGGGCAAACTCTTGTGCCGCATCACGCAGATAGCGCATTTCGGCGTCGTAATAACGCAGAGTAAGGTCTTTCATGGTTTTCTTTTTATCCGGATATACCCGTCATATTTCAAAATGTGGGTGTGTTGACGGCAGTCAGTCACTCGAATTGTTTTGGGGATAAGATGAGTTATTACCCACACAGCACCGCAGCTCGTGCCGGGTCGAGGGCAATTAATCCGGCGAGCAGATGTTCCATCTCGCCATGCAAACGTGATTTGTCCGACTCTGTCCGGCTGGCTTTCATGCGCAGCAGTTTCAGGCGACGGGCTTTCACTTCAAACAGCAATTCCGGCTCCCATTGCGTGAGTGTCATTCGGGTTGCATTCCCCTCCAGCTCACCTAACAAATGCAGCGCCATGTCGTTTTTGCCATACTGCTCGGCGACTCGCGCCATCAGCAGGCGGATCAGCCACTGATGGCGCGGTGTGTGGGCCCCTGGGCGGTTCTGCAACCAACTCAGCGCGGCGTCCACGCCTTCAGTGTCGGCCTGAGCCAGTGCTTCCGGCTCCAGTTGCAGAATATCGTCATCACCTACTGTGCTGGCGGATGCGGCAGGTTCATTGCCCCAACTTGCTGCGGCCATAACTTGCTGGGTTAGCCAGTTCTGTGTCACCTCATCAGCGAAAGGCGTGCCATCACTGAAGGCCAATCCTTCAAGCCCCGGCAGGCGAGTCAGCAGGCCATTTAAATCCTGTTTAATGATGTCAGCCCAGCGCTCGTACGGCGCGCCCGTCTTCATCAGCGCCTGATGGGTATACCACTGGAGATCAAGCCACAGGTGATTGACCCCCTGAGCAAACAGAATGTCGGTTTGCTCCAGCAATTCCAGCCAGCTTTGTTGCAAATAAAGACGTTTCAGCAGTGCACGGTTCTCCGGCTTTGGCGGAGCCAGACGGGTACAGCCGCTGGCGGCCAACGGCGGCAATTCATGCAGTGTATCCAGACGAATACTTTTCATCAGATGATGACCTGATAGCCAGCCATTCGGCTGGTCGCGTAAAAAACCCGCCAGCAGTTTTGCCTGATCGAGTAAATCACGCCCGGAGGAGACCGCTTTCAACGCAGGGGCATCAGATGCCGCGTGACGAGAGGGACTGCTATTTTGTGGAATAACCGCATCAGGGCCGCCGGACTGCATTAGCCGGTTCTCCAGTGCCGCATAAAGGTTGCCAAACTGAGGGCGGGTGGACTCATCCCAGCCGCTAATATTTTCTTCGGCTAACGCCAATGCCCCCACGATGCGCTCAAAGTCAGCTTTTGCGACTTCAGGGTAAAGTGACAGGCTGTCCAGCACCCGGCTACTCGCTAGCCATTCCAGTGCCAGTTTGCGGCTGTTGCCTCGTTGCGGGTGCAGTGTATCGCCAAAACGTTGCAGTAATCCGGCCAGCAGGGCCAGGCCATCCGCCAACCCGCTTTCACCATCGATATGCAGCCGCGCCCAGATATAGTAGGTCGCGACGCGCACATCCTTGCACGACCCCGTTAGCAGTTTCTCCGCCAATGCACAGACCAGCCCCGTGTCCGCGCCAGACAGTTTGTTGACTTCTTCGCGCATCTGCTGGAAATCATCATCATAGCCGGGGTCATCACCTACCGGTGACTCCACGACTATGGGCACCAGCCATTTTTCCCAGAGCAAAATCTGCTGTTGTGCTTGTTGCGAAAGCGCCTGTTGTTCAGCATGACAAGCATTGAGTAAAGTATGCAATGTGGCCATCAGTCGCCCTCTCCTGTTGCGCTATCCGGTTTCTGAACAGCGCCAGTCGCACCCACGCTGAATATTTGCGTCGGTAAGACAAAATTACGCAGTTTCAATAAGGCCAGTGGGCCGTCTCCGGCTTCAGTCCGTAGGGTGTAATTCAGCGGCCGGCCATCAGGGGCTTTCCAGGTGAGATTAAAGCTGCTGTTCACACCCTGATAAGGGGTCACCACAGCTTTATCCAGTAAACGTATCCACCCCCAGGCACCGGGGAAATCAGCAAATTGCCGGGTACCGGCTTGGGTGCTTATCCAGCTCAAACTGGCACCTGGGGCCTCGGTATCATGGGGCCAGGTGAAACGTTTCCAAACTGGTAACTGATTGTAATAAGTGAGTTTTTGGCTATCCACCACCAGATCGGTCTGCATCACATCTTTGGCTGTTCCTGGGCGCAATTCAAAGCGTATTCCCGCTTCACCGTCCACAAATACCACGTCCGACAAATAGCTCAACTGATCCACGGCTTTCAGGAACGCCGGATTGAAGGTCAGGCCCTGAGCATTGATGCTGTCCGGCACCCAACGGCTGCCTTCTTTGTGCAGCACGCCGTTCAGCCGGGTTTGCAAGAAGCGGGCGATGCGTCCGCTATCACTGTTGAGATAACGCGCCAACAGCGGAAGTGAGACTTCACTGCTGGTATCTTTCAGGGGATAACGCCCGCCAAAAGTGCTGTTCCAGTCATCAACAATAGATGCCTGCCACTGGGCATTCAGGCTCTGGGCGGCGGGAGTTAAGACCTGCTGCCACGCCTGTTCCATCGGCTGGACAAACACCGTTTGACCAAATCCACTCCACTCCTGCCCAAGACTGGCAGCCACCAGACTGCCATAATCCCGGGTGTCGGTCAGATCAACCGCCTTGCCCTGAAATACGGTCTGAGCAAGGGTCTGGGTCATGGCCTGTGGATCCGCAGCATTCACTACCTGCTGGAGTTTAAGACGCACCTGGGTGACTCGGGTCAGGAAGGTTTGCAAACTAAGGCTGGTATTGCCCTGCCCGCCAGCCTTGCCATCCATCAGCGCCAATACTGGCCCGAAAGTGGCATCCAGTGGCCCTTGTGCACCCGCTTGCTGATCAATGGCGGGCTGTTCATCCCGGTTTAACAGATTTTTGGCCGATTTCACTAATGAGTCCGACAACGCCTCACCGGTTTGCCCGGTTTTGCCCTGCACGCTCAGGGTGTTCATTAATGCCACCAGAGGGGACTGGCGTACGTCGGCCATCAGAGTGAGCTGGTCGATAGAGTCCGATAAAGTTTGTGCTGGCTGCCAGTGCAGGCTGTTGAGAAAATCCAGCCAACTGGTGGAAAAATCGGCAAAATAGCGATCTTTCAGTCGGGCCTGCAGGGCTTCCGGTGAATCCTGCTGCAAAACAGCATTTTTGCTGTCACTCAGTACCCAGTCCATCTCTTCCCGACGTTCGCTAACCACTTTTTCAATCGCCGGTTTTACCGCGTCATCCCAGGCTTTACGGGTAAACATCCCCGGCACGACGGCATCGGTGGTAAATATTCTCTCAGCATCAGTATCACCGGTCATGTCTGACAAGCGCAGGTCAGCATACTGGTGCGCAACCTGAACCAGCATCTTCTGATAGAGCGAAGATTCGCTGTTGCGGGCCCCCATCTGGCTGATAAGCCTGGCCCGCACTTGATTAACCAGACTTTCATCCAGATTCAGACGCCAGTCCGGATGTTGGGAAAGATTACGAGCATAAAAATCCAGCAATGCCGGGCCGCTGCCCTGCCAGAAACTGTCTGGCACTCCCTTGCGTTGTGGCCAATCACTCAGCAGCGTTTTACTAAACCATGCCGCATCCATTTTCTCTGGACGCGCTAACATCAAATAGAGTTTTAACTGGTCATAGGCGGGTTTCACCAACGTGTCGCGCAGCGGAGAATCCGGTGGAAGTTGCGCCATGGTGCTGAGTTGCTCTTCAAGGTGACGAGCAGCCGCATCACGCAGCAAAGGGGTGGCACTGGCCCGATAATGTGGCCAGAGCGCAGCCAGTAACGGATCATTCTGATTTAAACCAAACCGGCTGTACCAAGGTGCGCCCTGTTGCTGGCGATACTGTAATCTGTCTAGCGTATGTTGCAGACTCAGTTGTGCCTGAAGGCGCGCAGTAAGGGGCTGTTGCACGTTAGCCGCCAGTTTCACCTGAGACTCACTGGTATTAAAGGTATCGCGGTTGACCAGGAATGACATCAGCATGCCCGCGCCCCACAGCACCATCATGCCTGCCACCGCCATTGCTAACATTTTACGCCAGGCGAACCCCAGCTTTGTTGCGGCTAAACCTGTGGGCAAGGATGGCAATGAATCAATCAACACATCCCAGCGGTTATCCTTGCCCCAGTGGTGTTGCACACTGCGCTTTGCATTGACCGAAACCGGGCTGAAGATAACCCCCGCCAGCGGGGAAGGACGATAGGGATTCAGTAGCGCAGCCAGGGGGCCGGCAACAGAGTCCGGCTGACGCGCCAGTTGATCGGCCAGTTGCAATAAAAATGGGTGCTGGGTATTGCTGCTAACCTGTTGCGTGCCTTGCTCAATTAGCGCGGGCAGCAGCCCGGCAAGTTGCGCACGCAGTTCGTCTGGTTGGCAACCTGCTGGCAGCAAACAGCCCACGGATTGCGTGATACGGTCGGCCCCGTCATCGGTATGCAGTGACCAGACATACAGCGGCAACCGCCAGCCGAGGAGTTCATAACGTGAAGCAAACGCCTGTGCCACGCTGTCCATCATGTCGGCGGAGAGTGTAGTTTTAGATTCTTTCTGGCCAAGCGTAGTGGATTGAGCTAAGGCTGAGGTCACCCAGACCACGCCATCCAGCGGACGACGGCGCAATTTGCGCAAAGCACCCAGCCACGCGCTATCGGCCTGCGCCCCCAAATCGCCGCCCCACAACAGCACGGTGCCACTGTCTTCTTGCCAGAACTGTGACGTAAGGCCGGGGGGGAGTTGCTCGACATCCGCCGCACTGCCAGTGAGCAGAAGAATGCGAACTTTGCGGGGCCAGAAACGGCCGTAGGTGTGGTGCAGGGCTTGTTGTAGACTTTTAACTCGCAAAAAATAGTGGCTGCCACTCTCCGTATTTGAATGTTTTTTATGACTTTGCCCACCGAAACTTACTTTCAGTAACCGGGAAAACTCTGAAGAGATAATCGCCTTCCATACCCTTGCCAATAAATCATCAAACAGCAGTCCCCCAAGGCAAAAACCGAGCAATGCAACCGAGGCAATCAGCTTTTTTTCCTGAGTAGATAAATGAATAAAAGGATTATCAAACCAAATGAGACAGTTACCAATAATTAGCAGCACAATCACGATTATCCATGTACTGAGACGTTTCTTCTTAATCACTTCAGATTTCCTTAACGCGGAACTACGCTGGGCGCACAATCACCCATTGAGGGGTTTCATCTTGCAACATGATCCACTGGGGTTGTTGCGAAGAGACAGCATGGTCGCAGGCGCAAATCAGGGTAATATGCCCGACTGCTACCGCAGGTTTACCGAGAGAACTGTCCAGCTGATGTTCGCTATCTTTATCAACGTGGTAGTTCATTGCATCCATCGCCTGAAGCATTTCAGTCTGTGGTAACGTTGGCAGTTGACTACGCCAGATAAAATAGCGTTCCTCAACAGAAAGCATTCCCCAGCGAATGACATCCTCCAATGCCTCTTTAGTCGCTGTTATGGCAACCGGGCGATGTATCCAGGCAATAGGGATTGTGTTTTGGTGTATTAACCATGCAGGCGAAGCCAGTAACAGCGCAGAAACAGACTCTGTCTGATAATCACGCCCCTCAACGAATAAATTCATCTCAAGGGAAAGTACCAAGGCTGAGTTTTGCTCGTCCAGCCAATTATCCAGCCACATCAAGCCATTATCTTGCTGTCCGAAAATAACTTTTGATATTGCGTAATCTTCAGGAAATATACGTTGCCATATACTCAAAATCTGAGCATCTTCCAATGTTGCATCGTGACGAATTCGCACAATAATTGATTCGCCTACTGCATATTCTTTCAGCTCAGTATCGAGCCCCTGGAGTACCGACTTAAGATGAGTTTCCAGCCTTGTGCAGTATTCAGCTTCACTACCGACTCTAGCCGGTGGTTGAAGTGATGACATCATTAGAACGGATGTACTGCCAGGTGGATATAATGTTTGCAGGGGAGCGGCCCCCTTCAATAACGCAGAAGCCAGTTTATTATTTGCAGCGGGGGTTACATAGGCCATTCCCAGCAAGCCCAGCGCCTTTTGCCCTTGTAGCACCATCTCTTGTTGTTTTTCTCGATGCAACTGGTTCCAGTACGAGACGCGCTCCCATTGCTGCTCATAATGTCGTAACCTGAGCGCATAACTGATAACACCGATGGAGGATGGAATAAATAATGAACACATCCAGAACCAGAAGGTGTGTGTGGATAGATCCTTAGGCCAGAAATAAAGCGTAAGAAAAAATCCCATAAATATGCACAAAATAATAAAAATGGCCCAGCGTATTTTTACTAAAGGTTCAGGTAACGCCTCTGGTTCGGGTATCTTCCTTAATTCAACAGACATAAATCAGCTTTTCCCGGTATTCGGTAGTGACGTAATCAGCGTACAACCGCAAGCACAGCGATGACCATGTAACGCAATAGGCCGTCCGTTATATTTAGAACCTTCATCCCCTTCTGATATAAATGTTGTTCCATGTAGAGGACAGGAGACCTTGTCCATAATACAGGCAACTTCTAGACCCATAAATTTAATCCCACTACTGCCTTGAATAACAGTGCCACCATGAGTTGTCTTATCTCCTAATCGTATTACACCTCGCATTTCAATCATCCTTATGATGTGGGTTCTATAATTAAAAATATTACTCACGCTTATTACTTAGTGATTGCTATAATATTTAAATATCTAATGAATTAATCCAGACAAGTAATAACCAATTATTTAATAGCTATATTTTGTGCATTTGATTATTACAATACAAGCAAGAAGTGAAGAGGTATTATTAAAAAACACAAGTACACTTAATATTAACTATTGCCACGTTTACCAGCGATCAGATGCTCCCCCACCGCCACTGCTTCCACCGTCACCGCTGAAACTGCTGCCAGAATCACGACTACTGCTGCTGCCAGAGGATGAAGATGTGGCATATGTTTTCTTGCCCGATGTTTTTCTTGTTCTCTGAGACGTATTGTCACTCGTACGATCCAAGAGACTTGCAGATGCAAACAGTAATAAAATGGCAGCAGTGATAAACATAAAAATATAATCAATATAATATGCACCGAAGAGGCTTCCCAAGCCAAATAATGCAGAACAGAGGGTACTGCTTTTTATTATCCTTGCCCAAAATGAGCTTTTCCTAAATACCCATAATGGAAGTACAAGTAATCCTATCCCCCATAAAAGGAAAGCAGAAAGGATATGGGGAAATCTCGGTGCTGGTTGCGATGACACAGCCGCTTTAGGATTTTGAGTTAACAAATCTGAAATTTCTTTTATACCAGCAGAAATACCGTCATAAATCTTCCCCTGTTTAAAAAAGGGCAGCATTGTGGAATGAATGATGTTTTTTGCCTGTATATCTGTGATTGTTCCCTCCAACCCATAACCAACCTCCAGGCGAACAGTGTGATCCTCCCAGGCAACCAACAGCAGTACTCCATTATCATGGCTGGCATTTCCTAGCTTCCACTGGTCAAAAGTTCGGGTGGCAAATTGTTCAATGCTGTCATCACCAGTGGTGGGAATAACAAGAAGTGCCAGTTGCACTGAGGTTTTCTGGTGTAGAATTTCCAGTTGTTGCGTTAACAAACGTTGTTCATTATCAGCTAATATCCCTGCAGGATCAGTAACCTGATGCTGTAATGATGGCACCGATATCTCTTGTCCATAACAAAACGATGTTACCAGCAACAACATTAATAGGCGTATTATCATAAAGTAACCCTGATATTAGTGTGCTGGTGCCATGCTAAAATCAACAATTGGCGTTTTCATTATTTTTGCGTCATCACTAGGAAGCTGGCTCACTTTAGGCTGATAACTCATTATCCGGGCAGTGACAACCGCTGGGAACTGGCGAATCGTCACGTTATATTGCTGCAGAGCTTTAATATAACGTCCACGGGCAACAGCTATACGATTTTCCGTTCCTTCCAGTTGCGTCATCATATTCTGGTATAACATATTTGCTTTTAAATCTGGATAACGTTCACTCACCACCATAAACTGCGTAATAACATGGCTTAGGTTCTGTTGAGATTGCTGCCATTGGCGCAATAATTGCGGATCCGAGGGCAAATTTGCCAGCGCAGTTGTCGACTTGATTACATCCGCCCGCGCCTTAGTCACTGACTCCAGAACATCCTTTTCATAAAGACTATATCCCTTAACGCTTGCCACAAGATTAGGAATCAGGTCTGCACGCCGCATATACTGGTTTTGCACTTCAGCCCAAGCAGAGTTAACTGTTTCGTCATAAAGCTGGATGTCGTTATATCCACATGCCGTCAAGTTGAATACAAGCGCCAACACTGAAATATAACGTAATAGAGTGTTTTTCACTTTTCCCTCAGGATGTATTGATGGTAATAAAAATGTTTTTATTTAAAAGAAGGTAACTGTGGAAGATAATAGTTTATTAATCCTCAGACATTTTTCATTAAGCATAGATTCTATGTTAGTTTTTATTTAATCGGTTCTGAACTATTTACCACACAACGGACAGTTTTATCCGTAGGTAGGTAATCTCTACTCTCTGGATCAGAATTAAATCTAACTACGGTTAAACCACGGCCTGGGCCAGAGTATGCTTGTGCTCTTAATACCTTAGTGAAATTCCCATCAGAGTCTTTAAATACGGGTTGTTCCGGGCCTTGCGGATCTTTCAGCGGTGACTTTTGATAATAGTTAGGGTCATACCAGTCTTTCACCCATTCATAACCATTACCAGACATATCGTAGATACCCAGTGGATTTGGTGGTCGTGCATCTCCGGGCATTGGTGACAGTGTCTCAAGGGATGTACCCACTTTTCTGGCATACGTTTCACGATCATCCTCAGTTGTAACATTAAGCCCCTTTCTATCTTCTATTTGAATAGTTCCATCATTTGTTGGGGCAATCACAAACTGCCCTCGGTTACGAGCGGCATATTCCCATTGTGCCTCAGTCGGCAATGAGAAAGCGAGTTTGGTCACTTTCCCTAACCACTGGCAATAGTTATTCGCTTCATTCCAATCCACATGGGCCGGTGTATCCAATATTCTGTTTTTTTCTTCCCAACGTCTTTTTTCTCTTGGCCCCGCATTTATGACTCTTCCAGTCATATCATTGAATACAAGATACTTTTTATATTCACCATTATTTACTTTAAATTTACTTATAGAGTAACTGGTTAGCTCTACATGATGCAGAGGCTTGCTGTCACTGCTTTCGTCATAAGGAAGATGTTCTTTGCCGTACTTTTCGCCAAAATCTCCCATTTGAAAGTCGCCACCCTGTACAAATATTAGGTTAGCTTTTATCTGTTGAACGTACTTTTCCAGTTCTTCGCTGTTATCTTTCTTTATTGGTGGAGGGAGGGAAGTATCACAGGCAGTAAGCAGTAAGACGGCGAGCGTCAGTAACATCAATTTATTATTCATATATTTCCCCTCCAGTTTATACTGTTTGAACTATATCATTTCTCGGCCCGAATTGGCCCATTTGAGGATAGAAAGGGTTGTTCTCACTATGCAGTTGGTATACCAGCGTATTATTCATTGCCAATGCATAACCCCAGGCTGGCGTCTCTTTTAATCGTTTGTATATTTTATCCATTTCTTTATCTTTATTAATCCCTTCTTGCAAAAACTCTCTTAATTCATTCATTTGCTTTTGAGCAACTATATATTTTAATGCCGAATTTCCGTTTGCTAAATCGCTACCATCAGCGGTTCGATGACTAAATACCTGGAACCATTCTCGCTGGGTCTGGATAGTAGTTAAAATGACAATAATGGCTTTTTTTCTATCATGATAAATATCAGGAATAAAACCATCCCCCCGGTTTCCAATATCTATATGGTCTGCGGTGGCATGACGAGTGAGTAAATAAAGTAATATACCTTTCGATTCTGGAGTATAGCTCAGTAACGACTGAGGGGCTGCGAGAATATTATTAGCTAAAGCATTTCTTTTCTGAGATGCTTTAAGCCCAGCATCAATTGAATCGATAAACTGACTAAATTGCGCATCTATTTTTTCTATACTTCCAGTTAAATATCTCAACTCTTTAATAATGTCACTTTTAATATCTGATAGTAGCATGACACAAATTTTACTGAAGGTCTTAAAAGCATCTTTAGTTATGAGTTCAAGGAATGCATAGTCTACGCCATATAATTGGTAGGCCAACCAATTACCAAAGTCCCTTAACTTGTCATATGAAACAGATGCTTTGAAACTGCCTTTAGCACCTAAGCCGACACAAAGACTGGCCGCAATTTTGAAACAAAATTTACCATTAACAAAATCACACTGGAAAGTGCCGCCAATACCAATTCCTGCCATACCAACAATGCTTTCTGAAATGCTACAGAAATCCACATATTCAGTAGCAGCCTCAGCTTGCTCATCGGTTTTACCCTGATGTGACGATAGCGCGGGAGGTTGTAGCCACTGTACGCCACCGCTTAATGTGAAATCTGCCCTGGCCCCACCAAAAATTTCACCACTGGCGCTGATACCCTCATCATTCTCGTCCATTTTTTTGTGGAACTCAGCCCCCTTAACCCGACGCTCACTAAAGCGAGGAAGTCGCTCATTAGGTTTGCCCATGAGGACTTGTTTACTATTGATCGTCGTTATCTGAAACTGTGCCTCAGCTTGTGCAGAAGCGCCTGCAAAACCGATTAGCGATGCTTGCAGATAGACACGCAACATCCCCATATTGACAGGACTGGTGCGGCCCGTTGGCGTGAACTTCAGCGGCCATCCAATACGATCGGGCATGAAAATCTTTGCATCTGCAGTGCCTGAAGCCACTGACAGTGCAGCACCGAACTCAGCCTTTAGTTTTAGTTTACCATTGATAGGATCCCATTCACCGGATGCACCTAAATTTGAAGTAAAACGCATAAATTGCGCACCCGCTGAAATATCTACATTCTCTCCTGCATTCCAGCAATCTGCCCACCCCGTTAACACCGCATCTATTTTAACGATGTCTTTTGCGTTTAAAAACTGAATGGCTGTATCTAGCTTTAGTTCTTTTTTTACTTGTTTGGCTAGCTGCTCCTTCATTTTTTTTGTGTCTATATTGGTGATATTCCCTTTCTTATCACGTTTGAAAATACTTTCCGGACTGGATGTTTTATCTTTGGCTTTCAGTGAGACGGTATGTTTTATACCTTTCCCAAGATTATCTTTATAGGCTTTTTTCACATAAATATATTTACTGCCTTTCCCTTTCTTTCCTGATTGATTATTTTTCGTCGCAATAGGGATTAATTCAACGATTTTTTCGTATCCAGCTCCACTATCATTAAATTTCCCCAATTTTTTTAAAAGTGCTTTCTTTTTTATTTCAAGCGTTTTTTCTGCTATTGACACCTTATTTTCCAAAGAGGCTAAATCCGCATTTTTTGCAGGTTGCGAGTAAGTTATTCCATATTTTTCGATAGCAAAAGAGTAATCTTCCGATGCTTGGTGATGTTCATCGACACAAACCATTAACTCTCGTGCATGGCTGTCCAGTTCACTGGCTGCCGACTCTGTAAGGAATATAAGCTCTTCATCTTCGTGGTGAAAATATATCTCGACTGATTCATGGTGTGCAATAACAGCTCCGCCATTTTTCTTATTCAGCTGTCCTTCGGCAATAGGGTTTTCTTGTCCGCTCATTATGCTATTCCCCTTGTTTATTCAAAGAATATTTTAATTGACTGAGGGGCCACACCATAATGCCCTTGAGTGTAACCATTTTTATCAGTCACACCGCGAATAATTGAGCCATCTTCTGCCTCAATGCGATAGGGAATATAGGCTTTTGACTGACCACTGTGTTTATCGAGCACCTGAAAACGCTCGGCCATTGGATATTTATATTGAGGATCTGTAACAGTGACCGGTTTTAATGCCTCTTCTAAAGAACTGCTACCACCCCAGTCTATATTACTACTCTTCAAGCTTATTTTTCCGGGAGCACCAATTTCAATAGCGCCGTCCTTTAATTTGATATAAGCCCCCCCTTTACTGGTCAGTGTAATTCCCTGGCTGGCATTCAAAATGATCTCACCACTGACGCTGTTAATATTCATCACTTTGTCCGATTGCAACCGAAGTGCATCAGTTTGAGCCTGAATATCAATCATTCCACGCGCGGCAAAGATCTTCATTCCCATCTTTTGAGCAAATAAGCTGATAGCTTCTCCCGCTGCAACGGTGAATCGCTTAAAAATACTAAAATCAACGTTTTCTCCTGCGGTAGCGGTAAGCGAGTGTCCAGCGGATAATTGAATATTTTTAGGCGTAACCGCCGCAATCCCCGTTGGGGCAGAAATGAGTAATCCTGCCTGGCTAAGTTTGTCTAATGCACCTTTAAGCTGCTGTTGAGAAGAGATATCCGCATCCATAGATCCTGATGTTTTTGCGCTCTGAGCAATCGCCGTCACTAATTGCAATGCATTCTCCAGTTGCGCAACTGCAGCCCCCATATCTAGCACATTACCCTTTGCAAGTGGTTGCGAATCAGCACTAATAAACAAGCCCTTGCCGCCACGAATAGTTCCCCACTCATCAGTGCGCAACTCAAAACCCTCACCACGAAGGGCTCGTGTTTCATCCACGTTGTGCCCAAGATTCAACTGGGTTTTGCCACCGTACTCGGTGCTGAGCTTGATGTGTTCTTCGCCGCGCTTGTCTTCCATGCGCAGTTTGTTGAAAGCCGGGGTGCGGATAACATTGCGGGTGTTGTTTTTTTCAGTGACATGGTCGGTATGACGCGAATCGTGCAGGGCATGGGCAATATACGGGCGGTCGGGGTCACCGTCATGGAAGGCTATCGCTACCTCGGTTCCTTGTATCAGCGGGAAGTGGATACCGTACACATCGCCACCGTAAGGTTTGGCGAGCCGCACTGGCATGCTCTCCTGGCCTTGTGTTTTATCGTCCTGATCAGCATCAAATTTTACCCGATACAGGCCGGAGGTATCCTGCCAGGCATAGATGTCGTTCGACTTCGCGCTGGTCACGCGTGCCATCATGGTGCCGCTGACTTTTGGACGCGGCAGCAATGCCGGACGCCAGCATAGAGTTTCGCTGTAGGGCACTGCAGTAAAGTTTACTTGTAGTGAGCTGGCGCGACTCGCAGAAAAACGTAAACCAGTTATAACTACTGGGGCTTGCCATACTGCCGGAAGGGTTGGAGGCAAACAACTTTCCTGAACTGTCAGTACTTGCAATAGGGCCAACGAGGTATCAGTGCTACTGCCCCGCAGTTGAGTCTGCACCGCCAAATAGCGTTCATGTTCAAGACGTGCCCAAAAATTACCACTTTCTGGGGCCGGAGTAAGTGCATCACCACGTGTTAAATGGCGGGGCTGATACTGGTATACATCACCATAAGTGATGCCATTACCATCACTACGGGTCATATCTGCTCGGGCAGAAACTAGCGAATTTTGAGCTTCGCGATAATTATAATCTTTAGCTTGTACAGATGCTTGTACCACCTGATGGCGCAGCGACAGTCCCCAAACAGCTTCTACGCCGTTATCATTCATTCCTGCTGGGTTGCCCAACGGAAGGGTCTTACCAAACTGATAGCAACTCTGTTTATCCCCTAACACCAAGACCTCAGTTTGTGTGTCCTCTTGTAGTGTAAAGGTGAAAAAAATCCCTACCTCAGCCAGTAGGCGTTCGATAAACGCACGATCACTCTCGTCTATTTGGTTGATTTGTTCGCGTTTTGGGTAGTCTAACTTTAAATTAAACTCAAATTCCCAACCTTTGAAGTTGTGTTCACGCAGTATTTGCTCCACAACATCCGGTATAGATTTATTGAGAAAAAATCGGTGGGAACGCTTCTGGTTACCCAAAAGTGCAAAGAACGGTTCAATGGTTATCTGGTAGTGTGCTTCATCTACTGAGCCTGACAAACGAGTAAAATTGGTCACCACACCATGAACTATTTTTTGTACCTGTGACACGGCAAGATTCGGTATCAGGGCCCCTGATGTCTGCATCGTCAACGTCGTGCTACGGTTTAACATCGCCTGCGCATTTATGTCTTTATCGGCACTGGTGAAATCAATCTTGTAGCGGTACCCGGAGCTTACCCCTTCTTGTCCAGAAAAAGACTCGACGTCCAGATACGCGTCACAGCCCTTAACATCAAGGCGGTAACGATTCAAACTACCAGAAAGTGACTTTGCTGCATCGGATAATGTGTTGATAAGATTCATTATGCTTCCTTCTGCATTACCCTGAGCCAGCAAATATGCTCCGGTAATACGTGTCCTTTGGATGAGTGAATTATCAGAAACTATTTATCTAAAAAACGGGCAGCGTAAACTTTTCTTTTTCCACTATAAGTATCAATCACGGAAAAACTGATGTTATATTCACCGTTAGTGACAAATTGATAATCCATCATGGGTAAACATCTGTTTTTCGCATATATCTTGTCAGTGAAATTGGCGATGAATTCTTTTGACTCACCTGTTTTTTGTATTTTCAATCGTTCAAAAACAAAGTTTTCACCTATTTCTGATGAATATATGCATACAGCCCCATTAGACTGTTTCACTTCAGCGATATCCCAGGGAATTCTGTCCCCCAGGCATCCGGATAGCATAAAGATGAACATTAAAATTGTTGCTTTCACAGTGCCTCCGGCGATGGGAATGACCCCATAACTTTTTCATACATACGCAAAATATCGACATCAGCGTAATAACTATCCTTATTAATAAAGTTATTACCCCAAAGTCCTTGCCACGTGCTATATCCCAAATCCCGCAAGACATAATAATCAGAAACAATAGAGGCTTGCTGTTCCATGGAATAATCAGAAAAACGGTTTTTAACTAAATCATAATGATAATCTACAGCCCAACTAAATAACCCTCGAAGTTTAACCATCATGCCATGCTGATATTGCCAGACATGACAAAGCTCATGTAAAAATACATGCTGGCTGTCTATACTTACTCTGTCTGATGAAAAGTCTGCGTAATAATAGCCTTCCCGGAAATAGACTTCGCCATTAGGTGTCATGGCAACATTTTTAGACTGTAAACCGAAAGGGAGATAACTATCGCAATGGATCCAGACTGTTGAGTAATCGATCTGATCGCCATACAGTGTTTGGGCCAACCTAATTTCCCCCGAGGTTATTCTTCTTAGCTGCCCTTCTCCGCCTGACATAAACGTTTCCTTATGAATAAAAGCCGCAAAACATGTCGGAGTTACCTATTTTATTGCCCGGAAAACTCCAACGTAATCCCGTCCTCTTCGTCCCAACCCAACGTCAGCGAGGTGGTGCGCTGTTGTTCAGACAGACGGCTTAGCAGTTGCTGGCTGAGCACCGGTAAAATTTGTTGGTTCAGCAGGCTGTCGATGTTGCGCGCGCCGGTGTCCGGCAGCAGGCAGGCGGCGACTAAAGTGTCGTACAGGCTTTCTTCGATGGTGCAGTGCAGGCCGTAATGTTTGTTCAGGCGTTTGGCGACCTGAGCCAGTTTCATTTCGACGATAATGCGCAGTGCAGGCGCATCCAACGGGCGGTAAATCAGCGTCTGGAAACGGGCCAGTAGTGCCGGTTGGAAGTGGTCGCGCAGGACGGGGCGCAGCAGTTCGTGTAAATCGCTGTGGCTGGCGTCCGGTTGTTCTTCCAGCAGCTGCATCAGCAGGTCACTGCCCAGATTGGCGGTCATCAGGATAACTGTGTTGCGAAAATCAATTTCGCGCCCTTCACCGTCGCGCATCATGCCGCGATCAAATACCTGATAGAACAGGTTGATGACATCCGCATGCGCTTTTTCCACTTCATCGAGCAGCACCACACTGTACGGGCGTTTGCGTACCGCTTCAGTCAGAATGCCGCCCTGACCGTAACCGACATACCCCGGTGGAGAACCTTTGAGCTGGGAAACGGTGTGCGCTTCCTGATATTCAGACATATTAATGGTGATCAGCGATTTTTCGCCGCCGAACAGGGTGTCTGCCAATGCCAACGCGGTCTCGGTTTTCCCCACCCCGCTCGGGCCGACCAGCAGGAACACGCCCAGTGGGCCATTTTCTGGTGTCAGGCCAGTTTTGGCCGCCCGCAGCCGTTGCGCCATGTCAAGCAGCGCCACCTCCTGCCCCACCACGCGGGTGGCGAGATGACGTTCTAACTGCAATAAATCGGTCTGTTCGTCTTTCAACAAGCTACTCAACGGGACACCCGTCCAGTCGGCAATCACGGTGGCGACGGTGCGGACATCAACATCCAGCGACAATAGCGGCGTATTGCCCTGAATCTGGCTTAATTCTGCCTGCAATGCCGCCAGACGGGCTACGTCGGCAATATCCTGACGGGCTTCAATAATAAGGGCGGTAAGCCGCTTTTCTGCTTCATATTGCTGTTCAAGCTGTTGTTGTTCAACCATCAGCTCGGTGCGGCGTTTTTCAATGTCGGGCAGGCGCGTTGAACCGACGTTCGGCAGCAGCAGTAAGTCCTGTTCGATGGCCTGTTGTTCCATGGCCAGGGCCGCCAGTTCGGCATTGATCTCCATCAGCGCTTCCGGCAGGGTATCGATACTCATGCGCACGCGCGCACCGGCTGTGTCGAGCAGGTCAACAGCTTTGTCCGGCAACTGCCGACCGGTCAAAAAACGGCGCGACAGGGTGACAGCGGCAGTAATGGCGGAATCCAGCATATGCACGCCGTGGTGCTGTGCATAGCGGCCTTTTAAGC
The DNA here is from genome assembly GCF_000173775.1 of Yersinia rohdei ATCC 43380. Lineage (GTDB taxonomy): Bacteria > Pseudomonadota > Gammaproteobacteria > Enterobacterales > Enterobacteriaceae > Yersinia > Yersinia rohdei. The sequence goes on from NZ_ACCD01000017.1 coordinate 43,375, forward strand.
CGCGCAACATCAGGCAAGCTTTGCCGTCGTCCGGTTCGTCCACTTTCACCATCTGGAAGCGGCGCTCCAGTGCGGCATCACGTTCGAAATACTGTTTGTATTCCGACCAGGTGGTGGCCGCGATGGTGCGCAGTTCGCCACGTGCCAGTGCCGGTTTCAGCAGGTTGGCGGCATCCGCGCCGCCAGCCTGATTACCGGCCCCGATAATGGTGTGGGCTTCGTCGATAAACAGCAGCACCGGCGTCGGCGATTGCTGCACCGCAGTGATAACATTTTTCAGGCGTTGCTCGAACTCGCCTTTGACACCGGCCCCCGCTTGCAACAGGCCCAAATCCAGGGTGCGCAGGCTGACGGTTTTCAGACTCTCGGGGACGTTACCTTCGGCAATGCGCAGCGCCAGCCCTTCCACCAGTGCGGTTTTACCTACCCCCGGTTCACCGACTAAAATCGGGTTGTTTTTACGCCGCCGCGACAAGATGTCAATCATCTGGCGGATCTCGGTGTCGCGGCCAAAAATCGGGTCAATCTGCCCGGTTTTCGCTTTGGCGGTGACATCAAGGGTGAATTTATCCAGCGCCGCTTGCAGCGCGTCATTGAGTTGCGGCTGACCACTGGCAGAGGGTGTGGTCGCTGCCTCATCGCTCAGCGTGACCGGGCCGTCTGCCAGTGCCGCGGATTGTTGTACTTCAGGGCGTTCGTCAGATTGGTTGTCCAGTAGCGGTAGCAGCCGGTGTAACTGGGTGACACTCAGGCTGAGCAACGGCCATCCTGCTTCTGCGGCCAGTAATGATGGCGAATTTATCAGCGCAGATAAGAGATGGGCAGAGCGCACCGCATCGGCATTTTCCTGTAACGAGGCATCCAGCCAGGCACTTTTGATCAGTTGTTGCAGCGGCGCTGACAGCTGGGGTTTGCCCTGCACCGTGCGCGGCAAGGTATCCAGATGGGCCAGCAATCCCTGCCACAAGCTGTCCATGTCCCACTCATAGCGCCGGGCAATGACAGTGATATCGCCTTCACCTTGTTCCAGAAGTTTCAACAACCAGTGTTCGATAGTGATCTCGGCATGGGCACGGGTCTGACATAAGGTAGCTGCCCCTGCCAATGCCTGCGCACAGTAAGGATTTAATCGACGTAATAAGTGTGCTGAATGCGTTGTCATAAGGTCTTCCTTGTTTGCGAAATCTGATAAGCCCGTTTTAAGAACGCTACCGCCCCTAGCCATCAACCGAGGCCCATAAGGTCATCTGATAAATTGTCAGTGTGTTTAGCGCAATACCGCTAAGCCGATACTCAGCTAAAAACACCAAAAAGCAGACGGCGAACCGCCTGCTTGTAATGATTACCCTCAATAATTCGTGTTGCAGGCAGGCGGCAAGTGAACGAGCCCCTGGGAGCATAGATAACTATGTGACCAGGGTGAGCGAACGTCGCCAACGCACCTGCGGCGCGAAGAATAACGGGTAACTAGGCGGTGGTGCGTTCGTTCCAAGAATCGGAATGAATGATGTTGCCGTCGTTATAAGTCCAGGTGATTTTTTCGTAACGCAATTCAATCGCTTCCAGGTGATTGTGTTTCTCTTTGGCCGGATCTTTGATGTCATGCATCTTCGGCGCCACTTTCACCAGTTTCACGTTTTCCAGTTTGGTGTTGAAATACTCCACTTCCTGGCCAGCATCGTTAATGCGATACCATTTGAATTCCGCCGATTTCAACGTTTGACCGGTGGTCACTGCCTTATACAAATACGGGCTGGACGAGTCGATTTCTTTGGTGAACAGGAACGGGGTATGAATACGGGTACCGGTCAGCTTGCCGGTGTTGTTGTCAGTCGGGATATACAGGTTATGTTCCTGCGCCACTATCTCGATGCTGCCTTCGCGATCTTTAACGTCTACGGAACCTTTAATGTCCGCACCGCCGTCGTCTTTCAGCCACAGATATACTGGAATTGCCATGGTTTACTTCTCCATTTCTTGAGTTGATACGTCACTTTCATCCTGTGACGCTGTTTTTACGCCTGGCAGGCGACAGGCATCGGCCTGCGGCACCAGACTAATTTCGACACGGCGGTTGAGCGCACGGCCCGTTTCCGTATCGTTAGGTTTTAGAGGACGACTCTGGCCATAGCCCTGTACGGCAAAACAGCTTTCCGGAATATCCCCGGTATCGCGCATCCAATTGCGTACTGATTCCGCCCGCTTAAGTGACAAAATCTGGTTAGATTTACTCTCCCCGGTAATATCAGTGTGACCCGCCACCACGATCAGCCAGCCCGGTTTGGCCTTAATCCCGACCAGCGCATTGATAAGCACTTTGGTGGAGCCGGATTTGAGCGTGGACTGCCCCACATCAAAGAGCGACAGGCTATCCAGACGGAGAGTTTTAGGCCCTTGAACAATGCGATTAATCACCGGGGGAGGCGGTGGAGGAGGTGTCCAACTATTGATAGCAATATCAAGCGGAGCCCTAAGCCGCAGCCCTTGATACAGGCCCAAAGACAGACGCATAGGGGCACCACTACGGAGCCAGTCATCCAGCAGCTGTGCATCCGCACGCAGTTGCTGCTGAGCTAAAGTTTTAGGGGCAGGAGGCGTACCAGTGAGCCTTTGATACAACGACAAATGATCACCAACACTTTGAACCAAACGTTGGTTATTGATAAAAGAGGCCAGCAGGGCAAACAGTAAAAAGACACCGCACAACGCGCCCGCCATCAGCCCGCTCTGCATCAAGCGAGAGACGCCGCGACGACGAGGCAAATAAGGCAGTAGTACGTCGGGCAACGGCAGATTATCTTGCGCCAGAGTCATCTCCGGCGTTAGCGTAGTTATCCCGCGAATGTATGTCTGCCACAAATTATCCTGACGCCCTGCCACTGGGGTAAAGCAGCACCCCCATACACAAGGAGTCAGCGCAGGGACATCCCCTTGCCGCTGAGTCAGGATGTTCAGTACATGTTCATCAAGCCAAAGTAGAAGGCTTTCCATCCAGAATACAGAGCTCAACTTTTCCTGACCGTTGCGGGACTCTGGATGTTGGCTCCATTCAACCAGCGGCACAGTACCGGCTCCGGCCTCCTGTACCTGAATGCCTTTCAGCCCAGGAGTGACTGTATACCAGCGTTCGGCCGGCACAGATGAAGCCGCAAGCGGTGAAATCCAGGTACTTAGCCAGACCGGAGGGATCCCCGCCAGCCATCCTTTGCACTGCACGATGGCCCGTTGCCAGCTGCGCAGCGATTGTGAAAAATCATCCCTATCCTGATGCTGCTCCGGCACTATGGCCAATAACACCGAGATCTGGGCAATCAGTGCCGGGCGTTCTGCGGCCAGATGTTGTGCGAGTATCGGTAGCTGCTCTGGCATTTTTACGGCCAGATACCAACCCTGATGGGTTTCACGAAAGGACGTAGAGGCGGGAAATAAAACGTGGCTATCACCACAAACCAACACCACCGCGCCCTGAAAATCTTCAGGTGGCAGCGTTGAATCTGCAATGGACTCGTAAACCACTTTATTGCGGTTGTGCTTGTGCCACTGAAAATAACCGACCGCACCGCTGAGAATAATAACCAGCATGCTTAGTGCTACACGGCTACCCGTTCCCAGCGGCCAAAAACCCAAAATAAGCCACAGTGCCAGGCAGGTTCCCAGCAGCAACAAGAGTAACGGTGTTAATCCACGCATCCGTTAGTGCATCCCTGTCAATTGAGACACCATGTGCGTCAGTCGGGTGGACAACGTGAACCACAGCCCCACCAGTATGACGACGCCCGCCCCCCACGAGAACCAATAGGTTTTGCGTCCGGAGCGCAGGCGCAATGAGCGCGAAACCACCGGCGTATCCTGTGAGGAGGCAAACGGCGGTACCAGCAAACTCAGCTTGCGCACCACATCTTCCCGGCGCTCGTCGCCTTGTTCACGGTAGCGACCGGCAAACCCCAGGGTCAACGCGCGGTAAAAACAGGTCAATACCGCCGTATCCGGTGCCGGTTCCTGCAATACAGTACGGATCCGCTCCCACAGCTCTTCACCCGCATTCAAGGTATTGAAGTAACGGGCTTGAAGCGGGTCTTTCAGCCATTTCATATAACCGCTGTCTTGCTTCTGGCGGTTTAGGACACTTTCATCCAGTAACGCGCACTGGGTGTACAGCATATGGTCACAGCTGATTTCGCTGAAGCCAGCGTGGGACAGCGCCGTGCGCGCGCCGTCAATCCACTCACAGGCTCGACGGTACAACGCTTCCCCGTCTTCAATTTCCTGACCATTACGTAACTGGCTGACCATCAGCCAACAGGGGTAAAAAACCGTATCAACAACCGACGTATTTATTTTGCTCATGAGCGCAGCACCGCAAACAGTTCAAGTTTGACATCGCCCAGTGAACCTGGGGTGTAGAAAGCACAGTTACCCGCATCCAGCATGGCTTGCGCCGCGGGCCCCTTGAGGTCAAGGGCAAAATACTGATTCTCCAGACGTAGCGGGATAGCGGCGGGCACATGAGATAGCGGTTTCATCGCCACACCGTTGAGTGCCACATTGACCACATCTGACACATCCTCAACGCTGCCCGCCTTACATAACAACGGGAACTGGGTTTGCAACAGATGGTTGGGGATAGAAGATCGGACAGAGAGATAGAAATCAGCCCCTTCACGCAGGCGGGCGTCATGCAATGAACCTGTCCAGAACTGGCCCTCGTGAGCCAATTCAATCGCCACCATACGCGATGGCAGACTGGCTTCGAGCAGGGCATCAAGTAAGCTAAACAGTGGCGGGAAAACCCGCTCTGGCGCGTCATGCTGATAAAGCGGAATATCTTCGGCTTTATGCTCAAGGGAAAAGGTCAGCAGGCTACCGGCGAGGCGGGCCAGTTCACGATAGAACAGTTCAGGATGGCGGGAAGGCGTCTGATACAGTTCCATCAATACCGGTTCAGCACTGTTTAGCGCATTCAGCAACCAAAATAGCGACACATCGGCCACGGCGAAATCCGCCATCCGCTCGTTGCTCTCACGCCGCATTCCCATCAAACGGCGTCGACGTGCCTGTAGGCGATGGATTAAATCGCCCAGTTCGGTCAATACCGTCTGACTTGCCGCCAGTGACAGCATCGGGGGAATAAAACTCTCATCCTGTATCCACTGCCCCTGCGCATTGCGAATCAACCGCACCACTGGACAAGTCAGATAGGCACTGTTTTCCTGATGAGCAAAACGCAACGTGACGGCGTGGCGCATGATTGCCAGTTCGGTGCGCTCATGGCCGGCAAGTTCTTGTACCGTAACCCATTCCTGCTGCCAACGGCGAGGGCGCGCGCTGTCCTGCCCATCATCCAGATTGCCACCGTTGGCAGAAAGCAAGGGTAATGCCAACACGACGTCTACGGCGTCGCGGTCTGTCACGGTGGACAAATCACACGCGGGGGGCAGATTATCCGCCCGTACAGAATCAATTAGCGTGCCATCAGGAAAGCGAACCACCAGCCGCAGAGCATTCAGCCGAGAAAGCGCCAACGATCCACTGTCAAATGCCGCATCAATGACACCCCATGGGGATGCCAGTGTCATATGTGCCACGCTGTCTGCCACATAGGCATCCCAACGGGCCTGCTGCTGGAATTGTTGTGGGGCCAAAAAGGCCCCGTCGTTCCATAACGGACGATAAATTTTCATCGTGTCTCCGTTATGCCTTAGCCTTCGGCATCTGAGAAACCAATGACAGATTCACGTCCATGCCTTCCACCTGGAAGTGCGGTACCGCATACAATTTCACACGGAAGAAGCCGGGGTTATCTTCGATATCTTCCACTGTGACTTTCGCATCACGCAATGGATGAGACGCCTGCAGGTCGTCGCCCGGATCGGTCATTTCAGTCACCAGCCCACTGATCCAGTTGTTCAGCTCCAGCTCCAACAGACGGCGGTCTTTAGTGGTGCCGATATTCTCGCGCTGAATCAATTTCAGATAATGCGCAATACGCGACAGCAAGAAAATGTACGGCAGGCGGGCGTTAATACGGCTGTTGGCGGTGGCGGCAGCGGTCTCATACAATGCCGGTTTCTGCGCCGAGTTGGCCGAGAAGAAGCAGGAGTAATCACGGTTTTTGTAGTACGACAGTGGGATAAAGCCCAGGTTGGCAAACTCAAACTCGCGCGTTTCTGGGATCATTACTTCTGAAGGGATTTTGACCTGATTACCGGTACCCAAGTCATACAGGTGAATAGGTAAATCGGTGACTGCACCGCCCGCTTGTGGGCCACGAATTTGTACGCACCAGCCATTTTTAATGAAGCTTTTCACCATGTTGGCAGCAAATGAGAATGATGCATTCGCCCACAGGTATTTTTCGTGATCCGGGCCTTTCACTTCTTCGACATAGTTAAAACTGCGCACCGGCACGGTATCCGGGCCATAAGGCAAGCGCCCTAATACGCGCGGCATGGTCAGGCCGATATAGCGCGCATCGTCGGAGTCACGGAAGGATTTCCACTTAATGTATTCCGCGCGGTCAAAATAGTTGCCAATGTCTTTGATGGCGGCCACTTCTTCCATCGAATCTTTAAGGAAGAATTTCGGGCCAACGGCGCCGATGAAAGGCATGTGCGCCGCGGCAGACACCTTAGAAATATTGCGCAGCAGAGCAATATCTTGTGGGCCAGAATCGAATTCATAGTTGGAGATGACCGAACCAATCGGCTCACCGCCCGGTGTGTCATATTCCTGAATATAGGTATGGCGATACAGGCCGCTTTGTACAATTTCCGGACAGTCTTCAAAGTCCTGACGCAAATCTTCTTTGGAGACGTCCAACAGTTCGATTTTGACATTCTGACGGAAATCAGTGCGGTCAATCAGGAACTTAAGGCCACGCCAGCCAGATTCTACGCGCTGGAAATCTGGGTGGTGCATCACCGCATCCAACTGGCGACTGATTTGGTCATCTAGCGCCGCAATGTGGCCATCCAGCAGAGTTTTATCCAGCTTTTCCACTTTTTTAGACGATTGCTTCAGCAGGTCTAAAAAGACGCTAACCGCAGCGGTCACGCGCTCATCGGTGGTCGCTTCTGCCAGGGCATCGTTGTTCTGAAAGGCATCAAGGCCGGTCAGGGAGGATACCGGGCTAAGGTTAATTTTTTCAAATAGTGAGGCATAAACCCCCTGAGCCACAGGGTTATTATCTAATAGGGTCGTCGCACTACCCTGCGCAGTATTTTCCTGTACAGACATCAGCATGTTCCTTTTCTTCTTTCCGTTTACAAGCGGCTAATTCAGTGATTAACAGTCTTTCGGGGCCAGAGCCGCCAATTCCGCACGCAGTTCATCGCTCAGCGCATCGTCTTTGAGGATATTTTCCAGCTCACGGCGGAAGGTGGCGTTGTCCAGCAGATTGGATTTGAGGTCACGCAGCAGGTTGCGCATCGCCAATAAGGCACGCAGTTGCGGGATTTGACGGGCGACGCTTTCCGGCTCGAAATCTTTCATATCACGGAAGGTCAGAGACACGGCGGTGTCGGTATTATCCGCAGCCAAAGTATCTGACACGGTTAATTTCAGGCTCGGCTGGAACTCGGCCAGTACACTGTTAAAATTATTCTTGTTGATATTAAGTTTTTCGCGCTCAGACAGTGGGCGTTGTTCCTGGCCATTGCTGTAATCCCCCATGACTAACAGTTTCAGAGGAAGCTCCATTTTCTTCTGGGCTCCGCCTGTATGGAGGTCTAATTTAATATTAACGCGCGCCTTGGGTATTTCATTTTGGAAGCTTGAAGAGGACATCGACTTTCCTTGTTAGGGGAAGGGGATTTAGGAAATCCATTCCTGATGATATGTGTAAAATAATCTACGTCGCCTAACTAAACATCCGTAACCTACCGATAAAACAGGTGGATTAAATAATAAAAATTGTTCGCAGAAAATATTATCCATTCATCTGATGGCATTAAACTGTCTCTGAAAGGTATTTTTAATACACATGAACAACTCAAGTAAATACCTGACAGGCGGCAGTGTAGAAACATTAGCTTTATAACACCAATGAGTTAAATGTTACCAAATGTAACTGTAAATTTTCATTACAATGATGATATATAAGAAGTTTCCTACACACCGTTTCATAAATGAATGTTAAGAGCGTGTTATTGATGAGTTTAATGAAAATCATAAAAACCAAATTAGGACTCTTCCTTAATAATTGAAGGAATATTCCTACACGACTTCCGTTATAAAAGTGTGACTCAAATCAAATATATTTTTATGAAAAAACAGGATGCACTACCATACCTATTATGATAATGAATCAGTTGACCATTGATAACCCAAACATGATTTACCCATCAGAAAATTATTGAACAACCCTGTCAACTCAGATATTGATTTTAGTACCCTTTCCTTACTAATAAACGCGTCGGTTAATATCTTATAAATAACCCGCTGAGGCACTGAGGTAATACCGGAGATAATTGTGTTGTAATGTGAGAAGTTACCGGGAGCGGCACGAACTAAATAATGCGTTTGATGAGGCTGATAATTGCAGGACTAAGTACTAAAGTAGGATATTAAGCTGCAACTCACCCAATAAATCGAGGCCAATAACCTTATAATTATCAGCCTCGGAGTGAGGTGCAGCTTTAGCCTTCGTTAACGGTTGAGTTTGATTGGCGAAGTTTACGTATCACCCGCAAGATAGGCGGCAGAAGCAATACCACAACGGCCAGTATGAGTAAGCTTTTGGCAATGGGGCTAGACCACAGAATATCGTAGTTTCCATTGCTAATGGACAGCGCGCGACGCAAGTTTTGCTCCAACATTTCGCCCAAAACAAAACCTAAAATCAACGGGGACATTGGGAAATTCATTTTTCTAAGCAGATAGCCAAAGACCCCTAATCCGACCATTAACATCAGGTCGAAAGTGGTGCTGTGCACCGCATAGACCCCTACCGCAGAGACTGCCGCAATAGCGGGGACAAGAAACCATAGCGGAATCGTTAGCATGCGAGTGAAGAAGCCGACCAGAGGCAAGTTCATCAGCAGCAATATCACATTAGCTATCAATAAAGAGGCAATTAGCCCCCAGACGATATCCGGTTGCTCGGTGAACATTGCCGGCCCCGGCGTGATATTATAGAGGGTCAATGCCCCCATCATTACCGCCGTGGTGCCAGACCCAGGGACGCCCAGAGTCAGCATCGGAATAAAAGATCCACAAGCAGAGGCATTATTTGCCGCCTCAGGAGCTGCAACACCACGAATATCCCCTTTACCAAAGCTATCACTGTTGCCACTGATGCGCTTTTCGGTCATGTAGGTCAATGCGCTGGCAATGGTGGCCCCCGCTCCCGGCAGAATCCCGACAAAGAAACCAATCACAGAAGAGCGCAATGTTGGCCCGACACACTCTGCGGCTTCTTTACGGTTGAACATCAATCGGCCGGTTTTACGCACCAGTTTCTGTCCGGTGCTGGTGCTTTCTAGCATCAGCAAGATTTCACTGACCGAAAATAACCCAATCACTACCACGATAAATTGGATCCCATCGGACAGATGAACACTATCAAATGTGAAGCGATAAACACCGGTATTTGCATCCACGCCGACCGTGGCCAGCCCCAATCCGATTAAGGCCGCTAACAATGATTTTAAGGGGTTTTGGCTCATCATGCTGCCAAGACAGGCGATGGCGAAAACCATTAATGCGAAATACTCCGATGGGCCGAAGGCCAGTGACCACTGCGCCAGTAGCGGTGCAAACAGAATAATCCCACCAATTGCCAGTATTGAACCAACAAATGAGCTAACCGCTGAAATAGATAGCGCTACACCGGCACGGCCTTGTTGCGCCATCGGGTAACCATCGAGGGCGGTCATGATGGCCGCGGCATCGCCGGGCACATTAAGTAATATGGATGAAATACGCCCACCATATTCACAACCGATATAAACCGTGGCCAGCAAGATAAGAGCAGACTCTGCCGGCAGTTTGAGGGCGAAAGCGAGTGGCAGCAAAATAGCCACGCCATTGATCGGCCCCAATCCCGGCAGTAAACCAACAATAGTGCCGATAAAGCAGCCTATTAAGGCAATCATCAGGTTTTGTGGTGTTAATGCCACCTCAAATCCTTGCGATAAATACATCCAAGTGTCCATCACAACCTCATTAGTTCAGCCAAACGCCGAGCGGTAGGGTGACATCAAGTAAATAGTCAAAGGCATAGAACAATGACGCGCCCAGAACGACACCAGACAGCGCCGCAACCCATATTTTCGCCTCAAATAACAATGCAATACTGAATGTGAGTAAGGCTGTCGCCAGTGGAAAACCGAGCGACTCAAACCCCCAGGCATAGAGCACTAATGTCATCACCATCACCAGCAGGCGGTGCAATACTTTGGCGTGCGGCCAGGCAATAACATCAGGTTTACGCAGCAGCAATAGCACCGAGCAAAGTGTCATTAACGATAGAATTGCTATTGGGAAAGGACGCGGGCCTAGCGGCTCGTAACTGTATTCGCTTTGAATTCCCCAGCCAATAAATAGGCCACTGATACAGAGCAGGATCCATATACTGGCAAAAATGCGATCGCTCATGCGCGTTCTCCTTAATTATTTGGCCAGACCGAATGCTTTAGCTTGTTCACGGTATTGTTCGACCTGTTTTTTGACATAAGCATCCAGCTCTTTACCGGTCAGATTGAACTCAAATAAGCCGCGCAATTCACGTTGTTTTTTGAACTCGTCAGTTTGTACCAAAGTATTAAAGGCGTCTGTCCACCATTGATATTCTTCATCACTGACTTTTGGCCCCAGATAGAAACCACGAATAATCGGCCACACTAAATTGAAACCTTGCTCTTTAGCGGTTGGGATACCCGCCAGTTGGCCGGGCAGACGTTGTTCTGAATAAACAGCCAATACCCGTAATTTATCACCCGCCAGATAGGGCACCATTTCACTTAAATCGCCGGATACCGCCTGAATATGATTGCCTAACAACGCGGTAACAGGTTCGCCGCCGCCCTCAAAGGCTACATAGCGCATTTTATGAGGATCTACGCCAACTTCACGCGCCAGTAAGGCTGTTTTCATCCAATCCTGACTACCAATTGAAGCACCAGCGCCGAAGACCACACTGTTAGGATCCTGTTTAAAAGCATTCATCAGGTCTGTAAGGGTTTTATAGGGTGAGTCAGCCCGCACGGCTATCATGCCGTAATCAGTGCCGATAGCCGCCAGCCACTTCACATCGTCAGGGCTATAGCGGCCAAATTTATTTTGTGCCAGATTAAGTAAAGAGCCACCGGAGAAAGCGACTACGGTGCCGAACTCTGCTGGGCGCTGTGCCACAATGGCGTTATAGGCCACCGCCCCCACACCACCCGGCATATAGGTCACCCGCATCGGGCGGTCAATCGCTTTAGTCTCTTGCAGGGAAACCTGAATCAATTTACAAGTGAGGTCAAAGCCGCCTCCAGGTTTAGCTGGGGCAATACATTCCGTTCTGCCAGGTGCATCGATAGCTTGTGCCATTTGTGCCGTCAGCATCAGAACCGAGGCAACTAAAGTGCGGGTAATTATTCTTTTCATTTTTTTCCCTCATTATTTTCTTCTAAATTGTGAGCTTTCCCGCGATTGCGAGGTTGCTGAATTGTTAATAGATTAACCTTTCAGTTACCTTTCAACAGGAATGAAAAAGTACAGGATGTGATATGCGTCTCTTGTTAGTAGAAGATCACCCCGAGTTATCTCACTGGTTGCAGAAAGCATTGACTCATGCGGGCTTCGCTGTGGATGTCATAAATGATGGTCTTGCCGCCGATCATTTGCTGCAAAATGAAAATTACGCACTGGTGGTATTGGATGTGGCGTTGCCGCGCCTGAATGGGTTGGATCTGCTGGCACGATTGCGTAAACGTGGACAGACCCTGCCGGTGTTGTTATTGACCGCCAGAACTGAAGTAGCAGACCGGGTGAAAGGGCTGAATTTGGGGGCTGATGACTATTTGACGAAGCCATTTGAACTGGATGAACTGGAGGCGCGGATACGTGCTTTATTGCGCCGTAGTATCGGTGAAACCGGGCAGGCGGTGGAGTTTGGTGATTTGACCTATCACGACGAAGGCTACTTTCTGTTAGCTGACAAACCATTGGCGCTGACACCGCGGGAATCGGCAGTATTAACCTCACTGATGCATCGCCGGGGTAGACCGGTTGCCAAACAACAACTGTTTGAGCAGGTATTTACCTTATCCGACGATGCTAATCCAGAAAGTATTGAACTGTATGTGCATCGGGTACGTAAAAAACTACAAGGCAGTAATGTGTCTATCCAAACCTTACGCGGTTTAGGTTACAGCCTGGAATGTACCCATGACGCGCTCTAACATTATTTCGCCACGATGGTTTAAAGCCCCGCAATCGCTGTTTCATCAATTACTGCTTTTTTTTGGTGTACCGCTACTGATTTTGGGCGGAATTTCTATTTATACACATTATATCAGCGCCATAAATGCAGCTACGCTTGCTTATGATCGCACCCTATTAGCCTCTGCACGGACGGTGGCGGAGCGTTTGGTTGTTCGTCATGGGCAGCTAGAGGTTGATGTCCCTTATATTGTCCTCGATAGTTTTGAACGTAATATGAATGATCGGCTTTACTATCAGGTAATTACGCCCGAGGGGAAAAGTATCGCTGGCTACAACGATTTACCGCCTTTCCCGCCGAATACACCACGCTCCCTTCTCTACCCCGCACTGGTGCATTTTTATGATGCTGAGTATCAAGGCAAACCAATACGTGTGGCCGCGCTTTATCAGCCGGTTAATGAGTCGGGTGTCATGGGGATGGCAATGATACTGGTGGCCGAAACGCTGTCTTCCCGCCACGACCTAGCGCAGCAAATCATGGTATCGGCTATCTTGACCCAAGGTTCATTGGTGCTATTGGCGCTGGTAATGGCGTATATCTTGCTCAAAGGGATCCTCAAGCCATTACGTAAGCTGTCGAGCCTTATGCTGCGGCGCGATCCCGGTGAACTGACCCCGCTCCCCAAAGTATTGCCCTGGTCAGAAATGGAGCCGCTGTTATTGGCTTTTGATCGCTATATCGAACGATTACGTGAGATCGTGGCGCGTCAGGGCCGCTTTAGTGCCGATGCCTCCCACCAATTGCGCACCCCGCTAACCGTACTGAAAACGCAGGTGGCGGTCGCTCTAACCAGTGAAGATCCTCAACAATGGCGTGAAAGTCTGTTGGCGATGCGCGGGACACTGGATCACACCGTTTCTCTGACTGACCGGCTATTACAGTTATCAAGGATGAAAGTGCATGAACGCAGATTGCAGCCGGTTAATCTCGGCCCATTATTACGAGATGCGTGTTTCGCGCACCTTGCTCAAGCCCGCAGTAAACAGATTGATTTGGGTTATGAGGGGGAATCTGAATGCTGGATCAAAGGGGATGCCTTATTACTGACCGAACTCTGTGACAACTTGCTGGATAACGCATTAAAATACACCCCAAAGCAAGGCGTGGTGACAGTGCGCTTAGTTGTGGGGAGTAATAAAGACCGCTGTTGGTTGGAAATAGAAGACAGTGGTCCCGGTATTGCACAAGATGAAACTGCACAGGCGCTGATGCCATTTCACCGGCTAGATAATGTCGGTGAACAGCAAGGGGCTGGGATAGGGTTAGCATTGGTAAAAGACATTACGACTTACCATAAAACCCACCCAGAGTTATTACACAGTGAGCTCTTAGGTGGTTTATTGGTTCGAATAAGTTTTAGCTTAGACGAATAATGCGACCCAGTATCTCAATTTACCATACGCGGCTAACAGCTGAGAAAATAATCAATTTTTCATAGACTATTAATATATATATAAAATAACTTCACCTGCTATAAAACATATTGCCTACTAATTGCAAACATTTATTCATCTATTTATTTTCCCTAATTTGTAGCTAAATTCCATTTTTTTCCCCTATACTAATTATTGATTTTTTATATTAAGGGAAACCGAATGTTCAATGTTTTTGAATTGACTAAAAAAAATACTAGACATGTCAGCCTGGCTATTTACATTGGTGTTATTGCGGGTATTTTTTCAGCTTTAGTCAAATCTGGTTTTGAAACAATACTGCCACCAAGAACCGCTGAAACCATGCCGCCACCGGTAGTATTGCTTGAAAAACTGGGGGTAAATATTGACCCGATGACTTACCATTGGATGGATTATTCGCTTAATTGGGGTGGTAATGGTGTTCATATTATTTTTTCAATAGTCATCGCTATTATATACTGCGTAATTGCAGAGTATCTTCCCAAAGTAAAAATGTTACACGGGATCATTTTTGGTATCGGTGTTTCTGTATTTGCGCATGGCTTAGTCGTTCCTTTACTCGGGTTATCTGGATGGTTATGGGTTGCAGGCCCAGAAGCATTGATTTCTGAATTTGTTGGCACTGCATTCTGGATTTGGTCAATTGAGGCCATTAGACAAAATCTACGTTATACCTTAACCAAAGGCCCTGATGCCGAACTCTGTTAGTGAAATAAGACCTGTGTTATCTGGCTTTTAGTTTCTTCAAAAACAGATATTTAAGATAGTATGAGTGACTAAATTCCTCTCATTTGAATAGCACTGCTGAAGTATTAAAAGACAGATTAACTGCAAGTGTAATAGCGGCTTTATGTAAACAAAATCATGTTAACAAATAACCGCTATTGCACTTGGTCACTGCGATAGGTAATGAGCTATTTAACCGGCCTTATTGAAGACTGACGAATCACCAATTCCCCCTCCACTTTCATTTTCAACGATAACAGAGGCTGTTGTTGTGTAATTTTCAGCAAGGTGTGCAATGCCAGTTCCCCCATTTCGCCATAGGGTAAATCTACTGAGCTTAATTCAGGAGTGAGTTCTGAGGAGATACTTTGGTTATCATAACCAACTACCGCTATATCATCAGGAATACGTAATCCTTGTGACAAAATCGCCTGATAACACCCCAAGGCGATATAGTCACTGCTACAGAAAATGGCTTCTGGCTGAGGAGTGAGCGCCAGTAACTCCAATGTTTTATTATAAGCTTCTTTCAATGACCAGTTGGTGACTTGGATATAGCGTTCGTCAGGGCAAATATCATGGTTTATTAATGCTTGTCGATAACCGTAAATACGATCATTGGCCGCATCCATCCACAACTCACCCGCCAGGATAGCAATCCGTTTATATCCTTGATCTAATAAATGACTGGTGGCTTTATAAGCACCAATTTTATCTGCGGGTAATATACAAGGGACATCGGGCAGCTCAGGGCTATAACCATTCAACATCACCATTGGAATAGATAAATTGTGGAACATCGGTGTCAGTTGGCGAGTCATACAGGATGCATAAATCACCCCCTGATAACCTCCTCCACTGATTTCCTCTTCCAAAGCAATACAATGTTCGGGTTCATTTTCCTGATCAAAAATAGCCAATAGTTTGTTATGTTGCCAGGCTGCCTGCTGAACCGCACTCACGGCTTCAATAAAGGGATCGTGGTTGATTAATCCATTAATTATTAATGCTATTTTTTCTCTTATTACCGGGCGCTCTACTGCTTTATGGACATAACCCATTTCCTGGGCAATACGCAGCACTTTCTCTCTAGTGTCGTCGGCTAATTTGATACTGTAGGAACCATTCAACACCAATGAAACCGTCGATTGCGAGACTCCCGCCTTAGCCGCAATGTGACTCATGGTAATTTTAGTTTTTTTACTCATATTTTACTCATACTGGCTAAGTTTCATCTCTTTTTATACTAACAGATTTTAGTCAACAGGATTAGGCATCAACTTCTCGCTAAGTTCACCCCTCATGCATTTACTCCATTTATCAGGCTTTCCGTCTATGGTAATTTGTTAAAAGTATAACAAATTGATATTAAACGATTTATATTTATCTGTGAAAATAATTTCGTGAATCAGCTCACTCTTAAAGCATTAGCTCATTGTTATTATTTAACCAGCTAATATATTAGCTAATGAGCTAATAATTTATCGAGCGAGAATAAAAATGAATAAATGGTCTGAAGAAAAGTCATGGGAATGGCATAAAAAACAGGGCTGGTTGTGTGGCTTTAACTACCTACCACGAACCGCAGTTAACTGGACCGAAATGTGGCAACGGGGTACTTTCGATCCCGCCAGCATTGCCCAAGAACTACAATGGGCAGCTGACGCAGGATATAACACGCTACGTACCAATTTACCTTTTGTGGTCTGGCAGCTAGACCGTGACGGATTAATAGCTCGCATTGAACAATTTCTCGATATTTGTCAAGGCGCTGGCATCAAAGTAATGTTGACCCTAATGGATGATTGCGGATTTTCTGGTGACCATCCTTATATTGGGCAACAAAAACAACCGATTCCCGGTTTGCATAATAGCCAAGCCGCCGCCAGCCCAGGTCGTAATATCGTAATGCAACCTTACTTATGGGAGCATGTAGAGCTTTACATCAAAGATATTATTGGTCATTTCGCTCAAGACGAACGGATCGCTATTTGGGATCTTTACAACGAACCCACTAACCGCATGATTTTCACTTTAACAGGTGAAGAAGCCTTTGACTCTGCACTGGAAGAATACAGCCACCAGCTAATGGAGAAAGCATTTACTTGGGCGCGGGAAATTAACCCATCACAACCATTAACTGTAGCTGCCTGGCATATTGCCAATATTCTAGATCTCGATGCACCAATTTATGAGCACCCGACCGATCGCCGAGCACTGGAATTGTCCGACATTATTTCTTTCCACGCCTATGTGCCGCTAGATTTGATGAAAAAAGCGATCGGGATCCTGAAGGAATATCAACGCCCAATGCTGTGTACTGAATGGCTGGCGCGCCACGCAGAATCGAAGGTACAAGACCAATTACCGTTGTTTAAGGCGGAAGGAATTGGTTGCTATCAATGGGGTTTAGTTAAAGGGAAAACACAAACTTATATTCCATGGCCTGAAATAAAACGCAGAGATAATAACTATAGTGAACGCTGGTTCCATGATGTCTTAAATGAAGAAGGCATTGCTTATGATCCAGCAGAAATAGAAATCATAAAAAGGCTAACAAAATAAAAATAGACTGTTCCGTTATGGCTTATAAAACCTATATATTGCCATAGCGGAAATTAGAAAATTCACCTGTACCCCACATAATATAAAGGCTAAGAATGAACATAAATCATTCAGGTGCAAAAATCCCAATGAAAGAACTTGCTTCTTATTTTGGGTATGGAATGGGCCAGTGCTTCAGTTTTGGGCTGGTAGGCAGTTTTATTCTCTTTTTCTACACTGACATTATGGGGATCTCACCAGTAGCAGCCAGTATGATTTTCTTAATCGCCAGAGTATGGGATGCAGTACATGACCCATTGATTGCTGGTGTGATGGATACAATTAATATGCGGCGTGGAAAATTCCGCCCATACTTGCTGTTTACACCTTTTTTGATTTTCATCGTCACCGTGGCTGCATTTTATAATATCGAAGCCAGCCTGATGACGAAAACAATATATGCCGGTGTCACCTATATCTTATGGGGAACATTATATGCCCTCTCTGATATTCCATTCTGGTCAATGAGCACAGTAATGACAGATGAGCCGCAAGAACGTGCCAAAACAGCAACTTGTGCAATGCTTGGCGTTAATGCCGGCATTGGTGCCACCATGGTTTTATTCCCTTATATCAGTGGATTATTTGCAGAGAACAGTGCTGACCGCGGCTACCTTGCTGGTGTTGTCATCCTCATGACATTGGGGGTGATACTGATGTTAAATGGGTTCTTTAATACCAAAGAGCGCGTCAAAGTCACAGTGGTTGAAAAAATAACCTTAAAGCAGACCTTTATTGTCGTTTGGCAAAATAAGCCGCTATTTTTTATACTTAGCGCCTTTTTCATGAACGTTTTTTCTAACATCGTTAACACATTTTATATTTTCTTCTTCACCTATAATATGAAAGATGCTGAATTAGTTTCTGTTATAGGTTTAATTACTTTTGCCTGTGCATTGGCTTGCCTTGGCACCCCATTCTTAACTCGTCACTTTAAAAAGAGAGATTTATTCATTGCTCTGTGTGTGTTGGAAATAATAGCTCGTATCGGTTTCTGGTTTACGGGTTATCACAATGTGGTCTATGTAATGGTCTGGTTAGCCGTGATTACAGCAATTTTCATGATGACCAACCCGCTTATTTCCGCAATGATTGCCGATACGGTGGAATATTCTTATTACCATACCGGTAAGCGTTGTGCTGCTATCACTTTCTCTGGGCAGACTTTTGTCGGTAAACTCTCAGTTGCTGTCGCCGGCGGCCTCTCTGGCCTGATTTTATCAGTATTGGGTTATATACCCAATGTGGCTCAGTCGGAATGGACATTAAATGGCCTATTTTTCTGTATTTCTCTGCTACCTGCTTTAGGCGCAGTAATACGCATTCTGATTATGAGAAAATATAAATTTACCGAAGACCAACATGCCATACTGCGTAAAGAGCTTAAACAAGGGAAATTCCACCCTTCCGTCGGTAAATAATGTAATGAGCCGGGTAAAGCCAACAAAGCCGGTTTGTTAGATATCCTCAGTATTAAATGCTCTGACTCTGGTAAATTTTACTGGAGTCAGCGCCAAAAAGTGCCATCTGGGCACTTTTTTACTTATTAACCACATTTCGTAGTCTAAAATCTGACAAGAAAATTCTTAGGTGTAAATTAGGTTATTAAGTGGCTGATGACGTCGCGCTTCGCCTTATTCTAGCGATCCCTCTCTGCCCCTTTTATCTCCCATTTCTTGCGCAAAATAGATAAAAATCCAATATCGCGGTACAGTTAGCTAGGTTAAACCACCGAATAAAGATATTTATTGTTGGTTTCTCAGGCCAAATAAACCCCAAGAGGAAAGTCTGCACATGAATAAAAACCGGATATCTAAAATTATTATAGGGGCAATGGCTTTTATCGGGACGGTAACTCTCATTCCCACTGCACTCGCCTGTACCAGAGCTGTTTATCTGGGGCCTGAAGATTTAGTAATAACCGCACGTTCAATGGATTGGAAAGAGGATCTCCATTCAGATCTATGGCTATTCCCACGAGGAATGGAACGCAATGGTAATGCGGGGCCTAACTCCGTTGTTTGGACTTCAAAATATGGTAGCGTGATCACCGCCGCTTATAATATTGCCTCCACCGATGGCATGAATGAGAAAGGGCTAGTCGTAAATATGTTGTGGCTGGCAGAGTCCCAATATCCTGAACCTAGCGCCGGGAAACCTAATATCTCGCTGGCGGCATGGGGCCAATATGTACTGGATAACTTTGCTAGTGTCGATGAAGCTGTTAATTACTTTAAAAATGAACCTATCACCGTATTAACCAGTAAAGTCCCCGGCCAGGAAAGACTTGGTACCATTCATCTCAGCCTGTCTGATGCCAGCGGTGATAGCGCAGTCTTCGAGTATGTTGGGGGTAAACTTATTATCCACCACAGTCGTGAATATCAGGTTGTTACTAACTCACCGACCTATGATAAACAGCTAGCCATCAACTCGTATTGGGAAAGGATTGGCGGTACGACCATGCTACCGGGCACGAATAGTTCCAGCGATCGTTTTGTGCGTGCACAGTTTTATATCAATGCTATTCCTAAATATACTGATAAGCAGCTTGCTACTGCGAGTGTCCTGAGTGTCATTCGCTCAGTCTCAGTTCCTTTTGGCATCAGCACGCCTGATGAACCGAATATTTCCTCAACTCGCTGGAGAACCCTCTCCGACCAGAAAAATAAAATTTATTATTTTGAGTCCACATTAATGCCAAATACTTTTTGGGTAGACTTTAATAAAGTTAATTTTTCAACAACCAGTGAGGTTAAAATACTGCAACTAAATACCCCACAAGCGGCTCATTATACTGGGGATGTTTCTTCTTATTTTAAGGCCGAGAAACCTTTTGTATTTGAACCTGTGATACCAACAACATAAGACTTCGTACAGAATTTTAAGATAAAAAACGAGAGCCAGGGATAGCTCTCGTCCCACCAAAATCACATTCACTGCACGCTATATTGTTGTTCTGCGCTGTTAGTCATTTTACCCATCACAAAGGCCAAATTAGCAGCAGCCACCAAAGAAGCGGCATGGGCATCCGTACTCATTTGTTGAGCATTTAATAAACCATTCGCCGCCTCGTTGGCGACCGTAATGGTGCCCACACCATTGCGATAAGATTCCAGCGCGCCGTCATAAGCAATAAACGAGGTTTTCACAAGATTAAGTGCCGCTTGATTGGATTCAAGTGCAGAGCGCAAGGTATCAGCCGCGACTACAATTTCACGAACAGCCAATTCCTGTGTTTTCTTAAAGCCCTCAGCGGCAGCGGCTGCGCGCGATTCTGCTTCTTTGACCCTTGCCGCTCGTATGCCTCCATCGTAAAGAGGCACACTAACGCCAAGTAAAATGTTAGAAGACGAAGTCTGCGGGCTAATACCAGGCAAGCCCTGAATATCAAAATGCCCATCTCCGCCGGCAACTGCCCCAGCCAAATAGACTTTCGGCAAGAAATCAGCTTCAACGGCTTTCACACCCGCCGTGGCAGCTTTCACCGCAGCATAGCTCGCCAGAACATCTGGCCGTTGAGAAAGAGCCAAACGAATCATTTTTTCTGTTGGTGGGCTGGCAACATCAGGTAAAGCCCGATCCTCGGCATAACCTACTTGAATCGTCAGCGTCGGTGAAACGCCCATCGCACCAAGCAGGGCTTGATAAGCATCACGCTCAGTCCCCTTTGTCATCACACGCCGCAACTCAGATTGCGCCACTTGCTGTTGTGCCAATGCCACTTCAACCGTCGTGGCGATACCATTTTTTCGACGTTCTTCAGCTGCATCCTGAATCTTTAGGCTATTTTTCAGCGTTTGCTCGGCTATCTGGCGCTGCGTTTGGGCTGCACCATATTGGAAGTAAGTCCGGGTGACATCGTAAATCAGCTTTTGGTGCATGCCATTAAAGGTCACATTGGCGGCATAGGACGTATGTTTGGCCGCTTCCAGCAATGCGCTGCGCTGCCCAAAATCAAAGATAAGCCACTGTAGTGCTAGCGCAGGAACCACCTCACTCCCAGAGGTTTTAAGATCCCTTTCACTACCGATAGCATAAGGTAACGGCGTGCTGGTACTCTGATAGCCACCAATAACACTCGCTGAAATTATGGGTAAAAATATCGCCTCACCCATGCCCACAGCCAGCGCGGCCTGTCGCGCCTGCTGCCAGGCAATACGTGTGTCAGGATTTTGATTCTGGGCGATATCAATCAGCTCTGGTAATGAGTAAAGATGCTCACTTTTTATTACTGGCGCTGGCGGCAATTCTGCCACCGCTGGATTTGCTGGCACAGAAAAGTTACGCAGGCCTGTCGAGGCTCCGGCATCCGCCGTCCAAGGTTCTGAGTATGATGCCGGGGCTAGATCCAAGCTTTCAGTGGCGCAACCAGCAAGTAGCATGCAAAAGCCCATTACCGTACAAGTCTGGCTTACTCTGGCTCTCCGGGCCATAGGTACCGCGAATGTCTTCATGTCATCAAGTTCCCAGAAGTGCCTCAAGCCGTTTTATACGTTGTTGAATGGTAAGATCCGTTGGCAATAATTCTTGCCGTAAAAACTCGCTATTTTGCTGTTGCTCACCAGAGAATACCGCAGCATTGCCGCTGTTAGAAAGACGACGCAGCAGTTTTGCATCAGACGGTGATTTTTCAGTTGTCAGATACAGCACCGGACATAATCGGCTAATTTCTGCCAATATGGCTTGTAACCGCGCGCACTCTTCGTGTGATGGGCGCAATTGAGCCGGTTCAAAAGGAACCAGTGCCAGTTCATCGCGAGCAGCGGTGACCTCGGCTTCTACAACAGTGGCTTCTCTGAGCGCTGCTGGCCGGGCATCCGGTGACAGCGCCGCCAGATTAGTTAGCCCAGTTAATGCCTTGCCAATATGTGCATGTACCGCATCAACAATCGCCACCGGCCACAACCGGCTAAAGATCAAATACACCACAAAATTACCTAATAGAATGCCAATCACCCTGTCGAGTGCTACGCCCATATCAGAGCTCGGCCCAAAACCCTGCAACACCGTCAGCAGGAACGCCAGTCCTATTTGTACCCCGGCGTAGGCTATACGTTCATTACCACTGGAGACCCATGCAGCCAATATTACGCCGCCAAATACCAACACCATTAATTGCCCAATATCATTCAGATGGGGAATAATGAAAATGATTGCCAGCACTCCCATTAGCGCCCCAATCAGACAACCGATAATCCGCAGCACTAACTTATGCACCGTCTCCCCGGTAGTGCCCAGCGCGGTAACGTAGCAGGTTATCATTGCGGTATGAATGTCCTGCCAATCCAGCGCGGTGTAAATCAGATAGCAAATTAGGGCTGCGGCGGTAGTTTTTAGTGCAAACCGTTGATGGACAGGATTGGTCAGGGCATCGGCGGCAAAGAATGAGGATTTCGGCGCGTCCAGGTCTTGCCCATTATCCGCATTGGCGAGCGCTATCAGCGCGTTATAGATCTCAGCGAGTTCATCACCGGCATCCTTAATCACAAACGGCGGCGCAACTGCAAGCTGACCTGCCGCAATCGCCTCACCCGCCTGAGTACAATAAGCGGCCAGTTCAAGCCGTATATTTTCTGGCGTAGAAGCTGGCAGAACTGAAGCTGCCAGCATCAACCGATACGTACTTTTTACTGCATTTTCGAGCCAAACCGCCTCAATAGAGGGGCGAAGATGAAAAATACGTACAAAAAGCGCCCGCTGTTGATGTTCACTTTGCCCTTCATCTAGCAGCTCCGCTACCTTAGCCCTATTTTCGTTTTCGGGCTGACGCAATAGCTCGGCAACCGTCAATAACCGGTCAGCCAAACTGGCCCGTAATAGCTGCTGTGGCATTCTGCCAATTAAAAGATTAAAACCAATAATCAGTAACATCGGAGATACCGCCATCAGCCAGGCATATAGCAGCCCCCGTGTTGCTACCTCACCCATAGGAATATTGCTCAGCAAGGACATTACAAACGCGATGACCAGCGCGATAATGCAGCCTACCGGGCCAAGTTTGCTCGCAGAACCAAGATAGACAAACAAAAATGAGCTGAGAATCAACGCCGCCATACGCAGCGGTGCGGCTTCCAGGGTGAAATGGATCAGCAGGAACACCAGCCCCACCACCAGCGACACCAATATCGTGATGGCGATGGCCATTATTATGCTTTCTACACCATCCGGCTTCATCACGAAAATGATGAGATAGCAGCTAAGAGCCGATTCCGGAATGCCATATACCATGGCCACCAGAGTCATCAACGCGCAGAGTGCAGCCACGCGCCAGGCCATAGCAAATCGGCCAGGGAAAAAGGCTAAATCAGCTTTTGCCTGGCGGATTATTCCGCCCAGAGTGCCATCAGCAATCATCGTCATTTCGCACGACAACTACAGCAGTAGCACCAATACGCATCAAGTCTTCTGGTGGATTATCCAGATTAATGCGCACTGGGAAGCGCTGAACAACACGCACCCAATTCAGCGATTTCGGCACATAAGGCAAACCACGTGGGATATTAAACAAATCTTCAGAGCTGACGCCCCAACCAATTCCCTCAACCCGCCCCTGAATGGCCCGCTGGCGGTCGGCCATGACATACACGGTGGCACAGTCACCCACTTTGATATTCTTCAGCTCAGTTTCACGGAAAAATGCTGAAGCATGCCAATGTTCGGTATTGATAAGAGTAAAAATAGCCTGATCCGGGATAACAAATTCCCCCGTCGAGACAGTCAGCCCCACCACTCGCCCATCATGAGGCGCGTGCACTTGAGTATTGGTTAACTCTCGTTCGGCAATCGCCAAGGCAGCGCGGCGCGCGACTACCAAAGCTTCAGAGGCCGCGGTGCTACTGACCAAGGCCTCGGCAGCAAAAGACTGTTTCAACGCTTGTTTCAGACTAATTTCAGCATCGTGTTTCGCCGTCGCTGCGTCATCGACTTGCTGGGCGGTGACATAGCCTTTAGGCAGCAGAGGTTGTAGCCGGGCCAGTGTTTGCGTCGCCAATTTGAGGTTGGCTCGTGCCCGGACAATCTGCTCATCAGTAATAGCGGCATTGGACTGTTCAGCTACCACCGTCCGTTGCTGGGTATCCCGAGTCGCCTCTGCCATTTTTAATTCTGCTTGTGCCTGTTCAACACGTAGGCGATAAATATCCGGCTCAATGGTAAACAGCAGGTCACCACGCCGGACTTTACTATTCTCTGCCACATTCATCGTAATTATCCGACCGGGAACCGAGCTGACGACATGCACTACACTGGCTCCCAGTTCGGCGTCTTCAGACAATGGATTCAATGTGGTTTGCCGCACGGAAAGCCAGCCCAAGACGGCAGCTGCGACAACAATAACTCCGGCGACAATCAGCGCCAGTTGCCGCTTGCGCCCACTCCCTTGTAGCTTATTCATATTTATCATTCATCGCGCAAACAGTAATAGGGAACAAATAAATGCCACAGCAAGTGCCAGGCAGACATACACCAACAGCCGCCAAGGCAGCACCTCATCAAGACCTACGCGAATAAACATCACCCGCGCAATAATCGCTGCAATGATCCCAATAAAGGCGCATGCCATCCAGGACGGAAAATAAGAACCCAAAAGCGCGAAAGAAGGGGCTTCTGCTCTGGTGCAACCACTCAGGGTCACCGCC
Organism: Yersinia rohdei ATCC 43380; assembly: GCF_000173775.1. Lineage (GTDB taxonomy): Bacteria > Pseudomonadota > Gammaproteobacteria > Enterobacterales > Enterobacteriaceae > Yersinia > Yersinia rohdei. The sequence goes on from NZ_ACCD01000017.1 coordinate 68,193, forward strand.
GATAACAGGGCCAATACGCCACGCCATGAGTTCGAGCTTGCCCAACCTAAGCAATTGAAAAAAATCAACTGTGGCTTCCTAAGGTGTTTTTGAATATTTGCCCATCTTTCATGATGAGCCGGAAGGCGGTCTCTGGCTGAGTAATCAGTTGGATATCTGCCAGTGGGTCGCCATCAACCAAAATCAAGTCTGCCAGTGCGCCATTTTCTACCACCCCGAGCTTGCCGGGATACGGGTTTCTTGGGCCAGAAAAAGCACAGAGTTCCGCATTAACACTGGTCGCCATTTTGAGAACTTCAAACGGAGAATACCAGCGGGTCAGCTTGGCTAATTGCGCGCCCTGCCTTGTTGCTAACCGGGCATCAAACAGCGTATCAGTGCCCCAGGCCGTTTTGATGTTGTACTTTTTCGCCAACATGTAGGCGTTATCAGTCCCGGCGACCATTTCAAGTTGCTTGGCACGTGAGGCCGGGGTTGCCATCGGCACCGCATCCTCATCATCCAGGAAAGGTTGTAAGCTCCACCAAATGCCTTTTTCTGCCATTAGCTGGACGGTTTCTTCATCCACCAATTGGCCGTGTTCAATACATTTAACTCCGCCTTTGATGGCCATGGTGACGGCCCGGGCGGTATAAGCATGCACAGTGACATAAGTGCCCCAGTTTTCGGCTGCCGTGACCGCCGCCTGGATTTCCGGCACTGAACCTTCCGTCACACTGATTGAATCATACATGGAGGCTACACCACCACCCGCCATATATTTAAGTTGCGATGCGCCGCGCATTAATTGCTCTCTGGCCCGCAATAACACCTGGTCAGCTCCATCAGCAATGGCGGTCATCCCGACTCGCTCGGCATAACTCAGCGGATCAGATGGCGTATGGGGTAATTCACCAAGCAGACGGAAATCGCCATGGCCACCCGTTTGAGTAATGAATGCGCCGGATGGGAAGATGCGCGGCCCGGTGGCAATATGTTCATCAATGGCCCGTTTCAGCCCAAAAACCGGCCCGCCCATGTCACGTACCGTCGTGAAACCCCGCATCAATGTGGCATCAGCCTCGGCAATTGCCAGCGCCTGAATATAGTTAAAATCTGCGGTCATCGCGGTCATCATTGACGGACGAGCCATAATGGCGTGCCAATGTGCATCAATCAGCCCCGGCATCAATACCCCGCCGCCGCCATCAATCTGCTCCACATCAGCTGGCAACTCGGTGTCAGCCGGTTCTACCGATTTTATCTTGTTGCCTTCGACTAACACCCGCAACCCATCTCGCAGTTGGTCTGAAACACCATCAAAAATGCGAACATTCACAAAAGCCATTACCCGCACAGCATTGGCGGCAACATCATTTTTTTGCAGTTTCGCACCGGGTACCGCCGCCGCAACAGTGGCCGCAGTGATAGGGGCTGATTGCGTGGCTTTTTGGGAAAATACGGTGTTAATACGTACGAACGCCGGGCTATTGCAGAGGCAACCTTCAGCATGTGTATGAGGGAGCTGGATTAATGGCATTTGAGACATAGATTTCTCCTATAAGGACTGTCCCTCCAATCAATAATCAGAGGGCTGCGCAATCGATAATAGAACAAATTTTCGCGTAACAGCTTATTTTTATGCCATTAATTAACCATAAAGAGTAATGAGTCTCTTTTCCTGATGAGAGAGAACAAATAATAAACATCATTCTCAGCAGGTGTTTTTTGTTTGTCTCTGTGGCAATATACATAACATATATGTTTCGTATAGGTGTTTTATGGGCATTGTTAAAATCTCCGATCTGATGCATGAAAACCTGCGGCTCGCCAGTAACGCCATGAGTCGGTCAATAAATGCGCAAGCTGAGCACTGGCTCAAAATGGGTATGCTAGCGGAGTTGTACCCTAACTTGAGTCACCATGAGCTCGCTCGCGCATTGGTTCAGGCTGAATTACAAGGCGGAGCAGACATTGCCAGAATCATCCAAAGTGAAACTCATACACTGACTAAGGTAGAGAGCGCGCAATGACCGCAGTAAAGATCCACACCCAAGCAGAGATTGAAATGGCCCGTGCGGCTGGCCAAGCCGCAGCGAAAGTGCTGGAAATAATCACGCCTTATGTTCAGGCTGGCGTCACAACTGATGAAATTGATCAGATCTGCCACGATTATATTGTTAATGAACTCAAGGTGATCCCCGCAAATATTGGCTATCACGGCTATACCCGCACCGTTTGTACCTCCGTGAATCATGTAATTTGCCACGGGATCCCTTCTGATAAAAAACTCAAAAATGGTGACATCGTGAATATTGATGTGGCCATTATTAAAGATGGTTGGTATGGCGATACCAGCAGAATGTATTTTGTCGGCGAACCATCAATCAGAGCTAAACGATTGGTAGATATCACATATTTGTCTATGGTTGAGGGTATCAAGGTGGTACGCCCAGGGGCAACGCTCGGTGATATTGGTGCGGCGATTCAACATGTTGCTGAAAGTGCAGGGTTTTCCGTCGTCCGGGAATATTGTGGTCATGGTGTGGGGCAGGAATACCATACCGACCCGCAGATTCTGCATTATGGGACACGCGGCGAGGGCATGGTTCTTAAACCAGGGATGATTTTTACCATCGAACCCATGATTAATGCCGGCAAAGCAGCAACCAGCGTCCTTGCCGATGGCTGGACGGTGGTCACCAAAGACCGCTCCCTGTCTGCGCAGTGGGAACACACTATTGCTGTTACGGAAACAGGCTACGACCTGCTGACACCTTGGCCTGAGGGCACCGGTGAATACCCGGCAATCTAATGTGTTCCAGTATTCGTGGCAGATGCGCGGTCAATGCACCCGCCACGGATACTGAAAAAAGTGCGGCTCAATTAACTTAACGGTAATAAACCGCAATATGCTGATCTTGCACTTTTTCTATTCTGACGTTTATATCAAAAATTTCTTCGAGAATGTCTGATTTCATTATTTCTTCTGGTGCCCCACGATAAATAACCGCACCGTCTTTCATGGCAATAATATGGTCGGAATAAGCAGAGGCAAAGTTGATATCATGAATAACCAAGATAATGGTTTTATTCAGTTCATCTGCTGCACGCCGTAATTGTTTCATCATCGCGACGCAATGCTTCATATCCAGATTATTCAATGGCTCATCCAGCAGGATATATTTTGTATCCTGACAAAGCACCATAGCAACATAGGCGCGTTGTCGTTGGCCACCCGAGAGTTCATCCAGATACCGGTCTTTCAGTAGTGTCAGATTAAGAAACTCCATCGCAGCATTAATATACTGACGATCATTTTCATTAAGCCTGCCTTTGGAATAAGGATAGCGCCCAAAACCCACCAAATCTGCAACTGTCAGCCGGCTGGTAAAATGATTTTCCTGGCGCAAAACTGACAGTATAGTAGCCAGCTTATCGCCAGACGTTTTCGCCACATCCAATCCGTTGAACCTAACAGTGCCAAGATCCGGTGTTAGCAGGCGGCTCATAATCGACAATAAGGTCGATTTCCCCGCACCATTTGGCCCAATAATTGACGTGATGCCACCAGAAGGAATGTGCTCGTTTATATTATCGAGTACCGTCGTATCTTGGTATTTTTTATAAATATCGGTTATTTCAATCACACCGGAGCCTTTTTTATTAACAGATAAATAAACAGCGCACCGCCAACAAATTCAATAACGACTGACAGTGTTCCCGACATGTTCAGTAAACGGTCAAGAATTAATTGCCCACCAACCAATGTAATAGCCCCCAACAAGAAAACACCGGGTAGCACATATTGATGACGGAAAGAGCCGACAATTGGATAAGCCAGATTCGCGATAAGCAGACCTAAAAATGTTAACGGCCCGACAAGCGCGGTAGAGATGGCCACCAGCAATGAAACCAGCAGCAAAATTGCGGTGATTTTTTTCTGATAGGCAACACCCAGATTAATTGCGGTATTTCTACCCAGCGCGATAATATCTAGGCAATGACGCATACGCCAAACAATAATACCCACGATAACAATTATCCCAGTAGAGAGCGCAATAATTTCGGGTGCCGCTCGCGTAAAGGTCGCAAATACTCGCCCCTGTAATATGGCAAACTCACTTGGAGAAAGCAGGCGCTGCATTAAGCTGGATAAGCTGCGAAATAACGTCCCGCACACCAACCCTATCAACAATACCCGGTGTAGATTGATTCCTACTCCGCTCAGTAACCAGCGGTAAAGGAATACCGAGAACATAAGAAGCAATGCTGACTCGCAGAGAAACTTACCAGTAATACCTAACACCCTGAATCCATTGGCATCGACAAAAAATATCAGTAGGGTTTGTATCAAAATAAATAGCGCTTCAAGCCCCATGACTGACGGCGTCAAAATACGGTTATTGGTGACAGTTTGGAATAACACGGTGGCAATGCCAGCAGCAAATGCGACCAACAGCATGGTGGCTAAAATAAGGCCACGATGCACCAGAATATAATGAATATTACCCCGGAGATTAATGGTCATGAATAAAATAATAGCGGCCAGCGCAATAACACTCAGTAACAATAACCGCTTTGCCGGTATGCTTAAAGCTCGGCTTTTCTCGTGGGAATGAGAACCTGTTGAAGAATACTCATTAGCCTGCATGACGTTTTGTCCTAACAATTAATAACAGGAAAACGAGTGCACCAATTGCGCCCAGAATAACACTGGCAGGTATTTCAAATGGGTAGCTTATCAAGCGGCCAATAATGTCGCATGACACCACCAAACCACCGCCACACAACGCGACCCAAGGTATGGTGCGGCGCAGGTTATCCCCCATTGCCATACTGACAATATTCGGCACAATTAAACCAAGGAAAGGCAGCACGCCAATGACCACCACCACCACCCCACTGGTGATGGCAATAATAGACATTCCTATCAACATAACTCGCTGATAATTAAGGCCCACATTGACAGAAAAATCGCGTCCCATTCCGGCGACAGTAAAACGGTCGGCAATGAGGCAGGCAATAAATGTTAATGCGCCCACTATCCACAGCAATTCATAGCGGCCTTGTAATACACCAGAGAAATCACCCGACTCCCAACTGCCCAGCGACTGAAGAAGATCAAATTCCATCGCCAGAAACGTCGTTACAGAACTGAATACCGCCCCCAGCATAATGCCCGTCAGCGGAACCATCAGTGCCGATTTCATTCTCATTCTGGCCAACAGCAACATAAATAGCCCGGTGCCGCCCATCGCAAATAAGGTCGCCACCAGCATTTTGACCATCACCGGTGCCGAGGGGCTAAATACCATGACTAACAGCAAGCCCAAGCTGGCGGATTGAGTAGTTCCCGCAATCGACGGTTCGACAAAACGATTTTGTGTGAGCATTTGCATAATCAGGCCAGCCACACTCATAGCACTGCCCGCCAAGACCAATGCCAAGGTTCGCGGCACGCGGCTTATCATAAAGATGTCGCGCATCTCGGGGTCTGACCAAACATCGGCTAAGGTGACATTGCCAGCACCAATAAATAGGCTGCATGCCATCAGGCCCAGTAAAATGACCAGGCCGGCAACAAAGCTAAGATTTTTCATTAGTGAGATTTACTGCGCTGCTGCTTTTTTATCCAATACCTGGCTAATTTTATCCATCAGCTGGCTATAACTCTGTATGCCACCGGCAATATAGAGTGAGGAAGAATCGAGATAAATAACACGGTCATTTTGCCAAGCTTTGGTTTTATTTATCAGTGGGTTATTAAGCACTTGTTGAGCTGGTTGGCCTTCAGCCCGCCCAATCGCGTTATCGCGATCCAGTACAAATAACCACTCAGGATTAGCATTAAGAATAAATTCAGAGGTCACTACATTGCCATGGCTGCCGGTTTCGGCGAAAGTCGCGGCGGGGGTAAATCCTAGCTCGTCAAACACAAATCCAAAACGGGAGCCTGGAGTATAAGCCGACATTTTTCCGCCACTGACCATCAATACCATCGCGGAACCCGCATTGGCAGATTTCTGTTTTATGCCGTCTATCTGGGCGGTAAAGTTGCTTAGCAGTGTTTTTGCTTCTTCTTCTTTTCCAAAGATGGACGCCAGCTGTTCAGTACGCTGGGCCAGACTCTGTGTAAAGTGTTGAGTATCAATATTCAGTGAAATTGTCGGTGCAATGGCGCTGAGTTTATCATAAGCATCTTGAGCACGGCCGCCTGCAATTATCAGATCAGGTTGCGCCTGACTTAGCGTCTCATAATCAGGTTCAAATAAAGTACCGGCATTCAGATAATCTGTACCACTGTATTTGGATAAAAACTCTGGCAAATGAGTGCTGGTTTGTGGAACACCAGCCACATTGATATGCAAAGCATCAGCAATATCCAGTGTCGACGGATTCAATATGATAACTTTTTGCGGATTTAGTGGCACCAGAGTGGTGCCCTGCGCATGCTCAATACTGATTTTTGGTGTTTCTTCAGGGGGCGTAGATGAATCATCACATCCGGTAATAACAGCACTGACTGCCAGTAATGATGAAAATAAGGCTAGACGTAATCGCATTTTCTCTCCTGAAAGGTAGGTATGTAAATATCCTTGAGTGGTAACGCTAATGATTTGCATTACTGATGATGGGATAATACCGATCTATACCTACGATGAACAGATTACATCGCAAATCATCAGGTTAATCTGTGAGATAGGCAGCCGCATAAATTCATAGTTGGGCTTTATATAGTAACTAGAGAGCATTTAACTATTTGTATTTAATGATAAATAATGGGTTTTAGCTAAATTGAGGTATTTTGTGATTTAGTAGGAAAAAAAAGGTTTTTTCTGCCCTGATCAGGAAATACGCCCTGCAAGTAAGATTATTTCTTCAGAAACCCTCACTTCTACTTAGTCGTAAAAATGAGGATTATCATTGAGGTAGGGTCTTTAGCGAGCAACAGCCTCGACTATTGATACATAACTGCCGGTATCTATAATACGATTTATTTTAAGCTCAGCCTTAGCAAGCAGTTCACTCAACTCAGCCTCGGTTCGTTCCCTCCCGCCGTCAAAACTTGCCATCAGTAAAAGATCCATATTCTTACCAAAATGCGGCGTATTACCCTCAGGAATAATGGTATCCATGATAAGAACTTTTCCATTTGGCAGCATTGCTTTGCGGCAATTGTGCAGTATTTCTATGGTTTTCTCATCTGGCCAGTCATGGGTAATATATTTCAATAAATAGAAATCTGCCGCAGGACATGACTCAAAGAAACTACCGGGCTGAACTCTCCAGCGCGCATCATCGGCTAACTCACCAAGGCGATGTCTTGCCAGTATTGGGGCTTGATCAAATAAAATACCCTGGAGGGTTGGGTTAGCCTGCAATACAGTTAATAGCAATCCCCCTAAACCACCTGCAATATCAACCACGGTGGCGCCTTCAGGGAAATTATAACTGCGCACCAGAGCCAGATTTTCCACCTCTGACATAGAAGACATACCGGAATGGAAATCATATTCTGGCGAGCGGGTTTGTGGTTTTGACCAATATTCGAAGAATGACATACCGTAAAGTTGTTTAAAAGCCGAGTGGCCTTGAACACTTTCTGCAATATTTCCTAGCGGGCCCCAGAACGTCTCATCGGTCAACATTAATACTGCATGGCGCAGAGAGTGTGGCTCAGATGAACACAACAATTTAGCCGCTGGATTCAGTCTAAATAAATCTCCGGTTTCCTCGTGAAAAATGTTTCGCGTCGCCAAAAGCCGCATAACTCGATGTAAATTCTGTGCATCAACCCCCAGTTCCATGCCTAATTGCTGTGCGGTTTTTGCCCCATCCACAAGATAGTCTGCCACTCCCAAAACAGCCACCGCTCGTAATGCGGCCTGATAGGAAAAGCCCATTGCTTCGCCCAATAGATATAATGCTGCCTTCTCACTTTCAGGTGTAAAAACATTATTAGTTCTCATGCTTATAATGCCTCTGATATTATATTCAATAAATTGAGATTCGAGACAACCAGGCAAACTCGCATTTAAATTGAAGACTAAAAGTTTGCTCGGATATAGCATGGCTACAAAATATAAACATGCCATTTATTAGCATTAAATATATTAACCTTCATAGGTTTGTTTTTATTTACACATGGCCAATAATATTTACAGCTATATTTTATTATTTAGATCTTAAGTATCACATTGATATTATTGAGATAATAAATGGTAATATTTCATTTCGTTAAAATAAAAACACTAAAGGCATTGAAAACATTAAATATAAAAATACTCATATAAAAACTGAATCATACAGATATTTAGCATGCTACTTATATTTAAACATTAAAAAAATAATGCGTTATTTAAATTATTCCTCACGAGTCTGCATAATAAAATAAACAGTTAAGTTAAGCTAACCCACTCAATAACAAGAAAAAGGAATCGGTGATAATTACACCATCTGGGGGTATTTAATCTGTAGAGTTATCTGACTTAGCCCCTGAGGGGGCGTAAACGGGTACCAGAATCTGCGCATTTCTTGGTCAAAATCTGCTTTAACGCACCACATTTTATTTTCTTTCTCTAAGCCAACCGCGCAATATTTGTGCAAAAACCGAGCAGTTGTATGACAGTTTTGTGAACAATCTCTAAAGATAAAATAATTAGTTTGATCTATCTACGCGGGTAGATACACTAAAAACACAAGACAAAATCAATCACTGCTAATGTTTTATCGCCACCCCCTTTTTAGCTGGTATGCACCAGCTACAGGGATATAGGTTAATAAATAAACAGGCAGATATTGATGCATGACTATGTTGCTTCAACACCAGGGGAATTTTTTAATGACTTCAATCAATAGTTCGCTAGCAGATAGTGCTCCATCAGAGAGCGCAGCTGCAGAAGAGCGCCTGGCGACGCCCGAAGGTCGAAAAGACTTTTGGCGCGCCACCTTTTCATGCTGGCTTGGCACCGCTATGGAGTATGCAGATTTTGCACTCTATGGTTTGGCTGCTGGCATCATATTTGGTGATGTCTTCTTCCCTGAAGCGACACCGGCTATTGCCTTGTTATCCAGTTTTGCTACTTATTCCGTCGGCTTTATTGCCCGGCCGATTGGCGCTCTGTTGTTCGGCAGACTCGGCGATCGCAAGGGCCGTAAAGTGGTGATGATTACCACCATTTCATTGATGGGCGCGTCTACCACGATGATTGGCTTAATCCCAAGCTATGCCTCTATTGGTTTGTGGGCACCGGCTTGTCTGGCATTTTTGCGCTTTATGCAAGGGCTGGGCGCAGGTGCTGAACTGTCGGGCGGGGCGGTGATGCTGGGGGAATATGCGCCAACCAAAAGGCGAGGTCTGGTTTCTTCCATTATTGCCTTGGGCTCTAACAGTGGCACGCTACTGGCAGCCTTAGTGTGGTTATTGGTATTGCAGATGGACAAACAAACGCTGCTCGACTGGGGTTGGCGTATTCCGTTCCTTTCCAGCATCTTAATTGCCGGTGCCGCACTCTTTATTCGCCGTCATATGCGCGAAAGCCCGGTGTTTGAGCGCCAAAAATTAGTGCTGGAACAACAGCGTGCAGCAGCACTGGCTCTTGGTCGCAGCCATATGGCAGAAGTGGATAACCGCACTTTCTGGCAGCGCAGTAAGTCGTTCTGGATTATGGTTGGCTTGCGTATCGGCGAGAACGGCCCGTCTTATCTGGCGCAAGGTTTTATGATTGGTTATGTCGCCAAAGTGCTGATGGTGGACAAGTCGGTGCCCACCATGGCGGTATTTATCGCCTCCTGCCTGGGCTTTTTGATTATTCCATTAGCGGGCTATCTGTCAGACCGCTTTGGTCGTCGAATTACCTACCGCTGGTTCTGTTTATTGTTAATAATCTATGCTTTCCCGGCATTTATGCTGCTAGAAACTCGTGAGCCTATTCTGGTTATGGGGACTATAATCGTCGGTATGGGTCTGGCATCCTTAGGTATCTTTGGCGTGCAGGCAGCATGGGGTGTTGAGCTGTTTGGGGTGACTAATCGCTATACTAAAATGGCGGTAGCAAAAGAGTTAGGGTCAATTCTGTCCGGTGGTACTGCACCACTGATTGCTGCGGCAATGTTGACATATACCGGCCATTGGTGGCCAATTGCCTTATACTTCGCCGTGATGGCCGCCATTGGCTTTGTCACCACTTTCTTTGCTCCTGAGACACGTGGACGTGACCTCAACTTGCCAGAAGATGCGATTTAAGACAGAAAAGTAGGTAATTGTGGTCAAACTTCAGTCTCAACGTATTACACGTTCTGATGTTGCGCGAGAAGCCGGCACTTCGGTGGCGGTAGTGAGTTATGTTATCAATAATGGGCCGCGTCCAGTGGCAGAAGCCACCAGGCAGCGAGTGCTTGATGCCATCAAGAAAACCGGTTATCGGCCAAATGAGATTGCCCGCGCATTAGCTTGCGGTACCACCAAGACTTATGGTCTGGTGGTACCCAATATTTCCAACCCATTCATTTCTTCAATGGCCCATGCCTTGCAACGCGAGGCGTTTGCCAATGGGCAAGTTTTGTTATTGGGAGATGCCGGTGACTCTCGTCAACGTGAACTCGAACTTATCAATAACTTGCTGCATCGCCAGGTTGATGGCTTGCTGTACACCAGTGTTGACCGCCACCCTTATATCGATTTAATTCAAGCCACTGGCACGCCATTTGTCATGTTGGATAGGGTCGACCCCGCGCAACACATCTGTGCCATTCGGGTGGATGAACGCGCAGCGGCATTCCAAGCGACTCAGCACCTGATTGGCCATGGCTATCGCGATATTGCCATTATTTGTGGCCCGCTGGACATGCTTAATACTCAAGATAGGATTAATGGCTGGCGCGATGCATTGCAACTGGCAGGGCTGGCCGTGCGCAATGAGTGGATTTTCCCGACGACCTATACCCGCCCGGGCGGTTATCAGGCAGCACAAAAAATGCTGCAAGGGCCGTTGCCACAGGCCTTGTTTACCACCAATGAATTGCAGGCGTTTGGTTGTTTGCGCGCTATGGCCGAGCACAATATGACCGCCCCGAAAGACTTGGCTCTTATCTGTTTTAACGGCACCATTGAGTCTGAATATAACGTCCCGTCACTGACGACGGTGCGCCAACCGGTGGATGCAATGGCAAAAACCGCCATTGAGATGCTAAAAAACTGGAATGGCACCCCGACAGTTCGCGAGTTCGATTTTTCGCTGCAAGTCGGTGAGTCCTGCGGCTGCTCTATCAGCAAAAAAAATTCTCCATAATAAAAAGATAAAAACATGCGTTTAATTATTGATTGTGACCCAGGAAATGGCATACCCGGCGCGAATATTGATGATGGTCTGGCATTAGCACTTGCCATCGCCGCCCCGGAAATTGAGTTAGAACTGATAACTATCGTGGCGGGAAATACCCCCTGCGAAGTGGGATTTTCTGTTGCTCATGATTTAATCACCCGCTTGGGGCTCAGCATCCCAATCATTCGCGGTGCTTCACAGGCTTTGGTTGAGCCCGCCGCACTCTGGCGCGATAAGCTGGATAATGGTGCGGCCAGAAATGGGCTAACTGCACTTTGGCAGCAAACACCACAGCCCCCCGCCGTGGAGTCCAATGCACCATTAGCAGCCCATGCCATTGGCGAATTAATCTGTAATAATCCCGGCGAAATAACTTTGGTGGCTATCGGCCCTTTGACTAATCTCGCTCATGCGATGCAACTTTATCCACAACTGGCATCATCAGTGGCCGAAATTGCCATCATGGGCGGTGTATTTAATGTCGACGGCTACCTTAAAGACACTAATTTTGGACTTGATCCTGAAGCCGCCCATGTGGTGCTAACGAGTGGTGCCAACATCACACTGGTGCCGTTGGATGTCACCACCCAGACCCAAATGTTGCATCAGGATTTGGATAAGATTGCGCAGATTAACTCACCACTCAGTGATTATCTGGTCGAGACGCTTCGCCCGTGGATAAGCTACTCAATGCAAACCCGCCAACTGCCGGGGTGTTGGGTACATGATGCATTGGTCATCGCCGGGTTACTGGATAAAAGCATCGTGACCAGCAGCAGCGATTATCTTGATGTGGCACTGGAAGGCGCACTTACTCGTGGCATGACCTTGCGCTTTAGTCCGGAGAAGCTGCGCTTAGATGTGGGCATTCCGGCCCCAAGAGGGAAACCGGTAAAAATATTGCAAACAGTTGATAATAAAAAACTCTTGGATACTATCTATCAATACCTGAGCAATTATCACTAATTTGATTTAGTACCGATTTAACCGGTATCGGCTATCCTATTTATCCAGCGAGCTGTTTTAGTACCCAATAATAACCAGCTTAAACAGCCCCAGACTTGAAGAGCCCATATCCCTTATGCTGACACTGCTGCACCTGCTTTCTTCCGTCGCCCTACTGGTGTGGGGAACACACATTGTTCGTACCGGCATTATGCGGGTTTATGGTGCTGATTTGCGCCGAGTATTGAGCGCCAGTATCCAGAAGAAACCGACCGCTTTTGTGGCCGGGATTGGCGTGACTGCGCTGGTACAAAGCAGCAATGCTACCGCGTTACTGGTTATCTCCTTTGTGTCGCAAGGGTTGATTTCATTGTCGCCGGCGTTGGTGATTATGCTCGGGGCAGATGTCGGGACGGCGCTGATGGCGCGGGTGCTTACCTTTGACCTCTCCTGGCTGTCACCTTTGTTAATTCTCGGCGGGGTGATTGTCTTCCTTGGGCAGCGTAAGGCCCGAGTGGGGCAAATGGGGCGGGTGTGTATTGGCCTCGGGCTGATTATTCTGGCACTGCAATTAATCGTCACTTCAGCCGGGCCGATTACCCAGGCAACCGCTGTGCAGGCCATTTTCTCGTCCCTTACCGGGGATACCATTTTGGCGCTGTTGATTGGCGCGCTGTTCGCCATGATAAGTTATTCCAGTCTGGCCGCAGTGTTACTGACCGCCACTCTCGCCGCCACCGGTCTGGTACCGTTAAATATCGCCCTCTGTATTGTGATTGGTTCAAATCTGGGCAGTGGTTTTCTGGCACTGATCAGCAGCCGAGGGCAAAATGCCGTCTCCCGCCAAGTGGTTTTGGGCAGTTTGCTGTTTAAAATCATCGGCTGCATTTTGGTTGTGCCGTGGGTTAATGTGTTAGGGAAATGGATATACGGGCAAAATATGCCTGCGGCTGAAGTGGTTATTTACTTCCATGTTTTCTATAACCTACTGCGCTGTTTACTGATGCTGCCATTGGTTGGCCCAATGGCGCGTATCTGTAGTCGGTTGGTCAGTGATGACCCAAATACGGTACAAGCCTCTGCACCGCGCTATCTCGATATTACCGCCATCGATACCCCGTCACTGGCCTTGGCGAATGCCGTGCGAGAAACCCTGCGCATGGGGGATGTGCTGGAGCAAATGCTGTTGCGCTTTAAAGAAGTGCTGGAGGGCAATAAGCAGCAAAAGCATGAAGTTAGTTTGCTGGAAGACGAAGTCGACATGCTGTATAGCGCGATAAAACTCTATTTAGCGCAAATTCAGCAAGATGAGTTAGGTGAAATAGATTCACGCCGCTGGGCTGAAATTATTGATACCGCGGTCAATCTTCAGCAGGCCGGCGATATTATTGGCCGCATGACATCAGATGTCGCCGCCAAGTCGCTCAATGCCCGTAAGCCGTTTTCAGCCGAAGGTTTTGAGGAACTCACTACTTTGCATGCCCGCCTGGTGGCGAATTTGGATCTCGGTATGTCGGTATTTTTATCTAGTGATATCAATAACGCCAAGCGTCTGCGCCGCGCCAAGCACCGCTTTCGCTTGCTAAACCGCCGCTATTCCCATGCTCATGTCGAGCGCTTACATCAGCAAAACGTCCAGAGCATTGAAACCAGCAGTCTGCATATGGGGCTATTAGGCGATATGAAGCGCTTGAACTCATTGTTCTGCTCAACCGCTTACCATGTGTTGGAAGTACAAGAAGAAGCGCTGGATTAAGCCAACAATACTGGCAAATAAAACACCGAATCACAACATAACATATTGAATATGTTTGGTTTTTTACCTTTTTTATAATTAAAAATCCGGTTATTTTATTGACTTTTGTCGCCATAAAAAAACGGCACATACCTGATGATATGTGCCGCTGAATACTTATAACAACTTATCTTGGTTAGAAATTATATTTAATACCCAGTGTGATGCTGCTATCACTGTAACCATTGTTACCCAGTTGTTGGCCCACATTCCCCCACAAGTTCAGCTTGTTATTTACCTGGCCTTCAGCACCCAGTTTCAGTTCGGCAATATTAGCGGCACCCGCTTGTTTTACAGTAATGCCATCTAATGTAGTGCCGAAATCTTTGGTGTTATGGATCCAGTTAGCTTCCACATAAGGTTTAAATGTTGGCCCTTTAGCAACACCTTCAGACTGAATTGGGCTTATAAAGGCTTTCGCGCCTAAACGAGTTTGAATATTGTTATTCCCCTCGCCAGAGACGACGGTGCCATTTGTTTCCGTGTGAGAATCTGCTTTCACCCCCATCCAGACCACTTGAGCTTTTGGCTGAATAAAGTAATTGCGGTTAGCACTTTCACCCACTTTGAAGGTATAGCCACTCTCAACTGCGGCGGTAAATCCTTTAGAATCATATTTCTCAGTGGCGAGATCCTGCCCATCAACTTGGTTGTTAAACCAGTTATATTGCAACCAAGTGTCAACATAAGCACCGGTATTGTCCTGACCCTCAGCAAACCATGTGCCATACATCCCCACACTGTAACCATCAACAGAACCATTGGAGCGATAGCCAGTTCCCTGCGCCACACTTGAACTGCTGCTATTGGCATAACCGGCCATCACACCAACCCGCCACAGATCTTGTGCGTTGCGGCTCCATTGCGCCACATCTCCGCCCAATTGGATAACATAGCGGTTATCTTGCGTTTTCAATTCACCACTATCATCACGAGAGCGGTTATGGCTGCCTTCATTTCTTAGCCACATACTGGTGCTTTTCTCTTCACCGGTAAAGACGTCGGTATACAGCGTCTCGCCAGAACGATCCGCCAAAGTGGTCACAAACAGGGTGTTGGCTGCGGCCAGGTTCGCGGTATAGCTGGCGGACTCTGGGCGCAGCTCAGGAATTTTTTCCTCGTCTGCGGTACGCAAATACCAGTCACCATCAGCTGGCGCACTCGCACTGCCTTGATACAAGAAGTATTCGTAAGCACCCGCAACCGCACGACCATTAAGGGTAAATTCCCCAGCTGAATTACCGCCGACATCAATAATCTTGATACCTTCAGCCGTCCGCGCCCCATTACCGCCAATATTATTCACCGTGACATAACTTTGCCCTGCGGTATTCCCGGTAATCATCAACCGATCGGTGGTGGAGGAATCGCCTGCCAGAACAGTATTGAAGACCACAGTGCCATTGTTGCCGGTATAATTACCGTCAATAGTGAAAGTCCCAAAATCTCCGCCGGTTAAAGCATTCGGCATCAGCAGCCGACCGCTGTTTTCAACATTCCCGGTGACCTTGCCATACCCACCTAATGAACCTGTAGTGGCAATATTCACATCACTGGTCAGATTGGCAATAGTCGATGCCAGTGTGACCGACAATGAACGCGCTAACGGTGACTCTTCCAGCGCAATAATTGATGTCGCTGGTGCACTGCCCAATTGGAGTAAACCATTTTCAATGGTCGTCAGGCCGGCACTCACGGAGTCGCCTTCAATGGTAACAGCCCCGCTCCCTCGTTTAATCAGTGCACCGCTACCGGCGATATTGTTAATCAGAGTCCATTTTGCTGCAGTATCCAGAATTAATTCACCACTATTATCAACACTGCCACCCCCCAAGTTTTGGGCGCTATTTACTGTCAGCGCAGTGCCGGTATTGGTACTGAAAACACCAAAATAGCCGCTATTATCGCCCGCTAACTGGATATTGGCACGGTTCATCAATTGAACGTTACCATCACTACCCGTCAGATTATTCGATAAGACGCCGCGGGTATTATCCAGGTTAAGCATGCCGTTATTGTTAATCGCGCCACTTCCCAAACCTTGAGCCTGGTAGAGGTGTGCCGTTGCGCCGCTGGCAATATCAGTACTGCCGGTGAAGCCGCTATTCCCTTGCGTGATACTCAGTAAACCGCCGGTCAAGGCTAATTCCCCTGAACCACTCAGCGCACCATCAACCTGACCACCTTCTGTCACGGATAATTTGCCGTCATTGAAATTCAGGGTGCTGCCGGTTTCGGTAGTTAATTGCCGTACTCTCTGCTCGGTGCCGTTAAGATCTACATTAGTGGCATTGCTCATCGCCAACAGCGAGGTTTGCCCCAGTGCCGAGTCTGCATCCAGACGTAAATTGCCTGAACGTACCCATGTTGCCCCGGTATAGCTGTTGGTCGAGTTAGATAACGATGCGGTACTGCCGTCATTAGCGGAAACAAACGCCAAATCACCACTGCCACTAATCTGGACAGAAAGGTCATTGGATTGCTTGCCATTGTTAGCCAGCGTTGCGGTCAAGACCAAGGCATCATTGCCAGTGCCCTGTAGCGCTACGGCTTTCAGCCCATAATTTACATACAGACCGTCATAATCGTTACCGGTGGTGAGGCCGTAATTAAATGAACCGACTGCTGCTACCGAACTCCCTCCACTGTTATAAATATCCTGATAGAAAATAGCACTGATCGGATTGTCGTTCTCATCGGCTAAGGTCAATTCTTGCCCAGTCCCCGTGGCAGCCCCAGTCCCCAACTTAACAATAATTTCACCTTCATCCAGTTGCATCACCGGCAAACCATCAAGGCTTGGGACTAAAGTCGCAGGTAAGTTAACCCGAATAGTACCGCCACCGGTGGTATTGATGTTGTTTGCTGCAAAGGTGCCTTCTGAGCTAATAATCCCAGAATGATCAACAAGATTATTAAACAGCATCGTACCGCCGTTCATCACTAATCCGCCGATATTCTGGGTGCCATCCGCCACCGATGTTAGGCTGCCACTGGATAATTTCAGTGTGGCATTCGTCAGGGCCGAAGTATTCATCCCATCCAGAT
>NZ_ACCD01000016.1 GCF_000173775.1 Yersinia rohdei ATCC 43380
GCTATCAACCGCGCTTTGCGTTGCTGACCGGCGTAATGTAGGCAAAAGTCTGCCCAGCGTCAACCCTCTTCTGTGTGCTTTATTGCTGTTTAGTTAAAGTTGCAGCAGTTTGCTGATTTCATCGGCATTTTTTGCGAGTAACACTTGCATCTCAACGTTAATCGCGGAAATCTGGCAGTACTTTCGCAAGGAGTTGGCAACTAATGAATATTATTTTTTATCACCCGTCTTTTGAAGCAAAACAGTGGTTATCAGGGATAAAGTCTCGGTTACCCACCGCAAATATCCGTCAATGGCAACGTGGTGATACACAACCGGCAGATTATGCATTAGTTTGGCAGCCACCACAGGAAATGCTAGCAAAACGTGTTGAGCTAAAAGGCATTTTTGCTTTAGGGGCCGGTGTGGATGCCATTTTGGATCAAGAGCGGCGTTACCCCGGCACATTACCCGCAGGTGTGCCATTGGTGCGCCTGGAAGATACCGGGATGTCCTTGCAAATGCAGGAATATGTTGTTGCCAGTGTATTGCGTTATTTTCGTCGAATGGATGAGTATCAACTGCAACAACAGCAGAAACATTGGCAACCTTTAGCACCGCATCAGCATGATAAATTTACCATAGGTATTCTCGGTGCGGGTGTATTGGGCAAAAGTGTGGCTCACAAACTCACCGAATTCGGTTTTACTGTTCGCTGTTGGAGTCGAACACCAAAACACATTGATAGCGTGGCCAGTTTTTCGGGGCAAGAGCAGTTACCGGCATTTATTCAAGGGACACAATTGCTGATTAATCTGCTACCGCATACACCAGCAACTGCCGGTATCCTCAATCAATCCCTTTTTTCACAATTGAATGCCAATGCCTATATCATCAATATTGCCAGGGGCGCGCATCTGTTGGAGCGGGATTTATTGGCGGCGATGAGTGCGGGAAACATAGCCGCTGCGACATTAGATGTGTTTGCTGAAGAGCCATTGCCATCAATGCATCCTTTCTGGAGCCACCCGCGTATCACTATCACGCCGCATATTGCGGCAATAACTTTACCGGAAGCCGCAATGGATCAGGTGGCCGCTAACATCCATGCTATAGAAGCGGGTAGGGAACCGGCTGGATTGGTTGACGTAGCGCGAGGTTATTGATGTAAAAGGTTTTCAGTGCAGTAAAGGCGGGATGTTCAGGTAAGGTTTTTAGCTCTGCTGATGAGAAGAATTCCTGCTATCATTAGCGGACTATGCTTTGCCGGCAATAAAATCATTCTGCTTTAAAAGACTTTGTGGAGTATTCATGTATCCTGTTGATTTACATATGCATACCGTCGCCAGTACCCATGCTTACAGCACCTTGCATGACTATATCGCCGCAGCGAAACTAAAAAACATTAAGTTGTTTGCCATCACCGACCACGGCCCAGATATGGCCGATGCCCCTCATTATTGGCACTTTATGAATATGCAGGTCTGGCCGCGGATGGTTGACGGGGTGGGGATTTTACGCGGTATTGAAGCCAATATTAAAAATCTGGTTGGTGATATCGACTGCACCGGGCCGATGCTTGATGCGGTTGATCTGTTGCTGGCGGGCTTTCATGAGCCAGTATTTCCGCCGCAAGATAAGGCGGCCCATACCATGGCAATGATTGCGACTATGGCGCAGGGGAATGTGCATATTATCAGCCACCCCGGTAACCCGAAATATCCGATTGATATTAAAGCGGTTGCTCAAGCAGCAGCAAAATATAATGTGGCGTTGGAATTAAATAATTCCTCTTTTACACATTCACGTAAAGGTAGCGAGGCCAATTGTCGGGCAATTGCCGAGGCAGTGCGGGACGCGGGCGGGTGGTTAGCCCTGGGATCTGATTCTCATATTGCTTATTCATTGGGGATTTTTGAGCATTGCGAACGTATTATTGCTGAAGTGAATTTCCCGCAAGAGCGGATTTTGAATACCAGCCCGCGCCGTTTACTGGATTTCCTTGAACAGCGGGGTCGTCCTGCTATCCCTGAGTTAGCTGAGTTGTAATTTATTATGTGACGTTGTCACAAATAATAGTTGAAAATTAATAAGAAACAGGAAGATGTAAATGAATGATTTTTCTCTGGTGTGCCGCATTCTTGGCTCATTATTTTATCGCCAGCCACAAGATGCGCTGCTGGAACCTCTTTTTGCATTGATAAGCCAAGGGAAGCTGGAGCAACATTGGCCGCTGGAACAAGGTGAGTTACTTGCTCGCTTGCAACAGGAGTATCAGCCGGAAGCCTTAAGTGCAGATTATAATGCCCTGTTTGTCGGCGAAGAGCGCAGTGTTTCACCTTATGGCTCCGATTATGAGGGTGCTGCTCCCGAAGCGGGGGTTAGAGCTTTTCTGCAACAACGGGGTATGCCACTGGGAGATGGGCCAACTGACCATTTTGGTGGGCTATTACTTGCAGCATCATGGCTGGAAGATCACGCTGCGGAAGATGAAATCGCGGCGCAACTTGCTTTGTTTAATGACTATTTACTGCCGTGGTGTGGCCGTTTTCTAGGCAAAGTTGAAGCGCATGCGGCAAGTGGTTTTTATCGCACTTTGGCGCAATTAAGCCGTGAAGCATTGCAAGCTATGTGGGATGAGTTATCTGAGGAAGATGAAACGGAGGCGTAATGTCCTCCGTTTTATTTATCTCTCATTAGAGGGCGGTCAAATTAGTCAGTCAGTGGGATGACTAATTGCCCCGGTTTCACTTCTAAACCTTTCGCCAGTTTTTTGGCCATTGCTTCCGCTTTACTTTTTTCACCGTCTAATACATAAGCGGGTTGCTGATCAAAATACGATTTGAGCGACTGGTTCAAATAAGGTGTCAGTGCCTTCATCACTGAGCTCATTTTCTCTGGTTTAACGGTGTAATCCGTCAATTCCATATCTTTTAGGAAAATAGCGCCTTTTTCACGATCAAATATCGGTTGGGCTTTTAATGTCAGTGTCATGTCGGCAGTTTGTGGGCCGAGGATAGAGGTGATATCCACCTTGGCATTGCCGGTTAATGTCACTTTACCGGGTTCCGCTCGGCCAATCTGGCTCTGTAACTGTGTCAGGGTAATATGGGCGTCCACCAGACCCGGAATACCAATCTGTTTTTCGTAGTTATTATGCTTTTGCAGATAGTCATTAACTTCTTGTTCGCTCAGGGTATATTGCGTCAGTTGGTTGCAGCCGACCAGAGTTGCAGTCACTATCAACGCCGCAGCACCCCACATTAATTTTTTCATAAAACCTCGTGAAATAGGGACTAATACATCAAGTTAACTCATTTCCCAATAGTAACTGGTTAATCTGCTGTTTTGTATTATTAACCGCATTGGTTCAACTGCGGTTTGGAATAAGGGGGGAAGATAGTGCGGCAGAGTAGAGCATTTGCCAATCAGATAACCCTGAATCGGCATGTGTTGCAGCCGTGCAAAGCGCGGTGGAAATAAAGGGACACCGGAGCCAAAGCGGCTCCGGAAAATAACAGATTAGCTGCCACTGAGCATGGCCGATTCAATGCGGCGTTGGTTAAATTGCCAGTAAAGCCCGACCAGTGTAATTAAACCAATCACGCCAAGCAGGAACCAGGGTAACTCCGGCATGTCAAGGGTGCGGCCAGTATCATACATCCAACCGCCACCGGTATAACCGAGTGCGCCACCCAATGCCAGTCCCAACCGACTAAAGCCCATATAGCTGCCACGTGCGCGTGAGTCAGCCAGTGAAGCACTGAGAGTTTCACGAGCAGGTTCGGCAATAATAGACCCCATGTAGAAGAAGCAAATAAACATAAACAGTGTTTGCAGATGGCTAATTAAGCCCACGGGGAACAAGCTTAATGTCATTATTAATAGCCCAAACATTAAACGCTGTTCAAGGCGAAAACGTTTTTCGCTCCAGCGAGCAATAGGATAGAGCAAGGTCAGAGACAGTGCCGCCTCAATGGCGTACATCCATTTCACTGCGGCGGGCGAGCCAGCAATTTCATTGACCATGATGGGCAACATCAGCATCACCTGCACAGAAAGCATGTAATAACCGGTTAGCGTTAGGACATAGGTTACAAAGCGGCGATCACGTAGCACCCGCATTAACCCGTCTTTCATCGGCGCGCGCACGGTAGAAATACGGTAAGCGGGCAGTAACCAAATATTCCAGCCTGCGGCCAAAATAAAGATAACGGCACCTGTCCAGCAAACAAAATGGAAATCGTATTGCAATAGCCAACTGCCAATCAATGCACCAATGACCGCGCCGGCGCTGTCTTGCATCATCAGCAGAGAATAAAAGCGGCCACGTTCGTGGGGGCGAGTGAGTTTAATCACTAAGGCGGTACGCGGTGGGTCAAATAAAGTGCCGCCGAGGCCAGATAGCGCACAGGCCAACCACAGTATCCAGGGTTCGTCGGCCATCGCCATTAATGCGAAGCCCGCCGCGCGCATCAGCATACCGGTAACTATCATTGGTTTAGCGCCGAAACGGTCAGCAATAGCACCGCCGAAAATGCCTAATCCTTGCTGGACTAACTGCCTTAATCCTAACGCGAGACCGACGATAACCGCAGCCCAACCCAATTGATCGACAAATCGGATAGATATGAGTGGGAAGACAACGAAGAAACCTAACACCACTAATAAGTTATCGAGCAATAAAAAATACTTACCCAAGCTGCGAGCTTGTGATACCAAGGCCATGCTTCACCGTCAGATTTTAAAAAAGGAGAGATTAGAAATTACGCTTATAGTTTGTACCCAAATTGTCGGAAGCGATAGAGGTTAGATTGATAATATTTTTTTATCGTCAATACGTTACCTCACCAACAATTTCATAATAGAATGCATTTTAAGCCCTTTTGTTGTGTCATTTTGTTGTCTCGACAGGTGAAAAAACGCCAGCGTGGTGTTACGCGGTGCTAATGCAACAAGTATATTGAATAGAAGAATGCCGCTAAATTAACTACAACGCATAGCTCGAGGGGAGCAGATGTTTGGCTATCATTCAGCAACACCCAAAATACGTTTAACCACAGACCGCATGTCTCTGCGGCTGGTCAATGAACGCGATGCTTACCGCATGGCAGATTATTACGCGGAAAATCAGGTATTCCTTAAACCCTGGGAGCCGGTGCGCGACCAAAGCCATTGTATGCCATCGGGCTGGCAGGCGCGTTTGGGCATGATTATGGAGCTGCAAAAACAGGGCAGCGCTTATTATTTTATTTTGTTAGATCCGGAAGAAAAAGAAGTCCGTGGTGTGGCGAACTTTAGCAATGTGTTACGCGGTTCATTCCATGCCTGTTTTCTGGGGTATTCATTAGGTGAGCGCTGGCAGGGGCAGGGGCTGATGTTTGAAGCACTGCAACCGCTGATTCGCTATATGCAACGGCAAGAGCGGATGCACCGTATTATGGCTAACTATATGCCACATAATCATCGCAGTGGCAGTTTGCTTGAGCGCCTTGGATTTGAGCGCGAAGGCTATGCGAAAGATTATTTATTGATCGATGGTCAATGGCGCGATCATGTACTGACGGCTTTGACTAACCAAGAATGGACGCCAACTCGCTGAGGTCAGGATGAAACACAGTTTAAATGCTCAAGAAGCCAGAGTTATTGGCTGTTTGCTGGAGAAACAAGTGACGACACCGGAGCAATACCCGATGTCGCTGAATGGCTTGACTCTGGCTTGCAATCAGAAAACTAACCGCGAACCTGTGATGGAGTTATCTGAGTCAGAGGTGCAGCAGACGCTGGATTTCTTACTGAAAAAGCACCTGATCCGCACCCAAAGTGGCAATCGGGTAATGAAGTACGAACATCGTTTTTGCAATTCCGAGTTTGGTAATTTGAAGTTTTCCCCGGCTGAATTGGCGGTGATTACCACACTCTTGTTGCGCGGTGCCCAGACGCCGGGTGAATTGCGCACCCGTACCAGCCGAATGTATGAGTTTGCTGATGTCGCAGAAACTGAAGAGGTACTGAAGCAGCTATCTTTGCGCGAAGACGGGCCTTTTGTTGTGCGTTTGGCGCGCGAACCGGGTAAACGTGAAAGCCGTTTTATGCATCTTTTCAGCGGAGATATTGCACCAGATTCGTCGGTTGAAGAAAATATCGCGGGGGGAAGCAGTAGCCTGGAAGCCAGAGTGGCCCAGCTAGAACAGCAAGTTATTGCATTGACCCGTCGTCTGGATGAAGTGCTTATCCAACTGGATGATTAATAAGGATGCTATGAAAAAGCCCTGTAAAAAACTGCGAGTGGGTATTGTTGGCCTTGGCGGCATTGCCCAAAAGGCCTATTTACCTATTTTGGCTCAAGAACTGGACTGGCAGTTAGTGGGGGCGTTTTCCCCTAATCAAATCAAAGCACAACCGGTATGCGACAGCTATCGCATGCGCTATTTTTCGCGACTGGATGCCTTAGCCGCGCAGTGCGATGCCATGTTTGTCCACAGCAGTACCGCCAGCCATTTCCAGGTAGTAAGTGAGTTATTGCAGGCGGGTATCCATGTTTATGTTGATAAACCATTAGCCGAGACACTTGAGCAATCTGAGCAATTGATTGCACTGGCGGCAAAGCAACATTTGTCACTTATGGTTGGGTTTAATCGTCGTTTTTCACCATTATATCAAAAGCTTAAGCAGGAGATGTCTCAGCCAGCCTCCCTGCGCATGGAAAAACATCGTCAGAATGGGGTCGGGCCACAAGAGGTGCGTTTCACTCTGCTTGATGATTATCTGCATGTGGTCGATACGGCGCTGTGGCTGGGTGAAGAGGCCGCCATATTGATGACGGGGGCGGTGCAAGTTAATGAGCAGGGGCAAATGCTGTATGCAGAACACCATTTCCAGGCGGGTAATTGCTGCATTACGACCAGCATGCACCGGCAGGCGGGCACTCAGCGGGAAAGTGTGCAAGCCATTAGCCCCACAGCTTGCTATCAGATAACCGACATGCGCCAGTGGCAACAGGAGTCTGAGGGGCGGGTGATTAGCTTACCGGCACCGAGCTGGCAAACCACACTGGAGCAGCGGGGATTTAGTGGCGCAGTGCAGCACTTTATTACCGCAGTAAGTCACCAAACCGCGCCCCAAGTCTCTGGTGAAGAGGCTATCTATGCGCAACGAATGATAGAAAATATTTTGCAGCTATAGAAATGTGGCCGTGAAAATTTGTAGGCCATTAATTTGTTACATCTATCAGTGGCTATTCAGTTTTGATTACGTAGACTAGCGCCAGTTTTATCATCCAAATCTATTAGAAAAAATATGAATCTATTGAAATCACTGGCTGCTGTCAGTTCCATGACCATGTTTTCCCGTGTGTTGGGCTTTGCCCGTGATGCGATTGTGGCACGGATTTTTGGTGCAGGAATGGCAACGGATGCTTTTTTTGTGGCATTTAAATTGCCTAATTTACTGCGCCGTATATTTGCTGAAGGGGCATTCTCACAGGCTTTTGTCCCAATTCTGGCCGAATATAAAAGCCAGAAGGGGGAAGAGGCAACCCGGACATTTGTGGCTTATATCTCGGGGTTACTTACCCTGATTTTGGCGGTCGTCACTATCTTAGGGATGCTGGCAGCCCCTTGGGTTATTTTTGTGACCGCCCCAGGGTTTACTGACTCGCCAGACAAATTTGCGTTAACTTCTGCACTGTTGCGGGTGACTTTTCCCTATATCTTACTGATTTCATTAGCATCATTAGTGGGTGCAATCCTTAATACCTGGAACCGCTTTTCCATCCCGGCGTTTGCGCCCACATTACTGAATGTCAGCATGATAGGCTTTGCGCTATTTGCCGCCCCTTATTTTAATCCACCGGTGATGGCATTGGCTTGGGCCGTGGTGGTCGGTGGGGTGTTGCAATTGGGCTATCAGCTTCCTCATTTAAAGAAAATAGGGATGTTGGTGCTGCC
This sequence comes from Yersinia rohdei ATCC 43380, assembly GCF_000173775.1. Taxonomy (GTDB): domain Bacteria; phylum Pseudomonadota; class Gammaproteobacteria; order Enterobacterales; family Enterobacteriaceae; genus Yersinia; species Yersinia rohdei. Next base: position 7,929 of record NZ_ACCD01000016.1, read on the forward strand.
GCGCTTGTCATTACGTGATGCGGGCGTTTGGCGAGTAATGCGCCTGATGGGGCCGGCGATTCTTGGGGTGTCAGTCAGCCAAATATCCTTGATTATCAATACTATTTTTGCTTCATTTTTGGTGTCAGGGTCGGTTTCCTGGATGTATTATGCCGACCGCTTAATGGAATTTCCTTCCGGCGTGCTGGGGGTGGCATTGGGGACAATTTTGTTACCCTCACTGGCCAAAAGCTTTTCCAGTGGCAACCATGACGAATATTCCAAGTTGATGGATTGGGGGCTGCGGTTGTGTTTCTTATTGGCATTGCCAAGTGCAGTCGCGCTGGGCATTTTAGCCAAGCCGCTGGTGGTGTCACTCTTCCAGTATGGGAAATTTAGCGCTTTTGATGCCGCCATGACACAACGGGCGCTAGTGGCCTATTCTGTGGGGTTAATGGGGTTAATTGTCGTCAAAGTGTTGGCTCCGGGGTTCTATTCTCGCCAAAATATTAAAACACCGGTCAAGATCGCAATTATTACTTTGATATTAACTCAGGTCATGAACCTGATTTTCATCGGGCCGCTAAAACATGCCGGTTTATCACTGTCGATTGGTTTGGGCGCATGCTTGAATGCCAGCCTGTTATATTGGCAATTACGCAAGCAGGATATTTTCCATCCACAGCCGGGTTGGGCGATATTCCTGACGAAATTGGTGATTGGGGTTGTGGTGATGTCAGTGGTGTTGTTGGCGCTGCTGTGGTTTATGCCCGCTTGGGACGTCGGTGGGATGGCCTATCGCCTACTACGATTATCTGCGGTGGTGGCGGCGGGTGTCATTGCTTATTTCGGGGCGCTGACACTGCTTGGATTTAAACTGCGGGATTTTGCGCGCCGGACACATTAGTTTTAGCCGAGCTTAGCGGTTGGAAGATAGATGGCAAGGTGTTTGCTGGGTAGAGAGCAAGCAGGCACTAAAGACGCCGGAAATACCGCTTTGTTACCTTGAGCCGCGCCATTTCTGGCGCGGACGCTTTACTCTTCTGCTGGCCTCACCTTGCCAGTTTGCCTCAGTAGCCTAAAGGCTTTTTGGCCGGGCTTGAGATTGCTGACAAAGAAATATTTTAGTTCTGAATTCAGCCCGTCAGGGCGACTGCACCGATGGGCACGTCAGCCGCTAACACGGCTACGGCCCACTCGGTATATTTCCCCGTCAATCACCTTTTACTGCATTATTGGGTGAAAAACTACATGTTGGTGAAAAATTACATGTTGGTGAAAAACTACATATTGGTGAAAAACTACATATTGGTGAAAAATCACATCCGCTCAACAGTTTGAATACCTAAGGTATCCAGGCCTTGTTTCAAGGTTTTTGCTGTCAACATAGCCAATTTCAGGCGACTTTGGCGGCTTTCTTCATTTTCTGCATTCAGAATCGGGCAATGTTCGTAGAAGCTGGAGAATAAACCCGCCAGATCATACAGATAAGAACACATAACATGCGGTGTTCCTTCACGGGCTACCGTGGTGATGACTTCTTCAAACTGCAACAGGCGGGTTGCCAGCGCCGCTTCACGGTCTTCCGTTATCACCAATGGCAATGTCAGGCTGTTTTCATCAATGCCAGCGCGTTTAAACACGGAAACTACACGGGTATAGGCATATTGCATGTAAGGTGCAGTATTTCCATCCAGCGCCAGCATATTATCCCAGTCGAAGATATAGTCAGTGGTGCGACTTTTTGATAAATCCGCATATTTCACCGCGCCAATACCCACCGCCTCAACCACCTGTTTCAGTTCATCCGCAGGCATATCCGGGTTTTTCTCAGCAATCAGTTTGCCAGCACGTTCAATGGCTTCATCCAATAAATCGGACAGTTTGACGGTGCCACCGGAGCGGGTTTTAAATGGTTTGCCATCTTTGCCCAACATCATGCCAAACATATGGTGTTCTAGTGGCACGGATTCCGGCACATAACCGGCCTTGCGCACGATAGTCCAGGCTTGCATTAAATGCTGATGCTGGCGGGTATCGATGTAGTACAGCACTCGGTCTGCACCCAGTGTTTCATAGCGGTATTTGGCACAAGCAATGTCAGTGGTGGTGTAGAGGTAGCCGCCATCTTTTTTCTGGATAATGACCCCCATTGGCTCGCCGTCTTTATTCTTATATTCATCCAGATAGACAACAGTTGCGCCTTCGCTTTCCACCGCCAGACCTTTCGCTTTCAGGTCAGCAACAATGCCGGGCAACATTGAATTATATAAGCTTTCACCCATGACATCATCTGTGGTCAGGGTGACATTTAAGCGGTCATAAGCAATTTGATTTTGCGCCATGGTGATATCCACCAATTTGCGCCACATCTGGCGGCAATATTCGTCACCGCCTTGCAATTTCACCACATAAGCACGGGCACGCTGTGCGAACTCTTCATCTTCGTCATAGGTTTTCTTGGCTTGCTGATAGAAAAGCTCTAAATCAGATAACCCCATGTCGCTGGCGTTTTCGTTTTGCATCTTTTCCAAATAGGCAATCAGCATACCAAACTGGGTACCCCAGTCACCGACGTGGTTGGCGCGGATAACATTGTGGCCTAAGAACTCTAACGTCCGTACTGCGGCATCACCAATGATAGTTGAGCGCAGGTGACCGACGTGCATCTGCTTGGCCACATTAGGGGCGGAGTAATCCACCACAATAGTTTGTGGTTCAACGGGAGCAACCCCCAGTTTTGGGGCCGTCAATGCTTGTTCTACTTTGCTGGCAACCCATTGGCGGTCAAGGAAAATATTGATAAAACCGGGGCCGGCAATCTCAACGTTGCTGGCAATGCCGTCAAGGTCGAGCAGTTCAATGACTTTTTCTGCCAGTTGTCGGGGCTGCATGCCAAGTTTTTTGGCAACGGCCATCACGCCGTTAGCTTGATAATCGCCAAATTGAGCTTTGGCAGATTGGCGAACTTGAGCTTCGCTACCTGCTGGAGCACCTGCTGCAATCAGCGCCTGGCTGACTTTATCTGAGAGAAGAGCCTGAATATTCACCGGGTTACCTTAATTACGCACGAAAGACACTTAAATGACGTACAAACGCATTTCTGTGCCAGTTAATTCAAACGGAACCAAAACTGACACCGCATAAGCAGTGAGATGCTCTGGCTGAGCGTTAGTCACAATATGGCAGGATTTATATCATATTTGACCCTCGGCGTCAGCATTGGGCCTGCGGTTGCTGCTAATCTCTTGCGGGTAAAACCCAACTGGCGATTTTATTAGCAATGTTAAACGCGACACCATAATAGCGTCAGATTAAATATGGCTGATTAGTGCTAATAACTGTAGATTATGCCCGCCTCACATATATAAGGAAAATGAGATGAGCAGCCTGAGTAATATTGCAGAATTACGGGATTTATTAACTGACTTGCCGCGCTTTGAACAGAAATTGGTTATTTTTGCCGCTAAATTAAAATTGGATTTGACGCAATTCAGTGCTGATCATATTTCATTACGTTGCCATCAAACTGAAACGGCGCAGCGCTGGCGTCGGGGGTGGCAGCAGTGCGGTAATTTGATGTCCGAATCACAGATTAATGGGCGACCTATCTGCCTGTTTGATTTAGCGCAACCGCTCACTATTGGCCCTTGGCATATTGATTGTGTTGAATTGCCGTTTCCGGGAAAAACACATTACCCTCATGAAGGCTGGGAACATATTGAATTGGTGTTGCCCGGAGACCCAGAAACCCTGCACTTACGTGCTCAAGCCTTATTACCCGCTACATTGCCAGAGGGATTCTATACCAAGTTTAGTTCCCCGCAGGGAGAGCATGAGCGGCTGGCTAATCCAACGCTGGCGGTAAGTGATGGCGAGATAACCATTAAATTTCACCCCTATACTTTGCGACAGATAGTTGATAGCGAGCGCAATGCCTAACATATTTGGGTTATTTATTTCAATGCCGACTATCACTTATGGTTATCACTGTGACTGACATCTACTCATAGAGTCAAAATGAGTGCCATAGTGAATGTCTCAGCATGCGTGATTCACTTTTATTTTAATTTGAGAAGTATATTTAGCATCCTATTTATTTGTCAGCATGATTACTTTTCATTAATTAATATGCATATAAATAACAAGGATATATGTACTATTGCAGTGGCATCCATCAAGCGGGGGAGATAATGACGATATTGGAAATTTGTTGTTACAGTGTTGATTGTGCGCTGGTAGCAGAAAAGGCAGGAGCCGACCGGATTGAATTATGCTGCGGTCAGTCCGAAGGGGGCTTAACACCGAGCATTGGTGCATTAATGCAAGCCAGAGAGAAAGTCACTATTCCTGTTCATCCCATTGTGCGGCCTCGTGGTGGTGATTTTTGTTACAGTCACAATGACTTCGACATCATTAAAAATGATGTTGCCCGCATCCGGGATATGGGTTTTGCAGGCGTAGTGGTTGGGGTACTGGATGATGGCGGTCATATTGATATGCTGCGGATGCGGGAAATCATGGCGGTCAGCGGCGATATGGCGGTTACCTTCCACCGTGCATTTGATATGTGCCAGAACCCCATGATTGCGCTACAGCAATTAACCAGTCTGGGCGTGGCGCGGATTTTAACCTCCGGGCAACAGAAAAATGCCGAGTTAGGTTTGGCATTGTTGAAAGATTTAGTGGCTGCAACCCAGGATAAAGGGCCGGTAATTATGGCCGGTGCGGGTGTTCGCTTGGCGAATATACAAAAATTTATAGATGCTGGGATCCGCGAACTGCACAGTTCGGCGGGGCGTAACGTGCCGTCAACCATGAAGTATCGCAAAGCGGGTGTCACCATGTGCGCCAACAGTGATGTTGATGAGTTTTCACACTATTGTGTGGATGCTGATGTGGTTGAAGCGATGAAAAGTTGTTTAAGTATCGCGACTCAATTGCCACAATCTGCATAGATTTATGGCCGTGTTGTGAGTATGACCCCGGCACTCAGTCCGGGGTTTTTTATTATGGTTTCCGAGCAATTAATACGGCGCGCAGTGGGGCCGGATACCCTTCCACTGTTTTACTCGGATCATGGGGGTCGAGGAATTCAGCTAATGACTCGCTGGTCATCCAGTCGGTGCGGCGCTGTTCTTCGGTGGTGGTCACGGCCATATCGGCTATTCTGACATCGACAAAACCGCATTTCTCCAGCCAGGATTTCAAGGCGCTGGCTGACGGAATAAAGTAGACATTGCGCATCTGAGCATAACGTTCACCTGGCACCAATACCTGCTGGCTATCGCCTTCAACCACTAGCGTCTCAAGCACCAATTCACCTTCACTAACCAACTGATTTTTCAGCTGATAGAGATGGTCGAGAGGCGAGCGACGGTGATACAGCACGCCCATTGAAAAAACAGTATCAAAGGCGGCTAATTCTGGCAGTTGCTCAATACCCAGCGGCAATACGTGGGCGCGTTGACAGCCCCCTAGCAGCTTACGAATGGCTTCAAACTGGCATAAAAACAGTTGCATGGGGTCGATACCCACCGCCAGATGGGCACCTTCGCCGACCATGCGCCATAAGTGATACCCGCTGCCACAGCCGACATCCAGAATAGTGCGCCCCGCCAGCGGGCTGATATGCGGCAATACCCGCTGCCATTTCCAATCAGATCGCCATTCGGTATCAATATCCAGCCCATACAATGAAAAAGGGCCTTTGCGCCAGGGCATTAGGGCGCGCAGCATATTTTCCATACCTTCGCGCTGGCCGGCAGAGATTGGGGGGGACATTTCTGCGCGCACGCCATGAAGTAAATCAAGTGACGTCGGGGTGAGGGCGGGCAAATGCTCGACGGCATTAAACCAAGTTTTAAATTTACCGTGCAATGATTCGCGCTGCCAGGCACTGAGCTGAGCGGGCAGGGTATCGAGCCACGGGCTTAATGGGCCTTTGGCTATCAGTCGGTAAAAATCGCCAAATTCAATCATTGAGCCTCTCCCGCTTTTAGGGCAATTAACGAACCAAAATTAAAACATTGGAACCAAACTTCAGCATGTTCGAAACCGGCCTGATGAAGACGGTTTTTATGGGTTTCCACGGAATCGGTCAACATGACGTTCTCTAGCATGCTGCGCTTTTGGCTGATTTCCAGTTCGCTGTACCCATTGGCGCGCTTAAAATCGAGGTGCATATTGAACAGCAGTTCGCCGATATCGTTATCTTCAAAATTGAATTTCTCGGATAACACTAAAGCGCCACCGGGCCGCAGCCCTTGATACACCTGATTGAGCAGCCGCTGGCGGTCTGCTGGCTCAAGGAATTGCAAAGTGAAGTTAAGCACCACCATCGAGGCATTTTCCAGCTGGATATCCAGAATATCGGACTCCACCACTTCGACCGGGGTGTCTGCCCGAAAGGCATCGATATGACGTCGGCAGCGTTCAACCATTGCCGGTGAATTATCTACCGCAATGATTTTGCAACCTTCGGCTTTAATATTACGGCGCATTGACAGTGTAGCCGCACCCAGTGAACAGCCGAGATCATAAATCTGGCTATTGGGTTGCACAAAACGCTCTGCCAGCATGCCTATCATCGAAATAATGTTGGAATAACCGGGCACCGATCGCTGGATCATATCCGGGAAGACTTCAGCAACTTTTTCGTCGAAAGTCCAATCACCTAACTTGGCAATAGGGGCGGCAAACAGGCTATCACGCTGTGGCTCGGTTGCCCCAGACGGGTGGCGCGGTGCATCGTTTTGAGATTGAGTGTCGCGATTTGGCATGACTGTCATTGGCATTAACAAGAAATTAAAGGCGCGTATTATAACAGAAAATCACACAGATTAGCGCGCTAAAACGAGGGTTTATAGCCAGAGAGGTGAGGACTGGCATGAAGGCGGCAATAAGCCGCCTGGACTCACTCTGTTCCGACAATGTGGTTTTCACCACCAGCCAGGTAAGATAAAGAAAGGTTTATTAGGTCAGACTGAAAATCTGATCCCAAGGCAAATAATAAATATTAGCAATAACCATCAATATTAAAGAAACATAGGTAGCACTCATCCCAGAGCGACGCCAGCGAATTTCGCGATGACGTAAACCATAATAGTGCAGCAGACGGCCCACTATTAGCATTAATCCACAAATATGGATCATCCAGGTTTCAGCACCGTTCATTTCCATCATAATGAGCAAAATGACAGCAATAGGAATATATTCTACGGCATTGCCATGTACGCGGATGGCGGTTTGTAATTCATAAAAACCGCCGTCGCCATAAGCGACTCGATACTGATTTCTCAATTTAACTACATCAAATGAAAGCTTGATCAATAACAGTGCGCCCAACACGACATAAAGCGAGCTAACCATTTTCAACTCCATTGCCCAACCATAGACTGGCTGAATAATGATAACCGCCTACTGGTTCACTGTCGCTAGAAAAAAGCGTGGAAGTTCATTTCTTGATATTCAGTTTAGTGTTTAGAAAGATAAGGTTGCGAATTACGGCTGATATATCTTGGCCAACCTCGCCGTATTAGTACAAAAAACACCCAGACATCATTAAAACAGTGTTTCTTGCTCTGGCCAGTCGGGTGGTGGAGGAAGGGTGACAATGTGCGTGGCTAATTGTTGCCAGATTTTTTGTGCCTGTTGTGGGGAGTCGCTGTTATCTGGCGTGTGAATGAAAACATAAGGTTGGTATTGCTGTTCCCATAATGGCAATTTTTGGAGCCAGGGCGAGAACAGCGCTAAATTATCATCCAACTGGTCGCCACCAATAAAACGCACCAAAGGTTGCCCACCGGTGACAATAGCATGCACGGGCAGGCGCGGTTTTTTACTTTGTGCGTCTCGAACTGCCGCAGTGAGTGGTTTGGCCGCATGAATAGGGCGGCTATCCAATACCACGCGATTCACCGAGCGCTGATGTAAGCCCTGATTGAGGGCTAACTCCTCTGGCCCTTTAGCAAAAAACGCCGGGTGGCGGACTTCTACGCCATAATTGAATCCCGCCGGCAGTTTATCAATAAATTGCCATAACCGGTTGAGTTCATTGGGCCCGAAAGCGGCAGGTAACTGTAACCATAATTGACCAATACGCGAATGCAACGGAGACAAACATTGATAAAAAGCCTGAAGCTCTTGATCAATGTCACGCAAAGCCGCCTGATGGCTAATAGTGGATGGGAATTTAAAACAGAAACGGAAGCTGTCGGGAGTCATATCGCGCCAGCGCTGCACGATTTCCAGCCGAGGTAATGCATAAAAAGTCGTATTGCCTTCAACACAACTAAAGTAGCGGCTATAGTCAGCCAAGTCCTTGATACCCAGCCGGTTCCAGGTTGGGTGTTGCCACTGCGGCAGTCCTATATACATGTTTTCCCTTCTTATTTTCCCTTCTTATTTGGCTCTACAGCGTTGTTGGCTGCATTCACTCACCCGAATCACTGACTTATGTCAGCTCATCGGGATTTACTCATTTTGCCGCCTGGCTGTAAAACCAACTAATTTGGGTAAATACAGTTTTTGATGCAAGGCGTTGTTGGCGGTATTTACTTTGCCGGATTGATGGTCACTCGGCCAGTGCGGCAATAATTTCGGCACTGCTGCGCACGCGGGATATCCTTGGGAAGATATTTTTGACCGCGAATTGCTGCATTTCGGTGCTGCCCGTGCTGCAACCATCTTCGGCAATCACTAACTCATAACCGTGTTCCCATGCTGCGCGGGCTGTGGACTCGACACCAATATTAGTGGAAATTCCGGCCAATACGATGGTTTTAATACCGCGCCGACGCAGTTGCAAATCTAAATCCGTACCGTAAAAAGCACCCCACTGATGTTTTACCACTTTAATATCTTGATCTGTTACGGCCAGTTGCTCAGGGAACGTCCACCAGGAATCAGGCAAACCGTCCGCAGGTGGGGGGCTTGGCTGGTCAACGGGTTGTTTAAGTGCCTCGGCGAATGTATCAGACCACCCTACACGCACGAAAACCACGGGGGCGGCAAGCTGGCGGAAGGCGGCTGCCAGACGTGCGTTGGTTGCGATAACCTGCTCGGCACTGTAAGGGCTTTTAGCATAGGGGAGAATCCCTTGCTGCAAATCAATCAGTACCAGAGCGGTGGTTTTTGCATCAAGTTTCATGATGTTGTGCCTCAATATCATATGAGAAAACTGGAACGAAAGGGTTAAGCTGCTGACCAGTTTATGCCAACATATGTTACTGGGTAGTCCCCGTGGGGGGATAAATTTGTTAAATGATGTGTTAAAACATCACGGAAAGGGATTTTGTCATACCTGAGCTGTGCGTTCGCTCTTATCTATGCGACGAATTTCCTTTATAATGGCCCCCTTTTTTCCACACTCTTTAATCCAAAATATCGCTGCCGCTGTTGGACTTTTTTTGGATAAAATAGAGCGTGTAGCGCTTGCAACCCTCAATTCGAGTAATTGCAGAATTTTTCTGACGCGCCACTGACGTAATGTCCTGCGTGTCATCAACTGGCGTTATCGAAATTTATCGCTGCGATCTGCTTATCATGGCAAAACACGGCAAAGTACGAATAGGTACGCGATAGATTTCAACGCGGGTAAGAGTAAACCAGACAATAGTAGCTGAGACTCAAGTAAGGGTTTATCAGAAAACAGCCGCACGGACAGTGCATAGCGCGTGCGGCATCGGCTGAGTAAAAGGATATTGTATGCGTACTGAATATTGCGGGCAGTTGAACCTGTCCCATGTGGGTCAAGAAGTGACACTTTGTGGCTGGGTTAACCGTCGTCGTGACTTAGGTGGCCTGATTTTTATTGATATGCGCGATCGCGAAGGTATCGTTCAGGTCTTCTTCGATCCAGACCATAAAGCCGCTTATGAACAAGCTTCTGAGCTGCGCAATGAGTTCTGTATTCAGATTACGGGGACTGTGCGCGCACGTCCTGATAGCCAAATTAATAAAGATATGTCGACCGGTGAAGTAGAAATCTTTGCTAACACGTTGAATATTATCAACCGTTCTGAACCATTGCCTCTGGATTCTAATCAGACCAACAGCGAAGAGCAGCGCCTGAAATATCGCTATCTGGATCTGCGTCGCCCTGAAATGGCCGACCGTCTGAAAACCCGCGCCAAAATTACCAGCTTTGTACGCCGCTTTATGGACAGCCACGGTTTCCTTGATATTGAAACGCCAATGCTGACCAAAGCGACCCCTGAAGGTGCGCGTGATTACCTGGTACCAAGCCGCGTACATAAAGGCAAGTTTTATGCATTGCCACAGTCACCGCAGCTGTTTAAACAATTGCTGATGATGTCTGGTTTTGACCGCTACTATCAGATTGTAAAATGCTTCCGTGATGAAGATTTACGTGCTGACCGCCAACCAGAATTTACTCAAATCGATGTTGAAACCTCTTTCATGACCGCCGATCAAGTGCGTGAAGTGATGGAGAAACTGGTGCGCGAATTATGGCAGGAAACCAAAGGCATTGATCTGGGTGATTTCCCGGTAATGACGTTTGCTGAAGCTATGCGTCGCTACGGTTCCGATAAACCAGATTTGCGCAACCCGCTGGAACTGGTAGATGTTGCGGATCTGGTCAAAGATGTTGAGTTTAAAGTCTTTTCTGGCCCCGCTAATGATGCCAAAGGCCGAGTTGCCGCCTTGCGTGTCCCGGGTGGCGCACAGCTGACCCGTAAAATAATTGACGAATACGGTCAGTTTGTCAGCATCTATGGTGCTAAAGGTTTGGCATGGTTGAAAGTGAATGACCGTGCTGCGGGTATGGAGGGCGTGCAAAGCCCAATCGCAAAATTCCTCAGTGCAGAGGTGCTGGACGCTATTTTGACCCGCACTCAGGCAGAAAGTGGCGATATCCTGTTCTTTGGTGCTGATAGCTACAAAATCGTCACCGACGCGATGGGCGCACTGCGTCTGAAAGTGGGCCGTGACCTGCAACTGACTCAGTTGGGTACATGGGCACCACTGTGGGTTGTCGACTTCCCGATGTTTGAAGATGACAGCGAAGGTGGCCTGACGGCTATGCACCATCCGTTCACTGCGCCTAAAGATATGAGCCCGGAACAGTTGGCCGCAGCACCAACTACCGCTATCGCCAATGCTTACGATATGGTCATCAACGGCTACGAAGTGGGCGGCGGTTCAGTGCGTATTCACCGCACTGAGATGCAGCAGCAAGTGTTTGGTATTCTGGGTATTAATGAGCACGAACAGCGTGAGAAATTTGGCTTCCTGCTGGATGCATTGAAATACGGCACACCGCCACACGCGGGCTTGGCTTTTGGTCTGGATCGCCTGGTTATGTTGCTGACCGGCACTGATAACATCCGTGATGTAATTGCTTTCCCGAAAACCACGGCCGCCGCTTGTCTGATGACTGACGCCCCAAGTTTTGCTAACCCTGCATCTTTGCAAGAATTGTCTATCAGCGTTGTGGCAAAGAAAGCAGCAACTGATGGCGCGGAAGCAGAGAATCAGTAATGAATTATAAACGCCCCGAATCGATACTGGCGGTTATCTACGCCAGAAAAAGTGGTCGGGTGCTGATGTTGCAACGGCGTGATGACCCTGATTTTTGGCAGTCGGTGACTGGCAGTCTGGAAGAGGGAGAAAGCCCGTTGCAAACCGCACAGCGTGAAGTAAAGGAAGAGGTCGGCATTGACATACTGGGTGAAAATCTGGTGTTACTTGACTGCCAGCGCTGTGTGGACTTTGAAATCTTTGTTCATTTTCGCCATCGTTATGCGCCGGGCGTAACGCACAACAAAGAACATTGGTTCTGTTTGGCGTTACCCGAAGAGCGGGACGTGGTGTTGACTGAACATCTTGCTTACCAGTGGGTAGATGCTGCGGATGCCGCAGCATTAACTAAGTCCTGGAGTAATCAGCAAGCGATTGAAGAATTTGTTATTTATTCAGTCTAATTAGACTATTTTGGAGATTCTTATGGCAGGTCATAGTAAATGGGCCAACACAAAACACCGCAAAGCAGCACAGGATGCCAAGCGCGGTAAGATTTTTACTAAAATCATCCGTGAATTGGTGACCGCAGCCCGTTTGGGTGGCGGTGATCCGGGGGCCAACCCACGTCTGCGTGCGGCTATCGATAAAGCGCTGTCGAATAACATGACTCGCGATACCCTAAACCGCGCTATTGCTCGTGGTGTTGGTGGTGATGAAGATAACAATATGGAAACAATCATCTATGAAGGCTATGGTCCAGGCGGCACTGCCGTGATGGTCGAATGCCTAAGTGATAATCGTAACCGTACTGTATCTGAAGTTCGTCATGCATTTACCAAAACGGGCGGTAATCTGGGAACTGATGGCTCTGTTTCGTATCTGTTCACCAAAAAAGGCGTTATTTCTTATGCACCTGGCTTGGAAGAAGATGCGGTGATGGATGCGGCGTTGGAAGCAGGTGCCGATGATATCGTGGTCTACGACGACGGTGCTATTGACGTGTTTACTGCCTGGGAATCTCTGGGAGCCGTGAAAGATGCACTGGATGCTACTGGTTTGGTGGCAGAAGGCGCTGAAGTTGCTCTCATTCCATCAACCAAAGCGGATCTGGATGCAGAAACTGCACCAAAACTGCTGCGCTTGATTGATATGTTAGAAGATTCTGATGATGTGCAAGAGGTTTACCATAATGGTGAAATCTCTGATGAAGTGGCAGCAACGCTGTAAGTCATCACATATTTATCTGACTCTTTTAGGGTATCTGCAATCCACTCTGGCCGCATTGGTGGCCAGGGCTTTTGAAGTAAAAAGGTAATAGCGGGTATGGCGATCGTATTAGGTATCGACCCCGGTTCGCGTGTCACCGGATATGGCGTTATCCACCAGCAAGGTCGTCAACTTACCTATCTGGGCAGCGGTTGTATCCGTACTGTCGTTGACGATATGCCAACGCGCCTGAAGTTAATTTATGCCGGTGTGACGGAAATTATCACCCAGTTTCAGCCCGATTTTTTTGCAATCGAGCAAGTCTTTATGGCGAAAAACCCGGATTCAGCCTTAAAACTGGGGCAGGCACGGGGTGCCGCAATTGTTGCTGCGGTAAATCTGAATTTGCCAGTTTCCGAATACGCCGCTCGTCAGGTTAAACAGACTGTCGTAGGAACAGGAGCGGCTGAAAAAAGTCAGGTTCAACATATGGTGCGTTCATTGTTGAAGTTACCTGCGAATCCTCAAGCGGATGCCGCCGATGCCTTGGCTATTGCGATTACGCATTGCCATCTTAGTCAAAATACGGTGCGATTAGGTAATAGCCAGTTGGTTATGGCGCGTGGTCGCTTGCGTTAATTTTGCACCAAGGCGCACTAAGGTACACTAGGGCAATAAAAGGTAAATTAATCGCAGAGGGCGGGCGACTGATGACAAACCGGTGTTAACAGGTTCCGAATCAGTCGGGGCGACGGCACAGATGACGACTCTGGCGGCTTGTGCCATTACGGCCCATTCGTCACATTTCCCCTCCAAACAACTTCACTAACCGCGTTAACTGGATATCCATCCAGCTTTTTTTATGCTATAAACGGGTACTATGTCTATATCCTAATGTGGATAAAACGAGGAGAGAGTCAACGTGATAGGGCGCCTCAGAGGTATTATTCTGGAAAAACAGCCACCGCTGGTGCTGCTGGAAACCAATGGCGTTGGCTATGAAGTCCAATTGCCGATGACCTGTTTTTATGAACTGCCCGAACTGGGGCAGGAAGCGATTATCTTTACCCAGTTTGTGGTGCGCGAAGATGCCCAACTGCTGTACGGATTCAATGATAAGCAAGAACGTGCGCTGTTTCGTGAATTGATCAAAGTTAACGGTGTTGGCCCAAAACTGGCATTGGCCATTCTCTCCGGCATGTCCGCACAGCAGTTTGTGGCCGCGGTAGAGCGCGAAGATATCACCACATTGATAAAATTACCGGGTGTGGGCAAGAAAACCGCAGAGCGGTTGGTGGTTGAAATGAAAGACCGCTTTAAAGGCCTTAACGGTGACTTGTTCAATAATACTGGTGATATTCAACTACCTGCCAGTGCAGCAAAGACCTCAGATGCGGATATCGAAGCAGAAGCCGCCTCTGCGCTGGTGGCGTTAGGCTATAAACCACAAGAAGCTAGCCGACTGGTGGGCAAAATAGCGAAACCGGGAGCAGATTGTGAAACCCTCATTCGTGATGCTCTGCGCGCTGCGTTATAACGAGTATCATACCTATTGTCTTGGGCGTAGCAGGCAGCTAACACCCCTGCGGTTTCAAGTACGAAGGGTATAAAGGGGCTAAGGATGATTGAAGCAGACCGCCTGATTTCTGCGGGTGTTATCAGTGATGAAGAAAGTATTGATCGGGCTATCCGTCCGAAAATGTTGGCAGAATATGTCGGGCAGCCCCATGTCCGTGAGCAAATGGAAATCTTTATTCAGGCGGCTAAACAGCGCGGCGATGCACTGGATCATGTGTTGATATTTGGCCCGCCGGGATTGGGTAAAACGACGCTCGCAAATATTGTCGCCAATGAGATGGGGGTGAATCTGCGAACGACTTCTGGCCCAGTGTTGGAAAAGGCCGGTGATTTGGCTGCCATGCTCACCAACCTGGAGCCACACGATGTCTTATTTATTGATGAAATCCACCGCTTATCGCCAGTTGTAGAAGAGATTCTGTATCCGGCAATGGAGGACTATCAACTAGATATCATGATTGGCGAAGGCCCGGCTGCGCGTTCCATCAAACTTGATTTGCCCCCCTTTACCCTGATTGGCGCGACGACTCGTGCGGGGTCGTTGACCTCGCCGTTACGTGACCGATTTGGTATTGTGCAGCGGCTAGAGTTTTATCAAGTGGCTGATTTAGAACATATTGTTTCGCGTAGCGCCAAGTGTCTGGGGCTGGAGTTAACACCGGAAGGGGCACACCAGTTGGCGCGTCGTTCTAGGGGAACTCCTCGGATAACTAACCGTTTGTTGCGCCGTGTCCGAGACTTTGCAGAAGTCAGAGCAGACGGTGCTATTAACGGAGATGTGGCGATGAAAGCACTGGATATGCTGAATGTTGATGCGGAAGGGTTCGATTTTATGGACCGCAAACTGTTGCTGGCGGTGATCGATAAGTTTATGGGCGGCCCGGTGGGCCTGGATAATCTGGCTGCTGCTATTGGTGAAGAACGAGAAACCATCGAAGATGTGTTGGAGCCCTATTTAATCCAACAAGGATTTATTCAGCGGACACCTCGTGGGCGTATTGCCACTAACCATGCGTATAAACATTTTGGTATTACTCGCGAAGAGTAAACCTGTTTGGTATAGGGCTGAATCTGTTTCAGCCCTAATGATACTTATTTTCAGCTCGTGATTTTCTCAGTCACTGGTGTATTAATCATTCTATTGAGCCATGGAATAAGTAGTGCCATAACCAAGGCGATAACCAGTGTGACCATACCGATTTTACCAAAAACATCAGTGTAAATAGGTAATGTCTCGAGTGGGTCAGTCATTCCTTCGGGGGTTGCAGTAAAAGTTGCGACATAGCCACCAATCAGGAAGGATGCCGCTTGGGTCAGGAACCACATGCCCAGAATAAATCCCATCAGATATTGCGGGACTAATGCGGCCACCATCGCTAAACCCAACGCACTGATCATCAATTCCCCCAGGCTCTGGAATAAGTAAACCAGAACAATAAACCAAGGTGATGTCAGACCTTGAGCATCAGCAAACCACATCCCAGCAGCAGCAGCGGTCAGAAAGCCCAGTGAACATAAAAACATGCCGACAGTAAATTTGGCGGGCATGGATAAGTCACGGTTTTTACTGCCCAAACGGGTATAAAGTGAAGCTAAAATGGGGCTGGCCACCACCACCCAAAACGGATTCAATGCCTGGAAACTAATCGGATTGATAGTAAACCCAAGAATTTCGTGGTGAACATTATTGATAGCAAAGAAGTTTAGTGAGGTGGGCATTTGTGCATACAGAACATAAAACACTATGGCTTCAATCATCAGAATAAATGCAACGAACATTTTATTGCGACCCAGTTGGTCTTGTTTTAATGCCTCTTTGAAGAAGATAAACACCACAATCAGCGATAAGACGATCAGTACCAGGTTGGCGATAATGACATGATTCATCAACCAAGCGCAGACACAAATCATCACCAAGCTTCCGGCCAAAACCAACAACAAATTGCGCCAATTTAACGGTTTTGCATCTGGCTCAGAACCGATATTACGCACCATATGGCGGCAACAGAAATAGACCAGTAGCGCAAATATTAAACCAATGCCACACAAGTAATACGTAATGGTGTAACCGAAGCGTTCAGCTATAACTGGAGCCAATGATAATGACAGTAATGAACCAATATTTATCGACATATAAAACAGGGTAAAGGCGCCATCTAGCCGTGGATCTTTAGGTGGATAACATTTTGAGAGTAAGCTTGCTGGGTTGGCTTTAAATAAACCATTCCCGACGGCAATGGTTCCTAATGCGAAGAAAATTAAGTTAGGTTGATACAGTGATAAACCGGTAGCAAAATAGCCGGCAGCCAGCACGACGGCACCTAATACCATGGTGCGTTTAGTGCCTAATAAATGGTCACCGACGTAGCCACCAATGGAAATCAAACCATAAACTAATGCCGCAAAAGCACCAAAAGTAATAAATGCCTGCTCTTGCGAGAAACCGAGTTGTGTAACGAAGAAGACAGCCAGAATCCCCTGAACACCGTAATAACCGAATCTCTCCCATAGTTCGACAAAAAAGATCATAAAAAACGGTTTAGGTTGCTGAAGTAAACCAGTGGGGGTGGTTCTATCCATGATAGGTTGCCTCTACGGGGTCATTGTTCTGCGAAAATGAGGAGCCAATAAAGTCCATACAGAAGCTAAAAACCTTCCGCGCGAATATTATAATGCTCGTTTTATTTAGTTAATTCGCAGGGTATTACACTGGCTTGATGCAGTATTTGTGGTTGATCACACTAATTAAAATATTAAAATCAGAATTGATGATTGTAGGAGTGATATTGAAAGTATAGCTAACAAGGGCATTATTGTGGGGTGAGAGTGCGGGAGAGCGAATATTAGGGGCTTACAGAGATAAACCCCTATCGGGAAGTCATTATCCGCGCGGTTTTTGTGACAGGCTCAGGATAAACATTGCTGCGGCGCAAAGTACCACGGAAGGCCCCGCAGGCGTATCGTATAACGCCGAGAAGGTTAAGCCGCCCGTCACGGCAACAATACCAATACCTATAGCGATTCCAGCCATTTGCTCTGGGGTTCGGGCAAAACGGCGCGCGGCGGCGGCAGGGATTATCAGCAGTGATGTGATAATCAGTGCGCCGACAAATTTCATCGATAGCCCTATGGTCAGCGCGGTAACTAGCATCAATAGCATTCGCACCCGCTCCAGATTAATTCCGTCCACGTGGGCTAATTCCGGGCTGATGGTCATTGATAACAGCGCCCGCCATTGCCAGCATAAGACGCCCAGAACCACGACCACACCGGCGGCAATTAGCCAGATATCACTTAAGGTCACGGAAAGCAGATCGCCAAACAGGTAGGCCATTAAATCAACCCGCACATTGTGCATTAGGCTAACCACCACTAAACCCAGTGATAATGCGCTGTGGGCCATAATCCCCAGCAGGGTATCGACGGCCAGTTGTGGGCGACGTTCCAACCACACCAGTATCAGGGCTAATACCATGGTCATCACGATAACAGCATAGAATGGATTTACATTTAGCAGTAAACCGAATGCTACCCCCAATAAAGATGCGTGGGCCAATGTATCGCCAAAATAAGACATTCGACGCCAGACGACAAAAGATCCCAGCGGGCCGGCTGCAGTTGCCAGCAATACGCCAGCTAACCAGCCGGGCAGCAATAATTCAATCATGCGTCGCGGCTCCCGCTATTTTTCAAAATTATTTTTCCGTGCAAATCATGGCGATGATTGTGGTGATGACGATAAACGGCTAATTGCTCGGCGCCGCGATTGCCAAACATGGCAATAAACTCCGGATGAGTTGAAACCACTTCGGGCGCACCTGAACAGCAAATATGTTGGTTAAGGCACAATACCTCATCAGTTTTAGCCATCACTAAATGCAAGTCATGAGACACCATTAGCACGGCGCAACCCAATTCTTTACGCAATTGCTCAATCAAGTCATACAGTGCCAATTGCCCATTAACATCAACCCCTTGCGTTGGCTCATCCAACACTAATAATTGTGGTCGATTTAATAATGCTCGAGCCAAGAGTACGCGTTGGTTTTCGCCACCGGACAACTTTTGCATCGGTTGATCCAAAAGATGAGCAGCATGTACCCGTTTCAGGGCGGGCAGGATATCTGCTTTTTTTACACCTGGTTTTAACCGCATAAAACGGCTGACTGTCAGTGGCAGAGTGGCGTCCAGATGGAGTTTTTGCGGAACATAACCGATACGTAAACCAGGTTCACGAACCAGTGTCCCGCTGGTGGGCGCAATCAGCCCCAACACCACACGAACCAGTGTCGATTTGCCAGCACCATTTGGCCCAAGTAGGGTAAGGATTCTCCCCGGGCGCAGAGACAGGGAAATATCATTGAGTACCCGCCGGCTACCAAAAGTGACGGATATCTTATTTAAAGTTACCAATGTAGACATTATGATTACGTTTGCAGAACCGAGTGAATGTTATAATATTACGCTTTCCCCATCAAAACGTCGAGAATTCGTATTATGTTACATAAAAATAACTGGCTGAAGCGGGCAATGCTGGCGAGTGTAATTTTATTTGCCAACCCATTTAATATTGCCTCTGCTGCGGTCGTTACATCAGTGCGTCCGTTAGGTTTCATCGCCGCCGCCATTGCTGATGGTGTGCTGCCGACTGAAGTTTTATTGCCCGATGGCGCATCGCCACACGATTATGCGCTGCGCCCATCAGATGTCCAGCGGTTACGTAGTGCTGAGCTGGTTATTTGGGTCGGGCCAGAAATGGAGGCATTCTTAACGAAACCACTAACGCAAGTTGCTGATAATAAAAAGATAGCTTTGGCGCAGTTACCTGGCGTCACACCTTTATTGATGAAAGGTGATGAACATGACGAGCATGAAGGGGAAGACGCAGGGCATGACCATGATCATGCTACAGATAATCACAGTGACGAGCACCATCATGGCGAATATAACATGCATATTTGGTTGTCCCCAACCATAGCTAAACAATCTGCAATCGCCATTCACGACAGATTATTGGAACTTATGCCGCAAAATAAGGATAAATTAGATGCAAACCTGCGCCGATTCGAGGATCAACTAGCGCAAAATGAAAAAAATATTGCTACTATGTTAAAGCCTGCCCAAGGTAAGGGATACTTCGTTTTTCATGATGCCTATGGCTACTTTGAAAAACACTTTGGCTTGAGCCCATTAGGGCATTTTACAGTCAATCCTGAAATACAACCTGGTGCGCAGCGTTTACATCAAATTCGAACACAACTGGTTGAGCAAAAAGCAGTATGCGTTTTTGCTGAGCCACAATTCAGGCCAGCCGTCATTAATGCTGTAGCCAAAGGAACTAACGTGCGTTCTGGCACCTTGGACCCCTTGGGGAGCGGTATAGTATTAGGCAGGGATAGCTATGTGGACTTTATGTCTCAGTTGTCTAACCAATACGTGAGCTGCCTGAAAGATTAAAAGGATACTCATAAGTGCAGCAGATAGTCCGAACTATCACCTTGGCGTATAGCAATCTCCCTCGACCTCACCGCATTATGTTGGGGTCGTTGACTGTAATGACGTTGGCCGTCGCTGTTTGGCGGCCTTTTGTTTATCATTCAGAGCATGAGCCTGTTGCGAAAAGTGTGGTATTAGATACCAGTCAGCCCCGTATTTTATTGCCGGAAGCCAGTGAACCCATTGATCAGCCCACTCCTGATGATGACATTCCGCAAGACGAATTAGATGCCAAAGATGCCAGTGAACCGGGCGTCCATGAGTATGTTGTCTCAACCGGGGATACCCTGAGCAGCATTCTTACTCAATATGGTATTGATATCTCAGATGTTTCCTTATTAGCAACCCAAAACCGTGATTTACGTAACCTGAAGATTGGGCAACAAATCTCTTGGACGGTTAATGACACCGGTGATTTGCAACGTATGGTATGGGAGGTTTCACGCCGTGAAACCCGTACTTATGATCGTGTTGGCAATAATTTCAAAGAAACTAAAGAGTTGCAGAAAGGTGAGTGGAGCAACTCGGTTCTGACTGGGCGGCTTGACGGCAGCTTTGTCACCAGTGCTAAAAAGGCGGGTTTGACCAATACTGAGATTCGTGCAGTGACCAAAGCACTTCAATGGCAATTAGATTTCGCCAAATTGCGCAAGGGGGATCAGTTTTCAGTTTTGATGTCCCGCGAGGTTCTTGATGGTCGCCGTGAGCAGAGCCAATTGGTGGGGGTGCGCATGCGCTCCGGTGGTAAGGATTACTATGCGATTCGTGCCGATGACGGGAAGTTTTATGATCGCCAAGGGTCTGGTTTGGCACGTGGTTTCTTGCGTTTCCCCACGATAAAACAATTCCGTGTTTCGTCTAACTTTAATCCGCGCCGGCTTAACCCTGTGACTGGGCGCATTGCGCCACACAAAGGGGTGGATTTCTCTATGCCAGTCGGTACACCTGTACTGGCGGTGGGTGATGGCGAAGTGGTCATTGCGAAGCGAAGTGGGGCGGCGGGCAATTATGTTGCTATTCGTCATGGTCGCCAATATACCACGCGCTATATGCACTTGAAGAAACTGCTGGTTAAGCCAGGACAAAAAGTTAAACGTGGCGATCGTATTGCCCTGTCAGGTAACACTGGCCGTTCTACTGGCCCACATCTGCATTATGAATTTTGGATGAACCAGCAAGCGGTTAACCCACTGACCGCCAAGTTACCGCGTTCCGAAGGGTTAACAGGTAAAGATCGTAACGAGTATATGGCTATTGCCAAGCAGGTCATTCCGCAGTTGCAACTGGATTAACTGTTATCCGGTTGCCACAAACTATCGGAGTGTTTATACCTAAAGTTATTGGTTTTGCAGGTAGACCGCAAACAAACACATCCCGAATCAAATACTGAGATAATTGATTCGGGATGTGTGAGTTGCTAATAATCCTGAAATTTCAATAGCTAAGGGACTAATATTATTAGTCCACGGCCTATTCTAAGAGTTCCCCCATGCATAAAGAGAAAAACGACGCTGCTGGTTTTATTCCGGTATTCAAGAAATCTTTCCTACATCCACGGTTTTGGGGGGTATGGCTAGGAACTGGCGCAATGGCAGCTCTGGCTTATGTGCCACCGAAATTCCGTGACCCATTATTGGCTGGCATTGGCCGTTTGGCCGGGAAATTTGCCAAAAGCGCCCGTCGTCGCGCCCGTATTAATCTTCTCTATTGTATGCCGGAATTACCCGAAGCAGAGCGGGAACATATTATTGATCAAATGTTTGCGACTGCGGCCCAGCCTTTAATGATGATGGCGGAACTGTGTTTTCGCGATCCCAAGAAGGTGTTAACTCGGGTTCATTGGCATGGGTTAGATATTTTAGACCAACTACAACAGCAGGAACGTAATGTTATTTTGTTGGTGCCCCACGCCTGGTCGATTGATATTCCGGCTATGCTATTAGCCGAGCAAGGCAAGCCGGTGGCTGGCATGTTCCATCATCAGCGCAATCCATTAATTGATTACTTATGGAACAGCGCCCGGTTGCGGTTTGGTGGGCGTATCCATGCACGCGACAGCGGCATTAAGCCATTTATCAGTTCAGTGCGTCAGGGATTTTGGGGATACTATTTACCCGATGAAGATTATGGCCCAGAGCAAAGTGAGTTTGTTGATTTCTTTGCGACCTATAAGGCGACATTGCCCGCGGTGGGGCGGTTGATGAAAGTGTGTCGTGCGGCTATCGTGCCCATGTTCCCCGTCTATAATTATCGCGAACATCGCCTTGATATTTATATTCGTCCACCAATGGATGATTTAGCGGATGCCGATGATGTGTATATTGCCCGCCGCATGAACGAAGAAGTTGAGTTGCTGGTAAAACCGAATCCTGAGCAATATACCTGGATACTTAAGCTATTGAAAACCCGCAAAGAAGGTGAGATAGAGCCTTATGTTCGTAAGGATCTCTAGTGTTCGATTAGACATAAAAAAGCCCGCTGTTGATTAGCGGGCTTTTTGTTTTTAACTCAGTATCACTCAACGCGGATGATACGGCTGGTGTTAGTGGTACCAATAGTTCCCATCACGTCGCCTTGTGTGACAATAACCAAGTCGCCAGAAACCAAGAAACCTTTATCTTTCAGGCGATTAACTGCTTCAGTCGCAGCCAGCACGCCATCAGTATGTGGGTCACAATACACCGGGGTAACACCACGATAAATAGCCGTCAGGTTTAACGTATGATCATGACGTGACATTGCAAAGATAGGTAAACCAGAGCTGATACGAGACATCATCAGTGCGGTACGGCCCGATTCAGTCATGGCGATAATTGCCGTGATGCCTTTCAGGTGGTTTGCCGCATACATGGTTGACATGGCAATGGCTTCTTCGACATTGTCGAATTGCACATCAAGGCGGTGCTTAGAGACATTAATACTTGGGATTTTTTCAGCACCCAGGCAAACACGCGCCATTGCAGCAACAGTTTCTGCTGGATATTGCCCAGCGGCTGTTTCAGCCGACAACATCACGGCGTCAGTTCCATCCAATACGGCGTTCGCCACGTCCATAACTTCTGCACGGGTTGGCATTGGATTGGTTATCATCGATTCCATCATCTGGGTTGCGGTGATGACAGCGCGGTTAAGCTGACGAGCACGACGAATCAGTTTTTTCTGAATCCCCACCAGCTCAGGGTCACCAATTTCAACCCCCAAGTCACCACGGGCGACCATCACTACATCTGAGGCCAGAATGATATCATCCATGGCTTCGTCAGTTGCAACTGCTTCAGCGCGTTCAACTTTTGCCACAATTTGTGCATTACAACCCGCATCACGGGCCAAACGACGAGCATAATGCAAATCTTCGCCAGTACGTGGGAAAGACACGGCCAGGAAGTCCACACCAATTTTAGCGGCGGTGATAATGTCGGCTTTGTCTTTTTCTGTTAATGCTTCGGCTGACAAACCACCACCGAGCTTATTAATGCCTTTATTATTGGAAAGAGGGCCGCCGACAGTAACCTCGGTAAACACTTTCATGCCCTGAACTTCAATAACTTTCAGTTGTACTCGGCCATCGTCCAATAACAGGATGTCACCGGGCACGACATCCGCGGGCAAGCCTTTATAGTCGATACCTACTTTGTCTTTATCACCTTCGCCTTTGGCCATATTGGCATCCAGCAAAAATTTATCGTGTACGTTAAGGAATACTTTTCCTTCCTTAAAAGTAGACACCCGGATCTTAGGGCCTTGCAAATCGCCAAGAATAGCTACATGACGGCCCAATCTGGCGGCAATCTCACGGACTTTATTGGCCCGTAATTCATGATCTTCAGCGCTACCATGGGAAAAATTCAGGCGGACTACGTTAGCACCCGCAGCAATAATCTTTTCCAGATTATTATCGCGGTCAGTAGCGGGCCCCAGTGTAGTAACAATCTTGGTCCTTCTTAGCCGTCTGGACATCTTTTACTCCGTTGACTGATAAAGCATGGTGTTGTTAAAACAGCGGATAATAAATCCAATAGTAAAATGTAACTTTGCTACAAATTTACGGCGACCTATCTATGACAACATAATGTGTATCATAACACTGTGCTATCTATGTTATCCGCTTGCGGATGTAAAACTATCGATGTTAAAAACGGCCAACTTAGGGCAGTTTATGCATCAATGACAACATTACAAAAGCGAGCTATTTACCCTCTGTTGACTCTACGAGTGCTAAAGCCAAAACATCATTTTTCAATAATACGTCAAATTTTTGTGACAGAAGATGCGCTAACACAAAACAAACTGACTTCGGTCACGGGTTGGTTACTTTTTGATACAATTTATTCTACGCCATTATTTACTTATAAAGCGCCTTTATCAAAGCGAGATTCTTTCAAGGCATCTTTAACCCGTTTCAGGTTGTCCCTGAATTTAGCCCCTCGACGTAGGGTAAACCCTGTTGCCAAAACATCAATTAATGTCAATTGGGCAATGCGCGATACCATCGGCATATACATATCAGTGTCTTCTGGCACATCCAGCAGCAGAGGTAATGTTGCCTCATTGGCGAGCGGCGTATCACGCGAGGTAATGGCAATCACTGTGGCATCGTTTTCACGGGCTAAATGGGCCAGCTCGACCAGGCTTTTTGTACGCCCAGTATGAGATATCAATACCACGACATCACCTTCAGTGGAATTCATACAGCTCATTCGCTGCATAACAATGTCATCAAAATAAATCACCGGTATATTGAACCGGAAGAATTTATTCATCGCATCGTGGGCCACGGCAGCAGAGGCCCCAAGGCCGAAGAACGAAATTTTCTTCGCTTGTGTCAATAAATCCACCGCGCGGTTAATCGCGGCGATATCGAGATTATTTTTCGCCATGTCTAAACTGGCCATGGTCGATTCAAAAATTTTTCCAGTGTAAGCGGCTACACTATCATCCTCTTCAACATTACGGTTCACATAAGGTGTGCCATTTGCCAGACTTTGTGCCAAATGAAGTTTAAAATCAGGGAAACCTTTAGTGTCTAATCGACGACAAAAACGGTTTACCGTGGGTTCGCTGACGTTCGCCATTTTGGCGAGTGTGGCAATACTGGAATGGATAGCAGTTTGTGGGGAGGCGAGAATTACCTCGGCGACTTTCCTTTCCGATTTGCTCAGGAGGTCCAGATTATTTTGGATATTTTCCAGCGTATTCATATAACGAGAGTCACCCATGGGTTTTACCGATTTCATTTAAAGGAGAAATCTATGTCGGTTTAATGAAAATATACTACGAGCTGGAACCCGTTGGCAGTGGCATAGGGTGGGAAGTGAGTCTTTTTCACCAGAATATGACCTGTGTCTAATTTTCATAATGGTAAATAGTTGTCAAAAACGTCATAAAATTACATTTTTAAGTTGTGCAGCCTGATTTGGCGCGGCCTGCCACTCTAAACCGTGTTTTTTAACCTTTTTTGACCCACTTTTATCTGGGTTTACTGGCTATAGTCAAAGAGAGTACATTAGTAATGTAAGAAAATTACAAATATCCTGCAACGAGGAGAATAACATGGCGGTAATTAATACAGCCCAGGCAGCCCAGGCGTGTGATCTGGTGATTTTCGGCGCTAAGGGAGACTTGGCTCGCCGGAAACTGTTGCCTTCCCTTTACCAATTAGAGAAAGCGGGTCACATCCACCCTGATACTCGGATTATCGGCGTAGGCCGTGCCGATTGGGATAAAGACGCGTACACAGCCGTGGTAAAGGAAGCCCTCGATACCTTTATGAAAGAGAAGCTGGATGATGAATTGTGGCAAAAGCTCAGTTCCCGTCTCGACTTCTGTAATTTAGACGTTAATGACAGCAAACACTTTGTCAAATTGGGCAAAATGCTGGATCAAAAAAACCGCATCACTATCAACTACTTCGCTATGCCACCTAATACTTTTGGTGCCATTTGCCAAGGGTTGGGCCTGGCCGGGCTGAATAAAGAGCCAAGCCGGGTGGTGATGGAGAAACCTTTGGGGAAAGATTTGGCTTCCTCGCGGGTGATTAACGATCAAGTCGCTGAATATTTTAATGAGTGTCAGGTTTACCGTATCGACCACTACCTCGGTAAAGAGACAGTCTTGAACCTGCTGGCATTGCGCTTTGCTAACTCACTGTTTGCTTCCAACTGGGATAATCGCACTATCGATCATGTGCAGATTACTGTGGCTGAAGAGGTCGGCATTGAAGGGCGTTGGGGCTATTTTGACCAAGCCGGACAAATGCGAGATATGATCCAAAACCATTTGCTGCAAATCCTGACCATGATTGCTATGTCACCGCCAGCAGACCTGAGCACTGACCGCATCCGTGATGAGAAAGTAAAAGTGCTGCGCTCGCTGCGCCGTATTGACCACACGAATGTGCGCGAAACCACGGTACGCGGCCAATATACCGCAGGATTTGTTCAGGGCCATAAAGTGCCGGGCTATCTGGAAGAGGAAGGGGCGAACAAGAGCAGTAATACTGAAACCTTCGTTTCTATCCGTGTGGATATTGATGACTGGCGTTGGGCGGGGGTGCCGTTCTATTTGAGAACCGGCAAACGTCTGCCGAGCAAATGTTCTGAAGTGGTGGTGTACTTTAAAAACCCTGCGCTGAATTTGTTCCGCGAATCCTATCAGCAATTGCCGCAAAACAAACTGACCATTCGTCTGCAACCGGATGAAGGCATTGAAATTGAAGTGCTGAATAAAGTGCCAGGTCTGGAACACAAACACCGGCTGCAAACCACCAAGCTTGACCTGAGCTTCTCTAAAACCTTCAACGAGCAACATATTGCGGATGCTTACGAACGTTTGTTACTGGAAACCATGCGCGGCATTCAGGCGCTGTTTGTGCGCCGTGACGAGGTTGAAGAAGCATGGAAGTGGGTTGATTCCATTATGGATGCATGGGCTGCTGATAATGAGGCACCTAAGCCTTATCAGTCTGGGACATGGGGGCCGGTGGCATCTGTTGCCATGATAACCCGTGATGGTCGCTCCTGGAATGAATTCGAGTAAATTGCCCACTCGAAGAGATTAATTGTTGCACGCGCCACCCAATAAAATGCCGGTGGCGCGCCTCCATCAGGGAAGTCGGCGGGCAGCGAGGGCAAGACGCCCGTACTCATGCTATCTACAAATAATAAAGAGCAGTTAGCTGGCTCATATGATGATTCTTTATGGTAGGCGGAAAGCCCTTGCGATGTTCTGCTTGCCATATTTCAACTGACACCTTCGGGTGAGTACATGCCAATCGGCATAAGTGGAGATAACAACTGATGAAAAGCTGGAAAACGAGCGCAGAACAGATCATGACCGCAGGCCCTGTTGTCCCGGTGATTGTGATTAACAAGCTCGAACAGGCGGTACCGCTGGCAAAAGCCTTGGTTGCGGGTGGTGTTCGTGTGTTAGAAGTGACGTTGCGCACCCCTTGTGCTGTTGAAGCTATTCGTGCCATTGCCAAAGAAGTCCCTGAGGCGATTATTGGTGCAGGTACTGTGCTGAATCCACAGCAATTGGCAGAAGTAGTCGAAGCCGGTGCACAATTTGCTATCAGCCCAGGGTTGACTGATGAACTGCTTAAAGCCGCAACGGAAGGTTCTATCCCATTAATCCCAGGGATAAGCACCGTTTCAGAATTGATGCTGGGCATGAGTTATGGTCTGCGTGAGTTTAAATTCTTCCCGGCAGAAGCCAACGGCGGCGTTAAAGCATTACAAGCTATTGGTGGCCCATTCTCTCAAGTGCGTTTCTGCCCAACTGGCGGCATTACACCTAACAACTACCGCGATTATCTGGCGCTGAAAAGCGTGTTGTGCATCGGCGGTTCATGGTTGGTTCCTGCCGACGCGCTGGAAAATGGTGACTATGCGCGCATTACTGAATTAGCAAAACAAGCTGTTGCAGGCGCTACGGCCTAATAGGTGGTAACTCCCTGAACTGACGGGAGAAGCGCACAGTTTTGCCAAAGACTAAACCTCTGCCATGCAGGGGTTTTGTTTTTTTAGAATCCCTAACTTATTATTTTTTAATCTCTTTTTTAAAACTATTTATCAAATTGATGGTTTGCTTTATAAAATTGACTGTGGTAAAAATATGACAGTTAATTATTCCAACTTTATGAGGGTTTTAGGCGTATCACACTGGGTTTAGCAAACAAGAATGTGGCTAAAGCGGGTGTGGCTAAAAAAAAGAGATATATTATGATTAAAATGAATGGAATTACTTTCAAACCTTCTACTTGCCAACTCTTCCTGTCAGCCATTCTGGCCAGTGAGCATCACTGGTGCAGCGAGCTATAGCGTCTTTCTTCTTCTGTTTTAAGTAAAGTTTATACGCCAAGTGAGTTTCTATTTCTTACGGCCTGCGCACATCTATTCCCTGTGAATGGGGTGCCGAGTGAGGATAACCGTAACAAATAGACCTTAGCGTGCGTTTATGCGTGTTAGGAGAAGAATGATGATTTATTGGATATTTTTAGGTTTAGCCATAGTCGCCGAAATTATTGGCACCTTATCAATGAAATACGCCAGTGTTAGTGGCGAGATGACCGGGCATATCGTGATGTATTTTATGATAACCGGCTCTTACATTTTGCTGGCTCTGGCGGTTAAAAAAGTGGCTTTGGGTGTCGCGTATGCCTTATGGGAAGGGATTGGCATCCTGATTATTACTGTTTTCAGTGTGTTGTGGTTTGATGAAAGCTTATCACCGCTGAAAATTGTCGGTTTAGTGACTTTGATCGGCGGCATACTGTTAGTGAAATCAGGGACTCGTAAGCCAAAGAAACCGAACAGTCCAAGCCGAAATTCAGGTGAGCATCATGCAACAGCTTGAATTTTATCATATCGCGTTTCTGATTTTGGCGGTGATTCTAGAAATTATTGCTAACATCCTACTGAAAATGTCAGATGGTTTTCGTCGCGTATGGTTGGGGATTTTATCATTGTTGTCAGTGCTTGGGGCATTCAGTGCGCTGGCACAAGCGGTGAAAGGTATCGAATTATCAGTGGCTTATGCTTTATGGGGCGGGTTCGGTATTGCCGCTACCGTGGCGGCGGGTTGGATTTTGTTTAATCAGCGGCTGAACTATAAAGGCTGGATCGGGTTGATTTTGCTACTGGCTGGTATGGTGATGATAAAGCTATCCTAATCTGGAGTCTGGTGGGGCGACTGCACCGATGGGCGCTCCGGCGGCTTACGCCGCTACGACCCATTCGGCACATTTCCCCACCTATTCACGTTGTGATTAGTCTGAGACAAGCCAAGGAAATTTAGCGGCTAATCAAATAGCCGCAATAATTTTGATTTCAACTTTATAGTTCGGATTCATTAGCTTGGCTTCTACGGTACAACGTACCGGGGCGCAACCCTCCACAACCCAGGCATCCCAGGCGGCATTCATTGCGGCAAAGTCCGACTTATCGGCTAAAAATATCGTGGCATCCAAAATGCGGCTTTTATCTGAACCGAGCTGATGCAGCATAATATCAATTGCGGCCAATGTGTTTGCCGTTTGCGCCGTGGCATCGGCATCCAGATTCTCAGGTACGCTGGTGTAATAGATAGTGTCGTTGTATACCACAGCATCTGACCAACGTTTTTCTGGATTAATTCGCTCAATACTCATTTTCACTCCCTGGTGTGAAGGCCAATGTCATTTTCAGCCTAAGAGTAGCATAGCTGGTGGCGAGAATGTGTGGTCGTGGGACGTCAGGCTTGGCATAATCACCGCTGATTTCACTCGGAAGAGAAAGTGTGACAGACGATTTTGCAACAGACGGCGCGCTAGCGCAGGCCATTACAGGTTTTAATCCTCGTGAGTCCCAGCGCCAGATGGCTGCGGCAATCAGTGAATCCATTGATGCCAAACAGCAACTGGTGGTAGAGGCCGGCACCGGCACCGGTAAAACATTTGCGTATTTGGCCCCAGCGCTGCGGGCGGACTGCAAAGTGATTATTTCTACTGGATCCAAAGCGTTACAAGACCAACTCTATTCCCGTGACCTGCCTACGGTGGCCACCGCCCTTAAATACAAAGGGAAATTGGCTTTGCTAAAAGGGCGCTCAAATTATCTTTGTCTGGAAAGACTGGAACAGCAATCACTGGCGGGGGGCGAACTGGCAAGCGAAACCTTGGTTGATTTAGTGCGCCTGCGCGGTTGGTCGGCAGAAACTGTTGATGGTGATATCAGCACCTGTGGTCAGGTGGCTGAGGATAGCTTTGTCTGGCCGTTGGTCACCAGTACCAATGATAATTGTCTGGGTAGCGATTGCCCACTGTACAAAGATTGCTTCGTGGTCAAAGCCCGTCGTCGGGCGATGGATGCTGATGTAGTGGTGGTTAACCATCATCTCTTTTTGGCAGATATGGTGGTGAAAGAGAGCGGGTTTGCAGAATTAATCCCCACCGCCGATGTGATGATTTTCGACGAAGCCCATCAGATCCCAGATATCGCCAGCCAATATTTTGGCCAGCAATTAACCAGCAGACAATTGATGGATTTGGCGAAAGACATCATTATCGCGTATCGGACTGAAGTCCGAGATTCGGCCCAATTGCAAAAAAGTGCTGACCGGCTAACACAAAGCACGCAAGATTTCCGTTTAGTATTGGGCGACCCCGGTTATCGTGGCAATTTGCGCGATGTGATGGAGCAGCCAGCGATTCAGCGGGCGCTATTGTTACTCGATGATGCGCTAGAGTTATGTTACGACGTGATGAAGCTTTCTTTGGGGCGTTCGGCGATGTTGGACGCGGCTTTTGAGCGGGCGACGGTATATCGCAACCGCCTGAAACGGCTAAAAGATGTCAGCACGCCGGGTTACAGCTATTGGTATGAATGTAACTCACGCCATTTTGTCTTGGCGCTAACCCCACTTTCTGTTTCTGACCGTTTTCGTGAATTGATAGAAGAAAAGCCGGGAACCTGGATTTTCACCTCAGCCACGTTATCGGTTAACGATCAATTATCTCATTTTACCTCGCGGCTGGGGCTGACCCACGCCAAAACACTGCTGTTACCCAGCCCATTTGACTATGCCAATCAAGCCTTGCTGTGTGTGCCACGCAATCTTCCTTCTGCGAATGAGCCCGGCGCGGCACGCAAATTGGCGGTGATGTTAAAACCGTTGATTGATGCCAATAAAGGGCGCTGTTTCTTCTTGTGTACTTCGCATCAGATGATGCGCGGCTTGGCAGAAGAGTTCCGCGCCAGCATGACATTGCCGGTGTTGGTGCAAGGGGAAACCAGCAAAGGCCAGTTGTTGGCGCAGTTTGTCGCGGCGGGTAATGCGCTGTTGGTCGCAACCAGCAGTTTCTGGGAGGGCGTGGATGTCCGTGGTGATGCTTTATCTTGTGTCATTATTGATAAACTGCCGTTTACCTCACCTGATGACCCGTTGCTCAAAGCGCGGATTGAAGATTGCCGTTTGCGCGGCGGTGACCCTTTTAATGATGTGCAATTACCTGATGCAGTTATTACCCTGAAACAAGGGGTGGGGCGTTTGATCCGTGATATTGACGATCGCGGTGTGTTAGTTATCTGTGATAACCGATTAGTGATGCGCCCTTATGGCGCGATGTTCCTCAATAGCCTGCCACCCGCGCCACGAACTCGGGACTTGGCGAAAGCCATCGCTTTTCTCAAGCAGCGCGATTAAGAGAAAAGCGGGGAGGGGTGTGCTATTATGCGCGCCCTGTATTAATTCATCTTCTTTTCCTGCCGAGGTTGGCATGTCCACGCGAATTTTAGCGATCGATACCGCAACAGAAGCCTGTTCTGTCGCACTCTGGAATAACGGCGAAGTTCGGGCTTTGTTTGAACTTTGCCCACGGGAACACACCCAACGAATTCTCCCCATGGTGCAGCAAGTCCTGGCTGAATCTGGGCTGGCATTGCAACAACTCGATGCTTTAGCTTTTGGCCGTGGCCCCGGTAGTTTTACTGGTGTCCGTATTGGCATTGGTATAGGTCAGGGGCTGGCATTAGGCGCAGACTTGCCGATGATGGGCATTTCAACCTTACAAACAATGGCTCAAGGTGCATTCCGCCTCACGGGTGCCTCACGAGTGTTAGCCGCCATTGATGCGCGCATGGGCGAAGTCTATTGGGGCGAGTTTGAACGTGATGCCGCAGGGGATTGGCGTGGCGAAGCGACCGAAGCGGTTATGACGCCAGCACAAG
This sequence comes from Yersinia rohdei ATCC 43380, assembly GCF_000173775.1. GTDB lineage: Bacteria > Pseudomonadota > Gammaproteobacteria > Enterobacterales > Enterobacteriaceae > Yersinia > Yersinia rohdei. The sequence continues at coordinate 39,878 of NZ_ACCD01000016.1, forward strand.
CACAAGTTCACGCCCAGTCGCTAAGTGGTCAGTGGGCCAAGGTGGGCACTGGCTGGCAAACCTATCCTGACTTAATTGACGGCAACGGTGTCGTGTTGGTTGATGGGCAAATTATGTTGCCGCAGGCAGAAGATATGCTGCCACTGGCTTTGGCTGCCTGGGCCAACGGGCAGGTGGTCAGTGTGGAACATGCTGAGCCGGTGTATCTGCGTAATGAAGTGACGTGGAAAAAACTCCCGGGCCGTGAGTAACTAATTATCGTGATTAGAGTCTAAAATATCAGGACAGCTAATGAAATGATAAGGAGTAGCCTGCTATGGCGATAAATACGTCAGTCACTCAATCTGGACAGAATAGAAATCGCAAATGGAGATGTGGTTGGCTGGGTTTAGGCGTTTTGCTTCTTTCCGGTTGTGTCACAATCCCACCCGCTATTCAGGGGACGACCGCGACACCACAGCAAAATCTTAACTTGGTCAGAACGGCACCGCAGGCGTTTATTGGTCAGGAAGCGCGTTTTGGTGGCAGCGTGGTTAATGTGACCAACGAACCGCATCGCACCCGGCTGGAGATTGTCAGTGTTCCGCTGGATTCTGGCGCCAGACCTATCTTGGGTGACCCTTCACAAGGTCGGGTTATCGCCTATGTGAATGGTTTCCTTGAACCCGTGGACTTCCGTGGGCACCTTATCACAGTGGTCGGGCCAATCGTGGGGGTGGAAGCCGGTAAAATTGGTAAAACGCCGTATAACTTCGTGGTAATCAATGCCACGGGCTATAAACGTTGGCATCTTGAACAGCAAGTATTATTGCCGCCAACTATGGGCCCTTGGGGGTATAACAACCCCGGAATGTGGGGGCCAGGGCCTGGATGGGGAGGCTGGTATTATCCCGCCCCGGCACAGATCCAAACGATTGTTACCGAGTAACAGGTTGGCGCGATAAGCTGGCAGGCAATGACAGAAAGGGCGCTGAAAACAGCGCCCTTTTTACGTTAAATTGCACCCTATATACTAGGGTGCAAAGCCAAAAAATAGTGATGTGCATCGCAACCTCAAAATTGTTTAAAAGCAAACTGGTACGCTGAGTTAAAATATTGTTAAAGTTCTGGTGTGGATTTGAGTGTAACTCTGGCGTTCAATAACAATTTCAGGAGTGCTACCTTGGAAAAAGTCTGGCTAAAACGCTATCCGGCAGATGTTCCCGCAGAGATAGACCCGGATCGCTATTCTTCTTTGGTGGAAATGTTTGAGAACGCCGCCTTGCGTTATGCAGACCAGCCTGCATTCATCAATATGGGCGAGGTTATGACCTTCCGTAAACTGGAAGAGCGCAGCCGTGCCTTCGCCGCCTATTTACAGCAAGGTTTGGGATTACAAAAAGGTGATCGCGTGGCATTGATGATGCCAAATCTCTTGCAATATCCTATCGCTTTGTTTGGTATTTTACGTGCAGGTCTGGTGGTGGTGAATGTGAATCCGCTGTATACCCCGCGCGAGCTAGAGCACCAGTTAAATGACAGTGGGGCAGTTGCGATTGTCATTGTGTCCAACTTTGCGCACACACTGGAAAAAATCGTCTTTAAAACTCAGGTCAAGCACGTCATTTTAACGCGCATGGGTGATCAATTATCAACCGCCAAAGGAACGCTGGTTAATTTCGTGGTGAAATACATCAAGCGGCTGGTGCCTAAATATTATTTGCCAGATGCAATTTCGTTTCGCACGGTATTGCAGAAAGGCCGCCGGATGCAATATGTGAAACCGGATATTATCAATACTGATTTGGCCTTTTTGCAATACACCGGAGGCACGACCGGTGTGGCTAAAGGGGCGATGCTGACTCACCGTAATATGCAGTCGAACCTGGAGCAAGCAAAGGCGGCTTATGCGCCATTGCTACAACCGGGGCACGAGTTGGTGGTGACCGCACTCCCGCTTTATCATATTTTTGCTTTAACCATGAACTGCTTACTCTTTATTGAGTTAGGTGGGCGCAGCTTATTAATATCTAACCCGCGTGATATTCCGGGCATGGTCAAAGAACTCAGCCGCTATCCATTCACAGCGATGACGGGGGTGAACACATTATTTAATGCGCTGTTAAATAATGAAGAATTTAATAAATTAGACTTCTCGACCTTACGGCTTTCAGTTGGCGGTGGTATGCCAGTACAGAAGGCAGTAGCGGAAAGGTGGGAGAAACTAACTGGCAAGCACTTACTTGAAGGTTATGGTTTGACCGAATGTTCGCCGCTGGTCACTGGTAACCCTTATGATTTGAAGCACTACAGTGGCAGTATTGGCCTGCCCGTCCCTTCAACTGATGTGCGGTTGGTCGACGATGATGGCAATATTATGACTGCGTTCGGCGAACCGGGTGAACTTTGGGTGCGCGGCCCCCAAGTTATGTTAGGCTACTGGCAGCGCCCCGATGCCACTGATGAAGTGTTAAATGACGGCTGGTTGGCGACGGGAGATATCGCGACACTCGATGAGCAAGGTTTCTTACGCATTGTTGACCGCAAAAAGGACATGATTCTGGTTTCAGGTTTTAACGTTTACCCCAATGAGATAGAAGATGTGGTGGCGTTACACGCGAAAGTGCTGGAGTCTGCCGCCGTTGGAGTGCCTAATGAGGTCTCCGGTGAGACGGTAAAATTGTTTGTAGTGAAAAAAGATGCGTCATTAACCCCGGAAGAGCTGCTAACCCATTGCCGTCGCTACCTTACTGGGTATAAAGTACCGAAAATAGTAGAGTTCCGTGACGAATTGCCAAAATCGAATGTTGGTAAAATTTTACGTAGGGAACTGCGTGACGAGCAGGCTAAGGCCAGAGCCAGCGAGCAAAGCGCGGCTTAACTTAACCGAGTCACCCAATCATCATCATCAACGCCGGTCATCGCCGGCGTTGTTGTGTTTGCCATACACTATATCCGCCTAAAAATTGACGGTTATAACGACCAAGAGAATGACGTTTTGAATTATCAGTTGATCACCACCGACAGTGCGTTGCAGCAGGTCTGCGAACAAGCCCGAAAACATGCCCATGTTGCGTTGGATACAGAGTTTGTCAGAACGCGCACTTACTATCCGCAGTTAGGTCTGATTCAACTGTATGACGGTGAACAACTTTCACTGATTGACCCGTTACCTATCACGCAGTGGCAACCTTTCCGCGAACTCATCCAAGATTTGAATGTGGTGAAGTATCTGCACGCCGGCAGTGAAGATCTTGAAGTCTTTCTTAATGCTTTTGACCAAATGCCCACGCCGATGATTGATACACAGGTCTTGGCTGCATTCTCTGGTCGCTCGCTGTCTTGCGGCTTCGCCATGTTGGTGAATGAGTTTGAAGGCGTCGAGTTAGATAAAAGTGAATCTCGCACCGATTGGATTGCTCGCCCGCTAAGTGAAAAACAGTGTGATTACGCAGCAGCAGATGTGTTTTATCTGTTGCCTCTGGCCGCGAAATTAGTTGAAGCAACGGAAGCCGCAGGGCGTATGGATGCCGCTATTGACGAGTGCAATTTGTTGTGTCGGCGTCGCAGCGAAACACTGGATCCAGAGTTAGCATACCGCGAGATAACAAATGCCTGGCAGTTACGTGGTCATCAGTTGGCCTGTTTGCAAAAACTGGCTGCATGGCGTTTGCGCCAAGCGCGTGAACGCGATCTGGCGGTGAATTTTGTGGTGCGAGAAGAAAATCTGTGGCAAGTCGCCCGCTATCAGCCAACTTCGCTGGGCGAGCTTGACTCTTTGGGGTTGAGTGGGCAGGAAATCCGCTATCATGGGCGCACTTTATTGGCGCTGGTGGCAGAGGGGAATGCTGTTCCTGAAGACCAACTTCCCCCGCCGGTAATCAATTTGATTGAAAAACCGGGTTATAAGAAGGTTTTCAAAGATATTAAGGCGCTAATATTATCGGTCAGTGAACGCAGTGGATTGAGCAGTGAGTTATTGGCATCGCGCCGTCAAATAAATCAATTACTCAGTTGGCATTGGAAACTGAAATCAACAGATACCCAACCCGAATTATTAACTGGCTGGCGTGGTGATTTATTGTCAGTAGAATTGACTGAGATTTTACAACAGTATTAATTAATATTCAGAGGGGAGGTGACTTCGCTCTGAATTTTTCAGTTTAAATTCAGCGATAATTTCTGAAGCACTGAAATAGAAATGACGAGATTTTGGGCTGGCTATATATTAATAATAGAAGTGGAACTGGGTATTTATACAGTTAATATATGAAAATCACCCCCTGTAATTAATTACAGGGGGTAGTTATTGCGAAGAAATCATTTAGGCGTTTCTTCCGTTTCCGGTAATGTCACGTTGAGTTCAAGCACCGAAATATCATCCCCTTTTTGCTCAAATTGCACATGCAGCATTTCAGGGTCTATCTGGATATATTTACAAATAACCGCCAAAATATCGCGTTTCAAGTCAGGCAAATAATGGGGCTCACTGTCCCCACGACGACGCTCAGCGACGATAATTTGCAGCCGTTCCTTGGCTATATTGGCTGTCGGTTTTTTGCGGGACAGAAAAAAGTCTAACAAAGCCATGGTTTATCCCCCAAAAAGGCGTTTCAGGAAGCCCTTCTTCTCTTCTTCAATGAAGCGGAAGGGACGTTCTTCTCCTAGCAAACGGTCAACGGTATCGTCATAAGCTTTACCAGCATCTGACTCTTTGTCCAGAATCACAGGCTCGCCTTGGTTAGAGGCGCGCAATACAGATTGGTCTTCTGGAATAACGCCAACCAATGGGATCCTCAGGATATCAAGGACATCTTCCATGCTAAGCATGTCGCCACGATTAACACGCCCTGGATTGTAGCGGGTCAAAAGCAGATGTTCTTTAATAGGATCTTGGCCATTTTCCGCACGTCGTGATTTAGATGACAGTATTCCGAGAATACGGTCTGAGTCACGAACGGAGGAGACTTCAGGGTTGGTTGTGATGACGGCTTCGTCAGCAAAATACAGCGCCATCAAGGCACCGCTTTCAATACCGGCCGGAGAGTCACAGACAACAAACTCAAAATTCATGTCGCCAAGATCATTTAAAATCTTTTCAACACCCTCTTTAGTCAGGGCGTCTTTGTCACGGGTTTGAGAAGCGGGCAGAATATACAGATTATCTGTGCGCTTATCTTTTATTAATGCCTGGTTCAAGGTGGCGTCACCTTGAATAACATTAACAAAATCGTAAACGACCCGGCGCTCACATCCCATAATCAAGTCTAGGTTCCGTAGTCCGATATCGAAATCAATAACGACGGTTTTTTTACCTTTTTGGGCCAAGCCGGTAGCGATAGCCGCGCTTGATGTGGTCTTGCCAACGCCCCCTTTACCCGATGTAACAACAATAATGCGTGCCATGAAATGGATTCCTTGTCAAAAGGGCTTAATTTAAAGGTTGTATAGTTAATGCGTTATCCAGCAGATGCAAACGCGCAGCTTGACCAAAATAGTCGCGTGGGATCTGATCACTCAACCAGTACTGCCCCGCGATAGAGACGAGTTCAGCACCCAGATGCGTGCAAAAAATCTGACATTGACCATCGCCGGATGCACCTGCTAGCGCACGGCCTCGCATCATTCCATAGACATGAATATTGCCGTCGGCAATTAATTCAGCACCGGCACTGACACTGCTGATAACAATCAAATCGCAATTACGGGCATAAATTTGTTGGCCGGAACGGACAGGTGTGTTGATGATGCGTGTCTTGGTAGGAACGTTTTCTGGTGGGCTGATAGCGGGTTCAGAGGCCATTTTTTGGCCTTTACCTTCACTCAGTAACGGCAGACCGGCCCGCGCTATTGCACGTTTTTGACGTTCATCCTGACAACCACTAATGCCAACAATACGCAGACCCGCTGAAGTGACAGCCTGTTGAAGATCTTTCCAGTTAGCACCGTTAGGTAACGTTGCAACGTTAATCACAACAGGGGCGTTTTTCAGGAAAGCAGGTGCTTGATCTACCTTTTCCTGTAATGCCTGACGGATTACCTCTGGTCGTGAATCATGTAAGTGAACGACCGATAGGGTAAAACTACTGCCTTTTAACTCAATTGGCGATTGTGACATCTATCCTGACTCAGTTTCAGCTGCGTTTAATCCCCGGAATATCATTCGGGGTACAATATTCTGATCTTCCTAAGCATGTTATAGGTAATATAAAAAGAAATCTATCCGTATCAATATATTGAAAGCCTAGGGCCGCAATAACTTCAATCCGGCAAGAAATTACAGCATAACTTCCGCTTATTCGCTAGCCCCGACCACCCTATATTTGGTTATTATCACCAGGTAGATTGCGCTGGGTATTTTTTCAACAATATCTATTGCTACATACTCATCGGCTGCCGCCCATAAAAGTAGTTAATTTCATGCGAAAGTGGTCGTTTTTTTATCGAGTGAAGTTGATTTTTATAAATTATACTAATGGCTGACCATTATTAACACTTTTAAGATAATGAAATAGCTTGGCCGATTGCGGTTATTATCGTCTTAGTGAAATAGCTCACAATATTATTTCGGAAGAATCTCACTGCGCATTTTGTCAATGTGGACAATTGGGAGCATTAATAATGTTTGATTTAGCTCGATGTGTCTTTTTTGTCCGTTATAAATTGTATGAATTAGTACTATCTTTAGTTACTTAATATTGAGAATGATAATCATTTGGTTATAATTTGCGGCTCGCTACTAAGCAAACTAAAGGAAAATAGCAATGAAAAGGAATTTTATTCAACTCTCATTTATCTGTGTTTTTACCCTGTTTACCCCAGCGACATTATGGGCTAACTTTAGTTATCAGGCTGAAATTCCTAAAGATAATAAAGTCCCCAACGACTATTTGGAAAAAAGAAAATCACTGGGTCAGGAACCGACTGGCGCTGATTCATGGCAACGACAGCTTGATCAGAAAAAAGCACGGGAAGATGCAGATACCGCAAAACGTGAACTTGATAAACAGACCAAATGCGAACAGCAGAAAAATGCCCCGCGCTATCGTAGCGAGAAGGAAAAACAACCTTATCAATATCTGGATCCTGATCCCTGTGCTAATCAAGTCTTTATCAAGGTCTTTTGAACTGTTGGACGTGTGATAGAGTCAGGCATGTTATAATCTCAAGTTAATCATGTGTTTTATCCTTGAATTTATCAACCAGAGTCCAGAACATGCTTTGTGCTATCTACAGAAGCCCGAAACGGGATCAGACCTACCTTTATATTGAAAAAAAAGATGATTTTTCGCGTGTACCTGCTGAGCTGCTTGCAAGCTTTGGTAAACCACAATTCGCCATGCTGCTGTCATTAAATGAGCGCAAAAGTTTAGCAACAGCAGATATCGAGAAGGTGAAGAGTGCACTGGTTGATCAAGGTTTTTATCTGCAAGTTCCACCGCCACCGGAAAGTTTGCTGAAAATGCATTTGGGCGAGAGCAAAGTCTAATCACGCGGTAGCGGTAAAACCGCTTTTGCGATGGCACCCATCTTATCTTTCAGGTGGGTGCTGTGGTGTAAACTCGATTGATATTAAATGTCCCGCTTCCTCACGGGTTAATGCTTTATCAAGGAACGCGTCGATGAAATTGTCAATGATTGCGGTAATACTGGCGACAGTTGTCTCGGTGGGATGTGCTAATAAGAATTCAGCCGCCCCAATGCAACCTCAAACTGCGGCAGCCGCCCAGGTAAATTCAACACCCACAACTACTATGGGGTTAGTCTCTACCAACAACAGCCATCCCCCCACCACGTTATCTCAGCAGGGCCGAGATCCGGCGCTGTTTCCCGCATATGTTGAACAGTTGAAAGCTCAGGCCCGAGCTAAAGGGATAAGTGACGCGACATTAAATCTCGCTTTTGCCAATATCCATTTTGTCGACCGGGTGATTCAATCTGACCGCAACCAGTTGGAAAAGAAAGTCACACTGGATGATTATCTGGCTAAAGTCCTAACCCCGAGCAAAATAGAACAGGGCAAAGAAATCTATCAACGCTATCAACCTCAGTTATCTCAAGTCACTGCTCGCTATGGTGTGCCTGAGCGCTATATTGTTGCGCTGTGGGGCATGGAGAGTGGTTTTGGCAAGATTCAAGGTAAAGAAGATGTGATTTCGGCTTTATCAACCTTAGCATTTGAAGGCCGTCGGGAAGCCTTTTTTACCAAAGAGTTAATCGCTGCCTTGCAGATTATTCAGCAAGGCAAGGTGGATGACCCGCAATTGAAGGGGTCTTGGGCCGGTGCTATGGGGCAAAGTCAGTTTATGCCCAGCTCATTCCTGACCTATGGTGCTGATGGTGATGGTGATGGAAAAATCGATATTTGGAATAATATTGATGATGTATTTGCTTCTACTGCTAACTATCTGTCTACTGAAGGTTGGAAACCCGGCATTGGTTGGGGGCAGGAGGCGCAGTTGCCTGTAGGGTTCAATATTGCACTGGCGGGGCTGAAAGACAATCAGGCCAAGACGGTCAGACAATGGCAGCAGTTAGGAGTTATACCTATCGCGGGAATGAATGTTGCGAACCCGGATTTACGTGCCTGGGTGATAGTCCCCGATGATGTGCAAGGGCGGGCATTTTTGGTTTATGATAATTTTCGTACCATTATGCACTGGAACCGCTCTTACTATTTTGCTATTAGCATTGGTATGATGGCAGACAGTATCAGTCAATAAAATCTGTGGCTGATAGGCGCTGTATGCCATCGCCGTGGTGTGGTGTTTATCTGGATGTGAATTCAAGAGAGGCAGTATGTATCAACATAGAGACTGGCAAGGGGCTTTACTGGAGTTCCCGGTAAGTAAAGTGGTTTGCGTAGGCAGTAACTATGCCGAGCATATTAAAGAAATGGGGGGCGCGGCCTCAGTTGAACCGGTACTATTTATCAAACCAGAAACCGCATTATGTGATATTCGCCAACCGGTCTCTATTCCGAAGGATTTTGGTGCGGTACACCATGAGGTGGAATTAGCGGTTTTGATTGGTACACCGCTGAAACAAGCTACTGAAGATAAAGTGGCACGCGCTATTGCCGGCTATGGTGTTGCATTGGATTTAACCTTGCGTGAATTACAGTTAAATTTGAAAAAGGCCGGGCAACCTTGGGAAAAATCCAAGGCCTTTGATGGCTCTTGTCCTATCTCTGGTTTTATTCCTGTTGCCGAATTTGGTGATGCGCAGAATGTTGAGTTATCCCTGACAATTAATGATGAACTTCGTCAGAAAGGTAATACTCGCGATATGATTACGCCCATCATTCCATTGATAAGTTATATCAGCCGTTTCTTTACCTTACGCGCGGGGGATATTATTTTGACCGGTACGCCACAAGGTGTCGGGCCGATGAAATCGGGCGATATGCTTAAAATAATGCTCAATGGCAAGTCATTAAACACCCGTATAATCTAAGCAAATCCTGGCCGCCTTTATCTTCGATTAGGCGGCAAAACTTGCATCTGGTAGTCAAAACGTCTATAAACACCCGCTCATTTAGCTGCCAGCTCACTTAACTACACCGGATACCGATATGTCACAACTTCCTTTTTGGCAACAAAAAACACTCGCTGAGATGTCAGATAGCGAATGGGAATCGCTGTGCGACGGATGTGGTCAATGCTGTTTGAATAAATTGATTGATGAGGACACGGACGAAATTTATTTCACCAATGTGGCCTGTGATCAGCTCAATATTAAAACCTGCCAATGCCGTAATTATGAACGTCGCTTTGAATTAGAAGAAGACTGCATAAAGCTAACTCGTGAAAATCTGGTGACCTTTGATTGGTTACCACCGACATGTGCTTATCGTTTAATTGGCGAAGGTCGTGATTTACTGAGTTGGCATCCGCTATTAACCGGTTCAAAATCAGCCATGCATGGTGAGCGAATTACAGTGCGTCATATTGCGGTGCACGAGAGCGAAGTCATTGATTGGCAAGACCATATTTTGAACAAACCGCAGTGGGCTAGATAACTCATACCTATTAATAAGCTGAATATGGCATACTAACGCCGAAATTTAACTAAGAAACTTAAAATATGAAATCTTCAACATTAGCCGCTGTTATCATCGGCCTCTCTGCTACTTTGGGTAGCATTTCACATCAGGTTCAAGCTGCTGGGGCTTCATTAATCAATCTTGATTGCCAATTGAAAGATGGCAATAATCTTACCGCAGTTTTGGATGGCCCGAATCAACAACTGATCGTCGATAAGTCGGTGTTTAAGTTTATACAGGTTAATCCAGAAGGTAAGGGCGAGTCATTAATCTTCCAGAAGGTGGATAGCCAGGAGCCAATTATTGCCTCTCTTAACATCTCTGGGTTGCCAATTCGACTGGCACTTGTCGATGGCGAGCAAGCTAATCATTATACTTGTACGCACACGACCGCTTAATCTTTTCATCAATTAGATTGAAATGAGGTTACCTAAGGGTGGCCTTTTTTGTTTTTATAACAAATAGATATGAAATTATGGTGTCCGGCAGCGGAGAAATAAAAAATCCAAAAAGCGCCTCAATGGAAAATATTTTCCAATATACCTTGATAAAAAGTCATAACGCTGTTAAATTATTAATCTTGCTAAGTAAATGCTTAACAGAAAAGCCTATTGGGTTGCTTTCCAGTGTGTTTTTCTGTTGTGCAATAGTTATGCTTAGGCTGTGTAACGTCGGAGTGTACGATGAACGCTTACACCATAACATGACGGCCGGGAAAGCACCGGCACCTATTCTAAAACCCTGGTTGCTACCGGGGTTTTTTGCGTATGGGTTATCCAACCTGAGTGACAGCCGCATTTTTTGTAAATCTGATTAAACCATTGGATGGATTAGTCCTTAGTCGACGCTGAAGTTACCCACAAAGTTGTAAAGTGAGTCCTCCGCCTGGAGAGTTAAATAGCTTGATCGATAACACCGCGATAATTTCTGCTTCTGCAATCATTGAGAAGGGGGCGGTGATTGGTGCGAATGTGCAGATTGGTCACTTTTGCTACATTGGTTCTCAAGTCACTATTGGTTCTGGCACAGTGCTTAAGTCACATATTGTGATTAATGGTATTACTGAGCTTGGATGTGACAATAATATTGGACAGTTTTCCTCTATTGGTGAAGTTAATCAGGATCTTAAATATAAGGGTGAGGACACCCGGGTTATTATTGGTAACCGCAATTTAATTCAACAGAATGTCACCATCCATCGCGGCACCCTTCAAGGGGGCGGTCTAACCCAAATTGGTAATGATAATAATCTGATGAGTCATGTCCATATTGGTCATGATTGCATCATTGGTAACCATTGTTTATTGGCGACCAATGTAGGACTGGCCGGGCATGTTGCGGTTGATGATTTTGTCGTTATTGGCGCGGCAAGTGCGGTGCACCAGTTTTGTGTGATTGGCACTTATGCATTAATTAATACCGGTGCCTGTGTGGTACAGGATGTGCCGCCTTATGTTATTGCCGAAGGAAATCGTGCGGTGCCGGTGGGGGTTAGGGCTGATTCGCTAAATAATGGCGATTGGCAAGCGGTGCAAAATGCCTATCAGCTTATTTATCATGGCGGTAAGCTGGTGGCGGATGTTAATGATGAAATTGATATTCTGGCTATAAATTGCCAAGTATTACTGGCCTATAAATCTTTTTTCTCCCGCTCGGCGCGCGGAATTATTCGTTAAATAACCAACATAACTGAGAATAATTTCCGAATGGGTTTGGGTTAATTATCTCTAAGTTGTGCGGCGAATAAGCAGCAATTGGGTTCGAAAAGTCGATAAAAAAGGCGCCACATTAAATGGGCGCCTTTTTTAGATAAAGATATGTATAAAAACTATCGGCCAAACAGATCGCGTCTTTTCGGCTTAACAAATTGACTTATCAGGACTAATACGGCTATCAATAAGAAAACAGCAAAAATACCGACTAACCATTGTGGCATTTCTAAGGTCAGGAATTCCCATTGTTTGACTGCGCAATCACCGCTGGCAACAAAAATAGCTGGGAACCACTTATCCAATGGTAACCAGGTAGGGAAGCTGACAAAGAAATCACAGGTGGTAAAAGGTGATGGATGCAGTTGCAGCATCGTATGTGTCCAGGCTAACTGAACCCCTTCCCAGGCGCTGTAAATCCAGATGAAAATAGCCAGATAACGCAACGGTGATTTAGGCGCAATAAAGCCAAGTAATGCTGCACCCAAAATACCGAATAATGCGGCTCGTTCATAAATACACATTACGCAAGGTTGAAGCAACATAACGTGTTGAAAATAGAGCGCAATTAATTCTAATACAAGTGCAGTCAGGGCAAGTAATAACCAAGCACCGCGCCCTTTAGAGCAGCGGTTAAGAAATTGCAACATATCTTTATTTTCCATGCAGTAAGCAATTGTACCGGCAGTGTAAACCAATTCATCATTGCTGCCAGCTACCCAAAGGTAAAATTAGGCAAAAATCAGCTATTTCTCGCGTAAGACAAGCCACCTTGAGCATAAATTTTGCTTTGGGTAAGATATTGGTTTGTTTTGCCAGCCAATACTCCCTTAAAAATCAATCACTGCTCCTCGTGGTGAGGAACAGTGTTGTGCTGGCAGAGACTATAATGCAACTAATCAGTGTGTGATGCTAACCCCTGTTGCCATATGGGGCAAACTAATCCAACCATTTTGCATCATCCATTCGGTCGCAGGGACTAATAAATATTCTACGCCCAGCAGACCGACAAGTGTCATCACGATGGTATAGGGCAGAGCCATATATACCATGCGGCCATACGAGAGGCGAATGAGTGGCGCCAGTGCCGAGGTGAGCAGGAACAAGAATGCCGCCTGGCCATTGGGGGTCGCGACGGACGGCAGATTAGTCCCGGTATTGATGGCAACGGCCAATAACTCAAATTGTTGCAGTGAAATGATGCCATGTTCAAATGCACTGCGCGCTTCATTGATATAGACCGTGCCGACAAAGACATTATCTGATACCGATGACAGTAAGCCGTTAAACAGATAAAACAAGGACAGCTGGGCGGACGGCGATGCTTGTAGAACGAACTGAATAATTGGCGTGAATAAACTTTGCTCAATAATTACCGCGACCACAGCAAAAAAGACGGTGAGCAGGGCGGTAAAAGGCAATGCTTCCTGAAATGCTTTACCCAGCGCATGTTCATTGGTGATGCCGCATAGCGAGGTGGCGAGAATAATCACCGATAACCCCACCAAGCCCACTTCAGCTAAATGAAATGCCAGCGCCAATACCAACCAGATACCAATTAGTGCTTGAGTCAGCAGTTTTACTTTCTCCTGCCGGGTGCGTTTGGCACTGTTTTGTTTGTCGTAATCGGTCAAAACTTGGCGCACGCGTTCAGGAAGTTCAACGCCATAGCCAAACAGTTTGAAGCGCTCAACCAACACGCACACCAATAAGCCGAAAAACAGTACCGGTAAAGTCACGGGTAACATACGAAGGAAAAAATCACCAAAATGCCAGCCAGCACTTTTGGCGATAATCAAATTTTGAGGTTCACCGACCATCGTCATGACGCCGCCCAGCGCCGTGCCCACGCCAGCATGCATCATTAGGCTGCGCAAAAAACCGCGGAATTGTTCCAGTGTTTTGCGATTTTCCTGGCTGTCAATCCAGCTGTCATCGGTAATGTCTTTGTCCGAATGATTGGATGCAACATGATGATAAATAGTATAAAAACCGACAGAAACGCTAATGACTACCGCAATAACGGTTAAGGCATCCAGAAATGCGGAAAGAAATGCGGAAGCAATACAGAAGGCCAAGGAGAGAATGATTTTTGAGCGAATATTCAGCAGCAATTTGGTAAAAACAAACAGTAATAACTGCTTCATAAAGTAGATGCCCGCCACCATAAAGACTAACAGCAACAGGACTTCCAGATTATTAGCAATTTCTTCAGCTATTTGGTGCGGGCTGGTCATGCCGATAGCCACGGCTTGGATAGCCAGTAACCCACCAGGTTGCAAAGGATAGCATTTTAGTGCCATCGCCAACGTAAAGATAAATTCAACAACCAGCATCCAGCCCGCGAGGAAAGGGCTGACAAAGAAGAACACCAACGGGTTAATGATGAGGAACCCTATAATGGCCAGTTTGTACCAATCTGGCGAATTGCCAAGGAAATTCCTGAGTACGGCTTGTCTAATGGTGATATCCATTGTGGCTTATAGTCTCCTTAATAATTAATATGATGCAATTGCGACTCAAAGTTACATTTTACCTTAGGTTATTCATCTAAAAGCAATATGTATAATCTACTCATCATTCCATCTGCGCAATTTTTGCAACTTTATGACCGCTTTCATCATTTGTTCGGCTCAGAAGCTATATCAAAATACAGTCGTCTGGTATGATGAGCACACTAAATTGCTGATATGTATCGCTACGGAACGTCAAAAAATATGGTTATAAAGGCGCAAAGTCCTGCCGGTTTCGCGGAAGAGTATATTATTGAAAGTATTTGGAATAATCGCTTCCCTCCAGGCACTATTTTGCCCGCGGAACGTGAGCTTTCAGAGCTGATTGGAGTTACCCGCACCACATTGCGCGAAGTGCTGCAACGGCTAGCCCGCGACGGCTGGCTCACTATTCAGCATGGTAAACCGACGAAAGTAAACAACTTTTGGGAGACATCCGGTCTGAATATTTTGGAAACACTGGCACGGCTTGACCATGACAGCGTTCCACAATTGATAGACAACTTACTGGCTGTTCGAACAAATATCGCGACCATCTTCGTGCGGACGGCTATTCGTAACCATCCGGAAAAAGCCCAAGAAATTCTGGCCCAAGCACAAACTGTTGATGATAACTCCGAAGCATTTACTGCACTGGATTACGGCATTTTCCGTGGGTTGGCTTTTGCCTCAGGTAACCCAATTTACGGTTTGATCCTCAATGGGCTGAAAGGGCTTTATACCCGGGTTGGGCGTTACTATTTCTCAAATCCTGAGGCGCGCAAGCTGGCATTAACCTTTTATAGCAAGCTGTCCACCCTGTGTGATGAGAAAGGGCACGAGCAGGTGTTAGAATGCCTGCGCGCCTACGGTAAAGAGAGCGGTGCTATTTGGCACAGTATGCAGGGCACCATGCCGAGTGATTTGGCCGAAGCTCGCCGCTAGGTAACACAGACCAACCTCAAGGGCTGTTTAAGCCCCTGAGGTTAATGACAACACCCTGTTTTTACTGCTGAATCTGCGGGTTTTTCAAACCCCTTTTTATTAATGTCTGCAATGTTATTCATCACTACAACTTGATTACTACAGCTTGTTGCCTCGCGGTGGGGTGCTATCTAACAATTCAATGCTGCCATCATCATTCAACTGTTCCATATGAATATCAAAACCCCATAAGCGATGGATATGTTTCATCACTTGCTGGCGACTTTTATCCAATGGTGCCCGGTCGTGGGGGATGTAGCGCAGTGTCAGGGAGCGGTCACCACGTAAATCAACATTCCACACCTGAATATTTGGCTCATGATTACTCAAGTTGTATTGAGCAGATAATTCATTTCGGATAGCACGATAACCATCTTCATTATGAATGGCCGAAATTTCTAGATAATTATTTTTATCATCGTCCAGCACGGTAAATAGGCGGAAGTCACGCATCACTTTCGGTGATAAGAATTGGCTGATGAAGCTCTCGTCTTTAAAGTCGCGCATGGCAAAGTGCAGTGTATCCAACCAGTCTTTACCGGCGATATCCGGGAACCAATAATAGTCTTCTTCGGTTGGCGACAGGCAAATGCGCTTGATATCCTGAAACATAGCAAACCCAAGGGCATAAGGGTTAATGCCGTTGTAATAAGGGCTGTTATACGGCGGCTGATAGACCACATTGGTATGGCTATGTAAGAACTCCATCATAAACCTGTCAGTGACCTGACCTTCATCGTACAGGTGGTTAAGAATGGTGTAATGCCAAAACGTGGCCCAGCCCTCATTCATGACTTGCGTTTGTTTTTGTGGATAAAAATATTGGCTGACTTTGCGCACAATGCGCAGCACTTCCCGCTGCCATGATTCCAGCAACGGGGCATTTTTCTCCATAAAATAGAGTAAATTCTCTTGCGGCTCACTGGGGTAGCGCAAAGTTTGGGTTGGTGTTTCCCCCCGGTCCTTGCGCGGCAAGGTTTTCCACAATGAGTTGACCTGGCTTTGCAGATATTCCTCACGGCTTTTCTGGCGGGCGGTTTCCTCAATTAAGGATATTTTTTGCGGGCGTTTATAGCGGTCTACTCCATAATTCATTAGCGCATGGCAGGAGTCCAGCAACCGCTCGACTTCTTCTACTCCGTATCGCTCCTCGCATTCACTGATGTAATGACGAGCAAATAGCAGATAATCCACAATAGAACTGGCGTCCGTCCAGGCCCGAAATAGATAATTATTCTTAAAGAAAGAATTATGGCCATAGCAGGCGTGGGCCATGACCAAGGCTTGCATGGTAATGGTATTTTCTTCCATCAAATACGCAATACACGGATTGGAATTGATCACAATTTCGTAAGCTAATCCCTGCTGACCTTGTTTATATTTTTGCTCGGTTTCGATGAATTTTTTACCGAAAGACCAATGGGTATAATTAATTGGCATGCCAATACTTGAATAGGCATCCATCATTTGTTCTGAGGTGATAACTTCTATCTGATGGGGATAGGTGTCGAGCCGGTAATGTTTTGCTACCCGGTCTATTTGATCCAGATAGACCTGCAACAATTCAAATGTCCAGTCCGGGCCGTCAGTCAGGCGCTTATCTTGCGCGGTGTGTTTCGATGTTGAAGTTGTCATTAGCGCATCCCTCACGGTTTTATAACCCTGCAAAATACTGGTCACTTCAATAATCCTAGCTCAATATGAACAAATTGAGGCATGGCAAGACCTTATGTCAATATAGATTATTTTTTACTGACCAAATCAATAATCTTAATAACGTATTTATTGAATTATTACTCTGAAAAACTTGTTGGTTACCAGAATATAAAACTGATAATTTCAACTTCCACAACATGCTCATTATTCATGTGATTAATAAGGGTAATGCGGGTAAATCTCGACTTTTCTTTTGTTTAATTGACTGTAAATAGCACCTTATCGCTATTTTCCTAATGCTATTGAATTGAAAAGTCATTACATCGTAAATTAATTGTGAATTAAGTCACAGTCTATAATTAATATGTTGGATAGTTTTTTCTGCTGGGTTAATTTTCTGTCAACAGAATATTATGCTTTTGTGGCGATTTTGGAGTGTGGATGAGATGCGCGTTGTCATTTTAGGAAGTGGTGTGGTGGGCGTTGCCAGCGCCTGGTACTTAGCCAAAGACGGCCATGACGTCACAGTAATTGACCGCCAAGAGGGGCCAGCGCAGGAAACTAGTGCGGGCAACGCGGGCCAGATATCACCGGGTTATGCGGCACCTTGGGCCGCACCTGGCGTGCCTTTGAAGGCCATTAAATGGATGTTCCAGCGCCATGCGCCTCTGGCCATTCACCTTGATGGCAGCGCATTCCAATTGCGCTGGATGTGGCAAATGCTAAGAAACTGCGACACTTCTCACTATATGGTTAATAAAAGCCGCATGGTGCGGTTGGCAGAATACAGCCGAGATTGTTTAAAAAACCTGCGGGAAGATACCGGTATTCAGTATGAGGGGCGTCAGGGGGGAACATTGCAGTTGTTCCGTACCGAACAGCAATTTGATAATGCCTCTAAGGATATTGCGGTATTGGAGGATGCGGGGGTGCCGTATTCATTATTAACTGCAGATCAACTGGCCACGGTAGAACCGGCCTTAGCCAAAGTTGCACATAAACTCACCGGTGGCTTGCGCTTGCCTAATGACGAAACGGGCGATTGTAAGTTATTTACTGAGCGGCTGGCAAAAATGGCTGAACAGGCTGGGGTGAAATTTATATTTAACCGCTCGGTCGATAAGCTGCTGGTCGAGGGCGACCATATTGCTGGCGTGCAGTGCGGTGATGAAATTATTAAAGCAGATGCCTATGTGGTGGCTTTTGGGGCTTATTCGACGGCATTGTTAGCCGGGTTAGTGTCAATTCCGGTTTATCCACTCAAAGGTTACTCGCTGACCATCCCAATTACCGATCCCGCTTCAGCCCCGTTTTCAACCGTGTTGGATGAAACCTACAAAATCGCTATTACGCGGTTTGATGACCGCATTCGGGTGGGAGGAATGGCCGAAATAGTCGGATTCAATACCCAATTGGCTCGGGCGCGCCGTGAAACACTGGAAATGGTGGTCAGCGATTTGTATCCCCATGGTGGCAATATTAGCCAGGCCACCTTCTGGACGGGTCTGCGCCCCATGACACCGGATGGCACGCCGATTATCGGGCGCACCTCGGTTAAAAATCTGTACCTTAATACCGGACACGGCACCTTAGGCTGGACGATGGCCTGTGGTTCAGGACAATTATTAGCCGATATTATTTATGGCCGCCGCCCGGCTATTTTTGCCGATGATCTCGCGGTATCACGTTATAGCGCGGGCTTTCGGTCATTAAATACTGTGCCATTGCAGGATATTCATCCCCTTGGTTAATACGCCATTGAACATCACAGCTTTGCGGGCCGCAGAGCTGTCTTTAACTGAACACTGTTCTGGAAGGAATACGCATGCCGCGCCCGATATCTGCCACCATTAATTTATCTGCCCTGCACCATAATCTGAATATTGTTCGCCAGCATGTGGGGGCCGCCAAAATTTGGTCGGTGGTGAAAGCCAATGCTTATGGTCATGGTTTGGCGCGAGTCTGGCAAGGGTTAGCGGCAACCGACGGCTTTGCAATGTTGGATTTAAATGAGGCCATAATGCTGCGCGAGCAGGGCTGGCAAGGGCCAATTTTGCTGCTGGAGGGTTTTTTCCAGCCACGGGACATCATGTTGCTGGATCATTACCACCTCACCACCACGGTGCACAGCGACTGGCAACTTGAGGCTATCAATGCCGCGCGCTTATCTGCTCCACTTAATATTTATTTAAAATTCAATAGCGGTATGAATAGGTTAGGTTTTCCAATCGGCCAAATGGATGCCATTTGGCAATGGGCAACCAGTCTGAGTAATGTTGGGGATATCACCTTAATGAGTCACTTTGCCAATGCAGATAATCCTATTGGTGTGGGTGAGCAATTCTCTGTTATTCAACAAGCCAGTGCTGCTATTCCGGCGGCGCGGTGTTTGGCGAACTCCGCCGCCATACTGGGCAATCCCGAGACTCATTTTGACTGGGTTCGACCCGGTATTATTCTGTATGGCGCGTCGCCCAGCGGTGATGTGGCTGATATTGCAGAAATTGGCCTGCAGCCGGTGATGAGCTTGAACAGTGAAATTATTGCGCTGCAGTCTTTAACTGCCGGTCACTGCGTGGGGTATGGCAGCCGCTACCAAGCCCGCAGCGCGCAGCGCATTGGGGTGGTTGCTTGTGGCTATGCCGATGGCTACCCACGCCTTGCTCCCAATGGCACGCCTATAATGGTGGACGGCATACTGACACAAACGGTGGGGGCGATTTCGATGGATATGCTGACGGTGGATTTAACCCCTTGTCCGCAAGCGCAAATTGGCAGCAAAGTGGAAATATGGGGTGAAAATGTGCCTATTGATACCGTGGCGCAAGCCGCCGGCACTGTGGGGTATGAATTGATGTGTGCGCTGGCCAATAGAGTGAAAGTTACCACCCAGCGCACCTAGCGGTTTAGTTTATCTTTTGCAATGTACCGCGCACATGTTTACTGGCGCGGCGTGCTTGCCATGCCAGTAAGCAACCGGCCAACATCACGATAGCCAATGAGAGTTTAGGTTCAATAGGTAAGGCCATTGCCAGCAGGCCTAATCCGGCTCCACCTGCCATTTGAACAAATCCCACCAAGGCAGAGGCCACACCGGCTTCATTGGCATAAGGTTCCAGTGCATAACTGGTTGCTGGCCCCATCATAAAGGCTAAACCAGCACAGGCACTGGCAACCGGCAACATATACACCAGCCAGTGCTGTTGAGTTTCTGCCGATAATTGTGTCAGACCGAATAATAATCCCAAACAACCTAGCGCCATTAACAGGCTGCCGGTCATTAGGCATGCCGGGCGGCCCACTTTTTGGATGATTCGGTTGGCAAAAAAGCTGACCGCCATGATCCAAAACCCATTCGCGCCGAAGGCCAGCGAAAATTGCAATGGGCTGAGACCTGCACCCACCATCAACACATTAGGTGCCAGCGAAACATAAGTTAATGCCATGCCCATGGCACCGGCGTTGACCAGTGAGAAAACCAAGAAACGGTCATCACGTAAAATGCGCAGATAGTTTTTTATCGGCAAACTTTTCACCGGTTGCGTCTCTGCCGGGCGAGTTTCTGGTAGGAAAGCAATCACCAGAATTAATACCAGCAAACCATACAGCGCCAGGAACCAGAATGGCGCTCGCCAGCCAAAAGCCTCTGCCAGCAAGCCACCCAGCAAGGGGGCCAGGGCGGGAACAATATTTAAGGTGCCATTAAGGAAACCAAAAGCACGAGCGGCTTCATTGCCATTGAGGCGATCACGAACACCACTAAAGGCCACCACCGCAGTACAGCACACCGCCACACCTTGTAGCAGGCGCGAGCTAACAAACATCAATGGGCTGACAGCCAGTGCGGCCATGGCGGCACCGAGCATGTAAAGAATAATGCCAATGATCGCGATGGGTTTGCGCCCATATTTATCAACCAAAGGCCCGGCAATCAGTTGGCCAATACCCAATACCAGAATAAATAAGGCAATGGTGGACTGGATCAGTGACTCACTGCTATTTAGCCCTTTGGCAATGGCGGGGATTGTGGGCAGATAAAGGTCGATACCCAATGGGCCTAACAGAATCAGGCTTAATAGTAGGAACAGAAATTTTTGCATAGCAATAAAACAACATCCAGATTACACCGGTGGCAAGGATAAATAATTTGCCGACCAATGAAAAGGTTGGGTACAGCCAAAGCCAATAATGGTGACGTTGTCACCTATTGGTGTTGGAATCGTCCACTAGGGTACTACAACTCATCACATATCTCTTATTATTCATTAACTACATTGCGACACGATGCTGTATCCATTTTTCTAGTTTAATGGCGGGCAGGGCCTCAGAGAAAAGGAATCCTTGGCCAATCTGATAGCCTTGCCGGCTCAACAAAGTGCGCTGGGCTTCATTTTCGACCCCTTCCACAATCACTGAAAGCTGTAAACTTTCACCAATACGGATCACCGCCTCACTCAGTGTGCGGCTGGTTTCATCATATTCAAGGTCGTGGACAAAACTCTTATCCAGCTTGATCTCATCAAGGTCAAGACGCCGCAAATAACTCAAACTTGAATAACCGGTACCAAAATCATCCATTGATAATCTGACACCCAAACGATGAATTTTTTGGATGGTGGCGAAAATGGCGGGGTTATTTTCAATTAAAATATCTTCAGTAATTTCTAAGGTCAGATCCTGTGGGGGTAAATTGTAATGTTGCAAAATAGATGAAATGGTATCCGGCAACCCCGGGTTATGGAAATTACTTGGGGATAAATTCACTGAAACTGACGGAATATCAACCCCCCGTAAACGCCAGTCTGCCAGTTGTTGGCAAGCGGTATTAAGGGCCCACAGGGCCAGCTCATTAATTAAGCCACATTCTTCGGCGATTGGAATAAACCGGTTGGGTGGAATATCCCCCAGCACCGGATGAATCCAGCGACTCAGCGCTTCGACACCATACAAATGCCCATCCTTCAACATCACTTGGGGCTGATAAAATAACTGCAAAGAGCCAATATGGAAGGCGTGGCGCAGAGCATCTTCCATATCCTGGCGTTGTTGATTGATATTATTCATTTCCACGCTGAAGAAATTGAAATGTCCGGAACCCAATTTCTTGGCTTTATGCATGGCAATGTCCGCATGGTTCATCAGCATATCCATGCCTACACCATTTTCTGGATATAAACTGATCCCAATACTGGCCGAAGGAATAATATTGACGCTGGCTATGATGCAGGGCTGGGAAAGCAAGCTGAGCAATTTTTCAACTTTCACGGTGGCCTGCTGCATGGTGCAAGGTGCCAGAATAATAAATTCATCGCCCGACAGGCGGCCAATAAGGTCATTTTTTGACAATTCATGGCGCAGACGTTGGGCAATCGCGGCCAGGAGCTCATCACCCGCAGCATGACCGAGCGAGTCATTAACCTGCTTGAAGCGATCCAGATTAATCACTAATACTGCCAGTGAGTGGCCGCTCTCTGTCGCCAAGGTGATGGCTTGCTGTGCATACACCAAAAATTGGCTGCGATTGGGTAGCCCAGTGAGGGGATCATAAAACGCGAGCTGCTGAATTTGTTTGCGCGAAAGTTCCCGCTCCATGGCCAGAGAACACAGGTTGGCAATTAATTTGACTAACTGGCGGTGAAACTCACTAGGGCTACGTACCTGTTTGTAATAAAAAGCAAAGGTGCCAATCACTTTTTCCTGACTGGAGAAAATAGGGGTCGACCAGCAAGCCAGTAATCCATGAGGCAAAACCAAATGACGGTAACCCGCCCACAATGGGTCAGTAGCGATATCCTGCACTTCGACCGGTTCTTTACGAAATGCGGCGGTACCGCAGGAACCGGCGGAGGGGCCAATGGGCACGTTGATGAGTGAATCGGTATAAATCGACGGCAAATTAGGGGCGGCGAGGTGGCTAAGTGTGTCCGGCCCGTCAGCAAACAAGATGCTGGCGGTCACCTCTGGCGCAATACGCTCGACCTCGTTGCACAGCAAAGACATGACTTCGGCGAGCGGGCGCTCGCGAACCAGTGCTTCTAACACCTTATATTGCAACACTTCGTACATTTTGGTCATCGTGATATCCGTTAATACCCCGATGCTATAACTTTGCTCACCTTGCCCATTCGCCAAGGAGTTAATCACGGCCGAACACCAATGGGGTTGCCGGTCTTTACTGTAGAAAAGTTCTTTAGGCAGCAATTGTTGATGTGTATCAGGTAAGGTCGAGTCCATCAATGCCAGTTGTTCTGGGTGCTCGCTTTGCAGCAAGTCGACCATGTTCTGCCCCAGCGCTTGCTCCGGGGTATAGCCAAACAACTTGGTAAATCCCTGATTGATATAAACAGCTTGCTGCCCTTGTTTACTGTTGGCAGAGATAAACATCGCGCTGTCACTGCGATCAGTTAGCTGAGTTAGCAACTGTACCCATTCTTGGGTGGCTTTTTGTTGTTCAATTAAGAAAGTGATGTCTTTGGCAATTTTCACCACTCGGGTCAGGGTGCCATCAGGGCCAGGAACCGGTTGATAAATGGCGGCCAGCCAGACTGTCGAGCCGTCTTTGTGTAATCGCTCAAAAGTGCCTTCCAGTGATTCTCCCGCGCGTAAACATTGTTTAATTGTTCGATATTCGTCGCTGGTGGCGTAATCATGCGGGCAAAACATCAGGTGATGTTGGCCAATGACTTCATCACGCTGATAGCCAAAGTAATCAAGATAATTTTGATTAACCGCGATAATTTGGCTAGAAAGATCAAACTCAATAATGGCTAATGAACTGTCCAAAGCGCGTAATAATGCATTATTTTCATTGTACTCAAGCGGTGTGGCAGCTTTCGACGCGGCTATTTTTTTTGGCTTCATAATAATTCCCATGATAAACAATCGCTTGGCAGTCATATTAGTTAATATGAAATCATTATCAGTCCTTATTGAAATATCACTAATTATGAATAAATAAAATAGGACAAATGATGATTATTGAAGTATCAATAAATAATCAGAATATTGGAAAGTACCGCAGTTTTATTTACGTGGGTTCTGGGTACCAAAGTAAGTTTAGTTGATAACTGGAAGAGAAAAGGGATTACGCGCGACCCGAGATACGCCTGTTTTTAGCGCCGCAATGATGGGCTGAAAAGCGACTCATTGAATGCCATTACCTAACCACAATGTGGGTCAGGTAATGGCGGGTAAATCAGGGGTTATGGCTGGCTTTCCATTGAACCAAAACCACCGCTGTTAAAATCAGCAATGGCTTCAGCTATCTGCTGCTGGGTATTCATCACAAATGGCCCGTAACCAATAATGGGCTCATCAATGGGTTCACCACTGAGTAACAGCAGCAGGGCATCATTGTTGGCCTCGATAGTCACATGGCTACCCGCGGCGTCCAGTAACACCATTTCAGCATCGCGAGCCACAGCATCGCCATTGACCTGCACAGTGCCGCGCAACACAATCAGCGCGGTGTTCCAGCCATCAGGCAGTGACAGTTCCACACTTTTGCCTTGATTTAGCCGGATATCCCACACGGACAGTGGTGAGAAGCTCCGTGCTGGGCCATGTTCCCCCGCATAATCACCAGCAATAACCCGCAGGCTACCAGCAGCATCAGGTAATTCGACCTGAGGAATGCTTTCACTGCGAATGGCCTGGTAACCGGGCGTTGCCATTTTGTCTTTGGCGGGGAGATTGACCCACAATTGCACCATTTCAAAAGCGCCACCTTGTTGTGCGAAGTCATGTGAGTGAAATTCCTCATGCAAAATACCGCCGCCCGCGGTCATCCACTGCACATCACCGGGGCCAATAACACCGCCTTTGCCGGTGGAATCACGATGCTCAACTTCGCCATGATAAACAATAGTGACAGTTTCAAAGCCGCGATGTGGATGCTGCCCGACCCCACGCCGATGCTGGGTTGGGGTGAAATCCATCGGCCCGGCATAATCCAACAGCAGGAAAGGACTCAGTTGCTTGCCGTGGCTCTGATAAGAAAACAGTGAGCGCACCGGAAAACCATCACCCACCCAATGTTGGCGAGGTGCACGGTAAATACCTTGAACTTTTTTCATCACTTTCTCCTTAGTCGGTATAGCAGCCTTGTGTGGTAAATCGCGTGGCTGCAGATTGGATAAAGTATATATTCAGGATAATCTAAGCAGTAGATAGCAAAATTGATTATCAGTGTTCTGTTTTTAGAACAATAACGCGGGGCTAAAGCATGCAGGATCTCAATGATCTCTATTATTACGCCGAGGTGGTGGAGCATGGCGGCTTCAGCGCCGCCGCCAGAGTGCTGGGCCTACCAAAGTCGAAACTGAGCAGGCGGCTGGCGTTGTTGGAAGAGCGGTTGGGGGTCAGGTTAATCCAGCGCTCAACCCGACGTTTTGCCGTGACTGATGTCGGCCGCACCTATTATGAACACTGCAAAGCCATGCTCGAAGAGGCCAGAGCGGCGCAAGAATCCATTGATTTAACCCGAGCAGAACCCCGAGGTGTGGTGCGGATTACTTGTCCGGTGGCGCTGTTACAAGAGACGGTCAGTGCTATGTTGGCCGATTTTATGGTCACTTGCCCTTTGGTAAGCATTCACCTTGAGGCGACCAATCGGCGGGTGGATCCAGTAGCTGAAGCCATTGATATCGCCATTCGTGTGCGGCCACCGCCACTGCAAGACAGTGACTTAGTGTTAAAAATTTTGGGTAATCGCTGCCAATGCTTGGTGGCTAGCCCTGAGCTGATTGCCCAGCAAGGGGAAGTGAATACACCGGCTGATTTGACCGGGTGGCCAAGTCTGGCGTTGGGGCAACCGCAACAGGCGTTTATCTGGGATTTGGCGGGGCCGGAGGGAGCGCAGGCCCGTATTTATCATCAGCCACGGCTGGTAACAGCAGACATGACCACCTTACGCAGTGCTGCATTGCGCGGTGTTGGCGTGGTGCAATTGCCGGTGATGATGGTGACCGACCCCTTGGCCACAGGCGCACTCATTCACTTGTTACCGGATTGGACATTGCGTCATGGCATTATCCATGCGGTATTTCCTTCACGGCGCGGGTTGCTTCCGTCAGTGCGCGCGGTGCTTGATTATCTTGAGCTGCGCTTTAGTCAACTGGATGACCAATAGGCGGTAAAAGTGCCCGTCATGCTAGGTGCGGCAGGTTTTGGAGTGATTTTTGCCGCTAACGAGTTGTTAATGTGCCGATTTATCAAGATTAATGCTTATGGCGATGGTGGGCATCTGGAAAATGTGGGTGAGAATGCTCCAGCGGCAGATGCTGGTGGGGATGCTTATGTGGGGTATTGGCATTGACCGGGTAATCATGAGGATGCTGATGATGTTCATCATGCAGATGTTCGTGCTCGTGGATGACGTCATCATGCCGATGTTGATGTTCATGTTGCTCAGTGAGATGCAGCCAAATACCTATTGCCATCAGCAAGCCCGCAACAATCAAAGGTAATGTGACAGTGTCACCCATAGCCACAGCCAATACCGCACCTAAAAAGGGGGCGATGGAGAAATAAGCCCCAGTGCGTGCGGTACCCAGATGGCGTAAGCCAATCACAAACAGCGCCAGACTGACACCATAGGCAAAAAAGCCCACTAACATAGCACCGGCCAAATTTGTCAGTGGGGGCAAGGTTGCGCCGAGGGCAATAGCCAAACAGAGATTGACCACCCCGGCCACCAGACCTTTGACCGAGGCAATCCAGGTGGCGTCAGTCAGGGAGACTTTGCGGGTCAGATTATTATCAATCCCCCAGGCAAAACAGGCCCCCAGAATGGCCAGTGTTGGCCACCATCCGGCAAAATTTGCCTCTCCCGGCCAGCTTAAAATAGCCGCGCCCGCAACAATAACAATCATGCCCAGAGCAATACGGCGGTCAAAATTCTCTTTGAAAGCAAACCAGGCCAGCAGGGCGGTAAACACGCCTTCGGCATTGAGTAACAAAGATGCACCGGAGGCAGGCATTCCGGTCAGGCCCACCATCAACAACACCGGCGCAATAATACCGCCTGCGCTAATGGCCCCAATAAACCAGAGCAGCTCGCGGCGTGGTAAATGGACTGCCGCCGGGCGGGTTATGAGCCGATAGAGTGCCAGACCGGCACCTGAGCCCAAATACAGTAATCCCGCCAATAGCCACGGGCTGACAGTATTGAGCAATAGCTTCGCCAAGGGGGTGCCAGCACCAAAGAGTATTGCGGCAGTTAATGCCGCCAAGATGCCAGGTTGTCGTAGTCCATCATGCCATTTCATCGGGTTAGCTCTGAGAATAACGCGGGAATAATCATTTTAACGTATGAAAAAGCCGGAAGACTAGCAATAGCTTCCGGCTATGTTGTGGCGGGCAATTAATTATCAACAGTCTGCTTATGGAACAATTCACGAAATACCGGATAAATATCTTCGGGTTCCCGAATATGTTGCATAGCAAAATTCTCGTATCTTTCCTGCAAGTCTTCGTATTCCCGCCACAGTGTTTGATGGGCACGACGTGTTATTTCGATATAGCTGTAATAACGCACCACGGGCAAAATCTTTCTCGCCAGTAATTCATGACATAGTGGCGAATCATCAGCCCAGTTATCCCCATCAGAGGCTTGGGCGGCGTAGATATTCCATTGCGCGGGGTCATAGCGCTCTTGAACCACTTCATCCATCAGTTTCAGTGCGCTGGAGACAATCGTCCCACCGGTTTCTTGTGAATAGAAAAATTCTTGCTCATCCACTTCTTTGGCCTGCGTGTGGTGGCGGATATAAACCACATCAACGTTTTTATAGGTGCGACTGAGAAACAGATACAGCAGGATATAGAAGCGTTTTGCCATGTCCTTGGTGGCCTGATCCATAGAGCCAGACACATCCATCAAACAAAACATCACCGCCTGACTCGATGGCTCAGGACGACGTTCATAGTTTTTATAACGTAAATCGAAAGTATCAATAAAAGGGACTCGGGCGATTTTTTGTTTTAATTCAGTAATGGCTTTCCGTACGCGCTCCTCTTCCAACAACTGTGCCGGCTCGCTGTTTTCTAACAAGATGAGTGCGGCTTCCAACTCACGTAATTCGCGACGTTTACTGGCCGTCATTGCGGTGCGACGCGCCAGCGAGTTTTGCAGTGAGCGCACCACACTGATATTGGCGGGCACACCATTGGAGGTATAACCAGCACGATGGGTTTTAAATTCAGTCAGTTGTTTATACTGATTTTTTTTCAAATTGGGCAGCGCGAGATCTTCAAACAACAAGTCGAGATATTCGTCTTTAGAAATCTGAAAGACAAATTCATCCTCACCTTCACCATCCTGACTGGCATTGCCCTGACCACTGCCGCCACCACCCCCGCCACCTTGAGGGCGTTCAATGCGGTCATTAGTCACAAAATGGTCATTACCCGGATGCACACGATGACGTAACCCCCCACGCCCCTGATGGAACATCGGCTCATTAATATCATCAATAGGTATTGAGACGGATTCGCCGCTCTCAACATCAGTAACCGATCTTTTATTAATAGCATCAGAAATTGACTGTTTAATCTGTGACTTATAGCGGCGCAAAAAGCGTTGGCGATTAACCATGCTTTTGTTTTTGCCGTTAAGTCGCCGGTCAATGAAGTAGCCCATAATATCCCCCAAACGACTTTTTCCCTGCACCTTTCACATTGTTGCAGTGTTGGCTGCCATCACTCACCCAGGTCACTTAGTTGACTAAGCTCCCAGGGCCTCGCTCAGTTGCCGCCTTGCCCCAATGCGAAATCTATTGGGTTTTCCCTGCACCTTTCACATTGTTGCAGTGTTGGCTGCCATCACTCCCCCAGGTTACTTAGTTGACTAAGCTCCCAGGGCCTCGCTCAGTTGCCGCCTTGCCACAATGCGAAATCTATTGGGTTTTCCCTGCATCTTTCACATTGTTGCGGTGATGGCTGCCATCACTCACCCAGGTCACTTAGTTGACTAAGCTCCCAGTATCTCGCCCAGATCAATTAGCTGATTATCTGGGCGAGATGCCATAGTGCGTCAGTAAACAGGTTATGATGATTTTCTTACCCGCAGATACCATTCACACAGTAAGCGAACTTGCTTGCGGGTATAACCCTTCTCCATCATTCGGTCGACAAAGTCATCATGCTTCTTCTGCTCGTCTGTTGAGGTCTTGGCATTAAAGGAGATAACCGGCAGTAGCTCCTCGGTGTTGGAGAACATTTTCTTCTCGATAACCGTGCGCAGCTTCTCATAGCTAGTCCAGTTTGGATTACGGCCATTGTTATTGGCTCTGGCGCGCAACACAAAATTGACAATTTCATTGCGGAAATCTTTCGGGTTGCTGATCCCCGCTGGTTTTTCAATTTTCTCCAGCTCGGCATTCAGCGCTTCACGGTCAAACAACTGCCCAGTATCAGGGTCACGATATTCTTGATCCTGAATCCAGAAGTCGGCGTAGATAACATAGCGGTCGAAAATATTCTGACCATATTCAGAGTAAGATTCCAAATAGGCCGTTTGGATCTCTTTACCGATAAACTCGGCATATTTCGGAATCAAATAGCCTTTGAGATGCTCAAGGTATTTTTCTGCCACATCTTGCTGGAATTGTTCACGTTCAATCTGTTGCTCCAGCACATAGAAAAGATGTACCGGGTTAGCGGCGACCTCTGCATGGTCAAAGTTAAATACCCGAGACAAAATTTTAAAAGCAAAACGAGTGGAAAGGCCGTTCATCCCTTCATCCACCCCGGCATAATCGCGATATTCCTGATAAGACTTGGCTTTCGGGTCAGTATCTTTCAGACTTTCGCCATCATATACCCGCATTTTGGAGTAAATGCTGGAATTTTCCGGATCTTTCATCCGCGACAAAATCGAGAAGCGCGCCAGTGTTTCTAAGGTGCCAGGGGCGCAAGGGGCATGAGTCAATTCACTGTGATTCAACAACTTGTCGTAGATTTTTATTTCTTCTGATACACGTAGGCAATAAGGCACTTTGACAATATAGACACGGTCAAGGAATGCCTCATTATTCTTGTTATTGCGGAAGGTGACCCATTCAGATTCGTTAGAGTGCGCAAGGATAATGCCGCTAAATGGCAGGGCAGATATCCCCTCTGTGCCGTTATAGTTTCCTTCCTGTGTTGCTGTCAGCAAGGGGTGCAGCACCTTAATTGGTGCTTTGAACATCTCAACGAATTCCATAATCCCCTGGTTGGCGCGGCACAATGCGCCAGAATAACCATAGGCATCAGGATCGTTTTGGGCGTGATTTTCCAATTTACGGATATCAACTTTACCAACCAGCGCAGAGATATCTTGGTTGTTTTCGTCACCCGGCTCAGTTTTGGCTATCGCAATTTGATCAAGGATAGACGGCCAAACTTTAATGACTTTGAATTTGGTGATGTCGCCGCCGAAATCATGCAGGCGTTTGGCGGCCCACGGCGACATAATGGTGCCAAGATAGCGGCTAGGAATGCTGTACTCTTTGGCTAAAATCGCCGCATCTTCTTGTGGATTGAACAAGCACAAAGGGTGGTCATTAACCGGGCTGCGCTCCCCATTGGCACTTAAAATATAGATAGGCACCCGCTGCATCAGGGCTTTCAACCGTTCAGCCAGTGATGATTTACCGCCACCGACTGGGCCGAGTAAATACAGAATTTGTTTCTTCTCTTCTAACCCTTGAGCCGCATGTTTAAGATAGGACACAATCTGTTCAATGGCCTCTTCCATGCCATAGAATTCTTCAAAAGCAGGGTAGCGAGCAATAACCCGGTTGGAGAATAACCGCGACATGCGGGACTCAAGTGCGGTATCGACCATGACAGGTTCACCAATAGCCATCAGCAGACGCTCAGCCGCATTGGCATACGCACTGCGATCTTGCTGACAGATAGTAAGGAATTCCTGCAGTGTGAACTCTTCGTCCTTGGCAGCTTCATAGCGCTGGCGATAGTGATCAAATATGTTCATAGCGATGCCCGTCCTGTTCAAATGGTTGGGAACTTAAAATAATAGTAGCGCTTTATTGGGTTAAAATTTTGAAACTACTACCTTATTGTTATGGTCGCGTCTCCTCTAAAGGTCAAGTTCCCCTTAAGCACTGACTTACCCTCATCAGTACAATAAGTAACCACTATTCGATAATTAAATCTATTTTTTATTTTATTTACAGTATTTTATATAGGGTTAATCAATATTATCTATTTGAAAATATTGTTATTTTATTGTGAACAAATCTGGCTAAATTTTCAGCTTGTCAATCGGGAGGTTATCGGCGATAAATTAGGCAGCTAATATTGAAATCAAGTGGGAATGTGTAAAGATTTCGCCACGGACAAGCAATTGATTTACACTAAGTTAACTTATTATTTTGTGACCAAAGGGATTTTTCGGTGAAAAAACATTACATAGAAATGAAACAAATTAAAGCGTTGGCTGCTCTGGCTGTGGCTAGTGCCGTTTGTATGCCGACCGCGATGGCGGGAACCTGGTCTTTGGGGGCCTCTGCATTAGTCAGTCCAGACCCTTATCGTGGTAAGAATGACCGTGTTTATCCAGTGCCGGTTATTTCTTATGAAAGTGATGATTTTTACTTCCGCACCTTGGCCGCGGGTTATTACCTGTGGAAAGATGATACTAATCGCTTGTCAATTGATGCTTATTTCTTGCCACTGCATTTTAAGCCGAGCGACAGTGATGACCAGCAGATGAAACAGCTGGATAAACGTCGCAGCACCATGATGGCTGGGATGTCATATTCTCATATTGAAGATTGGGGTACGCTCCGGACCATGTTCTCCGGCGACGTATTGGATAACAGCGGCGGTTTTATTGGCGACCTGGCTTATCTGTATCGCTTTAATCTGGATAGCTGGACATTGACGCCGGGTGTGGGTGTTAGCTGGAACAGTGAAGATCAGAATAACTATTATTATGGTGTCAGCCGTGGGGAATCAGCGCGCAGTGGTTTGGCGCAATACAGCCCAAGTGATAGCTGGGCACCGTATTTTGAATTGAGCGCTAACTATAATATCAATCCGAATTGGAATGCTTTCTTTACTGGCCGTTATATTCGTCTGGCAAGTGAAGTGAAAAATAGCCCGATGGTGGATTCGACATACAGTGGTGTGTTGTGGACGGGTGTGACTTACACTTTCCGCTAATTGACTGACTCGGCGCTGTAATCCAGGGTTATCGTCAAACTCAAATGGGGCTTAAAGCCCCATTTTTGTGCGCCACTATCAGGAATTCTTACGGCTACGGATAGTCATAGCAAGACGCGCAGGGGCATCTGGTGTCGCGACCAAAGGCTTATTAACACGTGCGGTTTCCACGCAAACCATTGTTTTATAGCCATCATTTGGCATGTCGACCATACTGCAAGACAGTTCAGCACCTGGGTTCCAGGCCACCACATCACTTTGATGATGATGATGTACTTCAATGGTGCGTTTCAGCACAGCATCTTTTATCAGGCTGTAGGCTTCTGGCTGGGTATAAATTCGGTCAGTCTGACCATTAAACACTAAGTCGCCTTGCTGAGTGGCATCAGTGATTTTTAGCACTTTATCTAAGTATTTATCGCCAAGGCCACTGATTTTAATCTGATTGATATCGCCAATCTGGAAGTAAGTATGCAACGCTGCCACGGCTTGATAATCACCATGTGATTCCAATTCCATTTCGCATTCATCGCCTAATTTGAAGCGGGCAATCAAAGTGAATGCATGTGGCCAGAATTTACGTGATGCTTCGCTGTCTTTCAGAGTAAAGGTCAGCATAACCCCATTTTCGTTCTCATCATGGGCGCTCAGAGTCCATGACAGCAAACGGGCAAAACCATGCGCAGGTTGTGCGGATGGGCCAAACCAAGGCCAACAGATAGGAACACCACCACGAATAGCCACACCTTCTTTAAATGGGGTGTTATTACTTAGCCAGATAACCGGTTGCTCACCGCTAGGCTGGAAGGCCAGCAAATGGGCACCTTGCAAGCTTACTGCGGCGCGAACTTTCGGATGGGAAACCACCACCACTGGCAGATCGTCGATCTGACGTTGGCTGATGTAAGGCGAAATTTGTTCAACAACAGGTAGGGTGAATACTTTCTCGTTCATTCGTTTGGCCTTATGGGAATAGGAACTTGAGATTCATTGAACTTTAGACTTTCGATAATATCACAGCCGGTAAATCTTGCAGCAAACCTAAAACAGTGTCGTGGTGAATCATTGATATTGCGCAATTTATTGTGGTGACGACACTGAATTGGTGCAGTTACACCCCGGTGTAAATGCAAAAAAAAAGCCACCCGAAGGTGGCCTTTTAACCGAAATCTACATCAATCCATTATTTGGAGATGTGAGAGATCAAGTCCAGAACTTTGTTTGAGTAGCCAGTTTCGTTATCGTACCAAGAAACCAGTTTCACAAAGTTGTCATTCAGCGCGATACCCGCTTTAGCATCGAATACTGAAGTCAGTTTTTCGCCGTTGAAATCGGTAGAAACAACGTCGTCTTCGGTGTAGCCCAGAACGCCTTTCAGCTCGCCTTCTGAAGCTGCTTTGATGGCAGCACAGATTTCTTTGTAAGAAGCTGGTTTTTCCAGACGTGCAGTCAGGTCAACAACAGAAACGTTAGGAGTAGGAACGCGGAACGCCATACCTGTCAGTTTGCCATTCAGTTCTGGAATGACTTTACCTACTGCTTTAGCAGCACCGGTAGAAGAAGGGATGATGTTCTGGGATGCGCCGCGGCCGCCGCGCCAGTCTTTGTGAGACGGGCCATCAACAGTTTTTTGAGTTGCGGTAGTTGCATGCACAGTGGTCATCAGCGCTTCAACGATACCGAACTTGTCGTTGATAACTTTAGCCAGTGGAGCCAAGCAGTTAGTGGTGCAAGAAGCGTTAGAAACGATTTCTTGGCCAGCATAAGACTTGTGGTTAACGCCCATAACAAACATAGGGGTGTCGTCTTTAGAAGGACCAGTCAGAACCACTTTCTTCGCGCCAGCAGCAATGTGCTTACGTGCAGTTTCGTCAGTCAGGAACAGGCCAGTTGCTTCAGCAACGACGTCAACGTTAACTTCGTTCCATTTCAGGTTAGCCGGATCTCTCTCTGCGGTAACACGGATGGTTTTACCGTTAACAACCAGATGGCCGTCTTTTACTTCTACAGTACCGTCGAAACGACCGTGGGTAGAGTCGTATTTCAGCATGTACGCCATGTAGTCAGCGTCCAACAGATCGTTGATTGCAACGATTTCGATGTCAGAACGTTCCTGAGCAGCACGGAAAACAATGCGACCGATACGGCCAAAACCGTTGATACCTACTTTGATAGTCATATATTCCACCAGCTATTTGTTAGTGAATAAAAGGTTGGTTGTAAAATTACAAAAACCTTACCGAGCGTCAAGCGGAATCGTGTCAATTATTGCTACAAATCAAACCAAAGGAGGTAGATCGAACATTAATCACGCGTTTCCTGATATGTTTAGCCTCATTTTTATATTGGGGCTAATTATTCAGTTTAAAGTGAGAATCAGTAATATTTGCGAATTCTATCACATTTATGCCGTCGCAACTCTGATGGCATAGAGTTTAGGACAATTTTAACTGCTTTGTTGTTAATTTTTTGTTATTATTAAGCATTGTTTTCGTTGACTTTATTCCCTGCCAGAGAACCGCACAAATGGCTAAAGAACTGAACCCTACAGAACATATTGAGAAACTGTCCGATATTCAGCGGCATGTCACCCAACAGCGGGGGACTGAAGCGCCTTTTAGTGGCAAATTACTGCACAATAAGCGCGACGGTGTGTACCAATGTTTGTGTTGCAACCAGCCGCTTTTTATCTCCGAATCCAAGTTTGATGCGGGCTGTGGTTGGCCTAGCTTCTATCAACCAATCGATGCCGATTCTATTCGCTATATTGATGATAATTCTCACAATATGCATCGTATCGAGATTCGTTGCGGTAATTGTGATGCGCATTTGGGGCATGTTTTCCCGGATGGCCCACAACCCACGGGTGAGCGTTATTGCGTGAATTCGGCATCATTGAATTTTGTCGATGACCAAAATGGTGAACAAACCGCCGGATAAGTGCTAATTACAGTCACGTTTTGATTCATGAAAAATCGATTCAGCTTGTTATTCGTTATGTGAGGATGCTCTGATGGAGCTTGAAGACCTGCTTTCAGTAATGACGCCAGAAATTTACCAACGTTTAGTTCAGGCAGTAGAGTTAGGTAAATGGCCCGATGGCGTGGCTCTGACGCCTGAGCAGAAAGAAAACAGTCTGCAAATGGTGATGCTATGGCAAGCCCGTCATAATGAGGATGCACAGCATATGAGCATTGGTACTGACGGCCAAATAGTGATGAAAACCAAGCAAGAGCTAAAGCAGCAGTTTAGCCAGCCGACGTTGGTAAGACTGAAGCCAGAATAGTGCGCGATACCCTTTGTCCTTGACGGTACAGAGTTGTTAGCTGCGCGCACTTATCCGCATCACTGACATGAATCACTGGCTTAAAGTTGAGTTTGAGGCTGACGACAAACCAACGTATTCAGCTCCGAGCCAGTCGGGGCGACTGCACTCAGGGGCGCTCCGGCCGCTTATGCGGCCACGACCCCTGCGCTACATTTCCCCTCCAATCAGCTTTGTCAGCAGTCTGACTTGCCGTTGACCTTATTAATAGTGACCTTATTGATACTGGCCTTATTGGTATGCTTCTTATTGGTAGTGACCTTATTTAAAGAAGCTCATCGGGCAGCGCTTGCTGGCCGCCACTAAGTTAAGCAACCTGAGCTTCTATTTCGGCAATAAATTGCGCTAATGTTTGTATGTTTGCCCCGGCATCGCGCATCGCATTAAGTGCAAGTTGGCTGTCTTGAGGTTGCAGATTGACTCCGCGACACCCGTCACTGATGACGGTCGTTTTATAACCTAAAGTTAATGCATCCAAAACGGTGTATTTCACACAGTAATCTGTCGCCAATCCCATAATAAACAAGCTAGTAATTCCATGCTGTTGTAACCAATCATCTAACGGAGTTTTTGCCCGCCGGCCATTGTCGAAAAAGGCACTGTAGCTGTCGATATCTGTCTCTTGGCCCTTACGAAAAATCGCGGTAATAGAGGTGTGATTCAATTGCGGATGCCAGGCCGCTCCGGGCGTGTCTTGTACACAATGCACCGGCCACCAAACTTGGGGTAACCCCTGCAACTCGCCGACAGTGCCCGGCACCGCATTGGAATTGACGGCAAAACTGCGATGTTCGGCAGGGTGCCAATCTTGGCTGGCGATAATGGGCATTTTTTGCCTCTGACTGACATCAATAGCCTGATTTGCGATGGCAATCACCTGGTCACCCTCGGCTACCGCTAACGCACCATCTGGGCAAAAGTCATTTTGCAAATCAATTAACAGCAGCGCCGCATTCATTAAAAACCTACCAGATTAATTAGTATCAGTTAACTCGCCGCGCAGGTTCTGTTGCATCAACCGGCGGATGTCTGCGGGGGAGAGTTCTTGGCTTAACAGATAATGCAATTTTGTTAGAGCCGCTTCAACGGTCATATCAAAACCGCTGATAACACCGGCATGGGCCAATGCATTGCCGGTGGCGTAGCCATCCATATTGACCCGACCAGAAATACATTGAGT
The DNA here is from genome assembly GCF_000173775.1 of Yersinia rohdei ATCC 43380. GTDB lineage: Bacteria > Pseudomonadota > Gammaproteobacteria > Enterobacterales > Enterobacteriaceae > Yersinia > Yersinia rohdei. Next base: position 76,422 of record NZ_ACCD01000016.1, read on the forward strand.
CAGATTCACCACCACAATACCGCGGTCGCTGGCATTTCTTAATTCGTCCAGTAACTCGGCTTTTTGTGGCGCATTACCGACACCATAAGATCGCAAAATAAGTGCCTTGACGGGTTGCAGCAGGAAGTTACGCACGACGGCACCGGATATTCCGGGATAAATAGTGACCACGCCAATGGGCTGGGGTGTGATGCTATGAACAATTAATGGGCCATTATTAATGGGGGACTCGACAGACGCCATCCGGCGAATATGAATCCCCGCCTCCAGCAAGACCGAGAGATTGGGAGAAGCAAAAGCATCAAAGCCATCCGCGTGGGCTTTAGTGGTGCGATTGCCACGGAACAGTTTGTTATTAAAGAATAAACTGACCTCATTTACGGGATGGTTGGCGGCCAGATAGAGGGCATTAAGTAAGTTGGTTTGCCCATCAGAACGTAATTCTGCCAAGGGAATTTGAGAGCCGGTGACAATAACCGGTTTGGCTAAATTTTCCAGCATGAAGGAGAGGGCTGAGGCGGTAAATGCCATGGTATCGGTACCATGCAAAATAACAAAGCCATCGTATAAATCGTAATTTTGCTGAATATCATTGGCGATATGCTGCCAGTCTTCAGGAGTCATATCTGAAGAATCAATTAATGGCACATATTCATGGATAGTAAAATCGGGCATTTCGGGCCGATGGAACTCAGGCATCAGTGCAAGTTGGCGTTGCAGATGGCCAGATACAGGAATGTAACCCTGTTCCGAGCGCTGCATGCCAATAGTCCCGCCGGTATAGGCGACATAAATAGATTTTTTCTGCATGAGTAATATGCCTGAAAGTCGAACTGAGTGAGATGGGTGAATTATAAGGAGACTGGCGAGGAAGGAAAGCCCGACAAGCGTCGGGCTAAGTATTTAGAGATTAATAGAGGTTGGCTAACGAACATCACCACAAGTCAGGCATAACGCATAACGACTTTGTGGGTCATTGAGCGTATTTAGCAAGCTGGGTTGTTCTTGCACGGCTTGCGCCATTGCCGAGAGCGGAGCCGGTAACCAGGCCTGAATAGCGGCAGGTAACATCGCCTGCACTGATGCACTCATTTGACCAAAAATCAAATCACTGAGGCTAGGTTCATCAACAAACCAATTCAGCTGCCAGGTTTTCAGTTTTGCCAACTCAGCCACTTTCTTAACGGCATCGTCAAAGTCACCCAGTTGATCGACCAGACCATTATTCTTGGCATCCAGACCAATCCACACATGACCTTGGGCAATTTGATCAACTTGCTCCGGTGTCTTGTGGCGCGCGGTGGCAACCAAATCAATAAAGGTTTTGTAGCCATTTTCGATATTTATTTGCATCATCTGAGAGAATTCAGGTGGCAAATCTTTGGTTACCGTCACATTAGCCAGAGGCGAGGTCGCCACCCCATCGGTATGTACGCCAATACTTTCCAGTGAGTTTTGGAACGTATTAATGACGCCGAAGATACCAATAGAGCCGGTCAGGGTGCTTGGGTTGGCGATAATATAGTTGGCCGGTGTTGAGATCCAATATCCACCAGAGGCCGCCATCCCCCCCATTGACACGACCAATGGTTTGTTAGCTGCACGTAAAGCCGCTAATTCAGAACGGATCAGTTCCGAGGCGCTAACACTGCCGCCTGGGCTGTTTACCCGCAAAATAACCGCTTTAATTTTCGGATCTAACCGCGCCTGACGAATTTGCGCCGCCAGTGCATCGCCGCCGACATTTCCTGGCGTCTGTGGGCCGTCCATAATAGCGCCGTTAGCAAAGAGAACGGCTATCTGTTCACCTTGCTGTGGGGCGGGTGTTGGTTGGTAGTCATAAATACTGATGTAATTGAAATCGTTATTCTTTTTGTCCCAACCAAAGGTTTTGACCAGATCGGTTTCTACCTCAGGACGAGACGCTAATTGATCGACCAGTTTGCTATTTAGCGCATATTGCGCAGGAGAACCGCCCGCGGCTTGTAATCCACTGATAACACCGGCTGCACCTGGGAACAGTTGCTCCGGAGTTAATTGCCGATTAGCGGAAACTGCGGTCAGATAATTTTGCCATAACCCGCCAATCCAACGGCTGTCAGCCTCACGCGCGGCAGGGGACATATCATCCCGAATCATGGGTTCAACCGCCGATTTATAAGTACCGACGCGGAAAATATTGGTGGTAACTTTGAGTTTTTCCAGCAGTGACTTGTAATAAAGATTGTTGCTGGCAAAACCATGCAGATCCACCGCGCCTTGTGGCGACAGGTAGATTTTGTTGGCAAAGCTGGCTAAATAATATTGGCTCTGATTATAACTGTCGCCGATGGCATAAATCGGCTTACCGGTGTCGCGGAATTCCCGCAGCGCTTTACCAATATATTGCAGTGAAGGTTGGTCTGCGCCGGTAAAATCACTGAGTGATAAAACCACGCCAGTAATATTGCTATCCGATTTTGCTAACCGGAGCGTTTCGACGATATCAAACAGGGAGTTTTCCTGTAAACGATTACTGGATGCCCCTAATAGCTCACGGCCCCATTGACGCAGTTTATTATTCACCGCCGGTTGATCAACCACCACGCCACTTAAATTAACTAACAGTGCGCCCTTAACCGGTTCTGCCGGTTTGCTTTGGAACTGAAGGTAAATACCGACACCGACCAAAATTAGCAGTATCAAGAAAAGATTCAGAATAAACTCTCTGGCAAAATTCAGCAGACGCCAAGTCCACTTGAAAAAGCCAGCAATAATTCGCCACAAAGTGCGCATGTTATCTCCAACAAAACCGGGCAAGTAACGTTATCCTAATGACCTGACGAGCAAAAGTCAGCTTTAAATCACCGAGAAATCTCGCTAATAGCTCAGCGCTGGTAACAAAACGACAACTTATGCTACCTTGCTGAAAATGAAAATCGTTATCAGGAGAAAATGATGGATGCATTAGAACTGTTATTAAATCGTCGTTCGGCCTCTCGTTTAACTGTGCCAGCCCCAGCGGGCGAAGCGTTGGATAATATTATCCATGCAGGTATGCGAGCACCTGATCATGGCACATTACAGCCGTGGCGCTTTGTTTTAATTCAAGATGAGGGGCTGGAGCGTTTTAGCCAGCTGCTGCAAGATGCCGTTAAGCACGATGGGGCGGATGCCGCGGTGCTGGAAAAAGCGAAACTGGCACCTTTTCGCGCGCCACTGATTATTACCGTGATTGCTCATGTAACAGAAAATCCTAAAGTCCCTATCTGGGAACAGGTGGTTTCTGCCGGTTGTGCGGTGCAGGCGATGCAGATGGCGGCTCTGGCTCAAGGTTTTAATGGGATTTGGCGTACCGGCTCCTGGACTCACCATCCGGTGGTTCGTCAGGGTTTTGCCTGCCGTGAGCAAGATGAGATTGTGGGCTTCCTTTACCTTGGGACGCCACAATTGAAAGCTGCGACCAAAGTAACGCCGCCAGATTACACAACTTTTGTTCGCCATTTCTGAGAGTTATATTTTATTTCTTATGTTAAAACGTCGCTTATGACATTTGTTGGCAAAAAGCGGCGTTTTAGCCCGCTTTGTGACCAACCTATCTGCCCGATAACCGCTCTCTACTTACCAAGCCAAGTTATAGGCGCTACCATAGACACCTTGGATATTTTCCCTGAATGTATAATTCCGGACTAAATAACCGACTTATTGATTAAATCGCTTATGACTAAACCATCAAACGGGAGAGTGCTATGACATCGCCAGCGATACGTCTTACTCAATACAGCCACGGAGCGGGCTGCGGTTGTAAAATTTCGCCCAAAGTTTTGGATAAAATTTTACATTCTGAACAACAAAAGTTTGTTGATCCCCGTTTGCTGGTGGGAAACGAAACCCGTGATGATGCGGCAGTTTATGATATTGGCAGCGGGGTTGGCATCATCAGCACCACCGACTTTTTTATGCCTATCGTCGATGACCCTTTTGATTTTGGCCGAATAGCTGCCACTAATGCCATCAGCGACATTTATGCTATGGGCGGCAAGCCGATTATGGCGATTGCTATTCTGGGATGGCCAATAGATAAACTGGCGCCAGAAATCGCTCAGCAGGTCATTGAGGGCGGGCGACATGTTTGCCAGCAGGCCGGTATTTCGCTTGCTGGGGGGCATTCTATTGATGCGCCGGAGCCCATTTTCGGTTTGGCGGTGACGGGGATTGTCAGCACCGAGCAGGTTAAGAAAAATAGCGCGGCACAACCCGGCTGTAAGTTGTTTCTCACTAAACCCTTGGGTATTGGCATCCTGACTACCGCAGAAAAGAAAAGTAAATTGCGGGCGGAACATCAAGGTGTGGCGACAGAAACCATGTGCCAGCTGAATAAATCAGGTGCAGACTTCGCCCATATTCCAGGTGTTACTGCCATGACCGATGTCACCGGGTTCGGCCTGCTCGGGCATTTAAGTGAGATTTGTCAAGGTTCTGGCGTGCAGGCGACGTTACATTTTTCGGCTATTCCGCGTCTACCTGCGGTGGAAGAATATATTGCACAGGGCTGTGTTCCGGGTGGAACAGGGCGCAATTTTGATAGTTATGGTCATCTAATTGGCCAGATGTCTGAGTTACAGAAAAACCTACTTTGTGACCCACAAACATCTGGCGGCTTACTGCTGGCGGTATTGCCGGAGGCCGAGGCTCAGGTACAAGCAATTGCAGCTCAATATGGTATGACGCTCAGTGCGATTGGCGAGCTAAGTGCAGTGGATAACCGTCGCGCGCTGATTGAGATAACTGAATGAGCTTTTATTTGATGTATTTATGCGGTGAATGATGCGACTTTTTATTGCCGAAAAACCTAGCCTGGCACGCGCGATTGCCGACATTTTGCCTAAACCGCATCGTCGTGGCGACGGATTCATTGCCTGTGGTAATGATCAAATGGTGACTTGGTGTGTCGGTCACTTGCTGGAACAGGCGCAACCCGATGCTTACGACAGCCGTTATGCACGTTGGTCATTGGCCGATTTACCCATTATTCCCGAAAAGTGGAAATTACAGCCTCGGCCATCGGTTAGTAAACAACTTAATGTTATCAAACAGTTATTACAGCAAGCTGATGAAGTGGTGCATGCCGGTGACCCGGATCGTGAAGGGCAACTTTTGGTCGACGAGGTATTGGACTATCTCGATTTAGTGGCAGATAAGCGGCAAAATGTGCGCCGTTGCCTGATTAATGACTTAAACCCACAGGCCGTGGAACGAGCGGTAGAACGTTTGCGCTATAACCGCGAATTTATTCCCCTCTGTGTTTCGGCCCTGGCCCGGGCCAGAGCGGATTGGCTCTACGGCATCAATATGACTCGGGCCTATACTATTCTTGGACGTAATGCGGGTTATGATGGGGTTTTGTCGGTTGGGCGAGTGCAAACCCCAGTATTGGGGCTAGTGGTGCGGCGCGATGAAGAAATAGAAGATTTTGTCTCAAAAGATTTTTTCGAAGTGAAAGCGCATATCGTCACGCCTGCTGATGAGCGTTTTATTGCATTATGGCAACCCAGTGATTCGTGTGAATCCTATCAAGACGAAGAAGGGCGCTTATTGCACCGCCCCCTCGCAGAGCATGTGGTTAACCGCATCACCGGTCAGCCAGCGGTTGTCACGTCCTATAATGATAAACGGGAATCAGAAACGGCTCCCTTACCATTTTCGCTCTCGACTTTACAAATTGAAGCGGCAAAACGATTCGGGCTGAGCGCACAACAAGTGCTTGATATCTGTCAGCGTTTATATGAAACGCACAAATTGATTACGTATCCTCGCTCAGATTGCCGATACCTACCAGAAGAGCATTTCGCTGGGCGTCATTCGGTACTGAATGCCATCAGTATTCATCAGGCTGATCTTTTACCGCTGGACGTGATGGACACAGATCGGCGTAATCGCTGTTGGGATGACAAAAAAGTGGATGCCCACCATGCCATTATCCCCACAGCTCGCGCCAGTAAAGTGAATTTAACCACTGACGAGAGTAAGGTTTATCGATTAGTGGCCCAGCAATATTTGATGCAGTTTTGCCCAGATGCACAGTTTCGTAAATGTGTTATTGAATTGGATATCGCGGGTGGCAAGTTTATGGCTAAAGCCCGTTTTCTGGCGGAAGCCGGCTGGCGGACATTGCTGGGCAGTAAAGAACGCGATGAAGAAAACGAAGGTGCGCCGCTGCCAGTGGTGGAAAAAGGGGCTGAATTATTATGTGAACGTGGTGAAGTTGTTGAACGCCAAACCCAACCGCCACGGCCCTTTACAGATGCCAGCTTATTATCTGCCATGACAGGTATTGCCCGTTTTGTACAAGATAAAGAACTGAAAAAAGTCCTGCGCGCCACCGATGGCTTAGGGACGGAGGCAACGCGAGCCGGGATTATTGAACTGCTTTTCAAACGTACATTTTTGTTTAAAAAAGGCCGTTATATTCATGCAAGCCCAGCGGGAAGAGCGCTCATTCATGCCTTACCGGACATTGCCGCCCGGCCAGATATGACCGCGCACTGGGAATCGACACTGACGAAAATCAGTGAAAAGAATTGTCGGTATCAGGATTTTATGCAGCCGCTGGTGGCCACATTGCAGGATTTAATCGGTCAGGCAAAACAAAATCGGTCACCTCAGGTTTTCCGTGGATTGCCCGCCGCCCCTTCTGGTGCGACAAAGAAACGAAAGAAAACGCCGTCTAAAGCCAAGGAGAATAAATCATGAGAACACAGGTATTGCTGGGCCTGATTGGTTTTGCCACGCTTATTTCTGGCGCGGCAATGGCGAACCGGGCTAATGTTGATGTGGTGGTTCCTCTGCCACCAGAGGTGTGGAATAACTCGTCAAATCGAAATACGAACAACAACCCGTGCACCCGTTGCTGTATTTATCAAAACCAAAATTACTCGGAAGGGGCGGTTTTGCGCATTGAAGGCGAAGTTTTGCAATGCGCGCGTGACACCAGTGTAATAGGAACTAACCCACTGATCTGGAAAAGATTAACTAAATAGTCGCCTGACGTTTCTGGGCAATAAAGGCCTCTAACAGTGGAATATCGGCAGGTGCCAGAGGATAGCGGTATGCCTCCTCTGGTGCTAGCCAGGCCAAGGATGAATGGCAATGCAAGATGGGCTCACCACTAAAACTCTCTATGTGCCAGGCATGCAGCTGAATACTATTTTTGGATGAAACCCATTGATTAGTAGCAATATATTTTGCCACCGACACTTCAATAGCTAACTCTTCGGCAAGCTCACGGATCAGGGCCTGCAGTTGATTTTCCCCAACCTCGACTTTTCCGCCCGGGAACTCCCACAAGCCAGCTTGATCACGATGTGAGTCTCTTTGCGCCAATAAAATCTTGCCGTTTTTTTCAATAATTGCCGCGACAACATCAATCATTCTTTATTTATCCGCTTTCACTGGTTTGTGTATTGAAAAATAGCCGAGCTCGATGATAACTCTTTATTATCGCTCGGCATTTATCAGGGCGAATAGGCTAATGGGGCTTAGGGTGGCTCACACCACATGCATGTAAATAAATAGGCCCATTTCTCGCCAATCAACCTGGTTTACTGCCAGAACCCTATCTGTAAATAGGGTTACTTGCAGAAACTCTCAAGATGAAAAATTAATATTAGAGTGCAAATTCAGACCATACTGGCGCGTGATCAGAGGGTTTTTCCATACCACGAATTTCATAATCAATGCCGGTGGCAATGCAACGAGCAGCTAATGGTTGGCTGGCGAGTAAGAGATCTATTCGTAGACCTCTATTTTCATCAAAGCCCCGAGAACGATAATCAAACCAAGAGAACTGATCATTACAATCAGGATTTGCTGCGCGGAATGTATCAACCAGACCCCAACTTTGTAAATGTTCCAGCCAAGCGCGTTCTTCTGGCAGGAATGAGCATTTGCCCGTGCGTAACCAGCGTTTACGACTTTCTTCACCAATACCAATATCCAAATCAGTAGGGCTTATATTTATATCGCCCATAATCAAGACTTGAGATTCAGGTGAAAGATGTTGTTCCAAATATTGTTGTAAGTCAGCGTAAAAGCGCTGTTTTGCAGGAAACTTTATTGGATGGTCGCGACTTTCCCCTTGTGGGAAATAACCATTAATCACAGTTAAAGTACCTTGCGGCGTTGCAATATCCGCCATAATAATACGGCGCTGGGCGTCTTCTTCATCTGTTGGGAAACCACGACGGACAGCTAAAGGTTGTTCCTTGGTTAGCAGTGCAACACCGTAATGACCTTTTTGCCCGTGGTAAAAGACGTGATAACCATGCTGACTGACGTCCTCAAGTGGGAACATATCATCATGTACTTTAGTTTCCTGAAGTCCGATAACGTCTGGCTGATGTTGTTCAATGATAGCCGCAAGTTGATGAGGCCGAGCACGTAGGCCATTGATATTAAAAGAAACAAACTTCATGGTCAGCACCGTTTATTCGCTAGAAATGAAGTCAAATATTAGCAGATGCAGAATAAAAATGTAATGCACCAGAGGAGATTAAATAATAAGAAATTAGTCTGTGGCGAATATTTTATAAACAAGAAATTTAAAATCACCATATTAGAACTGTTTAATTTTATGTAAGGTTTAATTCATGTCAGAAATGACGAATAGCATGATGGATTTAATTTATCATTAACAGCTCGTGGTATTTTTTATATAAACAGTGTCTGTTGTATTTAGATTTTAATTAATAATGCATTTTATTTAAGATTAAGAACTTTATGGGGGATATTTATTGATTATTTTGATTAACTTATCGGGTGGTACCTTGGTAAATAATTTACATTATGATGTGACATCATTATTTATTATAAGTAATGCAATTGATTTTTAGGTCTCACATTGGTTGAGTTAACTGATTTTGTAACGTGACAAATAAAAAATAGTCATTTAATATCATGGATCTACAAAGCTATCTCTGTTAAAAATGTTTGTGGTGATAGGGCGATAATACACAGAGCCTCCAAATCTTTGATTGAAAAACATTCAATTTCACGTCGTAAGCGTCTACGCGATAATAATTTTTTATAATTTATCTCTCAATTATTCTAAATCAAACTGGTGTGCTTCACATTATATTTTAAATGATATTGAAAGTAGCATTATATATGTAGGCATCCTTGTCTTTTTTTCTGATTAATTTTTAAGTAAAGCAAAGGATTGGTGAATTATGTTTCTATCTCGTAAATTGGAAGCCTTTATGGCTGTAGTTGAAAATGGTTCGCTAAGTAAAGCCGCAAGAATGATGAACAGGACTACGCCACCAGTGGCGAAGTCTATAAAAGATTTTGAGAGCATTATAGGGAAAAAATTATTTAAGCGAGAGAAGTTTGGTATGAGTTTAACGCGGGATGGTGAGGTTCTGTATAATGATCTAAAAGATTTATATCAGCAGGAAAAAGAAATAACCAAAAAACACCTTACCGGTCATATTTCTAATGTTATCAATATTTACTATGACTGGGGAAAAAGCGAAAAACTGACAAAGCTATATAAAGTCGCCGAAAAAAATAACATTCAGGCTAATATAATAAAGTTTTACTATGAAAACATTGATGAAATTGGGGATTATGATGGGAATTCACTTGTTTTGTCATCTGAGAAACTCAATAGTGAAAGATTTATGCTACTAAATGAAGTGCCGGATAGTGGTTTTGGTATATATGGACGAAAAGATATTATTAATGAAAGTCAGGATGTTATCAATATTCTTCATAACAATGTTTGGTTGTGTAATCCGACATTATATCGCAGCAAATTTGTTAAAAATCTAGAAGAAATCGTTAAAAAACAATACGGTAAGATAAGCATTAGACAGGTTGATAATTTGGCATGCTGTTTGGATTTCATCTATTCTGGGCGATATATCTGTATTACAGACTCTGTAATGGATAATTTCAATGGTGACTCTCAATTGGATTTTATAAATTTAACCAATTTTCAAGATGAGAATAACTTGTATTTTTATAAATCAAAGTTACATTCTAGCGTGTTGAATGGTCTTATTGATTACATTTATACATTGACGTAAATTTACTGGTTTATTAATTTACTCAACCCGTCTGTTTTATTAAATATTATTTCATTCTCCTGGTGGGATTGTCTTTTCTTACCCATCCTATTGGGGGAATTCAGTCTGTTAGAAAAATAAGGTGATAAGGAATGGAGTGTTCGTCGCTGTATTTAATACGCTGTGGGCTACCTGCACTGAGTGTGATTGTCTTGCAGAACAGGGTGCGAACCAGTTAGAAGATTTTCGTTTATTTTGATTCAGTGTTTTGAA
>NZ_ACCD01000015.1 GCF_000173775.1 Yersinia rohdei ATCC 43380
CCTTAATTTTCAAATTACATATTGTGTTAGGGCTGACTCTATTTGTGTTGTTCCCCTTCTCACGGCTGGTACATATCTGGAGTGTGCCTATCGAGTATCTTACTCGTCGATATCAGTTGGTGCGTAACCGGCATTAACCGCAGTAAGCCCAGTCCGTAGGCTGATGAGACGCCTACGGACTGATAACACGGGATTAACTGACCGATTTTGATTCATATAACTCGGTGGGTTGTACAGAGATAATCTCATGTTCCTTAACTGACATATCCATCGGCTCCGCCGCCACTTCACGGGCGCGTTTACGTAAGCTGAACCAACCCACCACCAGTAGCAGTGCAATCACTGGCAGAGTCGCAATAGTCCAGGTGCCGTTCGGGTAATCAAAAGCCATCATCACTAACACTCCGGCCAGGAAAAATAAGGTTAACCAAGAGGTTACCGGTGCCCCCGGCATCTTGAAAGAGACGGGTTTTGCGGTGCCGTTTTTTATTGCCTGACGTAATTTCATCTGGCAGATAATGATAAAGGCCCAGGAGCTGATAATGCCTAATGAGGCGATATTTAACACAATTTCAAATACTTGTGATGGAACCAGGTAATTAAGTACCACACCTAAGACATAAACCCCCACGGTGACCAATATCCCGGCATAAGGCACAGATTGTGGGCTCATTTTTGCCATGAATTTTGGCGCAGAACCGCCCATCGATAAGGAACGTAGGATACGGCCTGTCGAGTAAAGACCTGAATTTAAACTAGAAAGTGCGGCGGATAACACCACAATATTCATGACTGTTCCGATATAGGGAACACCTAAGCTACTGAAAAATGTAACAAAGGGGCTTTGACCGGCCTGATAGGCATTCCAGGGCAGTAAACACACCAGTAAGACGACTGAGCCGACATAGAATAAACCGATACGCCAAATCACACTATTGATGGCCTTGGGCAGCATTTTTTCTGGATCTTTACATTCTCCGGCGGCAGTACCAATAAGCTCAATACCTGCGAAGGCGAAGATAACGCCTTGCACCAATATTAATGCCGGTAATAATCCGTGAGGGAAGAATCCGCCATTATCTGTTATTAGATTCATGCCGGAAGGGTGCCCTGCAACACTTTGACCTGTGCCAAGGAATACCACTCCGACGACCAAAAATAGTGAAATGGCGGCGACTTTAATCAGTGCGAACCAGAACTCCATTTCGGCGAACCATTTCACGCCAATCATATTCATGGTCGCAACAATAGAAAGTGCGCCCAGTGCAAATAGCCATTGGGGAATATCAGAAAATGCGCCCCAGTAATGCATATAAAGGGCAACGGCGGTGATATCCACAATCCCGGTCATCGCCCAGTTAAGAAAATACATCCATCCGGCAACATAGGATGCTTTCTCACCGAGAAATTCACGCGCATAAGAAACAAAACTGCCACTGCTGGGGCGGTGTAAAATCAATTCACCGAGGGCCCGAAGAATAAAAAACGAGAATACGCCACAGACCAGATAGACCAAGGCTAATGCTGGGCCTGCCATTTGCAAACGCGCACCTGTGCCTAAAAACAAGCCGGTACCTATTGAGCCGCCGATCGCTATCATCTGTATATGACGTCGGCCCATACTTTTGTGATAGCCGGTATCATGAGAATCTAACCATCTTTTTCTCGCGGCATGATGGGTTTCTGTAGAGTGCTTTCCTGACATCATAGACATTCCCTATTTTTTTGTCTGTTGTGCAATCATCGTGAATGTATTACTGAAACCGATTGCTAAAGGTTAATGCATAAATAGCGTCTTAGCGCTATCAGTTGTTATGGTATATATCGTTACTATTGAATGACGGGAGGGCATGCTATCGTTTCTATCGTGATGAGGCAAAAAAATATTCACTTATAAACTATTTTTTTTGTGTTATTACCGAAGTTATTAATTGAGTCACTAAGGTTAATTTATAACAAAGTTATATATTATTGCGTAAGGTATTTACCTGATCTGACTGAGTTATCTTGGATGATATTTAAGCTATTACTATATGGGTTAAAATAATTATATAACTTACTTTAGTTACAAAACATTTATTTACGATTTAGTTCAATGTTGTCCTTGTGGTTAATTTATCTGTTTTAATTATAGGTTGTAATTAAATCATCATTAATATAATTAAGTTAATTGCTAAAATTTTTTTTGGTAAGTATCCCCGAAAACTTTTTGTTTATTTGTGAGTGACAAAGTAAATATTCGCTATGATATTTACTAAGTGATGGCGTAATGTGCAATAAACCATGCTGCTGGTTGATTGCATAGAGTTATTCATACTCTATGAAGGGATGATTATCAGGAGCAGTGATGGTAAAGCCCAAGGGGGCGGGGAAGAGGCGCGTGTGGTCGTCCAATTTATGTTAACCAGGGCTAGTCGGATTAACATGATTTCATCCGCAAGAAATGACTAGCCAACAACTAAAAAGCATAACAGATAAATTGAATTGCCCTTAAATTATTTAATTACAAAACACCAAGTTAAGTTAATTAAAATAAACTTGTCGATGTGCTCGCAAAGAAAGTAATTAGCTAATGGTTAACAGTTCTTTTACTTCAAATAAGATGGTATTTTTATTTTGAAAACCTATATTCTAAGCGAAATATATTTAATGTTAACAATTGATTCTCAGCGGCAGAGCCGTCTTGCTGTTTTAGATGACTGTCTAAATAGAATAGTGAGTCTTGTTAGCGTTCCCTAATGTTTATTTCACGGCACCCCCGTTCCTCAGGGGCTACCCAACAGTAGGTCTACAATGAAAGAAATAAATCAAAATGTCGTTCTTACTCCCGCCGACGAAATTGAGTTTGGGGGTAAATATTCAATCAAGAGGTTGATGGCGAATATAAATCAGATGAATATAAACACGATTCCAATGGCGTTATTTATGACCATTGCGGCCATTGTGTTTATTTCGGCCTATGCCAGTTATTTGCCAAAAAATATGATTGGCGGGTTGGCCGTGATTATGACTATGGGTTTTGTTTTATCTCATATTGGCCGACATATCCCGGTGTTGAAAGATATCGGCGGCCCAGCTATTTTGTGCCTAATGGTGCCCTCCGTGTTGGTCTATTTCGGTATTTTTCAAACCAATACGTTGGATACAGTTCATTTGTTGATGAAAGAGGCGAACTTACTCTATTTCGTGATAGCCAGTCTGGTTGTTGGCAGCATTCTGGGTATGAACCGCGTAGTACTCATTCAGGGGATGACGCGTATGTTTGTCCCGCTGGTGGTGGGAACATTTACCGCGGTGGGCACCGGTTTGTTGGTAGGGAAATTATTCGGTTTCACTCTTTATCACACTTTCTTCTTTATTATCGTACCCATTATCGGTGGCGGTATTGGTGAGGGTATTTTGCCCTTATCATTGGCTTATTCAGCCATTCTTGGGCAAGCACCCGATGTTTATGTTGCGCAATTGGCTCCTGCCGCGGTAGTCGGCAATATTTTCGCCATCATTTGTGCTGGGGTATTGGCCAGAATTGGAATGTGGCGCAAGGATTTGAATGGCGAGGGGATGCTAATTCGCTCGGCTCAAGATAATGCGGTATTCACTTCACAAGAGGGGCCAAAGCAAGCCGATTTCCAGTTGATGGGCGGCGGATTATTGATGACATGCACTTTCTTTATCGTCGGCGGTTTGTTTGAACATCTGGTGCATATTCCAGGCCCGGTGCTAATGATTTTGATTGCGGTGTTGTGTAAATATGCGCGGGTTATTCCGGCAAAAATGGAGCAGGGCGCGCACAGTTGGTACAAGTTTGTGTCCACTACTTTGGTATGGCCACTGATGATTGGCTTAGGGATGCTTTATGTCCCACTGGAAAGTGTGGTGGCGGTCTTCTCGGTAGGTTATGTCGTGGTGTGTGGCGCTGTTGTGCTTTCAATGGCTGCGGTCAGTTTTATTATTGCCCCTTACTTAAACATGTATCCCGTGGAGGCCTCTATTGTTACCAGTTGCCACAGCGGGTTAGGCGGGACAGGGGACGTCGCCATTTTGTCCGCGTCTAACCGGATGTCATTGATGCCATTTGCCCAGATAGCCACCCGCATTGGCGGCGCATCCACGGTGATTGGCGCGACGTTATTATTAGGCTGGATTATCTAAACTCATTCGTATTAATGAAGATGTCACCGGCGGCGTTCCTTATTGGATGCCGCCGGCAATGGAGGGCTGAGTCCGGTGTGACGCTAATTGATACTTTGGGATGAATCACTTTGGTCAATGGTTACTGGCAATATTGTTTTAATACATCCTGTTGGCTGGGTAAAAGTTTGTAGAGATAAACCGGCCGTCCGGTGGCACCGTAAAGAACTTTGGTACTCAGCACTTCAGTATCTGAAAGATAAATCAGATATTTGCGACAAGAAACTCGTGAAATACCAATAGCATTCGCCATTTGTTCAGTGGAGAATTCTCCATCTTGCATCTCCTGAATCCATTCACATACGGTACGCAATGTTTGTGTTGTCAGCCCTTTGGGTAACTTTTTGCGTTCTGCAGGGTGACTGGTGCTGCGCCGCAGCAAAGTATCGACATCTTCTTGGGCACAATATTCACGTTGATCCAGCAAGCTTTGTTTTCCGCGATAAGTCGAAAGCGCTTCTTCAAAACGTGAGAACTGAAATGGCTTAATTAAGTAATCAACGACGCCATATTGCAGCGCTTTTTTAATGGTATTCACATCAGTTGCAGATGAAATAACAATAACATCAGTATGTTGGCTAAATTCACGTAGCACTGGCAGTAAGTCCAGTCCGTTATCTTGGCGCATAAAAACATCTAACAAAACCAGATCAATGGGCTGTTCCGCTGCCATCAAATGCTCTCGGGCTTGCTGTAAACTGGAAACGGAACCACAGCAGTTGAAACCTGCCACCTGGCTCAGATAACACTTGTTCAGCTCTGCCACCATTGCATCATCATCCACTATTAATACATTAATCATGATTTACCGCGCTGATGTTGTTTGAAAAGTTGTCACTCGAGGTCATGTTATTCGAGGCAACATTATTAGAGGTAATGTCATAAGGGAGGCTGACAAAGAACTGGGTAAATACCCCCTCTTCAGAATCAAACTCAATATTGCCACCGATGCTTTCTAAACTTTGTCGAACCAGACTCAGACCAATGCCATGCTCATTTCCTTTGGTCGAAAAACCATTGTCAAAAATACTGCTTTGCAACTCGGTTGCAATACCCGGCCCATCATCACTGACGACACAATGTATCCGGCCGTGTTCGTAATGAAAGCTGACATTAATTTCCTGTTGAGTTTGGTCACCAATAGCTTCCAGGGAGTTCTCAATTAGATTACCCAAGACCGTGATTAATGTGGTGGTGACTTGCTCATTATCGGTATCTGGTAACAGACTATCGTCACTAATAGATAATGTGATGCCCAAATCACGAGCCCGATTGATTTTCCCTAACAGAAAACCAGCAATAACTGGGGATTTTACCTTACGCAACAGAGAGCCAATTTCGGCCTGATAATTATTTGATGTTTTAACAATATAGTCTTCGAGTTGCTGGTAATACTTCATATGCAATAAACCCAGAATCACATGAAGTTTATTCATAAATTCGTGTGATTGAGCCCGTAATGCATCGGCATAATGCACCATCCCAGTTAGGCGCTGCATCAGTTGGCTGACTTCTGTTTTATCGCGGAAGGTAGCAATGGCACCGATAATATCGCCTTTTACCATTACCGGGACAGTATTGGTCAGTAATATGCTGCCATTAAAATTTATCTCTTCGTCACGGCGTGCAATGCCAGTTTCGAGTACCTGCTGTAAATACAAACGTACAGGCCAATATTTGCTGGCATTGCTGAGCAATAAATTCTCCATTGGCCCACTTTGCTTAAATAAACGTTTGGCTTCATGATTAACCACGGTAATGCGCGAGTTAGCATCCACCGCAATAACGCCTTCTTTAATGGATTGCAGCATGGCGTTGCGTTGCTCAAACAAATTAGAGATTTCGTAGGGCTCAAATCCCAGCATAATTCTTTTCAGTGCTTTGACTAAAAACCAGGTGCCCAGAGAACCAATTAATGCGCCAAATAATATCGTCCAGGGAATAGTCCAGCGGGTTTCACTGACCACTGAGTCAATGCTGGTGAGTGAGATACCAATGGCGACTACGCCGATTTGTTTACCCTGAGGTTGATACACTGGAATAAAAATACGTAATGCGCGCTCCAATACTCCCCGGTTTATCGCGTGGTTTTCTTTGCCTTGTAATGCCGGTTGCAGGTCATTACCAATAAAATGCTGGCCAATCATCTCGGGGTTGGGATGTGAATAGCGGATACCTTTCATATCTGTCACTACAATAAATAACAGGTTATTAGCTTGCTGCACTTGGTGGGTATACGCCTGAATTTTCTCCCCAGCAGCCGGGTTGCTTAATCCTTCAATTATTGTGGGTGAAAAAGACAACGCGCGCGCCACCGCAACGGCTTTATCTTGCAGACCTTCTTGTGCCATTCGGCTGAGTTGCACGAAAAATAGCGTGTGAACCACCAATAGCACTGAGATTATCACCGCAGAAACCATCAAAGTAATTGCAGTGCTAAGCCGTAACGGCACTTTTTGCTTTCCTGCCGTTGTTACGTTATTCATGCCTTGCTCCAGAGACACCGGCCTGCGCGATTATCAAACATCTAGATTGATAAAATGAAGGTTTATGACTGGCTATAATCCTAACCTGTGTGCCAGTAAAATTGCCCTCTAGTTTACGCTGTTTATTGATCTGGGCGCTAAGACTGAGAATTAATTTAGCTAAATAACGATTTATATAGTTAGCAAAAAGCGACTTTGGGCATTTTTAACATAAAAATCATATTTTTTATAACCTTGTCAAAAGGGGGTAACACAAGTTTGACTCGTTTTTGGCGCGCAAGGCTCCGCTGATGGGATTAAACATCTGGGCGATATTGTTGCTGCTAAGGGACTTGCCGAGCGGGTTTCTGTGTTATGGATAGGGAGATAAAGATCATCAGCAACTCATAATAAGTATTCAGAGTTAGAATTCCTATTGCAGCAGAATTGTTGTGACGATTATTAGCTAACACTTTACCATTAATGTATTGCTATTATGCCAGATTAATACCCAACCACATGTTAATCTGCTGTGGTTAATTAGTTACTGCGGATTAACTCCCTTTCCTTACCTTGCTAATATCATGAAACGGCAACAGTTTTCACTCTTTCCTACAAATTAAAAGCTATAGCAGTGTATTGAAAACAACTGATATACAGCTTTCTTAACCTGAGATATCTTACTCTAAGAACTTTATGATTATTTGCTAAAGGCCAGATTCATAAAAATCTCACACCATTATTATTTCATTTAAATTAAAACGTAAAAATTATTTATATCGAGTTAAATAAGCTTTAGAGATAAAAAAGACAGGAAAATAAACAGAAGGTAAACGAGAGAAAATTATATGCCTAAAGATGATAGCAAAAATGGATTTATCGACTACGTATCAACGGGGCATCTACCGGAATCAGATACCGTGGCTAAATTGGTGCAAGAGGCCCACAAACGTTTTAGTACTGATACTGAAGGTGTAGTTTCTACGGTTTATCCTGCATTAGAACGTATTCCCCCTAATCTCTTTGGTGTGTGTATGGTCGGCACCAACGGCAAAGTGCATTCAGCCGGCGATGTGGACTATGAATTTACCATCATGAGTGTCTCTAAACCCTTCGTTTTCGCTTTAGTTTGTCAGGCCATTGGGGCAAAAGTTGCCCGAGAAAAGCTGGGTGTTAACAGTACCGGGATGGCGTTTAACTCGGTCACCGCCATTGAGCGGGCACCTGACGGGCGCACCAATCCGATGGTTAACTCCGGTGCCATTGCCACCACCAGTCTGGTGCCGGGAGCGACCAGTGATGAGCAATGGAAATTCATATATGACGGCTTGTGCCGCTTTGCCGGTCGTGAATTAACGTTAAATGACGAAGTATATCAATCCGCTTGTGAAACCAATTTCCGTAACCGTGGCATTGCCAATGTGCTGGAAGGCTATGGTCGCCTGGGATGTGACCCCCTGATTGCCACCGACTTATATACTCGCCAATGTTCGCTGAATGTGAGTGCCCGAGATTTGGCCGTGATGGGGGCGACATTGGCTGACGGTGGGGTGAATCCACTGACTCGCGAGCGAGTGGTGGCTAATGATGTATGCCATTACGCCTTAGCGGTAATGGTCACCGCAGGATTGTATGAAACATCCGGTGACTGGCTTTATGACATCGGTCTTCCGGGGAAAAGTGGTATTGGTGGTGGGATAGTGACAGTGTCACCAGGTAAAGGCGGATTAGGGACATTTGCACCACGGCTGGATAGTGCGGGTAACAGTGTTAAAGGCCAACTGGCCGCCAAGTTCTTATCACGTAGCCTGGGGATGGACATGTTTGTTTCGGAGCCCTATACCGAAAAAGGTTGAGCCGAGAGAAGCAAGTTTAGCGAGGGGTTCGGCTGTTTTCACAAGATAGCGCGATGAAATTGAACCGAATTTAACACCAAACTGTTTTTCATTAGACACTGTTTTTCAAAAGGATAGAAATATTTATGGCGAAGCAATCAACTCACCGCACCGCTGCGGAAGTTAAAGAATCTTGGGTGCCGATGATAACCATCGCATTGGCCCAGATTCTAATGTCATTTAACGTCGCCTCACTGCCTGTGGCCTTGGGCGGGATGGTAAAGAGTTTTAATGTTCCACCGACCACGATTGCCACCGCCATTGTGATGTATTCACTGTCTGTTGCTGGCTTTGTGATGTTGGGTGCCAAACTTAACCAACGTTTTGGGCCGCTGGTGGTCTTTCGCAGTACTGTTTTGCTGTTTGGTATCGCGCAGGTCATGATGACGTTCAGCCCAAATGTCACCGTGATGATAAGTGCTCAGGCGCTAAGTGGTTTGGCAGGGGCGGCCTTGGTGCCCGCCTTGGTTGCATTGATTGCTGAAAACTATCGTGGAACACAGCAGGCCACGGCGCTTGGTGCTTTGGGTTCTGCCCGCGCCGGTGCGGGTGTGGCGGCGTTCCTGATTGGTGGCGCCTTGGGTACCTATATCGGTTGGCGTCCGGCATTCGGTATCTTGATTGTATTATCTGTCATTATCTTTGTGTTGAGCTTTAGGTTGAAATCTGACCAGGGTCGTCCAGAAGTCAGCATTGATGTGATGGGGGTGATTCTGGCCGCGTCGGCAATAATTTTACTCTCATTTGGGTTTAATAACTTGAACCGCTGGGGCTTTGGTCTGGCGCGCGATGGTGCCCCTTTTGATCTGTTGGGCTTCTCTCCCGCGCCCTTTATGATTGTACTGGGTATCGTGTTGGGGCAGGCGTTTGTGGTATGGACACGTCGTCGCCAGGAGCAAGGGAAAACCCCGTTGCTGGCGCTGGAAGTCATGACGTCCCCCACTGAAAAAGCAGCCGTATTTGCAATGTTTGCCGTGGTTGCGCTGGAAGCAATGCTGAACTTTTCGGTGCCATTGTATATCCAGATAGTGCAGGGCAGCACGCCAATGGCGACCGCAATTGCCATGATGCCGTTTAACTTGTCGGTGTTCTTCTCCGCCATGCTGATTGTGCGTTTCTATAAGCAACTGACACCGCGTAAAATTGGCCGTTATGGTTTTATCACCTGTACCATTGCTCTGTTGTGGCTGGCATTCGTGGTGCGTAATAACTGGAGTGAGTTTGCGGTAATGTTTGGCTTGGTGGTGTTTGGTCTTGCACAGGGCGCGTTGGTTACATTGCTGTTTAACGTATTGGTGAGTGCGTCACCAAAAGAACTGGCCGGTGATGTTGGTTCGCTACGTGGCACCACTAACAACCTGGCAAATGCGATTGGTACTGCGGTTGCCGGTGCTTTGCTGGTGGGATTGTTAAGTGCCAACGTCATACGCGGTGTGGCTGAAACCCCCATCCTGACATCTGAAATTCAAGCGCAAGTCAATATGGATAGCATTAATTTCGTGAGCAATGATCGCCTGCAAAGTCTCTTGGCACAAACCACAGCAACGCCAGAACAGGTTGCCGAGGCAGTGCGAGTCAATGAGGAAGCGCGTCTTCGTTCATTGAAATTTGGCTTGCTGATTATGGCATTATTATCACTGTTGGCTATATTCCCGGCAGGGCGTTTACCAGACTATCTTCCTGGTGAATTACCCGCAGATAATCTGAACAGAAAAGCCCGGAAATAAACCACTATTTATCAATAGCCGGTATTAAAAGAGGCGGACGGTGCATAGCGCTGTCCGTTTTGCATTCTAGCCCACTATTTTCCTGCGCTATCTCGCCCAACGTTATTGGATGGGCGCAAGCACGCGGATGGAAGAAAACTGCAAATGATGCATAAATTCACGCAAAATAAGTAATCGCGCGGCAAATTCATTCTCTGGGGGGAGCCCTTCTGATGCTGCTGGCCTCCCCATCATCACTGCGGCTAAACGGTCAAACATGCGTTCTACGGATTCGAGTGACAACATAATTTCGGCCTTATCTGGCAAACCGGCAAGTTGGGCCAAAGTGCGGATATGGCTATCAGAAGTTATCAGTTGCGAGGTTCTATTCACCGCGGGGCTAATTCGGATCACTTCATCTTCGACCACCATAATGGCGGTTTCCATTTCATCGGCTGTTGGCGGGGTGTGTTTAAAATAGCGCAGGGCGATATTATCAAAGCCAACAGTCAGATGCTGTGCAGTGAAAGCCATGTCTGGGCCGTCAGTGACTATCGTCGTAGATTCATTACTAATATATAACAGCGTTATTAATCTGCTTTCACTGAGTGTGGCGCGAATATTTTTATATTCTTCCTGCATATCATTCATCAAATTATCTCCTCAAAAATTATCGTTATTCATCCAAGCCCCAAGGGCGCGTCTGATAGCTCCGGTAAAATTACCTATTTTATGTTTAACCGGTGTTTGTTGGGTAAAGAACTGCGGGATGCCGCGCATTTTTAAACAAAAATTCAAAAGACTAAATATTTTTTGATACTGATCAAGACACATTTCCTTTATTTAGTGTTAATGTAAATCAATCTCATTATCAACTTCATGTGCGTTACCCATTATGCAAATTTGGCACAAACTTATCCTGTTTTGCTGCTGTTGGTGGTTATCCAGCTCGCTCGCGTGGGCTAATCCAGAATACCAACAGTGGGTTAATGATATCCAATCCCGTCTTGATAAAACGTCTCAGCTGTACCAGCAGAAGAATAATGATGAGGCCCGCACTATGGTGCAGATGGCCTATTTTGAAATTTTTGAGAACCTCGAAGGGCCGATTCGCATCAATATTTCGGCGCAAAAAAGTTATCAGATGGAAGCCGCTTTTGGTGAGATTCGTCGAATGATGGGTGAAGGAAAACCCCAGGCTGAAGTTGACGACAAAATTAACTGGCTAAAAAATGAGCTTGCAGCAGTGCTGCCGGTGTTGGTGGGTGGACACAAACTGACCGCCGAACAGCAGCATAGCACGTATGAAAACAGCGATATTGCTGTGTATTGGCAACAGAGTTTCAAGATTATTGATGATTTACTGGCGCAGGCTATCAGTGAGTATCAGGATGGAAAATATGCTGCTGCCAGTCAAAGTGTGCAGCAGGCGCACTATCAGGGTTTTAAAAACTCTGAAATGGAAATGTCAGTGCGGGGAAATCGCTCCTCCCAGCAGGCTGCGGCAATTAATCAGCAATTTACAGCATTAATTGCTTTAGCCAGCCAGCCAGACCAAATGACCGAAGTCGCCTATCGTGTCACTGGGTTGCTCCAAACCATTGAAGATACATTGCCGGGTTTACCAACAACTCGCGAGCAGCAGCAAGTCACCGCCAATCAACCGACAACCGCACCCATTGCCAACTCCGATGGGCAAGCCAATGCTGATTGGGGCGCAGTATCCGGGAAGATAAATCAGGCCATTAACCAGGCCATTAGTCAGTACCAGACCGGGCAATCCACACCCGCAATGCTGGCAATACAGGATGCCTATTTCGATTTGTTTGAAGCCAGTGGTATGGAGAATAAAGTCGGCTCACGTGATGCGGCGTTTAAATCAACGTTAGAAGGCCATTTCACCCGCTTGGTCAGTTTAATAAAGGCCGGACAACCCGTTGAGCAGCTACAGGCAGAAGCGCTGGCCTTGCAAAAGGACTTATCCAGTGCGGTGGAAATGCTCGGTGGCGGGGATGAAACTGATTGGAGCTTATTTATTTACAGCTTGCTTATCATTGTCCGTGAAGGGCTGGAAGCCTTACTGATTGTAGCGGCTATCGTCGCCTATCTGGTGAAAAATAATCATCAAGACAAATTACCGCTAATTCGCCAATCCGTCGTGGTGGCACTAATTGCCAGTGTATTGACCGCCTTTGTCTTCCAATGGTTATTTGCTAATTCCGGCCAAAGCCGCGAATTACTGGAAGGTTTTACCATGATGATCGCGGTGGTGATGCTGTTTTCCATGAGCTATTGGTTGCTCTCTAAAACCGAAGCCCGTCAATGGAAAGCCTATCTTGAGGGTAAATTCTCCAAATCACTCAGTAGTGGTTCAATGGTAGGGCTGTGGCTGACCAGCTTCTTAGCGGTATACCGCGAAGGGGCAGAAACTGTCCTGTTCTATCTGGCGCTGATGGGCGATGCCAGCACGACTAGCGGTCATTTGTCGATTTTGGCCGGTTTTGGTGTTGGCTGTGTCATCTTGCTGGTGGCTTATCTGGTGATGCGCTTTACCGTGGTCAAATTGCCATTGAAACCCTTCTTTATGTTTACCGGTGGTTTCATGTACCTGATGGCCTTCGTGTTTGCCGGTAAAAGTGTTCTTGAATTGATTGAAGGGAAACTATTTGAGCCGACCCTGTTACCGGGGGTGCCAGAAATTAGTTGGTTGGGAATCTATCCATATTTGGAAACCCTGATTCCTCAAGGTATATTACTGCTTGCTGCGCTGGTTGCCCTTTGGGTAATGCAACGGCGCGGTCGTGCTATCCCAGCCTAAGGGGCCGGCCTGGTGCCGGCGTAAATAACGACAATATACTTATCATTTGATACCAGAGGGTGTGCTACATGACCATGAATAAAACGATTATTGCCAGCAGCATTATTGCCAGTATTTTTGCAGCACCAGCTGCTTTTGCCTTTAAAGAGTATCCAGCCGGCGAGCCTATCAAAATTAATGATATGGAAATTGCAGCAGTTTACTTACAGCCGATTGATATGGAACCCCGCGGAATGGGTTTGCCAGCGGCAAAAGCTGACATCCATTTGGAAGCTGATATTCATGCTACTGAAGGCAATAAAAATGGTTTCGGTGCCGGTGAATGGATGCCATACCTGACTATCGCCTATACCTTGGTGAATACCGATACTGGCGCTAAACAAGAAGGCACATTCATGCCTATGGTGGCCAGCGACGGCCCACACTACGGCGCCAACATTAAAATGATGGGCGTGGGTAATTATAAAGTTACTTATCATATTAGCGAGCCATCCAAAGCGGGTTTGCATCGCCATACCGACAGCGAAACAGGTGTTGGCCGCTGGTGGAAACCTTTTGACGTGAGTTACGATTTTAAATATACCGGCTTGAACTGATAACGATAACCGCGATGGCACAAACAGTTATCGCGGTTCTTCTTTATGCTGAACGGTCAGAGAATTGTTGTTATCAATTCCGGCAAAAATATTGCGGCTGTCAGTAGAAAATTGTGAGTAAAACAGTATGGCCAATAGGTTGAGTGGCAATTAAGTCACACGCGAGCAAGCCCCGCCAGTCGAATAAAGAGTCAGTTGATTGGGAGGCGCGCGACGAGGTGAATAGCATTGCAATTTCAAGCTAGAGGTATCCTGATTTTTTTACCAAGGTGTGCTAATGAGTTATTTTTTTGTTTCCGTACTACAAGCCTTTTTACCTGTGGCGTTGCTGCTGGGGCTAAGTTGGGTTGTTCGACCCGCTCCTGCACTAAATCGGGTGGTATGGATAACAATAATCATGGCCGTCGTGGGGATTTGGGCTGGAACCCATTACCCTAAATCTCAGCAATTGCAGCTAGTGCTGGCGGTTGTCCAACTTCTCGCACTGGTGTTATTTCTCATTAGTCAGTTAACTTTCCGTCGGCCACTAGGTTATCTCTGGCAGGCGTTATTGGTATTGGGTGCCGCTTTCCATTGGGGCAATAACCCGAATCTGGGTGCCTTTAGCAATACACATGTTATCAATACCGATTTGCTACTCAATCTGGCGGCCATCGTCATCGCCTTCACTTGGGTCGTTTTCTGCGCGGTACTGCTGTTAATGATGGTTAGGCAATTACCGCGTTGTCGCTGGCCACTGCTGATACTGCTTACGGCATTGTTAATTTTGCCGCTCAGTGGCGATGCGATTTTATTGTTGATGAAGTTACAGGTCATGCCGTTAACCAAGTCACTCCTCAGTTATGTGGCGTTAGTGACCAATGGGCATGCTTGGCTAAACTACATTTGTGCGCTGCTATTGGCATTGACCACTCTGTGCTATTTGTGGCGGCTGCGTTATGCGAACAAAACTGTCCGCGACAATAACGATCCCATTCCCCAGCGCAAAGCACTCGCGATTTACCGCAATGTCCGCCGAATTTGGTTTTTCTCCTTACTGGCTTGGGTGGTGGTGGTGGGCGCTCAGCTGTACTGGGATAAAATCGCTTCTCAACCCCCGCAATTATCTGAAGCGTTGCCCGTCACCATAGCCGCTGACGGTTTAGTCCATATTCCGGTTGAGCAAGTCCGCGATGGCAAACTACACCGTTTTGTGTGGGTGGCGGATGATGGCAAAGCGGTACGTTTCTTTATCATCAACCGTTATCCGGATCGGTTGCGTCTGAGTGCTGTCTTTGATGCTTGCTTATTATGCGGTGACCAAGGGTATGTGATGCAAGGGAATCAGGTTATTTGTGTTGCTTGTGCGGTGCACATTTTCATCCCGTCGATTGGCAAAGCAGGTGGGTGTAATCCCATCCCATTAGAAGACTGGAAAAGTGATGATAAAGAGTTAGTTATTCCCAAAGCTTCTCTTGAGGCGGGTGTGAATTATTTCACCACAATCGTTACTTTAGATGTAGTTGATCCGGTTGATAACACTCACTTGACCAACCAAAAAGCCGAATACAAATTCAGTTATGGCGACAAAACGTATTTCTTCTCATCTGAGGCGAATTACAACCGTTTTCGCGAAAATCCGGCACACTTTGTCACCCCAGTTAGTGATGCTGAAGACAGTGATTCGCAGGAGAACCGATAATTATGCTGTGGCTCATGCTAAAGCAATCTTGGTTTCGGAATGTTCGGCGTAAATCGTTGGCGGTATTCACTGTGTTCCTGGCCGCCGGGCTGATTTCCTCACTGTTGGCCGTATCGATAGATATTGGCGATAAAATGTCCCGCGAACTTAAATCCTATGGGGCCAATATTCTGATTGAACCCGCGGGGCAGGTGGCGCTGCCATCGCTGTTTGGTGAGAAAAGTAACCCGTTAAGCGGGCAGGATTTTCTTGATCAGGCCGAATTACCGAATATTAAAGATATTTTTTGGCGTAACAATATTGTGGGTTTTGCTCCACTGCTCAGCGGTGAAACTGACATCAATGGCCATAGTATTCCGCTATTGGGCACCTATTTTAATCAGCCAGTGGATGTACCCGATGAAGAGGATTATCACACGGGTCAGCAAATTATCAGCCCTTATTGGCAAGTGGATGGTCGCTGGCCACAAGAACCGGTCAAAGAGGGGGCGACTGACGTTCAGGGGTTATTAGGTAAGCAGTTAGCGCAACAAACTGGCTGGAAAGTCGGCGATGAGTTACGGCTCAATGGTGTTGCTGGCCCATGGACAGTGAAAATAAGTGGTGTGCTAAGCAGTGGTGGTGAAGAAGAGGGCCGCTTAGTGTTGCCGCTGGCGGCTGTGCAAACCCTGCTAGGGCTGCCGGGGAAAATTCAGGCGGTCAGGGTCTCGGCACTGACAGTACCAGAAAATGAGTTATCACGCAGAGCGCGCGATAATCTTGAAGCACTGAACGCCGAAGAATATGACCTGTGGTATTGCACCGCCTATGTATCGTCAATCGCTCATCAACTTGAAGAGGCGATTTCCGGCTCAGTGGTTCGCCCCATTTGGCAAGTGGCGGCTTCTGAAGGGGTGGTGATTGAGAAAATACAACTCTTGCTGGCAGTTGTCACTTTGGCGGCATTGATTGCGGCTGCTATGGGGATAGCCTCATTGATGACCAGCACAATTATGGAGCGGGCAAAAGAGATTGGTTTAATGAAGGCCTTGGGCGCCAGGCAGTGGCAAATTTTGATGCTGTTCTATCTTGAGGCGGCAATCAGCGGTTTGGTTGGTGGTTTAGCCGGTTGTCTGGCGGGCTGGGGATTGGCAAAAACTATCGGTTTGATGCTGTTTGGCTCGCCGCTGAGTTTTGCCTGGATGGTCGTGCCTTGTGTATTAGTTATCTCAGTTTTGATTGCAGTGATTGGAACGTGGTTCCCGGCCAGGCGCATTGCCCGTCTTTACCCGGTGGAGGTGCTTTATGGCCGTTAATCAGCAGACCGCTGCACATAAAGGCGGCGATGGTATGTTCTGGCGGTTGGTGTTTCGTGCACTGCGCTTGCGTATGCAGAGGGTCAGTGTGGTCTTTGCGGCATTAACCGTCGGGGCGGCGATTGTCACGGCGATGTCGGCGGTTTATTTTGATATTAATGCCAAAATGAGCCATGAGTTACGCACTTTTGGTGCGAATTTTTATATTGGGCCTGGGCAGGGTAATTGGTTCGAGCAGGCGCAGTTCCAGCCAATTATTGATGCGGCACCCAAAGGGCTAATCACGGCTTCAAGCCCTTATATTTATGGGATGGCGCGTACCGAGTTGGAAAAAGTGGTGCTGATGGGGGTGTGGTTTGAATCCCTGCAACAGCTGGTGCCTTATTGGCAAGTTACCGGTAACTGGATTGGCGTCAGTTTTGATGATCGCAATGCCATGATTGGTGTCAAACTTGCCGAGCGCTTGCATGTAAAAGTGGGCGATACCCTCACGTTGGTCAGTGGCAGTGAGCGCCAGCGCTTGCAGGTCAAAGGTATTGTGGAGGCCGGTGATGCCACAGACAATATGTTGATCGTCAATCTGGAACTGGCGCAGAAATGGCTCAATCAACCGGGGCGAATCAGCAATGCACTACTTAGTGTCAGCAATGATGTAGGTCAGGTCGAAACTTTTGCCAGCCATCTTCGTGAGCAATATCCAAGTCTTGAAATCCGGCCTATTCGCAAGGTCTCGGCCTCTGAAGGGCAGGTTCTTGATAAGATAAAAGGTCTGATGGGGTTGGTCTCGGTGGTTATCCTCATCCTGTCATCTTTGTGCGTCAATACCACGTTAATGGCGATAGTCGGTGAGCGGTCGAAAGAATTTGCATTGCAAAAAGCGCTTGGGGCCAGTGATGCGGACATTATTCGCCAGATGCTGACCGAAACACTGATTATCTCTCTGGCGGCGGCAGTCTGTGGTGCTTTGTTGGGCTATGTGTTGGCGCAAGTATTAGGGCAGACGGTATTCAGTGCATCTATAGCTTTACGCGCGCCGGTATTGCCGTTGACATTGGTATTATCATTGCTGGTTGCAGCGGCGGCGGCCATTGTTCCCACTCGCCGGGCGATACATATTGAACCCGCTAAAGTCCTGAAAGGAGAGTAGTAAATGACATCGCCAGCAACACAGGTGAAAGCTGAATACAGCACAGATGCCGTCATTGAAACTCGGCATTTATATAAGCGTTTTGGGCAGGTGACGGCGCTGGAAGACATTAATATCCGTATTAATCGTGGTGAATTTGTGGCGATTATGGGGGCGTCTGGCTCAGGTAAAACCACTTTGATGAATATCCTCACTTGCTTGGATACCGTAAGTGAAGGTCAGGTATTACTCGATGGTATTGATGCCGCAGGGTTGGATGAGGAGGGGCGTAGGAAGTTTCGGGCAGACAAAATAGGGTTGGTTTTCCAGCAATTTCACCTTATTCCTTATCTGACAGCGCTAGAAAATATTATGCTGGCGCAGCATTATCACAGTGTGGTGGATGAAGAGGCGGCACGTCAGGTATTAGAACAGGTCGGGATGACGCCACGGATGGGGCACTTACCTAGCCAATTGTCAGGTGGCGAACAGCAGCGCGTGTGTATTGCGCGCGCTTTAGTTAATCAACCACCTATCATCTTTGCTGATGAACCCACCGGTAATCTTGACGAAGAGAATGAACAGCGGGTGCTGAGTCTGCTAAATGATATTCATCAGCAAGGCAGAACCATTGTTATGGTGACTCACAATCCGGATTTAGGCTGTGTCGCTGATCGGATAATCCGGCTCCAACATGGTAAATATCTTAATGAAGAGAGCCGTCATCATGTGGCGTAATGGATTAAAAGCGGTCGGTATCTGCGGTTTACTTTTGCTACTAAGTGCCTGCAAGCAAGAAGAGGTTACTGTGGGCGAGGTTGCTCCCCAATTGGCAGCCTATGATCTGCAAGGAAAACCGGTCGGGCTCGATAAGTGGAAAGGCAAACAGGTGTATCTCAATTTTTGGTCAGCAAGTTGTGGTGGTTGTCTGGCCGAGATGGCTGCCTTAGATAAGCTAAGCCAAGAATATCAACAGGATATCGTGGTGATAGCTATCAATACTGATCCTGAACAGGTGGATATCAATCCGGTATTAGCACAGCGTAATATCAGTTACCCAGTTATTCGCGATCAATTGGGTATCACCCAAGAGCGCTATCAAGTGATTGGGACGCCAACCTCTTTTATGATTGACCGCAATGGCAAAGTAATACAATTACATCAGGGCGCGCGTAATGAGAAAGATCTTGCTACGTTGTTCCAACAATGGGCTGCGGGGGCGTAATGAAAGTATTGCTGGTGGCGATGAGTGTTGCGATCTTCAGTGCAATGACTCAGGCCGCAACTGAGGGTGAGCATATTTATAAGCAAACCTGTTCCAGTTGTCATGGGCGTTTGGCTGATCGCAAGGGCTTGGATAAAGCACCACCATTAATCTCACTATCCCGCGAAGAAATCGTCAACGGGCTGACTGCGCGGCGCGATGGGGGAATTGTCGGTAGGGGGAATAAAGCCAAAGCTCACCTGACTGATACTGATATACAGCAGTTGGCAGATTATATTGAGAACCTAAAAATAACCAAGCCTAAAAACGCTCAATAAAATCACAATAATAGATTGATTTCTTTGGTTAATTTAATCGATTTTGATTTTATCAAATGCAATGAAATATCGCCATCTTGTATGATTTGGCTACTTCATTTCGCCATATAAATGCTGTAGTATATGTTGCATATAAAATGCATCTTTAGATTATTTAAGGAATATCAGCATGGTAAATACATCAGCACTGCTTTGTTATAAACAACTGCCGGTCTGGAACAGTGCTGGCGTGCCAGCGATGTTTCGTGAAAAGCACAATACTAAAGCAGGAACTTGGGCCAAACTGACCATTCTGAGTGGGGAGATGGATTTTCTTATTCTTGATGAAACAGGCAACACATTAGAAAGACACACTTTTTCTAATGAGCATCAACCGCCGTTTATTGAGCCACAAGTCTGGCACCGTATTGCCGCATGTTCAGATGATCTGCAATGCCAACTTAGTTTTTACTGTACTCCGGAAGATTTTTATCATAAGAAATACAATTTAACGCCGACGCATTCTGAAGTTATTGAAGCGGTGAAAACCATCAAACCAGGCAAAGCACTGGATTTAGGCTGTGGTTCTGGGCGTAACTCGTTGTATTTGAATTTATTAGGTTTTGATGTGACCGCTGTTGATAAAAATGGCGACAGCATCAGCAATTTGCAGCAAGTAATCGCACAGGAAGAACTGCAAAATATTACCGCCAATACTTATGATATTAATCAAGCCAGCCTGGATAATCGCTACGACTTTATTCTGTCGACGGTGGTGTTGATGTTCCTACAGCCGGAAAGAATCCCGCATATTATCAAAAATATGCAGGAGTGCACTTTGCCCGGTGGTTATAATCTTATCATCTCTGCTATGTCGACCGATGATTTCCCATGTACTGTGCCGTTTTCCTTCACATTAAAATCAGGCGAGTTGAGCCAGTACTATAAAGACTGGCACATCATTAAATACAACGAAGATGTTGGGCAATTACATAAAACGGATGAACAAGGTAATCGGATAAAATTACGTTTTGCGACGTTATTGGCGAAAAAAACGTCATAATCCAGACGGCTAATAAGGCGGGCTGAAAGGGAATGTATCTAATAGGTTATAGCGGCCTAAGCGGCCATAAGTGCCGTCGGCCTGATTGACTCAGAACTGAAAATATCAGTTTATCATCGGCCGCATAATCTTCATCATGATGCTATTGAGAACTATTAGTTAAGTTCATTGATAATCATTATCATTGAATGTAATAATGTAATCCATATTAGCTCGAAGGAGTATGGATTGTGTCGAATGTAGCTGAAGTGCTTTACCCTTCAACAACGGCAATTTCTGATGAAGTTGCCGGTTTGTTTGCCCGCACATTCGTGCACTTTTCAGAATCATTTTATGTCGATGCAGCTGAAATACCCTATGAGGCTATGTCATTAAGCCAGTGGGCGACAGAAACTAAGCTGCCTATTTTGATGCAAGCCTATGAAAATCATTACTATAGTCTTGGCGAGCTTAATCCGAATTATAAAGCTTTGCATTCATTATGGGGGCAGTGGTATTTCGGTTTGGTTATTCCACCGATGATATTGATGTTATTAACATTACCCGCCGCGATAGATACCAATCCAGAGCTTGTCCGCATCAAATTTCATGCCTCTGGGCGTCCTGAAGCTATTTACTATCAACACCGGTGGTTGGATAAATCACCATCATCATTATTGGAACGGCTCTATTTATTACTCGATCATCATATTATTCCTGTTATGCAGAGAATAGGGTGCCAGCCAAAAATCAACATCCGCTTAATTTGGAATAACATCGGCTATTTGATGTTTTGGTATCTGCGCGAGTTTGCCCATAAGTTGGAGGCTTTTGATGGTTATGACGCTGTAATTGAGAATCTATTTTTTGCCCCCAATTTACCTGATGGCCGGGATAATCCATTGTATCGCACTGTTATTCAACGTAATGGCGGCATGGAGCGCCGTACTTGTTGCCAACGTAATAAATTGCCCGGTGTCGGCAGTTGTCTCGATTGTCCGTTAGAATCTCGTCCATAAGCGGTATATGATTCGGCTCACAGATTAAATATGCCTTAAAGGACATTCTCGGTGAATAAAGAGTCGCTAAATCTAAATAAAGAAAAAATTGCCCATTTAGACGCGGTAGGTAGAAAAGCGCGCGCGGTTATGGAGCGAGAAGGGCTTGAGGCCTTAGTAGTGACTTTATGTGATAATTTCTATTATCTTACTGGGTTTGCCAGTTTCTTTATGTATACCTTCCGGCATACCGGCGCGGCAGTCGCAATAATGTTTCGCGATGCTAACATTCCGTCACAAATCATCATGAATGAATTTGAAGCCGCCAGCACGCATTTCGATATGCCCAATATGGTGCTGAAAACCTTCCCTGTATGGGTTGATGTTGATGACCCACGTAATCCACTTAATCATCAGAAAAAGAGTGAGCGGCCAATTGGCCCACCTATTGAGGCTGTCTTTAATTTAGTAAAGTCAGCGCTTGATAATGCGGGAGTGCTAGATAAGACCATTGCTATTGAATTACATGCTATGTCCCATGGCGGTAAAGGTGTGTTAGATAAAGTGGCACCAGGGTTAAGGTTGGTTGATTCGACACCGCTGTTTAATGAAATAAGAATGATAAAAAGCCCGTGGGAAATTCAGTATCTGCGTAAGAGCGCTGAAATTACTGAATACGGTATTGCCAGTGCCGCGAAACATATCCGGGTGGGTTGTACCGCAGCGGAGTTGACCGCTGCATTTAAAGCCGCAGTGATGTCTGACCCCGCAACAAATTTTAGTCGTTTTAATCTTATTTCTGTCGGCGAAAATTTCTCACCTAAAATGATAGCGGATAAAACACCGGCCAAATCCGGAGATTTAATTAAGTTTGATTGCGGTGTGGATGTCGCAGGTTATGGTGCCGACCTGGCCCGAACCTTTGTTCTGGGAGAGCCAGATAAGCTAACGCAGCAGATATACGACACTATCAGAGTTGGGCATGAGCATATGTTATCGATGGTTGCCCCTGGTGTGAAATTAAAAGATGTCTTTGACTCCACCATGGAGGTCATTAAAAAATCGGGCTTGCCGCATTATAATCGTGGGCATCTTGGGCACGGGGATGGCGTATTTCTGGGCTTGGAGGAAGCGCCTTTTGTCAGTACATCGGCAACCGAAACATTTTGTCCAGGGATGGTACTCAGCCTTGAAACACCTTATTACGGGATTGGCGTTGGCTCGATAATGCTAGAGGATATGATTCTCATTACGGATAGCGGTTTTGAATTTTTAAGTAAACTTGACCGCAATCTGCTGCGTTGTAATTAAGTCGTATACTATTTCTTTCTATATGTGGTTTACATTAATTGATGGGATAGACTCTTAAATTTTATAATTGAGTCTATTCCATTGCTGCTATAGGAATAGGTGTTAATGGAATGAAATTGTTTATCTATTGATTTTGTAGCATTTTAGTAACGGCCAGTTGTACCATTCTCCTGCATATTGTCACGACAGTGATAGTTAAGTTTACATTAATAGCATCGTTTTATTATTTTAAATATAAATTACTTTTGAGATGCCAGGAACACTAAATGGCCAATATCATCACGTCATTGCACGAAAACCATCATGGGCTTTCTTTTTACAGAATACTGTATCGCTGTATTTACTTAGTAAAAATATTTATTCTTTGTTTTTTGAATTTTTTAAGAATTTTCCACTAAGATTAATCTTAGTTGCATCTGAACTCACGTTAATAACACATTACCACCTCTATTAATCACTGGAATAACTCTATTTTGTAATAAGGCTACAATAGTATTTTCTTTCAACTATCATAAGTAACATGTTGTAATACATTCTATGAACTTCATTTCATCATCATTCCATAATGAAAATGGATGTTTATGAGGTCGCTTTTTGAAAATAACACAAGTTGCTGGCTTAAGGGTTATATAATGTATCACACATTTACGACACTGCTGCGCCCGCTGCATCGGCACAGAATTACTTTATTAGCGTTGTTAATTTCCGGGCTTTCAGTTAATCCAGTTTTGGCGGATACGCAGTATGATGCGTTAATTATCCAAGCCAGAACGGGAGATACCGCGCCGGCACTTGATTATTTAAAAACAGAATCAAAAAATAGGCCGCTTAATAGCAGTCAGGTTGATGATTGGCTGCAAATAGCCGGTTGGGCCGGGCGTGATCAGGAGGTGATTGACGTTTACGAAAGATACCATTCCTCCATGAATCTTTCGTCGCGTGGTTTGGCGTCTGCGGCACGTGCATATCGCAATGAAAAACGCTGGGATCAAGCGCTGGCATTGTGGCAAAGCAGTTTAAAGAAAGACCCAACTAATCCTGACCTTATTACCGGCATGATTATGACGCAGGCCGATTCCGGTCGCGGTAGTGAGGGGCTTAAACAAGCCACAGAATTGACCGAGCGTGACCCTTCGGCAAAAAATTACATGACTTTGTCTTATCTGAACCGTGCAACCAATCATAATTATGATGCCTTGCAGGCGTCTAGTGAGGCGGTGCGGTTGGCTCCTGAGTCTGAGGAGGTGTTAAAAAACCACCTCGAGATTTTGCAAAGAAATCGGATTGCTGATCCGGCGTTACAGCTGGCCAGAGAAAACCCGAAATTAGTAACGGCGGAACAGTTTCGGCAACTTGAAAGAGATGCGGCGGCTGAGCAAGTACGTATGGCGGTATTGCCAACGCGCAGTGAAACTGAACGTTTTTATATTGCCGATCAGGCTCTGGCGGATTATCAGGATTTGTTAACGCGCTGGAGTAAAGATCCTGAGGCGCAAGCTGATTATCAACGCGCACGGATTGATAGGCTTGGCGCATTATTAGTTCGCCGCAATACTGCTGAACTGATTCAAGAATATGAAACTATGGAAGCCGAAGGCTACAAAATGCCTGACTATGCCCGTCGTTGGGCGGCTTCAGCTTATATTGACCGCCGGATGCCGGAAAAAGCAGCTCCTATCCTCACCAGTTTGTATTATGCCGATGGTAAAACTTTCCGTAACAGTGATGATTTGCTGGATGCGGATGATCTCTATTACTCGCTGAATGAAAGTGAGCAATTAGATAAAGCTTATCAATTTGCTAAGAACTATAGCGAGCAAACGCCTTATCAGGTTGCCGTCTACGGTTTGCCAGGTAAAGAACCCAATGATGATTGGATGGAAGGCCAGACCTTGCTGGTTCAATCTCTGGTGGCACTTAATGATCTGCCGGCAGCACAGAAAAAACTGGAAACGTTATCCAGCACTGCACCGGCTAACCAGAATTTACGTATTGCCTTAGCCAGTATTTATCTGGCCAGAGATTTACCGCGTAAAGCTGAACAAGAATTAAAAGCGGTAGAATCATTGGCTCCACGTAGCCTTATTCTGGAACGCGCTCAAGCTGAAACCGCGATGGATTTGCAGGAATGGCGTCAGATGGAATTGTTAACTGATGACGTGATTACCCGCTCACCAGAAGATGTCCCATCCCAAGAATTAGATCGGCAGCGCAAAATTCATAATATGTATGAATTGCGCATGACGGGTAACCGCACCATCTCCTCTAATAGTCCAGTCAGTGGCAATAAGGATTATGGCATTGAAACGCTGCTGTATAGCCGGCCAATTGCTGATAATTGGCGCGTATTTGGTGGCGGCAGTTATAACAATGCTCAATTCGAGGAAGGAACCGGCATTAACCGTGTGATGCGTTTAGGGGGCGAATGGACTTCCCGTGACCATTGGGTTGAGGCCGAAATAAATAACCAGAATTATGGTTTTGGTAATAAAACCGGTGCGCGGTTGTCGACTTGGTATGATTTTAATGACCATTGGCGAGTGGGGGGGCAGGTTGAAAGATTGGCGAAAGACACGCCATTGCGCGCCATGAAAAATAATATCACTGCCAATAGTGCTTCTGCGTTTGTTTTCTGGAAAGCCGATGACCGCCGTGATGCCGAGTTTAGTGTCACGCCATCAGATTACTCTGATGGTAACAAACGTTGGGAATATGAACTCAATGGGCGTCAGCGCATCTGGACTGGGCCTTATCTGACCGCAGATTTCAATTTGGGGCTGGCGGCAAGCACTAACACCAAAGAAGATGTCATTTATTACAATCCGAAAAGAGATTTCACTTACCTTCCTGCAGTTACTCTTAATCATATTATGTATCGTCGCTATAAAACGGTCTGGAGCCAGCAAGTGCAGCTTGGTGTGGGTGGCTATTGGGAGAAAAACTACGGAAATGGTCTGGTCACCACGGCAAGTTATGGGCAACGGGTTTTGTGGAATGATGTAGTCGATACCGGCGTGGCCATTACCTATGATAAGCGCCCCTATGATGGTGCTCGTGAGCATGATCTCTCACTCGCGTTCGATTTGAATTACCGTTTCTAAGGGAAGCTTCATGGCGAAGATACTATTTTTCATACGAATACTTACAGTTGGAGTGATAACTCTGCTGGCCTCTGTCTGCTATGCAGAAAAACCGGTTTTTGTTCCCCCGGCTGAGCGCGAGTTACCGCTCAGTGAAAGACCGTGGCAGAAGAATACTTTTGTGGTTATTGCTTATCATGATGTTGAAGATGACTCAGCCGACCAACGCTATTTATCGGTTCGCAGCAGCGCGCTAAGTGAACAGTTAGCCTGGTTGAAAGACAATCGTTACAACGTGGTGTCTGTAGATCAAATTCTGACCGCCCACAATGGCGGGACGCCGTTGCCCAACAAGGCCGTTTTGCTGACGTTTGATGATGGTTACAGCAGTTTTTACAACCGCGTTTACCCCTTATTAGAAGCCAATAACTTAAGTGCGGTATTGGCCCCCGTCGGCATATGGCTTGATACCCCGGCGAATAAAAAGGTGGATTTTGGCGGTTTAAGTACTGACCGAAACCGTTTCCTGACCTGGAAACAGATCAGCGAAATGTCTAAATCAAAACTGATTGAAATTGGCGCACATACCTATGCATCACATTATGGTGTGCTCGCCAATCCGCAGGGAAATACTGAGCCGGCGGCGGCCAATCTGAGCTATGACCCTAAGACGAAAAAATATGAAACTGAAGCCGCATTTAAACAGCGGATGGAAAAAGATATTTCATTGATAACCGAGCGCATTATTAAGGCGACAGGTAAGCACCCAAGAGTGTGGGTGTGGCCTTATGGTGCACCGAATGGCACCGTTCTCAGTATCTTGCGCCAACAGGGTTATCAAATGGCGATGACACTGGATCCGGGTATTGGTAACGTCAATGACCTGATGAATATCCCGCGTATTTTGATCAGTAATAATCCGTCGTTGAAAGATTTTGCTCAGTTAATCACCTCCGTACAGGAAAAAGACATCATGCGGGTAGCGCATGTTGATTTGGATTATCTCTACGATCCAGACCCTGTTCAGGAAAAGGAAAATCTCGATAAGTTGATACAGCGGATTTCAGATTTACGTGTTAACACGGTGTTTTTGCAAGCATTCTCAGACCCCAAAGGCGATGGCAATATTAAGCAGGTTTATTTCCCAAATCGCTGGGTACCGATGCGCCAAGACTTGTTTAACCGTGTGGCCTGGCAATTGGCATCGCGCCCGGATGTTAACGTCTATGCCTGGATGCCGGTATTGGCGTTTGATATGGACTCTTCCTTACCTCGAGTGCAGCGTATTGACCCCAAAACGGGCAAAACCAGCATCGATCCGGATCAATACCGTCGTCTATCGCCATTCAACCCGGAAGTGAGGCAGCGCGTAATCGATATTTATCGCGATTTGGCCTATAGCGCCCCTATTGATGGGATTTTGTATCACGACGATGCGGTAATGTCCGATTTCGAAGATGCGTCGCCGGATGCTATTCGTGCCTATGAAAAAGCGGGCTTCCCAGGTTCAATTACCGAGATACGTAACAATCCGGAAACCATGGCCCGCTGGACGCGCTATAAGAGTCAATATTTGATTGATTTCACCAATGAACTGACCCGGGAAGTGCGCGCCATTCGTGGCCCGCAAGTCAAATCAGCTCGTAATATATTTGCGATGCCGATTTTAGAACCGGAAAGTGAAGCTTGGTTTGCACAGAATTTTGATGATTTCCTGGCAAATTATGATTGGGTGGCGCCAATGGCTATGCCGCTAATGGAAAAGGTGCCGCTTTCAGATTCTAACGAGTGGTTATCACAGTTGGTTAATAAAGTTGCACAGCGCCCAGGTGCACTGAATAAGACCGTATTTGAACTGCAAGCGAAAGATTGGACCAAACCGGAAGGCAGCAATGCCATCAGTGGCCCTATATTGGCGGGATGGATGCGCCAGTTGCAGTTAAATGGCGCGCAAAATTTTGGTTACTATCCGGATAACTTTATCACTGGCGAACCACCGCTAAAAGATGTCCGCCCTGTGCTATCTTCTGCCTGGTATCCTTTATATGATCGATAGAATAACTGCGGTACTTATCCTGTGCCTGGTATTGAGCATTCCTGTGGGGATGGTTTTACTCTTTACCGGCGATGTCCTGTTGAATTTTGTTTTCTTCTATCCGCTGTTTATGTCCGGTATCTGGATTACAGGCGGTATCTATTTCTGGCTGCGGCGTGAAAGACATTGGCCGTGGGGTGAGGATGTCCCCGCCCCTGAGCTGAAGGGCAATCCATTAGTGTCTATTTTGATCCCTTGTTTTAATGAAGGATTAAATGCACGGGAAACCATTCACGCGGCACTGGCACAGACTTATACCAATATTGAAGTTATAGCCATCAATGATGGTTCCAGTGACGATACTGCACAGGTGCTGGATGCCATGTTAGTTGAAGACCCGCGCCTGCGTGTTATTCATCTCGCCCATAATCAGGGTAAAGCTATCGCTTTGCGCATGGGGGCTGCCGCGGCGCGCAGTGAATATTTGGTGTGTATCGATGGTGATGCCTTACTGGATAAAAAGGCGGTGCCTTATCTGGTCGCGCCGCTGATTGCCAACCCTCGGGTCGGCGCGGTGACGGGTAATCCACGAATCCGCACGCGGTCAACCTTAATTGGCCGGGTTCAGGTGGGGGAGTTCTCATCAATTATCGGGTTGATTAAACGGACGCAGCGCGTCTATGGGCAAGTCTTCACAGTCTCGGGGGTGGTGGCCGCTTTCCGTCGTAGGGCACTTGCTGATGTGGGCTATTGGAGCCCAGATATGATAACCGAAGACATTGATATCAGCTGGAAATTACAGATAAGACATTGGTCGGTATTCTTTGAACCGCGGGGATTATGCTGGATTTTAATGCCAGAAACCTTGGCGGGCTTATGGAAACAACGTCTGCGTTGGGCGCAAGGCGGGGGTGAGGTTTTCCAGAAGAATATGTTCAAATTGTGGCGTTGGCGCAACCGTCGGATGTGGATGCTGTTCTTTGAGTATTCGCTGTCGATCACGTGGGCCTTTACTTATCTGCTCAGTGTCAGTTTGTTCCTGTTGGGGCTGGTCATTACTTTGCCGCCGGGAATCCATGTGCAGACTATCTTCCCGCCCGCCTTTACCGGGATGGTATTGGCATTGACCTGCCTGTTGCAGTTTGCTGTCAGTTTGGTCATTGAACGGCGCTATGAGCCAAAGTTGGGGCGGTCGCTATTCTGGGTCATTTGGTACCCGATGGTTTACTGGATGTTGAGTTTGTTAACCACGGTGGTTGCCTTCCCCAAAGTCATGCTCAAAGCTAAACGTAAACGTGCGCGCTGGGTGAGCCCGGATCGCGGGATAGGGAGGGTTAAACCATGAGCGAACCTCTAATTCATACCGAGCAGCGGGCTATTCCTCGTTGGATTGATATTATTATCACGGCATTAGCATGGTTTGGTTTTATCTTCTTATTCGTGAAAGGTTTTGTGGCGATGCTCGACAGAGCACCGAATATGGGGCCAATTCCGTTCAGAATTTACATTTTAGCTGGCCTGACGACGCTGGCACTTTATGTGGTGATCGCGATTTTTAATGCTATCGTGTTGATTGCTTGGGCGAAATATAATCAGATTCGGTTTCAGGTTGAACGCCGTGGCCACCGGCCTCATCTGGATGACGATGAGCTGGCGGACAGTTTGGACATGAGCGGCGAGATGATTGCCCAATTACAAGCCGGTTCTTGTCTCACGCTCTATAATGATGATGAGGGTCAACTGCGGGAAATTAAAGAAGGTTTACAACTTCCCACTGTCGCACCGGTAATCAATTTACGCCAAAGGTAAGAATTAAATTATCTCTGACTACTTGATAGTAAGTAATAGGCGCTTATTATCGGGTAGTCAGTGCTGTCTTATGCTTTTCTTCCTAAAGTCAGTTCTGCCAAGTAAATATCAACGATTTTTGATTTCCTGCATTACGTCAACTTAGCATATTGCCATGATTTAAAAGGATTTATTTTTAGTGGTTATAATTAGTATTCCTTTGGCAGTTGCATTACAACGGGAGCACATAATGAAACAAAACGAATTCGGACAGGTTATTGGAGCAGAGATAGCACATTGGCAATCTGCACAACGTCCTCAGCGCGAGATTTTACCGGGACATTTTTGCTATTTGACACCTATAAATATTGATAAGCACGAATCATGCTTATTTGACGCCTATCACAATACTAAAGATGCCCGTGATTGGACTTATTTTTATTGCGACCGACCAGAGAATGAAGACAGTTTTCATCAATATCTACAAAGGTTAATCAATGCGAAAGATGCTGTTCACTACACGGTTGTTGATGCGCAATCTGGTCTTGCATTAGGCACTGTGGGGCTACAGCGAATTGATGAGGATAATGGTGTTATCGAGATAGGCTCTGTTAATTGGTCGCCGCGCTTAAAACGTAATTCGGCGGGTACTGAAGGGATATATTTATTATTACATTATGTCTTCGACAAGTTAGGTTACCGGCGTTGTGAGTGGAAATGTGATTCACTTAATGAGCCATCAAATACCGCTGCCGCACGATTTGGTTTCCAGTATGAGGGGCAATTTCGCCAGGCTGTCGTGACTAAAGGGCGTAATAGAGATACCAATTGGTATGCTATAACTGACCGTGAGTGGCCATTAATTAAACAGGCATTTAATGATTGGCTGGCTATGGATAACTTTGATAGCCAAGGTCAACAGAAAGCACGATTACAGGATTTAAGAATTAGCCGCTAGTGATAGCCATACTCATCATGGCGGATGTTATCTGATTGTATTTTATATTTATTATTAATATTGCCTTTGCTTAAAACACCAACAAGAGAGTAAAGGTAAAATTACCCTGCCGGTTTATCGTGGCGAGCATTAAAGAACCTAATAGGCTAACCGGGTACAAAAAATAATAAGATTAAAAAATAAGCAAATTGAGAATATATATTTTTTTACATTTTGATATCGCGAAACGTAAGACTGTCATTATACTGTAATCATCTGGCGGTATTTTTCACAAAGTGTTTAGCTTAGTGTTTATCACTGCGGGGATCGCTAATGGTAGAGTCCATGATTGGGCTGTTAAGACAAGACCAAAGTTTCATTCTCACAACTCGTTGCTACGAGGGCCTTCTCTCCGACGCTAAAATTCCCTCTACACTACCATTATCTGTCTCTACAATATCAGTCATATCATTGTTATCCACGTCGTTGTCCTTGGTATTAATCTTACCTAATAACTCCCCTTGCAATACTGTATTCACCCGACTCTTTTTGTTATTCAATTTATTTAGGTGCTTACATTATCTGCATTTTCATTGGCTATTATTGGCTGCAAAGGAAGCCGAAACCTCATCCGTATGTGAATCATAATCGCGCAGGCAATTTCTGCTGCGGTAGGTGAATCAAACTGAAAGGTGCCACTATGGGAAGACAGAAAGCAGTGATCAAAGCTCGTCGTGAAGCGAAACGCGTAATTAGACGTGATTCACGTAGTCATCGTCAGCGTGAGGAAGAAAACGTGACATCGTTAGTGCAAATGGGCGGTGTTGAATCAATAGGTATGGCACGGGACAGCCGCGATACCTCCGTTATTCAGGCGCGTACGGAAGCTCAAGGTCATTACTTATCAGCCATAGACAGTAAACTACTCATCTTCGCTACGGGTGAAGCCGGGTGTGGTAAAACCTTTATCAGCGCAGCCAAGGCTGCGGAAGCATTAATTCACAAAGAAGTTGAACGGATAATTGTGACGCGGCCTGTGCTACAGGCAGATGAGGATCTGGGATTCCTGCCTGGTGATATTTCTGAGAAATTCGCGCCTTATTTCCGCCCGGTATATGACATTCTACTGCGCCGACTCGGCTCTTCTTTTATGCAATATTGTCTGCGTCCAGAAATTGGTAAAGTAGAAATTGCGCCTTTCGCCTATATGCGTGGGCGTACCTTTGAGAATGCGGTGGTTATTCTCGATGAGGCACAAAATGTGACCGCCAGCCAAATGAAGATGTTTCTGACCCGTTTGGGGGAAAATGTCACGGTCATCGTTAATGGTGATATTACCCAATGTGACCTTCCGCGTGGGGTAAAATCAGGTCTCAGTGATGCGCTGGAGCGCTTTGCTGAAGATGACATGATTGGCATCATCCGTTTTGATAAACAAGATTGTGTCCGTTCAGCTCTGTGTCAGCACACGTTAAATGCCTATTCATAGCTAAAGGTTATGAGTGGTTGATTCAATGAAAAGGGGCAAGTTAATTAAACTTGCCCCTTTTTGTTTGATGATAAGCTGCTATTTTCAGTTCAGTATCCGTCGGGGCGACTGCACCTGTGGGCGCTTTTGCCACTTTTGCAGCCATGGCCCATTCGGCACATCTCCCCTCCAGTTAACTATGTCCGCAATTTGCTTTTTTGCTTATTGATAAGGAAAGCAGTGAACTACTGTTACAGCATAATCGTCAACATATAGGCCGCAAATAATGCCAGATGGGCCGTGCCATTGAGCACATTGGTTCTGCCGGTAGAGAATGAAATTTGCGACAGGATCAAGACACTGACCATTACCACGATATGGGGTGCTTCCAGACCAAAGTTCAGCTCCTGCCCGGTTAATACGGCAATCAAGGTTACCGCGGGGACAGTCAGAGAAATAGTTGCCAGCACGGAACCGAAGAACAAATTCATGGCCCGCTGTACTTGGTTAGCCAATACGGCTTTTAACGCCCCTAAACCTTCTGGTGACAGAATCAGTAAGGCTATCAGGAAGCCGGTAAATTTAGCCGGTGCATTGAGCTCGCTCAGTAATGCTTCCAATGGGTTGGCATCAAATTTAGTCACCGCAATTACCGCAACCAGATGAATCAACAACCAAAAGGTATGCCACAGACTGCTGTGAGAAGAAGGTTTCCCGTGGTGAGGATCGCTTGGGTCATCACCTTCGTCTTCATGTTCGTAGACAAACAGGTTTTGATGCGTTTTGGTTTGAATCAGCAGGAAAACACCGTACATCGCCGCCGAAATTGCAGCGACAACCAATGACTGTGCCACACTAAAACTGCCATCAGGTAGCGTGCTTGGTAATACCAGCACAATGATTGCCAGCGGGAAGATAGCCATCAGGTATTGTTTGATACCGACCAGATTGACGTGCTGGGTAGCAAATTTACGCCCCCCAAGTAGCAAGGACACCCCGACCAATCCACCGATAACAATCATGATGATTGAATAGAGGGTGTCGCGCATCAATGCTGGTGCGGCATCGCCGGTTGCCATCATCGCGGAGATCAAACTGACCTCAAGTACCACCACCGACAGGCTGAGAATCAATGAGCCGTAGGGTTCGCCCAAACGGTGTGCCAGTACGTCGGCATGACGCACCACACTGAAAGCACTGCTCAGAATACCCACCAGAGCAATTAGGTTGATAACAATGATTGTGGCAAAATTGCTGGTATCACCCCAAATATTAAGAATGACCAGTGCAATAATTGGCAGGATGAGTGAGTATTCGTGATGGCGGGATTTAGATCTGCCAGGATCGTTTTGCGACTTCATTTCGAGCACGCTCCTAATAACTTTACTGTATTAAACGGGCATTAGAGCCATTTAACGATAATTAAGCGCCATATTGCAGGCTAAGTAGCTTTAAGACTAACAAATAACAGGGAATTGTCGCAGGAAATTTACAGGGTTTTAACTGGGAAGAATAAAAAAAAACATGAAAATGGACATGACTGAGTAATGCCCATTGATTTTATGGAGATTAATCTGTTTTAGCTATCAATATTATCCATCACTGCATGGCGTTTGTGATGATAATCTTCTTCATTCAGCCCTTCAC
This sequence comes from Yersinia rohdei ATCC 43380, assembly GCF_000173775.1. Classification (GTDB taxonomy): domain Bacteria; phylum Pseudomonadota; class Gammaproteobacteria; order Enterobacterales; family Enterobacteriaceae; genus Yersinia; species Yersinia rohdei. Next base: position 33,601 of record NZ_ACCD01000015.1, read on the forward strand.
GCCAGTAGGGGACGGCATAAAGTTGTTGGCGCTCACAACCTTTTTCACGGCGCAGATAACGGCGCAGTGCCACCACCATTCGGTCTTCACCGGCGAGCCAAAAAGTGGCTTCCGCCATTGGCAAATTCAGAGCACAAAATTGGGCGATAACCTCATCCGTTTGCTCGGTGCCCCCGATTACCCAGCTAAGCTCAACTGCGCTAGGTTTAACCAAATCAAGTATATCCGATGAGGTATCCACGCGAATAATGGCACGCCCTTTAGCATCTGCGGGCAGTGTTGCCAATAATGCGGCAAGGGCAGGGAGTGAAGAGGGGTCGCCAACCAAATAACTGAATGTCGCCGCGGGTAACATAGTTTCTGGCCCGCCGGGGTTAGTTATCCCCAGCCAGTCACCGATTTTTGCATTACGGGCGAAACTTACCGCTGGGCCGTGGTGGTCATGAAGGGCAAATTCAATATCAATCTCAGCTTGTGCAGCGCGAATAGCGCGGACGGAATAGGTTCGAACAATAGGGCGTAAGTCTGCTGCCGGCCATATTGGCCCTTTTTCGCTCAGTACGGGTAATTCTGGCTGTGTTTGATGTGCCAGTGGCAGGAAAATTTTCAGGTGCGCACCAGCACAATCTGATGGGTAGTTCTCTAATGTTGGGCTATGAAAAGTAATGCGGCGCAAATGGGGGGAGATATCGACAACCTTTTTTACCTGTACCAAACGGGGTGGCGTTGGCCGATATTTGGGTTTTGCTGCGGTTGATTCGGTGGTCACAGTTTATCCTTCTTATCTTATGGTGTTTCATTCTTTTCATCAGCCAGCATGACGGTGGCTTTTTAAGTAATTAACTATATCACTAAGAAATCTTAATGATAATTATTTGCATAAAAGAGTATCAGGAAAACGAAAAGAAATCTTTCCCTTGAGCCGGGATAGCATCGACCCGAGTTCTGGCATGTCATGAGATGGTATCGCTATAAGATGGCCTTGCACGGCTAATCGCTATATTAAAAAGGAATGTAATATAGCGAATTTCACTTTATTGCCTTACTGCCAGCCAAACAAAAAACAGAAAATAAATAGCTATTACTTTGAAAAATAGAAGTATTTTTAATTGTCCTTATTAAAGTTCGATATTTTCCCGTCTTATTCACTGTTCTTAGTACCAAAAAACATAAGCAACATTTTTTTTGTCTTTGTTTGCTGGCTTCATCCTCCGTAGATCTAATGATAAATCTGGATGAAAGGAGCCTGAGGTGAATTTCCAGCAACTTAAAATCATTCGGGAATCAGCCCGTTGTAATTACAATCTGACTGAAGTGGCAAATACTTTATTTACATCACAATCCGGCGTAAGCAGGCATATTCGGGAATTAGAAGAAGAATTAGGGATCGAGATTTATATTCGGCGTGGCAAGCGCTTGTTAGGCATGACTGAGCCGGGTAAAGAACTGCTAATACTGGCGGAGCGGATGTTGAATGATGCTAATCAAATCCGTCGCCTGGCGGATGTATTTAGCAATAATGAAAGCGGGCAGTTAAATATAGCCACCACACATACCCAAGCGCGCTATAGCTTGCCCCGCGTGATTAAAGAGTTTCGGCTGTTATATCCACAAGTAAAGTTGGTGATAAGCCAGGGCAGTCCTCAAGAAATTTCGGCGATGCTGCAATCTGGCGAGGCAGATATTGGCATTGCCACTGAGTTATTGATGAGTGATGAATCTGTTGCTGCATTTCCTTATTATCGCTGGCATCACGCGATTGTCGTGCCGGAAAATCATCCTTTAACACAAGAGAACAATATCACGCTAGAAATCTTGAGTCGCTTGCCATTAATTACCTATCGGCAAGGTATTACTGGGCGATCCCGTTTGGATGATGCCTTTAAAAACGCGGGCCTGGTTCCCGATATTGCCCTCAGTGCACAAGATGCTGATGTGATTAAAACCTATGTTGAATTGGGGATGGGGGTGGGTATTCTGGCGGATATGTCTTATGAAGCGCATCGCGATCAGGGGTTAGTTCGGCTGAACGCCGAGCATCTGTTTGAAGCCAATACGGTTTGGCTGGGATTAAAACGAGGACAGTTACAACGTAACTTTATTTGGTTTTTTATCCAGCTCTGTAACCCAACACTTTCCCTGCATGACATTAAAGAGAAAGTGCTGGCCGTGGCAACCGATGAAATGGTGATCGATTACCAAATTTAGTGGTCTGATGGATACGTTGAGAAAAAACATCAGTCAATATCATTGTTATCGGGGGTAAATCGCACCCGTACCTCTGTGCCACCTTCTTCGCGCTGACGAATATCACAATGTCCGTTCAGACTGGTGGCCCTATCTTGCATAATTATCAGGCCGTAATGATTTGGCCGCTCATTGGCTTGGCCAATTCCGCAGCCATTGTCGACGATAGACATGATGATATCGCCTTCTTCGACAGTCACTTTTACCCCAGCTTCGCTGGCCTGAGCATGTTTATAAATATTATTCAGTGCTTCACGGGCAATGTTTACCATATGAATTGCTTGATGATCAGGAACGGCATTTGACGGTAAATTGAAATCAAAGCTAATGGGCAAGCTGGCCCGTTCGCTGAATTCATTGACCAGAGTTTGCAGTGCGGCCCGCAGTGTTGCTTCATTTAGTTTCAAGCGGAAAGTTGTCAGTAATTCTCGTAGCTCACGATAAGCAATATTAAGTTCATCGCGCATTTGTTGGACTAATATTTTACTTGGCTCGGGTAAATCTGGGGCTTGCATTTGCAAACAGCTGATTTGTATTTTCAGACAAGAAAGGGACTGGGCGATAGAGTCGTGCAGTTCGCGCGCGATGGCCGAACGCTCTTCCATAAGTAACAATTGTTGCTGATGCCGAGACTGAGTTTCCAAAGCCAGAGTACTGGTCAGTTGCTCGACCAGCATATTAACCAACTGCTGTTGATCAGAGTTAAGGGGGGAGGCTGAAGGCAGTTTTGCCAGTAGTAAGCCATATTGGCCAAGTTTATCACTCAGACTCCAGCTTAGGGACTCACGCAAAGTTGCCCGACTTACGGCAGTTGATGACCCACTGATTGTTAATTGCGCTGGCCGATTTTGCGGTGGTAAATATTCCCCATCGGTATTGTCTGTGAGGTGGGCATTATACAGATGGTTTTCATACAAGCAGATTTGCACGTTTTCCAGTGGCGTCAGTGTCTGTAATTGCTCAATGACCGGCACTAACCGCTCGCTCAGGGGCTGGTGGGTATGCAGTTGACGGCTGCTGTGATAGAGAAATGCCAGCACTTGGTTCTTTTGCTGTAGATCGGCTGTTTTCTGGGCAACTCGTTGCTCCAAATCACTGTAAATCAAAGAAAGTTCTTGTGACATTCTATTCAGTGCGGTGCCCAACATCCCCATTTCATCGCGTTGATTGGACAGGGTATAACGCTTGCTAAAATCACCACGACCAATGGCATTAGCCATTGAGATTAATTGCAGCCACGGGCGCAATAAACGGCGGCGCAGATAATAAATAGTGGCCAGCAGCAAGCCCAGTGTCAGCACAATAAAGACCAACTGGATCATGGTGACTAACAGCAGGCGCTGTTCGGTTTTATGATCAATGGCCAATACTAGTGTATCCAGTTGATGAACAAAATCAGCCACACTGTTGGCAACGTCTTCAGGATGTTTAGCTTGTAGCAGTTGTGGTTTTAATGTGTTTTGCCAGTAACGTTCAATTTTCTGATACTGGCTGGTTAACCCTTCTCGTTGCAGCGCACGCTGTAAATCACTACTGGTTTTATCTTGCTCTAATGCCGCCAGATAAGGCAGTTCCTCTTTATCTAGCGGCACCATAGAAAGCAGCCGGTAGCTTTGCATACGTAATGAACCCGCTTTATTGATGGCGTGCGCGTTACCCTGAATGCTTTGAGCCATCCATGACGAGATAGTCATGCCAGCCAGCCCTAACATACCCAGCAGTATCATCAGTAGAGCTATCTGATTCACTAATGGGATGAGATAACGCTTCATAAAGTGGAATTCCTTTAACCAATAGACGTGGCAACCTTGCCGCTTTTAATACTGAAATTCAATGAGATTTCATACCGGCGGCAGTCATCATCATACGGAACAGCATCGAGACTGCCAATAAAGCCAACACACTGGCGCACCAGATAATCAGCATCCACCCCATTTTCTTCCACCAAGGTGATTTTTGCGGCTCAATAGGTTGGGAAGGTGATTGTGATTTCATCATTTAATGATAACCCTGTTCGTGATTGATTTTTCCTCGGAATACGTAGTAGCTCCAGAAGGTGTAAACCAGTATGAGTGGGATAATAAAGAGAGCACCGACTAGCATAAACCCTAAACTTTGTGGGGGGGCTGCGGCTTGCCATAAGGTGATTGATGGCGGAATAAGATAAGGCCAAATACTGATACCTAAACCGCTATAGCCCAAGAACACCAATAAGAGTGTTAACAGGAAGGGGGCGTAATGACCCCCACGATTGACGGCGCGGAGCAAAGCCCAACTTGCCAATAACACTAACAAGGGCACCGGTAGAAACCAGTACAGATTGGGTAATGTAAACCAGCGTGCTGCAATTTGTGGATGCGTCAGGGGCGTCCATAGACTGATGACCGCAATAATTAACAACATCATCAGAGTGAGCGGTTTTGCCAATTTATGCATCACTTGCTGTACATGGCCTTCAGTTTTCATGATGAGCCAGGTACAGCCCAGGAGTGCATACGCAGTGACCAGCCCCAAGCCACAAAACAGGGCAAAGGGAGTAAACCAATCAAACGCCCCGCCACTGTAGCTGCGCCCGGTGACCGAGAAACCGTGAATAAAGGCACCGACCACTATTCCCTGTGTGAATGTCGCGACCAACGACCCACCAATAAAAGCTTTATCCCAGATATGCTGTTTTTCTGGGCTCGCTTTAAAGCGGAATTCAAATGCCACACCACGGAAAATAAGGCCCAATAACATCAAGGTAAGCGGGATTGCCAGTGCATCAAGAATAACAGCATAGGCTAAGGGAAATGCGCCTAACAAGGCAGCCCCGCCCAATACCAACCAGGTTTCATTGCCATCCCATACTGGGGCGACACTGTTCATCATTAAATCCCGGTCACGGCTGTTTTTGACCAACGGAAACAGGATCCCGATGCCCAAATCAAAGCCATCCATCACCACATACATCATGGTGCTGAAGACAATAATGACAAACCAAATCAGCGGAAGATCGATACCCATTATTAGCTCCTGTTCTGGTTGTCGTCGGTTTTTAATTCGCCGGGATCTGCATTGAATGGCTCACTCACCGCAGAGAGCGGGCGGGCAGGCGTGGCGTGTTGGCCCGGGCCACCTTTATCTTGTTGGCTACCTTCATGCGCTTTTGGTCCTTTGCGGATCAGGCGCATCATATAGGCATAACCCACACCAAATACTGAACCATAGACCAAAATGAAGACCAGCAAACTGATGCTCATGTGCAGCTCACCGTGCGATGACACGGCATCTTTGGTGCGCTGTATGCCATAGACAATCCACGGCTGGCGGCCCACTTCGGTTGTAAACCACCCCGCCAGAATGGCGATTAATCCTGATGGCCCCATCCACAAAACGAAATGGAGGAAGGGCCGAGATTGATACAATTTGCCGCGCCAGCGGAGCCATAAACTCCAAAAACCAGCCAGAATCATCAACATGCCTAGCCCGACCATGATGCGAAAAGACCAGAACACAATGGTGGAGTTCGGGCGGTCTTCTGGTGGGAAAGATTTCAGTGCCGGGATTTGCTTATCCAGACTATGTGTCAGGATCAAGCTCCCCAAATAGGGGATTTCCAGTGCGAAACGGGTTTTTTCTTGTTTCATATCTGGCCAGCCGAACAGGATAAGCGGTGTCGGTTCACCGGGTTTATTTTCCCAATGGCCCTCAATAGCGGCAATTTTTGCGGGTTGATATTCCAGAGTATTTAGTCCGTGAGCATCACCAATAACCGCCTGTATCGGGGCGACAATCAAGGCCATCCACATTGCCATTGATAACATTTTTCGCATTGCTGGCGTATCGCGTTTGCGCAGTAAATGCCATGCGGCGGATGCGCCTACAAAGAATGCGGATGCCAAGAAAGCAGCCGTTGACATGTGCAGCAAGCGGTAGGGGAATGATGGGTTGAAAATAACTTTTAGCCAGTCAACGGGGACGACCTGTCCATTAATGATTTCAAAGCCTTGAGGGGTTTGCATCCAGCTATTGGAGGCCAATATCCAGAAGGTTGACATTAAGGTGCCCAATGCAACCATGCAAGTGGCAAAGAAATGCAAGCCGGGGCCAACACGATTCCAGCCAAATAGCATGACCCCAAGGAAACCCGCCTCGAGGAAGAATGCAGTTAACACTTCATAGGTTAATAATGGGCCGGTGATACTGCCGGCAAATTCAGAGAAAAAGCTCCAGTTAGTGCCAAACTGGTAGGCCATAACCAAGCCAGAAACAACCCCCATACCAAAGTTGACGGCAAATATTTTTGACCAGAAATGGTAAAGATCGCGGTAATCCTCATTTTTGGTTTTTAACCATAACCCCTCAAGAACCGCCAAAAAACTGGCGAGGCCGATCGTGATTGCAGGGAAAATGATATGGAATGAAATAGTGAAAGCGAATTGGATTCTGGCCAACTCGAGAGCGGTTAAGCCGAGCATGGTGACCTCGCTACAAGCATGGTACTGCCTCATCAATCTATAAAATGAATCATTCCCACATTGGCTATTTGTTGGAGCAGCAATGGGCAATTATTTCAGGGACTAAACTTGGCAGTTAGTTAACCATAAGTTAAAGTGGCTATAATAGTGACAATTAATCTAATCTCACCTATAACAGTTGGCTTATGACGCGATATGAACAGTTAGCACAACAAATCCGGGAACAAATTCAATCTAAGGTTTGGCAAGCCGGCGATAAACTGCCCTCATTGCGGGAAAGTTGTAAGCAATCAGGTTTAAGTTTAATGACCGTGGTGCAGTCTTATCAGTTGCTAGAGAGTCAGGGCTGGATAGTGGCACGCCCGCAATCTGGGTATTATGTCGCGTCGCGCCCGACCCAATTGCCCCAACCGCAGCGGGGCAAAAAACTGCATTTGGATGAGCAAGTCGACATAAACACCTTTATTTTTGATGTGTTACAAGCGGGGAAGGATCCGGCGATAATGCCCTTTGGCTCGGCATTCCCTGATCCAAGTCTATTGCTACAACCTCGTTTGTCAAGGTCACTGGCGGGGGTCGCGCGCAAGATATCCCCACAGAGTTCCGTGACTAATTTGCCTCCGGGGAATGAGTCTTTACGGCGCAATATTGCCCAGCGTTATGCTGCGAGTGGAATGAATGTTTCACCTGAAGAAATTGTGATTACTGCGGGGGCGATGGAATCACTGAGTCTGAGTTTACAGGCGGTTACTCAGCCCGGAGATTGGGTGGTTATTGAATCACCGGCCTTTTACGGTGCATTACAGGCGATAGAGCGTTTGCGCTTAAAAGCTATCGCTATTACCACTCACCCGCAGCATGGAATGGATCTTGATGCCCTTGAGCAGGTCATTAGCCAGTATCCGATTAAAGCTTGTTGGTTGATGACCCATTTTCAGAATCCGTTGGGTTGTGTTATGTCTTGGCCGCAGAAGAAACGGCTGGTGGCACTGCTGCAACAGCATAATATTTCGCTAATTGAAGATGATGTGTATGGCGAGTTGTACTTTGGTGCTGAGCGGCCATTGCCAGCAAAAGCGCTCGATCAACACCGGCAAATTCTGCATTGCTCTTCTTTTTCTAAATGCCTGGCTCCGGGGTTTCGTGTGGGATGGGTGGCGGCTGGGGAACATGCACAGCGAATCCAGCATCTGCAACTTATGAGCACGGTGTCCGCCAGTGTTCCGACCCAGTTGGCTATTGCTGATTATCTCAGTCAGGGCGGTTATGACACTCATCTGCGCCGTTTGCGCCGCGTAATGGAGCAGCGATTAAATGCGCTACGGCAAGCGGTGGTTGAACATTTTCCTTCCAATGTCAAAATCAGCCACCCGGCAGGGGGATATTTCTTATGGTTGGAGCTGGAGCGGCCCTTCAATGCCAGTGAATTATACCGGCGAGCACTGGAGCAAGGGGTCAGTATTGCACCGGGGCGGATGTTTACTACCGGCAACCAATTTGACCACTGTTTTCGCCTCAATGCTTCCTTTGCCTGGTCAGAACAAAGCGAAAAAGCCATCCAAATTCTGGCACAACTTATTACGCAATTGACCCACGGCACAAGTAGCGGTTCTCGTTAATCATCTATCTCTCATCTCCCCTATTTATACCCAGCTGATTGCGCCAGAAAATGGCGCAATACCAGCATGATACTCCCCCATTCTGCTCGGCTATTTGTTGCATAAACGGCTTTATTCATCACTTCAATCTTGCTTTTCATGTGGCAGAAATGCACTTAATTGATGCGCATACTGCCCATTTATAGGGCGATAGCCTGTATTGATGTTATTTTTGTGTTGCAAAAATGTGATCGAGTAGAGCAAAAAACAAAATTGGTTGTAAATGCATATAATTTCGAGATAAGCCCAGTTTATTGGGCAAAAATAGAGCTGAAATGCAGTGGGAATGCGAGTAAATTGCATAATTATGCAATTTAAATTATTGTTTTTATGCAATTTCTACATTTTATTCACATTGCATTCGGTATGGCATGAAAGCTGCTGTACACTTTATATCAGGTGAATATATTTCATTCATTATTGTTAACAGAATAAGAGATTTTTGTTGGCTGGATCTTGAAGCCCTAACGCGAGTCTCTCAACCCAATATTTACGCTGATTAAAGAGGCCAATATGGAACAGTCAATCCCGGTTACCCGACAGTCTTTTGATGAATGGATCGTCCCAACATATGCGCCAGCAGATTTTATTGTGGTACGCGGTGAAGGGGCGACGTTATGGGATCAAGCGGGCAAATCTTATATCGATTTTGCCGGTGGCATCGCCGTAAATGCTTTGGGGCATGGGCATCCGGCAGTTAAGGCGGCACTGATTGAGCAAGCCGATAAAGTGTGGCATTTGGGCAATGGCTATACCAATGAACCGGTTTTGCGTCTGGCGAAGCAGTTGATCGACGCCACCTTCGCCGAAAAAGTGTTTTTCTGTAATTCAGGGGCCGAAGCCAATGAAGCGGCACTGAAACTGGCGCGCAAATATGCCCGGGATAACTTTGCCAATCAGCCGGGGCAAGTGGGCGAAAAAAACCAGATTGTGGCCTTCAAAAATGCGTTTCATGGCCGCACGCTGTTCACCGTATCGGCTGGCGGGCAACCAAAATATTCACAGGACTTTGCTCCGCTACCAGAGGGAATTCGCCACGGTATTTTTAACGATTTAGCTTCTGCGCAAGCTCTGATTAATGACCAAACTTGTGCGGTGATAGTGGAGCCAATTCAGGGCGAGGGCGGTGTATTGCCTGCGGATAAAGAATTTTTGCATGGCCTGCGGGCGCTGTGCGACCGACATAATGCCTTACTGATTTTTGATGAAGTGCAAACTGGGGTGGGGCGTACCGGAGATCTGTATGCCTACATGCATTATGGCGTCACACCTGATGTTCTGACCAGTGCCAAAGCCTTGGGCGGCGGATTCCCCATCGCGGCGATGCTGACGACCACCCAATATGCCAGCGCACTGAATATTGGCAGTCATGGCACGACTTATGGCGGTAATCCACTGGCTTGCGCCGTGGCGGGAACGGTTTTATCCCTGATTAATACCCCTGAAGTCCTGGCCGGTGTTAAAGAAAGACACCAGTGGTTCCTTGATGGTCTGGTGGAAATTAATGCCCGTTATAAGGTATTTACCGAAATTCGTGGGCGCGGGCTGCTTATTGGCTGTGTGCTTAACAGTGATTATGCCGGTAAATCAAAAGAAATCATTCAGGCCGCAGCTGAGCATGGACTGATTGCATTGATTGCAGGGCCAGATGTGGTGCGATTTGCACCATCACTGATTATCTCTGCGCACGATATTAAAGAGGGCTTGGCCCGACTTGCTAAGGGTATTGAGCAAGTCTGCTGTAAGGCTAAGTAATAACATTTATGCAGTCATCAAGGATCTTAATATGATGATCATCCGCCCGGTAGAGCGCCGTGATTTAGCTGATATTCTGGAGTTGGCTGGGAAAACAGGCGTTGGCATGACTTCACTGCCACATAATGAGCAATATTTGGCCGCTCGAATTGAGCGCGCATTAAATACCTGGCAAGGTTCTTTGACTGCGGGTGAACAAGGTTATCTGTTTGTGTTGGAAGACAGTGAGCGGGGGAAAGTCGTGGGTGTTAGTGCCATTGAAGTGGCAGTGGGCATGAATGACCCTTGGTATAACTTTCGCGTTGGCACACTGGTGCACGCCTCTAAAACGCTCAATGTGTATAAATCAGTACCGACCCTATTTCTGAGCAATGATCACACCGGCTATAGTGAGCTGTGCACACTGTTTCTTGATCCCGATTATCGTAAAGATAAAAACGGCCCTTTCTTATCGAAAGTACGGTTTTTGTTTATAGCGGCATTTCGGCAGCATTTCTCACGCAAAGTGATTGCGGAGATGCGGGGCTACACTGATGAACAAGGCCGCTCACCATTTTGGGAAAATGTGGGCCGCCACTTTTTCTCGATTGAATTTGCTAAAGCAGATTACCTGAGTGGAACAGGGCAAAAAGCGTTTATTGCTGAACTGATGCCCAAACATCCGCTATATGTCGATTTTTTGGCGGAGGAAGCCCGTGCAGTGATAGGTCAGGTTCATCCACATACCGCCCCGGCGCGGGCCGTGTTGGAAACCGAAGGGCTGCAATATCAAGGTTATGTCGATATCTTTGATGGCGGGCCGACGTTGGAAGCCAATACTGATGAAGTCCGGGCAATACGCGACAGTAGCAAGCGAAAAGTTGTTATTGATGATGTTGATATCGACCCCAGTGGTGCGCCCTATTTAGTGGCTAATGACCGTTATCAATATTTCCGCTCAATATTGATTAACACCCATCTATCAGACGAATTACTGCATTTAACCACGCAAAATGCCGCAGCTCTGGGTGTGGTTGCCGGTGATTCGGTTCGGATTGTGAGCCTTTTTGCTCCGGAGATTAAAAAATGACCCATCCTGCACTGTTTATTCAGGGAAAGTGGCACACCGGCAAAGGTGCACATTTCGACAAACATGACCCTATGGATGGGACATTATTATGGCAAGCACGGGCGGCAGACAACACTGATGTTGCCTTGGCTTGCCGTGCCGCCCGTGAGGCTTTTCCTGCTTGGGCGCAAGCGCCGTTGGAACAGCGGGTGGCCGTCGTTCAACGTTTTGCTGCCTTACTTGAGCAGCATAAACAACAGCTGGCGCGCACCATCAGCTTAGAAACCAGCAAGCCGCACTGGGAAACCTTGACGGAAGTGCAGGCCATGATTGGCAAAGTTGCTATTTCACTGCAAGCCTATCAAATCCGCACCGGAAGCAGCCAAACGCCAATGGCAGATGGCCTTGCGGTGTTACGCCACCGGCCTCATGGGGTATTGGCAGTTTTTGGCCCCTACAATTTCCCTGGGCATTTACCTAATGGCCATATTGTTCCAGCACTGTTGGCGGGCAACACGGTGGTGTTCAAACCCAGTGAACTCACACCATTGACGGCAGAAGAAACCCTCAAATTATGGCAGTCGGCGGGTATTCCGGATGGCGTCATTAATTTGGTGCAAGGTGGGCGAGAAACCGGCGAAGCACTGGCTGCGCAAGCTGATCTTGATGGTTTGTTGTTCACCGGCAGTGCGAATACCGGTTATCACTTGCATCGCCAACTGGCCGGTCAGCCGGAAAAAATTCTGGCGCTGGAAATGGGCGGCAATAATGCCTTGATTGTCGAGCCGGTAACTGACTGTGATGCTGCGGTAAATCTGGCTATCCAGTCGGCTTTTATCTCTGCCGGTCAGCGCTGTACTTGCTCGCGTCGTCTATTAGTGAAAACTGGCGCCGCGGGCGATGCTTTTTTACAACGATTTGTCGCGGTGGCTAAAGCACTGCGTATTGGCCGCTGGGATATGCAACCGGCACCCTTTATGGGGGCGGTAATTTCATCGCAAGCAGCAGAAAAAATGCTGGCGGCACAGCAACATTTAATTGAGTTAGGCGGCCAGCCATTATTAACCATGACCCGCCCTGATAGCCAAAGTGCCGTGCTGACACCCGGTATCATTGATATCACCGGCATTCCCAACGCGCCTGATGAAGAATATTTCGGGCCAATGGTGAGTGTGATCCGCTATACCGATTTTAGTCAGGCGCTACAAATAGCCAATCAGACCCGATTTGGTTTAGCCATCGGTTTGGTTTCAGAAGATCGCCAACAATTTGAACGACTGCTACTAGAAGCCCGTGCGGGAATTGTTAACTGGAACAAGCCCTTAACCGGCGCTTCCAGTGCGGCCCCCTTTGGCGGAGTTGGGGCATCGGGTAATCATCGGCCAAGTGCATTTTATGCCGCCGATTACTGTGCCTGGCCAATGGCCTCACTTGAAAGTGAAAGTCTGATACTGCCAGCAACCCTGTCGCCGGGTATTTCTTTCGATTTACCTGATAGCCAATAGGCCAACAATGGAGACGACGATGGCAGGTTATGAAGTTAATTTTGATGGATTGGTGGGGCTGACACATCACTATGCTGGATTGTCATTTGGCAATGAAGCCTCTGCTAAGCATCAAAACAACATCTCCAACCCTCGGCTGGCGGCAAAACAGGGCTTGCTGAAAATGAAAGCCTTGGCAGATTTAGGTTACCAGCAAGGTGTGCTGCCGCCGCAAGAGCGCCCGGCGATAGCTGTTTTGCGCCAGTTAGGTTTTAGCGGTTCAGATGAGCAAGTCTTGAGTGAGGTCGCGCGCCAGTCCCCGCGCTTGTTGTCTGCGGTAAGTTCAGCCTCATCAATGTGGACGGCGAATGCTGCAACTGTCTCACCCTCCGCCGACAGTGCGGATGGCCGTGTTCATTTTACTGTGGCCAATTTGAATAATAAATTTCATCGGGCGATAGAGGCGGATACAACCTCAGCCATCTTGAAAAGTGTTTTCAATAACCACCGCCACTTTGTTCATCATGATGCTTTGCCCTCGGTAGAGTTATTCGGTGATGAAGGGGCGGCGAATCATAATCGTCTGGGGGGCGAATATCACCAGCCGGGGATTCAGGTCTTTGTTTATGGTCGTAAAGGTCTGGCAAGCGGCGATGCACCTAGCCGATATCCTGCCCGCCAAACACTGGAGGCCAGTGAAGCTGTTGCACGGTTACATTTGTTAGACCCCGAGCGGACAGTTTTCCTACAGCAGAATCCGGCGGTTATTGACCAAGGGGTGTTTCATAATGATGTCATCGCGGTCAGCAATAAGAATGTGTTATTCCACCATCAGCATGCATTCGTATCAGATAGCCAAGTTATGGTGGATATTCGCCGCAAGATGGGGCAAATTGAGCAACAATTTATCAGCATTGAAGTGCCCGCCGCCCAAGTATCGGTGGCACAAGCAGTATCGACCTATCTGTTTAACAGCCAATTATTGAGCAAACCCGATGGCAAAATGCTGTTGGTTATTCCTCAAGAATCACAAGAAAATCCGGACGTGTGGCGCTATCTGTCTGAGTTAATCAAGAGTGGTGGGCCGATTGATGAAGTCCGGGTTTTTGATCTGCGCGAAAGCATGCGCAATGGTGGTGGGCCGGCCTGCTTGCGGTTACGTGTCGCGTTAAATGACACCGAGTTGCAGGCAGTCAATAGCCGAGTGCTGCTAACACCGGCATTATTTATTGCGCTGAATAACTGGATTGACCAACATTATCGCGATCATTTGCAGTTTAAGGATTTGGCAGATCCGCAGCTATTACAAGAAGGGCGACAAGCATTGGATGAGCTGACGCGAATCCTCAACCTCGGCTCAATATATCCATTCCAACGTAATTGACCACCCGACGGAATGCGCAATAGCAAGCCAATACCTACTGTGAATGGAAGGGTAACAATGCAAGATTTCCTGTCAATGACACTCATGGGCAATCCACCACCAACCCCCGGTGGCGAAACGGCAAACCTTAAGTGGCAATGGCTGGGGGAAGGGCTGCTGATGCTAACACCTCATGGCGGCTACACTCAGTCAGTGGTGTTATCGGCCGGTATCCACGGCAATGAAACCGCGCCAATTGAGATTCTTAATCAATTAGTATCAGATTTATTAGCGGGCAAACTGCCATTGGTAATACGGCTGTTAGTGATTTACGGTAATCCGCCGGCAATTCGTTCTGCTGCGCGCTATCTCACGGCGGATATCAACCGCATGTTTGGCGGGCGTCATCGGCATTACTCACCTTGTGACGAAACTCGGCGGGCTGAAACTCTGGAGCAACATGTGATTGAGTTTTTTGATGCTGACCCTCAATCAATACGGCTGCATTATGATTTACATACCGCAATTCGAGCCTCTCACCATACCCGTTTTGGTTTACTTCCTTATCAGCCAACCCCTTACTCATCAGCCATGCTAGGTTGGTTACAGGATATTGAATTAGATGCATTAGTGATGCATACCTCAGCGGGGGGAACTTTTGCGCACTTTAGTAGTGAGCACTGTCAGGCCGCGAGTTGCACACTGGAGCTGGGTAAAGCATTGCCCTTTGGCGAAAACCAGTTTGAACAATTTAGTATGATTATTGCTGGGTTACGTGCATTAGTCAGTGGTGGACAGCTACCTAAGCGCTCTGCGGGCACCACGATATTTTATCGTGTGGTGAAATCGCTGCTAAAACAACACCAGGATTTTAGATTGTGGGTAGCGGATGACACCTTGAATTTCACTCGATTTACGCAAGGCACATTAATGGCAGAACAACCTAATGAGGATTATCGGGTTGAACATAAGTACGAGTGGATTTTATTTCCTAATCCACAAGTTGCGTTGGGATTACGCGCTGGGATCATGTTGGTACAAATGGCAGAGCATGAGCTCCCCAGAATATAAATAAGGCTACATTACTAATACCGTAATAGATAATAACCCACGTTAACATCACCACGGTGACTTCCCCTTAAGTTAAATTTTAAGATTTATATGGCTTTTAGTCTGTGGAAAATGGGCGACTAGCAATAGTAGCTCATTTTTTCTGCGCTTTATTGAGGGGTGATGCATTATATTCTTCAATAAGAAAAGGCCATTTATTAAAACCACTCTAATGACTAAACAACCAAAGGCAAATTCCCTCATAAATCAATTAGTGTTATTGATGTTTTGTTTTTTTATCAATTGCACCAAAAGTGACATTCATATCTTTACCATTTGCATTTTAAATAGCCAATCCATTGCTTTGAATATATAAAAATCGCATTAAGAGTGTGAAATCATCTGCATGTTACAAACAGTAGGGAAGAATAGAACAAAAAAGAAACAAATTGAAACTAATGTGCACTATTTTGGTGCTTATGCACTATTTTGGTTATATGTAATTACGTAAAAACAATGATAATCAAGTGGTTATGAAAAGTTCCAATAATAATATTTTGTTACAATTAATTGCCTAACCATACCTATATAACTTCAATTTTAACGTTTTAACTTTTCGCTCTTAATGATAATGTCTATTCGCTTTACAAGACAGGTAACTATAAAAAAATTAAAAGTTAACTTTTACGAGGCCGAAAAATTAATTTGGCCCGAGGGTTAGTTTTATTAAAATTTAAAGGAAAAATAATGATGAAGCGCAGTTTACTGGCCTTAGCGGTCACCGTAAGTATGGTTCCGGCACTTTCAAATGCAGCAGAAATTTATAATAAAGACGGCAATAAGCTGGATCTTTATGGTCGCGTAGCCGCTAAATACCTCTTCACAAAACATGATAATTCAGATGCGACTTATGTTCGTTTCGGTTTTAAAGGCGAAACACAAATTAATAGCCAACTGACCGGTTTCGGCCAGTGGGAATACCAAGCGGCAGCCAACAATGCTGAAGCTCAAGGCGATAAAGGCAATAAAACCCGCTTGGGCTTTGCTGGTCTGAAATTTGCTGAATTTGGTTCTTTCGATTACGGCCGTAACTACGGCGTTGTGTATGATGCGCTGTCTTACACCGATATGCTGCCAGAGTTCGGCGGTGATTCAATCGCTTACACCGATAACTACATGACCGGTCGTTCAACTGGTCTGGCAACTTACCGTAACACCGATTTCTTCGGTATGGTAAAAGGCTTGAACGTTGCAGCTCAGTATCAGGGCCGTAACGATGAAGGCAATACCAGCCAAAATGGACGTTCGCTTCAGAAAGCTAATGGCGACGGTTTCGGTTTGTCTGTTGATTATCAAGACATCGAAGGCAGTGGTGTTGGTTTCGTAGCTGCATACTCATCTTCCAACCGTACTCTGGGTCAGAAAACACTGGCTGACAGCGCTACCGGTGATAAAGCTCAAGCATGGGCAACTTCACTGAAATATGATGCAAACCAGGTTTACCTGGCTGCAATGTATGGTGAAACGCTGAACATGACTCCATATAAAGCACTGATTGCCAACAAAACCCAGAACGTAGAATTGGTTGCTCAGTATCAATTCGAAAATGGTATTCGTCCATCAATCGCTTATATTCAGTCTAAAGGTAAAGACCTGGCCGTTGTGGGTGATGCAGACTTGCTGAAATATGCCGACATCGCTGTGACTTACTATTTCAACAAAAACATGTATACCTATGTTGATTACCAGATTAACTTGCTGGATTCAGACAACAATCCACTGGGTCTGGGTACCGATGACACTGTTGCAGTTAACTTAACTTACCGTTTCTAAGTTAATTTAAGCAGTAATATTGCCCTTTTCTGTGTCGGAATTAGGTGAATTTAAAAGGCGGGGATAACCCGCCTTTTTTGCATTTCAAACATTAACATCATGAGCAAGCAGAAGATTGCGACACATCAGCGCGGGTAGTGTTCTTCACCCCATTGCAGCATAGTGTGGACCAATTGTTGTAATAATGGTTGTAATTGCGCTGCCCGCTCTGGCTGATAGGAATAAGGCTCAGTTTCAGACATATAATTCAACTGCGCTAACTCAAGTTGTACTGCATGTTGATGATTCTGTGGCTGTCCATATGCCCGCGTTATATACCCACCCTTAAAGCGCCCATTCAATACATGACTGAATGTGGACTGCTGCTCGCAGCATTCAATCAATTTTTTGCTTAATAATGGATAACAGCTGGCATCACTGTTAGTACCAAAATTAAGATCCGGCAACTTCCCATCAAATAATCGTGGAATCACCGATGCAATCGAGTGTGCATCTAACAGTAATGCATAGCCAAATTTGGTTTTAAGGCGCGCCAGTTCTGATTGAAGCTGCTGGTGGTAAGGATGCCAAATATGCAACAGATAAGATTGGCGCTCTTGCGGTGAGGGTGTTTTACCTGCCACGAAGCAAGGTCGCCCATCAAATAATGTTTCGGGGAATAAACCGGTAGTGGCCGAGGTATAGAGCGGTTGATCATCCTCTGGACGATTCAGATCCACCACCAAACGGGAGTAATTGCCGATAACTATGCTGGCCCCCATTTGGCGGGCAAAATCATAGAGGCGAGGAATATGCCAATCAGTATCAGATTGAGGACGAGCCGCCTCTGTCAGCCCAGCTTCAACGACGGGCGTTAATCTGGTTCCTGCATGTGGAATACTAATTAATAAAGGCAGTTCTCCAGCATGGAAACTCAACGGGTCAGTTAGATTCATCATTGACGAACATCTCCTTGGAAAACAACAGAAACAGGCAGTTGACCGCCGAGCCAGTAGGCCAGTTCGGCTGGGCGTGATAATGGCCAATGAACCCAGTTAGCCAGTTTTCCAGTTTCAAGTGTGCCCTGAGAATCTTGTAGCCCCAGAGCTTGAGCTGCATGGCAAGTGACTCCGGCCAGAGCTTCTTCCGGTGTCATCTTGAATAATGTGCATGCCATGTTGAGCATCAAACGCAGGGAAAGTGCTGGAGATGTTCCCGGATTGGCATCACTGGCTAATGCCATCGGCACATTATAATCACGAAAAAGCGCAATCGGAGGGCATTGTGTTTCCCGTAACAAGTAATAGGCTCCGGGGAGTAATACCGCGACAGTGCCCGCGTGGCTCATAGCCTGAACATCTGATTCCATTGCATATTCAAGATGATCCGCTGACATTGCATTAAATTTCGCCGCCAGTGTACTGCCGTGAAGTGCGGAAAGTTGTTCAGCATGCAGTTTGACGGGCAAGCCCATGCGTTGCGCGGCTAAAAATACACGTTCAACTTGTGCGGGGGAAAAAGCCAAATGCTCACAAAATGCGTCAACGGCGTCGGCTAAACCTTCAGTAGCGACTTGCGGAATGAGAGTATCACAAACAAAATCAATATATTCATCCGCCCGCCCTGCATATTCAGGGGGCAACGCATGCGCAGCCAAACAGGTTGTTTTAACGGTAACAGGCAATAATTCACCCAGTTTGCGGGCAACGCGCAGCATTTTCATTTCACTTTCAAGGCTAAGGCCATAACCGGATTTAATTTCAATGCAGGTTACTCCTTCAGCAAGTAGAGGCTTTAGGCGAAATAACGCTTGTTCTAGCAATTGCTGCTCACTGGTATCTCGTGTTGCTCTTACCGTTGAGGCAATCCCGCCACCATTGGCGGCAATTTCAGCATAACTAATGCCATTGAGGCGCTGCTCAAATTCAGCACTGCGATCACCGCCAAAAACCAGATGGGTATGGCAATCAATTAATCCAGGGGTTATCAGGCCACCTTGATAGACAACTTCTCTTGCAGCATTAATTGAGGGCAGTTCATTATATGGCCCAATCCAGACTATTTTACCGTCAGTAACCGCCATTGCGCCTTGAGGTATCAGGTGATATTTCCCTCCACGCATGGTTACGATATCGGCACCGTACCACAAACTGTCGCAGTGAATTGTTGACACCATCTGACTCCTAAGAATGCCAAAATTTAAGTTGTATATACAATCATGGACAACCTAGCGCATAAATTCACTGTCGGCAAGATAGGGATTTAAACAATTGCGTAACACTTCGCAGTTCTTGCAGAGAAATAAAATTGATCAGGACGTCACAGTGCCTTGTGCGGTAAAACGACCATAGAGTTGATAGCGAGAACTTGGATAGAGCAGTTGCGCAGCCGTCACAATCACTTTTCCATACCAAGTTCTGCGGCGAATCAATAAGCAAGGTTCATGTTCACTGAGTTGCAACAATTGGCGCTCGATTGGATTTGGGATCACGGCTTCAACAATATGTTCACCTTCAGTAAGTGGGGCTGCCTGGGTGAGATAGCTGTAAGGCGTAATCTGGTTGAAATCCTGTTTCATATAGTCAGGAGCGGTACTTGGATTGACACAACGGTTCTCGACTTGAATAGGAACGTCATTTTCATAATGAACAATTTGGGAGAAGAACAGTTGTTGACCGGGCTGAATACCTAAAGCAATGGCTTCTTCAGGGCTGGCTGACCGTGCTTCTAGTTGCAGTATTTTACTGCTGTGCCGATGACCGCGGGCGGTGATTTCGTCAGCAATATTATGGACTTCAAGTAAGGCACTGTGTGCTTTGGCTTCAGCAACAAAAGTACCGACACCTTGCATGCGAATGAGGAAACCTTCATTAGTAAGCTCGCGTAGCGCTCGGTTGATGGTCATGCGACTGACCCCCAATTCCGCAACCAGCTCACTTTCTGAAGGAACTCGCTGATGGGGTTGCCAGACTCCGGTCTTGATTTGGCGGATGATGGCCAATTTTACCCGTTGGTAAATGGGTGCTGGAGTATCGTCCATTGCGGCACTCAATTGTAAAACCGTTGGTTGTTCCGCCACGGCGTTAGCCTCATCAAATAGGAAAGTTATGATGCTAATTCTACGGTTGAAGTTAGCCAGTGTATATGTATATACAAGTAAGTAGTTTAATTAATTGACGCTGCTGCGGTTCAGCGCGTTTGACTCTGAACAAAATATTGGGATATCGCTATGCCAGTCTATTTTACCAAACGTGCTTTTTTACCCGATGGATGGGCAGCTGACGTACAGATTACTGTCGATGAACAGGGGAGTATTCAGCGCATTGTTATCGGCGGCAGTGATGTTGGTTGTCAGATTTTACCTGGGCCAATAGTGCCAGGAATGCCGAATCTTCACTCTCATGCTTTCCAGCGCATGATGTCAGGGTTAGCGGAGGTGGCAGGCAATCCACAAGACAGTTTTTGGACTTGGCGAGACCTAATGTATCGGTTAGTACAGCAGTTAACTCCTGACCAGGTCGGGGTAATTGCCCGCCAGTTGTATATCGAAATGCTAAAAGGTGGCTATACCCAAGTCGCAGAGTTTCATTACTTGCATCATGGCCCTGACGGCATCCCTTATAGTGACCCCGGTGAGATGACGTCACAACTAAGTCAGGCGGCGCAAGAGGCTGGAATAGGGTTGACCTTATTACCTGTCTTATACAGTTATGCGGGATTTGGTGGACAACCTGCTCAGCAGGGGCAGCGTCGTTTTATACAAGATACCGAAAGTTATCTCAAACAGCAGCAAGTTATCCGTCAGCAATTAGCAAATAAACCTTTGCAAAATCAAGGGTTATGCTTCCATTCGTTGCGTGCCGTAGAGCTCGACCAGATGCAAACGATTTTGCATGCTTCAGATAAACAGTTACCGGTGCATATCCATATTGCGGAACAGCAAAAAGAAGTGAATGACTGCCTGGCCTGGTGCGGTCAGCGGCCGGTTACTTGGCTATATGAAAATTTGCCCGTTGATAGCCGCTGGTGTCTTATTCATGCCACGCACTTGGATGAATCGGAACTTATACGTTTGGCTAAGAGTCAGGCTGTGGCTGGATTATGCCCCACAACAGAAGCTAATTTAGGCGATGGTATTTTCCCTGCTGTAGATTATTTACAACACCACGGAAGATGGGGAATAGGGTCTGATAGCCATGTTTCTTTAGATGTAGTTGAAGAGTTACGTTGGTTGGAATATGGGCAACGCCTGCGTGACCAGCGTCGTAATCGACTGACCAATGAGAAACATTCTGCAGTGGCAGATTTGCTTTATAGCCAAGCTTTAGCAGGGGGGCGGCAAGCCTGTGCCAGCAAAATTGGTCACTTGGCTGAAGGTTATCGTGCGGATTGGTTAGTCTTGGATGGCGAGGATCCTTATATTGCTGGCACAGAATCGTCATCTTTACTGAATCGGTGGCTATTTGCGGGGGATAAATCGCAAATTCGGGATGTTTATGTGGCGGGAAAAGCGGTAATAGTGGATAGATATCACCCCATGCAACAGCAATCCGCACAGGATTTTCTGGCTGTACTGAAAGCCTGTCAACAGGAGGTCTGATGAGCTTTACTCTTTTCGATTTTGCCAGCTTACCCGTTAGCCGCTGGCGAAATGGCGGTGGTGAAACACGCGAAATCGCATGTTGGCCAGTAGGGGGCGATGATTTTGCCTGGCGTGCCAGTATAGCGACGATTGAACAAGATGGCCGGTTCTCAGTATTCCCTGATATTGACCGCTCCATTACCTTGCTTTCCGGCGATGGAGTGGTACTCACTAGCCCCAATTGGGAAGCACATACACTTTCGCAGCCACTACAACCCTTTGCTTTCCCTGGTGATATTCCTATTCATGCGCAATTACTGGGGGGGAGCAGCCAAGATTTTAATATTATGACCCGAAGAGGTTGTTGGCAGGCTTCAGTTACGCCGATTAGTGCTGCGCAAGAACTGCCTGTTTCTCATGGTGGGTTGGTTTATGTAGTGAAGGGAAAATGGCTAATTAATCACACAGAAACACATGAAATAACCGCTTCACAAGGATGTTGGTGGCTACCTGCAATCAAGGTCGGGCAATTACAACCACTGGCTAGCGATAGTTGTTTGTTGTGGGTTGATTTGTTTCCTGAGAGATAAATACGCATCACTTTGAGAATTTTCATCTCAGAGTTTGGCAATATATCCAATATATTTCGAATCGTGGTGACAACCCATTTGAAATGTATCTGTTGCTTAGATATTAGCTGAGTTTCAAGGATGAGGCTCATTTGATTAAAGCTCTGTGATAACGCGAGAAGTTGGGTTCGCGTGAGTAACCAACAGCCCTATACCTTGAGAGAATTATCGTAATCTATTAATTTATATAGCTTATTTGATATGATTATTATGGAAATAACCGTCTGAGTAATCTGGCTATTATTCTGTTTCATTCTTTTCCTCCCAGACATAGCTCCTCTACAGCCAACATTTCTGTTAGTAAAATCTGCATTCCTTCAATTGCTCATGCTTAAATTTAACTCATTTGTTAGATCCCTGTCATAGTTTTGTTATTTGCTCGATACAAAACACACATTTCGGTTGTTTGGTATCAAAAATTTCAATAATCTTAATTATGAAATAAATATTTAAAAAGAGGGTGTGAAATTTTAGATAAAATGGAGTTGTGATTAACTAATTGTTTTTAAATATTATTTTGTAAATCATAAACCGAGGATGGGGCGATTGCATTCACGGGACGCGCATTGAGAAGCCTAAGATAGCGATATTTACAATGCGCGGAGTTAAGCAGTTGTAAAAAATTACTTTCATTACATAGGCCTCAACATGTTAAAGCATTCCACTATTGAAGGGCATAGATCAATGAAGCTGAAAAAAATCATTATTACCTCACTCGCTATCTGTATGTTGCCATTGGGCGCTTATGCTAAAGACCTTAAAATTGGCGTTTCCATGGCTTACTTCGATGATAATTTCCTGACGATATTGCGTCAGGCCATGCAAAATAAAATGAAAGAAGAAGGCAATGTTTCAGGGCAATTCGAAGATGCGAAAGGAGATATTGCTCAACAAATTCAGCAGGTAGAAAATTTTGTTAGTCAGGGAGTTGATGCCATTATTCTGAACCCGGTGGATACGCAAGGCGTGAAGCCAATGATTAAGTTAGCGGAACAGGCCAAAATCCCATTAGTTTTTGTGAATCGCCGGCCTGAAATTACCTTACCTGCGGGTATGGCGTATGTAGGTTCTGACTCTGAACTTGCAGGGCGGCTACAAATGGAAGAACTGGCAAAACTGATGGGAGGCAAAGGCAATGTTATGATTCTTATGGGGGAACTCTCCAGTGAGGCAACCCGGGATAGAACCAGAGGGGTAGAGAAAGTTGCGGCTCAGTACCCAGATATTCATATTATTGATAAACAAACGGCAAAATTTTTCCGCAAAGAGGCTGTTGATGTTACTACCGATTGGATACTGTCTGGCCAGCAAATAGACGCGATTGCTTCAAATAATGATGAAATGGCCATTGGTGCTATTCTGGCTTTAAAGCAAGCGAAGAAAAAAGGTGTGGTGATAGGGGGTATTGATGGGACACCGGATGCGCTTGAATTTATTAAGAAAGGGGATCTTAACGCCAGTATTTTCCAAGATGCTAAGGGACAAGGAGAAGGCGCAGTAGATACTGCCATTAAGCTAGCCTCAGGTCAGAAAGTAGAAAGTAGCGTAATGATCCCTTATCAGCTAATCACAAAAGACAATTATCAAGACTTCGCGAATAAAAACAAAAAATAAGGTCGAAACCATTCCTTATGAGCAATTAGCTAATGGATTGTTTGGATTAGAGTAATGTCTTTCAAAAAATCACACGCAATAAAATATATTTAGCTCTATTTTAATTTATGTAAAGTGCCGAGTTTATTATTAATTTAATAAATTCGGCATTCCCAAAGTGAAGGTGTTGAGAAGATGGAGATAATAATATGTATCCTTACATTCTCGAGGCGGAAGGCATCAGCAAGCAATTTCCAGGTGTCAAAGCACTGAATAAAGTGGGCATTAAAATAAAACCCGGCAGTGTCCATGCATTAATGGGAGAGAATGGAGCAGGGAAATCAACACTAATGAAGTGCTTGATTGGGATATATCACCCTGATGAAGGCACGATAAAAATAAAAGGCGAAGTTGTTTCCTTTAGCGATACATTGGATGCTCTTCATGCTGGCATTGCAATGATTCATCAAGAGTTGAATTTAGTTCCACATATGACGGTTGCGGAAAATATTTGGTTAGGTCGGGAACCTGTTCACTATGGGTTAGTTAATCATGATTTACTAAACAGTAAAACACGAGAGTTATTACAATACCTAAATATAAAATTAAAACCAGAGATGGTCGTAGGCGAATTAAATATTGCCAGTCAACAAATGGTAGAAATTGCTAAGGCAGTTTCCTATGATGCTGATGTATTAATAATGGATGAGCCGACATCAGCCTTGACCGAGGGCGAAGTTTTCCACTTGTTTGCAATAATTAATGAGTTAAAGGCACAAGGTAAAGGTATTATTTATATCAGTCATAAAATGGATGAAATATTTGAAATTACTGATGAAGTCAGTATCTTTCGCGATGGTGTTTTTGTTGCTACAGATAAAACCATTAATCTGACAAAACAGTCGTTAATCACCATGATGGTTGGCCGTGAACTGACTCATATGTTTCCAAAGTTTAATAATAATATTGGGGAGGAAGTCCTTAGAGTTAACGGGTTACGGCGCGACGGTCTGTTCCGTGATATTTCCTTTGCTCTTAAACGAGGTGAAATATTGGGCGTTGCCGGGTTAGTCGGTGCAGGCCGTAGTGAAGTAATGGAAAGTCTATTTGGTATGCATCCGGCAGATAGCGGCGATATTTTCATTGAAGGCTTGCCGGTTAATATTGATTCTCCCTCAAAAGCTATTGAGCAAGGGTTGGCTTTTTTGACTGAAGACCGTAAGAAGTCAGGGCTTTTCTTAGTGCTGTCAGTGGTCGAAAATATGAGTATTGTTAATCTTTCTGAATATATTAATAAGAAAGGTTTTGTCAGTCATGGGCAAATGGCACAAGACTGCATGGAGCAAATTAAAAAATTAAATATTAAAACCCCCACTATGGATCAAATAATTAATAACTTAAGTGGTGGAAATCAGCAAAAAGTATTAATCGCGCGTTGGCTATTAGCTCAGCCTAAAATACTTATTCTTGATGAACCGACTCGTGGCATTGATGTTGGGGCCAAATCCGAAATTTATCGTTTAATTAGTGAGCTGGCAAACCGTGGTGTTGCCATTATTTTGGTTTCTTCTGAATTACCTGAAATTCTCGGAATGAGTGATAGAGTCATGGTCATGCATGCAGGTCACATTACGGGGATATTAGATAAGCAAGATGCCAGCCAAGAGAAAATCATGGCATTGGCCTCTGAATAATTGCTGGAAGGTAACAATAATGAATAATGTTAAAACTGAAAAATCTCTGATAAATGAATCGATAAAGGAACAGTCGGTCATATCCGGGTTAAAAGGTAAACTACCTAAAGATACCGGCATTTTTATTGTCATGATCGGTATAGCATTAATTTTTGAGATTCTTGGTTGGTTTATTCGCGATCAATCATTTTTATTAAATCCTAATCGCTTATTACTCATTATATTGCAGGTGGCAATTATAGGCATTATCGCGGTGGGTGTGACACAGGTCATCATTACTACCGGTATTGATCTATCCTCTGGCTCCTTAATTGCATTAACTGCAGTGGTTGCTGCAAGCTTGGCACAAACATCTGACAGTATTTCCCCGATGTATCCGCATTTATTGGATTTGCCTGCGGCCATTCCTATTACAGCAGGGATAGGGGTGGGAATTGTCTGTGGTTTTATTAATGGATTTCTGATTACCCGTACCGGGATCCCGCCGTTTATTGCAACCTTGGGGATGATGGTATCAGCCCGAGGGCTTGCTCAGTATTACACCAAAGGGAATCCAGTCAGTTTTCTTTCCGATGATTTTACCGCCATTGGTCAAGGCGCAATGCCGGTTATTATCTTTTTAGTTGTGGCAGTCGTTTTCCATATTGCTCTGAAACACACCCGCTATGGTAAATATGTATATGCGATTGGTGGAAATATGATTTCCGCCAAGGTCTCTGGTATTAATGTTAATAAATACCTGGTTGCGGTTTATACCATTGCTGGGGGATTGGCAGGGCTGGCAGGTGTAGTTTTGGCTGCACGTGTAAGTAGTGGGCAGTCCAGTATGGGGCAGTCATATGAGCTGGATGCAATCGCCGCTGCTGTTATTGGCGGTAGTAGTCTTATGGGTGGGGTTGGGAGAATTACCGGCACGGTGATTGGTGCGGTGATTTTAGGATTGATCAAGAGCGGCTTTACTTTCATTGGTGTGGATTCATACATCCAAGACATTATCAAAGGGGTAATTATTGTTAGCGCAGTGGCTATCGATATGCACCGTAATCGTAAAAAACGCTAGTTATTGGTGGTGAATGAGTGATTTCGAATGTTTATTGATGACTGGATATGAAATGATATAACATAACATATTCAGTCATCCGCAGGAGGTAAACATGCCGAAAAAGCTTAACAATTCATCCATACTTGCCCTTGGTATTTGTGCATCATTGACTAGTTTTACTTTATTTGCCCACGGTAGCCATAGCCAAGACCATCAACCATCCGATGCTGCTCGCAAAGCCAGTGAAGGTATTTTTGCAGATAAGAATGTCATGAATAGAGCGCTAAGTGATTGGGATGGTGTCTGGCAATCTATTTATCCCTATCTATTGAGCGGGGATTTAGACCCGGTATTGGTTGATAAAGCCAAGAAGAATAAAGACAAAACAGTGGAGCAATATCGGGAATATTATAAAAAAGGTTATGTCACAGATATCAACATGATTGGCATTGAGAATAACACGATTGATTTTCATACCACTGACGCTGTTAATTCCTGCCAATATACTTACTCTGGTTTTAAAATAATGCACTATAAATCAGGAAGTAAAGGTGTACGCTATTTGTTTGAGTGTAAAGATACTCATTCCAAAGCACCTAAATATGTTCAATTTAGTGACCACATTATTGAACCACAGAAATCACATCATTTTCATATTTATATGGGGAATGAGTCACAAGCACAGCTTCTCGAAGAAATGGAGAATTGGCCAACATTTTATCCGATATCTGCGGGCAAAAATGAGATTGTTCACGAGATGCTACATCACTAAGATGACGTAAATAAATTATTCATTGTGACAATGAAGCCGTGCGATTGACATCGTGCGGCTTTGTTTTAGGTTTTCAACTGACGCACTCTCTGGGCAGAGATAAAATGAAAATGGGGACTTTTCAGCCAAAGACATCCTGATGTGTGACTTGGGTAGAACTAATTTTCATTAAAATTGAAATGTTGTTTTGGTAATGCTATCTTCGCTATAATTAAACCAAACTACACATTCAATGGACTCGGTTTCATTGACCAAATCGGAGAGAACATAATGAAAATTGCACTGATGATGGAAAACAGTCAGGCAACGAAAAACGCCATAATCCTGAAAGAGCTGAACGCCGTAGCCTCAGAAAAAGCGTACCCGGTATACAACGTAGGTATGAGTGATGAGAATGACCATCATCTGACTTATGTTCAT
Organism: Yersinia rohdei ATCC 43380; assembly: GCF_000173775.1. Taxonomy (GTDB): domain Bacteria; phylum Pseudomonadota; class Gammaproteobacteria; order Enterobacterales; family Enterobacteriaceae; genus Yersinia; species Yersinia rohdei. The sequence goes on from NZ_ACCD01000015.1 coordinate 61,210, forward strand.
TTGGGAATTATGGCCAGCATCCTGCTTAATTCTAAAGCCGTCGATTTTGTTATCACCGGCTGTGGCACAGGCCAGGGCGCGATGATGTCATTAAACATTCATCCTGGTGTTCTGTGCGGCTATTGTATCGACCCTACGGATGCTTTCTTGTTCGCTCAAGTTAACAATGGTAACGCACTGGCGTTGCCATTCGCCAAAGGTTTTGGCTGGGGTGCGGAACTAAACGTGCGTTACATCTTTGAGAAAGCCTTTACTGGCGTGAAAGGTGAAGGCTACCCACTGGATCGTAAAGAGCCACAAGTCCGTAACGCGGGCATTCTGAATCAAGTTAAAGCAGCAGTTGTGAAAGAAAACTACCTGGATACATTGCGTGCTATCGATCCAGAGTTGCTAAAAACCGCCGTTAGTGGTGAGCGCTTCCAACAGTGTTTCTTCGATAACTGCCAAGTTGAAGAGATAAAAGCATTTGTGAAACAAGTGCTGGCGTAATGGCGTTTTTTGCTTGAAAATCAAGGCCCCGATCGGGGCCTTTTGCCTATCAGAGAACTGAGAATAGGTTATGAGGCAGGTAGATTAACATTTTGGTGTGGTCCCTTGCGCGGGTAAATAGCGCAATGGATCAAGTGCCGTCGCTCGGTAACGAATTTGAAAATGCAGCATCAGAGAGTCGGTTCCCGAACTCCCCATGGTGGCTATTTTCTGACCCGCCTTCACATCCTGTGCATTTTTCACCAGCATAGTGTCGTTATGGGCGTAAGCCGTAATGAAGTCATTACCATGCTTAATCATTATGAGATTTCCATAACCTCGAAGTTGATTTCCGACATATACCACACGCCCTTTGGCTGAGGCGTATACGGGTTGTCCGCGTTTACCCGTAATATCAATTCCTTTATTGCCGCCATCTGCGGAGGAATATTTCGATATTATCTGGCCATTGGTTGGCCAACGCCAGCACCCCCCAGCACCCGGCGGTGGGGTTGATTTCACAATTGCGGAGCTTGAAGATTTTTGCTTGTTAGATGTCAAACGCCCGCGCGAGGTCGTACTGTTAAGTTGTAGTTTTTGCCCGACCTCCAGTCGATAGGGTGGGCTGAGTTTATTGATACGAGCAAGGTCATTCACTTCGCTGTCACTGATCCAGGCAATAAAATAGAGAGTATCGCCCCGTTTAACGGTATAGGATTTGTCGCTATAACTGCCTTTGGGTACTTTTGCATAATCACGACTGGATTTATTTGAGCACCCAGCTAATAGCAAAATAGTCATTGCATATAATGCCAACCCTGGCCATAACCGTATTCTGCTTTTAGTGTTCAAAACGCATCCTTTGTTATAAAAATATCAAACACCCTCAGTTACCTATATTAACATTTGATCTATAAGCTTCAAAAGCCAAACAAGGTTTTTATTAATAATTGAGTGATATTAGCAAGCGGGATAAACACAAGGCTCAAGTGCTTATTAATGTACATAGGGCCGAAGACTTGAGACATTATGAAATAAAAAGTCCACGCCAATGCGTGGGGGGGCTCTAACCATCTGGTTGATCTGGCAGTATTGATGGAAAAACGTGGGTTACAGTGATTTGAGACTACAAACAGAGCGCTCGCGCCTTTTTGACCGACGTGAGCGCTAAAAACAAAAAAGCTGCTGAGTTTCTTAATATTAATAATTAAGCTACGATTTCTATTAGGTTGCCATCCGGATCTTCGATTATTGCTTCATAATAGCCATCGCCAGTAAATCTTGGTGCGCCGACTAAAATTCCTTTTTCTTTTGCCATTAAAGCCAGTTTATCTACTGCGTCTTTACTTCCTACTGATATAGCCAGATGCGCCCAGCCGCACCTATTATTCGTTTGTTGCTGTTTTTCGAGGCCCGGTTTGGTCATCAACTCAATAGCTGGCCCTTGGTTTAATTGAATGAAATAGGATTCAAAACCCGGGTTATTTAGACTGCTATATTTTTCATTAGCTATGCCGCCGAAGAAATCTCGCCAGAAAATAGCCTGCTTTTCCAGATCAGTAGTCCATAACGCAATATGAGCAACTTTCATTCCTAAACCTCCGCTTGATGATACAGAATACTCTGATGAACAAGGTACTAGCGCGACTACAGATTCACCTGTGCGGCCAAACTCCTCACCCAGGATGGTGTGGTTCTGGTGGCGGTGCTAGCTGCGAGTTGATGCAAAAAGCCTGCATCAGGTAAGGAAGCAGTCATGTGAAATCCTTCAGAGTTCGACAATCGGATATTAATTATGCTTTTTTGTGCTCGATTGTGCAATGTTTGAAATAAGATCTTATGCTGGTTAGTCATAATCAATGGATTAAATGTTGATTTAAAGTCTTTTGAAAGTTTTCTAGTGCTTTTTGTCGACAGAATTAACAGTATATTGCACAATGATGCAATATCGAGCGAGACTTGACCATTTGTCGAATCTTCTGGTCATCATGCCTCTGGTAACGGCAGTAGAACATCAACCTAACCATGTTCACGGTGACAGAATGATAAAGCTAATTATCACAGACCTTGATGGCACTTTTCTGAATAGTCAGGGAGACTATGATAGGGAATTATTTGCTAAAGTCGGAATGCTGATGGCTGAAAAAGGCGTTCATTTTGCGGCTTGCACGGGGAAGCAATGTGAAAGAGTTGAAGAGTTGTTTGGTGAATTTAGCCGAGATCTCTGGATTGTGGGTGATAGCGCCACCCGCATTAAATATAACGGCGAATATCTATTTCAGTCTTTGATCCGCAATGAGCTAGGTCTGCGTATTATTAACCGGTTACAAGAAATCAATCCTCACCATGTGGTCATCGCCTGCACCCCGGAAGGGGCGATAATCTCTGCCAATGTTCCAGCACGGCTGAAAGATAAAATCCGGAATTCCTATACCAACCTTACACAGGTTGAGGATTTGGCTTCCCTACAAAGCGATTTCGTCAAAATCACCGTCTATGATGAAAAGGGTCACTGTCCTCAGACCCGTCTGGGCTTAGTTCCTTTTGACAATGATGTTTACATCGTTGTGTCGGAAGCTTCCTGGATCGACATTGCCGATTATGGCGTGCATAAAGGAACGACGGTACAGAAACTTCAAGAAATTCTGCAAGTTGGTCGACAAGAAACCATGGCCTTTGGTGATGGTTATAACGATATCGAATTGTTGGCCGAAGCGGAGTACAGCTTTGCTATGAGAAATGCATTTGAAGAGACAAAAGCTGCCGCCAATTACATTACGGGGACAAATGATGAGAGTGCGGTGCAAAAAACCATCTGTCGATTGCTCTCACTTCAATCCTAATCATATTGGGCAGAAAGAGATATTTCGTCAGTAAATTTGTGTGCAAGAAGGCAGGGTAAACGTGCCTTCTTGCAGCATAATAGCGAGTCACTACAACGGCTTATTCCGCAAGCTCGATATGCATGCTGACACCGGAGAAATTTTTTAATTTTTGCCCCTTTGATAACCACCATGATGTCAATATCCTCACAGGTCGCGACTTTATATCTTGCCACTTGTGAGATTTTGTCTTCTGTGGCGGCGGCGATGACTTCATTGCTTTGCGCCAGCACTTCTTTTTTAAAACAAGCATCTTCATAGTAAACAGCACTCAGCCCGGCCTGAGGGTCAAGCCCACAAACGCCAATAAATGTCTGATCGAAAACCATGCCCCGGATTTGGTTAACCGGCTCAGAGCCAAGTGTACTGCCAGTGAGTGCATTGACCTTCCCACCAAGCAGGATCAGCTCACCTTTAGTTCGCCCACAGGCCGCCGCTGCAATTTGCGGAGAGTTTGTGACGATAGTCAGTTCCAGGTCATCAGGGATGAACTCCACCATGGCCAGGTAGGTAGAACCAGCATCAATAAAAAGGCAAGAATCTGGTCTTATCAATTGGGCACACTTTTGTGCCAGTTGTGATTTTTCTTGCACGTTTTGTGACATGCGAGTGTCGAAACTGGCCGACTGTTTTAGTTGACTGACAGCCCCGCCATAGACTTTTTTACACAAGCCTTTTCTGGCCAGTTCTTGCAAATCCCGACGTATGGTGTGTTCCGAAACGCCAAGTTTGCGAGCCGCCTCTGCGCAGACAACCCGACCTGTTTCAGTCAGCATCTGATGGATAATAGACTGCCGCTGTTCGGGGAAGACATCATAATCGCTCACATCGGCTCCTTAAGTAATCATAAAGTATCAAAACCAAGCTAAATAGTGCGACTAACCATCGCGCTATTGGCCGCTTGCAGTGCATGTTATCTGCTTGTGCTTGGGTAATATAATGGCTTAAAACGAGTGAATAACCCCGTGTTTCGTAGACACGTTTTTTCCTCCTAAAAAAGAAAAAATGAGACTGGAAAATGCGGCAACAGAGGTCAATTTTCATTGAACACAGATACCCAAAATAATTTGCGTTACTTAAGTTGCTATCACACTGAAGTACCGAAAATTATAATGGGCATAAAAGTGACGGTTTATAATCTGAAAGGCTGGCACTGAGCCAACCGTTCATGATTATTTGCGCCAATAACCATTCTGCGCAACATCGAGTTGTAGCTCATGGACGACCTGATGCACCGTTTCATTATCGTGGAAACCACTCACAGTACAAGAAGTGACATCACTATCATTGACGATAAGTAACTCACTTTCAGGGTAGATTTCCTCGACTCTCGCGCTCAACTCGGCGACATAAGCGTCATACTTTTCTACAGACAGTGCATTCTTATCTGCATCAGAAATACTGATTTTTATATTCATAAAATACTCCTCAGGCTAATCGCCCATTTTCAATTAGTGATAAACAGGCCTATTCAAATCGCTGTGATTAGGTTATTTCAATTTTAGTTAGTTACTCTAGCTTGAAAAACAAAAAATACGAAAAAATAAAACGTTACAGCAATCAAACTAGGATAGGAAAGGCCTATGGATAGAGGCGTCGCCAGATGATGCTGCCAGATCCAAAATGTAGGGTTTAAGAAGTCATAGAGTCATTATTGATAAGTGAAGTTGTGCTCGAAGGAAAAGTAAAGGAAGGAAAATGCTCATGCAGAGTATTTGAACGCCCAGAAAGTAATATAAGGCTACTGTGTGGGCGATATCTATCTGGAATACAGCATAATTATTGCCCAGGCTTCTTCAATACTTACCTAGGCAAACATAGATCAGTTCTGCATACTGCCCATCAGGATTGAGGTAATTATCCCTGTTGTACTTGTCTTTCTTGTTCAGGGCCGCAATTAACACCGAATCTGATGACGACTCCGGGCTGCGCCCTCTTCCTGTGGGCGAGGGGTGAGGGGATTAGAACGGTAAAGTGAGTTATGCTATACGCGCGTAGCTAGCTTGAAATTCTAAGCTAGAGAACGAGTGAATAAACCTCGCAACCCAACGCTATCCGAGTATTTTTTATATAACTAAGGAAACAACGATGAGTGAAGCCCAGCCCTTGAATGCCTTCATTGTGGACGATCATCCTCTGGCACGTATGGCGATTAAGAACCTGTTGGAAAGTGAAGGGATTAATGTCATTGGCGAATCAGGGGACGGGGCCGAGGCGCTGCTACAAGTGGCGCTGCATCAGTCTGACATGGTAATAGTTGACGTGGATATCCCCACCATGAGCGGCATTGAGGTGGTTGAACAGCTCAGAAAACAGCAGTTCAGCCAGATAATTATCGTGGTTTCCGCCAAAAACGATCTGTTCTACGGCAAGCGCAGTGCGGATGCCGGGGCCAATGCCTTTATCAGTAAAAAAGAGGGGATGGCCAATATCATCGCCGCAGTGCATGCCGCCCAGAATGGCTATAGCTATTTTCCATTCTCAATTAACGGTTTTGTCGATAGCCTCTCTTTGGAACAGGAAATGCTGGCATCGCTCTCCAGCCAAGAGATCAAGGTGCTGCGTTTCCTCCTCAGCGGTGCAGATAATATGCAGATCGCGGCGGCGATGTTTATCAGCAATAAAACGGTCAGTACCTATAAAAGGCGTTTAATGGAGAAGCTCGGCTGTGGCTCGTTGGCCGATCTGCTTGCTTTCGCCAACCGTAATAAAATTGGGTGAGTGCATGCTAAAACGGGGGCAGGTTTTTTTCTTGCGCTCAGCGAGTTTGTCGATATGGCGACGTTGCAGGCACTCAGTTTGCGCCACGCTACAACGCACAATAAGTAGCCGCTTATTGTGCGTCTGTTATTAATTCCCAATTCTAGCACCATAGCAAATAAGTCTAACAATGAGTTAGGAGACCTTAAATGGCTCGGGTCGCTTTCCAGGATATTAATAATTTCATGCGGCTAAGCTCTCACGTATTGCAATAATTGAAGGGTCGGTAAATACTCTGCATGGCGAGTTATCTGATTTGATAAAATAGAATGGCGAGCACAAAGTTTTATTCCGCTCCATGTATGCCGGATTAGAAAAATTCTCCTGTGATTTAATCAATAAAAACGTGGCGATTATTACCCTGACCAACCGATAATGGCAGGGAAATCGCGACACTGAAGACAATTACCTACAGACTTACGAATAACCCGTTGTGAAATAGATGCTTAAAATAAGTGAGGCGATTGAGGATCCTGACGCCATAAATAGTTATAAGAAGTACCTGAATTGCCAAATAGCGAGAATTTTGCACCGCAGCATTTCTAAGTCCTCAATTACCGCGCAATAAACCGCCTGATTAAACCATCCTACAGACGTAGTCCAGAGCCTACAGCACTTACCAATTGCTCTTATATCTTTGTGATGCTATTCCTTCTAATATTATCACAAGTTTTTGAGACAATATAGCGTTCAAATAAAAGTTAAATCCACGCTGTCTTATATATCGAATTTATTTATTAAATTATTATTCTATTTAAGGTTAACTATTATGAATAAGACAAATATTACTCCAACTTATAATGAAAATGATGATGTTTATGGTTCAGCCGATTTAGCGAGTGAGTTGCCGAAATCCATGTTCCCCACTGCCGAGCGTAATCCGCGTAATGTCTTTAATGCCATCCGCGATGAACTGATGCTGGACGGTAATTCACGCCAGAACCTGGCGACGTTCTGTCAGACCTGGGTGGATGACGAAATTCGCGAACTGATGGATTTGTCGATCGACAAAAATATGATCGATAAAGACGAATACCCACAGACGGCTGAAATTGAAGCCCGCTGCGTAAGAATGCTGGCCGACCTGTGGAAATCCCCAACGCCGGATAGCACCCTTGGCTGTTCAACCATCGGTTCTTCGGAGGCCGCGATGCTGGGCGGGTTGGCGCTGAAGTGGCAGTGGCGCAAAAAGCGGGCCGAGCAGGGGCTGCCTACCGATAAACCGAACCTGATTTGTGGCCCGGTGCAGGTCTGCTGGCACAAGTTTGCTCGCTACTTCGACGTTGAATTGCGTGAAATCCCGTTGGAAGGCGATCGTTTGATCATGAACGCGGAAGAAGTGCTCAAGCGCGTTGACGAAAATACCATTGGTGTCGTACCGACGCTGGGTGTGACATTCACCTGCCAGTATGAGCCGGTCAAAGAAGTGAGTGATGCGTTAGACCGTCTGCAACAGGAAACCGGTCTTGATATCCCGATGCATATCGATGGGGCCAGCGGCGCTTTCCTCGCACCCTTCTGCTCGCCAGAACTGGAGTGGGATTTCCGTCTGCCTCGGGTGAAGTCTATCAACTCATCTGGCCATAAATTTGGGTTGGCCCCGCTGGGTGCCGGCTGGGTGGTATGGCGTGAGGCGGCCGATTTGCCTGAAGAGCTGATTTTCAACGTCAACTACCTTGGCGGGAACATGCCAACCTTCGCGCTGAACTTCTCACGCCCTGGTGGCCAGATTGTGGCGCAGTATTACAACTTCTTGCGCCTTGGCCGTGAAGGCTACGCCAAAATCCACAATGCTTGCTACGCCACGGCTCAGCATCTGGCGACAGAGATTGGCAAGTTGGGGCCGTTTGAAATTCTGTTTGATGGCGATAGTGATAAGGGCATTCCGGCGCTGGCGTGGAAACTAAAAGACGATTCGGCGATTGGTGGCTACACTCTTTATGATTTGGCGGAAAAACTGCGTGCTCGTGGCTGGCAGGTCCCGGCATATTCAATGCCAACGCACCGTGAGGATTTGGTCATTCAACGCATCCTGGTACGTCACGGCGTGAGCTATGACCTTGGTTGCCTGTTGATCGAAGACATCAAAAGGGCGCTGATTGAATTCGAGAATCACCCGGTCATCAACCCGGTGTCAGCCCAGGTAGGTAGTGGCTTCAATCACGGCTAAGACTATGATTTTTCTTTTTAACGGGGCGGCGACTGTGCCAGCCCCGCTTTTTTTTCCACTAAAATTCGCCGAGAAGAGCCATCTCTTCCGGTAGGAGAATCGTTATGGTGAGCACAGAAAAAAGCGCCGTTCCAAAACAACTAACGTTGTTAGGCTTTTTTGCCATTACCGCCTCTATGGTGATGGCCGTTTATGAATACCCGACCTTTGCAACATCGGGTTTTTCTTTGATCTTCTTCCTGCTGTTAGGTGGGTTTCTGTGGTTCATCCCCGTCGGCCTGTGTGCCGCCGAGATGGCGACGGTAAAAGGCTGGCAGGAAGGCGGGGTGTTTACCTGGGTGTCGAAAACCTTGGGTGAGAAGTGGGGCTTTGCCGCCATCTCCTTTGGCTATCTGCAAATTGCCATCGGTTTCATTCCGATGCTGTATTTTGTGCTGGGGGCGCTGTCTTATATCTTAAAATGGCCTGAGCTGAACGAAGATCCGGTGATTAAAACCGTCGCGGCATTGGTTATCCTGTGGGGCCTGGCACTAACCCAGTTTGGTGGTACCAAAAATACCGCGCGCATTGCCAAGATTGGTTTCTTTGCCGGCATTCTTTTGCCTGCGGCGGTCCTGGTTATCTTGGCCGTCAGCTATCTGCATTCCGGTGCGCCGTTGGCCATCGAAATGAACGCGTCTACCTTCTTCCCGGACTTTACCCAGATGGGTACTCTGGTGGTATTCGTAGCGTTTATCCTGAGCTACATGGGCGTTGAAGCCTCTGCGACTCACGTCAACGAGATGAAAAACCCAGGCCGTGATTATCCACTTGCCATACTGTTGCTGATGGTGGCGGCGATTTGTCTAAGTTCTATTGGCGGGCTTTCTATCGCGTCGGTTATCCCTAAGGGTGAAATCAACCTTTCTGCCGGTGTGATGCAAACCTTCAGCGTACTTATCTCGCATTTCGGTCCGCAATTTGAATGGGCTGTTCGCGTCATCTCCGCACTGCTGCTGTTGGGCGTGTTGGCAGAAATCGCTGCCTGGATTGTTGGCCCATCTCGCGGCATGCTGGTCACTGCACAACAAGGGATCTTGCCTGCTCGCTTTGCCAAAATGAACAAGAATGGCGTACCGGTAGTACTGGTGATTTCGCAACTGGTCATTACTTCTATCGCGCTAATCGTCCTGACCAATACCGGGAGTGGCAGCAATATGTCCTTCTTGATTGCGCTGGCGTTGACCGTAGTAATCTACCTGTGCAGCTACTTCCTGCTGTTCCTGGGCTACATCAAGCTGGTACGCAAGCAGCCGGAAAATGAGCGTGTGTTCAATATTCCGGGTGGCAAAATGGTCAAGCTGACTGTCGCTACCCTAGGTTTGTTGACTTCAATGGTTGCCTTTGTGGTCTCGTTCTTCCCGCCTTCAGGTCTGGCAGGGGTAGAAGCCGACCATATGTATGTCATTATGCTGGTGGTGTGTTTCCTGGTGGTGCTGTCTATCCCGTTCATTATCTATGCGCTGCATGATAAACGCTTGAAGGCGACCAACCTCAAGCTGGTACCGTTTAGCACTGATTCTGCACCAAAAGGGCACTTCTTTATCCACCCGCGTGCACGTTCCATGCACCATATTTTTGTAGATGACAAGCAAGTACATTAATCCCTTCCCGCGAACCCTCTCTCACAAGGAGAGGGTTTTTGGTCAATGACAGGCCGCAAGGCTCCTGACCTTTTTATCATCAAGCCCGCTTTTCTTCTTACTGATGTGAATCCATTGCGTATTTATTAGACCTTTATTGCACTCATTTTTGACTGCGCTTTCACGAGATGAATTGAGACTCTATGAAATAAAAAAAATCCACGCAATTGCGTGGATTTTGTCAGTCTTCATGCGATTTAATGAAACCTCATAAGACAACAAATTTGAGTTAGACGTTGAACAGGAAGTTCATCACGTCGCCATCTTTTACGATGTATTCTTTACCTTCTGAACGCATTTTTCCGGCTTCTTTCGCGCCTTGCTCACCTTTGTAGGTGATAAAGTCTTCAAAGGCGATAGTTTGTGCCCGGATAAAGCCTTTTTCAAAATCGGTGTGGATCTTACCGGCGGCTTGTGGAGCAGTTGCACCCACTGGGATAGTCCAGGCGCGAACTTCTTTAACACCCGCGGTGAAGTAGGTTTGCAGATTCAGTAACTCATAACCAGCACGGATAACACGATTCAGACCGGGTTCTTCAATACCTAACTCTGCCATAAATTCAGCGCGGTCTTCATCTTCTAACTCGGCGATATCTGATTCAACTGCGGCGCAAACGGCGACAACCACTGAACCTTCCGCCTCAGCAATAGCCCTAACTTTATCCAGATATGGGTTATTTTCGAAGCCATCTTCATTGACGTTAGCAATGTACATGGTAGGTTTCAGTGTCAGGAAGCTCAGATAACGGATGGCCGCTTTATCTTCTGCAGTTAGATTCAATGCGCGCAGCATGCCGGCATTCTCTAAATGAGGCAGGCATTTTTCCAGTGCTTCCAGTTCGGCTTTAGCGTCTTTATCACCGCCTTTAGCTTTCTTCTGTACACGATGCATAGCACGTTCACAGGTTTCCAGATCAGAAAGCGCCAGTTCAGTATTAATAGTGTCAATGTCATCTACTGGATCAACTTTACCAGCAACATGGATGATATTGTCATTCTCAAAACAACGCACTACATGGCCAATAGCTTCAGTCTCGCGGATGTTAGTCAGGAACTGGTTACCCAAGCCTTCACCTTTGGACGCGCCTTTAACCAAACCAGCGATATCAACAAATTCCATAGTGGTTGGCAATATGCGCTGAGGTTTAACTATCTCGGCCAACTGGTCCAGACGCGGGTCCGGCATTGGCACCACACCCGTATTGGGTTCAATGGTGCAGAACGGGAAGTTAGCTGCTTCGATGCCCGCTTGTGTCAACGCGTTGAACAGGGTGGATTTACCAACATTAGGCAGGCCCACAATACCGCATTTGAATCCCATGTTTTATATCACCTTAAATAACTTAAAAATCAACTTGTTAGGCTTAACAGGTCAATGTAATCAAAATTTATGCCGTCATTATACACGTAATGACGATTTATCTCGATCATGCTCTTACGTTGCGATAATTACTTTTGCTGTTATAGCGGATAGGTAATTGATTTTTCTAACTCTGTGTCGGGGATCACGCTTCTACTATCTTAAGTTTTCTGATTAACGTCCGATAATAACTCATTAGGATTTACACTATAAAATTGGATAATCCCCATGGAAATGAGTGTGTTTAAATGGCTGTTAGTCATTCTGTTGGGAGGGGGGATTGGCGTTGCTGGTATGTGGCTTTTGACGTCAAATGTTGAGTCAACCGAGCCAACTTTCTCCCAATTGATTGATAAATATGGCGTACAAATAGAAAGTAAGTCTGACAAAAGCCTAAAGTATGTGGGCTACAAAAAAAACACGATTTATGAAGACTTTGATAGCATCCAACTGACATTTAGCTCTTTAAACGATAAATTCGAACGTAGCCATTCAGTAGCCGAAAATAAGAAAAAGGCCACTGACTGGACATCGCTATTCTGTACTGATGATCTTCAAGATATTGCGGGTGAATATGATGCGCCGAGTAATCATTTTCTTGGCCGGGTGAGGGTGATTATTGCGGGGGTTGTGCTGACGGGCGAGGGGCAACAGGGTATTAATGCTTTGTGCCACTCCAATTAAGAAATAAAAAATAAGCTCCCCAGTGCAGGTTATCTCACTGGGGAACAGGGTGAATCTCTATGCACCGGCTTTAAAGGAATGCAGGCGATTCATGGCCTTAGTGATACCTTCGGTCAGCAATATTTCGGTACAGCGGATAGACTCATCAATGGTGTCATCTATTAAGGCTTGTTCACTGGCTGGCGGTTTGCCGAGTACAAAACCGGTAACTTTACTTTTATCACCTGGATGGCCAATACCTATACGCAAGCGGTAAAAGTTAGGATTATTACCGAGTTTGCTCTGGATATCCTTTAGGCCATTATGGCCGCCATTGCCGCCGCCCAGTTTCATTTTTGCCACCCCAGGCGGGATATCAAGCTCATCATGCGCGACTAAAATTTCTTCTGGCAAAATGCGGTAAAACCCGGCCATTGCTGCAACCGCTTTGCCACTTAAATTCATAAATGTAGAGGGTACCAGCAAGCGAATATCTTGACCTGCCAGATTTAACCGCGCGGTATAACCGAAGAATTTGCTCTCTTCTTTCAGTGATTGATTATGGCGTTCAGCCAATAAATCCACATACCAGGCTCCCGCATTATGGCGGGTTTGGGCATATTCAGCGCCCGGGTTTGCCAGCCCAACGATTAATTTAATACTGCTCACGTCGTCATTCACTATTACTAAAGGAATCAAAGTACGACAGTTTACCTGTCATAGCCCGTAATAACAAAACCCAGGTTTATTTTGTTTTTAACCAACACCGTCAGTTGCTTTGGGTAAAATTATAAATAAAGTGATTTACTATATGAATAGTTACCAATCTATATAATTCAACTTTAATGCCAAAAAGCGCAATAATGTAAAGATTTAGTGGAATATATTTGCCAGTTGTGATCACTAACGCAATACCTTTATTACCACCCTGACTATACTTAGTTATTAAGTGGACATGAATAATCGCGTTAAGCAAGTTTCCTGATGCACCGCTGAGTGATTATTTATTGGTAACCCAAAATGGAGGTGGCATATGAAACGTAAAAGTGCAGCAATGCTCGGTAATGTGCTGATGGGGTTGGGTTTGGTCGTTATGGTGGGTGGGGTAGGTTACTCCATTTTAACTGAAATCGCCGAACTTGGTTTACCGCAATTCTTTGCTCATGGTGCAGTAATGAGTATTTTTATCGGCGCACTGTTATGGTTGGTTGGCGCGCGTATTGGTGGGCGTGAAGCGGTGGCAGATCGCTATTGGTGGATTAAACATTTTGATAAGCGCTGCAATCGTAACCAACGTCACTCTTAGTCATTAGTTAATATTTATTATCAGTGAATATTGGCGATTAATTACAGTGTGACAGCAGCTAAAACAGCAAATCTGGAACCTATCTTTTCGGCTTTACTATGAGCTGATGTTAGGGAGGGGTAAATGACGGCTCAACGATCGAGTAGCCAAAAATCAGTTAAACAAGCATCTCTAACTCAAGAACTCATTGATTCGGAACTTATTGATCAAGAGTAGAAAACCCGTTGTCGCGTTTGCTGCAACGGGTTTCCTTAATCTGCTTCGACTAGTTCATCGCACAATATTGACTCAAATAATATTGACTCAAACAATATTAAAAAGTCATCAACCCCGACGTAAATCCCACCAAGTGGTTCATCACGACAATAACCTTGCGGCTAGCTGCGGCCGGATAGCACCGCAGGGGCTAATATTGATTAATGCTCAAACATCGCAGAGATAGACTCTTCATTACTGATGCGGCGGATGGCTTCAGCCAACATGCCGGACAGTGTCAGAGTACGTACATTTTTCAATGCCTTGATTTCAGCTGACAGCGGAATAGTGTCACAAACAATCACTTCGTCGATAACGGAATGTTTGATGTTTTCAACCGCATTACCAGAGAAGATCGGGTGAGTTGCATAAGCGAATACACGCTTAGCGCCACGTTCTTTCAACGCCTCAGCCGCTTTACACAAAGTACCACCGGTATCGATCATATCGTCAACTAAGACGCAGTCACGGCCAGCAACGTCACCGATGATGTGCATCACCTGAGAAACGTTAGCGCGTGGACGACGTTTGTCGATAATCGCCATATCAGTATCGTTCAGCAGTTTTGCGATAGCTCTGGCACGAACAACGCCGCCGATGTCTGGTGAGACAACAATTGGGTTTTCCAGATTCTGCTGCAACATATCTTCCAGCAGGATTGGGCTACCAAATACGTTATCAACCGGAACATCAAAGAAGCCTTGGATCTGTTCAGCATGAAGATCCACTGTCAAAACGCGGTCAACCCCAACACTTGAGAGGAAGTCAGCAACAACTTTAGCAGTGATAGGTACACGAGCGGAGCGCACGCGGCGATCCTGACGGGCGTAACCAAAGTAAGGAATTACAGCAGTAATACGTCCTGCGGAGGCGCGACGCAGGGCATCAACCATGACAACCAGTTCCATCAGGTTATCGTTCGTGGGTGCGCAGGTGGACTGGATGATGAAAATATCACCGCCGCGTACATTTTCGTTGATTTGCACGCTCACTTCGCCGTCGCTAAAACGACCTACAGCGGCGTCACCAAGACTGGTGTACAAACGGTTGGCAATACGTTGTGCTAGTTCCGGGGTGGCGTTACCAGCAAAAAGCTTCATATCAGGCACGAGAAGAACCTCAGGCATGCGTCCAGAGAAGATATCGTCAGATCAGTAATCAGGGGCGATTGTTCATACTGACTGCAATATACATACGGGTATTTAAAGCCAAAACACATCAAATCTAAAACAGCATTATGAACCGGCTTTCAATCTAGTGAGACAGGTATTTTCAGAACTCAAGGTTCGTAAGGCCATCACTTAGGCCTTACATCTACCCGTCATTTTTCAAGGTGCAGGGCTGTTGGCTACCATCATTCACCTAACTCATTGAGTAACCTCAACGTTTTGGGCTCATTTAGTTGCGGCCAACCTGCAACTCGGAATCTATTGGGTATAACGCTGTAAATCGTTATCTGTGCTCACTGCTTTCAATTTTCCCAGAGCGTACGCGATGCAGTGGTGAAACATTCACACCACGAGCGATAAAACCGTGCAACCACTCAGGGGCAATACTTAACACCTGTCGGGCCGATGACTCAGTGTCGAATTCTGCAAACACACAAGCGCCGGTTCCGGTAAGGCGTGACGGGGCGTATTGTAACAGCCATGAAAGAGCCTGTTCAACCTCGCGAAAACGTTTTCTTGCGATTGGTTCGCAATCATTTGCGTAAGGAGCGCTTAAAAGCGCCGCCAGTGGGCGAATTGGCGTATTTCTTTTTAATTCAGGATCGGAAAAAATAATTGGTGTTGGGATGCTTACACCGGGGTGTACCACCAAATACCACTTCTCTATAGGCTCTGCGGGCTGTAATTTTTCACCAATGCCCTCGGCAAAGGCGGCATGTCCATGAACAAATACCGGTACATCGGCACCCAAAGTGAGGCCAAGAGTGGCTAATTCGTCATCAGACAAGCCACATTGCCAGAGAGTATTGAGTGCCACTAACACGGTCGCAGCATTGGAAGAACCGCCCCCCAGACCTCCGCCCATGGGTAAACATTTATCAATACTGATATCAGCTCCCCGCGGTATTTTTATCGCATCGGGGTTGGGTTGATGCTGTTGCAGTAATCGAGCGGCCCTAACAATCAGATTTTGTTCATTTTCCACCCCCTCGATAGGGGTTAATAAATGAATCTGGTCATCATTTCTGGGGACAATAGTCAGCTCGTCGCCATAGTCGAGAAACTGAAACAGCGTTTGTAATTGATGATAGCCATCGGCACGTTGCCCGGTGATGTAGAGAAATAAATTCAATTTTGCGGGAGATGGCCAAACATGTTGATGAGTGATAACCATGTTAATTGACCGTCCAGTTATCCATTTTTAGCTTGATGCGCTGCCCGCCTTGGCTCAATTCCATACGGCTAGGCAATGGTGGCGTCACTTTTGTATTATATTCCTGATAATCCACTACCCAAGTTACCCCATCTTGCTGATACGTAAGCTGTTTTAATCGATATTTGTCATCAAGAGTGAAGTCCGTGGTATCGCCAGGTAACCCCAGGATCCATTGGCGCAAACTGGCTAGTGGAATCGACATGCCAGTCAGCTTGTGAATCATTTCTTGCGGGTCATCACTGACGTAGCGTTTGCCTTGATTATCCGTTAGTTGAGTCACACCGGGTTGCACCACGAGTTCAAGCTCAGTGCTACCCAATGGATTGGTCAGTAATAAACGATAACGCTCTGGAGCGGTTTGTTGCCAGAAAAAACGCGCATAAACTTTTTGTTTATCAGATAAATAGGCAAATGCACCTCGGGTTTGGAATTGGCTCAATTGCTGTAGTTGTTGCTCATGCTGACGCCATTGTGGTGACGTTGGGCTGGTCGCCGGGCCTGATGGTGGCGTGGTGCTACAAGCCGCTAGTAGCAGAGTAGCTAAGGGAAGTAAGCGATAAAAACGAGTTTTGCACTGAGGCATATGGGTATAAATCCTATCGGTCGCGGTGTTTTCACTGGCGGCACGTTTTTAATGGAGCAACTTAATAATAAAGCAAATTGTTTTGATGCGTCTTAATTTGATGCAGCTTAATAAGGTTTAATTGTTGCTCACGCTAACCACCTGAAGGCCGAGCGTCAATCCCTTGTTCTAATTTGTACATCATATAATCAATTTTTGAGCATAATTTGGGATAATACTTAGGATGATGCACTGCGACTTTTATTGATCCCTCGCATCAAGTAGAATGCGGTTCAGACGAGAATCCATACTAACATCAGTATTACTCTAAGCCGTTCTCATGACTCTGCTTGCATTAGGCATTAACCACAAAACCGCACCTGTATCGCTACGTGAACGTGTGACATTTTCACCGGAATCGATTGATCAGGCGCTTGCTAGCTTGCTCCAACAGCCGTTGGTGCAGGGCGGTGTCGTGTTGTCTACGTGTAACCGAACTGAGCTTTATCTCAGCGTAGAACAGCAAGAAAACCTGCACGAACAACTGATTACCTGGTTATGTAATTATCATAAACTCAACCCCGATGAAGTGAAAACGAGTTTGTATTGGCATCAGGGGAATGATGCCGTCAGCCATTTAATGCGGGTTGCCAGCGGGTTAGACTCACTGGTGCTGGGTGAACCGCAAATTCTGGGGCAGGTAAAAAAAGCCTTTGCTGAGTCTCAGCGCGAGCAATCACTGTCTGGCGAGCTGGAGCGTTTATTCCAGAAGTCATTTTCAGTGGCCAAACGGGTTCGTACCGAAACTGAAATCGGCGCGAGTGCGGTTTCGGTGGCTTTTGCTGCCTGTACTCTGGCACGACAAATTTTTGAGTCACTCTCTGAGCTGAATGTGTTGTTGGTCGGTGCCGGTGAAACCATTGAGCTGGTAGCTCGTCATCTGCGTGAACATCAAGTCAAGCATATGATTATCGCTAACCGGACGCGCGAGCGCGCACAAACCCTGGCAACAGAGGTGGGTGCCGAAGTGATTACGTTGCCAGAAATTGATGCCCGTCTTGCTGATGCTGATATCATTATTAGCTCAACGGCCAGCCCGCTGCCGATTATCGGCAAGGGTATGGTAGAACGCGCCCTGAAAAGCCGCCGCAACCAGCCAATGCTGTTTGTGGATATCGCCGTGCCACGGGATATCGAGCCTGAGGTGGGTAAACTGTCGAATGCCTATTTATACAGTGTTGATGATTTACAGGCGATTATTCAGCACAATATGGCGCAGCGCCAAGCCGCAGCAGTTCAAGCTGAGTCAATAGTACAGCAAGAAAGCATGAATTTTATGACCTGGCTACGGGCGCAGGGGGCGGTCGAAACTATTCGTGAATACCGCTCTCAGGCCGAACAGGTTCGCAGTGAGATGACAGCAAAAGCTTTAGCTGCCATTGAGCAGGGGGCAAATGTAGAACAGGTGGTGAATGAATTGGCCCACAAGCTAACCAACCGCCTGATCCATGCGCCCACCAAATCCCTCCAGCAAGCTGCCAGCGATGGCGATATGGAGCGGTTGCAATTATTACGCGACAGCCTTGGGCTGGATCAGCACTAGTTTCCTCTAATTACAGGGTTTAAAACCACGGATGAAGTCTTCTATTGTTGCCAAACTGGAAGCGTTACAAGAGCGCCACGAAGAAGTGCTGGCGTATCTTGGCGATGCCAGCGTTATTGCCGATCAAGACCGTTTCCGCGCGTTATCACGTGAATATGCGCAATTGACCGATGTCACTCGCTGCTTTAAAGAATGGCGCAGTGTGCAAGATGATCTCGAAGCCGCAGAAATGATGCTCGAAGATCTTGAAATGCGCGAAATGGCACAGGAAGAACTGAAAGAAGCCAAAGCTCGCAGTGAAGAGTTAGAGCAGCAATTGCAAGTGTTGTTGCTGCCAAAAGACCCTGATGATGAGCGCGATTGTTTCCTGGAAATTCGTGCAGGAACCGGCGGTGACGAAGCGGCTATTTTTGCCGGTGATATGTTCCGCATGTACAGCCGCTATGCTGAATCCCGCCGCTGGAAAGTTGAAATCATGAGCGCCAGTGAAGGTGAGCATGGTGGTTATAAAGAAGTGATTGCCAAGGTTTCCGGTGAGGGGGTCTTCGGGCGGCTGAAATTTGAATCCGGTGGTCACCGGGTTCAGCGCGTGCCAGAAACTGAATCACAAGGCCGCATCCATACCTCGGCTTGTACTGTTGCGGTTATGCCCGCCATTCCTGAAGCTGAGATGCCGGAAATCAATGCCGGTGACTTGCGTATTGACACCTTCCGCTCTTCAGGTGCGGGTGGCCAGCACGTTAACACCACGGATTCGGCTATTCGTATTACCCATATTCCCACCGGGATTGTGGTGGAATGCCAGGACGAGCGTTCGCAACATAAGAACAAAGCTAAGGCTATGTCAGTGTTGGGTGCGCGTATCCGTGCCGCAGAAATGCAAAAACGCCAGTTGGCGGAAGCCTCTGAACGTCGCAATCTGTTAGGTTCTGGTGACCGTTCAGATCGTAACCGTACCTATAACTTCCCGCAGGGCCGCGTGACTGACCATCGTATCAACCTGACTCTGTATCGTCTGGATGAAGTGATGGAAGGTAAACTGGATATGCTGATTCAGCCGATTGTGCAGGAATATCAAGCAGATCAGCTCTCTGCGTTGTCTGAGCAAGACTAATGGATTATCAGCAGTGGCTGTCGCTAGCGGCAGCCCGTTTTAGTCAAAGTGACAGCCCGAAGCGCGATGCCGAGATCCTATTGAGTTTTGTCACGGGGCGTGGGCGTACCTATTTGCTTGCCTTCGGTGAAACTTTGCTCACCGCCGAGCAGCTAATTGCATTAGAGTCATTGGCCGCCCGTCGTGAGCAGGGTGAACCCATAGCGTATCTGGTCGGGGAACGGGAGTTCTGGTCACTGCCACTGAGTGTTTCTTCTGCCACACTGATACCGCGCCCTGATACCGAATGCTTGGTTGAACAGGCGTTGGCACATTTACCGGCCACACCAGGTCGCATTTTAGATTTGGGTACTGGCACTGGTGCTATTGCTTTGGCCTTAGCCAGTGAACGCCCAGATTGCGCCGTCGTCGGGGTGGATATTAAAGCCGATGCTGTGGCGCTAGCCCGCCATAATGGCGAAAAACTCGCAATAAATAATGTGCATTTTGTGCAAAGTAGCTGGTTTGACACGGTGAACGGCAAATTTATGCTGATTGTCAGTAATCCTCCTTATATTGATGCTAATGACCCCCATTTACAGCAAGGTGATGTTCGCTATGAGCCACACAGTGCGCTAGTGGCACCCGCGGCAGGTTTGGCTGATTTAGCTGAAATTGTTCGTCAGTCACCAGACTATTTAGAGCCGGGTGGCTGGTTGATGTTGGAACACGGCTGGCAGCAAGCGGAAGCCGTGCAGAAATTACTGAAGAATACGGGCTTTAGCGCGGTGATGACGTATAAAGATTATGGTAATAATGATCGTGTTACACTGGGTCAGTGGGTCGCAGGTTGAGAAAACTCTGGTTAATACCCAATTTCTGTACTGAATAGACAAAAAGCGATGAATAATTAACAGATATCCAACGTCATTGGCATGGCAGTTAATCTCACTGCGATGCCAGGCAAAATGGGTAACAAAAGGAAGCGAAAGTCATGTGGGTTGATTACATCGCCATGAAGCATTTGCATTTACTCACTGTGGTCATCAGTATTACGCTGTTCGTATTACGTTTCTATTGGAAATGTCGCGGTTCGGCTATGATGGATAAACGCTGGGTAAAAATAACGCCGCATATCAATGATACGCTGCTGTTTGTCAGCGGTATTGTCTTGATTTTTATTACCGGATTTTATCCATTCAGCCCGCAAGGAACATGGCTGACTGAAAAGCTGTTTGGCGTTATTATCTATATCCTGCTTGGCTATGTTGCATTAGGTAAGCGAACTCGCAGCCAGAATCGTCGCTGGATTGCTTTTATACTCGCATTGGGTTGCCTGTATTTGATAATTAAACTGGCAACAACTAAGTTACCACTGCTGATGGGATATCTATGAGTATCATTGCTGATTTCGAATTTAACAACGCGTCCCTGTGTGATGGGGTGTTACTGGTTACCCAGGAGATTCGACAGGATTTTCCACTGGCTGATGTACGTAAACAACTGCAACAGCTGGTTGATGATGCACGGGCGGCAATGCCCGAGGGTCTTAATCAGGATCAGCAATTAGAAGTGCTTATCGATCTGTTTTACCGCCAATGGAAATTTGGCGGAGCAGGGGGCGTTTATCGTCTGTCTGATGCTATCTGGCTAGATAAAGTACTGGATAAACGCCAGGGCACACCGGTATCGCTGGGGGTTATTTTCTTGCATATTGCCCATCAGTTGGATTTACCGCTGATGCCGGTTATTTTTCCAACCCAATTAATTCTTCGTGCTGACTGGTTAGATGAAGAAATGTGGCTGATTAATCCGTTGAACGGTGAAACACTAAACGAGCATATGCTGGAAGTGTGGATCAAGGGCAATCTGGGGTTGAGCGCCGAATTGGAAGATGAAGATTTGGAAGAAGCAGAAAATACCCTGATTGTGCGCAAAATGCTTGATACATTAAAAGCGGCATTAATGGAAGAAAAACAGATGGAATTGGCTTTGCGTGCCAGTGAAGCGGTATTAGCTTTTGATCCCGATGACCCCTATGAAATCCGTGACCGTGGCTTGATTTATGCCCAATTGGATTGCAACCACATTGCTATTTCTGATTTAAGCTATTTTGTCGAGCAGTGCCCGGAAGACCCTATTGCTGAAATGATAAAAATGCAGATCCACTCTATTGAGCAACAGCGGGTGACATTGCACTAATTCTTTTTCTATAGTGGGTGAGTCACAGTAGCGAGCCGCTGAAGTCCCGCGCTATCAACTGTGCTTAACCTGCTGTAATTAATCTCGGTTTACCCTTTATAAGGTATTAGTATGAAACAGAAAGTGGTTAGCATTGGCGATATCAACGTAGCGAACGACCTGCCTTTCGTGCTGTTTGGTGGCATGAATGTGCTTGAGTCCCGTGATCTGGCGATGCGCATCTGCGAGCATTACGTGACTGTGACCCAAAAGCTGGGTATTCCTTACGTTTTCAAAGCCTCGTTTGACAAAGCCAACCGTTCTTCAATTCACTCTTACCGTGGCCCTGGCTTGGAAGAAGGCATGAAAATCTTCCAGGAATTGAAACAGCAGTTTGGTGTGAAAATCATTACCGATGTGCACGAAGCCAGCCAGGCACAACCCGTATCAGAAGTGGTAGATGTTATCCAGCTACCTGCATTTCTGGCCCGCCAGACTGACTTGGTCGAAGCTATGGCGCGCACTGGTGCCGTGATTAACGTTAAGAAACCGCAGTTTGTCAGCCCAGGCCAGATGGGCAATATTGTTGATAAATTCAAAGAAGCTGGCAATGACCAGGTTATCCTGTGCGATCGCGGCAGCAACTTTGGTTATGACAATCTGGTGGTTGATATGTTGGGTATCAATGTCATGGTCAAGGCCACTGGGGGTCACCCAGTCATCTTTGACGTGACTCATGCATTGCAGTGCCGTGATCCCTTTGGTGCTGCATCGGGTGGTCGTCGTGCGCAAGTGGCTGAACTGGCCCGTGCAGGAATGGCGGTGGGGCTGGCGGGTCTGTTTATCGAAGCACACCCGGAGCCAAACAGTGCTAAATGTGACGGCCCATCTGCATTGCCATTAGATAAGCTAGAGCCATTCTTGGTACAGATGAAAGCAATTGACGATTTGGTGAAGAGCTTCCCTGAGCTCGATACCAGCAAGTAAATATCCTCGGCTATTGTTATCAATAAAAAAGGCAGTGTAGAAAGCTACGCTGCCTTTTTTGATTGTAAAATGACGATTTAACCTTACCTGCCACTTGCGCGGCTAGTTTTTCACCCGTAAAGCCTCTAAGGCCTCTGGCAAAGAGCCATAGAAACTCAACTTGCCCTCAATAGGCTGCACCCGAGCTCTTGCCAGCGTCTTTAGTGGCTGGAAAGGAATATCAGTGATGATGAGTTGCTGATGCTCATTTAGCGCCTCAGTGAAGCGCAGAAACGCATTTAATCCCCCCGCATCTAAAACTGGCACGGCGTCCCATTGCAAAATAACCGTGTTATAGTTTTCACTGCGGCTCAGTAACTCATTAAATATGCGCTCTGCGGCGGCGAAAAACAGCGGCCCGTTAACCCGCAGAACCAAAGTATGTTCATCCACTTGCGCCGGTATTTCACTCAGGCGAGTCATGCGGGCAATGCGGCGCATAAAGAGCAGTGAAGCCAACACAATACCCACCGTGATAGCAATCACCATATCGAATAAGACGGTCAGGCTCATGCACAGCAGCATCACGATAATGTCGTCTTTGGGGCCACGGCGCAGTAAATCGATAACTTTATGGGCCTCACTCATGTTCCAGGCCACAATCAACAGCAAAGAGGCCATCGCAGCTAATGGCAAGTAAGACAACATGGGGGCCAGAACCAACAAGGCCAGCAATACCAGCAGCGCATGCACAATGGCCGAGACAGGCGATGTGGCACCGGCCCGCACATTTGCCGCGGAACGCGCAATGGCCGCAGTGGCTGTAATACCGCCAAAGAACGGCGCAATCATATTACCCAGTCCCTGCCCAACCAACTCACTATTGGAATGATGTTTTTGGCCCGTCATGCCGTCGAGCACCACGGCGCATAATAATGACTCAATTGCCCCCAGCATGGCCATCGAGAAGGCGGCTGGGAGAAGCGCGGAAAGTGTGGCCCAATTCAGCACAAACTCCTGTCCATTGGCGGCCGGAAGCTGCCAGGGCAGGACAAGTTGCGGCAAAATAGGGGGGATACCCTGGCCTTGGGTGCCATCAGCCAGTAAATAGCCAAAACGCGAACCGATAGTGGCTACCTGACTATCAAATAGTGACAAGATGCCCATAACAGCAGTACCAGCAACCAAAGCAGGTAAGTGACCCGGTAACTTTAATTTCAATCGTGGCCAGAGAATTAATACCATTAGGGTAACAACAGCAATTAATGTATCACTGAGGTTTATGGTTGGCAGCGATTGCGCTAGAGCCGTCACTTTGCCGACATAGTTTTCCGGCATTTTTTCAATATGTAAGCCGAAGAAATCCTTTACTTGCATGGTCGCAATGGTGATACCAATCCCCGAGGTAAAACCAAGTGTGACTGATAGCGGAATATATTCAATTAAGCGGCCTAGACGCCCCAGCCCCATGCACAGTAAAAATATCCCCGAAATTAATGTCGCCAGTAATAAGCCGGCTAAACCAAATTGTTGTGAAACAGGATAAAGAATTACCACAAAGGCCGCGGTCGGGCCGGAGACGCTATATCTGGACCCCCCACTGACAGCAATAACAATCCCGGCGATAGCCGAGGTATATAAGCCGTACTGCGGTGGGACACCACTGGCAATAGCCAGTGCCATAGCCAGCGGAATAGCAATAATACCGACAGTGACGCCGGCAATTATATCTTTAGTAAGTCTATGAAATGTATATTTTTCTCGCCAGCAAGCGTCAATAATCGCGCTGAACGGCCTAATGCCGTTAATTCCGTGCGTTTTCATCTAAGGTGTAAACCAAATAAAGAAAAGACAAAATAAATGGCGGGCCAATAAGGGTCCGTCTCGAAGTGCTGATTACAACGATACGCCAATTTGTACGACAAGATCTAGACGTAAATCAATCTCTGGCAGAAATGTAGATAACTCTGCATTTTATAAAATGACTTTTATGAGCCAATGCATTGCTAGTAAGCTATTTTCGGCTATCGGTAAATAAAAATCAGATATTATCCCAGTCAGGGGTGATTTTTATCCTCAACTGTCTGAAATTGAATGTCATTAGGGCCAGAACCTATGTTACTGGTTGGTGGCGATTAAGTAAATGAGTGAAAATCTTGTTACCGGAGGGTAGCAAGAGGCTGCATAATAGCCGTGTTCAGGAATAAATCCGACTTTATGGCTGAATATGAGGTTGGAAACTGCGACTGTTATCTGTACTTAATGTTTAGGGAATTCAATGAATAACATCATTCTTAAATATAATGTTTCGCTAGCACTAAATTGGCAAAATTCGTTTTGGTCAACATCAGCAGTTAAAATTCAAAGAGCTGACGCTACACCATGAATGAATTGGAATCTTTATCAACATTATACCGAGACATCTGTGTCACCTATGCAACACTTTCCATCAGTTATCTTGCCTTAAGTAAAAACAGCACTTTTTCCTATGATGGTGGCGTGGGGAAGCGCATAATATTTGGTTTGATATCAGGGTTAGTTTCACTTTATTTAAATGAAGATCAGTGGGTTATTTCTGATTCATTCTTCTATAGCTTCGAATTGATCCCGATAATATTAGTTACATTTTATGGTGGCTGGCTTAGTGGTTTGACTGCCGTTGCGGTGAATATTGCATTTACTGGTTGGTTTACGCTAGACAATCTATTAATAACACTAATATTTACTTCTCTTATTCTCTTCAAAGTCTGGGAGAAAAAGAATAATCGTGTTTTTTACACCACCGTTGTTTTGATCGTTATATACCGAGTCGTCGCTGCTGGTTTATTAGTTCCGCAGGCACTTAACTGGTCTCAGGTGATGATATATCAGCTGATTTCTGTCCTGTGTTTAGCTATTTGTTATCATGCGCTTAACTTTAATGAACATCATATCCACACCTTCTTTACGATGAAGTTCCGAGCGAGTATCGACAAATTAACGCAGTTAAATAACCGTGCAAGTGTTGATTACCGCCTAACTACAATTTATAACAACCGCCAGGCGTGTGGCTTAATGATTTTGGATCTTGATCATTTCAAGTTTGTTAATGATACCTACGGCCATGATGCTGGCGATGTTATGTTGTCAGAAATTGGGCGGCTTTTGACTGAGGCTATCAGGGATGAGGATTTTGTTGGCCGTTATGGTGGAGAGGAATTTATTATCATCACTCACCGCCATGAACCACAGACCATTACAGCGGTTGCAGAGCGGATCCGGCAACTGGTTGAGAATTTAACGGTAGAATTACCGAGTGGAGAGAAAATAAAGGCGACTATGTCCATTGGCGCGTCACTCTATTTACCAGGAATGTCGATGTTAAAAGCCCTGAAAATGGCCGATGAAGCATTGTATCAGGCTAAAAGACAAGGTCGTAATCAAGTGGTTTATAGTCGACTAATGCCATATTCAGTCTTGGGCGATAACATAGCGAAAGAGAAGTACCGACGCTAATCATAAAGCCATTGTCTCTGATGCGAAACCAAAGAAAAAGGCTCTGACTTTCGTCAGAGCCTTTTGCTCGAATATGGCGGTG
>NZ_ACCD01000014.1 GCF_000173775.1 Yersinia rohdei ATCC 43380
CAACTTAATTCGTTAGTTTTCTCTGCTCTTCCCGGCCACTCTGTGAAGTTGCTCACAGCGCCGTGTCGATGGATGCGCATTATAGGGAGCTGCTTCAGAATGGCAAGGGTTTATAGTAAAGTTTTTTTCAACTGCGTGTTATTTGAACGCAACGCTTATTTATGATGCGTTTTTATCGCTTTTGGCAAGTCTGCCAGGCTATTTAGCACCCAATCAGCTGCTGCCTCGCCTTCCGCCGTAACCGGTTTGCCAGTGCGAACCAAGACTTTAGTACCGATATTTGCCGCAGCGGCTGCCTGCATATCTTCTATTTTGTCACCTACCATATAAGAAGCAGCCATATCGATGTTCAATTCACTTTGCGCTTGCAGTAACATGCCCGGCAATGGCTTACGGCATTCACATGTTTCTCGGAACTCCGCCACACTGGCATCGGGATGATGCGGACAGAAATAGATGCCATCCAGATCAACACCGCGGTCAGCCATAGACCAATCCATCCATTCGGTTAGGCTTAAGAATTGCTCTTCGGTAAAGATACCGCGCGCAATACCCGATTGATTGGTTACCAGAACCAAAGCAAAACCCATTTCTTTCAATTCACGGCATGCATCAATAACACCGTCTATAAATTGAAAATTATCAATTTCGTGGACATAACCGTGGTCGGCATTAATTGTACCATCACGATCTAAAAATATTGCGGGGACGGGCTGAGTCACTTATCTGCTCCTGAAGGCGGTTAATCCGGTTAGTATCGCATGTTTCATTGCCGATTGAGAATGGAAGAGAATCGGTGTTGTTAGTTGACTTAGCCGTCTAGACGCCTTAACATCCAATCTATACTTTGGTTCTACTGAAGTTTACTTTTTATCTAGCCACGGAAACGACGATAAAATAAGAATAATATGATTAAACTTTCTCACATCAGCAAAGTGTTCCAACAGGGGTCGCGCACTATTACCGCGCTTTCAGACGTGACGCTACACGTTCCTGCTGGGCAAATCTATGGCGTTATCGGTGCCTCTGGTGCCGGTAAAAGCACATTGATACGGTGCGCCAATATGTTAGAGCGCCCGACTAGCGGACAAGTCCTGGTCGATGGGCAAGATCTTACTACCTTATCTGACAGCCAATTGACTCGTGCTCGTCGTCAAATAGGCATGATTTTTCAGCATTTCAATTTACTTTCTTCCCGTACGGTGTATGGCAATATCGCGTTGCCTCTTGAACTGGACAATACCCCGCGCGCAGATATAAAGAAGAGAGTTACCGAACTGCTGGATTTAGTTGGTTTGTCCGATAAGCAAGATGCTTACCCAGCGAACCTTTCCGGTGGGCAGAAACAGCGTGTCGCTATTGCCCGTGCATTGGCCAGCAATCCTAAAGTGTTGTTGTGCGACGAAGCCACCAGCGCCTTAGACCCTGCAACTACCCGCTCAATTCTGGAACTGTTAAAAGATATTAATCGCCGTTTAGGCCTCACCATTTTGCTTATCACTCATGAAATGGATGTGGTGAAACGTATCTGTGATCAGGTTGCGGTTATCAGTGAAGGCCAATTGATTGAAAAAGACAGTGTCAGCGAAGTGTTCTCTCATCCGAAGACCCCGCTGGCTCAACAATTTATTCAATCAACTTTGCATCTGGACATTCCTGAAGATTATGCGCTGCGCATGACTCAAGAACCCAGTACAGACCGTGTTCCACTGCTTAAATTGGAGTTCACCGGTAAGTCAGTAGATGCGCCGTTGATCTCACAAGCAGTTCGTCGCTTTAATATTGATATTGGTATTCTTAGCTCGCAGATGGATTATGCCGGCGGCGTTAAATTTGGTGTCATGTTGGCAGAGCTACATGGCGACAATCAGGATGGCCTCGCTGCCATTAAGTTCTTGCAAGATCATCATGTAAAAGTAGAGGTTCTGGGTTATGTCTGAGGCAATGATGTGGTTAATGGCCCGAGGCGTGTGGGAAACTCTAATGATGACCTTTGTGTCTGGTTTCTTTGGCTTTGTTTTAGGGCTGCCTGTTGGGGTGCTGCTGTATGTCACTCGGCCAGGGCAGATTATTGCAAACAATAAGATTTACCGCACCTTGTCTGGGGTGGTGAATATTTTCCGCTCCATACCTTTTATTATCTTATTGGTATGGATGATTCCTTTCACTCGGATGATAGTCGGTACTTCTATTGGTTTACAGGCAGCAATTGTGCCATTAACTGTGGGTGCGGCTCCCTTTATTGCCCGTATGGTGGAAAATGCTCTGCTAGAAATTCCATCTGGTTTAGTTGAAGCCGCACGTGCGATGGGCGCTACGCCAATGCAAATCATCAAGAAAGTGTTGTTGCCCGAAGCCCTGCCAGGCTTGGTGAATGCAGCAACCATTACCTTAATTACCCTGGTAGGCTATTCCGCTATGGGGGGTGCAGTAGGTGCCGGTGGCCTAGGTCAAATCGGTTATCAGTATGGTTACATTGGTTATAACGCCACTGTAATGAATACAGTCTTAGTATTATTAGTAATTCTGGTTTATCTGATTCAATTCAGTGGCGATCGGATAGTAAAAGCCGTTACCCATAAATAGTTGTTAGCCATAATGGTATTTAACCCGCGACTGCCTCACACAGCGGCGCATCTTAATGAATGTCTATAGAGGAAGGGATATGTCTTTAAAATTCAAATCTATCGCGGCAGTCAGCGCACTGATTGGTACTCTGGCACTGGTGGGTTGTGGCCCAGCAGAGAAAGATCCAAACCACATTAAAGTGGGCGTAATTGTTGGTGCTGAGCAACAAGTTGCAGAAGTGGCTCAAAAAGTAGCAAAAGACAAATATGGTCTGGATGTTGAGTTGGTGACATTCAACGACTATGTATTGCCAAATGAAGCCCTGAGTAAAGGTGATATTGACCTGAATGCCTTCCAGCATAAACCTTATCTGGATCAGCAGATTAAAGATCGTGGCTACAAACTGGTTTCCGTTGGTAACTCATTCGTTTACCCAATTGCCGGTTACTCTAAGAAAATAAAATCACTGGACGAACTGCAACCAGGTGCTCAAGTCGCACTGCCGAATGACCCGACTAACCTGGGCCGTTCCCTGTTGTTGCTACAAAGTGTCGGTCTGATTAAACTGAAAGATGGTGTTGGTCTGCTGCCAACCGTGCTGGATGTGGTTGAGAATCCTAAAAACCTGAAACTGGTTGAACTGGAAGCCCCTCAGTTACCACGTTCTTTGGATGACCAAAAAATCGACCTGGCAATTATCAATACCACTTATGCTAGCCAAATTGGCCTGACACCGGCTAAAGATGGCCTGTTTGTGGAAGATAAAGACTCACCTTACGTCAACTTGATTGTTGCTCGTGAAGATAATAAAGATGCGGAAAACGTGAAAAAATTCGTCCAGGCTTATCAGTCTGATGAAGTTTACGACGCGGCAAACAAAGCCTTCAACGGCGGCGCAGTTAAAGGTTGGTAATGGTCAATTACCTATTTTGCTGAATACTCGCTTTACTAAATTCAGTGTTTGCTAAATATATTGCAAGACGAGCTACGGCTCGTCTTGTTATTTGCATAATAGATTGCTTCAATAGCGCCTCTTATATAAAAAGGCTGAGGAATTTCTATGCGTGCGTTACCTCTGTGTCTGTTAGCCCTTTCGCTAACTGGATGCTCCATGCTTCAATCAAAGCCATCCACCACAGAAACCCCGGTTAAGCAACCGCCTCCGGTGACTAAACCCAGCCCTACGGTTGCCCCTCGTCCGGCACCAGTGAAACTCTATAAAAGCGCTGAAGAGCTTGTTGGCAAGCCTTTCCGCGATTTAGGGGAAGTGTCCGGTGAGTCATGCCAATCTACAGTTCAGGACTCCCCACCCAGTCTGTCTACCGCCCGTAAAAGAATGCAAACTCGCGCATCTTATATGAAGGCCAATGCAGTCTTACTGCATCAATGTGAAATATTAAGTGGTGTTCCCGGCTGTTATCAACAAGCCGTGTGCCAAGGCTCTGCACTGAATGTTTCATCAAAATGAGTGTATTTTCCTTTAATCAAATTGGCGTTATCCGTTCGCCCTATAAAGAAAAGTTTGCCGTGCCGCGGCAACCCGGTTTGATTGAAGATGGCGGTGGAGAACTACAACTCCTGGCACCCTATAACCAACCGGAAGCTGTGCGGGGTTTATCTGATTTCAGTCATTTATGGGTGATGTTCGTTTTCCATCAAACCATGGATGGCGGCTGGCGTCCGACCGTGCGCCCTCCGCGTTTAGGGGGTAATGCGCGCATGGGAGTATTTGCTACTCGCTCCACATTTCGCCCAAATCCCATTGGGATGTCCCTGATTGAGCTGAAAGCAGTGCATTGTCAGGGGAAAGAGGTCATTCTGGAGCTGGGCAGTCTGGATCTGGTTGATGGCACGCCAGTGATTGATATTAAACCTTATCTGCCTTTCGCTGAAAGCCAACCACTGGCGCGAGCAGGTTTTGCTCAAACCGCGCCCGATGCAGACATGCAGGTTGATTTTTCCAGCACCGCAGAACAACAGTTAGCACAGTTGCAGCAACGTTATCCGAATTTACGGCGTTTTATCACTCAGGTTTTGGCGCAAGATCCACGGCCAGCCTATCGTAAAGAAGAGAGCGAAAGCCGCGAATATGCCGTGTTACTGCTGGAATTCAATGTGCGTTGGCGGGTTATTGGGCACCAAACAGAAGTGTTAGCTATCGACCAGCGCTAAATTTCGCCCTGCTCTCTTTTGACAACCCGCACTCACTGGTAAACTAAACCACTTTTTATTTTTTTGGCTGTCTCTATACCCAATAGATTTCAAGATACAGGAAGGCGGCAAGCAAGAGCATCCCGATGATGCCTACATAAGTAATGGATTCGGGTAATTGAGCTGAGCCAACACACCAGCAACTTGAAAGATGACGGATATGCTTACAGTGCTAATGGAACCAAAACATCATGCGTACTAGCCAATATTTGCTCTCCACTCTGAAGGAGACACCTGCTGATGCTGAAGTTATCAGTCACCAACTGATGCTCCGCGCCGGGATGATCCGTAAACTGGCCTCAGGTCTTTATACCTGGCTACCGACCGGGGTTCGGGTATTGAAGAAAGTCGAAAACATCGTGCGCGAAGAAATGAATAACGCCGGTGCCATCGAAGTTTCAATGCCTGTCGTCCAACCAGCTGATTTATGGCAAGAAAGTGGTCGCTGGGAACAGTATGGCCCTGAGCTGTTACGTTTTGTGGATCGTGGCGAGCGCCCTTTTGTGCTTGGCCCAACCCATGAAGAAGTCATTACTGACCTGATTCGCGGTGAGATCAACTCTTACAAACAGCTACCGCTGAATTTCTTCCAGATCCAAACTAAGTTCCGCGATGAAGTGCGCCCACGTTTTGGTGTGATGCGCGCCCGTGAGTTCCTGATGAAAGATGCTTATTCTTTCCATACCACTCAGGAATCATTGCAGGAAACTTACGACGCAATGTATGCCGCTTACAGCAAAATTTTCGAACGTATGGATCTGAATTTCCGTGCGGTGCTGGCAGATACGGGTTCCATTGGTGGCAGTGCATCCCATGAATTCCAGGTACTGGCAGAAAGTGGCGAAGACGATATCGTGTTCTCAACTGATTCTGATTATGCTGCCAACATTGAGTTTGCTGAAGCATTGGCACCGACTGAACCACGTGCCGTCGCTGGCGAAGAACTGCGTATCATTGATACTCCGAATGCAAAAACCATCGCTGAATTAGTCGAGCAGTTCAATTTGCCGATTGAAAAAACAGTGAAAACCTTATTGGTTCATGCTCATGAAGAGAGCGGCCATAAGTTGGTAGCCCTGCTGGTGCGCGGTGATCACGAACTCAATGAAATTAAAGCAGAAAAATTGCCACAAGTTGCTAAGCCGCTGACGTTTGCCAGTGAAGAAGAAATTCGTGCGGTTATCGGCGCAGGCCCTGGTTCATTAGGCCCGGTAAATCTACCACTGCCAGTGGTTGCTGATCGCAGTGTCGCGGTGATGAGTGATTTTGGTGCGGGTGCCAATATTGATGGCAAACATTACTTTGGCATTAATTGGGAGCGCGATTTGCCGCTGCCACAGATTGCTGACATACGTAATGTGGTCGAGGGCGATATCAGCCCAGATGGTAAAGGCACACTGCAAATCAAACGCGGTATTGAAGTCGGCCATATCTTCCAGCTAGGCACCAAGTATTCTGAAGCTATGAAAGCGACAGTTCAGGGTGAAGATGGTCGCAATCAAGTGATGACCATGGGCTGTTACGGTATTGGGGTATCCCGTGTGGTGGCTGCGGCGATTGAGCAAAATTATGATGACCGTGGCATTATTTGGCCGGATGCAATTGCACCATTCCAAGTAGCAATATTGCCAATGAATATGCATAAATCTTTCCGGGTGAAAGAACTGGCGGAAGAATTGTATGCCACCCTGCGCTCTCATGGCATTGACGTTATTCTCGACGACCGTAAAGAACGTCCGGGTGTCATGTTTGCGGATATGGAGTTGATTGGCGTGCCACATAATATCGTCATTGGCGATCGCAATCTCGACAGCGAAGAAGTGGAATACAAAAATCGCCGTGCGGGTGAGAAGCAAATGATTAAAACCAGTGAAATCATTGATTTCTTACTGGGCCAAATCAAACGCTAATTAGCTAAAAATATAAAGCCGCCAGAGTGTGAACAACAGCTGGCGGCTTTTTTATTGCAGCAACGGAGAGATTCTACTGACTGTCGCAGCTCTTATTGGCATTAAACTGAATATCACCAGCCGGAATCAGCGTCTTATCTGACTGCCCATCCTCCATTGATGGCCGAATATCAAAATGGCCATTGAGAGTCAGGAATACCGGCTCTTCTGCATTTTTACGGGCGTTTAAATACCCTTTTTCCAAGGCAATATTATTTTCGACTGGGAAGGTTTTACCCGTCGCACAATCAGTAAATACGGCTGCATCAGCGAAGTATTTATACATGCCGCTTAATGGCATCGGCGTTTTCGGCAAAGGTTGTTCACTCGGCGTTAACTGATAATTTAAAGTCGATTTAATCGGTAGGCCTTGTTGATCCAGCATGACTAGATTTTTACCTACGGGCTGGAAATAACGTTTCTCACCCTGGCCATTGGTTAAAACTAATTTATCCGCAGTACGCGCCCACTTACCATATTCAGCAAATGAGGTGTCGCCACCTTTACCGCCAAGATAAGTCTCTTTCAGGATAAATGTTCCGTCACTATCAAGAAACAGTGAGGTATCCAGACCGCTGCAATCGGCGCAGGGCAATAACCCCTGATAGCTTTGCTGCATCGGTTGCAAAGGCTGCTCGACGGGTTGCTGCCTATTATTACAACCCAATAAGGACAGCGCACCTACTGCCAACAATACCGTTATGGTTAATTTACTCACAGTTATTCTCCCATACTGTGTCCGATATATAAGAAATGAAGCCGCATTAGTCACAATGCATAAAGCTCAGACCCAATATGGGCATCATTCCTGATGTATTTTACCGCGCAGCGCTTTGGTCGCCCCTTTGCGGACTTTACTTTCAACTCGCCTGATTTTGGAGCCTTTGGTCGGCTTTGTTGCCCGACGCGCTTTCTCCACCACCATCGCTTGGCGAATTAAGGCCACCAGTCTCGCCAGTGCAGCCTCGCGATTCATATCCTGACTGCGATACTCTTGCGCTTTGATAATGATGACCCCCTCAGCGGTCATCAAATGGCTATTTAACAATAATAGCCTTTCTTTATAATACTCTGGCAGGCTTGAGGCCTTAATGTCAAAGCGCAAATGGATGGCAGTGGAGGTTTTATTAACATGTTGGCCTCCGGCACCTTGAGATCGAATCGCCGTCAGTTCAATCTCGCTATCGGGTAGACTCACATTATTAGATATAATCAACACGCTTATTGCCCATCGCCTTGCCATTCATCAAAACTAATTTCAAGATTATTCTGAGTATCTGAGAGCCAGATTGTCCCTTCTTGCAAGGTTGCCTGTAATGACATATTCCGGTTAGACAGCGCTGCCAGCTTTGCCATCTGCTCATCATCAAGAAAGCGCACCCGAAGATTAGAGTGCCCAGACAACTTTTCTTGCACTTGTGGCCACCACACTTTGGCCGCCCGCTCACTGTAGGCGTATAACACCACTTGCTGTGATTGATTACAGGCTTTTCGCAGCCGTTTTTCCTCAGGCAATCCCAGTTCGACCCATAATTCGATGCCATTGTGATCATTGTGACGCCAAATTTCTGGCTCATCGTCAGCGCTCAATCCTTTGGTAAACAGCAAACGTTCATCAGCATGACAAATCCATGCTAATAACCGCAGCATCATGCGCTGGTCAGTTTCAGATGGGTGTTGCGCGATGGTCAGGTTAACATCCTGAAAAAAATTGCGATCCATATCGGCGATGTTAACTGCGGCTTTATGGATGGTTGCTTTTAGTGCCATGAGTAACCTCTTAATTATCTGGCTGACAGTGTACTTGATTAGGTCTGTCAGCAGCCAGACAACCCTGCATAAAGAGAGTTATTAGTGTCATCAATACTAAAAAGAAACCTTCGCTTCCACTCTAATATCTCCATGACTCCTGTGCTATAGTCCTTATAAGTTCAGAGTTTATCTTCGTAACTTAACAGTGTGGCGTTTCCGCTGAGAAGCTACTGGGTTAAACTTTTCCAGGAGGATTACTGTGCAGCAATACTGTGAATTAGTACGCCGTTTTTATGCCGAAATTGGAAGTGGTGATCTTGGCTATGTGCCAGATGCACTACGTTGTGTATTGAAAGCATTGGACGAAGTTGCGGCTAACGACGCACTCCCGTCCTCCGTTAGGGAACAGGCGGCCTATGCCGCCGCTAACTTATTGGTGAGCGATTATGTCGATGAGTGAAGAGTATCAACCCATCAATTGCGATGACTACGATAATCTAGAGCTCGCCTGCCAACATCACCTGATACTGACGTTGAAGTTGAGAGGCGGTGAGATCGTAGAGGGTAAAGCGTGCGATCTGCTGCTCAGAAAGAAAGTCGAATATCTGATTGTTGAGCAGGAAGGGACAATGCGTGAATTACGTCTTGACCATATCGCCAGCTTCAGCCACCCCGAAATTGGGACTGTGGTCGTCAGTGCATCATAGTTTCGCGTCTTACTGACGGGCTGCTGTAAAGCGGCCCGTCCCCCTTCGTTCTTGACGTTACAGCGGTGTTAGCTTCACTCACTCACCCGAATCACATACTCATGTATGCTCATCGGGATTTGTTCCTTTGCTGCCTTGCTGTAACACCAATGACTTCGGGTATCCCCTTCGCACTTAAAGCTACTGCGGTGTTAGCGGCACTACCCCATCTAACTCACTGATTGCTATATTAAGGTTTAAGGCTGGCATAATAAGCGGCCAGATCCGAAAAATCCTCATCAGATAAATTAGCAACATACGCGCGCATCACTTCCGCTTGTCCCCCGGTACGCCCGCCTTTCTTATACGCGGCCAGAGATTGCTCAAGATACATGGCATTCTGCCCCGCCAAATTTGGGTACATAGGTACAGATACTTTGCCATTCATGCCATGACAGGCCACACAACTGGCTGACTTCACCCGCCCGGCTTCAATATCATTTTTGGCCAGCGCTGAAAAACTACATAAGCTGAATACCATCATACTAATAATTAATTTCATCATTGCTCCTCAAAAATAGCTTATTTTATTTATTATTCTTTGGGTTTGGCCCAATCCAGATGCCAGCACAACTCATCTTCATTTGCCTGACCGGCCTGAGTGACAAATACCCCGGCGGCAGCAATTAAATGCTCACCAAAATACAGCAGAGGAATACGCTCCCGCTGCCATGGTGGAATACCTAATTCTTGCCATATTTTCTTACTGTGGCGCGAATGTTGTCGCCCGACAATTTTAATCTCGCCCTGCAAACCAAAACCTATGCTGATTTCCTCGCCAATAGCAGCAGCTCTAATGGTTTGCCCGCCATGAGTCACAAAACTCAACACCCCCAGGTTGGCAGGAAGAACTAAGGGTTCCGGTATCAGCGCACTCTGGTCAGATGCAGCCAGAACTTTAGCCCAAGGTAAATGAGATACTGTTATCTCGGGCAACTGCGGCAAGAGATATAAATATTGCCGGTAACGCCGCACCAAATGTGCCCCAAGGGTTAGTTGCGGCTCAGCATCCTGTCTGGCCATAGCAACTTCCAACCACAAGCGTTGCAGTTGGCTTTGTGACGGCATTGATGCGCCACTTCTTGCTAACCAACGGCGCAATATCGCCGCTCGTTTAGCGTCTGAAGCCAGCAATAAACCATCAATAGACAAGGCACCGTCAGTATTTTGCAGTTGTTGTAAATTATCGGCTAATAATTCATCCAGCAACTGCTCCTGTTCCGCACATAAACCCGCACTCCGCGCCGTGGCTTGGGCAAAATGTGGCCAGCGCCGATTAAGTAAAGGTAAGATTCTTAAGCGCAAAAAATTGCGATCGAAGCGATCGTCCTGATTGCTATCATCTTCAATCCATTGTAATTGCTGTGCTCGAGCATAGTTTTCTAAAGTTTCACGCGAAAATGCCAGTAATGGTCGCAACAATTGACTATGAGCAAAGGGCCTTTTAGCCGCCATCGCCGATAAACCCGCCGGGCCACTGCCACGTTTGAGTGCCAATAAGAAGGTTTCACATTGATCGTCTAAATGCTGGGCGGTGAGTAGAACTTCATTAGTGGCCAGATGCGAGGCAAATGCCTGATAGCGTGCATTTCTGGCTGCGGCTTCAATACCTGAATCACGTGTGTCGATAGTGACACGCACCACTTCTAGCGCAACCCCCCATTGCTCACATTGTTGCTGGCAATGCTTTACCCAGCTGTCTGCCCGTGGATTTAAGCCATGGTGAATATGAATAGCGCGAATCATCAGCTCAGGAATAAATTGGTCACGTAAGCAAACTAATAAATGCAACAGCACACTGGAATCCAAACCACCACTGAACCCAACCAACACATGCCGATGCCCACCCAATTGCGCGAACAGTGGATTGAGTAAAACATGGGGTACCGAGGCTTGGGTATTCATATTATTCCGCTGTCAATTCATAGAGCTCTAGAGGTAAACCATCAGGGTCATTAAAGAAAGTAAAACGTGATCCTGTATAGGGATCAATGCGAACCTCTTCGCAAATGACCCCTTTAGCGTTAAGTTCCCACACCGCTAATTCAATATCATCAACCTGAAAAGCCAAGTGTCGCAAACCGCAAGCTTCTGGGCGACTGGGGCGAGCAGCGGGAGCAGGAAATGAGAATAGCTCAATTGTATACTGGCCGTTTAAGGCCAAGTCCGCTTTCCAGGAGTCACGCGCGTCACGATACACTTCAGCAAGCAGAGTAAAACCAAGCACATCACAGTAAAATTTTTTGCTTACCTGATAATCAGAACCAATTATTGCTATGTGATGAATTTTATTTATTGCCAGCATGTATTACTCCAATTGAGTTATTCATTGGTATTAGTCATCAGCATTCACTATGGCCGTCGATGAATATCAGTGCAACAGCGAATAAGCTCAGTTTTAGGACAATATGATGGGAAAACAGAATGGATATCATTGGATGGGTATGAAAACGGTGCTAATACGAATAGTGACGTTGTAATTAAATTAATAAAAATCCGATACTGTTCACAGTACCGGATTATTTCATAACCTAAGAGCTAAAATCAGCAATAACCGTAGTTCATTAGGCGCTGATAACGACGATTTAATAACTCTTCGTCATTCAGAACATCCAGGTCGCTAAGGTCAGCCAAAAGCTGGGCTTTCAGTGAAGCAGCAATCGCTAAATAATCACGATGCGCGCCACCTAAAGGCTCAGGGATAACCGAGTCGATCATCTTCAGCTCTTTCAGCCGGTGGGCCGTAATGCCCATAGCTTCTGCAGCTAATGGCGCTTTATCGGCGCTTTTCCACAAGATTGAAGCGCAGCCTTCTGGGGAGATAACAGAATAAGTGCTGTATTGCAGCATATTCACTTTATCGCCAACACCGATGGCCAATGCACCACCGGAGCCGCCTTCACCAATGACGGTGCAGATGATAGGCACATTCAGGCGAGACATCTCGCGCAGGTTGCGCGCGATAGCTTCGGATTGACCACGTTCTTCGGCACCGACACCAGGATAAGCTCCTGGCGTGTCGATAAAAGTAATGATCGGCAGCTTAAAGCGCTCCGCCATTTCCATTAGACGCAGTGCTTTACGATAACCTTCTGGTGCTGGCATACCAAAGTTACGGCGGATCTTTTCTTTAGTATCTCGGCCTTTTTGATGACCAATTATCATCACCGGGCGACCATCCAGGCGTGCGATACCACCCACGATAGCTTTATCGTCGGCATAAGCACGATCACCAGCCAGTTCTTCGAAATCAGTAAAGATATTAGCGATATAATCCAGGGTATAAGGGCGACTAGGATGGCGTGCCAATTGGGCAATTTGCCATGCGCCGAGATCCGAGAATATCTTCCGCGTCAGCTCGACACTTTTTTCCCGTAGACGCTGAACCTCTTCGTCCAGATTAATATCTAATTTTTCGTCTTGACGGCTGACTGCGGTCAGCGAGTCAATTTTCGCTTCCAGCTCTGCAATCGGCTGTTCAAAATCAAGAAAATTCAGACTCATAGCATTCCTATTTTAGTCAAATTCCAGTTCCACCTGCTCATTACCGACCAGAGTTCGCAAATCTATCAATAAGCGATCTGTGGGGGTCACACGCCATGTAGCTCCAAACCGCAACCTGGCGCGAGCATCTTCCCGCTGGTAATAAAGATGTACTGGGATCGTCCCCGCTCGATGGGGTTCCAACGACTGACGGAGACGGTTCAAAAGCTGGTCATCAATTTGCCTGTCAGTCAGCGATATAGCAAGCCCACGGGCATATTTTTCACGAGCTTCACTGATGTCCATTAACTCACGGGCGGTCATTTTAAGTCCACCACTAAAGTCATCAAAGCTGACCTGTCCGGTAGCTATTAGGATACGGTCTTTTTCCAACAAATGCTGATATTTTTCCAACGCATCGGTGAATAGCATCACCTCCAGACGCCCAGAGCGGTCATCCAAAGTGCAAATGCCAATACGATTTCCGCGTTTTGTCACCATAACTCTCGAAGCAATAACCAGCCCCGCAGCCATAGTCATTTTGCCCCTGTCCGTCGGATGCATATCTTTCAAACGCAGCCCGCCGGCATAACGTTCTATTTCCTTCAGATATTGGGTAATCGGGTGGCCGGTAAGATAGAGCCCCAGCGTTTCCCGTTCCCCATCTAAAACAATTTGTTCCTGCCACCGCGGCACATTAGCATAAGATTGCTCAACCTGCTCAGGTGCATCAGCTAATACGCCGAACATATCTACCTGACCAATGGCTTCTGCCTTGGCATGTTGGTCAGCCGCTTTTAATGCTTCGCCCAACGAACTCATTAATGCAGCGCGGTGCGGCCCCAGACGGTCAAAGGCACCGGACATAATAAGCTTTTCTAGAATCCGGCGATTGAGTTTTTTCGTATCGACTCTGGCGCATAAATCAAATAATTCTTTGAAATGGCCGCCTTCTTTACGAGCTTCCAACATGGCCTCAATCGGCCCTTCGCCCACACCTTTAATGGCGCCGATGCCATAAACAATTTCGCCGTCATCATTTACATGGAAATGATACAGGCCACTGTTGATATCAGGCGGCAGAATTTTCAGCCCCATACGCCAGCATTCATCGACCAGACCAACGACCTTTTCGGTGTTGTCCATATCGGCCGTCATTACCGCTGCCATAAATTCAGCAGGATAATGTGCTTTTAACCACAGCGTTTGGTAAGAAACCAGAGCATAAGCGGCGGAGTGTGACTTGTTAAAACCATAACCGGCAAATTTCTCTACCAAGTCAAAGATCTTAATCGCCAACTCACCATTAACGCCCTGGTTTTTAGCACCATCTTCAAACACAGAGCGCTGTTTTGCCATCTCTGCTGGGTTCTTTTTACCCATCGCACGACGCAACATATCTGCGCCGCCGAGTGAGTAACCCGACAGAACCTGAGCAATCTGCATAACTTGTTCTTGATACAAGATAATGCCATAAGTTGGCTCAAGCACTGGTTTTAGTGATTCATGCTGCCATTCAATATCTGGATAAGATATGGCTTCGCGACCATGTTTACGGTCGATAAAGTTATCTACCATCCCTGATTGCAGTGGGCCTGGGCGGAATAATGCCACCAATGCAATCATGTCTTCGAAACAGTCGGGCTTCAGGCGCTTGATAAGGTCTTTCATGCCCCTGGATTCAAGCTGGAATACCGCCGTCGTTTCCGAGCGCTGCAGCATATCGAAACTTTTTTTATCTTCCAGTGGGATAGACGCAATATCAATGGGTTCTAACCCAGTTTTGGCACGCCGGGCATTGATCATCTCCAATGCCCAGTTAATGATAGTGAGTGTTCGCAAACCTAGGAAGTCAAACTTCACTAAGCCGGCGTATTCCACATCATTCTTATCGAACTGAGTTACCGGGTTATTCCCTTCAGCATCACAATAGAGAGGGGCAAAATCCGTGATTTTTGTTGGTGCGATAACTACCCCACCGGCATGTTTACCGGCGTTACGTGTTACCCCTTCCAACTTCCGCGCCATATCAATCAGCGCTCTAACCTCTTCATCTGCCTCATAGATTTCGGGCAGTTGCGGTTCAGCGGCAAAGGCTTTCTCCAGTGTCATACCTGGATCTGGCGGGACTAATTTGGAAATACGATCAACAAAACCATAAGGGTGACCCAGCACCCGGCCCACATCGCGGATAACCGCTTTCGCCGCCATGGTACCGAAGGTAATAATCTGGGAAACCGCATCGCGGCCATACATTTCTGCCACGTGCTCTATCACCAGATCGCGTTTTTCCATGCAGAAGTCAACGTCGAAGTCAGGCATGGATACACGTTCAGGGTTTAGAAAACGCTCGAACAGCAGGTCAAATGCCAATGGGTCAAGATCGGTAATTTTCAGTGCATAGGCAACCAAGGAACCCGCACCAGAACCTCGTCCCGGCCCAACTGGCACGCCGTTATCTTTTGACCACTGAATAAACTCCATAACTATCAAGAAGTAGCCCGGGAAGCCCATCTGGTTGATAACTTTTAGTTCTATTTCCAGACGTTCATCATAGGCTGGGCGTTTTTGCGCCCGGATTTCAGGATCAGGGAATAACAGTTCCAGCCGCTCTTCTAAACCTTGTTTAGATTTCTCAACCAGAAAATCTTCGGTACTCATCTCGCCGGTTGGGAATTGGGGTAAAAAATACTCCCCAAGCCGGATGGTCACATTGCAGCGTTTGGCTATTTCAACACTGTTAATCAGCGCCTCAGGAATATCCGCGAACAGCTCACACATCTGCTCTTCATCACGCATAAACTGCTGAGGGCTATAATTCTTAGGGCGCTTGGGATCAACCAGTGTAAATCCGTCGTGAATGGCAACCCGAATTTCATGCGCATCAAAATCTGATTCCGCAATAAAGCGGACATCATTGGTTGCGACCACAGGCAAGCCGCGCTCAGTCGCCAGTGCCACTGCTGCATGCAAGTAGTTTTCTTCATCCGGACGACCGGTACGAATGAGCTCCAGATAGTAGCTGTCGGGGAAATGTTGTTGGTAAAACTCGAGGCATTGATCAACCAGAACCTGATTGCCCCGCAAGATAAACTTACCCACATCCCCCATCCGGCCACCGGATAGCAAAATAAGCCCGTCTTTATGCTTAATCAACCAATCCCTATCAATGATAGGGCCAGCCGCACCATAGCCACGTTGATAAGCTTCGGATATCAGTAAAGTTAAGTTTTGGTAACCTTCATTATTGCGAGCCAAAACGGTCAGGTGAGCTAATTCATCACCCAATATTTCGCTTTGCACATAGAAGTCTGCGCCAATGATGGGTTTAACCCCGGCACCATGAGCGCTACCATAGAATTTTACCAGTCCACACAGGTTGGTAAAATCGGTAATGGCCAGAGCGGGCATGCCTAATGCGGCAGCTCTCTTCACCAACGGCCCAATTTTGGCTAATCCATCAATCATGGAGTAATCGCTGTGAACACGCAGGTGGACAAAACGAGGTTCGGCCATATCCAGACACCAGAAATTAGTGGATTGAATCATATCCTCAGCAATTTATTGCTAAGGAATCATACCCATATGTTATGGATGCTACCGGGCAGTTTACACCAAACCCAGCACACGTTTAACCGGGCCAAAACTGCGCCGGTGATGCTCAGTCGCACCGAAGGTTGACAGTTTTTCTAAATGGACAGCGGTGGGATAACCTTTGTGCTGCGCGAAACCATATTCAGGGAAATGGCGATCAAGTTCAGTCATTTCGCGGTCGCGTGTTACTTTGGCGAGAATTGAGGCGGCGCTAATTTCTGCAACCCGGCTATCACCTTTTACGACGGCTAATGACGGCATCGCCAATTGCGGGCAGCGGTTGCCATCAATTAAGACATAATCAGGCACAATATGCAGCCCAGCAACAGCTCTTTGCATTGCCAGCATAGTTGCGTGCAAGATATTGAGGTGGTCAATCTCTTCCGGCTCTGCGCGGCCAAGGCTCCATGACAGCGCCTTATCAATAATTTCGTCATACAGTGACAGGCGGCGTTTCTCACTCAATTTTTTCGAGTCCGCCAGCCCCACTATCGGCCGTTTAGGATCAAGAATCACCGCGGCAGTCACGACTGCACCCACTAATGGGCCGCGACCCACTTCATCCACTCCTGCAATCAGGTTTGCTTGTGGATAAATAAAAATATCAGTCATCGTCCTGCTAACTCCAATACCGCCTGCGCTGCCTGCTCATCTGCACCACAGCGGATGCTCTGATGTAAAATCAGGAAGCGGGCCTTTAAAGCTTCAACCGCGTCCCCACCTTGCAGTAACGGCAACAGCGCATCCGCTAATTTTTGCGGCTGACATTCTTGCTGCAACAACTCAGTCACTAATTCTTCGCCAGCTAACAAATTAGGCAGCGAGACATAAGGCGTTTTGACCAACCGCTCAGCCAACCAGAACGTGAAAGGTTTCATACGATAACCGACCACCATCGGGCATTTGGCCAACATGCATTCTAATGCGGCTGTACCGGAAGCCAGCAACGTCGCGTCACTAGCAATCATGGCCAGACGAGCATTGCCATCCAATAAACGCACGGATAAGTCTGGTGCAACCTCAGCCTTAATTCGCTCAAACTGTTCGCGCCGCTTGCTATTAACCAGCGGAACCAGCACTTCCAACTCAGGAAGTTGTTGTCTGAGGATGACGGCCGTACGCAGAAAATCGCCACTGAGCATTTCCACTTCAGAATGGCGACTCCCCGGCAGCAAGGCCAGACAAGGCGTGTTTAACGCAATGCCAAGTTCAGCTCGCGCAGCTTGTTTATCAGGGGTGAGCGGCATGGCATCGGCCATGGTATGGCCAATAAAACGGCAGGGAACATTAAAACGATCGTAAAACGCTTTTTCAAAAGGAAGAAAAGCAAGCACCATATCGGTCGCTTTACCAATTTTGAAAACACGCTTTTGTCGCCAGGCCCACACCGAGGGGCTGACATAATGAACAGTTCGAATACCCCGTTGTTTCAAACGCCCTTCGAGGGTGATATTGAAATCAGGGGCATCGATACCGACAAAAACATCCGGAGAGAGCTCACTAAAACGTTGAGTCAGCTCTTTTCGAATTTTAAGAAGACGTGGCAGGCGCTCTAGCACTTCAACAACACCCATCACTGCCAATTCTTCCATCTCAAACCAGGCTTCACATCCTTCAGCTTGCATCAGCGGCCCTGCGACACCAACAAAGCGCGCATCAGGAACTTGAGCTTTCAGTGCACGGATCAATCCAGCACCTAAGATATCGCCAGAAGTTTCTCCAGCGACTAAACCGATAGTTAAAGGACGTTCGCCGCTTAACGGACGATCAACAGATAATGGGTTAGTTTGCATAGGTCAGCGAATAATGCCGCGAGTCGAGCGTTCAAAGAAATCACAGAATGCCTGAACAGCCGGGTGCTGCACCGCCAATTCAGCGATTTCAGGTTTCACTTCATCTAGCGTCCGGCCACTGCGATACAATAATTTGTATGCATTGCGGATAGCATGAAGTGATTCTTTGTCGAAACCGCGGCGCTTTAGCCTTCGATGTTAATACCGAAAGGTGTCGCGTGGTTACCTTGAGCGATGACAAAAGGAGGCACGTCTTGAGCAACACCAGAACAACCGCCCACCATAACATGCGCACCGATCACGCAGAATTGGTGAATTGCTGTCATACCGCCAATAATGGCAAAATCGTCAATTTCTACAT
This sequence comes from Yersinia rohdei ATCC 43380, assembly GCF_000173775.1. Classification (GTDB taxonomy): domain Bacteria; phylum Pseudomonadota; class Gammaproteobacteria; order Enterobacterales; family Enterobacteriaceae; genus Yersinia; species Yersinia rohdei. The sequence continues at coordinate 18,458 of NZ_ACCD01000014.1, forward strand.
GGCCACCCAGCGTTGCATTATTCGCAAGAATACAACGATTGCCGATGATACAGTCATGGGCAATATGGGCATTGATCATCAGTAAATTATCGCTGCCTACTTTGGTTAACCCTCCACCCTGGACCGTGCCACGGTGGATAGAAACGCTTTCACGGATGCGGTTACGATCCCCAATTTCTACCCGTGTAGGTTCACCTGCATATTTCAGATCCTGGTTTGCTTCACCAATTGAAGAGAACTGGTAAATCTGATTATCACAGCCGATTTTTGTTATTCCATTAACGACGACATGGGATTTAAGTTCCGTGCCAGCGCCGATTTCCACCTGGGATCCGACAAAGCAGAAGGGGCCAATACGAACGCCGGCGCCAATAATAGCACCTTCTTCGACGATAGAGCTTGGATGGATAACGGCGGTTTTGTCAATCACGTATCAGGACTCCTTTACGTCAGGCTTTACAGCGGTTGGTTCCGCTGGCGCTGTTGCTGGTTTGCTACGAGCACACATCATTGTTGCCGTACAAACAATTTCACCATCAACCTTCGCCACACCAGTAAAACGGGTTAGACCACGGCGTTCTTTGACAAACTCAACTTCCATGATCATTTGATCGCCAGGCACTACCGGACGTTTAAAACGTGCGTCATCAATACCCGCAAAGTAATAAAGCTCACCTGGCTCAAGTTTACCGCGGCTTTTAAACGCCAGAATACCAGTAGCCTGCGCCATAGCTTCCAGGATAAGCACACCTGGGAAGATTGGCTTGCCGGGGAAATGACCTTGGAAAAAAGGCTCGTTGAAAGAGACGTTCTTCACTGCACGTAGAAATTTACCTTCCTCGAAATCAAGGACGCGATCTACCAGCAAAAACGGAAAACGGTGCGGGAGTAGATCTAAAATCTCTTCAATGTGCAGAGTATGAGTGTCAGTAGTCAAAATACTCTTCCTGTCTAAAAAACTAATGCTATCAACAACACGGCCTGCACTGCCCCAAAAAGGAGGCATTAGGCAGGCCGCAAATTATGAACTCTTTACACTTACTTTTGGCATTAACGGCCAATAAGTTTGATTATTTGCTCAGAGTTTCGGGCTTAAGTGATTATTCTTTGTCGATTTTGCGCTCAATGGCTTTTAAGCGTTTATTAATCCCATCAATATTCATCACTAAAGCAGCTGTCTTGCGCCAAACTTTATTCGGTTGTAGCGGAATACCGGAGGAGTATAACCCAGGTTCAGTGATTGGACGCATCACCATTCCCATCCCGGTGATTGTGACTTTGTCACAAATCTCCATATGACCATTGATAACACTGGCACCGCCTATCATGCAATAGCGTCCAACTTTCAGACTACCGGCCATGATAACACCACCGGCAACTGCGGTATTGTCGCCAATCACGACGTTATGTGCAATCTGACATTGGTTATCAATGATGACGCCATTACCAATAATCGTATTATCTAACGCACCACGGTCAATCGTTGTACAGGCACCAATCTCAACCCTATCGCCAATATGTACAGAACCAAGCTGGGGTATTTTTATCCAGTTACCACGATCGTTTGCATAGCCGAAACCATCTGCACCAATGACCGTACCTGATTGGATTAGACAATTTTTCCCAATCACAACTTCATGATAAACGGAGACATTGGCCCACAAACGGCTACCAGCACCAATGTGAGTATTCTTACCAATAAAGCAGCCCGCGCCGATGACAACGTTATCACCCAACACCACACCGGACTCTATTACCGCATTTGCACCAACCGAAATATTCTCGCCCAAAATTGCGTGCGAAGAAATTACCGCACTCGGAGCAATATCCTGAGCAGGTTGAGGGGTGGTATCCATTATTTGCGCCATGCGAGCATAGGTTAAATAAGGATTATTAACGACTAAAGCCGCAGACTTGCAGAAAGGTAAATCTGCTTCAGTCAACACTACGGCACCTGCATTACAAGTAGCGAGTTGTTCCTGATAACGGCTGTTTGATAAAAATGTGATTTGCGAAGGCTCGGCAGAATGCATAGAAGCGATACCGGTGATGACAAGATCGCCATCACCGTGCACCTTTGCATCCAACTGCTGAGCTAAATCAGCCAGTCGAATTGAAGGCATGTGTTATTTAACCTGTTTCAGCACGTCTGCAGTGATGTCTTTAGATGGGTCTGCATATGCCACAGCATTTGCATCAATAACCACATCATAACCACCTTTGCTAGCGACAGATTTAACAGCATCCTGGATACGGCTCAGGATTTTGTTACGTTCTTCGTTCTGACGTTTGCGGTTATCTTGCTCAAAAGCCTGGGCTTTTTGCGAGAAAGCATCACGTTGTTTCATGATGTCTTGTTCCGTCTTAGAACGATCGCTCGCTTTCATGGTTGAAGCATCACGCTGGAATTTCTGCATTTTTGCTTGCAGATCTTGTTCCATTTTTTGCAGTTCGGATGCACGCCCTTTGAATTCATTTTCCAATTGCTTAGCTACGGTTTCACGCGCAGGCAGTTGTTGGAAAATGCTGGAAACGTTCACAATAGCAATTTTGTCAGCGGCTTGAACGCTGGCTGAAGCAGCCAATGCTAAACCAAGACCTGCGGCACACAACCACTTTTTCACTATAAACTCCTTACCATTACCCGTTTGTGTCAGAGACACCTTGAAGTGCACTTAATACCGAATAATCCCGAAGAAAGCGCCAACCTGAGCTGACGCTACGTTAGGTTATTTCAACTACCAGTGCTGTCTTTAAAATTAAGAACTGCTTTACCAATCAATTACCAAGTTTTACCAATGTTAAACTGGAATTGCTCTGACTTATCGCCTTCGTAATCTTTAACCGGTTTAGCATATGAGAACACTAACGGCCCTAATGGAGACATCCATTGCAGGGACACACCGGCAGATACACGAATATTACTGGCTTTACTGTAATCAGGTATCCCCGCAGCGCGTGTCTGTGCGGTGTTTTCCCAATTGGTATCCCATACAGTACCGGAGTCAATGAAGAATGAGGTACGTACTGAGTTCGAGTATTTCTCGCTAATAAACGGTGTCGGTGTAATCAATTCTAAACTGGCCACCGCCATCGCATTACCACCAACCGCATCGGTAGAGTCGCGCACGGAGCCATCAGCATTAGTATAGTACGCAGCTTTAGGGCCGATGTTATTTGACCGGAAACCACGTACGGTACTGGAACCACCGGCATAGAAGTTTTCGTAGAATGGCATCTCTTTAGAACCAATACCATCACCGTAACCTAGACGACCGCGCCCCAAGAGTACCCATGAACGATCTTCATCTAATGGCTGGTAAGCAGATGTATCAAAAGTAATTTTATAGAACTCGTTATCAGAGCCCGGCACAGTTACTTTTGTATTAACTGATGATTTAACACCCGAGGTTGGGAAGAAACCACGGTCAAGGTTGTTATATGTCCAACCCAGATTCAGTGTGAAATCATCTGCGGTGAAGCTTGCACGATCAGTCAGATTAGGGTCCTGACCAACAGACTCAAGATATCGCCACATCGCGACTTGCGGTTCCATATCAGATAGATCGTTATGGACGTAACCTAAGCCAACACGCAACGAGTTATTCTCATTGATTGGGAAGCCTAAAGTACCGTCAACACCGTAGCTGCTGTTGGTATAGCCGGACAGGTCTGCGTTATCTGCTTTAAAGTCATTATAGAAGATACGCCCGCCCAGACTTACACCATCAACAGTGAAGTAAGGGTCAGTTAAGGTAAATTCAGCGTATGTCTGGTAGTCATTCTTCGTGCCGTTAATACCGACGGTATTACCAGTACCCAACCAGTTATCTTGCTGAACACCAACCTGGAAGCTCACGCCACTTTCAGTACCGTAACCGATACCAAAGTTCAGGCTACCTGTGTTTCGTTCTTTAACTTTGTAGGTGACATCAACCAGATCGTCGGTTCCCGGAACACGTTGAGTTTCAACCTCAACAGTTTCGAAATAGCCCAAACGGTTCAAACGTTCTTTACCGGCTTCAACCTGATCATTACCCAGCCACGCACCTTCCATCTGACGCATTTCACGGCGCAACACAGAGTCTTTACTGGTGTCATTGCCTTCGAAACGAACATTTCGGACATAGAAACGGTTACCCGCATCTACATTGATACGTAACGTGACAGTCTTGTCAGCATCGTTAATTTCAGGTTGAGAAACCACGCGTGGATAGGCGTAACCATAACGGCCTAACATCTTTTTGATGTCTTCTTCCATGCGTGTAACTTTACTGCCGTTAAACAATTCACCCGGCTCAATCTTAGTGAGCTTTTCAGCTTCAGATTGATGACCTGCAAGATTGCCGCTCACAACCACACTGTTAAGCTTGTATTGATTGCCTTCAGTAATATTGATTGTGATATAGATGCCTTTTTTATCTGGCGTCAGACTCACTTGAGTTGAATCGATATTAAAGCGAGCATAACCACGATCCAGATAGAAACTGCGCAAGGTTTCAAGGTCACCTGCCAATTTCTGCTTCTGATATTTGCGGTCGCCAACTACGTTCCACCATGGCACTTCATCACGCAATTGGAAGCGGGAAATCAGCTCATCAGTGGTGAAACTGTGGTTACCAACAATGTTAATCTGCTGAATTTTTGCAGAAACACCTTCAGTAAAGACCAGTTTGAGATCAACACGATTACGTGGCAATGGCGTAACAACAGCTTTCACTGAAGCACTGTATTTACCCACGCTGTAGTAGAAGTCTTCGAGTCCTTTTTCAATGTTGGATATAGTGGTACGGTCCAGGGCTTCGCCAACCCGGACGCCAGAGGCTTCCAGATTCTGCTTAAGCATGTCATCTTTCACCGCTTTATTACCGGAGAAAGTGATGCTGGCAATCGTTGGGCGTTCTTTGACTTGAACAATCAGCGTATCACCATCGCGCAGGACGCGAACGTCCTCGAAGTTGCCTGTAGCAAACAACGCACGGATAGTTTTACCGATGTCATCATCACTGACGGTATCGCCTACGCGAACCGGCATATTAAGTAACGCCGCACCAACGGCGACCCGTTGCAGGCCTTCGAAATGAATATCTTTCACTACGAACCCGTCTGCACCGTATACGGTGGCGCTGCCAAACAGCAGCGACGCTATGAGCAACTTTTTCATCGCCATCGTTGTTATGCGTTCTTCCTAACCTATCCCCAGCCGTTAAAGGCGGGAGAAATCATTGAAAAGTGCAAGCCCCATTAATAACACCAGTAAAACTGAACCGATGCGATAACTGAAGTCCTGTACTCGCTCAGAAACCGGCCCACCCTTCAGCTTTTCTATCGCCAGGAAGAGCAGGTGTCCACCATCTAACACTGGTAACGGGAACAAATTGATAATACCCAAGTTGACACTGATCAGTGCCAAAAACATCAGGTAATACACCAACCCGTACTCAGCTGAAACCCCAGCACCTTGTGCAATAGATATCGGGCCACTCAAGTTATTCAGCTTAACATCACCAGTAATCAGTTTACCCAACATGCTTACCGTCAAGCGCATCAACTGCCAGGTTTTATCCCCAGCTTGGTAGAATGCAGTAAACGGATCATATTGGCGAATCGTTCTATATTCATCCGGAAGCGGTATAACTTTCGGCACTACACCCGCAAAACCTTCACTGCGGTTTTCTCCAACCGATTTTGTATCTGGTATCAAGGTTAAAGACAAGGGGGTACCACCCCTTTCAATATCTAACTCCAGTGCGTTACCGGGGTTATCTCGAACTTGTAGAACAAATGTTTGCCAGCTACCCAATGGCTGCCCGCCAACTTTAACTATCCGATCCCCTGCTTGTAAACCTGCCTTTTCTGCCGCTGACCCTGGTTGGACTTCAGCCAAGACGGATTCAATCTGCGGGCCACGAGGAATAATGCCTAATGCAACGACGGGATCTTGTTTATCTGGTTCAAATTGCCACTGACGCAAATCTAATGTTTTTTGCACCACATTGGCAGAACCAAATGGAGCAACACCAATTTGTGTTTGTTGGTCGCCAATTTTGCCAACTAATGCCAAACGAACAGAATCCCAGTCAGGCGTTTCGATACCATCTACCGACTTAAGTTCCATCCCCGGAGAAATATTGGCTTGTGCAGCAATGGATTGTGGCGAAATATCACCCACAACCGGGCGTACACTCGGCACTCCAATGATAAACACCAGCCAGTAAGCAATGACAGCAAAAAGGAAGTTAGCTATAGGGCCCGCGCTGACGATTGCCGCGCGTTGTAAAACAGTTTTGTTGTTAAAAGATTGATGGCGTAATTCTGGCGCGACGGCCTCTACGCGCTCATCCAACATTTTAACATAGCCACCCAGCGGGATAAGGGCGATAACATACTCAGTACCCTGACGATCAGTCCGGCGCCACAAAGCTTTGCCAAAACCAATAGAAAAGCGCTCGACGCGGACACCACAGCGCCGCGCCACCCAAAAGTGGCCGAACTCATGCACTGTAATTAAGATCCCCAGTGCGACAATAAACGCGGCCAGGCTCCAGAGTATGCTCATCATATTCCCTAAACTCCCCGTCAGTGACGGATTAAAACACTAACAGCATTAAGCAGGCAAATACCGGCACAGCTGCGGTCAGGCTATCGATACGATCCAGTATCCCACCATGACCAGGAATCAAATGACCACTGTCTTTGATTCCCGCTTCACGTTTAAACATACTTTCGGTCAAATCGCCGAGTACCGAGGCCAGTGCAGCAACCACGGAACAGATTAACAGCTTTTCTGGGATAATATCCAACGGAGCATATCGACCAAACAACCATGATATCAGAGCTGATGTCAGTAAACCGCCAATTAATCCTTCCCATGTTTTACCTGGTGATACTTTAGGCGCTAATTTGTGTTTACCAAATAGTTTTCCGAACATATAAGCGCCGGAATCAGCTCCCCACACCAAGAGCATCACATACAGCAGCCACCAGGCACCGATATCATGGTTCTGTTCATAGCCATACTGGCGCAGCGCAACCATACCCCAGAAGAATGGGATAATAGTTAAAATGCCGAAAATTATGCGTAAGAGACGAGAATCACGCCAGAATGCCGCAGATTTTGGATAAGTCAGTACCAACAATAATGCGGCGCCCCACCAGCCCATAGAGAGCCAGAGTGGCACACTCACTTGTGCGAGGTGAATTGAATGCTGGTAGGCTGGGAGACTAAGCAGCATTAACACAAGGAAAAAGCCACAAAGTATGGCGAGCCAAATACGCTGAGAGCGACTGGCAAGCCCGGCTAACTGCCCCCACTCCCAAGCTGCAAGCATGCAAACAAAGAGAGTAACAATAGCAAAACCAACCGGCGGAAGCAGGAACAGTGCACCAATGACAACCGGAATCAAAATCAAAGCAGTTATGAGACGATACTTCAGCAAAAGTTCCCCCTAGGATGCAGTGGCATCGATAGGTGTAGTTCCCCCGAAGCGACGCTCGCGTTGTGCAAATGCATTCAGCGCACCTTCAAAGACATGTTCATCAAAATCAGGCCAGAGTACATCAGTAAAGTAAAGTTCTGCGTAGGCTATTTGCCATAACAAAAAGTTACTGATGCGATGTTCACCACCGGTTCTGATCACTAAATCTACCTCAGATTGCTCATGCAGGCAGATATACGAGTTTAGTGCTTCTTCACTGATATCTGCGGGTTGCAACTCACCTCGCTGTACTTGCTCAGCTAAATGGCGCACTCCCTGAATAATATCCCAACGGCCACCATAATTGGCAGCAATGTTAAGTTTCAGACCGTCATTGTTTGCAGTTAACTCTTCTGAGCGACGGATCCGTTGCTGCAATCGTTCACTAAATCGGCTAATATCACCAATGACGGATAAGCGAACATTATGTTTATGCAGGCTTTTTACTTCGCTGTCCAGTGCTCGAACAAAAAGTTCCATCAGTGCGGAGACTTCTTGAGCAGGGCGATTCCAGTTTTCACTACTAAAAGCATAAAGTGTGAGCGCATCTAACTGATTATTCGCTGCAAAACTGACCGCCCGACGAACAGATTTCACTCCTGCTCGATGGCCGAAGACCCTTAATTTACCCTGCTTTTTAGCCCAGCGCCCATTACCGTCCATAATAATAGCAACATGGCGTGGATTCAGGGGGGACAAGTTAGCCCTATCTTCATTTACAGACGACATAATGCGAACTCATTTCCTCAATAAATCAATTGTTCGACTCGAACATTAGGCGGTAAGCACACAAAAAAAGTCGTGTACTAAGTCACGACTTCTTCAGTGACAGCCAAAATAGACGGTTTAAATACTTATTAGGCCGCTAATCAACGGTCTATCTCTCCATTGATGGTGCTGACTATAGCATCTCATCCCAGCCCTAACAAATTCCCACAACAGCTGATTAAGTTTTTAATTATTCAATTTTGCTATTGCTTCAGTTGCCGTAACACGGGCCTGACGGTCAATCACCAACACTTCTTCCACACTGGTGGGTTCTGCCAACGATAAATGCTCCACGACAGTATTATTGATTGCCGCAATGTCAGTGAAACGGATCTCCCCCCCCCAGGAAGGCCATAACCGAAACTTCGTTTGCCGCATTCAAGGCTGTTGTTGCCGCCTGACCAGCATTACATGCATCAATTGCCAGTTTCAGGCAGGGATAGCGCTGATAATCTGGAGTATCAAAGGTTAGCTCGCGGATTTTGCAGAAATCCAGCGGGGTAACACCAGAATTAACCCTCTGCGGGTATGCCATCGCGTGTGCGATAGGCGTTCGCATGTCTGGGGTTCCCATCTGCGCCAAAACACTCCCGTCATGATAGCGAACCATCGAATGGATAACAGACTGAGGATGTAAAATCACTTCCATCTGCTCAGCGCTGGCATTAAATAACCAACGAGCCTCAATATACTCCAGCCCTTTATTCATCATAGTCGCTGAATCGACCGAGATTTTACGTCCCATCGACCAATTGGGATGCGCACAAGCCTGATCCGGTGTGACATCAGCAAATTGTGACAGTGGGATTTCACGCAGTGGCCCACCAGAGCCGGTTAACACTATGCGAGCAACACCATTCTCAGCTAAAGAAGAATAACCTAATTGGCGCTGAATTTTTTCGGGCAAACTCTGAAAAATGGCATTATGTTCGCTATCAATGGGGAGTAATTGCGCGTGGCTGTGCTGCACTTCATCCATAAACAGCTTGCCGCAAGTAATCAGCGACTCTTTATTGGCCAGTAATACCTGCTTTCCTTTGCGGATTGCAGCTAATGTGGAAGGCAATCCGGCCACACCAACAATCGCCGCCATCACTTGGTCGACATCCTCTAAAGCAGCCAGTTCACAGGCCGCCTTTTCACCTGAATAAACTTCAGTTCGTGAGCCGTTTTCAGCCAAGATTTGGCGCAATGCTATAGCCGATGACTCATCAGACATTGCAGCATAAAGGGGAGCGAATTCAAGACATTGCTGTGCCATCTGCTCGACATTGCGACCAGCAACCAAGGCAGTTACTTTGAATAATTCAGGATTGGCACGCACAACACTCAAAGTGCTGTTGCCGATGGAACCAGTAGAACCAAGAATAGTCAGTTGCTTCATGAGAGTACTCTGAATAACTGTTTTTATGATAGGCGAGACATCAACCTAATAAAACACTGAATCGACTAAAAACAAAGCGCCGCCGAAGCGACGCTCTGCCGTTGCGAATGAGGATTAGAAATCCATCAACTCGGCTTCTTTCGCAGCCAAAGCCGCATCAACTTTCTTGATGAAGATATCGGTCAGCTTTTGGATATCATCTTGAGAACGACGATCTTCGTCTTCACTAATTTCTTTATCTTTCAACAAAGCTTTCAATTTTTCGTTTGCATCACGGCGCACGTTACGTACAGAAACGCGGCCCTGCTCTGCTTCTGCACGAACAACTTTAATTAAGTCTTTACGACGTTCTTCAGTCAGTGCTGGTAGTGGAACACGAATCACGGTACCGGCAGAAGAAGGATTCAGACCTAAATCAGAGGTCATGATTGCTTTCTCAACTGCGGCACTCAAGCTGCGGTCAAAGACAGTCAACGCCAGAGTGCGGGAGTCTTCAACAACGATGTTAGCTAACTGGCGCAATGGCGTCGCGGTGCCATAATACTCAACCTGAATGCCATCAAGAATACTTGGAGAAGCACGGCCGGTACGAATCTTACTGATATGAGTCAGGAAGGCTTCGAAGCATTTTTCCATGCGAACTTCAGTGTCTTTTTTAATTTCGTTAATCACGTTGTAAACCCTTGGAAACTGGTTACTTGGCAGGCCATAGCTTAAGTATAGCCGGTGAATATATAAACCAACAGTTGCTGGCTAAAGGGGCAAGCCGTCAATCCAGATGCCCCTGACAGTACAGGAAGTCGCTTATTTAGCTACCGCAGTCACTTCTTTAGTGATCAACGTCCCTTCATTTTCACCCATCACTACACGGCGTAGAGCGCCAGGTTTATTCATGTTGAAGACACGAATTGGCAGGTTATGATCACGGGCCAAAGTGAAGGCTGCCAGATCCATAACTTTCAGCTCACGCTCTAAAACGTCCTGATAGGTTAACTGTTCGTACAATGTCGCGTCAGGATTTTTCACCGGATCTGCGGAGTAAACCCCATCTACTTTGGTTGCTTTTAACACAACATCAGCTTCAATTTCGATACCGCGCAAACAAGCCGCAGAATCTGTGGTGAAGAATGGGTTACCTGTACCCGCAGCAAAAATTACCACCCGGTTGTGACGCAGCAGGCTAATTGCTTCGGCCCAGCTGTAATTATCACACACACCATTAAGTGGAATAGCAGACATCAGGCGGGCGTTCACATAGGCACGGTGCAGTGCATCTCGCATTGCCAGGCCGTTCATGACGGTAGCCAGCATTCCCATGTGGTCGCCCACTACGCGGTTCATCCCTGCCTGTGCTAAACCGGCACCGCGGAATAAGTTACCACCGCCAATGACCACACCGACCTGAATGCCCAATTCGACCAGCTCTTTAACTTCTTGAGCCATGCGATCCAAAACGCTTGCGTCGATACCAAAACCTTCTGCACCTTGCAGGGCTTCGCCACTAAGCTTAAGCAGGATACGCTGATATACGGGTTTTGCATTGGTTGCCATGGTGTTCTGTCCTAAGCAGCAGTAATAATATTGGAGACTTGACCGTCAGGACTTCAAAACAATATTTTGCATTGAAAACTGACCGGACTAAGCTTATACCCTAAATAATTCGAGTTGTAGGAAGACAACAACTAAGTGAATCCTTCGGAACTTACGTAAGTAAATGACCGAGGTAAACAAAGGCTGTCAGCACACCTGTAACTTGAAAAATGACGGATATCGAGTGGATAAAATGGAACCGCCGATTGGCGGCCCCATTTTTAGCATTAAGACTGTTTGCTCATTGCTGCAACTTCTGCAGCAAAGTCAGTCTCAACTTTCTCAATGCCTTCGCCCACTTCGAAGCGGATGAAGTTTACAACGTCAGCTTTCTTCTCTTTCAACAGATCGCCAACAGTTTTGCTTGGGTCCATAACGAAGTGCTGACCAGTCAGAGAAACTTCGCCGGTGAACTTACGCATACGGCCTTCAACCATCTTCTCAGCAATTTCACGTGGTTTGCCGGATTCGATAGCGATGTCCAACTGGATCTGGTGCTCACGAGCAACAACTTCAGCAGGAACATCTTCTGGCTTAACGTATTCAGGCTTGCTTGCAGCAATGTGCATAGCAATGTGCTTAACCAGCTCTTCATCAGCGCCAGTTGCTGCAACCAGAACACCGATACGCGCGCCGTGCAGGTAAGTACCCAGAACATCGCCTTCCAGAACAGCAACACGACGAATGTTGATGTTCTCGCCGATTTTAGCAACCAGGTTAGCGCGTTGTTCTTCGAACTTAGCTTTCAGAACGTCGATATCAGCGATTTTGTCAGCCAGAGCTGCATTGATAACTTCTTCGCCGAATGCTTTGAAGCCAGCATCTTTAGCAACGAAGTCAGTTTCGCAGTTCAGTTCCAGAATCACACCGTATTTACCGTCGGCTGAAACTTTAGCCAGGATGATACCTTCAGCAGCGATACGGCCTGCTTTCTTGGCAGCTTTAGCCTGACCAGATTTACGCATATTGTCGATGGCAAGCTCAATGTCGCCGTTAGCTTCAACCAACGCCTTTTTACATTCCATCATGCCTGCGGCAGTACGATCACGCAGTTCTTTTACCAAAGCAGCGGTAATAGCAACCATTTCAATTTCCTCGGTTCTCTTGTGAAAACAAGATCTCACATTAGATACGCAAAGGGGGCCTATAAAGGCCCCCTAACCAACATATTTCAATACCTGGTTAATAAGGGCTCACAACGAGCCTGACTTATTATTCAGCTTCTACGAAGCTTTCTTCCGCTTGAACGGCCAGATCTTGAGAACGACCTTCATTGACGGCAGTAGCAACAGCGCTCAGGTACAGTTTTACTGCACGGATTGCGTCATCGTTACCTGGGATGATGAAGTCAACGCCATCTGGATCGGAGTTAGTATCAACGATAGAGAATACCGGGATACCCAGGTTGTTAGCTTCTTTGATAGCGATGTGTTCGTGATCCGCATCAACAACAAACAGTGCGTCTGGTAAGCCGCCCATGTCTTTGATACCGCCCAGGCTGTTTTCCAGCTTGTTCAGTTCACGAGTACGCATCAGCGCTTCTTTTTTGGTCAGCTTGTCAAAGGTGCCGTCTTGAGACTGGATTTCCAAATCTTTCAAACGTTTGATGGACTGACGAACAGTTTTCCAGTTAGTCAGCATCCCGCCCAACCAGCGATGGTTCACGAAGAACTGGTCGCAGTTGTTGGCAGCGTCTTTTACCGCTTCGCTTGCTGCGCGTTTAGTACCAACGAACAAAATCTTACCTTTACGGGAAGAAATCTTTTTCAATTCAGCCAGAGCTTCGTTGAACAGTGGTACGGTCTTTTCCAAGTTGATGATGTGAACTTTGTTACGTGCGCCGAAGATGAAAGGCTTCATTTTCGGGTTCCAGTAACGGGTCTGGTGACCAAAGTGAACACCGGCTTGGAGCATGTCGCGCATGGAAACAGTTGCCATGATTAAAACCTCTATAGTATCAGTTGGGGTTATGCCTCCACGTGTCCCATAACGCCGACCCCATAAACAATCGATAATAATCAATAGCTTTAGGGCACCCCGGCGTATGTGTCGACACGTGTGTGTTATTTACACATATGAGTGCGATTGGTATTACTCAGCTAAACAGCCCATCAATCACCAGAAAAAACTCGGGTATGAAGTGCGGTTCGCCGGCGCGCTTTATACCATAAACTGCCGCAACACACCAACTTTTGTTGTATTTTGTGCCGCGACAGCAAACGAAAGTTTGGCACTAAATTGCAGGGCTGGTACCATATGTGACAGCTTTTTTTACTTATTTAATTATAACAGCGGCCACACACTGGCCCCTGTGGACACTGTTGCATGGCAATCTCAATCAAAACACCTGAAGATATTCAAAAAATGCGCGTTGCTGGCCGTCTGGCGGCTGAAGTGCTGGAAATCATTGAACCCTACGTAAAACCGGGGGTTAGCACTGGTGAGCTTGATCGTATTTGTCACGACCATATCACCAACCACCAACAGGCTATTTCTGCGTGTTTGAACTATCACGGTTTCCCTAAATCAGTTTGTATTTCAGTGAATGAAGTGATTTGTCACGGCATTCCAAGTGATGAAAAAATACTGAAAGATGGCGATATCGTGAACATCGACGTGACCGTAATTAAAGACGGTTTTCACGGCGACACCTCAAAAATGTTTATTGCCGGTAAGCCAACTATTCTGGGTGAGCGCCTGTGCCGCGTGGCGCAAGAAAGCTTGTATCTGGCAATCAAGATGGTCAAGCCGGGTATCCGCTTGCGCACCCTGGGTAAAGAAATACAGAAATATGTTGAAGCAGAGAATTTCTCTGTGGTGCGGGAATATTGCGGTCACGGCATTGGTGTGGGTTTCCACGAAGAACCCCAGGTACTTCATTATGATGCCGATGACGGTGGCGTTGTCTTGCAGACCGGTATGGCGTTCACCATTGAACCTATGGTCAATGCTGGCGATTACCGCATTCGTACCATGAAAGACGGCTGGACGGTAAAAACTAAAGATCGCAGCTTGTCGGCGCAGTATGAGCATACTATTGTGGTAACCGATAACGGCTGCGAAATAATGACGTTGCGTAAGGATGACACCATCCCCAACATCATAACGCACGAGTAATCATGACCAACCGATTCAGGCTGCTGACAAAGTTGATTAGAGGGGAAATGGGGCGTAACGGCGTAAGTTGTCGGAGCACCCATCGCTACAGTCACCCCGACTAACTCAGAGCTGATAATGTTGCTTTGTCATCAAACTCAGCCGGCAACCGCCGGCTTTTTTTTGGGCTGCGTTTTCATCGGGTTCTTATTAACGGGGAGCATATGTCTGACAACCACACCGAGCACTCTGCCTTACTGGCAGTCACCAAGGTCATTCCTGAGCAACCCGCGCCACCCAATACCTACCTTGATAGCGAGCTTAATTGCCCAATACTCAAGCAAAGATTAGAGATATTCCAATCTTGGTTGGCAGAAGCATTCAATGGCGGAGTTAGCGCCGAGATATTAATTGCGGCGCGCAGTGATTACATAGACCGCCTGCTGCAACGATTATGGACATTCTACGGTTTTGATGACGTTCCAGAAACAGCGCTGGTTGCCGTCGGAGGCTATGGCCGGGGTGAGTTGCATCCATTATCAGATATTGATGTCTTAATCCTCAGCAAGCAGCACCTGAATGAAGAACATGCCCAGCGAGTCGGTCAGTTAATTACGTTGCTATGGGACCTAAAACTGGAAGTTGGCCATAGCGTGCGGACACTGGAAGAGTGCTTGCTGGAAGGGCTGGCCGACCTGACCGTTGCCACTAATATGATTGAATCGCGCTTAATTTGCGGCGATGTAGCTTTATTTCTCCAAATGCAAAAGCACATTTTCAGCGACGGTTTCTGGCCATCCCCCCAATTTTTCCATGCCAAAATTGCTGAGCAGCAAGAGCGGCATAAGCGCTATCACGGCACCAGTTATAATCTGGAGCCGGATATCAAAAGCAGCCCCGGCGGCTTAAGAGATATTCATACTCTGCTATGGGTTGCCCGCCGCCATTTTGGCGCGACATCCTTAAGTGAGATGGTTGATTTCGGGTTTTTGACTAAAGCAGAACGCAATGAACTCATTGAAAGCCAAAGTTTTTTATGGCGCATCCGGTTCGCCTTGCATTTAGTTTTGACCCGCTACGATAACCGTCTATTATTTGACCGCCAATTGAGTGTTGCCCAGCTGTTGCGCTATCAGGGCGAAGGCAATGAACCGGTCGAGCGTATGATGAAAGATTTTTATCGTATGACACGCCGAGTCAGTGAACTGAATAACATGCTTTTGCAGTTGTTTGATGAAGCCATATTGGCGCTGGATGCCAATGAAAAACCGCGCCCATTGGATGATGAGTTTCAGTTACGTGGAGATTTAATAGACCTGCGCGATGAAAATCTCTTTATTCAACAACCTGAAGCTATTATGCGCATGTTCTATTTGATGGTGCGCAATCAGGACATTAAAGGAATTTACTCGACGACCGTGCGCCGTTTGCGCCATGCTCGCCGGCACCTTAAACAACCTTTATGTCACATTCCTGAAGCCCGTAAGCTGTTTATGGCGATTTTACGCCACCCAGGTGCAGTCTCCCGAGCTTTGCTGCCTATGCACCGCCACAGCGTCCTGTGGGCCTATATGCCGCAATGGGGCAGTATCGTCGGGCAAATGCAGTTTGACCTGTTCCATGCTTATACCGTCGATGAACACACGCTCCGGGTTTTGCTTAAGCTCGAAAGTTTCGCGGATGAAAAGACCCGGCCTAACCACCCGCTGTGTGTGGAAATTTACCCGCGTTTGCCTCAACCTGAATTATTACTGCTGGCCGCGCTATTTCATGATATTGCCAAAGGGCGCGGGGGCGACCATTCAATACTCGGTGCTCATGATGTATTGGAATTTGCCGAGCAGCATGGGCTGAACTCCCGCGAGGCGCAGCTGGTGGCCTGGTTAGTGCGGTGCCATTTATTGATGTCAGTAACAGCTCAACGTCGGGATATTCAGGATCCGGCGGTTATTCAGCAATTCTCCGCAGAGGTGCAAAGCGAAACCCGCCTGCGCTATTTAGTCAGTCTGACGGTGGCCGATATTTGCGCCACCAATGAAAATCTGTGGAATAGCTGGAAGCAGAGTTTGCTACGCGAACTTTATTTCGCCACGGAAAAACAACTTCGCCGTGGCATGCTTAACAGCCCGGATCTGCGTGAACGTGTGCGCCACCATCGGTTGCAGGCACTGGCCCTGTTGCGGATGGATAATATTGATGAAGAAGCGCTGCATCATATTTGGAGCCGTTGCCGGGCGGATTATTTCTTGCGCCATTCACCAAATCAATTGGCTTGGCATGCCCGCCATCTGCTGGAACATGATTCCACCAAACCGCTGGTCTTGATTAGTCGTCAGGCGACTCGTGGGGGAACCGAAATATTCATCTGGAGCCCTGACCGCCCATCGTTATTTGCTGCGGTTGTTGGCGAATTAGATCGCCGTAATCTCAGTGTCCATGACGCTCAGATTTTCACTAACCGTGATGGCATGGCAATGGATACGTTTATCGTATTGGAGCCAGATGGCAGCCCCTTGGCGCAAGACCGGCACCCCATCATCCGGGATGCACTGCAACAGGCCATGACTCAGCCGAATTATCAGCACCCGCGCGTCAGGCGGTTATCGCCTAAACTACGCCATTTCAGTGTTCCGACGGAAACAAATTACCTGCCGACGCATAATGAGCGCCGAACATATCTGGAGCTAATCGCCCTAGACCAACCGGGCTTACTGGCACGTGTTGGCGAGATTTTTGCGGATTTAGGGCTATCACTGCATAGCGCGCGCATCACCACCATCGGCGAGCGGGTAGAGGATTTATTTGTGTTAGCGGATAAAGATCGCCGCGCGTTAAGTCTTGAAACGCGCCGTGAATTAGCACAACGGTTGACAGATACCCTCAATCCAAACGATAAACTGTGATACAAATAACTTTTTAGTGATTAATTTTTCTTACAACCTCTACCCAGAGCCATGCAAGTTGCAGTCAGCTAAAGCATGACCTGTAACTTCAAATAAACTGGGTATATCGACATCAGGAAAGAAACAGAATGCAGCAACTACAGAACGTTATTGAAACCGCCTTCGAACGTCGTGCAGACATTACTCCGGCAAATGTAGACACCGTAACGCGCGAAGCGATTAATCATGTGATTGATCTGCTGGATACCGGCGCTCTGCGAGTTGCAGAAAAAATTGATGGCCAGTGGGTTACCCACCAATGGCTAAAAAAGGCGGTGCTGTTGTCTTTCCGCATCAATGATAACCAAGTAATGGAAGGTGCCGAAACCCGTTACTACGATAAAGTGCCAATGAAATTTGCCGGCTATGATGAAGCACGTTTTCAGCGCGAAGGCTTTCGTGTTGTGCCTCCGGCCACCGTGCGTAAAGGGGCATTTATTGCCCGTAATACCGTGTTGATGCCTTCTTATGTGAATATTGGTGCTTTTGTTGATGAAGGCACTATGGTCGACACATGGGCAACCGTTGGTTCGTGCGCGCAAATTGGTAAAAATGTTCACTTGTCCGGCGGCGTAGGTATTGGTGGCGTATTGGAACCACTGCAAGCTAACCCAACCATTATTGAAGACAACTGCTTTGTTGGCGCGCGTTCAGAAGTGGTCGAAGGGGTTATCGTCGAAGAAGGCTCTGTTATATCAATGGGCGTATTCATCGGCCAAAGCACCCGTATTTATGATCGCGAAACCGGTGAAATCCATTACGGCCGTGTTCCTGCGGGCTCAGTGGTCGTTTCTGGTAATTTGCCATCGAAAGACGGTAGCTACAGCCTGTACTGTGCGGTTATCGTGAAGAAAGTTGATGCGAAAACTCTCGGAAAAGTCGGGATTAATGAGTTATTACGCACCATCGACTAATATGAAACTAGCGGGCTAACCCCCCGCTATTTTTTTGCCTGGTGTGTGAATCACATTCTTTGGCGAAAATTACCGTCATAATCATAAACTGTGGAATACAAACCCAAAGAGCTTGGCGTTGCAGGTAGGTCGCGAGCAAGTCCTGATGAGCTTACTCGAGTAAGTGACTCCGGCTTCCCCCCTGTTACTTCAAGTATGAAGGGAATAAAACTAAAAAGGTGGCGCTATGTATGACAATCTGAAAAGCTTAGGAATCACACAACCTGAAGATGTCGATCGCTATAGCCTGCGTCAGGAGGCCAATAACGACATTCTGAAAATTTACTTCCGCAAAGATAAAGGTGAGTTTTTTGCTAAGAGTGTGAAATTCAAATATCCACGCCAGCGCAAAACTGTGGTTGCGGATAATGCCGGGCATGGCTATAAAGAAATCAATGAAATCAATCCTAATCTACGTTATGTCATTGATGAACTTGATCAACTGTGCAAACGCGATCAGATTGAAGTTGATTTAAAACGTAAGATTTTGGATGACTTGCGCCATTTAGAAAGCGTCGTCGCCAATAAAATTGCGGAGATTGAATCTGATCTCGATAAGCTGACCAGCGGCCGTTAAGTTTGGCGCAAGATGTTAAATGTAATAGCCGAAGATAATTGAAGTTGCAGGTAAGTGAGTATTGCTACCACCCTGCAACTTCTTCAAATACAAAAATATTTTATTGAAGTAAACGTCCCCATGCAGCTACCCACCCCGCTGAGACCACTTCTGGCTCCGGGTGCTCAATAGCATCAATTTCGAGTCTTTCGCCAATTCTGGTCGCGCCCTGCTCTTGCAGCAATTCATCAAATGCGCGCCCTGCTCCACAGAAATTATCATAGCTGCTGTCACCCAGTGCAATGACACCATATCGCAGCTCTGGCTGGAATCCGACCTGATCACGAACAGCCACAAAAAGTGGGGCAATACTGTCAGGGAAATCCCCCTGCCCGGTGGTCGAGGTGACCACCAGCGCATAATGCTGACGATAATATTGCCAAGCCTCTAAAGTGCCTTCGTCAAACACCTTTACCTCGTGCCCCTGAGCTTTCAGTATGCTCTCGGCTTCTTCCGCAACTAACAGCGCATTACCGTAAACAGTGCCAACAAAGATACCAACCTGGGCCATAACCGATATTTCCTTTTAACGAGAAAAAATTATTCGCTATCCTGACCCGCAGCCGCCGGAAACTCAACCCTTTCAAGATGAGGGGCAATGCCCAGCCAACCAAAATGGGACATAAGCTGTTGCCATGATTCATCCCAACGAGCAGTCAGAGAAAGTGGCTCGCCAGTGACCGGATGATTCAGCTGCAAATGACTGGCATGAAGCATCAGGCGCGAACAATCAAAATGCTGCCCAACTCCCCGATTTTGGCGTAAGTCCCCGTGGGCGCTATCGCCGATGATTGGGTGGCGAATATGCGCCATATGTCGGCGAAGTTGATGCTTACGGCCGGTTTCTGGTTTTAATTCCAGTAAACTAAAGCGGGCGGTGTCATAGCGCCCAATAGCAACAGGCACTTCAACTTTTGCTAAGGGTTTATAATGCGTAACTGAAGGCTGGGGTGCTTTATCTGGGCGGGCAAATTTATCCGCAATTTTGTCCAACTCTTCAGTCATTTCATAATCAATAGTGTCCGCCTCCAATACATATCCTCGAACCACCGCATGATATGTTTTCTGGATTTGGTGTTGCTCAAATTGCAACGAAAGAGCACGAGCAACCTCACTGGATAGTGCCATCAGCAACACGCCAGATGTCGGGCGATCCAGGCGATGGACGGTATAGACATGCTGACCAATCTGGTCGCGCACTGTCTGCATCACAAATACAGTTTCATTGCTGTCCAACCAACTGCGGTGAACCAACCAGCCAGCCGGTTTATTGACCGCAACTATATGTTCGTCTTGATAAAGTATTTCTAGCATTAGTTACTTTCTTTATTTAGCAAGTCATCAAGGCGCTGTAATTCGACCAGCAATACAGTGCAATCCGGGCGATTATCGCCACTCAGCGCCTCTTCAAAATAGGGAGTGATGGCAAAACGCGTCGGAAGCGGGCCATTCGATTCTAATAATGCATACATACGCGGAATAAGCACCCATTGCAGCCACTGCTCGGCATCCATAGTATCAATGCTAAAAGGTTCGTTGCTCTCGAAAGCGGCGGCTTGTGGCGGAACTGT
Organism: Yersinia rohdei ATCC 43380; assembly: GCF_000173775.1. Classification (GTDB taxonomy): domain Bacteria; phylum Pseudomonadota; class Gammaproteobacteria; order Enterobacterales; family Enterobacteriaceae; genus Yersinia; species Yersinia rohdei. The sequence goes on from NZ_ACCD01000014.1 coordinate 38,856, forward strand.
TTGCCAAAGGTCAATTTCCCGCATGGCAAGTTCGATATTCTGCAGGCTCTGACGCACCTGATTTTCTGTCTTCATGATTATGCTCTCAACCCAAAAACGACCATTCACCGGCCTGGTTCAACGACGGCAAGCATACCATTGAAGCAGAAGATGCCCAAACGCCCCCAAGATTACAGAGTGAGAAAAATAAAGACAAAAAAAGGGGTACTGTTTTACCAGTACCCCTCAATTCGTTTCATAGCAATCCAGCTAAAATTGATGCTCCCTGCTCAATCCTTGAAAACTTTTCCGTGTGGTTATCCTAACCAGCAATCCGTCGCAGTATCCTACACCATCCCAGTGCCAATCCTGAGGTTATCCTAACCCGCCAATCATCCTGAATTGGCTCTCAATCTCCATCCTGGAGGTGTCCTTGGTTTCATCCTGAAACATCCCTTCACTCATCCTAAGCAGTCCCTGTGTTCTTCATCCTGAAGTGGCAGCATCCTGTTACCATCCTTCTCCACCGGATCCTATCCAGCGAATAAAGGATCGCTTAATAGACAGAGAGAGACAAGATACTGTAAGAATAATGAGGTGAGGGTTTTTATATATATAAAAATGAATGTTTATAACGAAATGATTTTATTGAAGATAAAACTAATAGCATCATTTTACATAAAGATAATAGAAGTGATATCTCACAACCGGTGTGCGAGATCTCTCACACCGGTTGTCTATGAATAAACAATAACCTTCTATTTACTCAGGTATTACCGGACGTAATGCATCCAGGAAGTGAGCAAGAGTGGATGCCAGTAATGTACGTTTCCCGCTACCGAACTCCTCCAGGACGACATTGCCACTCACATTACACAGTGAAGCCATAGTCATTTCAGATTCCGTTGTTGCCAAAAACAGTGTCGGTGAGAGTTTTAATCTTTTTTGTGTCACCAAATGGCCAATCAGATTCTCCTGCAAACGGATAAAATCATCTTCGCTCCACACCTGCAACAAGGTGAAGCGGTGCTCGCCTAAATCCGCACACATATCCCCAGCATATTGCCGGGTATAAAACTCATGAATATCTGGATGAAGTTGAATCTCCAATGCCCGCTCAATGTTGGCAAGCGTGGCATCGGCAACAAAAGGTTGAGGAAGCCAAAATACCTGCGAATCCTGTGTTTTCACAATACAAGGAGAAGGAACCCCATAGAGATCTGCGCTAGCTGGCAGGCCCCCGGTTTTCTGCTGCCATAAATCGATATAGCGTTGAGTAAAGCTCGTGAGGGCCGTTGAAATATTCTGATCCATTCTTATTCTCAGTATCGCGGCGGCTTGCGCTGCATCAGAGATGGCATAGCCCCAACTCAGAAATGCAGTTAAACGCGGCATAAATTGATAAACTACAGCTATTGTACCTTTCTCTCATCATGGGAACAGCATGTCTTCATATCAAGACCACCAGGCGCTAGCGGAACTGACGCTAGGCAAACCAACGGCTTACCGCGATAGCTATGACGCCACCTTACTTCAGGCCGTTCCACGCAGTATGAATCGAGAACCTCTCGGCTTGTATCCTGATAATCTGCCCTTTCATGGCGCGGATATCTGGACATTATATGAGTTGTCCTGGCTAAACAATAATGGCCTGCCACAGGTAGCTGTGGGTGAAATAAGCCTCAATGCCAATAGCCTTAATCTGATTGAATCAAAAAGCTTTAAGCTTTACCTCAACAGCTTTAACCAGACTGTTTTTGCTGACTGGGAAAGTGTGCAAACCACTTTGCAACAGGATTTAGCCGCCTGCGCACAAGGGGATGTCAGTGTCACGCTATACCATCTGGATGAAATAACCCATCAGCCAATTGCTAATTTCGCTGGAGAATGTCTGGATCAGCAAGATATTCGTATCGATAGCTATGAGTTCAGTGCGGATTACTTGCAAGGGGCGACCAGTCACAACCGAGTGGAAGAGAGCCTGGTCAGCCACTTGCTCAAATCTAACTGCCTGATAACCCACCAACCGGATTGGGGCTCAGTACAAATCAGCTATAGCGGCCCACAGATTAACCGAGAAGCCCTGCTGCGCTATCTGGTATCTTTCCGCCACCACAATGAATTTCACGAGCAATGTGTTGAGCGCATTTTCAATGACATTCTGCGTTTTTGCCAACCAGAAACATTGTCCGTATATGCTCGCTATACTCGTCGCGGAGGCTTGGATATTAATCCGTGGCGCTCCAATACTGATTTTTTGCCCTCAACCGGCCGTTTAGCACGACAATAAATGCGGACAAGTGCGCAACATTACAGCTCTATCACGTAAACATTGGTAAAAAATGTCTTGCGACGTTAAGGTTAAATACAGGATCGTCATGCTATTTTTAACTGAAAAAACTGTCATGGACACTTAGAGGCTCTCTGATATTCCACGGAAAAACAGAAAATAGCACTCTGATACACAGGTAATATCACCCCCAGGGTGCAAAGGAGTAACTTTGATTACACATATCAGCCCACTCGGCTCAATGGATCTGTTGTCACAGCTTGAAGTGGATATGCTAAAGCGTACAGCCAGTAGTGACCTGTACCGTTTATTCCGAAATTGCTCATTAGCTGTTCTCAATTCAGGTAGCCTAACCGATAACAGTAAAGAGCTGTTATCTCGCTATGAAAACTTTGATATCAATGTGTTGCGCCGTGAACGTGGCGTGAAACTCGAGCTGGTAAATCCACCAGAACATGCCTTTGTTGATGGTAAAATTATTCGCTCATTACAGGCAAACCTGTTTGCCGTCTTGCGCGATATCTTATTTGTGAGCGGTCAAATTGTGAGTGCCGAGCGCGATCAACATCTTAATATCGAAAATTCCAGCCATTTGACCAATCTGGTCTTCTCCATTTTGCGTAATGCCCGTGCTCTGCATATTGATGAAGAACCGAATATGGTTGTTTGTTGGGGCGGTCATTCAATCAATGAAATCGAATATTTATATGCCCGTAAAGTGGGTAGCCAACTCGGTTTACGTGAATTAAATATCTGTACCGGCTGCGGGCCAGGTGCAATGGAAGCCCCCATGAAAGGGGCGGCAGTCGGCCATGCTCAACAACGCTACAGACAAGGCCGCTTTATTGGCATGACTGAGCCGTCAATTATTGCGGCAGAGCCACCAAATCCACTGGTTAATGAACTGGTTATCATGCCAGACATTGAAAAACGACTGGAAGCTTTCGTCCGTATTGCACATGGAATCATAATTTTCCCAGGTGGCGTAGGTACAGCTGAAGAGCTGCTCTATCTATTAGGGATCCTGATGAACCCAGAGAACAGTGAGCAGGTATTGCCGCTTATCCTGACTGGGCCAAAAGAAAGTGCAGATTACTTTAGGGTCGTGGATGAATTCATCAAAAATACGCTGGGTGAAGAAGCCCGTAAATACTACCAAATAATCATTGATGACCCTGATGAAGTCGCTCGTCAGATGAAGAAATCAATGCCATTGGTAAAAGAAAATCGTCGCAACACCGGTGATGCTTATAGCTTTAACTGGTCTATTCGTATCGCGCCAGATTTACAGCATCCCTTTGAGCCGACACATGAAAACATGGCAAATCTGGATTTGTCCCATAATCAGCCACCAGAAAAACTGGCCGCAGCATTGCGTCGCGCGTTTTCTGGCATTGTGGCAGGTAATGTTAAAGAAGTCGGGATCCATGCCATTGAAGCTCAGGGGCCATTTAAATTGCACGGCGACCCATTATTGATGAAGCAAATGGATCAACTGTTACAAGGTTTTATTGCCCAGCATCGCATGAAATTACCGGGCAGTGCTTACACACCTTGCTATGAAATTTGTAGTTAAGAAAGGTAGTTAAGAAACTGTAGTTAAGAAACTGCAGTTAAATCACCTTCACCGGGCAGTGCTGGCACTGAATATACTGGCTGACACTGCCCGATATCACTCTGATTCAATAACTGTTCAAGACAGGTCATGCAAATCCACCTTCTTATCGTTGATGCCCTTAACCTGATTCGTCGCATTCATGCGGTGCAAGGGTCACCTTGTATTAATGCTTGTCAGCATGGGTTACAACAATTGCTACAGCACAGCCAGCCGACTCATGTGGTGGCGGTTTTTGATGAGGATGACCGTGCTGATAGCTGGCGTCACCATTGCCTCCCTGATTACAAGGCTGGCCGCTCGCCAATGCCAGACAACCTGCAACAGGAAATGCCCCAGATCCGTGATGCATTTATGTCATTAGGGGTTAATTGTTGGCATTCACCGGGAAATGAGGCCGATGACCTGGCCGCAACGTTAGCGGTAAAAGTTAGTGGGGCTGGGCATCAGGTCACTATCGTTTCGACTGACAAAGGCTACTGTCAGCTATTAGCACCCAATATACAAATTCGAGATTATTTCCAAAAACGCTGGTTGGATATGCCGTTCGTCAAGCAAGAGTTTGGCGTGTCACCGCATCAATTACCTGATTATTGGGGGCTGGCCGGAATAAGCAGCAGTAAAATCCCTGGTGTTGCAGGTATTGGCGCAAAAACTGCGGCACTGTTATTGCAACAAGCCAATAGCCTGGAAGAGCTCTATCAAGGGCTAGATTCAGTACCGGAGAAATGGCGCAAGAAATTGCAGCAGCATCAGGAAATGGCTTTTATTTGCAAACAAATTGCCACACTTAAAACGGACTTACCATTAAACGGCAATTTGCAGCAGCTACGTTTGCATAAATGATAGCAGCATAAAAAACTAAGGAGCCCATTGGCCCCTTAGATATAACGCCCTAACCAAAGTCATTGGCATTGCAGGTGGCGGCATGCGAACTCACCCCGATTAGCAGGTTGAGTCCGCGTAGCTAACCCCCTAAGTTAGAGACTAATTAAGTTAGAGACTAATTGCGCTCATCACGACGGCCCGGAACACCAGACCAAATACGGCGCACATGCACAGTGACTTCTTCACGGTCATGATAAAGCTGCTTGGCCTGAATATGGGAATTAATGCCATTTTCTTTCAGTTGTTCATCCAACATTTCCAGATTTTCTGAAACAACTTCAAAACGCTTTTTCATCGGCAATTTCAGGTTAAAAATAGCTTCGCGGCACCAGCCATTCACCATCCACTTAATGATAAGTTGGGTCACTTTGGCCGGTTTCTCAACCATATCGCAGACTAACCAATAAATATTGCTGCGGGTTGGCTCATATTTAAAACCATCAACGCGATGATGTGTCACTTGCCCGGTATCCATCAGGCTTTGCGCCATTGACCCATTATCAATGGCCTGAACCATCATGCTGCGCTGCACCAATTGATAAGTCCACCCCCCTGGGCAAGCACCTAAATCGACAGCATGCATACCACTGGCTAAACGCTCTTCCCATTCATCCGCAGGGATAAACACGTGGAAAGCTTCTTCCAGTTTTAAGGTTGAGCGGCTTGGTGCATCTGATGGGAACTTCAGCCGGGGAATACCCATATAGAATGGCGAGTTATTGTTGCTATAGGAATATCCCACATAGCAACAGCCAGACGCGATGAAGAAGACATGCACCACGGGGCGATGAGCATTTTCACGGGCAGACAGAATTTTCTGCTCGCGCAGGGCATTACGCAGCGGCACCGTTAACTTGCGACAAAACTTAAGTAACTCTTTGCTTTCATTGGTATCAGCAACTTCAACACGCAGCTCACCGGCTTTTTCAACCACACCGACCAACATACCAACAATAGGAGAAACACGGTCTTCCGGCGGCAAATCTTTCAATAACTCACCCACCACCATCATTTGGCGGGCAAAAATTAATTCGCGGAATGGCACTTCGCGAATCAAACGATCCGCATCTTCCAACTGATAACATTCAAATAGCACATAGCCGCTATTATCTTTTACCCGTGCAAAACCAAAGATTTCGAGCTGTGCAGCCTTCGCGGTAATCTCTGCCGCACATTCTTTTTCAAAACCAGAGCGGCAATACAAAGCAATTTTATTATTCATGGCGTTCTGCCCTTTTTCTTAGACGCAGCGCGCCAATCAACATCAAAATCCATCCCGCCAGAAAACATACTCCGCCCACTGGCGTGATATATACCCACAGTTTCAGGTGCGATAGAGCCAGGCAGTATAAACTGCCACTAAAGAGTAGAGTTCCGAGCGCTAACAAGGCTCCACTCCAGTAAAACCAAATACTTATCTGCCGCTGCATGGCAACAGCTAATGCCAGGATTGCCAAGGTATGGAATCCCTGATACTCAAGCCCGGTATGAATCCAAGCCATCTCATTCGGCCCCAAAGTGGTACTCAATACATGAGCACCAAAGGCACCGAAAGCAACATAGAAAAAACCACTCAGAGCGGCAAATATCAGCATTAAACGACCATTCATCGTCATTAACCTTAATTAGATACAGTTATATCGCCCAACAATAAGCATTTTACCGTGGTGGATTACCATCGTGAATGGGTTTGTCATTACCAAACAGATACCCGACTAAACAGAGGCTGTGGTTACTCAGTTGTCATAGCGAAAACGTAATTTTTCCTGCTCACTGGCAGCTCTTGCCAGTATCCACTGACGGAAGGCGGCTATTTTACCCAGTTCTGCCTGACTGTCATGACAAACCAGATAAAAAGCATTTTTACTCACCAGCACATCATTAAATGGGCACACCAAGCGCCCGGCTTCGATTTCAGACTGCGCCATCACGTTATTCACCAGCGCAATACCTTGCCCATGAACTGCGGCTTGAACCACCATGGCACTGTGGCTAAATATTGGGCCTTGCTGCACATTAATCTGCGGAACACCCAACTGACGGGTATAGGCCAGCCAATCTCGGCGGGAAGTATCATGCAATAGAGTGTGATTAGCCAGATCTGCCGGTACTTTTAATCCATGCTCGCCCATTAACAAGCTCGGCGCACACACGGGGAGCAAGAATTCGGCATACAAACGTTCAGTTCGCAAACCAGTCCAATTTCCCCGACCATAAAATATCGCCACATCGACATCATCGGCGAGCTTATCTTCTTCCCGATCAACCGCCTGGATCCTGACATCAATCCCAGGATAAGCGGCATTAAATCCAGAAAGACGAGGAACCAACCATTGGATAGCAAAACTGGGGGGAAGGCTAACTGTCAGGGCACCTTTCGCACTGCGGGCCTGTAATTTACGCGTAGCTTCATTGATGGAGGTGAAAATTTCTTTGATATCAAGATAGTAACTCTGACCTTCTTCCGTCAGCAGCAAAGAGCGGTTACGACGGCGGAACAATTTTAGCCCAAGGAAATCCTCCAGTGACTTTATCTGGTGGCTAACCGCTGCTTGAGTAACAAATAATTCATCAGCCGCTTTAGTAAAACTCAGGTGGCGTGCGGCCGCATCGAAAACCCGCAAGGCATTCAGTGGTGGTAATCGTTTTGACATGAATTGGATACTTTTTTATAACGGCTCATCGCCAGATGAAACCCTTTGTTTACTTATTAGTTTTTGTAATCCGAGACATTATAAATTGTCCATTGAGGATGTGCCAGTAAATACCTATAGTGGCGGCACTTCCTAAGCCGGAACGAAAAGTAGGTTTAGTATCCAGGTACTGAAATGCTTTTGGCTTTGTGGTTGTGATGTTGTGTTTGCAAATGGTCTGGTGTACCAGACATAGTAGCTAAGCTACTGTTTTTTTTCACTTCCTGTACATTTACCCTGTCTGTCCATAGTGATTTTATGCAGCACCGCTATTTTAGCGGTGCTTTTTTTTACCCTTTTTTTAGAACTGACTTATTTTCAAAAACTAAATGTAAGCGCCACTTTGTCCACTACAGAGTTAAAGCTTAAATTTAAGTTGTTGCTAAGGGTTTCCCGCCGAACCTGGCGTCTATTCACGGCAATTTACTTACTCTCGGCCATTTCCTTTACTTCTGAGCGGTTAATTTGCTGCTCGGTGCCATTAGCATCGATATAGCTTATCATCCCCGTTTCATCATCTACTTTAGGTTTACCATCAGCAACTATAGTGCGACCATCATTAGTGTGCATGGCATAGTTACTTGAACAACCTGCTAAGGTAAAAGTGAGCATAAGTGCAGAAATTACAGTAGCTGTCTTTTTCATGAGTGACTCCTTGCAGATTAAAATGCTGAAAAAATCGTTTTAACTACCAGGCGAATGGTTTCGCCTAATACTATTCAGCATAACTAGCTTGTGACATATTGCCAGCCTCCCGAGTCATTAGCGGGCTAATTATGGGCAAAATGAGACAGTTCCGAAGTACATCAAAGGATGCGAACGACAGTATGAAGGCTTTTAATCCAACGGATTTTCGCCAGGAATTCCCGGCAATCAACAAAGAAGTAATCTATCTGGACAGTGCGGCAACAGCTCTAAAACCGCGTGCCATGATTGATGCTACCCAGTTGTTTTATCAGCAGGATTCCGCGACTGTACATCGTAGCCAGCATCAATCCGCTATGTCATTGACGGTGCGTTTTGAAGAAACCCGTCAGCAAGTCGCTGACTTTATTAATGCGGCAGAAGCAGAAAGTATCATATGGACACGAGGCACGACCGAGGCCATTAATCTGGTCGCGCAAAGCTATGCCCGCCCCCGCCTGCAAGCTGGGGATGAAATTATTGTTAGCGAAGCAGAACATCATGCGAACTTAATACCCTGGCTTATGGTTGCCGAGCAAACGGGTGCTAAAATAATTAAATTACCCTTAGGCCAAGATAGGCTGCCCGATTTAGAGCAATTACCGCAGTTACTCAGCCATAAAACGCGTTTATTCGCACTGGGGCAGATGTCGAATGTGACGGGCGGCAGCCCACAATTGGCTCAGGCAATTGAACTTGCCCATCAATATGACTGTGTTGTGGTAGTCGATGGCGCGCAAGGAATTGTTCATAATCCGGCAGATGTTCAAGCTCTTGATATTGATTTCTATGCTTTTTCTGCCCACAAATTGTATGGGCCGACCGGCATTGGCGTACTGTACGGGAAACCTGAGCTTCTGGCCGAAATGCCCGCATGGCAAGGTGGCGGAAAAATGCTGACCCATGCTTCATTTAGTGGTTTTACCCCTCATGAAGTTCCCTACCGTTTTGAAGCGGGCACGCCTAATATCGCCGGCGTAATAGGTTTATCCGCAGTTCTAAGTTGGCTCGAGCATATTGATTTGGAAGAGGCCGAAATTTATAGCCAAAATCTGGCAACATTGGCAGAAAGTAAACTGGCAAAATTAGCGGGTTTTCGCAGCTTCCGTTGCCAACAATCAAGCTTGCTGGCCTTTACTTTTGCTGGCATTCACCACAGTGATTTAGTGACATTACTGGCTGAACAAGGTATTGCCTTGCGGGCCGGGCAACATTGTGCACAACCCTTAATGACCGCATTGGGCGTGAGTGGCAGCTTGCGCGCCTCATTTGCCCCTTACAATACGGTGGACGATGTTGACGCACTGTGCGCGGCGATAGCCAAGGCGTTGAAATTATTACAAGATTAAGTGTTTATCAAAAATAATATCGATAAATATCAACCTGTTATAAAACGAGAAAATGATGATTGCCCCACACCCATTTGGTCAGGATATTACTGCTGCAAATTTGCTCGAAACATTCAGCGCTCATAAGCAGTGGGAAGACCGCTACCGCCAATTAATTTTGCTGGCCAAACAACTCCCACCATTACCTGAGTCATTAAAACAGCAAGAGTTGGAGCTGACGGGTTGTGAAAATAGAGTGTGGCTCGGGCATCAACGTCTGCCGGATGGCCGTTTACATTTCTACGGCGATAGCGAAGGCCGAATTGTTCGAGGGCTACTGGCCGTCATTCTGACCGCCGTGGAAGGTAAAACCCCACAGCAGGTACTGGCTGAAGATCCCTTAGCGCTGTTTGACCAATTGGGATTGCGCCAGCAATTAAGCACTTCACGTGCCAGCGGTTTGCAGGCGCTGGCCCAGGCGGTACAGGCGATTGCGACTCAATATACCCTTAGCTCTTGAAATTATAGGGTTATTAGCTGTGGTTACTGCGCCTGACGAGCCGCCTTCGCCATCATTTTTTTCAATGCATGAGACACCGCGACAAAACCAAAGGTGGCGGTGACCATCGTTGCCGAACCGAAACCTGAAGTGCAATCCATCTTTTTCGGCCCTTCAGCTGTACTGCGAGAGGCACACACCGACCCATCGCTCTGAGGGTAAACCAAGGGTTCGCTGGAGAAAACACAGTCAATTCCCAGTTTGCCTTTGCTGTTTTTCACTACCTTGAAATCGTTTTTTAGCCTTTCCCTCAGCTTTGCCGCCAACGGATCCTGAATCGTTTTCGCCAAATCAACCACCTCAATGCGCGTCGGGTCGATTTGCCCGCCGGCCCCACCGGTCGTCACCACGGGAATTTTATAGCGGCGGCAATAGGACAACAGCGCGGCTTTGGGGCGCACACTATCAATAGCATCAATAACATAGCTAAAATTGTTATCTAAAAGCTGTGCAACATTATCTGCGGTAATAAAATCATCAATACATGTCACTTGGCATTCCGGATTGATGGCAAGAATACGTTCTGCCATGACTTCGGTTTTAGCCTGACCAACATTGTGCCGCAAAGCATGGATCTGGCGATTAGTATTAGTAACGCAAACATCATCCATATCAATCAATGTAATCGCACCAATTCCTGTACGTGCCAGTGCTTCTGCGGCCCATGAGCCCACACCACCAATACCGATAACACAAACATGTGATTGTGAAAAAAGCGCCAGTGCCTGCTGCCCATAGAGGCGAGCAATGCCACCAAACCGCTGTTGGTAAGCTTCGGAATAGGTTGTGCTCATAGATTTGTTACCTTTATAACGTAGAAAAATAATACCAATGCAAAAGCGGCCAATTAGCCGCCTTAGAAAAATGAAAAGTGCTTAAATTACCTGTTTACTTATTACTCACCAACAGTGACGAACCCGTATTAGCTGGAGTCGCTGTTTTATCACCTTGATAGGCAGTAAACAGTGGCCCACTGCTTTGGGCATTTTTCAGTACCCAAACGCGGCCATAATGGTTGTAGAAACCAGCAGCCTGACCTGCTTCATGCCCAATACCCTGATAGATATCAAAGTGCTGGCCTTTAATTGCTCCGCCTACATCCAGCGCAACCATCAACCGCATCTGATATTGGCCGGTAAATTTCCCCTGATTATCCAACAAAGGCACTTCAGCCAACAAGGTGGTGCCCGGTGGAATAAGTGAGCGGTCAGAAGCTACCGACGCTTTGGCAATCAGTGGCACCGCACTGGCCCCTTTAACTGGCGCATACATTGCCGGTTTGAAGAAGACAAAAGACGGATTCTGCTCTAACAACTCTCTCACTTCAGCTTCACTGTGGGTTTCAGCCCAATGGCGAATAGCTTGCATCGACATATCCGCTTTGGCAACTTCACCGCGGTCAATCAGCACTTTGCCAATACTGCGATAAGCATGACCATTTTTGCCCGCGTATCCGAAGAAAGTCAGTGGTTGACCATCACCAAAATCAATATAACCGCTGCCCTGCACTTCCATCATAAAGTTATCCACCAACGAATTGGTGTAGGCAATAGCTAAGTTACGGTTATCCAATGCACCTGAATATATTGCCGCGCGGTTGGGTAAACGACCTTTACCCTTAGCAGGCATACGATAAAGGGGGTGGCGGAATTCACCTTGTGGTGTATAGCGGGCCTGCAACACCGGGGTGTAATAGCCGGTAAATTGCACATTACCGAAATTATCGACACCTTCCATCTGATAAGCATTCAAACCAAACAAACTTAATTTACTGGGATCAGCCCCAGCCAACATCCAGTTTTCAACCGCATTAAATGTATTACTATTACGGCTATACAGACCCGGTGAAGATTGGTTAATCACTTTCACCTGATCAGAATAATCTTTTGCATTGACTGGCTTACCTGTCGCGTTTGGTTCATTCACCAGTTGCAGTGATTGCTCCAGACGCCCATCTTTATATTGCTGCCCATGATCGGTTGGCCGCGACTGGCAACCAGCCAGAACAGCAATCATTATTCCACTCAGTAGGTATTTGCCCCAACGACTTGTCATTTCACGCCTTCTCTTCTCTTACTTATTTTATCTACTGGATTTTATCTACCGGCGAACGATAACAAACGCCTATAGATAAAGGAATCAGCAGGTAGAAAAAAATCCCTTGATGTCATTATGGGGAAAAAGGAAACAGATAGTTGATAAATTAATCGAAAAAACCTATTTACCATAATTAAGTGGCAAAACTACTTGCAACAGATCTCATCCAGAGTATAGTGCGCTCAATCGGACGCGGGGTGGAGCAGCCTGGTAGCTCGTCGGGCTCATAACCCGAAGGTCGTCGGTTCAAATCCGGCCCCCGCAACCAACCGATACTGTCTACCAGCAGTATCAAATGTTGTTCGATAGTCTTGAAAGTTAAGACGAAATAAGTACAATAGCGGTTAGAAGTGGATGTGCAGCTGTGAAAACAGCAAAAAATGTAATGACGGACGCGGGGTGGAGCAGCCTGGTAGCTCGTCGGGCTCATAACCCGAAGGTCGTCGGTTCAAATCCGGCCCCCGCAACCAATTCTTAATCATGTTTATATCGCCATAAGACACCCTCAAGGGTGTTTTTTTGTTTCTGGCTTTCAATCTCCCCAGCCAGGGCAATCCCAGCCCCGCTGTAAATTAATCAATCATGTTTAAACCCTTGCCATAGCACCGCCATTAGCAAAATACGCTTTGATACCGGCAAAAATGGATTCGGCCACTTGCTGCTGAAAACGGCTGGTTCGCAATTTCCGCTCTTCTTCCAAATTACTGATAAACGCTGTTTCAACCAAGATTGACGGAATATCCGGTGCTTTCAATACCGCGAAACCGGCCTGATCAACACTGTTTTTGTGCAGTTTATTAATTTTCCCCATGCGGTTCAGCACTTCTTTACCAAACTTAAGGCTGTCATTGATAGTCGCGGTTTGCAGCAAATCAATCATGGTATGGTCAAGGTAGCGGTCACCGCTCTTACTGACGCCACCAATTTGGTCAGCTTCATTCTGTGTTTGAGCCAAAAAACGGGCGGCGGTACTGGTTGCCCCTTTGGTCGATAACGCAAACACCGAAGAACCTCTGGCGGCCTGGCTGGTAAAGGCATCAGCATGAATTGAAATGAATAAATCTGCCCGCAACTTGCGAGCTTTAGCGACCCTAACTTTCAATGGGATAAAGACATCTTCATTGCGGGTCATAAATACCCGCATATTCGCTTCTTTTTTTATCAATGCCTGCAACCGGCGGGCTATTTGCAGCACAATGTCTTTCTCGCGGGTTTTATTTCGCCCAATAGCACCGGGATCTTCGCCGCCATGCCCTGGGTCTAACATGATAACAATTGGCCTGTCTCGCCCTGCTTTACCCGCTTTAGGTGCTTCTGCCGGCAAAGTCCGCTCCACATTACCTTTATTGTAATCCTCTAATAATGCCAACAGCGGGTCATCTTCAGCCGAGGCACTCCCCTCTTGTGGATACAAATCAACAACTAAGCGGTTTTTGAACTCAGCAAAGGGTTTAAGAGTAAAGAGTTGCGGGCTGATGCTTTGCTTCAGTTCCAATACCAGCCGGACAGTATTTTTATCAAACTGCCCTACTCGCGCCTGCTTCAAGTAAGGATCACCAGACTGCACCTGATTGCTGATTTCTTTCAGTACGCTATTGAGATGCACACCTTCAATATCAACCACAATCCTATCTGGATTAGTCAGGGCGAACTGGCGATATTTAAGCGGTGTATTGGATTCCAATGTAACTCGAGTATAAGTTGACGAGGGCCAAACCCTGACGGCAATCACATGTGAGGAAGCAGCAAATCCGACCCGGGTGACAGTTAGCATCCAGGCTGCAGCAGCACCTTGCAGTAGACGACGACGCCCAGAATTATGATTTGAATCTGCCATGTAACTCCAAAGTAACTACCAAAATATGAATAAAAACCAAACAAAAAAATTAGCGAACAAAAACTTTAACTAATCGACCTCGCGCTGTCATTAGAAAAACATTTTTATGTTATTCAATTTATTAATGCGCATGTGCCATACATATGCATTTAATAGCAATTTCCTGCTTGCCATCTTGGTCAAAAAAGAATAAAAATACAAAAATAGCGAATAAAAATTCAAAAGAGGGTCTGCCGTGAAGGAACGTAGTACTGAACTGGTTCAAGGATTTCGCCACTCAGTTCCCTATATAAATGCGCACCGCGGCAAGACATTTGTTGTCATGCTGGGTGGCGAGGCGATTGAACATGAAAACTTCTCGAGCATCGTCAATGATATAGGGCTATTGCATAGTCTGGGGATCCGCTTGGTCGTGGTATATGGTGCCCGCCCACAAATAGACAGCAATTTAGCGCAGCATAACTACGAACCTATTTATCACAAACATACTAGGGTGACCGACGCCCGAACTCTGGAGATGGTTAAGCAAGCCGCAGGTTTATTGCAATTGGATATCACTGCAAGACTATCGATGAGCTTGAATAATACCCCGCTGCAAGGCGCACACATTAATGTCGTTAGCGGCAACTTTATCATTGCCCAACCCCTGGGGGTGGATGATGGTGTTGATTATTGCCACAGCGGGCGGATCCGCCGAATTGATGAGGAGGCGATTCATCGTCAGCTAGATAATGGCGCTATCGTGTTATTGGGGCCAGTTGCGGTATCTGTTACCGGCGAGAGTTTTAATCTGACCTCTGAAGAAGTTGCCACTCAGCTGGCGATTAAACTTAAAGCTGAAAAGATGATTGGTTTCTGCTCCTCCCAAGGGGTGACCGACAGTGAAGGCAATATTATTTCAGAACTGTTCCCGAATGATGCACAAAAGCGGATTGAAGATCTGGAGCTGGAAGATGATTACAACTCGGGAACAGTACGTTTTCTGCGTGGTGCCGTAAAAGCCTGCCGCAGTGGTGTGCGCCGCAGCCATTTACTGAGTTATCAAGAAGATGGGGCTTTAGTGCAAGAACTGTTCTCCCGTGATGGTATTGGCACTCAGATTGTGATGGAAAGTGCGGAACAAGTTCGCCGCGCCACCATTAATGATATTGGTGGCATATTAGAGCTGATTCGCCCACTCGAACAACAAGGAATTTTGGTGCGCCGCTCACGTGAACAACTTGAAATGGAAATTGATAAGTTCACCATTATTGAGCGCGATAATCTGACCATTGCCTGTGCGGCGCTTTATCCCTTCCCTGAAGAGCAAATCGGTGAAATGGCCTGCGTTGCAGTGCATCCTGATTATCGCAGCTCGTCCCGTGGGGAAATGCTACTCAAGCGGGTGGCAAATCAAGCACGCCAAATGGGCCTTAAAAAACTGTTTGTGTTGACCACTCGCAGCATTCATTGGTTCCAGGAGCGCGGTTTTACACCTGCTGAGGTTGAGGTTTTACCGATTCAAAAGCAGGAATTGTATAACTATCAACGCCGTTCAAAAATTCTACTGGCTGATTTGTAGCTGTTGATTGACGACTTTAAGGGGCTACGGCCCCTTAAAGCTGATGACAAATCGGGCTGGCTGACGGCACCGAGCGGCGCTCCAGCGGCTTAGGCCGTTACGACCTATCCGGCTCCTTTTCCCTTCAATCGACTTTATCAGCAGTCTGTTTAGCCTAATTTCTTCAACTCATTGAGGCGCTCAACCAATCCACTCAGACGAAGTGTTGGTGTGCGAATTGCCTGACTCAACACCCCATCACTGCAATACAGTGTTAAGCGCTGGCGGGCGCGGGTAATGGCGGTATAAACCAGTTCTCGGGTTAACACTGGCATAAAAGTATTAGGCAATACCAATGCGGTATGCTCAAACTCTGACCCCTGAGATTTATGCACTGTCATGGCATAGGCGGTTTCATGGCTGGGAAGACGGCTGGGTTGCACTGATTTTATATTGCCGTCAGGTAGCTGGAAATGCACCCGCAACTCGCCCTCGGGATCATTTAACGCAATACCAATATCGCCATTGAATAAGCCAAGCGCACTGTCATTAAGCCCAATCATCACTGGCCGCCCAAGATACCAGCGCCCTGAAGGCCCTGGCGTGCGTTCAATTAACCGCTTACGATGCAATAACTGTTCAATCCGCTCATTTAAGCCACTGACACCAAATGGCCCGGAACGTAATGCACACAGCAGTTGATAACGACCAAATGCGGCGAGCACCTCAGCCGCAGGCGCACCCGCAGTGGCCAGTTGAAGATAGTGCTGATAGCCCGCTGCACAGTCTTCCAGTAAAACCTGATAGTCATCTGCATCGGCTAAAGACAAGAGTTTGATATCAGAATATGTGCCATTTAAAACGGATAATGCATCTCGATATCGCCCCGCATTAATCGCCAAAGCCAACTGCCCGATACCCGACTTTTCATCAAACCTATAGCTTTTACGCAGCAAACACAGGCTATCGCGGACATTCACAGTATCGGTCTGCACATCACCAATAGGGATACTCCCCGTCAATGTGCATCCCGTTAAGCGAGTTAATTGTTCGGCCCGTACCTGGCTGTAACCTAATTCAGCAAAGCGGCAAATATCACCCAAAACCGCCCCGGCCTCCACCGAGGCCAATTGGTCACGGTCGCCGAGAAAAATCACCTGAGCCTTGGCGGGTAATGCTGCAATTAACCGCGCCATCATCGGCAAATCCACCATCGAGGCTTCATCAACAACCAGCACATCAAGGTTTAATGGATTGCCTTGGTGGTAGCGCAGCCGCTGGCTATTAGGTTGAGCGCCCAGTAAGCGGTGCAATGTGGATGCCTGTTCTGGAAATAACTTGAGATCTGCTTCAGTCAGTGGGAGCTGGCGAATCGCATTCCCGAGTGATTCAGTCAAACGCGCGGCAGCTTTACCGGTTGGGGCGGCAAGTTGAATACGTAAACGTTGCCCTTGGCTAAGTTGTATTAATGCGGTCAATAACTTGGCCACGGTGGTCGTTTTTCCTGTGCCTGGCCCACCAGAAATCACGGAAATTCGACGAGTAGCGGCTACAGCGGCGGCCACTTTTTGCCAATCAACCTCGGTGCCAGCCACCCCAAAGAGTCTGTCGAGAGTTTCCCGTAATAATGTTTCGTTTACCTCTCTGGTTTCATTAATGAATGTGGCCGAATTATCACTGGCAATAAAGCGCACCACATCCCCTTCGTACTGCCACATACGTTGCAAATACAAACGGTCATTTTGCAGCACTAATGGCGTTGGTTGCGAACCGTCACTAATGGCCGCGGAGTTATTTAGCGCCAGTGACCACTGTAATGTATCGGGCGCGCCCGCAGCCTGCCACAATGCCTGTGATAACTCAGAGTGCCGCCCACCCAACAATTGATTTGGTTGTAAATAACTTAATGGCAGACACACATGCCCAGCACCCGCTTCAGCACTGAGAATAGCGGCGGCCAATTGCAGCATGGGGTCATTCTCACCAGCAATCATTCGCGAAAATTGGATATCCAGTGGGCGCAGTAAGTGGTCACGAACTGCCTGTTCCAATAGCCTCATCATATTGATGTGCCCTCATCCGTTGGAGCAACACTATTTATATCGCTGAGATGCCGGTCTATTTCACGACCGCTGAATAAAGAGTCCATGCCTTCAATCAACTCCCGCTCTGGGCGACAACTAAAAATACCATTCCCCGGATGTTGTTTATCGACGCCACGCAGGAAGAGATAAATGACACCACCAAAATCGCGGTGATAATCATAATCGCCCAACCGATGGCGCAAATAGCGGTGTAATGCCAGAGTATAAAGTTGGTATTGCAAATCATAGCGGTGCTCGGCCATAGCTTGAGCCATCGCCTCGGCGGTATAAGCACTGCTGTCTTCCCCCAGCCAATTGGATTTGTAATCCAGCAAGTAATACTTGCCCTGCCAACAGAAAACCAGGTCAATAAACCCTTTGAGCATCCCCCGGACTTGCTGAAAATCCAATGCAGGACACTGGCGGGACAATGGGTCATAGTGTTTGATTAAGGTGTCTAGCTCGCGGGCTTGCAGCAAAGAATCAATTGGCAGATAAAATTGTAATTCTGCCTGCTTGCTCTGTGGCGTCAATCCTGCCAGTGTCACCCCGGTTTCATTTAGTGGGACTTGTACAATGTCATTTAGCCACTGATACAGCATATCTGACCATTGCTCGCCAAATCCTTGCAGCTGCAATTGTTCGGTAAGCCACGCCTGTTCAATCGGCTGGCTAAAATCCAAGGGTTCGAGTAAATCGTGTAGGAAAGTCCCCGGTGCGGCACCACGTGGGAAGGTATGAGGAGTAAACTGCGCCTCGGTTATTGGGGCCTGTTCACCGGCTGCATCTGTGTCCAGCCGTGGCAATAACTCTTGCAATAGCACATTTAATGGCGGTGATATGCTGCCCTTACTGGAACCCTGCTGCTGAAGCCCAGAGTAACTGGTAACACGCCAATAATCATGTACTTGCCGACTAAACTGACACGCGGCCAGTGCGGGTAAATCTGCGGTCTTCGGCTGCCAGGGGGTTTCATCCAGTTGCCCCGCATGAGAAACAGAAATATCTCCCCCCGCGAGTGCGGCTAGTTCAGCAAGTTTTTCGCCCAGATATTGAGCATTTCCCACCTGCCCCTGTTGCACCAGATAGCCTAAGGCACTGAGATGCATGTCACTGTCACCCTGCTTTTTCCGCCCGCCTTTAATCAGCGGCGCAATACCTAAACTACAATGATAAACCGCACGAGTGAGAGCAACATATAATAGCCTTAAGTCTTCGGCTAAACGTTCTTCTTCCGCCAAAGCCTGACTTTCTTCATCTGCATTCAGGTCAAGTAATGCTTCAAAGCTGTGGCGATCATGGTAAAGCACATCCTGCTGCTGGCGGAAATTACCCACGAAAGGCAGCCACACTAATGGGTATTCCAACCCTTTCGATTTATGGATAGTAATGACCTGAACCAAATGGCGATCACTTTCCAAACGGAGTTGTTGGTTGTCTGACTGAGGGTTTGGCTGCGCTATTTGCTGTGCCAGCCAGCGGATTAGTGCGTGCTCACTATCAAGCTGTGATGCGGCTTCTTGTAGTAACTCCCCAAGATGCAGCAAATCGGTTAACCGGCGCTCCCCCCCTGGTGTGGCTAACAGGTTTTCAGCTAAATGACGCCGAGACATCATCTCCCGTAACATGGGCAGCACGCCACGGCGCTGCCAATGCTGGCGATAACCATCAAACTCATCCACCAATGCATCCCAAGCCCGCTCATCATGGTTCAAGCCGTCCAGCATTTTAGCGTCCAGCCCCAGCATGCCCGTAGCCATAGCACTACGTAATGCCCGCTCCTGCTCTGGTGCCACAACGGCTTGTAATACCCACAATAAATCTTTGGCTTCTGCGGTATCAAACACACTGTCACGATTAGATAAATAAACCGATGGAATAGCCAAAACACTTAGCGCATTACGCACCAGTGCTGCCTCTGCCCGGCTGCGAACTAATATGGTGATATCCGACGCCTGAACCGCTCTTGAGCTTGATGCGGTCACTAATTGAGCCAGCCCTTGCTGACCCGCAGTTAACCAGTCCCGGATTTGAGCTGCACATTGCCGCGCCATGAGTTGTTGGTATTCACTAACGCCAACCCCTTCACCTGGTTGTAACCAGAAAGACATTGCGGGTTGTTTTTTCCCTTTTATTTCAAATGATAGCCGGCTATTTCTTTTAGCAGGGGTCACATTTATAAATGGGATTTGCTCAAATAAGAACGGAACCTTGACCAAACTAAACAGCCGGTTAACTGATTGCACCATCGGGAAAGACGAACGCCAGTTTGTCTCTAGCGTGTAGTGGGCACTTACTTCAGAGCGAGCACGAATATAGGTAAAGATATCTGCACCACGGAAAGCATAAATGGCCTGTTTAGGATCGCCAATCAGCAATAAACCGCAATCACCCTGACCGCCATAGAGGGTATGAAAAATACGGTATTGTTGTGGGTCGGTATCCTGAAACTCATCAATCATTGCGACGGGATAACGAGTACGAATAGTTTGAGCCAATAGCTCGCCACCCGGTTGCTGTAACGCCGCATCCAGTTTACTGAGCAAATCATCAAACCCCAGTTCTGCCCGTTGGCGTTTTTCCTGTTGGACGGTTTCTCGTATCTCACTGATTGCTCTGGCTAAAATTAGATCTCTTAACGTCAGAGGTTGCTCAAACAGGTGGTCTATCGCATTGAATAGAGCATGTTGGGGGGCCGCCCCTTTTTTGGTTTTTTCAAATAAGACTGATTGGCGAAATTTTTCCAGTTCTTTAGGTAATTGATAATCACCGGTTTCTTGTTCGGCCCAGATACCTACTTTATCCAGCCAGTTAGGTAAATGTTTGGTACTGTAGCTGCGCTTATCAACACCAGAGCCGCTAATTAATGGCTCTAACTCATGTGCAGCAACACGCCATTGCGCTTTAACTGCATCAATTTGCACCACTATTTGCTGATGCCGACTGAGTAATGTTTCATCCTCATCGGGCGCTTGGCGAAACTTTGGTGTCTCGCCCTGTAAATAAGCAGAAAGGTCTTTGAGCAGAGCTTCCGGGCCACTCCATTCCTGACTTACCGCTCTTGCGACAGCCAATGGCAGCGGATAGCAATGACGTCGCCAGAAGTCAGCACAGGCTTGCCTGCGCAATGGCAATTCATCCTGCACCAATGTTTGCTCAAATAAAATGCCAGATTCAAATGCATTATTTGCCAACATTCTCTGACAAAAGCCGTGAATGGTATAAATTGCGGCCTCATCCATTTGGCGTTCAGCCGCCAACAACTGTGCTGCGGCCTCACTCAAATCGGTGATTTCAGCTAATAAAGCTGTATGCATTGGGTCATCACTGACTCCCCGCACGCACGCAATCCGCAATTCATGAATATTATCGCGGATCCGCCCCCTTAACTCTTCAGTTGCGGCTTCGGTAAAGGTCACCACCAGGATTTCCTCTACCATCAAGGGCCGCTGAAACGCCGCCGCCCCACCTAACCCCAGCAACAATCTGAGATAAAGTACCCCGATGGTAAAGGTTTTACCGGTACCAGCTGAAGCTTCAATAAGCCTTTCGCCATACAAGGGCAGCGTTAGCGGTTCCAGCCGCTGGGGAGTCCTTGATGTCATGGAGCCAATACCTGCTGCGGTAAGGTCGCCTGCAAGGCTGAAGTGGTTGGATAGGTCGTCCACCCCTTAAGCTCTGCATACCCGCCAGTTGTTTCTCCTAACCCTTTAACTTGAGACAGTAGAGCCAAACCTTGTGGCTTAATAACTGCTTGCTGGAAGAAATCCGCCAATGCCGTGTTAGTCAGCAGCTTAACCTGAGCAATCATCTTCTCGCGGGTATCAAACGCGAAATTATTACGACTGAAATCATTGCTGTAACGGCTGGCCTCTTCAGTCAGTGTTTGTGGTCGTTGCAGTAATTGGTTAATTAGCCCCTGCTTATATTGCTCAAAATCTGCGGGTTTCATCTCACGCAGGCGCTTTTCAGCTTGTGGATAGAAGGCCTGGTAGCGCTGGTAAAGATAATCAGGTTGTTTGCTGTTACTTTGCAGTAAGAAGCCCAAGCCCCACTGACGCCCAACCGACATAGGGAAAGCAAATACCGCATAGCCAAGCTGTTCTTCTGTACGCAATTGGTCATAGAACCACGGCTGAACAATTTGCCCCAGCAATGCACTGTATGCCATGCCTTTAATCTCGGTATAACCGGTGGGGATATAAACTGCCGCCAGCGCCGCATCAGAGCTACTACCAAGCCGTTCCATGTTAGCTAGTTGTGATTTATCAATAATCACATCCTCGCCCGTCCACCAAATGGTGCCTATCAAGCCGAGTTGTTTTTTCAGTGATTCAGTCAGCGAGGTGACCTGCTGGGCGGTCATATTGCCAACCGCCAAGACTTCTACAGCAGATTGTTTAAGCAAATCATCGCGATAAGCTATTACATCTTGCACACTAATTGTGTCCAACAATTTGCGCCGTTCGCTACGTTCTGCATAAGGTACATGAGATAGCAGCTTGGCTGGCTGAATTGCCAGTTCATAAGCTTTGCCCTTTTCAGCCACTTCCAATTGTTCACGATACCAAGACTTGGCTTGTACCAATTGATCCTCTGTCGGTGTGAAGCTGGAATAACCGTCCACCAAAGAGGTGAGTAGTTGCGGCATCCGCTGGGTGAAACCATTCGCACTGACATATAAACCGTTATTTGGCGTGGTCGAGAAACTTATCCCGCCAATAGAGGCCTGATAACTTAGTTCATCAAGAGACAAGCCAGCCAGATAATCAGTCAAGGCAAAAAGAACCTGATGACGAGCGGTATCCAGTGCATGCGGGTTACGAAAAGCAACCGAGATATCAGCTTTAGGTTCGTCAGCAAAATACTGGCTTGGCATGTAAAACACCCGTAACCCCGGCTGTTCTGCCACTTTTTGTGGACGAGTAATATCTTTATCGGCTTTGATTAAAGAGAAGTTATCCGGAATGTAGGGGTTAAGTGCCGGTAAAGTCAGCTGGATATCTTTCCCCAGATGCTGCCATTCTTGCATCTCTTGCGGGCTGATTTTATTGACTTGATATGGCGCAGCAACAAAATAAGCGACTTTGTTGTGCGGTTCTTCAGGGCTAACAAACCAGATTCGGGCATTTTCCGGTGTCATTTCTGCAAGTCGGGCGGCAATGGCTTTCGGATCATAATGTGTCGCCAGATATGGCGCATCAAGCACGTGTGTGACAGGCACTCGCAGCATCATATCCACCAGCCACTCGATATAATCCATATCTCGCGTAATTGAGGGATAACGGAAATCCAGATTTAACACATGGGCGATTTCATCAAAATAGCTCTTTTTAATGCCATCTTTGTGCAACATATTGATGTAATCAAAAATAGCCGCTATCACCACATCTCGTTTTGCCAAGCCTTTATCGGTGAGTGAAACAGAAATGGAGAACACACCACCATTTCTGTCTACCATCGGGTCAGCTCCGGCATTGATTGCATCTGCCAGCCCCTGTTTTTGGAGCCAGTCAGATAACGTGTCTTTGCTGCGATTACCAATCAGGTAACTAATATAGGTATCTGTTTTACTACGAAATTCTGCACTGTTATTATCAATACGGAAATCTATTTTTAGCTGTTTACGCGGTTGAGCTGGAACATAATGAATTATTATGCCGGTTTGATCTGCAGTTACCGCTGGCACAGTAATCGGCGGCACTGTTGCATCTCGATTTGGGATACGACCAAATGTATCCGCCGCCAATTGTGCTAACTTCTCCAAAGATTGATTGCTATACAGCACCCCGACCATCAAATTGGCAGAATAGTAACGATGGTAGAAGCTCAGTAGCTCATCATGTAATTTACCATCAGGCTTATCTTTAAGGGTGTCCAGATTACCGCCAGAGAAGCGCGCACTCGGGTGAGCTGGATTAAGGGTTTCGGCATTCACCTGGGCCATACGCATGCCATCACGGGAGCGGGCCATAGTCAGCTCTGCATTTACGGCATTACGTTCGCGATCAGCATTAATAGGGTCTAGCAGAGGTTCAGCAATAGCATCAGCCAAGCGGTCAACCGCTGGGGCCAGCGCATCATTTTCAATTTCAAGATAGTAGGCAGTGCGATAAGAAGCCGTGCTCGCATTATGGCTACCACCATGCTTTTTCAAAAACTCAGAGAAACTGCCGGGTTCCGGAAAACGTTTAGACCCCATCAGTAACATGTGTTCCAAATAATGGGCCAAGCCCAGTTGGTTATTGGGATCTTCCAGTGATCCTACCGGTAATGCGAGTGCAGCCAAAGACTTAGGTGCTTGTTCATCAGACACCAGCAACACTGTCATACCATTAGGCAATTTTATTGCCTGATATTTACGCAGGTCATGCTCACTCTTGTGAATGGCTTCTGCTAAGGGTTGCCACGCCGGTGTTGCAGCCCAACTCTGGGGGGCTAGCAAACCTAATAAGAAAAATATGCCAATGATCCGGGCAAATTGTTTATGCATTCCGTTTCTCCCCTTAACCCTTCAAAAATTGCCGCTAAAACACGTCTTCGGCTTCTTGTATTGAATATTCCGCTTCATCTTTTCGAATCCAGCGAGCTTACGAAACAATGCCCCATTCTCACGCCTTATTATGGCGGGCTATTGGTAATAAATAACGTTCTGTTTCGTGTAATATCATGTCGAGATGTTGATTATCCATCTGGCGGAACACCCGCTGTATATAGTTGTCCTCACCTTCCCCAGCGATCCGCTGGTCTCCTTGCCAAACCTGCAAAAGTTTCATTCGGGCTTTAGTTTGTGTCTCTTCATCCCATAAAATTTGGCCAGACTCGCGGTCATAACATTGGCTCAGCCATGCCCAGCCACTTTTACTCAGCAACAGCAAAGGTTCGCACATACCTTGCTGATATCCGGAGATTAACTGCTGTAAATAGTGCAAAGCTTCATCGCCCCCCAAAGGGCCATAGCGCCATGCCGTCCCTTTACGTCCATACATCCGGCTTTCACCCTTACCGCCCGCCGCGCAATACACCAAATGCTCTATCCACAATAGCAACCCATCGACTGCACTCAATGTCGCAGGACGCCAACGAATTAAACCGTCCTCCTGAATCTGATGAATCCACCCCGTCAGCAGGGTGTCACCAAATTCAATATTTAGCTCAACACTCTGGCTTTCTTTACGTTCAGCCCTAATTTGTTCAGCTAATGGCACCATTTCTTCTTGCTGACTTTGCCAGTAAAGCTCGCCAAAGGAACCATAAGGCAAGTTACCCGCCGCACGGGCACGGCTAAACACCGTATTGATATCACTTTCTTCTATCAGCGCATTCAATAGTTGAGTATTAAACTGATAGCGATTGAGATTATCTAAAGTAAATGGCTCTTCATCGGGCAACTCAGTTTCATCAATGACAAAGTTCACTCCCAGCCGTAGCTGGAAGAATGCCCGCACCGGGTGGCGATAAAAGCGGATTAATTCATCCAGCGTGATTTCAGGGAAGTGCTCTGGGGGGAGTGGTTGATTAAACTGTGGGTGTGCATGCCCTTTGGATTCGGCAGAGGGGAGCCACTCCGCAGCATAACTCTGCAATTCACTGCCTTTTATAAAGTTTTCTACCGAAAATGGCATGCGGGCATGCCAACAAAGCAAATGTTGAATCACGCGCTTGGCGCTGTCATCAGCACTGAGTTTTTCATCACCCGGCAAGTGATAACTTTGTGAAATGTATTCAATTAACTCACTGACCAGCACTGAAGGATAGCGCTTACTGTTGTCTTGAATCGAGCGCCCAATATAGCTGATATATAGCTGTTGTTGAGCTGACAACAGCGCCTCCAGGAACAAATAACGGTCATCGTCACGGCGGCTGCGGTCACCACGACGCACCTGTTTTGCCATCAAATCAAAACCCAGTGGCGGTAAGGTTCGTGGGTAAATCCCATCATTCATTCCCAATAAGCAAACAACTTTAAATGGAATAGAACGCATCGGCATTAAAGTACAAAAATTGATTGGCCCGGCAAGAAAACGCTGGCTAATTCGCTCATTATCCAGGCGCGAAGCCAGTTCATCCCGTAGCAGACTAAGTGGCACAATATCAGGATATTGGGCTGCGATGCCGTAGCTGATAACCTTCTGCCACTGTTGTTCAATCAAGACTAAAACCGCGTCTGTTTCATCGTCTGGTTCAAAGAAGGAGTCCAATAATTGGCGACACAGCGGTGACCACTCACTAAGGGCGCGAGCTTCAGCTAATTGCTGTCGCCATTGACTCAATTGCATCAGCAACTCTGCCAATTGCCCAGCAAGTTCTGCGGCTAAGCCGCTAGATTCGTCATACGGCAACACCCCCTGCCAATCTCCGGCGGTGCTATCCATGGCATAACCCAGTAGCATGCGAGTGATACCAAAATGCCAGGTATGCTGACCTGTTGCGGGTAAGTTTAGCTCCCGCACATTGTCATCATCCAATCCCCAACGAATGCCGGATTCTCCAACCCATTGCCGCAATCGGCGCAATCCATCCTCGGTAATACCAAATTTGTTAGCTAAAGCAGGGACTTCCAGCAGAGCTAATACCTGCTCAGAAGTAAAACGACTCTGGGGTAAATCCAGCAGAGTAATAAAAGCCTGTAATGCGGGATGGGCCTGACTGGCTTTCCGGTCGGAAATCGCAAATGGTAGATAACGCTCCCCAGTTGCATTGCCAAATGTGGCCTGAATATAGGGGGTATAGCTGTCAATGTCTGCCACCATCACAATGATGTCACGTGGCGTCAACTCTGGATCAGCGGCTAATAATCGCAACAGATTATCTTGCAGCACTTCAACTTCGCGCTGGGGGCTGTGGCAAACATGTAAACTCAAAGAGCGATCCTTGAGTGCTAACTCTCGTTTTTGGTCGCTATGAGCTAACGTTTCCGGAGTGGTGCCAATAACCGCGTGATCTTCTAGCTCCAGCATGTCGTGCTGAATACCATGTAATAGATTATCCGGTTCAATATCAACAAAAGCATGAACTTCTTGAATATCATCAACCTGAGACAATAAATACATATGATCTCGGCCTAACCGCCCCCAAGAGGCTAACAGCGGGTTGCTGAGGTCTTGCTCACCATCGGCATTAAATAACTGTTCTGCCTGCTCTGGCTGGCGAAACAGTTTTACTTCTGTTGCTTCTCGATAATGTCTACGTTTACGGCTTTGCAATTTAGCCAAAAAAGCATAATCCTGAATATCCCCCCAAAAATAGCGGCATGGGTTTGTGAACATCAGGTGGATATCAATGTGTTTACCCAGTGCTTGTAAGGCTTGTAAATAGATTGGGGGTAATGCAGATATGCCGCAAATAAATACTCGTTTTGGCAGCCCAGCGGGGCACACATCTGATTCAAGCAGCGTGCGGATAAAACGCTGATAAAGATTGGCTCGGTGCCATTCTGGTTGTTCTAACTGGCGGGTATAGCGGGTAAGTTCGACCCACAACAAAGCTTGCCACTGCTGGGCATCATCAAGATTATCAACCAGTTGACCACGTTCCCACTTTTCAAGCCATTCTGGGCGGTACACCAGATATTGGTCAAAAAGGTCAGCTACCCGCGCAGCAAGTTGGTGAATTTTTCGTTTATCGCTATCGTCACTTAAATAGCGTTTCATCGGAGAAAATGCCGGGTTATCTAAGAGTTGGGGCAATAACCACATGAGTTTCCATGTCATGGCATCTTTGCTAAATGCACTTTCCTTCGGGATCCCCGGTAATACACGGGTGAACATCTCCCAGATAAAGGTGGCGGGCAGTGGAAACTCAATATTGGCAGCGATACTGAATTGTTGCGCCAATTGCATTTGTAGCCATTGGGCCATACCGGGGCTTTGAACTAACACCACTTCTTGCTGAAAAGGATTATCCAACGGTTCTCTTTCTATCAGCGCGGTTGTTAGCGCTTTGAGTAAATCCAGTTGATTAGAATGATAGACCGTGAACATGATGACTCCCTTAAGGTACTGTGGAAAATATCCATAAATGCACAAACCCGCAGATTGTCATTTGTGAAGACTTCCTGAGGTTTAATACTCTAGCTTGATAATGAGGGAGCGCAATAGGTTATCTTCATTATCCTTCCCCTTCGTTCTTGGAGTTGCAGCGGTGTTGGCTGCACTCATTCACCCAAATCACTGACTTGAGTCAGCCACTCTCTTTTCCAGAACAAAACCAGCGGCTTAAATCTGC
Source organism: Yersinia rohdei ATCC 43380 (assembly GCF_000173775.1). GTDB lineage: Bacteria > Pseudomonadota > Gammaproteobacteria > Enterobacterales > Enterobacteriaceae > Yersinia > Yersinia rohdei. The sequence continues at coordinate 66,677 of NZ_ACCD01000014.1, forward strand.
ACTCTGTTTAGCACGTATTTTCAGAGTAAAGCTAAACTCTGCGCATTCCCCATCAACTTGAGTCATAATTTGATGATATTGCCAGTTGCCTTTCATGCCAGAGGTAAGAGGTTCTGAGGGTAACTCGTCGCCGCCACTGTCAATATGCTGATTAAGCACAGACCACGCCTGCCGTTGTTGCCACAAAGAAGAAAAACCCTGCAAAAGTGCTTGATGATATTGCAGCAATCCCAGCAGCGAGACTGAGAAAAAGAGCATTGCAATCAAGGCCTCTGGTAGGCTAAATCCGCGCTGTTCAGTCGTGTGGCATGCAAATCTGGCAAGATTGCAGCGGTGTGCAAGTTTCAAACAGTACAAAATTTTGCATCCTTATCCGGGCAGAAATCTAACCAGCCGTGGGCATCCTTAATCAATTTATAACCGCCGATGAGCCCTTTATTGTCATGCAATTTGACTCTCTGATAGAGCATCAAGGGCAGGCCATAAGATTGACTTTCACCTCTGAGGATAAAAAAACCGGTCAGCGAGGCCGGTTTAATACAGGCTTTTAAGTCATATTGCTGTTGATGGTTACAGTGCCATGCCGCTCCCTCCGACCATGGCATTGCAAATATCCAATTCTGCCGGATTCCCCAGTTCAATGATGACGCCGCCTGATTAAATGCCCGCAAATGGCGCTGTTCTTCAGCCGTAATTTGCTGAATATTATCTAATTGTCGGTGTAATGCTGATAGCAGGAATAAACCAAGAACAAAAAGTGTCGCGATCGCCACCAAGGTACTGCCCCCGTGCTGATGATTATAATTCTGCGTCATAGATTACTCCCACGGATCCTGTAAGTAATCTGATGATAAATTGCCGGGTTACCGGTTTTTTGCCCGACCAATTGCACCAGATAGACTTTCCCTAATGTTTGCGAGGGCAATAGCTCAACAGAAAAGTGCATTACAGTAACCTCTTGTGGATCAAGTAGTTTCTCCCAGCCACGACCAGAGCAATTCAGTTCTCCGCGCTGGCTTTCTAATGCCTTATTGCGCAAACGGTACCCGAAATATTCGGATTCCTGATGTTTCTCTCCCTCCCACCGACCATTGCGATTAAAGTCATAAGCCACTATCAAACAAGAATTTGCCGTCTCACCTGGATAATGATGTGTGGTCATCGCCTCTCCCTGACACTCACCATGGCAAAAACCTGCCCGGCGCAGATCTTTTTCCAGTGCGGTCACCGCTTGGTTCAGTACCAATTCCAGATGGTAATGCTGTTGCAATACTGATATCTGCCTACGTAGTTTGGGAAATGTCTGCGTGGCAGCCATAATAATCAAGCTACCAATACTCAGTGCCAACATCATTTCTGGCAGAGTAAAACCTGCCCTGTATTTATGCCCCAAATGGCCTGATGTTGCTGTCACTGGCCTTTTGGTTATGATTTGCATAAATGAATACCCGCGATTGATTGCCCTTCACTACACAGCCGCATTCGCCCACGGCTGGAGATAATCAACCGAATACGCCCAGCAGGGTTACTGAGCTGAATATTCCCTGCTTGCGCCGTATTTCTCACACCAAAAAAGCCAATGTCTTTATTCAAAGAAAGTGTAATCACAACATCTGGATAGGGTGGAATAAAAACCCGACTGGCTAGTGAGGAACAGGGAATTACGGGTTTATCGCCACTGCCCAAACAGCCTTGCCCATTGGGCTGTACCCACAACAATGCGGTGTAGTTACCGCGATTAGCCCCAGCTTGTAAGTAAGTTAAATAGGCTAGTAGCTGGCGTGCGCTGTCTGCAAGCCTTTCCCGCTGCCGGTAATGATGCCAACTTTGTGCCCCCCATGCAGCCATCGTGCCGACCAAGACAATGACCAGCAGTAACTCGACAAGACTGATGCCTTGTTGTTTTATAAGGTCACTAGCATTTATAAGACGATGATGTCTTATAAAGCGCCTTTTATTGAGAGATGTGTAAGTTTCCATGCCGCGAGTTTACGTCGCTGAATTTTGAGTTCCAGCGCCCTGTTACCAGGTGTGGAAAAGGTGCGCAAAACTTTATTTGTAGCGACATAAATGCAGTAAAAGCTGCGGGGCAGCTCGCATTTTTTATTTATTGGAGGGAGATAAAAACCGGAGCCGACGGCTCCGGTGAGGACTAGATAGCAATAGGTGCTTTGATTCCAGGATGAGGGTCATATCCCTCAATCTCAAAATCATCAAAGCGATAATCAAACAATGAATCAGGCTTACGTTTGATTATCAGTTTCGGCAATGCGCGTGGTTCGCGGCTTAATTGCAAGTGAGTTTGTTCTATATGGTTGCTGTATAAGTGCGTATCGCCCCCAGTCCAGACAAAATCACCAACCTCTAAATCACATTGCTGCGCCATCATATGCACCAGTAATGCATAGCTGGCAATATTGAATGGCAATCCGAGGAACACATCACAAGAACGTTGATATAACTGACATGATAACTTGCCGTCAGCAACATAGAACTGGAAGAAAGCATGGCAAGGAGCCAGTGCCATTTGATCCAACTCACCCACATTCCACGCAGAAACAATAATACGGCGGGAGTTAGGGTCTTGTTTCAGTTGTTGAACCACATTGCTGAGTTGGTCAATTTTACGACCATCAGCTGCCCCCCATGCCCGCCACTGCTTGCCATAAACTGGGCCAAGGTCGCCATTTTCATCCGCCCATTCATCCCAAATTGAGACGTTATTTTCCTTCAAATAGGCAATATTGGTATCGCCATTGAGGAACCATAACAGCTCATGGATGATTGAACGCAAATGACACTTTTTAGTGGTCACCAGCGGGAAACCGTCTTGTAAATTGAAACGCATCTGATGCCCAAAAATTGACACTGTTCCGGTTCCAGTGCGGTCATCTTTAGGGGTGCCTTCTTCCAGCACTTTTTTCATCAAATCCAGATACTGTTTCATATTACCTCACGAAAGTTGTTGCGTAGGACGGCGATACGCCCAAATCATCATAATGATACCGGCCAGAATCATAGGCAAAGATAATATCTGCCCCATGCTGATCACGCCGTCGAACAAGCCGAGTTGAGCATCTGGTTGGCGGAAACATTCCACAATAATCCGGAACGCACCATAACCAATCAGGAACAAACCAGAGACACTGCCCATCGGGCGCGGCTTGCGAATAAACAGGTTAAGGATGATAAATAACACCACCCCTTCCAGAATCATTTCATACAGTTGCGATGGATGGCGCGGCAACACGCCGTATTGATTGAATATCGCCTGCCATTTCGCTGGGTCTGCGGCGACAATCGCAATATCTTCACCGCGAGAAGTTGGGAACAACATCGCCCAAGGGGCATCTGTCGTGACACGGCCCCACAGTTCACCATTGATAAAGTTACCAAGACGACCAGCACCTAAGCCAAATGGAATCAGAGGAGCAATAAAATCAGATACCTGGAAGAAATGGCGTTTAGTGCGGCGAGCGAACCACATCATTACGCAGATAACACCAATCAGGCCACCGTGGAATGACATACCGCCATCCCATACTTTGAACAAATACAGTGGGTTATCGAGGAACAGCGGTAAATTATAGAAGAGCACATAACCGACACGTCCACCGACAAACACCCCAAGGAAACCAGCATAAAGAAGATTTTCGACTTCTTCTTTAGTCCAACCGCTGCCCGGTTTATTGGCCCGGCGTACCGCCAGCCACATGGCGAAGACGAAGCCCACCAAGTACATCAGGCCATACCAATGAAGGGAAACCGGGCCGAGGGAGAAAATAACCGGATCAAATTTAGGAAACGCCAGATAGCTATTGCTCATCTATCACCACGAAATGTCTATTGTTCTTGCCCAAATAGGGCTTCAGGTAGCGCATAATAGCATAGGCCAGTATCACTCTGGGGAGCGCCAGAAGGAAAAGTTCTGTAAACAGTGCTGCTGCTGCACCTGATAAGTCCCTGATTAATGTATTTAGGGGATAACCAAATTCATTGGCGTTGTCGCCCGGCCCGAAGAGAGGGCTTCATCAGAGACTCATCATCCGGCTGAGCTGACTTAAACCAGTGTATTCGAGTAAGTAATAGCAGCTAACAAGGTGACAACACCAAGTAAGAAAGGTTATTTCCCACCACGGATTAACCCGCCCAGCCCTCTGCGCTCCATAAATGCCGCGGTTAAATGGCGCACATCCGTGGTCATTTGAGCCGCTAACACCCGCTCTGCCAGTGCTTGCGCATCTGCCAAATCAATGTTGCGCAGCAGGTATTTTATGCGCGCCACACTGCGGCCATTCATACTGAGATTACGATAACCCAGCCCAACCAGCAGCAATGCACCCATCGGGTCGCCGGCCATTTCACCACACAAACTCACCTGTAAGCCGGACTGTGTCGCTTGAGTCAAAATATGATTCAACACTTGTAGCATCGCAGGATGGAGGCTGTCATACAGCGAAGCAACCCGGGTATTGTTGCGATCCACCGCCAGCAAATATTGCGTCAAATCGTTGGTGCCAACCGAGATAAAATCGACTCGAGATTTCAAGTATGGCAGCATAAAAATCATGGCTGGCACTTCAACCATCACCCCCAGTTTTGGCTGGGGTAATGCATAGCCCAAGACTTCCTCAACTTCGCGCCCGGCGCGATCAATAAGGCGTTTGGCCTCATCAACCTCTTCCAGACTGGTTATCATCGGCAATAAAATACCTAAATTGCCGGTACCGGCATTAGCCCTGAGCATTGCGCGCACTTGAATCAAAAATATCTCTGGCTGATCCAGGGTGACACGAATACCGCGCCAACCCAGGCAAGGATTTTCTTCACTAATGGGCATGTAAGGCAGTTGTTTATCTGCGCCAATATCCAGTGTTCTTAAGGTTACAGGTTTATGCGGGTAAAGCTGTAGCATGCCTTGATACTGGGCAACTTGCTCTTCTTCTGATGGGAAGCCGCTTTGTAACATAAAAGGGATTTCGGTGCGATAGAGGCCAACGCCATCTACTCGCCCACCCAGCAGTTGTTCATGTTCCGGGCTAAGGCCGGCATTCAGCATGACCTGAACCCGCTCCCCACTTTTCAGCGCTGCCGGTTGTTCCACATCATCTTCAGCCAGTTTACTGAGTTCAATTTCTTCAGTAACCAACCGCTGATATTCTTTGACCAGCACCGGCTCAGGATCAACCAGTACCTCGCCACGATAACCATCCACTATCAGCAAGCGCTGGTTGAGTAACGCGGGTTGAATATCCGCGCCCATCACCGTCGGGATCCCCATCGCGCGCACCAGAATTGCGGCATGGGAGTTAGCCGCACCATCGCGCACCACCACACCCACCAGGCGATCCTGCGGTACTTCGGCTAACAGGGTGGCGGTTAGCTCATCAGCAACCAGAATAAAACGCTCTGGCCATTGACTGGCCCCAGAGGTGCTGTCGTCAAGATGGAACAATAAACGCTGGCCTAAAGCACGCAAATCACTGCCGCGCTCGCGCATGTAAGTGTCTTGCAGGCTGGCAAATTGTGCGGCAAATTGTTCAACCACTTGCTTAACCGCCCATTCCGCCACCGAACCGGCATCAATTTGAGCGAAAAGCTCGCGCTTTAGGCGGGCATCATTGAGCAAGTGGGAATAGAGATCAAAAATCGCCGCGCTCTCTTTTTGTGAGCTGGCGGCAAAGCGCTTACTGAAACGGCGAAATTCTGCGGCGGCCTCTTCCAAAGCTTGAGTCAGACGTTCACGTTCCAGAGCGGGATCGAGTGTCGAGGCTTCATAAACCAAATCAAGGGAAGGCTGCGAAGTGTCCTGCCAGCCTTCCGCCACTGCCACGCCAGGAGCGGCGGCCAGTGCACGAATTCGAGTTTGACGGTATTGGCCAAAAATTGCATTAAGCTGAGATTGAGAAAGAATACCTGCCAGCTGTGTCGCCAGGGTGACCATGAACGACTCTTCGCTCTCATCAAACTGACGATGCTCACGTTGCTGAACCACCAGCACGCCAAGTAACTGGCGGCGATAAATAATAGGCACCCCAAGAAAGGCGCGGAAGCGATCCTCTTTAACTTGCGGAACATATTTAAAGCTGGGGTGACTCTGAGCATCAGCCAGGTTTATTGGCTCGGCCAGACGCCCTACCAGCCCGACGATCCCTTCGTCAAAAGCCAGCGTAATGGTGCGACCACGGGGTTTTTTCAAACCCCGCGTCGCCATCAGGTAATAACAACGGCGGTCATTATCTGCCAGATAAATCGAACAGACTTCCGTGTCCATCGCCAGACAGGTTTCATTGACCAACAGCTCTAACGCATCCGTTAGGCTTGTTGCCATCGCCACTTTCTCAACTATTTCTCGCAAACGCATAAGCATGATCGGCTTAACTTAACCTCTTTTACGGCGATAAGCGGGCGGTACCCGTGGCGGAGCGACCTCCTGCACAGGCATTACGGTTGGCGCAAATTCTTTCATTACGCGACGATAAACATCACGTTTAAAAGACACCACCTGACGCACCGGATACCAATAACTGACCCAGCGCCAGCCATCAAACTCCGGGGTACTGCTGCGTTGCATATTAATATCGGCTTCATTACAGAGTAACTGTAGTAGAAACCATCGCTGTTTTTGGCCGATGCATACCGGCTTTGTATCCCAACGCACCAAACGCTTAGGTAATTTGTAACGTAACCAGTTACGGGTTGAAGCCAGAATTCGGACATCCTTTTTGTTAAGTCCTACTTCTTCAAAAAGTTCACGATACATTGCCTGCTCTGGTGTTTCACCGGGGTTAATCCCCCCTTGAGGAAACTGCCAAGAGTGCTGGCCGTAACGTCTAGCCCACAACACTTCTCCCTGACGATTACAAATTACGATACCCACGTTCGGGCGGTAGCCATCATCATCGATCACCGGACTACCTCGATAAGCTTAAAACTCAAAGATGCTCTGATTGTTTCACACTAGCAACAGGCGGTAAACCACTGCTTATCTACCCGCTAAACCGGATAACTCGGGGATAACTCACAGATATTAGCAAAGTTATAAACACCCCGAAGGCCATGCACGCTATTTTATTCACTTTTTCTGTGGATATAGGTGTGCAGAACTCTAGGGGAAAGCGGGTACAACTCATTTTAACGTAATTATACGACAAAAATATCTAAAAAAATAAATGATTAATTTCAATAAAATAACAGGTTTCCCACAGGGTTTTACTGCACAGAAATGTGATCTATGTCCGTTTTAGATCTGCTGCTGGCTAAAGATCCATCAATGTGGTTTTTATCCACAGATAATGAGTCAAAGTTATGCAAAAAAGAGTAAAACTCGCAAAAAAACCTGCCGTCAAGGCTGTAAATTGAACCAGTGATCACGATTTACTGAGGTTATCCAATAAATCTGTGGATAAATAGGTGTAAGATCCTGTTCATTATTCCTGTCAGCAGGTGCACAAGAGGCTAAGAACAAAAGTATTTTCGCGGCAAAAGGAAAGAAAACTTCCGTTAAATCATGCTATTATTAATTTCTGCCGTACTGGATAACAATACATCGACAGTCACTTTTGTTTCCGCTTGTTTTTTAACCGACTTTAGCAGGTTTCCAGCCATGTCTGTTTATTCATTGCCTCCGGCCCCCCCCACAGATGAACATCAACTTTTTCAACGAGCTCAGGCCTTATCAGGTTTTACCCTCGGCGAATTGGCCAGCCAAGCCCAGTGGGTGATTCCCGCCGACTTAAAACGTGTAAAAGGTTGGGTTGGTATGTTGCTGGAATTCTATCTGGGGGCCAGTGCTGGCAGTAAACCTGAACAAGATTTCGCTGATATTGGGATTGAGCTGAAAACCATTCCTATCAGTGCTCAGGGCAAACCGCTGGAAACTACATTTGTCTGTGTTGCACCATTGACCGGTAATAGTGGCGTTACTTGGGAAAGTAGCCATGTGCGGCATAAGCTGGCCAGAGTGCTGTGGGTACCTGTTGAGGGGGAGCGGCAAATACCTCTAGCTGAGCGCAGAGTCGGTGCGCCCTTACTCTGGAGCCCAAATGAAGAAGAGGAAGAATTGCTGCGGCGCGACTGGGAAGAGTTAATGGACCTTATCGTTTTGGGTAAAGTCGAGACCATCACCGCGCGTCATGGTCAAGTATTACAATTGCGCCCGAAAGCGGCCAATAGTCGTGCATTAACCGAAGCTATTGGTGAGCAAGGCCAGCCAATCATGACACTGCCACGCGGTTTTTATCTGAAAAAAACCTTCACCGGCCCAATGTTAGCCCGCCACTTCTTACTGTAAACCGCATGACTTTTGGCTGAAAACCAAATGCCAGTCGCCAGGCTTCGGGGATAGCATCGAACAGGGTAACCCCGGCCCCCTTTGGATGATTCGAGTAATAAGTCCCGCTAACAACGCTGCAATTTCAAGTAAGAAGCGTATAATTGTGTTTTTGTGTTTCTGTAAGGTGTATAGGCGCAATGTTTGAATGGGTTGCCGATCCAAATGCCTGGTTGGCGCTAGGCACATTAACTATCCTTGAGATTGTTCTGGGGATAGACAATATTATTTTCCTTTCTTTGGTGGTCGCAAAATTACCTAAAGCACAACAGAACAAAGCCCGCCGTATAGGTTTGGCTGGGGCTATGTTAATGCGTTTGGCATTATTGGCCTCTATTGCTTGGGTTATCCGCCTAACTGAGCCGCTGTTTAGTCTGGCCGGTCATGGTGTCTCAATGCGGGATCTCATTCTGCTGCTGGGGGGGTTATTCCTGATTTGGAAGGCCAGTAAAGAAATCCATGAAACCATTGAAGGCAGTGATACCGAACACACCAGTAATGTCAGCTCCTTCTTTGGCGCCATCGTGCAGATCATGCTGCTGGACATTATTTTCAGTCTGGACTCAGTCATCACTGCGGTTGGGCTGTCAGACCATCTGTTTATTATGATGTCTGCTGTCGTCATCTCAGTGGGTGTGATGATGTTTGCCGCCAGACCCATTGGTGAGTTTGTTAACCGCCATCCCTCAGTCAAGATGCTGGCATTGTCTTTCCTGATCCTGGTCGGCTTCACCCTGATGTTGGAAAGTTTCCAGATTCACATTCCAAAAGGTTACATTTATTTCGCCATGTTCTTCTCTATGGGTGTTGAAACCCTGAATCTCATGCGACGGGAAAAAAAGTAAATCTGCTAAATAATAAATGCCACCGCTTCGGGTGCGGTTCGCCGCACCTACTTCCCAATTTTTTCTGTACTTTTGTTTTGCACTCTTCCCCCTGCTGCCGCGCTTCGTTATAGTCGGATAAGGCGGGTATGGCCTGATAATTTCAGACATTAAGGAAGGTCGGCAATGCAATATCATCGTATTCCCCACAGTTCATTAGAAGTAAGCCGGCTGGGTCTTGGCACCATGACCTTTGGTGAACAAAATAGTGAAGCCGATGCCCATGCTCAACTGGATTATGCCGTTGCAGCCGGTATTAACTTAATCGATACCGCAGAAATGTACCCGGTTCCCCCAAAGCCAGAAACCCAAGGGTTAACTGAGCAATATATTGGAAACTGGATAAAAGCACGCGGTTGTCGGGATAAAATCATTTTAGCCAGTAAAATCTCTGGGCCATCACGCGGGAGCGACCAACCTATTCGTCCGAATATGGCACTGGATCGGAAAAATATCCGCATCGCGCTGGAAGATAGTCTCAGACGTCTCAATACCGATTATCTTGATATTTATCAGCTACATTGGCCACAGCGAGAAACCAACTGTTTTGGCAAATTAAATTATCATTACAGCGAACAGACGGCGGTGGTCACATTGCTGGAAACACTGGAAGCGCTGACTGAACAGGTGCGGGCCGGTAAAATTCGTTATATCGGTGTCTCGAATGAAACCCCTTGGGGCGTGATGCGTTATCTGCAATTAGCAGAAAAACATGATTTACCCCGGATTGTTTCTATTCAAAACCCCTACAGTTTACTGAACCGCAGCTTTGAAGTGGGTCTGGCCGAAATTAGCCAGCACGAAGGCGTTGAGCTGCTGGCTTACTCCAGTCTGGCATTCGGAACATTGAGTGGCAAATATCTTAATGGCGCACAACCCGCTGGGGCGCGTAATACGTTATACAGCCGCTTCACACGTTATACCGGGCCACAAGCCCAGTTAGCAGTAGCTGAGTATGTCGCGCTGGCAAAACGTCATGGACTGGATCCGGCGCAGATGGCACTGGCTTTCGTCCGCCAGCAACCTTTTGTCGCCAGCACCCTGCTGGGTGCCACCACACTGGAACAACTGAAAAGTAATATTGATAGCCAGCAGGTGGTGCTGAGCCAGGAAGTATTACATGCACTGGAAGAGATCCACACCCGCTTTACCTTCCCAGCTCCTTAATATTGTTTGAATTAAATATTCACTCCATATTGAAATAACAAAAGGCCGCTGCTGCGGCCTTTATTTTTACTGCAAAATCATTTGGTTACTTTATGGCGCAACTGCCGCCACTGCCAAAACCACAGCAGTGAAATTGCCAGTGCGAATACCACACCAAACCCAACACCCACTGCAATGACAGGTACACCGAGCTTCACTACCACAGAGAACAGCCCCAGCATCAGCAGCATCGCGGTGTTTTCACCCAAATTTTGTACCGCAATGGCATTGCCCGCGCCAACACTGTGTTTACCGCGCTCTTGCAATAACGCATTGAGAGGAACCACAAAGAAACCGCCCAACACCCCAATAATAATCAGCAGCAGATAAGCCATCGGCATACTGTGTTGCAGAGCAAAAATAGCGACAAACACCCCAATCAGCACCCCCGCAGGTAAACAACGTTTTACTGTTTTCAGGGTCACAAAACGGGCCGCAGCACCGGCACCCACCACAATCCCTATAGCCACCATCGCATTAAGTAATGTTGGCGTGGCGTTATCGGTAATCCCCAGCGCAATGGGCACCCACAGCACCAACAAGAAACGCAGAGTGACCCCCGCCCCCCAAAACAGGCTGGTTCCCGCCAGCGAAAAACGGGTTTCGCCATCACGCCATAAAATTCGGCAAGCCGCAAAGAAACTGCCGGTCATCGCCCCTGGCCGCCATGAACTGCCAGCACGGGCCGCCGCTAAACGCGGGATAAACATATTGGCAACCACAGCAATGGCATACACCAGCGCACAGACCCCCAAGGCCACACTTAAATGCCAGTCAGCCAGTACGCCGCCCGCCACTGAACCGAGCAAAATGGCCGCAATGGTGGAGGCCTCCATCATGCCATTGGCTTTCACCAACTGCTCACCAGAGGTAATTTCCCCCAAAATGCCATATTTAGCCGGTGAATAAGCCGCCGCGCCCACGCCCACCAGGCTATAACCCAAAAACGGATTGAACCCAAAACAGATGACTAATGCACCCGCCAACTTCAAACCATTCGCCACCATCATTACCCGCCCTTTGGCGAAGCTATCAGCAAATTGCCCGACAAAAGGTGCCAGAATGATATAAGTCGCCACGAAAGCCATTTGTAAAATGGGCTGGCTCCAGTCCGGATATAGCTGCTGTTTTATCAAGGCCAAAGTGGCAAAAAGCAGCGCATTATCGCCAAAGGCCGAGAAAAACTGCGCACCAAGCACTGCCATCATTCCTCTGGATAACAATGGCTTATCTGTTATTACTGGCTGACTCATACATTCATCTCCGGGTCTGCTGCCATTTTGCTTAAGGTCACAAAATCAGGTTTACCGCTCCCCAGCAAGGGCAAGGCTTTCACCACCCGAATATCGCGCGGCACGGCCAGTTCCGGCACGCCAAGCTCCCGGGCTGCTTTGAGCAATTTATCGCGGGTTATTTCACTGTCTGTGGTAAACAGCACTAAAGCTTCACCTTTGCCGCTGTCAGCTTTTGTCGCCGCAGCATGTTGCCCTTCCGGTGACATGCGCAGTGCCAATTGTTCGACACTCTCCAGTGAAACCATTTCTCCGGCCAATTTAGCAAAACGCTTCATTCGGCCACGAATGGCGCAGAACCCTTGCTCATCAATGGCAACGATATCGCCGGTGTCATACCAACCGGCTTCCTGCTCGCCCTGCGCATTTTCAGCAGAGGGCTGTTCCAGCACCCCTGGGTTTTCCACTCGCAAGTAGCCGCGCATAATATTAGGGCCGCGCAGTTGTAAGCGCCCAGCCTGTTCGATGCCAGGTATTTGAATCAATCGCGATTCCATGCCCGGCAAAATGCGGCCTACGGTATTTACTTTTGCCGCCATCGGCACATTAATGGCCACCACAGGGGCACATTCCGTCACGCCATAACCTTCCAGAATACGAATGCCAAATTTATCCTGCCAAATCTGCTTGGTACCTTCGGCTAACTTCTCGGCTCCTGCTACCACATAACGTAAGCGGGCAAAGTCATACGGATGGGCAAAACGCGCATAATTGCCCAGGAAGGTGGAGGTGCCAAAGAGCACGGTGCAGTTGCGGTCATACACCAATTCTGGAACTATCCGATAATGTAATGGATTGGGGTAAAGGAATACGCGGCTGCCCGTCATCAGTGGTGTGAATAATCCAACCGTCAGGCCAAAAGCATGGAACAGCGGCAGTGACGACATAAAACGATCACGGGGTGTGAAGTCTGCAATGGTGCGGATTTGCTCGACGTTAGCCAATAAACTGGCATGAGAATGCACCACCCCTTTCGGGTTCCCCTCTGAACCGGAGGTAAATAAAATTAAGGCGCTATCCTGTGCCTGCTGTGGCAGCATGGCCCGATGCGGGCAGCATAAATGGAATAAAATCCATAGCTTATCTGCCAATGTCACGGTGTCTTTTAAATCTTCCAAATAGACCCAATTGGCCTCAGTGACTTGCTCAGGTAAATGAGTCAGCTTGCCTTTTTCCAGAAACTGGCGCGAGGTTACAATCGTTTTTAATGATGCGGCGGTAATCGCACTTTTTAGGCCTTTAGCGCCAGAGGTGTAGTTAAGTAGCGCCGGAATACGGCCACGAACCGAAGCACCAAAAATCGCCGCAGCAGTGATAGTGGCATTCGGCAACAGCATCCCGACATGCTCCCCTGGTGTGGTAAACCGCTGCAAAATGCGGCTAACACCCAGGATTTTCTTTAACAGGCTGTGGTAGCTGTCTTCTTTAAATGAAATATCTTCGATGCAGGGTTTAAAACGCCCGTAGCGAGTCTGCGCCGCCAATAAAGCAGCAAACAGCGTTTGCCTTGGCTGGATGGCCATCCGCGCCGCCATCATAATGCCATGCAAGCGCTCACCCGCCAGCACTCGGCGTTCACGAGCGCGCGCAGCTTGCGGCATAGGTAATTTGGTTGCGGGCAACACATAAATACTGATTTTTGGGAACCAGCGCACTTTCAGCACATCGCCCAAGCGCCCAAAATGGGTAAACTCAGGGCCTTCTAATCGCACAGGAACAACAGTGGCACCGGATTTGGCGGCAACAAAAGCCGCTCCATCATAGATTTTCATCAATGAGCCAGTCACCGTAATACGCCCTTCGGGGAAGATGACCACCGGTCGGCCCTGCTCAACCATCCTGACCAGATGCTTAATTGCCATAGGTTTGGTGGGGTCGAGCGCGACAAAATCCACATATTTGCTCAACCAGCGCATATACCAACTTTCAGTAATGCTGGAATAAACCGCAAACACCGGTTTTATTGGTAGAAACAGCGCTAACAATACACCATCAAGGAAAGAGACATGATTCGGTGTAATAATCAGTTTTTGATGTGAGAACTGGTCAGTGACGCCCTCAATAGTGACACGAAATAACCCACGAAAAAGAGCGCGCAGCACAGAATAGCCCATATCTATTTCCCTATTTCCCTATTTCCCCGACAGACAGCAAATTACAGATAGCTTGCCGCCGACTGAAATATTGAAGTCAATGGGGGATAAACCCATGAATATGAAAAGAAGAGAATACTATAATACTGGCTGATTTTTATGTAAGAGCACGCTGATAATGAGGGGGAAGAACAAATAAAAAAAAACCTACGCATCTGCGTAGGTCGGTGCAAATAAAAAACTGGCTTCTAACACACAGCGTATGTTGATTACCCACCAATTAATACCTCTGGGATGACTACTGTAGCTGTTTCAGTGAAACAACAGCTAGCGAGTAATCGCAACATTTGCCTGCAAAGTGTAACCAGTAGTGAACATTGTCATGAAGGCGAAAAAGCCTGTAATTCATTAAGCTACATTGCCAAGACAGATTAAAATAACGCCACCTCAACTAAACAGCTCATGGCGTTTGGACCTTGGGTCAGGCGCGATGTCCCAATATCCAAGGTCAGAACATTTGGATTACCGGATTGCTCAACATCATGCTGTTTGCCGCCAAAACCGGGATCAAACCAAGCGCCCGTCGCCATCAGCACTACACCACGAGTCACACCATCAGTAATTTGCACTCCTGCTAAACAATTACCGCGTAAATTGCTGACTTTAACCTGGCTGCCTTGAGTAATGTCACGGCTGGCTGCATCTTGGGGATGCATATAAAGTGTTTCGCGGCCGGCGGTTTTATTCCCCTGCGCCAATGGTGCCGGATCAAGCTGGCTGTGCAGCCGATCCGCCGGTTGGATAGAGATCAAGTGCAGCGGCCACTGCTGGGCCTGCGGGGCCCCCAACCATTCCACCGGCGGTTTCCATTCAGCATGAGGGGCAAAATCCTCATAGTGATAACTGGCGATTTTTTCGCTGAACAGCTCAATCTTGCCACTCGGTGTTTGCAGTGGATTTTGTTGAGGATTGTTGCGAAAAGCATCAAAGAAGACGAATTCCTGTTTTGGAGCCGGTAAATCCACATGCCCGCGTTGCCAAAAAGTCTCAAAATCAGACCAGTCGACCCCATGCGGTTGCTGTGCAGCCCCACATTCTTGATAGATACGCCGGATCCACGCCATCTCATCCAGATTCTCGGTGAAAGCTGCGCGGTAACCCAACCGCTCCGCCAAATCGGCGAAAATATCAAAGTCGTGCCGTGCCTGATGCTGCGGGGCAATGGCTTGGTGCATCGCCAGGACATAGCGATCCCGTGACGAACCGCCAATATCATTGCGCTCCAGCGAACTGGTCACTGGCAGCACGATATCCGCCATTTTCGCGGCCGGTGTCCACCAAATGTCCTGCACAATCACGGTGTCCGGCTTTTGCCACCCCTCCACCAGCCGGTTTAATTGCTGATGATGATGGAAAGGATTGCCGCCCGCCCAATGCACCAAATGAATATCCGGGTAGGTGTGGGTTTCGCCCTGAAACTGATAAGGCTGCCCCGGCTGGAGCAACATGTCACAAATTCGCGCCACCGGAATCGCCAGCCCGGCAGGGTTTTTCCCCACTGGCATACTTGGCCCCGGGGTGTCTATGCGCGGATTACCCACCCCATTCATTGAGCCGTGACCAAATGAGAAACCGCCCCCCGGCAACCCCACCTGCCCTAACATGGCAGACAAGGCAATCACCATCCAATAA
The DNA here is from genome assembly GCF_000173775.1 of Yersinia rohdei ATCC 43380. Classification (GTDB taxonomy): domain Bacteria; phylum Pseudomonadota; class Gammaproteobacteria; order Enterobacterales; family Enterobacteriaceae; genus Yersinia; species Yersinia rohdei. Next base: position 82,176 of record NZ_ACCD01000014.1, read on the forward strand.
GGTTGTTCGCCACGGTGTGCTCGTTGAACTGAATAGGAGCAGGTCATAAAGCTGCGCACACCAATGAGTTGCTGTGCCAGCAAGGCAATGCGTACCGCCGGAATACCGGTAATTTCACTGGCCCAATCGGGCGTTTTAGCAATGCCGTCATTCACTCCGCGAATGTAATTAGCTAATTGCTCATAACCCACACAATGGCTTGCCAGGAAGGCGTCATCCTGCCCCTCAACGCGCTGAATTTCATACGCCAGCGCTAGCATCAGCGCCACATCAGTATTCGGGCGAATAGGAATCCATTCTGCATTCACAAAGGCCGGACAATCATCCCGCATCGGGCTGATGTTAATCACCGGCGTGCCCTTCTGTGCCAATTTCTCCAGCCAGGGTTTTAATGAATGCTCGGCCGAGCCACCGGAAGAAACCTGGGCATTTTTCAGGGCCAGCCCGCCAAACGCGATAAACAGTTCGCAATGCTCGACCACACTTGGCCAGGAAGTCACCCTGCCGGTCAGCGGGCTAAATGTGCCAATCACATAAGGTAAGAAGAATTGTGCTGACCCCCAACTGTAGTTACCCAGTTGATCGACACCACCACCACCGGCGAAATAAAAGCGCCGAACTAATGAGCGGGCGTGATGTAAACGCCCAGCAGAAGACCAACCATAAGAACCGGTAAACAGACCCGAAGGGCCGTATTGATCTCTGACCCGGCGATTTTCTGCTGCCACTAAATCCAGCGCCACATCCCAGTCAACTTCAACAAAGTCTTCCCGCCCACGTAAGCTGCGGTCACTTTTCTCTCTTTGTTGTAACCACGAGCGCCGCACTGCTGGTTTACGAATACGTTTATCGGAATAAACCATTGGCGTAATCGAGGCCAATAATGGCGAAGGATTAGGATCATCAGCAAAGGGTTCACAGCGGATAAGTTTGCCATCTTCAACGACAGCGGTATAAGCGCCCCAGTGAGCAAGCTGAGGGTAACGGGTGATGGACATGGCTATCTCAGACAATTAAGTTGAGAGTAAAAGTAACATTCACACCACAATAAAACCAAAGCACAATTTTAACTAAATAGTATCATTTAGAACTAAAGCGAGCGCAGTCAAGTGGGCAACTGAAAAGACCATTGCCGGCAGCGACATGTTTGGCAACCTACAGATAATGTATCTAATTTCAGGAGGTTGATAACAAACCGAGATGTTCAGTTCCATGTCAGCCGAGACGACAGCAGCTATAGGCGCGCTGGCCGCTTACCCAGCTTATTATGTTAAACATAGAGACCCATTCGGCATATTTCCCCGCCAAACAACGTTTTCAGCCGCCTAAATTTTCTGTTCTTTATTTTTTTCTCATCAAGTTGCGATCATCCCCCCTTGCGGACAGTTCTGTTTTCCGCAAAACTGAGTGATGTAAGCGATTACCCTGAAACTCTCTGGAAGAAAAATGGCCACTATTAAGGATGTTGCCAAGTTGGCGGGTGTTTCCGTCGCAACGGTATCTCGTGTTATCAATAATTCGCCCAAGGCCAGTGAGACATCACGAAAAGCAGTATGTGATGCCATGCAGCAACTGCAATATCATCCCAATGCCAATGCACGGGCACTAGCCCAAAAATCTACAGAAACCGTGGGGATGATTGTTTCTGATGTGTCAGATCCCTTCTTTGGATCTATGGTCAAAGCCGTGGAACAAGTGGCTTATGCCACAGGGAATTTTCTCTTGATTGGTAACGGTTACCATGATGTCGAGAAAGAACGTCAGGCTATCGAACAGCTAATTCGCCATCGCTGTGCCGCCTTGGTCGTACACGCCAAAAAACTCTCTGATGAAGAATTGACGTCATTAATGGAACAGATCCCCGGCATGGTGTTAATTAACCGTACCCTGCCCGGTTTTGAAACGCGCTGTGTGGCGTTAGATGATCGTTATGGTGCCTGGTTGGCAACTCGTCACCTGATCCAGCAGGGCCACAAACGGATCGCGATCATTTGCTCTGATCACCAAATTTCAGATGCAGCGGATCGTCTGCAAGGCTATCTGGATGCATTGAAAGAGTCCGATATCGCCGTCGATGACCGCTTAATCGCCTATGGCAAACCCGATGAAATTGGTGGCGAGCAAGCAATGACTGAGTTGCTGGGTCGGGGTAAACATTTTACGGCAGTGACCTGTTATAACGATCCTATGGCGGCAGGCGCATTATCAGTGCTTAGTGATAACAGCATTGATGTCCCGCAGGAAGTCTCCTTGATCGGTTTTGACGATGTGTTGATCTCACGTTATCTGCGCCCACGGCTGACAACCATCCGTTACCCGGTGGTCGCTATGGCAACACAAGCCGCCGAACTGGCATTAGCATTGGCGAATAATACCCCGCTGCCAGAGATTACCAATATGTTCAGCCCGACACTGGTACGCCGCCATTCTGTCGCCAGCCCACAGACATTAGCCGATGAATAAAAACAGTCACCGCTGACTGTAATTGAATATTATCAATAGGTTACATTGCTATTAATGTGATAATTACCGGCAAACTGAAATGACGAGAATCAGTAGCGTCGGGGCTTTAGTTGGGGAAGTAAGAAACAAGAAGTGAGAAGCAGAGCCGTAAAAAGTAAATAAATGGGCCTGGCTCATCTTTCTGATAAGCCAGGTGAAAAACTTAAAACTGTTCTAATGCAATCAGCTCTTCAATAGTTTGCCGACGGCGGATTAAACGCGGCTGCCCCTGCTCAAACAGCACTTCCGGTAAGAGTGGGCGGCTGTTGTAGTTAGAAGACATGGATGCACCATAAGCCCCAGTATCATGAAATACCACATAGTCGCCAATTTTGGCGGCGGGCAAGGCGCGGGTTTCCAGGCCACCACCCGCTTCCTGAGTAAACACATCACCAGACTCACAAAGTGGGCCCGCGACGACAGTCTCAATTAACGGCTCGGCAACCAGTGAGCGCCCATCAGCGGGCAGCAGCGAAATATGGTGATAACTGCCATACATTGCCGGGCGCATTAAATCGTTAAACCCAGCATCCACCAACACATAATGACGGCTGCCCATCTCTTTCACCGCCCGCACCTGCGCGATTAACACCCCGGATTCTGCGACCAAAAAACGGCCCGGTTCAATTTCAAGACTGACCGGATGGCCCAGATGCGCGGCAATTTGTTCTCTGGCGTGATTCCATAAACCATAATAATGCTCGGTATCAATTTCATCATCACCAAATTGGTAGGGGATCGACAGCCCGCCACCGGCAGAAATAGCGCTGATATCCTGCCCAAGATCAATAACTTGCTTCACCATAGCTGCACAGACTTGTTCAAGATGCTGATAGTCAACACCCGAACCAATATGCATATGAATCCCCACCAAAGTTAAACCATATTGTTTAACTTTATTGATGGCGTGGGGGAGATCTTCATGCCAAATACCGTGCTTGCTATTTTCGCCACCGGTATTGGTTTTTTGGCTGTGACCATGGCCAAAACCCGGATTAACCCGCAACCAAACCGGATGCCCAGGAGCATGTTGCCCCAATTGATCCAGCATATCGATGGAACCGGCATTCACTGGAATATTTAATTCTGTCACCCGCAGCAATGTGGGCTGGTCTAGCAAGTCCGCGGTAAAGACAATCTCTGCCGGTTCCTGCCCCGGTTGAAAACCGGCATGTAACGCGCGCTCAATTTCGCCCAATGAGACTGAATCAACTTTAACCCCTTGCTCGCGCATAAGACGTAAAATATGAATATTCGAGCAAGCTTTTTGTGCAAAACGGATAACATCAAAATTGCGCAATTGATTGATTTTTCTGGTGATAATATCGCCATCATAGGCCCATACAGGGCAACCAAAACGCTCTGGCAAAGCAATCAAATTTTTGGCAGTCAGTGCCGTAGAAGTATCGTCAAGTGCGCGCGGCATAGGTTTTCCTAATAATGGTCAGCAATCAGTTGGGCGAAAAAAAGCGTTTCGCTAATACATCATTATTAGCAACTCAGTACCTGTTTGGAAAATATCTATTTACCCTTGGTCTATTCATTTATGATATGGGTTAGATTACTCTGCCACCACCGCTGGAGCGCCATAATGCCCGCCATTTCATTACGACAAATAGAAATATTTCATGCAGTTATGACTACTGGCAATCTCACTGAAGCCGCGCAATTGCTCCAGACCTCGCAACCCACCGTCAGCCGTGAATTGGCGCGCTTTGAGAAATTAGTCCAATTAACACTCTTTGACCGCCTGCGCGGCCGCCTTTATCCCACAGTACAAGGTTTACGTCTTTTTGAAGAAGTGCAGCGCTCTTACTATGGGCTGGATCGCATCAAACAGGCCGCCGAGGGGATCCGCCAATTCCGCCAGGCACAACTTTCTATTGCTTGCCTCCCGGTGTTTTCTCAATCATTGCTGCCCGGTGTATGCAAACCTTTTATTGATCTCTATCCCGAAGTCAGCTTGAGTGTTATCCCGCAAGAATCGCCATTATTAGAAGAGTGGCTGTCTGCTCAGCGCCATGACCTGGGTTTAACAGAAAATACCCAAACCCCCGCAGGTACTGTGCGCCACACCTTGATGGCGGTTAATGAAGTTTGTGTATTGCCCCGCCACCATCCATTGCAACACAAAGCTGTACTGACACCGCAAGATTTTCAGGGTGAGAATTTTATCAGTTTGTCAGTGACTGACAGCTACCGCCAGTTACTGGATAATCTGTTTGCTGAACAAGGAATTAACCGCAGATTAGTGCTGGAAACACACAGCGCAGCATCGGTTTGTGCGATGGTGCAAGAAGGGGTGGGTGTCTCTATCGTCAACCCATTAACAGCCTTAGATTACCTTAGCAAAGCGGGGGCTGAAGGTGTCTGTGTCCGGCCATTTAGTGTTGAAATTCCTTTTACTGTCAGCTTGATACAACCCATACACCGGCCATCATCAAGCTTGGTAGATACTTTTATCGAGCACTTGAAACAGCAGGCAATCACCTTCCAACAGCGCCTGGCGGCGGTGATTGCCCCACAATAGTTGTGTTTTTACCTTACTATGCGGTTTTTACCTTACTGGCGCGCGCACGGGAGAAAGTAAACAAACACAGCAGCAAGCCAATAACAGCCAGTGCAGCCGCCGCCAGCGGTACTGCGGTCAATCCCAATCCCTGAGTAATCACCACGCCCCCGACCCAAGCCCCTAACGCATTGCCAACATTAAATGCCGCAATGTTGAGTGTCGAAACCAAATTAGGGGCTTTTTTACCGTAGGCCACCACATTAATTTGCAATGCTGGCACGGCGGAAAAGGCCGCAGCTGACCACAAGAAGAGGGTCACTTCCGCTGCCAATAATGAGTAGCTCGTCCAGCTAAATAGGGCGGAAAATATCGCGATCAGCAAGAACGTCGTGGTTAAACTCACCGATAAACGCCAATCTGCCAGTCGCCCGCCGACAATATTACCCAACGTCAGCCCTACCCCCATCAGCAGCAATGTCCAGCTGACACCATGCTCAGATACCTGAGTCACCTCGGTTAGAATTGGGGCGATATAGGTAAAAAGGGCGAACATCGCGGCGGCAAAAAATACCGTCATCAGTAAAGATAGCCAAATACCGCCACCGCGCAGCGCGGCAATTTCTTTGCGTAACTCGGTGGGGGCCTCATCCTGAACAGCAGGCAGCTTGCTGTAGAGCGCCGCCAGTGAGAACAAGCCGATGACCGACACCACCCAGAATGTGGAACGCCAGCCGAAAGCTTGCCCCAATGCCGTCCCCAGTGGAACCCCCAACACATTGGCCAATGTCAGCCCGGTAAACATCAGTGCCACAGCGGAGGCCCGCCGATTCGGTGCCACCAGATTGGCCGCCACCACAGCACCAATACCAAAGAAAGCCCCGTGACACAGCGCGGTAATCACTCGGGCCAACATCAGGAAATCGTAGCTGTATGCCAGTGCACACATCAGGTTACCAATGATAAAAATCACCATTAATAACAATAATGTCTTTTTACGCGGCAATTTAGCCGTCAGAAGCGCCATGATAGGTGCTCCGATAGCCACCCCCAGCGCATAGCCACTGATTAACCACCCAGCGGTTGGAATCGAGATGTGCAAATCACCGGCCACCTGAGGCAGCAACCCCATAATGACAAACTCGGTGGTACCAATAGCAAAAGCACACAGTGCCAATGCCAGCAGCGCAACAGGCATAATACAAACTCCCAGTAAGACAATATCTATCCGCCAGATGTAACAGGCAGAAAAAGTGGGTGCCAGTAATAATTAACGGGCACAGCATAATAAGTAGGAAAGAGGTAACAATGGGCCAATGACCGAATAATACAGCAACAGGAATATTATTTAATTTCTATATTTACTGTAGCCAAAAGAGTGCAGAACACCGAATAGACGCAGCTCCCGATAAACCCATGCACGACACGTCAGTGATTCGGGTGA
>NZ_ACCD01000013.1 GCF_000173775.1 Yersinia rohdei ATCC 43380
ATCAAGGACGAAGGGTAAGTCAGTAAATGTCGACTTCTGTCAGCAAACGTCAGTATTAAACCTGCTTTGAAACTATTGCTTAAAAAACACTCAATTAGCCCCTATATTTCCCTGTTTCATACCCTGCTATTTTGGTAGAGTGGCTGCACTTTTTTATTTGGATGCTTTGGGAGCGAAACGCAAATACATGCGCTGGTTGTTTGCTCTGTTTATTGCGGTCTCTTGCTGGGTCGGTTCTGCTTCCGGCAGCTTGCTATCGCCCACATATCCCCCATCCTCCTTCGCCTTATCTGCACTTAACTGTCATGCTGTCAAAAGCACGTTTTCATCCTTAAACGGGCTTTCATCTTATCTATATTTACAGAAGAAAAGTCTGTATTCGCAATTTCGCCTATTGGGCGTACCAGCCAAAAAAATCGCTATAAAAAACCGGCTGGGTGCTATCAAATTTACTGGGTCGACCCATCCTTTATTTGCCAATAACACATGGCCCGCGCCACATCTGGCCATATTACGCAGTAGCAGAGCAGATGAAATCTACAAACCGACACGGCAATCACAGCCGCTGTTAAAGTACTCCAATTGGATTTTCCATGTATCACCACAGCAAAATCGTGTGGGTGGCTGGAAAGAGAGTAATATTCAATATAGCGGGATGCTTACCTACCATCATTTAGTTTGATAACTTTCTTGTTGGTGTCATAGTCAAAATCTCTTAACAAGAAGTCAGTTTATCTCTAGATATCAGTGAATTGGTTTTTTCTACGTGCCTTTTGGTACCTTTATCAAAACTATCAGATATCTTTATGATCGTGTTTATATCCATAACGATGCATACAACAAACAATGACGTTTTAGGAATACCAGATGGATATTATTAAAGAACTCTTACATGCTTTATGGGCACAAGACTACGAGACACTAGCGAACCCGTCTCTCATTTGGGCCATCTACATCCTGTTGTTTGTGATACTTTTTCTGGAAAATGGTTTGCTGCCGGCGGCCTTTTTACCAGGCGACAGCTTGCTGATTCTGGTGGGTGTCCTTATTGCAAAAGGTGCTCTGAGCTTCCCCGTGACACTTGTTGTCTTGACCACCGCAGCCAGTCTGGGTTGCTGGGTCAGTTATATTCAAGGGCGATGGCTCGGGAATACAAAAATTGTACAGGGGTGGCTCGCTCACCTACCCGCCCACTACCACCAGCGCGCCCATAACCTGTTCCACCGTCATGGGTTGTCTGCTCTACTCGTCGGCCGTTTCCTGGCATTTGTGCGCACCTTATTACCAACCATTGCCGGTCTTTCCGGTCTGAGTAATGCCCGTTTTCAATTCTTTAACTGGATGAGTGGCCTGCTTTGGGTATTGATCCTGACGACGATGGGCTTTGCCTTTGGCAAAACGCCGGTATTCTTGAAATACGAAGACGAAGTGATGTTCGTCCTGATGTTGTTACCTTTGGCACTCTTGGTGATTGGCCTGTTTGGTTCTTTATATGTGCTTTGGCGCAAAAAAAACGCGGCTCCTGCTAAAGATAGCAATGATAAAAACGAAGGTAAGCCAGAGTGATCACCATTAGGGGGCGTTTTGGCCGCCCGATTTGGCACTATCTTATCCTGCCAGTAACGGTTTTGTTGCTGGTAGCGCTGTTGTTTACGCCCATGATTATGCGCACAGAAAGTGCCTTGAAAATTCGGCCTAACCAGCAGGGGCTGTCATTGCCCGACGGTTTTTATCTCTATCAACATCTTGACCAGCGAGGGATTCGCATCAAAAGCATCACTCCTGAGAATAATAGCCTGGTGGTCAGCCTGGAATCTCCGGAACAACAAAAAGAAGCTATTGAGGCATTACAGAATATTTTGCCAACTGGTTTTGTGATTGTTTCAAGCGAATCCAAAAAACGTCAGCGTTTATTGCCTGCGTTCAGAAATACCCTACAAAACGTAGGGTAACCCGGCCGATGGGGGGTTCTCTCCCCGTCGTTATCGCTTTTTTTCACCCTTCCATTCCGCTGATATATGATAAATATATAAAAAATACCTGCGTAAACTTGGGTATCACATAATTCAGCGCTATGCTTAGTCATTCAAGACAACCCTTATTGGGGGGATTAGCGTTGTAGGTCAGCAGAAAATGGACTCATCCGTGAGCTTACGTGGTCAAGTAACTCGGTGAGTTTGTCGCGCTAACCACCCGCGGTTCAAAGGACATTTTTACCCCAAGTTAATATTGTATAAAAGGAAGCTATACTATGTTGTTACGTCATTTTCTCCTGTTGGTGTTACCCATGGCTGCGTTTTACAGTACCGCAGCCCAAACAAATGGCTGCGACATCAAAGCCCAAAACATTCAACAACAGATAAATTATGCTAAACAGCATGGCAATACACAGCGCGTTGCAGGACTGGAAACCGCATTGGAAAATGTGAAAAATAATTGTACAGTTGCTAGTCTGCAAGCTGATCGTGATGAGAGAATTCAAGACAAGCAACGCAAAGTCACTGAGCGCCAACAAGATTTAACTGCAGCTCAGGAAAAAGGCGATGCTGATAAAATTACCAAACAAAAGAAAAAGTTAGCTGAAGCCAATGCTGAGTTACAAGCAGCTCAAGCACCGCGCTAGCGATACCGAATTTAACTGCAGTTCAATGAAAGAATAGTAAATTATTTGGAATTTATTAGGATAATTAACCTATCAACTCCCAGAAAAATTTACTAAATTAGATACTCACCTCAGTTATGTTAAGGAGCTATTACATGCCACAAGATAAAACCTCTGAACATTTGCGTGCTGAACTTAAGTCACTTGCAGATACCTTAGAAGAAGTCCTGCAATCGTCGACCGATAAGCCGAAAGCTGAGTTAGATAAGCTGCGGGCTAAAGCGGAAAGTGCGTTGAAAGATACTCGTGAGCGTCTGAGTGAAACTGGCGATAGAATCGCTGCTCAAACCAAAGAAATTGCTGATAAAGCTGACACTTATGTCCATGACAATCCTTGGACTGGCGTTGGTATCGGTGCCGCTGTCGGCGTGGTGTTAGGCGTTCTGTTGTCTCGCCGCTGATTATGGCTGAACTTCCTCAAACTCAGGGCCCCGGTAAAGGGGTCCTCAATACTGTCCATCGCATCGCCACTATCGTGGTTGGCATGGTTGAAACCCGTGTTCGGCTCATTGCAATTGAACTGGAAGAAGAAAAGGCAACACTGATTCAGTTGCTGATGATGGCGGGGATTACCCTGTTGTTAGCTGCTTTCGGTTTAATGAGCCTGTTAGTATTGGTGCTATGGGCTATTGATCCGGCCTATCGTTTAATCGCGTTGGGGTCGACAACCGCAGTACTCTTAATCTTGGCGATAATTGGTGTTATCTGGACAATCACCAAAGCGCGCCACTCCACTCTGCTGGGTTCTACCCGTAAACAGTTGGAAACGGATCGCGAATTATTGGAGAAAAAGCCTTGAACCGCCGCCAATTAGCACAAGAAAAGGCCGCATTGATACAGGAGATCCAGCAACAACGTCTGGATCTCGCTCAGTGTGCCGCACAATGGGTCGAGGTTACCGCGCCTTATGATCGTGGCTGGGCAACCATGGTCAGTATGCGAAAATATTTGATGGTTGGCTCCAGTCTATTGGCACTATACGGGATTCGGCACCCGAGTAAGTTAGTTCGCTGGTCGCGTAGAGCTGTCAGTGTATGGGGGACTATCCGATTGTTTCGTAGTACTTTTTTCCTCCGTTAACCCCTCTCACAGCAACATCGACACACCATTATTATCTTTTGGTTGAATACACCAGAATATAATTTCTCCTGTTTTCAACCACTTCTCCCAATAAGTCGCCTGTTATCTTCTGTCCTTTCAGTTTTTTTGATGAAAAACGACAGTTTTACTTGCTAACAACTTTCCTACTTCTCAACTAACATTCTCTTATCAACTCAGGGAGTTTGCGGAAATCACCCGTAAATAACCACACACAGACATTACTGTCCGCAATTAACGCCAGCAGATGCCAGGCATTAATACAAAAAACTTTTTGGAGAAGTCATCAATGAACAAATTACAAGATACTGGCCTGTTGGTAGCACGCATTCTGATGCCAATTTTATTTATTGTTGCCGGTTACGGCAAAATGGGTGATGCCTATGCTGGCACCCAGCAATATATGCAAGCTATGGGTGTCCCTGGTTTCTTCCTGCCACTGACTATTTTGCTGGAGTTTGGTGGTGGTTTGGCTATTTTGTTTGGTTTCCTGACCCGCACCACTGCGCTGTTCACTGCCGGTTTCACTATTCTGACCGCTTTGATCTTCCACACGAATTTTGCGGAAGGCGTTAACCAACTGATGTTCATGAAAAACCTGACTATCGCTGGCGGTTTCATCGTACTGGCAGTTGCAGGCCCCGGTGGTTTCAGTATCGACCGTCTGCTGGGTAAAAAGTGGTAAGCCAGTTTTAAAGCCATAATAGATACCCAATAGAGTTCGAATTGCGGGTAGAAGGTAACTGAATAAGCCCAATTCATTGAGATAATTCAATGAATTGGGTGAATAACAGCGGCTAACAAAGCTGTAATCTAGAAAACAAAGGGGATTTTTGATGGGACAACTCGTTGAGGGTATCTGGAAAGATATCTGGTATGACACCAAATCTACCGGCGGCCATTTCAAACGCAGCACTTCACAGTTTCGCAACTGGGTCACTGCGGATGGGCAAGCAGGCCCACAGGGCAAAGCCGGTTTTAAAGCCGAAGCCCATCGTTACCATTTATATGTTTCTCTCGCCTGCCCTTGGGCGCACCGCACTTTACTCATGCGCACCCTGAAAGGTCTGGAATCACTTATCTCAGTTTCTGTCGTGCATCCACTGATGTTAGAAAATGGCTGGACATTCGGCCGTGATTTCCCGGCAGCCACTGGCGATGATCTCTATAACCTTGATTATCTTTACCAGCTCTATCTACGGGCAGACTCCAACTATAGTGGGCGCGTGACCGTGCCAGTACTATGGGATAAACAGCAGCAAACTGTTGTAAGCAATGAGTCAGCCGATATCATTCGAATGTTCAATAGTGCTTTTGATGGTGTAGGTGCCAAAACGGGTGATTATTATCCGGCAGCGCTACGCGGCGATATTGATGATATCAATGGGTGGATTTACGATCAGGTCAATAATGGCGTGTATAAAGCCGGTTTTGCAACCACACAAGTGGCTTATGACGAAGCCGCTAACACCTTATTCAGTGCATTAGATTCCTTGGAGCAGATACTGGGAAAACACCGTTATCTGACCGGTAACCAACTGACAGAAGCCGATTTGCGTTTATGGACAACACTCATTCGTTTTGATCCCGTATATGTCACGCATTTCAAATGTGATAAACACCGAATCAGCGATTACCTCAATTTGACGGGTTTCCTGCGCGATATTTACCAGATGCCCGGTATTGCCGAGACGGTGGATTTTGCCCATATCCGCAATCATTATTATCGTAGTCATGCCACCATAAATCCTTATGGCATTATCTCCATCGGCCCACAGCAAGATCTGCTGGAACCGCATGGCAGAGATATCCGCTTTGCTTAATTAGGATAGCTGTGACTCCCACATTAAGGCGCGGTAGCAGGTTACTTATTCATATTGGCAAATAGCTTAGGGATCTCACGCAGACACCAGGATTTGGCCTCACCCATGCTGTCACGCCGCCACGCCATAATGATATCGGCTTCACGGCTATATTCTGGCCCGACAACCCGTAAACGCCCGGCTTCAATGTCTTTTTCGACCATGTCATATGGCATGGTCGCCACACCTAAACCGGCTAATAACGCTCGCCGTTTATCCTCAATGGTGCTCACCGTCAATCGCTGCTGTTTATCCAGTAATTGCACCGTTAATACCGGGCGTTCACGAGCCGTATCAGCAACCGCGACACTGCGGTATTTCACCCGTGTCAGTTCGGAAAGTGGTTCAGGTTCCAGATGGATTGGGTGGTCTGGGCTGGCAACATAAATGCTGGTCACTTTGTACAATTTGCGGCTGTTAATCTCTGAAGATGCACGAAAATGCATATCCGGCGCAATGACAATATCAGCCCGCCCCTGTTCCAACCGCTCCCATGCGCCAGCCAATACCTCGGTAAAAATTGAAACTTGCGTATTGGCTTTCAATGCCAATTTATCAACCAGCGGGAACAGTTTCCACGCCGGAGAGAGCGCCTCACTGACGATGGTAATATGGGTTTCCCAGCCCCGAGCCAGTGCTTCGGCATCCGTGGTCAGTTTATCTGCCGCTTCCAGCAGCACCCGCCCGCGATCCAAAAGCATGCGGCCGACATTGGTAAACTTGGTGCGGTGACCGGAGCGATCGAACAGCATCACATCCAGCTCTTCTTCAAGTTTTTGCATGGTATAGCTCAATGCTGAGGGAACCCGCCCCAATTCATCGGCAGCCGCAGCAAAACTGCCACGGCGGTCAATTGCATCCATCACTCTTAATGCTTCTAACGTTAGCGCCCGATCTTTACTCATCATGTTCTCAATCAGGAAATTTGAATATAGCGACCAGATTAACTGGCTAACAATCTGGCGTCCAGACGCTTACCATTTGTTTACGAATTAATATCCACAAATTTTACCCAAAGGTCGTCATTGTCATGATCACATGCAGAACAGCAAAACAGTGCGGGCAAGCTGACTTTGGTTGGCTTCAGGCCCGATATACTTTCTCTTTCGGCCACTATTTTGATCCTAAATTATTAGGCTATGCCTCTTTGCGCGTATTGAATCAGGAAGTGCTGGCTCCCGGCGCATCCTTTCAGCCACGCACTTACCCACGGGTCGATATTCTTAATCTGATCTTACAAGGTGAAGTGGAATATCGTGACAGCTTGGGTAACCATGTGCGCGCTAACACCGGCGATGCCGTGTTATTTTCAACTCAATCTGGCGTCAGCTATAGCGAGCATAATCTTAGCCCAGACAACAGCTTAACCCGGATTCAGCTATGGCTTAATGCCTGTCCGGAGCAAGAAAGTTTGCCAGCACAGCGGCTCAAACTGCGCAGCCAATCTTTGCAGCTGTTGGCCTCCCCTGACGGCGAGCAAAACAGCCTGAAACTGCGCCAGCAAGTGTGGATTCATCATCTGGATTTGGCCGCTGGTGAGCAATATAAGCTAACTTTGCATGGCCCAAGAGCTTATCTGCAATCCATTCACGGCACTGTCACGGCAGAAGGCCCACAAGCCAATGAAGCTCAACGCCTGACCTGCGGTGACGGGGCATTTGTGCAAGAAGAGCAGCATTTAGTGATTACAGCAGAAACACCATTGCGGGCCGTGTTGATTGATTTACCGGCTTAATGATATTCAGGGAGTTTGTTTTACCTCCCTGATTTATAGGATTTTATCAGGCGGTTAATGACGCCATATCAATGACAAAACGGTACTTCACATCACTTTTTAACATGCGCTCGTACGCATGGTTAATATCCTGAATATTAATCATTTCTATGTCTGAAGCAATGCCATGTTTGGCGCAAAAATCCAGCATTTCCTGTGTTTCAGCAATACCACCAATACATGAACCCGCCACAGAACGCCGCGCCAAAATTAATGGCATGGTATTAATCATCGGGCTAAGATCCCCAAGATAACCGACAAACACCAAGGTGCCATTGACATTCAATGTCGGCATATAGGGATTGATATCATGGACATAAGGTACGGTATCGATAATTAGATCAAACTGCCCTTTCGTGGCCGCCATTTGCGCGTCATCGGTGGATAACACAATGTGATGGGCACCCAAGCGGCGGGCATCTGCTTCTTTACTTGGCGAACGGGTAAAAAGCGTTACCTCTGCCCCCAGCGCATTCGCCAGCTTCAAGGCCATATGACCCAGCCCACCCAGACCAACTACCGCAACTTTACTTCCTTTCCCTACTTGCCAATGACGCAGTGGTGACCAGGTAGTGATGCCGGCACACAGCAATGGCGCAGCCGCTTTCAAATCCAATCCCTTGGGAATTTTCAACACAAAATCTTGCGAAGCAACAATGGTTTGTGAGTAACCGCCATAGGTTGGCGTATGATCGTGGCGGTCGACACCATTGTAAGTTTGCACATTGCCTTCTTCACAATATTGCTCCAGACCTTGTTGGCACGGCTGACACTGGCGACAGGAATCCACCATGCAGCCAATTCCGGCAAAATCACCCACTTTAAATTTGGTGACATCTTTCCCAACCGCAGTGACGCGCCCAATAACTTCATGGCCCGGCACCAGCGGATAAGTGCTAAATCCCCAATCATTGCGGGCCTGATGCAAATCAGAATGGCAAACACCACAATAGAGCACCTCCATGACCACATCATCAGGCCGAGGGTCACGGCGGGTAAACTCAAGTGGCGCGAGGGGAACTTGTGCTGACTTGGCAGCATAACCGAGAACTTTCATTGTCATCTTGTCTCTCCGGTATAAGGAATTCACTAACGTTAAGCTGAATAAATCTCAGCGGTTAGAGTGAGTCTTAACGCGTTGCGCACAGAGCAATACCACAGGGTTGCCATCGAGAGATTCAGCGATAGCAATGTGTGTCATCGCGGTATCCGGTGTTGCACCGTGCCAGTGCTTCATTTTTCCGCCATTGCGGTAAAAGCCACCAGATGTCATAGGGACAAGGTAACTGTAGACGCTGGCCGCCATTTCATCGCGATTACTTACTGCCCTACCGACTACAGAGCACTTAGCCAACCTAAGCGCTAATAAGTTATTACGAGAGGGGGAATTGAGGCCACAACCAAAGGATTTGGGCGGATATGGGTGCCGGAAGACACCCTAAGCACTGCAATGACTCATGCCAGCTTGGTTAGAATTTTGGCCTAAGAAAAATTAAAAATGGGCGCGAATCTCCTGGGTTAGGATGTCTGAATTATTCAGTTCACCGCCCGCACTCGCAAAGTGGCACTCATACCAGCTGACAGGCGCAGGTCATCTGGAGTGGAGGCCGAATCAATGCGCACCCGCACTGGAATACGTTGAGCCAGACGAATCCAATTAAAGGTGGGCTGCACATCTGCCAGCAGGTTATCGGCTTTCGGACTGGCGGCATCGGCAATACCATTAGAAATGCTTTCGACCATACCTTTTAGCTGCACGCCACCGGCCATCAAACGAATATCTACTGCATCACCGACATGAATTTTCGGCAGTTTAGTTTCCTCGAAATAACCGTAAATCCAGAAAGTCCCAGTCGTGACCAGCGCGATCCGCGCCTGTCCTGCATCGGCATAATCCCCCACCCGCACATCAAGATTGGTGACAGTCGAGTTTAAGGGCGCTCGCACCACAGTCCGCTCCAACTCGAGTTGGGCATGAGCCAGCGCGACCTCAGCTTGGCGTACCGAGGCAATAGCTTGTTGCTGACTCGCATTAGCAGATTGTTGTGCCGCTTGCGCCTGTTGTAAGTTGGCTTGAGCCGCACTCGCTGAGGAGTGCGCATCATCACGATCCTCGCCAGAAATAACATCACCCAAGGCGGCACGGCGTTTTGCATGGGCCTGGCGCATCGCCAATTCGGTCTGGCTGGCCTTCGTCCCTGCTGCGGCCGCAGAGATATCTGCTCCCGCAGCAGCCGCTCCCGCCCGTGCGGATTGCAGGTCAGCTTCGGCTTGCTCTAACGCCAAGCGGTAGCGCTCGGGATCAATAATAAATAACACATCACCGGCGTTAACCTGTTGATTATCCTGCACCATCACAGTGGTCACCCGGCCAGAAATATCCGGTGCCACTCGGGTGACTTCTGCCCGCACGCGCGCATCACTGGTCCAGGGGGAAAGCATATAGTGATTCCAAGCCATCCAAGCCACGAAGGCCGCCAACAGCACAATTAAGGCCGTGGTACTAAGACGGATCAGATTTGGGGTTCTCATGGTAATTCTCATTAAAATAGGATTAATGCGGTAAGGCTGTAGATCAAAATGAACAGCGCGACCCGGATCAAGGAAGGGTGAATAGCTCGGCGATACAAGCCCATGCGGGCCAACCCCAGATCCAATAGCCAGAACAGGGGCAGCATCAATATAATCAGTGCCAATGGGCCTGGCACATAGATACCGCCGAAAGATAATTCATGTGGCATTACTCAACACCTCGGGCGAGTTGGGGCTTGGCGCTGCGCGCTAATACCGAGTCGCCATCATCAAGGGCGCTGGCTAACTGGAGCAATAATTGGCGCAAAGGTGTATTCACAGGATTACCCGCTGGTACTTGCTCAAGGCACTCATCCAATTGTTGCCGTGCTTGATGCCAGACTCTGGGCGCAGGAGAGCCATACAAACTGCCCAAAGTATGAATAACCTGAGTGACTGAGTGCTGAACTGCTCGAGGGAAATTGCCAAATCGGATTGATTTACGCAGGTCAATGATGGTTTGCCCCGTTTCGTGCACCAGTAAAGTCCACTCTTGCATCCGGCGGGCAGGAAGGCTGCCGGGGCGAGTCATATTATTGACTTGCAACATAATATCTCTATTACGGCTTTCGAACTTTTCTGCCAATCCGCGCAGGGGTAAGCGGGCAGCTTGGCGAACTTGCCACCGCATTAATCTCATCATCCGGCGCAACTGGCCACGGCTCCCGGTCACACTCGGCACCACCAGGAAACTCAATAGCGCGATTATCACCCCGACCGAGATAGCAACCGCCTCATTGAGATAGCGCTGTGCATCAATAGTGGGGGCCAATGGGATCATCAATGCCACCATGAACCCCATATTCAGCGCCATACCAAATGGGGCTAATGCCGGGCGCGTTCCTATGTACAAGATGATTATCATGAAGGGCAATGTGCCAAGAACCAACAGGGGAAAAGTGTTCAATAGCGGCAACAAGCTATAGCAAGCCAGCCCTAATACCGGGGCGGCAAGATGGCCCAGCGCGACCAAGCGAGTGACAGCCACCGGATTCGGCACTGCTGAAAGCATAGATAGCAATGCCACAATACCAAACAGTGCGGTGCCACCATTGCTCCAACCACTCATCATCCACAACAGGCCGATGGCGAACATCACCCCGCCTGCACGCAACATGGTCAGTAGCACAGACATCGGATCAGTGGCGCGCATAAAGGGAGCGACCTGGCGCTCCTGGCGTTGCAACCGGTGAGGGCTATCAACATCAAGACTGCAACGCAGTGCCAGATACGTCAGAAAGTCACTGACAAAACGCAGCAACAGGCTCACTCCCATCTCGTAATTCTCTTGCGCGGCATCCGGCAAAGATGCCCCCGCAGTTTTCAGCTCATGTTCCAACTTCCCGCGCCAGCACTGTAATGCCTGCTGTAAATCAGGCAAATGAGCACGTAGCTCAGCATCGGAAAGTTTCTCTCCCAAGGGCAATAAATGCGAGGTTAATACATTGGCGGTCGGTGAGTTATTTCCGCGTTGCAAGCGCATGACAAAATGATGTAATGAGTGAAAACGGGAAACGGCAGTCATAAAGCGCTGGTTAAGTTGAGTCAGTGCGCTGCTACTGGCTCGGATGGACGGATCATCAAAAATGGCAACGCTACGTAAATCTTCGTAGCTAACAGCCCCTCGCACCAATGCTTGCTGGGATGCTTCTATCGCACTGTGATCTTGTAAACCATTACGGCAACTGTTGCACACCAAATCAAGAAATTGCTCACAGTTATCGGTGGCAGCTTTGCGTAATGGATCCCGCAGGCGCGTAGGAAGCACGATATCGAAAACACAGCTAGCAATAATCAAGCCCAAACCTACTTCAACCAACCGCCAGATGGCAGTGTCGAATACCCCAGCAGGGTTATTAACCGAGGGCAAAACAATCATGGCGACGGTGTAGCCGCCAAGCACAAAGCTGTAAGCTCGCATATTGCGGTTAAGCAATGCGCCAGCAGCCATACCGCCAGACCACAATGCCATCACCAGTAGCAATAACAGCGGTTGCTGCGGAAATAATCCCACCATAACCACACCAGCAATACAGCCAATCAGGGTCCCCATACCACGATAGAATGCTTTCGCCAGCACCATACCCGTTTGGGGATTCATCACAATCAGCACAGTAATCATGGCGGTAGCTGGCGACGGCATTTCCAGCCGCATGGCTATCCAGCAACTCAGATATAAGGCCAACAAAGCTTTGGCAATAAATAACCAGACTTGTTTTTCACCTTGCATCGCCTCAAGCCAATGTTGGTAACCACCACCTACCTTCATCTGTGCAGCCATGCTGACAGATGCAATATTCACAAGGTTTTACCTTCCACACTACCAATCACTTTGCTCAGCAACTGCTGCAACTGGCCACATTCGCTCTCATCCAACTCAGCTAAAAAGCCCTGTAATTGCGTTGAAATGGCAGGCAAAACCCGAACAATTAATTCTTCACCTGCAGGAGTCAGACAAACCGACAAACGGCGGCGATCTTCAGCATCGGCAACACGAACCACCAACCCTTTGTCGATCAACTGGTCAACAAGGCGCGTGATATTAGCGGCTTTTTCACTGGTGGCCTCGGCCAGTTCGCTCGGCCCCAAACCATGCTCGCTACTATCAATAATGATCAGCACGTTATATTCAGGATGAGTTAGCCCATATTCACGTAACAGTGCATTTGCATTGTCATTGAACAGCTTATGCAGGAGTTTGACCAAGCGAACGACTCCAGCTTGGTCACGGGGGAAATCATGACGCCGGCGTTGGTTTGCTGCCAGGCGCGATTCAATTGCCAGCACACTGGCTGAGGTAGGTTGATTATCTTTCATTTATGTATATTACATTAATGTAATAAAAAATCAAAAAAGATATCTTTTGCTGTGGGCCAGGTTTTAGACCGGCTTTTAGGTGGAGTTCAGTAATGGGTATGAGTAAAGCCACTCAGGAAATGTTAAAAAACAACAACAATTGACAATGATAATCATTCATACTTACAATCGCCGTCATGCGCGATTTAAAATATAAAAATATATTCATTACAATAACCACACTGATAAGTTTTATTGTTGTTTGGCAACTGGTGAGTTTATCAGGAAGATTTAGTATCTATATCTTACCCAAACCCATTACAGTTGTAGAAACAGCTTATGAATTACTGGTATCAGGTGAACTCATTCGGCATTTGCTAATTAGCCTGGAACGTATCTTCTGGGGATACTTACTTGCCATTATTATTTCATCAATCTTAACATTGCTACTTTGTTCGAGTAGTTTGATTAAAAGCATTATTGACCCCCCATTGAATTTTTTAAGGCAAATTCCGCCTCTAGCCCTGTTACCACTGCTGCTTGCTTGGGTCGGCATTGGAGAAGAGCAAAAAATAGCCGTTATTATTTTGGGGTGTTTATTCCCAATTTTATTTAATTTTATTGGTGGTGTAGAACAAGTTGATAAAAAACTTATTGATGTGGCTAAAGTATTAAACCTCAATAAATCACAAATATTTTACCGTATTTATTTACCTTCAGCCCTGCCCTCTATCTTAATAGGGCTAAGAGTCGGCTTAGGTTTTAGTTGGCGATCGCTTGTTGGTGCGGAATTAATTGCTAGCAGTGCAGGGCTGGGCTATATGATGCTTGATGCTGAATCTTTGGCCAGAACGGATATTATTTTGGTTGGCGTGTTAGTCATAGGTTGTATGGGTATGTTTACCGACTACCTATTATCTAAGCTAATCAATAAATTGTCACCTTGGCATGCTCAAGAAAAATGAAAAAGCAGCGACTATGATTATTCAAAACTTATCTATTCATTACCCTGGAAATCAAGGCACTATCAAGGCGTTAGAAGATATAACCTTATCTGTTGAGAAAGGGACATTTTTGACAATTATCGGTAAGAGTGGCTGTGGGAAAAGCACACTGTTACAGGCTATTGCTAATTTATGTAAAATAGATATTGGCCAAATCACTCATGCAAATAATAAAATCCCGAGTATTGGTTTTATTTTCCAAGAGCCACGTCTCATGCCTTGGTTGACGGTAAAAGAAAACATTTCTTTTGGTTTACAGCACTTAAAAAAGAAAAATCCGGAAATAATAAAAAGAAGAATTGATGACATATTACAATTAGTCAAATTAGAAAAATGTGATTATATGTATCCAAACCAGTTGTCCGGCGGAATGAAACAACGGGTATCTATTGCCCGTACCTTGGTTACTCAACCTGACCTTTTATTATTAGATGAACCTTTTTCAGCACTTGATGCCTTTACTAAAAGAACATTACAAAATGAACTACTTTCTTGGTGGGAAAATACCCACAGCAGCGTCATTTTTGTCACCCATGATATAGAAGAAGCTATATTACTCGGGCAAAGAGTGATAGTCATGGACGATGGGAGAATCACTGAAGATTTACTTATTGATTTAAAATATCCTCGAGAGATAGATCAAGACGAAGTTGTCAAAATGCGCCGTTATCTTACCGATAAACTTATGCCTCATTAACAAGAGAAATTTTTACTATGCAACATTTTATAAAGTCTATTTTACTGGTAGTCGCATTGATTACTCAAATGCCAGCATTTGCTAATGACGCTGACACATTAAATATCACATATGTGACAGCACCTTTTAATATGCCATCCATTATTATGCGCGAAAAAGGCTTTTTAGATAATGAAATGGCAGTTTACAACAAAAAAGTGAATAACTCGGTTATCACTTCTGGAGCAAAACAGACCCAAGCAATGGCCGCCGGTAAAATTGATATTGCTAGTGTTCTTGGCTCTTCATCCGCAATTTTAGCAAAAGCTAATGGGGCTCCAATTGAAATTATTGCTGCATTCTCTCGTGGACCAAAAGCTTATACCCTGATGACTATGGATAAGAATATTAAAAGTATTAGTGACCTAAAAGGCAAGAAAGTCGCAGGGCCAAAAGGGACGGTACTGAATCAATTATTAGTCGCGGCACTGAAAAGCCAAGGGCTTACTCTTAATGATATTGAATATATCAATATGGATATTCCTGCGGCGAGTGCTGCATTACTATCAGGTAAGGTCGATGCCGCCACTCTTGCAGGGGCCCATGTCATCGATGCTGAAAAATCAGGGGCGGTATTACTTGCTGATGGTAAAGGGTTAATTAGCCCAACAACAGTTATCGCTGCACGTTCCGATTGGGTTAAAAATAATCCAGAACTAGTAAAAGCCTATTTTTCTGCCCATTTGAAAGCTATTGATTTTATCAAGCAACATCCAGATGAAGCATTGGAAATTACAGCTAAAGAACAAAAAATAAGCTTAGACGATGCTAAAAAACAATTTTCATTGTATGACTTCAATCCTGTGCTGACCTCTGTAGACATTAAAAACTTAAACGAAGATCAAGATTTCATGATTGAAAATGGCATGCTGCAAGATACTAAACGCATTGATATTGCAAAAGATTTAATTTCCACGTCAGTGTATAAATAACGAACGGAAAAATAAAATCATGAAATTTTCAATTTTAGATCCTGTGATAATTGAACCTAATTCAACATCAGCAAAAGCACTACAAAGCTCTATTGATTTAGCTAAATATGTTGAATCTCTTGATTTTGCTCGTTATTGGATTGTCGAGCATCATGGTGTGCATTATGAAGCAACACCCTCACCCGAGATTCTTGCATCAGCTATTTTGAATCAAACCAAAAAAATTAACGTTGGGGTGGGTGGCTTTTTACTTAACAATTACAGCCCTTATAAAGTTGCTGAGATAATCAAAAGCTTAAATGCACTTTATCCCGACCGAGTTGATTTTGGTATTGGGCAATCGTCATCAGGTCAATTACAAGACTTTGCTCTACAAGCGAATCGGGTATCTGAAACTAATTATAATCACGACCAGGCAATGGATGAATTAATCCACTGGTTAGCTAATGATTTTGAAACTGATAATCCTTTTTCAACCATCCCAATAATGCGAGATGAGTCTAGCTATGACAATATTTGGGCACTGGTAGTGTCGGAATATAGTGCTAAAAGAGCGGCAAGTCTTGGGATTAAGTTGGCATGCAGTGCTTTCCATCAACCAGAAAAGGCGGTGAATAGTATTGCGGCTTATCGTCAAAACTATCAACACACGATGAAATATTGCGCAACCAGCAAACCAACAGACTTACTCGCTATTCGGTTGATTGTTGCAGACACTCAAGAAGAAGCAGAAAAAATGGCGATGCCGATGCGCCATCTATTCCATCAAAGAAGAAACCTTAATATTATGCCTCTTACTATGCCGACAATAGATGAGGCAATTGCTGATGCAGGGGGAATATGGCCGGCAGAAACTTCACCTTGGCCAATGTATGTCATTGGTGATAAAGAGCAGGTATATGCAAAACTGAGTAATATGATAGAACAAACAGGCGTTAATGAAATCATGTTACAAGACGTTTTACCCACATTCGATATGCGCAAAAAAATGTATGCTGATGTGGCCGAATTGGCGCATAAATTACGCTAAGCGGAAGAAAACATCGGGGTAGCGAAGTTTATAACTAAAATAACAGCAATTGATTCATTTACCGCCCTATGACACAAAACAAAAACCCCGCCTCAGCGGGGTTTTTATTGCATGAGTGAAAGTGACCGGTAAGGCTGTAAGTATCCCTGCAAAAAGAACCAGCCAAATTAAATGCCGCTTCCCGCTGCATTTACACGTAAATAATATGATGCTACTGACACTCTCGGAAAGTTTAGAAATGCCCCAATCATGGGGTTGGGAAAACACAACAACAGCTAGCTGCGTGAGGGGTTAAATAGTAAAGTTTAAGACCATTGCGGCTTTTTTTATTTATTGTTATTTTCCTTTATCCTATATATCCAATTCATATTGCTTTTTATGGTGTGCTTATCCCTGCGGGTAAATCTGTATTGTAATGAAGTATCAACAAACTCTTTATGTAAGTGTTTTAACTACGTTAAATAGTCTAAATCTCCCCCATGCGAAAGTGTATGAGAATTGCACTTTTTAAATGATATTGCCAGATTAATGTCAAAGACATTCTGCTAACCTTTCTGGAGATTTTATTTTACACACTTACGTACAACACATTGTAATAACACAAATTTTTAAGATTTATCGGTTCTACCACAAGGCCCAGATGCAATCGACTTGTAGGCTCAGGTAATTTCCTATTGAAACTTCCTACAGAAGTCAGGGCGGCGTCTCATTTCATATGTGTCTAATATAAAATATTATCTCCAGTCTTAGTTAGTTGAAAAGGTACTGTTGCAAACATAGGGTAATAATAAGCTAGAGCTCCGTTTCAGTTAAAAGACTAGTCAGAAATCCATTCGTACAGAAACGGACGATAAGTATATTGTTCCAAATAAAACGATAATACCGTCAGTACGATTCACCTTATTATAAAAACCCTTTTTGTTGAAAAAACAGGAAAATACTGGCCTACAAGTTAAATATCTGAATAACGTGATTGCATGTGACCACTATGAACTGAAGGTAAATTACGTTATCAGCCTCTAAAGCCTTTCAGGAAAAAAACATTTTTCCTGTCGGTTATTTAAATATATTTTTAGAGCGAACATTAAATATAATGCTTACATTCAGAACATTAAAATCAAATAACATCACACTATCACTATTATTAGTCAGTTTAAGTTCGTCGGCTTTAGCAGAAACGTGGAATGGCTCAGTCTCTGATGATTGGTTTGAGGGTAATAACTGGTCGCCAAATACAATACCCAACTCCACTACCTCGGCAATAATTAATAATGGACAGGTAAACCTTAGCAATGGCGCATCCATTATTAATCAGCTTCAATTGGCCCCTGCTTCAAATAATAATGCTCAATTAACCATTTCAGATAATGGTCATCTAACGATGGTCGGCACTAATGTTATTGCTGTCGGTGGTGCAAATGGAAGTAATGGCAGTGGTAAAATAGTTGTGACTGGCGACAATGCATCGTTAACCATGGCTAATACATCTCTTTATGTTGGACTATACGGCTACGGTGAGTTGCAGATTATCGACGGCGGTAAAATGTATATGCAAAATGCCAGCCGGGGATTAGTTTTAGCTGACCATCTCAGCGCCACCGGTATTGCTGAAGTCGACGGCCAGGGCTCATTGATCGATATAGCCGGTAATCTTACCGTCGGTGGTGATGGCAAAGGCTATCTGAATATTACCAATGGGGGCACAGTAAATACCCATGGCTCATATAATAATTACAGTTTACTGATTGGCGGATATAACGGTGATAACCGCGGCGGTGGAGTAGTGGTGGTCGATGGCATTGGCTCGACCTTGAATATTACTGGTGATGTTTATATTGGTAATACGGCATCAGGTAAGATGTCCGTATCTAACGGCGCTAAAGTTAATGTACTGAGTACCGCATCTTCTTATCTGGCTGACCAGCAAAACGATGTAGAAAATAGTGTGCTGGTGACCGGGCAAGGTTCTGAATGGAATGCAGGTAAAAATCTATTTATTGGCCGGAGCAACGCTAGCGGAGCATTAACCATTAATGACGGCGGTAGAGTTTCTGTCGGTCAGGCGATCGGTGTGGGCTATGGCGATGATAATGCTAGCCTGGCAAGTACCGGCATCAACGTTATTAATATTGGTGGCACTGAAAGCAGTGCGCCTCATGCCGCAGGCTATCTTGATGCTCCGGCTATTCAGCTGTTCACCGCGGATAATAGTATTCTTAACCTGAATCACACAGATAATACCGGCGACTATATTTTAGCTGCGGTAATTGACGGCAATGGCACAATTAACCAGTTGGCAGGCACTACCACATTAACCGGTGCTAGTAGTGACTTTGCCGGTAAAACTCAGATTTCTGGTGGTCGTCTGATTGTGAATAACGCATTAGGTGGCCAGGTTAATATTGCCGAGTTAGGTATGTTGGGTGGTAGCGGTGTAATTAATGGCAATGTTGAAAATGCCGGATTAATCGCTCCGGGCATTTTATCATCATCGAATGTTGATTCTCCTACTCGATTCGGCTCCGGATTTAATACATTAACTGTTAATGGTGATTATGTTAGTAACAACGGTAAGTTAGTGCTCAACAGTCATCTGTACGATGATAACTCCCCCACAGATAAATTGGTGATTAACGGAAATACGAGCGGCAATACACATGTCTGGGTGGATAACCTCGGCGGTAGTGGTGCACCAACACTGAACGGTATTGAACTTATCCAAGTGAACGGATTGTCTGACGGTGAGTTTGTCAAAAGTGGTCGCATCGTGGCTGGGGCCTATGATTACTCACTGGCCCGTGGGATAGGCAGCAATGCCACCAACTGGTATTTGACCAGCTTTAGCAATGAGCTGGTTGATCCTGAAAATCCCGTCAACCTGGGTGAAGAAATGAAACGCCCGGAGGCGGGAAGCTATACAGCGAATCTGGCGGCAGCTAGCAATATGTTTGTCACCCGCCTGCACGATCGTTTAGGGGAAACTCAATATATTGATGCCCTGACCGGCGAGCAGAAAGTGACTAGCATGTGGTTACGTAATGAAGGTGGACATAATCGCTCACGTGATACCAGTGGGCAGTTGAAAACCCAAAGCAACCGCTATGTGATGCAATTAGGTGGCGACATCGCGCAGTGGAGCAATAATGACCTGAACCGTTTACATTTAGGTGTCATGGCCGGTTACGGTAACAGCAAGAGTAAGACGCGCTCGAAATCCAGCTACCAGTCAGATGGCTCTGTTGATGGTTACACTGTCGGTATGTACAGCACCTGGTATGCCAACGATGAAGACAAGTCCGGATGGTATGTCGACGGTTGGGCGCAATACGGCTGGTTCAACAACACCGTTGCAGGTCAGGATTTAGCAAGTGAAGAGTACAAATCTAAGGGTGTGACCACCTCGGTTGAGAGTGGCTATACCTTTAAAGTGGGTGAAAATACCGCTAAGAATGCCAGCTACCTTATCCAACCTAAAATGCAGATGACCTGGATGGGAGTGAAAGCCGATGAGCATACAGAAGCCAACGGCACCCATGTCTCTGGTAAAGGTGATGGCAATATTCAAACTCGTCTCGGAGTGAAAGCCTTTATGAACGGCTACGCCGACCAGGATAAAGGTAAAGACCGCGTATTCCAGCCCTTTGTGGAAGCCAACTGGGTTCACAACACCAAAGATTTTGGTACCACGATGGACGGCATAGTCGTGAAGCAGGACGGTGCTGCCAATATTGGTGAGTTGAAGTTAGGTGTTGAAGGCCAGTTGAACAAAAAGGTGAATGTCTGGGGTAATGTCGGTCAGCAACTGGGGAATAAAGGCTACAGCGATACCGCAGTGATGTTAGGGGTTAAATATAATTTCTAATGCTGACTAACAATCACAAATAAACAGACTGGGTAATTACGCCCGGTCGGGCTGTTGGCGAAGTCGATTGTAAGGAAGAAAACAAAAGTTGGTGTATCCCATCATGTATCCCACTTAACGTGAAATGCAGACGGGACACACCAACTCATTGTTTTTAAAGAGGAGTGGAGTTGACCGGTAAGCCGGGTTCTGTCGTGGACAGTCATTCCTCTAGGCCAGCAATCACTCACTGGCTCAAGCAGCCTACCCGGGTTCAGTACGGGCCGTACCATGTGAACCCCTATTTGGCCTTGCTCCGGGTGGAGTTTACCATGCCACGGACTGTTGCCAGCCGCGCGGTGCGCTCTTACCGCACCCTTTCACCCTTACCTGATCCCACTTACGCGGGCCATCGGCGGTTTGCTCTCTGTTGCACTTGTCGTAGGCTTGCGCCTCCCAGGCGTTACCTGGCACCCTGCCCTATGGAGCCCGGACTTTCCTCCCCTTCACCTGTCTCCCCCGAAAGGGACGGCAGCGAAGCGGCGACTGTCTAGTCAACTCCGCGGCGGATTATAGACACATTCCGGTTAAATGTCATCTTCCGGTCGCACTTGAGCACCCTCTTGCTGTTCAAGTGCATATTTATAGAGCGCATTCTTTTTAACACTATGAATTTCTGCGGCCAATGCCGCGGCTTTTTTCAGGGGCAATTCTTTTTGTAGCAGCGCTAAAGTACGCAGTGCCGCAGCAGGTAATGCATCATCGGCTTGCACTTTGTGCCCTTCGACAATCAAGACCATTTCACCACGGCGGCGGGTTTCTACTTCCTGAACCCAAGCCAGTAACTCGCCAACTGGCGCGCCGTGGATAGACTCCCAAGTTTTGGTTAACTCTCTGGCCAGTACCACATAGCGTTGTGGGCCAAGTACGGTTACCATGTCTTGTAAACTTTCCAACAAGCGATGCGTTGATTCGTAGAAGATCAGTGTCCGAGGTTCCTCAATCAGCGCTTGCAGAGTATCCTTACGACCTTTGGTTTTCGCAGGCAGGAAGCCTTCGTAGCAAAAACGATCTGAGGCAATACCGGCGGCAGAAAGTGCGGTAATCGCCGCGCACGCGCCCGGCAATGGCACAACTCTGATGCCAGCTTCACGGCAGCGGCGCACTAAATGGTAGCCCGGATCGTTAATAAGTGGCGTACCTGCATCTGAAACCAGAGCTATACTCTGACCTTCTTGCAGTTTTGCCAACAAATGATCGGCTTTTTGTTGTTCGTTATGGTCATGAAGTGCAAATAGGCGGGCGTTGATCGCGAAATGCTGTAACAGCAAGCCTGTATGACGTGTATCTTCTGCCGCAATCAAATCAACGCTTTTCAGTACCTCTAGCGCCCGGTGGGTGATATCCCCTAAATTACCGATTGGGGTGGGTACCACATAAAGCGTAGATGCAGAAATCACTGCTCGATCTGGTTGATTCATTGTTTCATCCGAATTACCGATTTAATATTGAGCATCTTGAAAAAAACATCACTGGATACAGTATGCTTTCCTCAACATTCGTTCGTTCCAAAGCAGGGCTTGTCCCTGTTGTTCTGGCTGCGTTGATACTGGCAGCCTGTTCAGGCAAAGCACCACAAACGCCGCCACCCGTAAATATACAGGACGAAGCAAGCGCTAACTCTGACTATTATCTGCAACAGTTGCAACAGAGCAGTGATGATAACAAGGCTGACTGGCAATTACTTGCCATTCGTGCCCTGTTACGTGAAGGGAAAGCCCCTCAGGCCGCAGAACAGCTTGGTACCTTGCCAGCAGAGCTGAATGATGCACAGCGCCAAGAACAACAATTATTGACCGCAGAACTGTTGGTTGCACAGAAAAACAACCCTGCCGCGGCCGATATTCTTAGTAAGCTCGATGCAACCAAGCTCTCTGCAAATCAGCAGGTGCGTTTCTATCAGGCACAGATTGCGGCCAGTCAGGGTAAAGCAACGTTGCCACTGATTCGCGCATTTATTGCCCAAGAGCCGTTACTGAAAGACAAAGCACATCAAGATAATATTGATGGCACCTGGCAAGCACTGGCACAGCTAACACCACAAGAATTGAATAATATTGTGATTAATGCAGACGAAAATGTGCTGCAAGGCTGGTTAGATTTGCTGCATGTGTATCAGGACAGCAAACAAGACCCTGACCTGCTGAAGGCCGGTATTAAAGATTGGCAAAACCGTTATCCACAAAATCCGGCGGCCAAAAACCTGCCAACGGCATTGACTCAGATAAGCAACTTCAGCCAGGCCTCTACCGCGAAAATTGCGCTATTGCTGCCATTGAGTGGCCCGGCACAGGTCTTTGCTGATGCTATTCAACAAGGTTTTATTGCTGCGCAAAATGGCCTGCCGGTTACCGCCCCAGCCCCGGTAACACCTGATGCAACTGCAACCACGGCGGCCGATGGCACCACCGCCCCAGCGACGGATGTAGCCCCGGTTGCCACACCTGCGCCAGTGGCAGCGCCTGTCGCCACCAGCAATGCACAGGTAAAAGTCTATGACACCAGCACCCAACCGGTTGCTGCTTTGCTAGCCCAAGCTCAGCAAGATGGCGCAACATTGGTTGTCGGCCCGCTGTTGAAGCCCGATGTTGAGCAACTGAGTGCCAGCCCCAGCACCTTGAATATTCTGGCGCTGAATCAGCCAGAGGTCAGTACCAACAGCCCGAATATCTGTTACTTCGCGCTGTCGCCGGAAGATGAAGCCCGCGATGCGGCGCATCATCTGTGGAGCCAGGAAAAAAGAATGCCATTGTTGCTGACTCCTCGTGGTGCTTTTGGCGAGCGCATCGCCAAAGCTTTTGCCGAAGAGTGGCAAAAACAAGGTGGGCAAACAGTATTGCAGCAGAACTTCGGCTCCACTGCGGAATTGAAACAAGCCATCAACAGTGGTGCAGGCATTCGCCTGACAGGTCAGCCCGTGGCAGTTTCGAATGCACTGGCTGCGGCACCTGAATCTGTCACTATTGCTGGCCTGACAATTCCTGCCCCTCCGGTGGACGCACCCGTCGTATCAACTGCTGCCGGTGGTAACATTGATGCGGTGTATATCATTGCAACACCCGCTGAGCTGACACTGATTAAACCAATGATTGATATGGCCACCAGCTCACGTAGCAAACCGGCGCTATTCGCCAGCTCACGTAGCTATCAGGCGGGCGCTGGCCCAGATTACCGTCTGGAAATGGAAGGTGTTCAGTTTAGTGATATCCCATTGATGGCAGGGGCCAATCCCGCGTTGATGCAACAAGCCGCAGCCAAATATGCCAACGACTATTCGCTGGTGCGTTTGTACGCAATGGGAATTGATGCTTGGACATTATCCAATCATTTTGCTGAAATGCGCCAAATCCCTGGTTTCCAGGTAAGCGGCACTACCGGTGAATTAACCGCATCAGCTGATTGTGTTATCACTCGTAAATTACCTTGGTTACAATATCGCCAAGGAATGGTTGTTCCAGCGGCATAATACAGCGACACTGACAAAGTTGATGAAAGGGAAAAGTTATCTAAGGGATAATGTCTCTAAAGGATTTAGTTACGATGAGCCAACGGATGACTCACAGAAACACCGGTACACATTACGAAAATCAGGCCCGCCACTATCTTGAGCGGGCGGGTTTACTATTTCAGGCGGCCAATGTCACCTATCAAAGTGGTGAGATTGACCTTATCATGCGCGACGGAGCCACTTGGGTGTTTGTTGAGGTTCGCTTTCGGCGTAATGCCCTCTTTGGAGGTGCTGCCGCGAGTGTCACTTACAGCAAACAACAACGGTTGCTCCGGGCTGCTGCCCTTTGGCTGGCACAGCGAAATGCCAGTTTTGCCACAACACCGTGCCGTTTTGATGTTTTTGCCATTACTGGCAGTCAGGTAGAATGGCTGCCAAACGCCTTCAATGCGGATTGATGATTTTTCTCCGGTGTGTTGCCGGATTATAGCCAAACAACTTGGGATGGCAGTTTAGCACCAAGGTCGAAGGGTATATTAATTTTACTGAGTGGGTTAAATCAACGTGCTGGAAAGAATCAAAGGTTGCTTTACAGAAAGTATTCAAACCCAGATTGCCGCGGCTGAAGCTCTGCCTGATGCCATATCCCGTGCAGCAATGACATTGGTTCAGTCGCTGCTTAACGGCAATAAAATTCTCTGCTGCGGCAATGGGACTTCTGCGGCTAACGCGCAACACTTTGCTGCCAGCATGATAAACCGTTTTGAAACAGAACGGCCTAGTCTGCCCGCAATTGCTTTGAATGCTGATAATGTAGTGTTGACCGCTATTGCCAACGACCGTTTGCATGAGGAAGTTTATGCCAAACAGGTACGTGCTCTCGGTCATGCTGGCGATGTGTTGCTCGCTATTTCCACTCGTGGCAATAGCCGTGATATTGTGAAAGCGGTCGAAGCAGCAGTCACCCGTGATATGACCATTGTCGCCCTTACCGGCTATGATGGCGGTGAGCTGGCGGGCCTGTTAGGTCAGCAGGATGTTGAAATCCGCATACCTTCGCACCGCAGTGCCCGGATTCAAGAAATGCACATGCTTACAGTGAATTGCTTGTGTGACTTAATTGATAACACTCTATTTCCTCATCAGGACGATTAAAGGAGCACGAATGAAGGTTGGTTACATTTTTGCCATGCTATTCAGCGCCCTGCTATTACAAGGCTGTATTGGCGCAGTAGTTGTTGGCAGTGCCGCAGTTGCCACTAAATCCGCCACAGACCCGCGATCTGTTGGCACTCAGGTCGACGACAGCACCCTCGAGGCCAGAGTCGTCAATGCGCTAAGCCAAGATCAGCAGATAAAAAGCCAAACACGTTTCGTGGTAACGGCTTATCAAGGGAAAGTATTGCTCACCGGACAATCACCGACTGCCGAACTGTCAAACCGCGCCAAGCAAATTGCTTCAGGTGTTGATGGTGCCACAGAAGTGTATAACGAGATGCGCCTGGGTAAACCAATCGATCTGTCTACCGCATCAATGGATACCTGGATAACCACCAAAGTCCGGTCACAGCTACTGACCGCTGATTCAGTGAAGTCATCCAATGTGAAAGTGACCACCGAGAATGGCGAAGTATTCCTTTTGGGTTTGGTCACCCAGCAAGAAGGGCAATCTGCTGCTCAGATAGCCAGCCAGGTTAGTGGGGTTAAACACGTCACCACCGCATTTACCCTGGTGAAATAACGGGCCGTAAATCAGCAAGTTAACTTGCGTAGCATCCGAGTTATTAAGGGCTTAGAGCAATCTAAGCCCTTTTTTAATCGAGAGAGTTATCCTGGATAAACTCCTTCCCACCCAACTGGCGCATTTGGCGCAAAATCCACTGCTGACGAGAAATAACATAACCAGATGGCGCTTTAACCTTAAACCGATGCGGATTAGGCAGAACTGCGGCCAATAACGCCGCTTCTGAGGCGCTTAATTTACTGGCTGGTTTATTGAAATAATGGCGAGCAGCGGCTTCTACACCAAAAATACCCTCGCCAAATTCGGCGATATTCAAATATACCGTCAGGATACGCCGTTTAGTCCAGACCAACTCAATACCGGCGGTCAATCCGGCTTCCAACCCTTTACGTAACCAGCTTCGTCCATCCCAAAGGAACAGATTTTTCGCTGTTTGCTGCGACAGCGTCGAAGCACCGCGAATACGGTTTTGATTACGTTGATTATGGGACAATGCCGACTCAATAGCATCCACATCAAACCCCCAATGCTCTGGGAATTTTTGATCTTCAGCCGCCATCACCGCGAGCGCCATATAAGGTGAAATCTCATCCATTGGCACCCAATCAGAATGCGCAACATAAGAGAAATCACCGGTCAGCCAAGCTCCCAACTGCCGTTCAATCATAATCATGGAAAACGGAACCGGCAGGAAAGCAAAAATCAAAATACCGGCCAGCCATAAAGCAACCATGCCAATAGCGACCCGCTTGCCCCAGTACCAAAGCCTACTTAATCCTTGCCTGACTGACATCATTCGGTTAAATCCAGCACCTTCACCACCAGTTTATCAATGCCTTTTGCTGCTTCAGAAATGGAGGTGGCCAACATATAAGCGGGTGTCGTCACCACTTTATTTTCAGCATCAACCACCACGTCATCGGCAGGGCAAGTAACATGTAAGCCGCCCATAGCTTCAATTGCAGTAATAATATCGGGATCGTTACCAATCGTCAGGCGAATAGGTTTGCCCAACAACTTAGGAAGCATTACAGGAGAAATACACATAAAACCAATTGGTTTACCGGCCTTATGCATTGATTGAGTTAATCTCGTTAGGTCGGGATCTATAATACATTCAGAACCCTTAATTGCGAAATCACTGAGATTCTTTGCCGCACCGAAACCGCCGGGGACAATCAAGGCATCCAATAGCGCTGAGTCAGCGGAAGAAAGTGGCTTTATCTGCCCACGGGCAATGCGGGCTGACTCCACTAAAACATTGCGCTGTTCGGCTAACTCTTCACCAGTAATATGATTAATAACATGCAGTTGCGGTTTATCTGGCGCAAAGAATACAACACCAGCTCCGGCACGATCCAATGCCAGCATTGTTAAGACAGACTCATGTATCTCTGCGCCATCAAAAACTCCACATCCGCTAAGTACCACTCCGACTGTTTTCATCACAACTCTCCTTTTGTCGCTCTGTCAATCGCTTAACTGGTTCTAGTGACAAAGACCAATCTCTATCACAAATTTTAATGAATCTTGTAACAAGAGCGCTTACATTTGCTATGTTGTTGCTTGTATGATGTATGGAAGAATCCTTACAACCTGCGAATCCATTCGAAATCGAAATAATAGGCCCTAAATAATTCGAGTTACAGCAAGACGGCAACTGAGCAAATTTCCGAGTGCTTACCTCAGTAAGCGACCGGGGTGAACAAAAGAAGCCAACACATGCAACTTGAAGTATCACGGGTATCGCAGGTTAACGATTTCCCTGGTGTTGGCGCAGTATTAGCGCACCCCGGCCTCGGTCGGGGTTATTTTTTTTCAGCTGCCGCAGCCCACTCACGAAGCACCTGAACATCATTACGCCATTCTGATTTTAATTCATCGACCCAATCTTGCACGTTATCCCACCATGCTGGCAGTGTCGGGGTTTGAATTTGCTGTGCCAGTTGTTGTATATGTTTTAAACCCACCGAGCCTGCCGCCCCTTTAATCTTATGCGCCTCTTCTGTAATGCCCTTTTGATCCCGTGCTGTCATGTTTGAATCCAACACCGCCAAATAGCTCGGCATCATTTGTTCGAACATCTCCAGGCTTTGATGAATCAATTGTGGGCCAACTAAATCGATGTATTGCTCCAGCATTGCAGTATCAAGTAACGATTCATGGGTTTGCATCACTTTATGTTCCTGTTTTTTAGCAGAGGAGGAGGGCTTCTGATCCCAGAAGTGCTTAATCATGGCCGTGAGCGCAGGAACCGACAACGGCTTACTCAGCACATCATCCATCCCAGCATCTAAATATTCTTTTTTGTCCTTAAGGACGTTAGCGGTCAATGCCACTAATGGTGGCAATGATTGTGGGTCATAATTAGTCCGAATTTGCCGGGCGATATCCAACCCGCTCATATCCGGCAACTGAATATCCAACAGCACTAAATCAAAATCATCAGGTTTAAACATCGCCAATGCATCCTGGCCGTTCATGGCCACCTCAACACTGTTGCCTAATTTCTCCAGTACCGAGCGCGCGACAATGACATTTAACTCAATATCTTCGACTAACAAGACATGCAGCGCCGGCATGGGGATGTCATCTTTGGCGGGAACTGCGGAGGTTTCTTGCTCTGCCGGGGCCTTAATGGTCAAGGTAAAGCATGACCCCACCCCTTGGGTGCTTTTCACTGTAATATCGCCGCCCATACTTTGCGCCAAACGTTTTGAAACCGCCAACCCAATGCCGGTACCCGTCGCAGGACGCCCGCCATTGCTGTCTTTTACCTGATAATACATGGCAAAAATTTTGTCCTGCTCATCTTCAGGGATACCCATACCTGAATCTTCCACTTCAAAAATCAGGCGGTCAGAACCTTCACGCCATACCCGCAAGACAATTTTGCCATGTTGGGTAAATTTCACTGCGTTGCCGATCAAATTCCATAAAATCTGGCGCAGGCGGGTGCCATCGGTAATCACCTTTTCCGGCAAGGGAAGCTGTGGTTCCAAAATGAACTTCAGCCCTTTGGGTTGAACCAACAAGCCGGAGAGGTTTTCCAAATCCGCCATAAAACCTGTAAAATCAATTGGTTGATTATCCAACTGGACTTTACGTCGCTCCAACTTATCCATCTCAATGATATCGTTAAAGATATTTCCCAGAGTGATGGCGCTGACGTGAATGGTTTTCAGGTATTTCAGTTGTTCGCTGTCTAATTCGGTGTCTAGCAAGATGCGGCTCAAGCCCACAATGCCATTTAACGGCGTGCGCAGCTCGTGGCTGATTGTTGAGATGAAAGTGGTCTTATCCCTACTGGCATTCTCCAGCGCGTCCTGATAGCGCTTACGCTCGGTTATATCGCGCCCAAAGCCCATCAAGCCATGTCGCTTACCCACACGGTCGTAAAACGGCACTTTACGCAATTCAAAACAAGCTTTCCGGCCATCGGGATAAACCAGCCACTGCTCATAGGTCAGAGAAACGTTATGGCGGAAAACTTTCTCGTCGGTTTCCATGACTTTCTCGGCGATATCCGGCGCATAGACATCTTTTGGTGTCAGCCCGACCAATTGCTTTTCACTTTTACCGGTGAGTAATTCCATCGCCCGATTACAGCCAGAGAATTCATTCGCTTCGTTGCGGTAATAAACCAAGTCCGGTGAAGCATCCAAAAAAGAACGCAATAAGGCAGATTGCTGCCCCAGCTCAACTTGAGCTTGCTCACGGTGGCCCATTTCTTCTTTCAGCTTATCGACCACTTGTTGATGCGCTTTTTCTGCTTTCTCGCGCTCAACAATTTCCTGATTAAGTTGAGCAATGTTCTCAGTCAGTTGCTTATTCAGTTCTAAATCACGGTGACGCATGACCTCAAGCTTATCAACCAACCGCGACAAACGCTGGCGTGATTCCTCCAGTTGCTCGACCACCACCGACAAGAAATACACCGCCCACGGGGTTATCAATAAACCGAAGAAAATGGAACGCACCAAATCCAGGGTTCCAACAGAGCCGCTCAGTACCAGGGTCACGGCCATTTGCACCACCATGGCCAACAATACCAGCACCGAGGCCAATAGCAGGGAGAAGCGAACCAGCCCTAACTTAACCATTAAATCAACATAATACTGGGCTAATACCCTGATTTGCTTCATTACGACCCCTGTCTGTGTTTCTGGATATCCCCAAGGGGATAAATCATACCGCAAAACCAGCAAGAGATAAGATGGCTTCCTCAGAAGTGTGGAAAAGACTGCAAATCACGGCGAGATAGTGAAAAATAAGCAGATTATCTGCCAACAAATGGCAGATATAGTCAAATAAGATAGGCGTTAAAAACTGACATCACAGCCAGTTATATCAGGATGAGTGCGCGCTATCCCCTAGGACATTCACAGCGCCGATGCTTGCCCGCCTTGAGCAAGCATATAATTATTCAGCTCATTCATGCCCGTCCAGCGATTTGAGCACCACAGGGGGGCCAACAGAGTGGGTCTACGGGCGCTGGCAGAGATTCGGTGATAAACAATTTCAGCGGGAGTATGGCGAATCATCTCACCGGCAGTCAGCACATAATCTTCCAGTGTGAGTTCGGCCAAACGCCCTGCCCGCCAAGCTTTGGCCATGGTACTGCCCTCAACGATATGCAGCGGATGCAATTTCAAGCCGTCAACGCCGGTTGCCACAACTTTCTCCAACGTTTCCATTCCTTGCTCCATCCCCTCACCGGGCAAGCCGACAATTAAGTGGCAGCATACTTTCAAACCTCTGGCGCGGGCACGGCGCGCAGTTTGCTGATAGCAGGCGAAGTCATGACCACGATTAATACG
Source organism: Yersinia rohdei ATCC 43380 (assembly GCF_000173775.1). GTDB lineage: Bacteria > Pseudomonadota > Gammaproteobacteria > Enterobacterales > Enterobacteriaceae > Yersinia > Yersinia rohdei. Next base: position 30,379 of record NZ_ACCD01000013.1, read on the forward strand.
TTTCAGGGTTTTATCATTCGCCGTCTGTAACCCCAGCTCAAGCCAGACTTCATAACCTTGCTGATGATAACCACTGAGTAAATCCAATACCGCATCGGGGACACAATCTGGCCGAGTTCCGACACACAAACCGACAATATCAGCCTCGGCCAGCGCCTGCTCATACATCGCTGCCAGCGCATTTACCTCTGCATAAGTACTGGTATAGGCCTGAAAGTAAGCCAGATAACGATTTGCTCGATTCGCCTTTTTTGCTTGTGCCGCTAACTGCTCGGCAATGCTTTGTTGCTGCATATTTTCATCGGCAAAAGAGGCCACCTGACAGAAAGTGCACCCGCCACGGCCCAGAGTGCCATCCCGATTAGGGCAGCTAAACCCGCCGTGCAGCGTGAGTTTATGAATTTTTTCACCGTAACGGCGCTGTAAATCCGCACCAAACATATTGACTAATCGCTGCAACTGCATAATCTTGGCACTGCCTGTCAAAAAAGAGCTTTAGCCTACCCGCCAACGAAATTATGTGCGATGACAGAGATCAACTCCCATGCCCTTGGGTGCAGCCGCGCATAACCATTCACAATAAGTGCAAATAAAATCACTTGACCGATGATTAAATTTTCTTATTTCAACCAAGGCCTTGGCGCTTCTATTACAATTCAGTTAAAAATAGTTTTAAATGCCAGAAAATATAGAAAATGCAGTATATCACTCCAGCATCCCCGCCAGCACTAGCATGGTGCAGAGATTTGTCGATTGCACTATAGTGAGACAGCTCACATTTTAGCGTCTGCCCCATGAAGCACACAACAGGGTAAAAACGTCAATAAAATTATATTTTTCATACTGATAACTCCAATTATCACCTTAGAGATAGTTCTTAAGCCTATATTTGACCTGAGTATTCTTTCTCGCTAAGTTGGAAGTCCGCTGGAAGCTTTCTAGACGGGCAAACGTCTAGTCATAATTATGCAGTAATTTAAGACTCCCTCTTAAAACAAGTCTTTTACCACTTGTGTGAACCGTCACAAGAGGCCATTGGCGGAGGGCGGAAAAGCAGATTTGCCGCGAAATACGCGCCTGTCAGCCCATACCGTCTGATATACCTAATAGAGTTCGAGTTGTGAGTCGCTGGCAACTGAATGAATCTAATATATTGAGATAACTCAATGTGTTGGGTGAGTGATGGCAGCCAACCTCTGTGCAGCTTGAAAGATGATGGGTATCACCATGTCCTTTTGAAGTCGGTTTGTTGGAGTCTCACAGAGCCTGGGGAGGTTCACTGATATGTTGTACGATAAATCCCAAGAAAGGGACAACTGTGGTTTCGGCCTAATCGCCCACATAGAAGGCGAACCTAGCCATAAGGTGGTGCGTACCGCGATACACGCGCTGGCCCGCATGCAACACCGTGGTGCTATCCTTGCTGATGGCAAGACCGGCGACGGATGTGGTTTGCTGTTACAAAAACCGGATCGCTTTTTCCGGATGGTCGCTGAAGAACGCGGATGGCGTTTGGCCAAAAACTATGCCGTGGGCATGATGTTTCTCAGTCAGGATGACGAACTCGCCAAGGCAAGCCGCCGCATTGTAGAAGAAGAACTGCAAAACGAAACGCTGTCGATTGTCGGCTGGCGTGAAGTGCCAACGAACCCCGACGTTCTTGGTGAAATCGCCCTCTCCTCCCTGCCTCGGATTGAACAAATTTTTGTGAACGCCCCTGCGGGCTGGCGTCCACGTGATATGGAGCGCCGCCTGTTTGTGGCCCGTCGCCGTATCGAAAAGCGCATCGAGAACGATAAAGATTTCTACGTGTGCAGCTTCTCAAACCTGGTCACGATCTATAAAGGCTTATGTATGCCTGCGGATCTGCCACGCTTTTATCTTGATTTGGCTGACCTGCGCCTTGAATCGGCAATTTGCCTGTTCCATCAGCGCTTCTCAACCAATACCGTGCCGCGCTGGCCACTGGCTCAGCCATTCCGCTATTTGGCGCATAATGGCGAAATCAATACCATCGCCGGTAACCGCCAATGGGCGCGAGCACGTGCTTACAAATTCAAAACGCCATTAATTCCCGATTTGCAGGATGCGGCCCCATTTGTCAATGAAACCGGCTCTGACTCCAGTTCACTGGATAACATGCTGGAGCTGTTCCTTAGCGGCGGGATGGACTTAATTCGTGCCATGCGTCTGTTAGTGCCACCGGCCTGGCAGAACAACCCAGATATGGATACCGATCTCCGCGCCTTCTTTGACTTCAACTCCATGCATATGGAGCCGTGGGATGGCCCGGCCGGGATTGTTATGTCAGATGGCCGCTATGCCGCCTGTAACCTTGACCGTAATGGCCTGCGCCCAGCGCGCTATGTCATCACCAAAGATAAACTCATCACTTGCGCCTCTGAAGTCGGTATCTGGGATTACCAGCCCGATGAAGTCGTAGAGAAAGGCCGTGTCGGCCCAGGTGAGCTGATGGTGATTGATACTCGCAGCGGAAAAATTCTGCATTCCTCCGAAACCGATAACGACCTGAAAAGCCGCCATCCTTATAAAGAATGGATGGAGAAAAACGTTAAGCGCTTGGTGCCGTTTGAGGATTTGCCAGAGGATCAGGTGGGTAGCCGTGAGCTGGATGACTCTCAGCTAGAAACCTATCAGAAGCAGTTTGGTTACAGCAATGAAGAACTGGATCAAGTCATCCGCGTGCTGGGTGAAATTGGTCAGGAAGCCACCGGTTCAATGGGTGATGACACCCCATTTGCCGTGCTTTCCAGCGGCCCACGCATTATTTATGATTACTTCCGCCAGCAGTTTGCGCAGGTAACTAACCCGCCAATCGATCCGCTGCGTGAAGCACATGTAATGTCACTGGCCACCAGTATTGGCCGGGAAATGAACGTGTTTTGTGAAGCTGAAGGTCAGGCGCACCGTCTGAGTTTTAAATCGCCAATCTTGCTGTTCTCAGATTTCCAGCAGTTAACCACCCTGGAAGGGGAACATTACCGCGCTGACAGGTTGGATCTGACCTTCGACCCGGCTGAAACTGATTTGGAACAAGCGGTGCTGGCACTGTGTGAAGAGGCCGAGCGCAAAGTGCGTGATGGTGCCGTCATGCTGGTGTTGTCAGATAGGGCGATTGCCCCGAACCGCCTGCCGGTCCCCGCCCCAATGGCTGTCGGCGCGGTTCAGACCCGATTGGTAGAAAAAAACCTGCGCTGCGATGCCAACATCATTGTTGAAACCGCCAGCGCCCGTGACCCGCACCACTTCGCCGTGTTACTCGGTTTTGGTGCGACTGCGATTTACCCTTATTTAGCTTATGAATCATTGGCTAAATTGGTTGATACCCAAGCGATTGATAAAAAGTATCGCGATGTGATGCTTAACTATCGCAACGGCATCAATAAAGGGCTGTATAAGATAATGTCCAAAATGGGCATTTCAACCGTGGCCTCTTACCGTTGCGCTAAACTGTTTGAAGCCGTGGGCCTGCATCGTGACCTGTCAGACCTCTGCTTCCAGGGTGTCGTCAGCCGCATTGGCGGAGCCAGCTTCAGTGATTTCCAACAGGATTTGCAGAATCTGTCCAAACGGGCTTGGCTGAAACGTAAACCGCTGGATCAAGGCGGTTTGCTGAAATTTGTCCATAACGGCGAATATCATGCCTATAACCCGGATGTGGTCAGCACCTTACAGACTGCGGTTCACAGCGGTGAATACAGTGATTATCAGGTTTATGCCAAACTGGTTAATGAGCGCCCAATTGCCACACTGCGCGATTTACTGGCCATAAAGCCCCAAGGCACCCCGATCCCGGTGGATCAAGTTGAACCGGCGGAATCGCTGTTTACGCGTTTTGATACCGCCGCGATGTCTATCGGCGCATTAAGCCCAGAAGCACATGAGTCACTCGCCATCGCCATGAATAGCCTCGGTGGGTTCTCGAACTCTGGTGAAGGCGGCGAAGACCCGGCACGTTACGGCACCAATAAGGTTTCCCGTATCAAGCAGGTTGCTTCAGGCCGATTTGGGGTCACACCGGCCTATCTGGTGAATGCCGATGTTATCCAGATCAAAGTAGCTCAAGGGGCGAAACCTGGCGAAGGCGGTCAATTACCGGGTGATAAAGTCACACCGTATATTGCCAAACTGCGCTATTCCGTGCCGGGTGTGACTTTGATTTCCCCACCACCGCACCATGATATTTACTCAATCGAAGACTTGGCGCAGCTGATTTTCGACTTGAAGCAAGTCAATCCGAAAGCATTGATTTCGGTGAAGCTGGTTTCTGAGCCGGGTGTCGGCACCATTGCCACCGGCGTGGCAAAAGCCTATGCCGACTTAATTACCATTGCCGGCTACGATGGCGGCACCGGTGCCAGCCCACTGTCTTCAGTGAAATATGCTGGCTGCCCGTGGGAACTGGGGTTGGTTGAAACCCAACAAGCCTTGGTTGCCAATGGCCTGCGCCATAAAATTCGCCTGCAAGTGGATGGCGGCCTGAAAACCGGCGTTGATATTGTTAAAGCCGCGATTCTGGGGGCTGAAAGCTTCGGCTTCGGCACTGGCCCTATGGTGGCGCTGGGGTGTAAATATCTGCGAATTTGCCACCTGAATAACTGCGCAACCGGCGTAGCTACTCAAGATGAAAAGCTGCGTCGTGACCATTATCACGGCCTGCCAGAACGTGTGGTTAACTATTTCCAGTTTATCGCCCGTGAAACCCGTGAAATCATGGCCGAGTTGGGTGTTAGCCAACTGGTTGATTTGATTGGCCGCACCGACATGCTGTTAGAGCTGGACGGCATTTCAGCAAAACAAAACAAACTGGATCTGTCGCCAATGCTGAAAACAGCAACGCCACATCCGGGCAAGGCGCTGCATTGCACCGAAAGTAACCCTCCGTTCGATAAAGGTTCATTGAACAAAGAGTTGCTGGCGCAAGCTGAGCCTTACATTGAAGCCAAGCAAAGCAAAACATTTTATTTTGATATCCGTAACACCGACCGCTCAGTGGGTGCTGCCCTGTCCGGCGCCATTGCCACCAAACATGGCGACCAGGGCCTGGCAACCGACCCTATCAAAGCGTATTTCTCCGGTACTGCCGGTCAGAGCTTTGGCGTTTGGAATGCGGGCGGCGTAGAGCTGACCCTGACCGGCGATGCCAACGATTATGTCGGTAAAGGCATGGCGGGCGGGCGCATTGCTGTGCGTCCTCCGGTGGGTTCTAACTTCCGCAGCCACGAAGCCAGCATTGTCGGCAACACCTGTTTGTATGGTGCAACTGGCGGCAAATTGTTCGCCGCAGGACGTGCCGGTGAGCGTTTCGCAGTGCGTAACTCTGGTGCCATCACGGTAGTTGAAGGTATCGGCGATAACGGTTGTGAATATATGACTGGCGGGATTGTCTGTGTCCTCGGCCGCACTGGAATTAACTTCGGTGCGGGCATGACCGGCGGCTTCGCTTATGTCCTTGATGAAGATGGTGAATTCCGTAAACGTGTTAACCCTGAGCTGGTAGAAGTCCTGGATGTCGACCAACTGGCAATCCATGAAGAACATCTGCGTGGGCTTATCACTGAGCATGTTCAGTTGACAAGTTCTAGTCGTGGCGAAGAAATTCTGGCTAACTGGCCAGAATGGGTGACCAAGTTTGCTTTGGTTAAACCGAAATCCAGCGATGTGAAAGCACTGTTGGGCCACCGTAGCCGTTCCGCAGCTGAGCTGCGGGTTCAAGCGCAGTAAGGGGTTGAAATGAGTCAGAATGTTTATCAGTTTATCGACCTACAGCGCGTAGATCCGCCGAAAAAGCCGCTGAAGATCCGTAAAATTGAATTTGTTGAAATTTACGAGCCGTTTTCAGAAACACAGGCCAAAGCACAGGCAGACCGCTGTTTGTCTTGCGGTAACCCTTATTGTGAATGGAAATGCCCAGTTCATAACTACATCCCTAACTGGCTGAAATTGGCCAATGAGGGGCGGATTATGGAAGCCGCGGACTTGGCTCACCAGACCAACAGCTTGCCAGAAGTCTGTGGACGTGTGTGTCCGCAAGACCGCTTGTGTGAAGGCTCTTGTACTCTGAATGACGAGTTCGGCGCGGTAACCATCGGGAATATCGAGCGCTATATAAGTGACAAAGCCATTGAGATGGGCTGGAAACCTGATATGTCTCATGTTCACCCAACCGGCAAACGTGTTGCGGTGATTGGAGCTGGCCCTGCGGGGCTGGCCTGTGCCGACGTGTTAGCGCGTAATGGTGTGCAAGCCGTGGTATTTGACCGTCATCCAGAGATTGGTGGCCTACTGACCTTTGGTATTCCGGCCTTTAAGCTGGAAAAAGAAGTGATGGTTAAACGGCGCAAAATCTTCTCCGAGATGGGCATCGAATTCCAGCTGAATACAGAAATTGGCAAAGACATCCAAATGGATGCGCTGTTGAAAGAGTATGACGCCGTGTTCCTCGGGGTCGGGACTTATCAATCAATGCGCGGTGGTCTGGAAAACGAAGATGCATCCGGCGTGTACGATGCCCTGCCGTTCCTGATTGCTAATACCAAACAGTTGATGGGCTTTGACGCCGCACCTCACGAGCCTTATATCACGATGCAAAGCAAACGCGTCGTGGTGCTTGGTGGCGGTGATACCGCAATGGACTGTGTTCGCTCCTCAATTCGCCAAGGGGCAACAGATGTGGTCTGCGCCTACCGCCGTGACGAAGCCAACATGCCGGGTTCCAAACGTGAAGTGAAAAATGCCAGAGAGGAAGGGGTCGAGTTCAAATTCAACCTGCAACCTTTAAGCATTGAAGTGAACAGTAATGGCAAAGTCTGTGGTGTGAAGATGGTTCGCACCCAACTGGGCGCACCTGATGCACAAGGCCGCAGCATGGCTGAACAGATCCCAGGTTCAGAACATGTGCTGCCAGCGGATGCGGTGATAATGGCATTTGGTTTCCGCCCACACAGTATGGAATGGTTGGCAGCTCATGACGTGGCACTCGATAAGCAAGGCCGGGTCGTGGCACCAGAGCGCACCGATAATGCTTTCCAGACCAGTAACCCTAAAATCTTTGCCGGTGGCGATATCGTCCGTGGCTCAGATTTAGTGGTCACCGCTATTGCCGAAGGCCGCAAAGCCGCAGAAGGCATTATGAGCTACCTGGAAGTCTAACATTCGGGATGCTGGATGATGAAGGGCTGGCTATCCAGCCCTTTTTTATTACTGATTTCCCCCGCAACTCAAGATTTTGTAACAATCTCAAACCGCGTTATTTGCAGCATTTTAATCATGAAGCGCTATAGTAAGGCCCGAGCTCATCTTTATTGATGCTTTTGGGCCAACGCTTCCTGGCCCCACACAGCTTTTTTCCTGTACCTTTGTTACGCCTTGTTTTAAAGAAAGGATTATCTGTTATGAAATCTCACTCACTTTTCATTGCTGGCGCTTTGCTGGCTATTAGCGGTAGCGCGTTAGCCATGTCTCTTAATTATCAAGAGGTTGGCTACAATATTGAGGCGCGTGGCGCGCGTGCAGTTGTCGCAGAACTGGCGCGTGCCGGGCAACTGCCCGCTGTAGAGAATAATATTAAACTCGGTGATGATAACTGGATTGCCATGGCGCCTAAACTGGCTGATGGTGGAAATGCGAGCTTCACTGCGGGGGTTAAATCAGCGCTCTCTTCCGCACTAATTTATAATCCAGCGGCGGTGCTTAAAGCCGTCAGTGACAGCAAAACACTCACATTATCAGAAATTTGCACTGCGCCAGCTGATGCTAAAGACAGTGCGGCCAAGGCCAGTTTCCAACAGCGTGCTTCTCATACCTTATCGACTATCCGAAACAGCGACATGATGAGCCAGCGTGATAACTGTCTGGCAGAACTGAAGAAGATTAGCAGCTGAAGATATTGCCTTGCTGACGAGTTAGACAGGTAGAAATAATAAGGGCGGCCAAAGCCGCCCTGAATAGAAATGCAAATGTAGTGCCCGAAAAAACAGTTACTTAACAACTCGTAATGCTGGACGACCACCACTACGTGGCGGTTGCGGTGGCTCATCATCAGGTGAGTTACCCTCACCTTCTACCGCCGGAGCATCACCAGTGACCAATGTCAGACTTTCAGTAGACGCAGTCTCGCTGCCGCCTTCTTCTATGCCAACAAAGTTACCGTCAACATCAGTATCGTAAGCTTCTTCCGGCTCAAACATCGTGCCCGAACCGTTTTCACGCGCATAAATAGCCATAACCGCACTCATCGGCACGATAACCTGGCGTGGAACACCACCAAAACGGGCGTTGAAACACACACCATCATTGCCCAGTTCCAGGTCACCCACTGCCCGCGGTGCCACATTCAATACAATTTGACCATCACGGGCAAATTCCATCGGCACCGAAACACCCGGGCGGGTAACATCCACAACCAGATGCGGAGTCAGTTGATTATCAATCAACCACTCATAAAATGCGCGCAACAAGTAAGGGCGGCGCGGAGACATATCAGACATCTCCATAACAATTAACCCCGAGTTTTCAGGTGCATTTCGCGTTCAGCTTCGGTCAAAGAAGCTAAGAATGCATCACGCTCAAACACACGTGTCATATAGCCTTTCAGCTCTTTAGAACCCGCGCCAGTGAACTCAATGCCTAATACCGGCAAACGCCACAACAGCGGAGCCAGGTAGCAATCGACCAGGCTAAACTCTTCGCTCATGAAGAAAGGCATTTCATTAAACACAGGTGCAATAGACAGCAGCTCTTCACGTAATTGTTTACGGGCTGCGTCTGCTTCCTGTGCATTGCCTTGCTCAATTTTGTGTAGCAAGGAATACCAATCTTGCTCAATGCGGTTCATCATCAACCGGCTGCTACCACGCGCAACAGGGTATACCGGCATCAATGGTGGGTGAGGGAAACGCTCATCCAGATATTCCATAATGATGCGGGATTCATACAGTGTCAGCTCGCGATCAACCAAAGTAGGAACGGTACGGTACGGATTGAGGTCAATCAGGTCCTGCGGCAGATTATCAGCTTCAACCTGCTCAATCTCAACACTGACACCTTTCTCCGCCAGTACGATACGTACTTGATGGCTAAAAATGTCGGTCGGGCCGGAAAACAGCGTCATTACCGAACGTTTGTTGGCAGCGACAGCCATGAAAACCTCCAAGATTATCTAGAAAACAATGCGAATAGCCCACGATGACGTTGCTATCCTGAGTCGTTTTACCGCCGGTTCGCAATCTCGACAGCTGTTGCCGTAAATAAGCCTTGGTCGAGATAATAATTCAGCCAGGGAGATACACGGACGTCAACAGTTCGCCGAACAGGCACAAAAGTGGGTGATAGTTTACCAGATTTTGCATGTTTTGTGGGGATGGCGCTGCGATTTCATGAACAATTGTCTATCAGACAACAGTTTAGCGGTAAAAATAATGTGAATAAAATGCTGAAAGAGTGTTTTTAAGGCGTGTTTTTTTGGCATACGTATTTTATGACATACGTATTTTATGACATACGTATTTTATATGCACAAATAAAAAAACCCGGTGAGACACCGGGTTTTTACCATCAATCTGATGCCATAAAGGCAAAAAATTAACGTTTGGAGAACTGTGGACGACGACGTGCTTTACGCAGACCCACTTTCTTACGCTCAACTTCACGCGCATCGCGCGTTACGAAGCCAGCTTTACGCAGTTCACCACGCAGAGACTCGTCATATTCCATCAGTGCACGAGTGATACCGTGACGGATAGCGCCAGCCTGACCTGAAATACCACCACCTTTAACAGTGATGTACATGTCAAACTTGGTAACCATGTCTACTAGTTCCAACGGTTGGTTAACTACCATGCGGGCAGTTTCACGACCGAAGTAAACTTCTAGGCTACGTTGGTTAATAACGATTTTACCGCTACCCGGCTTAAGAAAAACGCGTGCAGCAGAACTTTTGCGGCGACCAGTGCCGTAGTATTGATTTTCAGCCATTGCCATAATCCCGATTAAATGTCCAGAACTTGCGGTTGCTGCGCCGCATGATTGTGCTCAGTACCTGCGTAAACTTTAAGTTTACGATACATTGCACGGCCCAGCGGACCCTTCGGCAGCATGCCTTTAACCGCGATTTCAATCACACGCTCAGGACTGCGGGCAATCATCTCTTCAAAGGTCGCTTGTTTGATACCACCGATGTGACCGGTGTGACGGTAATAAATCTTGTCTGTACGCTTGTTACCGGTTACGGCAACTTTTTCTGCGTTCAGAACGATGATGTAATCACCAGTATCAACGTGCGGGGTGTATTCCGCTTTATGCTTGCCGCGTAGGCGACTAGCCAGTTCAGTAGCGAGGCGACCTAAGGTCTTACCATTCGCGTCAACAACATACCAGTCGCGTTTTACAGTTTCTGGTTTAGCTGTGAAAGTTTTCATTATAAAAGCTTACCCAATTAATAAGTTACACGTTGGTGAACACCCAAACGTTCAAAAACAGTTGAGGCTCACACGACTATCAGTCCAGCAAACCTACCCCTTCGAATAGCCAATGCTGGCACTATCAAAGTTTTTGGGAAAAAAACTTTGTTGTAACGTGGGGTCGCAAGATTATAGAGAAGTCGACGTTAAAGATCGAACTGTTTTTGACGTGAAAGGCATAAATTAAACATGTTAAGTAAGGGCGAAGGATAATCGCCCACACCAGAATAACATTTCTGCGGGTAAAAAGTGAAGACACCTTAGGGTAAATGCGGCAAAGAGAGATATTCCTCACTCTGCATTTCTTGTAACCGTGACAAACAGCGCTGATATTCAAACTTGAGATGTTCACCGCAATAGATCTCGAACATCGATGCCTCAGCAGCAATAATCAATTTTACCCGCCGCTCATAAAACTCATCGACCAATGCTAAAAAGCGCCGGGCGGTATTCTCATCTTTCGTCGCCATGCAGTGAACATTGTGTAGCAATACCGTGTGATAAAGCTTAGACAGTGCGATGTAATCCAGCTGACTGCGCGCCTCTTCGCATAATGTATGAAAATCCACCGCCAATACGCCTTCTGCCGAACAAATAGCCGGTAAAGGCCGGTGATTAACATCCAATACAGGTGCTCGCTCCCCCTCTTTACCCGCTAATTTGACGAAAATATCCTGCATCGCTTGCTCGGTTTGGGTGTTCAATGGCGTTAGGTAAAGATTTGCCTGAGTCAGGGTGCGCAAGCGATAGTCAATCCCTGCATCAACATTCATCACATCACAATATTGTTTAATCAGCTTAATGGCGGGCAGGAAGCGCGCCCGTTGTAGACCATTAGAGTACAAGTCATCCGGCGGAATATTAGATGTGGCAACCAAGGTGATGCCGCGGGCAAATAAGGCGTCCAGCAATGTGGCCAACAACATGGCGTCAGTGATGTCCGATACAAAAAACTCATCAAAACACAGCACGTCAGTTTCGGCCTTGAAGCCATCAGCAATGATTTCTAATGGATTTTCATGGCCTTGCAACGCGTTCAGTTCCTGATGTACCCGCAACATAAAACGGTGAAAATGCAGACGAAGCTTGCGTTCGCCGGGCAGGCTGTGGAAAAACATATCCATCAGCCAGGTTTTACCGCGCCCGACCCCGCCCCACATATATAAGCCCTGAACTGGGCGTATGGGTGTGCGCGGCGCTGTACGCCCCAAAAAACGGCCTAAGCGCCCTCTCAGGCCCGTGCTAGCCGATGGGGTGCTTTGGCGTTGATTCAGCTCCTGATAAATGGTTTCCAGCCGTGCTACAGTGCGCTGTTGTACATCATCAGGTTGGTAGTCGCCGGCATCAAGTGCCTGCTGGTAAAGTGCTCTAGGTGAACTCGGTTGCATGTTTATCAACAATCCCTGATAAAATAATTAGCTACTTTTCGCTGCTCTTTCTTGCTGATTTATCGGGCAATCGCAGCATTTACCAACTCTGTTACTGCGGAAAAAGCCTGATAACCATAGGCAAAGTTGCATCAGGATTCCACTCTGACAAGGTTAACGGTTATAGTGGGTATTATTAAGTGAAAAAGTCCTGCTGAACAATGAAGTCAAAAAAGGAGTCATCATGACCTGGGAGTATGCGCTTATTGGGTTGGTTGTGGGTATTGTGATTGGCGCGGTGGCTATGCGCTTTGGCAACCGCAAATTGCGTCAGCAGCAAGTGCTGCAAAATGAGCTGGAGAAAAGCAAAACAGATCTGGAGGAATATCGTCAGGAACTGGTGGGGCACTTTGCCCGCAGTGCTGAGTTGCTGGATAACATGGCTCGCGACTATCGCCAGCTTTATCAGCATATGGCGAAAAGCTCCAATAACTTGTTACCGGACTTGCCGTTGCAGGATAATCCGTTCCGCTATCGTCTGACAGAATCTGAAGCTGATAATGATCAGGCGCCGGTTAAAATGCCACCGCGTGATTATTCTGAAGGCGCATCTGGTTTGTTACGCCCGGAGCACCAGACCCGCGACTAAATATTTACCCGATCAATTTCGAGATGCAGGAAAGCGACAAGTAGAGATAACACCGATGAGCATATGTCTGTATGTGATTCAGGTGCACGAACGTCGCTAACACGCCTGGGTTTGAAAATGATGGGGCATATCATGCTAGCCACGGTAGGGCTGCCATAGCTTTGCCGTCGTTAGCACCTTTACACTTCTATACTTACCTCTCCTTGAATTGCTTCGCTGCGGCCCTTATATCAACGGTATCTTAAGATGCTTATTTTTAGAACAGCAGTAGCCTTTTGAAATAAGTGAATTTTTTAGCTAATGCAGAGTCTGAATCTACAATAGGTCTGTAGCAGCCATCCACCCGATTCATTCACCGTTAGGTATTGAGAGAGTTTAATTCAATGAAGAAAAAATCATTATTTCTGAGTGCGCTGGCATTGAGTGTCAGCTTAGGCCTCGCGTCTGTTCCTATGGTGAACGCAGCAGCAATTCCAGCAGCCGTAACTGGGCAAGCAGTGCCAAGTCTGGCTCCTATGCTAGAAAAAGTATTGCCTGCGGTCGTCAGTGTTCACGTCTCTGGTACTCAAGCACAACCGCAACGTTTGCCAGAAGAGTTTAAATTTTTCTTCGGCCCAAATGCACCAACCGGCAAAGAGAGTAACCGCCCATTTGAAGGTTTAGGGTCTGGCGTCATCATTAATGCTGAAAAAGGCTATGTGCTGACGAACAACCACGTTATCAATAACGCGGATAAAATTCGTGTTCAGCTTAACGATGGCCGTGAATATGATGCCAAACTGCTCGGGCGTGATGAACAAACCGATATCGCATTATTACAATTGACCGATGCCAAAAATCTGACCGCCATCAAAATGGCTGACTCAGATAACCTGCGGGTTGGTGATTTTGCCGTCGCAGTAGGTAACCCATTTGGTCTGGGGCAAACCGCAACCTCAGGGATTATTTCTGCCCTTGGGCGCAGTGGCCTGAATCTGGAAGGGTTGGAAAACTTTATTCAGACCGATGCCTCTATCAACCGAGGAAACTCGGGTGGCGCGCTGGTTAACCTAAATGGCGAATTGATTGGGATTAACACCGCAATTCTGGCACCGGGTGGCGGTAATATCGGTATCGGCTTTGCCATCCCGAGCAATATGGCGCAAAACCTTAGCCAGCAACTGATTGAGTTCGGTGAAGTGAAGCGCGGCCTGCTAGGTATTCGCGGCAGTGAAATGACCGCCGACATGGCGAAAGCCTTTAATATTGATGCTCAACGTGGGGCATTTGTCAGCGAAGTTATGCCAAAATCAGCCGCCTCTAAAGCCGGAATTAAAGCCGGTGACGTGCTGGTATCCGTGGACGGCAAGCCTATCAGCAGCTTTGCTGAGTTGCGCGCCAAAGTGGGAACCACCGGGCCGGGTAAAGCCATTAAAGTTGGGTTATTACGTGATGGGAAGCCACTGGATGTCACGGTAACATTGGAAAACAGCAGCCCAACATCCACCAGCGCAGATACCTTGTCGCCCGCATTGCAAGGTGCATCCTTGAGTAATGGCGAAATCAAAGGTGGCAGCAAAGGTGTCAAAGTTGAGAGCGTGGCGAAAGGCTCACCTGCCGCGCAATCTGGCTTGCAGAAAGACGATGTCATTATTGCCGTCAACCGTGTGCGGGTTCAGGACATCACCGAGTTGCGTAAAGCTATCGAGGCGAAACCTGCGGTCATTGCACTGAATGTTGTGCGCGGTGGCGAGAATATTTATCTGTTAATACGTTAATTTGCATAAAAATCGGACACAGCACAATGCTGTGTCCGCCAAACTCATGCTATCCTCGCGTTATCTAATCATTAATGCCATAAACTTCATGTTTCTTAAGCTATTGCGTTCTATTATTTTGGGGCTAATTGTTGCTGGTATCTTGCTGGTCGCAATACCTATGCTCCGTAGTCCGGGTCACTTTTTTTCCGGTAAGACCAATAGCCTTGATGAAGAAGTTCCGGTCAGTTATAACCAGGCGGTACGCCGCGCCGCGCCGGCAGTGGTTAATGTCTATAATCGCAGCCTAAGCCCAACACAAGAAGGCTTAGCCATCCGGACATTAGGCTCTGGTGTCATCATGAGTGACAAAGGTTATATTCTTACTAATAAGCACGTTATCAATAATGCTGAACAGATTATTGTGGCGTTACAAAATGGCCGTGTATCTGAAGCATTGCTGGTCGGCTCAGACAATCTGACTGATTTAGCGGTGTTAAAAATTGATGTAACAAACCTCCCCGTCATTCCCATCAATATTAATCGTGCACCTCATATAGGTGATGTCGTGCTGGCAATCGGTAACCCCTACAATCTTGGCCAGACAGTGACTCAGGGGATTATCAGTGCCACTGGGCGTATTGGTTTAAGTGATTCCGGACGACAAAATTTCCTTCAAACAGATGCTTCAATCAATCAGGGTAATTCTGGCGGTGCGCTGGTGAATACTTTGGGTGAACTGATGGGAATTAACACTTTATCCTTCGACAAAAGCAGCAACGGCGAAACGCCGGAAGGTATTGGGTTTGCGATTCCTACTGCACTGGCAACCAAGGTGATGGAAAAACTGATTCGTGATGGGCGGGTTATCCGTGGCTATATCGGCATTACCGGCGAGGAATATCCACCATTCAATGCCAGCGGTAATGGTTCTGATCGTATTCATGGCATTAAAGTGAATAAAATATCGCCTAACGGGCCGGCAGCAAATGCTGATTTACAAGTGGGTGATATTATTTTGAGCGTGAATAACAAACCCGCGACATCCGTGATAGAAACTATGGATCAGGTGGCAGAGATCCGCCCAGGAACCACAATTCCGGTGCTGCTGCTACGTAATGGTCAGCAAATCACTGCCCAAATTACTATTACTGAATTAGATCAAAATGAAGTCCTGGGCCAACAACCTGCG
Source organism: Yersinia rohdei ATCC 43380 (assembly GCF_000173775.1). GTDB lineage: Bacteria > Pseudomonadota > Gammaproteobacteria > Enterobacterales > Enterobacteriaceae > Yersinia > Yersinia rohdei. The sequence continues at coordinate 45,804 of NZ_ACCD01000013.1, forward strand.
CCGCAGTGATTATCCTCAACTGAGCGGTAATATCGCCTTCAATATTTTTATTATCACCATAAAAAATGCCAGTCTGAAATTACAGACTGGCATTTTTTTGATGTGATATCAGCGGCTTTCTGCCCAACACCCTTGAAGCTTCTGGTTGCTAACCTACTCATCCCGCAAGCTGCACAGTGCGAATAGCGCTAATTTCCTGAAACATCAATGAATAAGGACGTTTACTCGCCTTTCACACGCTCAATTTTGGCACCTAGCGCGCGCAATTTATCTTCGATACCTTCATACCCGCGATCGATATGATAAATACGGTCAACAATAGTTACGCCATCAGCAATACAACCGGCCAATACCAAGCTGGCAGAAGCACGTAAATCTGTTGCCATGACCTGTGCGCCAGACAGTTGCTCAACACCATAGCAAATCACGGTATTGCTCTCGATTTCTGCATGTGCGCCCATACGAATCAGCTCAGGAACATGCATAAACCGGTTTTCAAATATAGTTTCAGTGATAACACCAGTGCCTTCAGCCACCAAATTCAATAAGCTGAATTGCGCCTGCATATCAGTCGGGAAACCAGGATGTGGCGCGGTACGCAGTGTCACAGCTTTAGGCCGCTGACCATGCATATCCAGACTTATCCAATCTTCACCGATTTCAATGTCAGCACCGGCTTCACGTAGCTTAGCCAACACCGCATCCAGCGTATCAGGGCGAGTCTGACGACAAACCACTTTACCGCCAGAAACGGCCGCAGCAACCAAGAAAGTACCGGTTTCAATACGGTCTGGCAGCACACGATAAACACCACCGCCTAAGCGAGCAACACCTTCGATAGTAATACGATCACTACCCGCACCAGTGATTTTAGCACCCAGCGTATTTAGGAAATTAGCCGTATCGACAATTTCTGGTTCGCGGGCGGCGTTTTCAATCACCGTGGTGCCTTCAGCCAATGTAGCAGCACTCATGATGGTCACGGTTGCGCCAACACTGACTTTGTCCATCACGATATGCGCCGCTTTCAGGCGACCATTAACCGACGCTTTGACATAGCCTTCTTCCAGTTTGATTTCAGCACCCAGCTGTTCTAAGCCGGTAATATGCAAATCGACCGGACGCGCGCCAATAGCACAGCCACCCGGTAAAGAAACTTGCCCTTTACCAAAACGTGCCACCAGCGGCCCCAATGCCCAAATAGAGGCCCGCATGGTTTTAACCAAATCATAAGGCGCGCAAAATTCATCTACACCGCTGGCATCGACAAAAACAGAACCTGAAGCATCACGTTCAATTTTAGTGCCTAATTGGTTAAGCAATTTAATGGTGGTATCAATGTCTTTTAGCTTTGGGACATTTTGCAGCTCTACCGGGTCTTCAGCCAATAACGCCGCGAATAATATAGGTAATGCGGCGTTTTTCGCTCCGGAAATAGTGACCTCACCACTTAGGCGAGTCCGCCCCTGCACACGAAACTTATCCATTGTGACCACTCTCTGTTGTCAAATTCGAATTCACTGCCCGCTTTAGAGGCTACCTACCGATAGGCAAAACTCTGGAGCCAACAGCATTAAAAGCCGTTTAGTTTGCGATCCCGCTGCCACTCTTGTGGCGTATAAGCCTTGATAGACAAGGCATGAATGCGGTTATCAGCGATATATTCCATCAAAGGCGCATACACGGCCTGCTGTTTTTTCACCCGGCTCATGTCGGCAAATAACTCACCCACTGCAATCACCTGAAAGTGGCTGCCTTCACCGGTAACATGTACTTCTTGTAATGCCAATGCTCGCATCAGCACGTCTTTAATTTCGGAAGTATCCATAAGATTCATTCTATTTTAAGAGGATAGTAATCAGTTGAACATATTAGTGGAATCCGGCTTTCTCTGAAACTAAAGAAAAGCCCCTGTGTTGCTATTAGGCTCAGGGGCTTGAAAACTTTAGTTTTTTTACTTTGGATATAAACGACACCAAAAGGCGTTGACTTAACTCCAATAGCTAAGCGCTGGCGGTTTCCACCGGGATGATTTGCTGAAGATTATACAGCTCAATCAGGGTTGATAACCTATCACTGACACCTGTAATAGTGAGTGTGACACCCTGTTTGCTCCGTAGTTCGCGAAAGTGAACCAGTAGTGCCAGTCCGGATGAATCAACGCGCTGTAACTGGCTGACATCAATGCAGGTTTTATCCGCCAATAATGCTTCACGTTGTTGCCACAGTGGTAACAAGGTTTCACGATCTAATTCACCTTGCAGCACCAGCGTTTCCTGCTGCGACTGCCAGCTCAGTTCATCCGTCATAATATCCATCATTACTGTTTATCTAACGTTATTGGCTGTTTCGCCGCGATCAACAGCTGCTGGGTCAAGCCATCAACCCCTTTCTGACGCAGGATTGACGCCCACTCATTTTGCTTGGTGCTTATCATGCTGACCCCTTCGGCTATCATGTCATAGGCCTGCCAGGCACCTGTTTGACTGTTTTTACGCCATTGGAAATCTAACCGCACCGGTGGGCGACCATTGGGGTCAAAAATAGTGACGCGGATGGCGACAATATTGGCATCACCCAGCGGTTGGTCTGGCGCGACGTCATAAGTTTGGCCGTGGTACAACGCCAATGCCTGGCCATAAGCTTGCTCCAGATATTGAGTGAAGGCATTAAAATAGGCCTCACGCTGTGCTGGGGTGGCGGCTTTGTAATAGCTGCCCAAAACCAGTGCCCCGGCATATTTAACTTGGACGAACGGCAGCAGCTCTTCGCGCACGATGGTGCGCAGATAGTCTGGATTCTGTTTAATCTTTGGTTGTTCAGTTTTCAGGCGCGTAAATGTTCTTTTCGCTGCTTCATCCATTAAACGGTAAGGATTTGTTTGATCGACAGCATTTGCCAGGGGTGCAACCACCAACAACGCGACCATAAGTAAACGTTTAAACATTCAAATACCCTCTTTAAGGATGTTGGGCCGCAGGTAAACTGCCGCTTGCTGCCGGCTCAGGTGCCGCAACGGTTGGCGCTGCGGGTTCATTAGCCGGAGCACCAGAATTACCATCACCGCCACTTTTGTACAAGAACTGGCCGATAAGATCTTCCAGCACTAATGCAGATTTCGTGTCTTGAATAACACCGTCGTTTTTCAGGATACCGGTGCCCATTTCTGGATCTTCAAAGCCAACATTCAATGCTAAGAACTGTTCACCTAACAAACCGGAAGTGCGCACCGCTAAGGAACTGGTGTCCGGAATATGGTCATAACGTTGCTGAATATCCATCGCCACACGTGGGCTGTAATTTTGGGTATCCAGAGTTATTCCTGCCACCCGCCCGACGACAACACCACCAATTTTGACTGGCGAATTGGTTTTCAGGCCGCCAATATTGTCAAAGGTTGCGTAAATCCGGTAAGTCGGCTGGTTGCCTACTGATTTGATATCCGCAACTTTTAGGCAGAGAAATACGACAGCCAGAATAGCAATCAGTATAAATAAACCTACCCAAACTTCACTTTTCTTCGTTTGCATCGACTCAGTTCCCAAACATCAGTGCTGTCAGCACAAAATCTAATCCCAATACTGCCAGTGATGAATGCACCACAGTACGGGTCGTCGCCCGGCTAATCCCTTCAGATGTGGGGATCGCATCATAACCATTGAATAGCGCAATCCAGGTCACGGTAATAGCAAATACCAAGCTCTTAATCAGGCAATTCAGTAAATCCGTACGCCATTCAACGGCGTTTTGCATCGCTGACCAGAAGAAGCCGCCATCAATGCCTTTCCAGTCGACACCCACGACAGCGCCACCCCAAATACCTACAGCGACAAAGATAGCTGTCAATAATGGCATGCTGATAAGACCGGCCCAAAACCGAGGGGCAACAACCCGTCGCAAGGGGTCGATGGCCATCATTTCCAGGCTAGAAATCTGCTCAGTGGCTTTCATCAGGCCGATTTCTGCCGTCAACGCAGAACCGGCACGACCGGCAAATAACAATGCCGTCACGACCGGCCCTAACTCACGTAGCAGTGATAAAGCGACCATCATGCCCAGACTGGCTTCCGCACTGTAAGTGGTGAGGATCAAAAAGCCCTGCAACCCCAAAACCATGCCGATAAACAGACCAGAAACCACAATAATCAGTAAGGATTGCACCCCAACGCTATACAGCTGTTTGACCAATAATGGCCATTGTTTTCGCGGTTCAGGTCGCCCGACCAAGGCATTGAATAGCATTAAACCTGCGCGACCAAAGGATGCGCAGACCTTAATTCCCCGGCGACCTAAAGACGCTAACGCCTGTACTAACATGAATACTCCATCAGCTTATATCCTTCGCACTTGACGTTGCAGCCGTGTTTGCGGCAAGACTTACCCGCATCACTGATTTAAGCATCCTCAGCGGAATACGCCCGCGAGTTGCCTACCGGCAACGCCAATTACCTTGGGTCTAACAGCTCAGTTTTATAATCCCCTGCCGGGAAACGGAAAGGCACCGGCCCATCGGCAATACCATCAAGGAACTGGCGCACTCGCCTATCGTCATTAGATTGTAACTGCTCAGGGGTGCCTTCAGCGATAACATGTTGATCAGCAACAATATAAGCATAATCAGCAATACTTAACACCTCAGGTACATCATGGGAAACCACCACACAGGTGACCCCCAGAGCATGATTCAGTTCATCAATCAGCTTTACCAAGACGCCCATAGTAATAGGATCCTGACCAACAAAAGGCTCATCGAACATAATTAATTCTGGATCCAGGGCTATTGCCCGCGCCAATGCCGCACGGCGCGCCATACCGCCGGAAAGCTCGGCAGGCATCAAGTTGGCGGCCCCCCGTAGCCCCACGGCTTCTAACTTCATCATTACCGTGCTGTGCAGTAGCTCCTCCGGTAAATGACTATGTTCACGTAATGGAAAAGCCACGTTCTCAAACACAGTTAAATCGGTAAATAGCGCACCAGATTGAAATAACATGCTCATTTTCTTGCGCACATCATACAAACGCTGGCGTGAAAGCGTTGGAATATTATCGCCATCAAACCAGATTTCGCCGGCATCGGGTGCCAGTTGCCCACCAATCAGACGCAACAATGTGGTTTTACCAATCCCTGAAGGCCCCATAATCGCAGTCACTTTACCGCGCGGAACCGTCATATTGATATCGGCAAAAATCGGACGCTCACCACGGGTAAAACTCATCCCGCGGATCTCTATTAAATTCGGCGCCAGTTGGTTCATTATCATTCGTCCCTTAGGCCTTTGGGTACTCATACACCGCTAATGTTACAGCAAAAGACGGCAACGAGCGCAATTGGGAAGTATTCTGGCAACTTATTGGCACTTTTTCGTAGCCAAAGTTGCCATAAGTTTTACTTTTCCGGCACGCACAGTCAAAATTAGGGAGCAGCCAAAAAAAGCGTAAAGCATTTTTAGTGGTTTTTGCCAACGGATCGGGATTATACCTAATAAAGGACTCTGCATGTTTCTTGCAATAACACTATTAATCATTGGCTTGTTTTTACTCGTCTACGGCGCTGATAGATTAGTTTATGGCGCGGCGGTGTTATCTCGGTCTTTTGGTATCCCACCACTTATTATCGGGATGACCATCGTCGGTATTGGCACCTCGCTGCCGGAACTGATTGTCTCGGTCACTGCGGCGCTGAATAACCAAAACGATATGGCCGTCGGCAATGTGCTGGGCTCCAATATTACCAATCTATTATTGATTATTGGCGGTGCAGCGCTGATACGCCCGCTGACAGTGCGCTCTGAGATTTTACGCCGCGAGCTGCCCTTAATGTTAGTCGTGACCGTGCTCTGTGGTTTCCTGCTGATGGATAATCATCTCAGCCGTGGAGATGGGGTGATTTTGCTCTTCGCAGCAGCGGTCTTTATTGTCTTGATGCTCAAGATTGCCCGCCTGGCACACGCGGAAGGCAATGACATTCTGACTCGCGAACAGCTAGCTGAACTCCCACAGGACAGCAGCAATACCGTCGCATTATTGTGGTTGGTGCTGGCATTTATTATTTTACCCCTGTCCGCCAAAATGATTATCGACAATGCCACCGTCATTGCCAGAGTCGCGGGCGTCAGTGAACTGGTTATCGGGCTGACGGTCATTGCCATTGGCACCAGTTTACCGGAACTGGCCACGTTTATCGCCGGCGCGCTGAAAGGCGAAAATGATATGGCGGTTGGTAATATCATCGGCTCCAATATTTTTAACATTGTTATTGTGTTAGGCGTTCCCGCACTGCTATCGCCTGGGGATATCAACCCCGAAGCATTCCAACGTGATTATTGGGTCATGCTCGGTGTCAGTGTGGTATTCACCGTTCTTTGCATGGGGCGAAAACATAGAATCGGTCATATCGCGGGCGCTCTGTTATTATGCGCGTTTATCGCTTATCTCGCGGTGCTGTTTTGGGTACCCTTAAGCGCTGCGTAACTCATGTTGATTCAGCGGGAACCTAGTATGTCTTCTTTTAATTTACAGTCAGGTGTGAATTCACAGTTAGATGTTAATTCGCAATCAAATGTTAATTCGCAATCAGATGTTAATTCGCAATCAAATGTTAATTCACGACCAAAAGTAGATTTTCAGCAGGCGGGTAAACAGGTACTACAGATTGAGCGCGAAGGGCTGGCACAACTCAGTCAATATATAAATGACGACTTTGCCGCTGCCTGTGAGGCCATATTTAGCTGCCGTGGTAAAATTGTCGTGATGGGCATGGGGAAATCAGGCCATATTGGGTGCAAAATTGCCGCCACTTTTGCCAGCACTGGCACGCCATCATTTTTTGTCCACCCCGGCGAGGCCAGTCATGGCGATCTCGGCATGGTCACACCACAAGATATCGTGTTAGCCATCTCCAACTCGGGGGAGTCCAACGAAATTCTTGCGCTGATCCCCGTCCTGAAACGCCAAAAAATTCAGCTGATTTGTATGAGCAACAACCCGGAAAGTACCATGGGTAAAGCGGCTGATATTCATCTGTGCATTAAAGTCCCGCAAGAAGCTTGCCCGCTAGGCTTGGCCCCAACCACCAGCACCACGGCCACATTAGTGATGGGCGATGCCCTGGCCGTGGCTTTGCTACAGGCCAGAGGCTTTACACAGGAAGACTTTGCGCTCTCTCATCCCGGCGGCGCACTCGGGCGCAAGCTGCTATTACGCATTAGCGATATCATGCACACTGGCGATGACATCCCACATGTGAGTCCCGATGCATCGTTACGAGACGCATTACTGGAAATTACTCGGAAAAATCTGGGTTTGACCGTAATTTGTGACGATTTAATGATGATTAAAGGTATCTTTACCGATGGCGATTTACGCCGGGTATTTGATATGGGCGTGGACTTGAATCATGCAAAAATCACCGATGTGATGACCAGCGGCGGCATCCGGGTTCCCCCAACCATGTTGGCGGTTGATGCACTCAACTTAATGGAATCACGTCATATTACCGCCGTGTTGGTCGCTGATGGTGACAAGCTACTGGGTGTGGTGCATATGCACGACATGCTAAGAGCCGGCGTTGTTTAATGGTCTGGTATATTTAAGTCAGGTTAAAAACTGCTAACACCGCCGCAACCTCAAGAAGAAGAGGATGACCCAAAGTCATTGGGGTTGCAGCCCAGCAGCAAACAAGTGAATCCCAGTGATTCGGATGAAAAAGAGCTGCTAACACCGCTGCAACCTCAAGTAAGAAGGGTAAATTATGAATGGCACAGTATATCAAGACACATGCTATGGCCCTGTGGCTAACGGCGTTATAGAACGAGCGGCCAAGATTCGCTTATTGATCTGTGATGTTGATGGTGTAATGTCCGATGGCCTGATTTACATGGGTAATCACGGCGAAGAACTGAAAGCCTTCAATGTGCGGGATGGCTATGGTATCCGCTGCCTGATAACCTCAGGTATCGAAGTGGCTATTATTACCGGTCGCCGCGCAAAATTAGTGGAAGACCGTGCCACCACCTTAGGCATTACCCACCTTTATCAAGGGCAATCTGATAAGCTAGTCGCTTATAATGAGTTACTGACAGCATTAAAATGCCAGCCCGAACAAGTGGCTTACATTGGTGATGACTTGATTGATTGGCCAGTAATGGCCCAAGTTGGGCTATCAGTCGCCGTGGCGGATGCTCATCCATTGCTCATTCCCAAGGCGCATTATGTGACACAGATTAATGGCGGACGCGGTGCCGTACGCGAGATATGTGATTTGATATTATTGGCCCAAGATAAACTCGAAGGTGCCAAAGGATTGTCGATATGAGTAAAACAAGACTATGGATAACACTATCCTTAGCGCTAATTGCTTTAGCATTAATTGGCTGGAATATGTCAGGCTTTAATCAGCAAGACGCCCCCATCATCGCCGATGATAATGAACCCTCTTCACAGAGTCAGCATACTGTGACTGTGGTGTTTAATCCGATTGGGCAGCTAAATTATAAGTTAGTGGCAGAAGATGTTCAAAACTTCACAGCAAAAGAACTGACCTGGTTCACCAAACCGGTCATGACGATGTTTGATGAGAATGCGGTCGCCACTTGGACTGTACGGGCGGATCGCGCCAAACTGACCAATGATAAAATGCTGTATTTGTATGGGCATGTTGAGGTTGATAGCTTGACCCCAGATGCCCAATTACAAAAAATTAAAACCGATAACGCCCAGGTTAATTTGATCACTCAGGATGTATCCTCAGACGATGAAGTTACCCTCTTTGGTGTTGGATTTAGATCTAACGGCATGAAAATGCGTGGGAACTTGCGGGATAAAACCGCCGAGCTGATTGAAAAGGTTAAAACCTCTTATGAAATCCAAAAATAAAATTCGTCATTTTTTGCTAGCCAGCTCACTTTTAGCCGCAAGCTTGCCTGCATTGGCATTAACCGGCGACTCTGACCAACCGGTGCTGGTTGACTCGGTTAAACAAGCCTTAGACATGGCTGCGAATACCGTCACATTTACTGATAATGTGGTTATCAAGCAAGGCACGATTGAAATTAAAGCTGATAAAGTTGTGGTAACCCGTCCGGGTGGTGATCAAAACAAAATGGTTATCGAGGGTTTTGGTAATCCGGTCACGTTTTATCAAATGCAAGACAGCGGCAAACCGGTCAAAGGCCACGGGCAGAAACTGCGTTACGAAGTCGCTAACGATTTAGTTATCTTGACCGGTGATGCTTATCTGGAGCAGCTTGATAGCAATATCAAAGGCGACCGCATTACTTATTTAGTGAAAAAACAGCAGATGGAAGCCTTCAGTAATAAAGGCAATCGCGTGACAACCGTGCTGTTACCGTCCCAATTACAAGACAAAGGGCCAGCAGCATCAGGCCAAAAGAAGAGTAAGTAATCATTTATGGCAACATTAATCGCAGAAAAACTGGCTAAGGCGTATAAAGGCCGTAAAGTGGTCGAAGACGTCAGCCTGACAGTGAAATCCGGTGAAATTGTCGGTCTTCTTGGGCCCAATGGCGCAGGTAAAACCACCACTTTTTATATGGTCGTCGGCATTGTCCAGCGTGACGCCGGGCGTATTGTGATTGATGATGAAGATATCAGCCTCTTGCCGCTCCATGAACGCGCCCTGCGCGGGATTGGCTATTTACCGCAAGAAGCCTCCATTTTCCGCCGCCTGAGTGTCTTTAATAATCTGATGGCAGTGCTGGAAATCCGTAAAGATCTGACATCTGAACAGCGCCAGGAACGCGCTGATGAGTTAATGGAAGAGTTCCATATTACACATTTACGTGACAATCTAGGGCAATCGCTTTCCGGTGGTGAACGCCGCCGTGTTGAGATAGCCCGTGCACTGGCGGCAAATCCTAAGTTTATTTTGCTGGATGAGCCATTTGCCGGGGTTGACCCAATTTCTGTTATCGATATCAAAAAAATAATTGAGCATTTGCGCGACAGTGGTCTCGGCGTCTTGATTACCGACCATAACGTGCGCGAAACGTTAGACGTTTGTGAGCGGGCTTATATTGTAAGCCAAGGGCATTTAATCGCTCACGGCACACCACAGGAAATTTTGGCTGACGAACAAGTTAAGCGTGTTTATCTGGGTGAAGAATTCCGTCTTTAATCTTCTCTCACTAAAAACACGTCGTCATCCATTAAGGAAAATTGATACCGTATTATGAAGCAAGGTTTGCAACTCAAGTTCAGCCAACAACTGGCAATGACTCCCCAGCTACAGCAGGCTATTCGCCTATTGCAGCTTTCTACGCTTGAACTCCAGCAGGAGATTCAACTTGCGCTGGAGAGTAACCCCCTGCTTGAGCAAACTGATCTTCATGAAGAAATAGAGACAAAAGAAACGCCAGACAGTGAATCGCTCGATACCCGCGAAGCACTGGAACAAAAAGATATGCCGGAAGAATTGCCACTGGATGCCACTTGGGATGAAATTTATACCGCAGGCACGCCATCAGGAATGAGCAATGATTACAGTGATGATGAACTGCCGGTCTATCAAGGGGAAACCACCCAAACTCTGCAAGACTATCTCATGTGGCAAGTGGATTTGACCCCATTTTCAGAGACTGACGCGGCCATTGCGACCTCTATTGTCGATGCAGTCGATGAAACTGGCTATCTCACCGTCCCGCTAGAAGACATCCTCGAGAGCATGGGTAATGAGAACGTCGCACTCGACGAAGTAGAAGCCGTGCTCAAGCGGATACAGCACTTTGATCCTATTGGAGTTGCTGCTCGCAATTTGCGCGAATGTCTATTGGTGCAGTTGTCACAATATGCTAAAGATACCCCTTATCTTGCTGAAGCGCGCTTAGTCATTAGCGAATATCTGGATTTGCTAGGCAACCATGATTTCCGCACTATGATCCGCTTAAGTCGGCTAAAAGAAGATACACTTAAAGAAGCGATCGCCCTGATTCAATCGCTAGATCCCCGCCCTGGTCAATCGATCAATACCGGGGAGTCAGAATATGTCATTCCAGATGTTCTGGTACATAAAGACAAAGGGCGCTGGACGGTCGAGCTGAATGCCGATAGCATTCCACGCCTGAAAATTAACCAGCAGTATGCAGCAATGGGTAACAATACCCGCAATGATAGCGACGGGCAGTTTATCCGCAGCAATCTGCAAGAAGCAAAATGGTTGATAAAAAGCCTTGAAAGCCGCAATGAAACGCTGTTGAAAGTGGCGCGTTGCATTGTTGAACAGCAAGTGGCATTTTTTGAAAATGGCCCAGAATTTATGAAGCCCATGGTACTGGCAGACATTGCTCAGGCTGTGGATATGCATGAATCGACAATTTCCCGCGTGACTACGCAGAAATTCCTGCACAGTCCCCGGGGTATTTTCGAGCTGAAATATTTCTTCTCCAGCCACGTCAATACCGATAGCGGAGGTGAAGCTTCCTCTACCGCAATTCGTGCACTGGTGAAAAAATTGGTTGCGGCAGAAAACCCTGCCAAACCACTGAGTGACAGTAAGCTGACCACACTATTATGTGAACAAGGCATTATGGTGGCACGGCGAACCGTCGCTAAGTACCGAGAGTCGTTATCCATCCCGCCGTCAAATCAGCGTAAACAGTTGATTTGACCTGAACTGAGAAGGAAGAGACTATGCAGCTCAATATTACCGGACATCATGTTGAAATAACCGAAGCGTTACGCGAGTTTGTTACCGCTAAATTTGCCAAACTTGAGCAATATTTTGATCGAATTAACCAAGTGTATGTGGTTTTAAGTGTCGAAAAAGTAAAACAAATTGCAGAAGCCACGGTACATGTGAATGGAGGCGAGTTGCACGCAAGTTCAGAGCAGGAAGATATGTACGCCGCAATTGATATTTTGGTTGATAAACTGGCACGCCAGTTGAACAAACATAAAGATAAATTGAAACAACATTAAGAATCCTTGTATACCCAAAGGTTCAATACTCGCTACATAACCTGTACCCGCGGTGGAGTGAAAACTCCCTGCGGGTATCGGGTTTAAAACAGCGCTTAAGTGAAAGATGAGATGATCAACGATCCAGCATTGCAATTAAGCTCGGTATTAAATATCGAGTGCACCAAAAGTTCCGTACATTGCTCAAGTAAAAAACGGGCTTTGGAAATTATCAGCGAGTTAGCTGCCAAGCAGCTTAACCTATCCTCACAGATCGTTTTCGATGCTGTTTTAACCCGCGAACGTATGGGCAGCACCGGTATTGGTAGTGGTATCGCGATACCTCATGGCAAGTTGGAAGAAGATACACTGCGCGCTGTCGGCGTGTTTCTCCGCCTGGAACAGCCTATTGCCTTCGATGCCATTGATAATCAACCGGTTGACCTTTTATTTGCCTTGTTGGTTCCAGCAGATCAATGTAAAACTCACTTACACACTTTATCTTTAGTGGCCAAGCGATTAGCTGATAAAACAGTATGTCGTCGTCTACGTGCGGCACAAAGTGATGAAGAGCTTTATCAGATAATGACTGAATTACCGCCTGAAACGGCGTAATCGGGCGAAAGAACGTAGCTAACGCCCCTGCGGCTTCCAGTTACAAGGGCTACCCAAAGTCATTGGAGTTGCAGGTAGGCAGCAAGTGAATGAGTTCCAATGAGCTTACTCAAGTAAGTGATTTGGGCAAAAGAACGTAGCTAACACCCCTGCGGCTTCAAGGACGTAGGGTAAAATACAATAGGGGAGTCACTCACATGGTGCTGATGATTGTCAGCGGCCGTTCCGGTTCAGGGAAGTCTGTTGCTTTGCGCGCATTGGAAGATATGGGCTTTTATTGTGTTGATAACTTGCCTGTAGTTCTGTTGCCACAATTGGCGAGTACACTTGCTGATAGGAATATCTCTGCCGCGGTGAGTATTGACGTGCGCAATATGCCTGAATCTCCTGAGGTATTTGAACATGCCATGACTCAACTGCCGGACAGCTTTTCGCCGCAGTTGCTGTTTTTGGATGCTGATCGCAATACCCTGATTCGACGCTATAGTGATACCCGTCGTCTGCACCCGCTGTCGACCAAGAATCTGTCATTAGAGAGTGCTATTGATGAAGAGAGCATCCTGCTGGAGCCTTTGCGCTCACGGGCTGATCTGATTATCGATACCTCGGAAATGTCAGTGCATGAATTAGCTGAAATGCTGCGTACCCGTCTGTTGGGTAAACGTGAGCGCGAGCTGACAATGGTGTTTGAATCCTTCGGCTTTAAGCACGGCATTCCCATTGATGCAGATTATGTCTTCGACGTACGTTTCTTACCAAACCCACACTGGGATCCGAAATTACGCCCAATGACAGGTTTGGATAAGCCGGTTATCTCCTTCTTGGATCGCCACACTGAAGTACATAACTTTATTTATCAAACACGTAGCTATCTAGAACTGTGGCTGCCAATGCTGGAAACCAATAACCGCAGTTATCTTACTGTTGCCATTGGTTGCACCGGTGGTAAGCATCGTTCCGTCTATGTTGCCGAACAATTGGCCGATTATTTCCGCGCGCGCGGCAAAAATGTCCAATCACGTCATCGCACTCTGGAAAAGCGTAAATAATGACTGTCAAACAGACCGTTGAGATCAAAAACAAGTTGGGGATGCACGCCAGACCCGCCATGAAATTGTTCGAGCTGGTTCAGAGTTTTGATGCTGAAGTCATGTTACGTAATGACAGTGGTACTGAAGCCGAAGCCAGCAGTGTTATTGCACTGCTGATGCTCGATTCTGCCAAAGGCCGTCAAATTGAGGTCGAAGCCACCGGGCCTGATGAGATAAAAGCCCTGGCGGCAGTAATTGAGTTATTTAATTCAGGGTTTGATGAGGACTGAGGTTCACAGTTCATGATTGGATCTGGTAACTGCGAACACCAAAAAACATAACCAAAACTTACCCTAATTAAAGAGATTTAAAATCAAAACACACCAAGTAATCGTTTGCTAATGATAAAAAATGCAGCTTTCCCCCCTTGCAGAGAAATTACACACGCGTATAATTCGCCACAATTTGCCGGGAGAAATGATGAAAAGCCAAGTGCGTTTTGTTGAAAATGACCCTATTTATGGTCGACAAAATAACCTGCCAGTTGGCAGCCGGTTGCCATTCTTTCTCCCGTTGCTAAACCGATCCGGTAAAGCCCCTCATTGAGGGGCTTTTTTTTGTCCGCGGATCGGAGCCAAATTCAACATCATGACAACTGATTAAAAATGAAGGTAACCCGGGACCACGGGCAACCACAGAGGAGAGCGAAAATGGCCAACCCGTTGTATCACAAACATATAATCTCAATTAACGACTTATGTCGCGAAGAGCTGGAACTGGTACTGAGCACCGCCGCCAGTCTAAAAAGTCATCCGCAACCTGAGCTGTTAAAACATAAAGTGATCGCCAGTTGCTTTTTCGAAGCCTCCACCCGCACCCGTTTGTCATTTGAAACCTCGATTCACCGCTTAGGTGCCTCCGTCGTCGGTTTCTCTGACAGTAGCAACACCTCTTTGGGGAAAAAAGGGGAAACGCTGGCCGATACCATGTCAGTCATCAGCACCTATGTTGATGCCATTGTCATGCGCCACCCACAAGAAGGTGCTGCCCGCCTTGCTTCCCAGTTCTCCGGTAATGTACCCGTGGTCAATGCCGGTGACGGCGCAAATCAGCATCCAACCCAAACGCTGCTCGATTTATTCACGATTCAGGAAACACAAGGGCGGCTGGATAACATCAATATCGCCATGGTGGGTGACCTAAAATATGGCCGCACTGTGCATTCCCTGACCCAGGCGCTGGCAAAATTCAGCGGAAACCGCTTCTTCTTTATCGCCCCAGAGGCACTGGCAATGCCGGCGTATATCCTGCAAATGCTGGAAGAAAAAGGCATTGAATACAGCTTGCATGAAAGCATTGAGGAAGTGGTACCGGAGCTAGATATTCTGTATATGACTCGCGTACAAAAAGAGCGCCTTGACCCGTCAGAATATGCCAATGTCAAAGCACAATTTGTCTTACGTGCTGCTGATTTGGAAGGGGCTCGAGATAATCTTAAAGTGCTGCATCCACTGCCGCGTATTGATGAAATTACCACTGATGTCGACAAAACCCCTTACGCCTACTATTTCCAACAAGCAGGTAATGGGATTTTTGCACGTCAGGCGCTGCTGGCACTGGTCTTAAACCAAGAATTGGCTTTTTAAGGGGATTGAACATGACTCAGGATTACAAACTACAGGTTGAAGCGATTAAATGCGGTACCGTGATTGACCATATTCCGGCGCAAATCGGGTTCAAATTGTTATCATTGTTCAAACTGACCGCGACTGACCAACGCATTACTATCGGGCTGAATCTGCCATCGAAGCGCTCTGGCCGTAAAGATTTGATTAAAATAGAAAATACTTTCCTGACAGAGCAGCAGGCTAACCAACTGGCGATGTATGCGCCGGATGCAACCGTCAACCGCATTGATAACTACGAAGTGGTGAAGAAGCTCACCCTTAGCCTGCCAGAACATATCGACGCCGTCCTTACCTGCCCTAACAGCAACTGTATTAGTCATAATGAGCCGGTAGACTCCAGCTTCAAAGTGACCGCTAAACAAGGTGATATCTACCTTAAATGCAAATATTGTGAGAAAGAGTTCGAAAGTCAGGTGGTATTACAAATGGATTAAGTGCCGCTCCCGCCGGGCTAAAGCAAACTTAGTTCGAGCGGGTTGCTGTAATCTCCCCCATCTTTATAATGATGGTGATAATTACAATACTGCTTTCCACCGAACCTAAACCTAAATAAATTGGAGTCAACATGTCACGTATTATCAGCACTGAGCTTGCCCCTGCCGCCATTGGCCCTTATGTTCAAGGTGTTGATCTGGGCAATATGATCATGACTTCCGGCCAGATCCCGGTTGATCCAAAAACAGGTCTGGTTGCTGATGATGTTGCCGCTCAGGCGCGTCAGTCACTGGAAAATGTGAAAGCCATTGTCGAAGCTGCAGGTCTAAAAGTGGGCGATATCGTGAAAACCACGGTATTTGTGAAAGATCTGAATGATTTCAGTACCGTTAATGCCGCCTATGAAGCTTTCTTCACCGAACACAATGCGCCCTTCCCAGCGCGCTCATGTGTTGAAGTTGCCCGTCTGCCAAAAGATGTCAAAATTGAAATTGAAGCTATCGCGGTACGTCGTTAATTCTGATGTGATTGCGCCATACCCTAGCTATCGGTGTTGCAGCCACGCGACAATACCGAGTTAGCTGGGTAACAACGGCTGGTACTTACCAGCCGTCTGCTGCAACACTGAGGGCCAAACCAGTAACTCACTTAATTTCGCACCCAATAAATTCCCTCATATGGCCGTAATACCATCTCTTGTGGCTGGAAAGCGCTTTCGCCATAACTGCTCATCAGCAATTGCCACTGTCCATCTAGCTCAACGCCCTCCGGTAACCATTGCTGTGATTGATGGCTCAGATTGGCGGCCACCAGCAATTGTTTGCCTTGCCAATTGCGAAGATAACACCATAAATCAGGATGTTGTGGACAAAGGTCTTGATAGTCACCCAAAGTGAAGACTTCATGCTGCTTGCGCAGCGCTATCAAATATTGATAGGCATAAAACACTGAATCGGCATCTGCCAGCGCCGCATCGACGTTAATCTCACCATAATTACGGCAAGGCTCAATCCAGGGCGTTCCCTGGCTGAAACCTGCATTGCGGCGACTATCCCATTGCATTGGGGTGCGGCCATTATCACGGGATTTTGTCGCCAAAATCGCCAATAACACCTCAGGATCGCGCCCTTTAGCACTCAATTCAGCAAACATATTCAAACTTTCAACATCACGATATTGTGCAATAGAGCTGAAATTCGGATTGGTCATCCCAATCTCTTCACCTTGATAAATATAAGGCGTGCCCTGCATCCCGTGCAGCACCATCGCCAGCACCTTCGCCGCAGGCAGGCGCAGCTCGCCCTCATCACCAAAACGCGACACAATGCGCGGCTGGTCATGATTACACCAGAACAGCGCATTCCATGCCCGGTTATGCATACCTTGCTGCCACTGATTAAAAATCTGTTTTAATGCAATGCGATCCGGTGGCATCAATGACCATTTTTCACCATTGAGATAATCCACTTTCAGATGATGAAAATTAAACGTCATCGATAACTCATCCCCACCCAATGCAGCATAACGCTGGCAATGCTCAAGGCGGGTGGAAGACATTTCGCCGACCGTCATCAAGCCGCGCGGCTGAAACACATCGCGGCTCATTTCTTGTAAAAATTCATGGATTCGTGGGCCATCGGTATAGAAACGGCGGCCATCACCGTCAGCGTCATCCGGGAAATCCTGCTGTTTGGAGACTAAGTTGATCACATCCAACCGCAATCCATCCACACCTATATCCGCCCAGAACTCACAGACTTTTTTCAGTTCTTCGCGCACCGGCGGATGTTCCCAGTTTAGGTCAGCCTGCTCTGTAGCGAATAAATGCAGATAATACTGGCCACTGGCTGCATGCCATTGCCAGGCATTACCGCCAAATTTTGAGCGCCAATTATTGGGTAAATTATCCCCCTGACCATCACGCCAAATATAAAACTGGCGATAGGGGCTGCTGCGGTCTTGCGATGCTTTAAACCAGGCATGTTCAGTGGATGTATGGTTGAACACCATATCCATCACAATACGAATACCACGCAGATGGGCTTGTGCTACCAGATGTTTAAAATCATCCAATGTGCCATAAGCCGGATCAATGGCGCAGTAATCTGCAACGTCATAGCCGTTATCCACTTGCGGCGAGACATAAACCGGTGTCAGCCAAATTGCATCGACACCCAGTTTTTGCAGATAATCCAAACGTTGCGTCACCCCCGCCAGATCACCATAACCATTGCCGGTGCTGTCTTGAAAACTCTTCGGGTAAATCTGATAAATGACGCCGTTTTGCCACCAAGGGATAGGATTATTCATAACAGACTCTTTTTTGTAGAGAAAACCGAGAGAATTGAAAAATAACTCCGCCAGATAATAGCCACTGGCGGAGGTCGGTGACTCAGACCGGCAATTCGCCGCGACTGTCTTTGCGTTTATACACCAGGATGGTCAGCACCAAGGGCACTACAATAGCCACTAACATGGCCACCGCATAAATCGCCCAAAATTGCGGTTTAATGGACAAAATACCGGGCAAACCGCCGACACCAATGCCATTCGCCATGACGCCGGTTAGCCCGCAAATCAGCCCAGCCAGTGCCGAACCAATCATGGCGCACAGCATCGGGAAGCGGTATTTCAGATTAATACCGTACATCGCCGGCTCCGTCACACCGAGATAAGCTGAAATTGCCGCCGGGACAGAGATTTCGCGCTCATTAACTTTACGGCTGATAATGATAATGCCCAGCACCGCAGAGGCCTGCGCGATATTAGACAACGCAATCAATGGCCACACCGGTGTGCCACCCATGCTCTGAATCATCTGCATATCAATGGCCAACGTGGTCTGATGCACCCCGGTAATCACCAATGGCGCATACAGGAAACCAAACAGTGCGGCCCCAATTGGCGCAAAACTGCCCGTCATCACCGCTTTCACACCCCATGCCACCCCATCACCGACCATCCGGCCGAATGGCCCAATCAGAGTATGGGCCAGGAACACCGCCAGCAGCAGTGAAACCACCGGCACCACCACCAAATAAAGGTAAGCAGGAATAATTTTTTCAGATTGGTTTCAATCCAACCCAAAGCTAAACCGGCCAATATGGAGGGGATAACCTGCGCCTGATAACCCACTTTCTCAATGGTGAACCAACCAAAATTCCATACATCCGGAATTTGCTGCCCCAACAGGTAAGAATTCATTAATTGTGGTGATACCAAGGTAATCCCCAGCACAATCCCCAATACTGGGGTGCCGCCCATTTTCTTCACCGTTGACCAACAGATAGCTACCGGCAGGTAGAAGAAGATGGCTTCGCCCAGTAACCACAGGAAGTCGTAAATGGTTTTCCATGCCGGATACAGCTGCGCCAATGTTTTACCATCAGACATTGGAATATCGCCGATCACATTGCGGAAACCGAGGATCAAGCCCCCGCTGATCAGTGCTGGCAATAAGGGGAAAAAGATCTCGGCAAAGTGTGAAATACCGCGTTCAAACCAGGTCATATTCTGCCGTGCGGCCAATTTGGTTTGCTCTTTATCCACTTCATTCAGACCAATTTTGGCAATCAATGCTTGATAGTAATCATCCACTTCTGGCCCGATAACCACTTGAAATTGCCCGGCATTAGTAAAGCAGCCTTTGACCATCGACAGGTTTTCTATCTCTTTCGGCGAGGCTTTTGACGGGTCATTTAACACGAAACGTAGCCGGGTAATGCAGTGGCTGACGGTGGCAATATTGTCTCTGCCTCCCACCAGTACGATCAATTGATCGATATCTTGTTGTTTTACTTTGCTCATTTCAACGTACCTTTCGTAAAGGTGGAGTGGCGTGCTGAGTAATAAGAGGTTTAAACCGGTTCTATCTTGCTAAATAAAAAAAAGTAAAAACAATAGCCGATTAAATAAGCAGCTAATTAAAGATTAGCTAGGTATTCATTTTTATGAAATGGGAACGTTCCCAACTTGAGTGGAAGATCACAATTTGATAATTTTTTGTTCTTTTGGGTGTGGTTAATAAAGCGCGATAACCAGCATGCAGTGCTACCCGGCGCCCCACCACTCAGGATGGGTTACCATGCATCACCAGAGTGAATAAAGAAGACTTAAACCAGCTGGCCGGGGATAATAATTTGCTGAATTTCTTTATTATTATTAAGTTGTTCAAGCAGTTGCTGCGCAGCTTTAACCCCTGCACTGCCATAACCCAGCTCGACTGACAGGCTATTAGGGAACAAGAAATGCAACAGAGGAGTATTGCCGATACCACACACCTGGATGTGTTGTTGCCCCTGCTGCTGTAAGTACTTACTTACCCCAAGAGCTATGGTATCAGAGGCACAGACCAGCGCCGAGGTGTCTGGTTTTATCACTTGTGCCGCTAATTGGAAGCCACTCTGATAACTCAACTCGCCCAATGCCACTGTGGGGCTCAGGCCGTGCTGTTGGCTGTAATCGAGATAAGATTGGTGACGGCGCAAGCCGGTGGTGGCGTCCGTGGGCTGCACACCGATATAGCTAATATGGCGATGCCCGGCCTGACGGAGTTTGTCCATCAACAGCCGCACCGCCCCTTCATCGTCATAACAAACAGAAGAAAAACCAGTATATTCCCGCGCCATCACCACCATTTTGTCCTGCCACGGCGTGAGCATTTCTGTGGTTAACCCAGTGAAACCAAACAAAATTACACCATCAACATGGCGCTGCCGCAAAATATGCAAGTGCTCACTTACTAACGCCGGGTCAAACTGGCTCTCCATCAAAATAGGGTCATACCCTTGCTGATAGAACAGCGGCAGCATGGTGCGCACCGCCTGATTTTCAGACGGCGAATCCAGTCGCGAAACAATAATCCCCACCACTTTATCACTCTGCCCGCGCATCGCCCGGGCGGATTTTGAGGGGGTAAAGCCCTGCTGGCGAATAACAGCCTCAACCCGCTCACGGGTCTGCGGGCTGACACTGCCTTCATTATTCAATACCCGCGAAACCGTGGATTTTCCAACTCCACTCATGCGGGCAATATCCTTAATGGTCAAACGGTTTTGCATGGTTTACCTAATGTTTAGGTTTGAATATATATAATAAACTGATTATTTATATTTACCGAAGTCGTGGGAAGTCACATTTGCCGAGAACTAGACTCAGCGCATGATATCCCAATGACCTATAACATATTGTTGCCCTAACGGAATCTTTGTCCGTCAGGGGAATTTTTGTCGTGGTCACCCGAGCCAGGCCATTTACTCTTTGTATAGCGACTTGGCCAGCCAGGCAAAGTATTTTTCACTTACCGGAGGTTAATTACCCAGTGGATCCTGTTCCCACAACCTGCACCCTTTGGGTGTACCGGTAAGGTAATCCCCTCTCATTTGGCGGCCTTACCGGATAAATAATCTGGTAGGCAGTCACAGCGCACCTCTCCTGCGCGGTTTTCTGCTGATAATGTTTTTGCCCCCTCTACGGCAAATTTGCCGTGGGCGTAACCTGGCTACCGTCCAATAAACTGTGTCAGGGCATGACAGTAAGGTCTGAACCATGCACGTTAAAAATTTCACCCGGCAATTGTTCAAAGTATTGAGCCGTAACCTGCCGCGCCGCCTGATCCGCCGCGAAACCATGCTCGAAGGGGTTTCTGCGGGAAGTGCGGCTAAAGATATCCCCGCCTCTCTGACCCAACAGCGTTTACAGTGTGCTAATGAAACGCCGCCGCAACTTTACTCACGTTTTCAAAGCCATCCGGAAGGATTGACCGAACAAGAAGCCGAGGTAATCCGTCTCAGCAGTGGCAGTAATGTGATTGAAAATCAGCAAGATATCAGTTGGTGGGTGCACCTATGGCATTGCTACCGCAATCCATTTAACTTACTGCTGACCATTCTGGCCCTGATTTCCTATGCCACGGAAGACCTCACCGCCGCACTGGTGATTGGGGCGATGGTATTTATCTCCACCCTGATGCATTTTATTCAGGAAGCCCGCTCTAACCGCGCCGCCGATGCATTAAAAGCGATGGTCAGTAACACCGCCACAGTGTTGCGCAGCGATCCCCACAGCGGGAAAAGTGAGCATCACGAGTTGCCGATTTCCCAGTTGGTGCCCGGCGATATCATCAAGCTCTCCGCCGGCGACATGATCCCGGCAGATTTACGTATTTTAGCGGCAAAAGACTTGTTTATCAGCCAGGCCGCCTTGACCGGTGAATCACTGCCAGTAGAGAAAGTGGCGCAATGCCGTGAATGTGATGAACAGAACCCACTGGAGCGAGATACCCTGTGTTTTATGGGCACCAATGTGGTGAGTGGTTCGGCACTGGCCATGGTCATTGGCACCGGTAACCAAACCTATTTTGGTCTGCTGGCAGAGCGCGTCACTCATCAAGATGAGCAGCCCAATGCTTTCCAGAGCGGCATCAGTAAAGTCAGCTGGTTATTGATCCGCTTTATGCTGGTAATGACGCCAATTGTTTTGCTTATCAATGGCTTTACTAAAGGCGACTGGTGGGAAGCGGCGCTGTTTGCGCTCTCCGTCGCGGTGGGTTTGACCCCAGAAATGCTGCCAATGATTGTCACCTCGACCTTGGCCAAAGGGGCGGTGAAACTGTCAAAACAGCAAGTCATTGTCAAACGCCTTGATGCTATCCAGAACTTTGGCGCGATGGATATTCTGTGCACCGACAAGACCGGCACTCTGACACAAGACAAAATTGTGCTGGAAAGCCATACCGATGTGTTTGGCGCTAATTGCGAGCGCGTGCTGCGCTATGCCTGGCTCAATAGTTATTACCAAACCGGGCTAAAGAATTTGCTGGATGTGGCAGTGCTGGCGTCGATGACGGATTCCGCCACCGCCGAATCTCAATCTGCCGACACACTGGCGGGCTACCGAAAAATTGATGAAATTCCCTTTGATTTTGAGCGCCGCCGCATGTCTGTGGTGGTTAGCAGTCAATCGGATTATCACGAGCTTATCTGCAAAGGTGCGCTGGAAGAGATGCTCTCTATCTGCCGCCATGTCCGACAAGGGGATGACGTTATCCCAATGACGGATACATTGATGGCACGTATCCGTCGGGTGACGGATGAGCAAAACCAGCAAGGGTTAAGAGTGGTGGCGGTCGCCACGCGAATTTTACCTGCTTATCAGCGAAATTATGCTGTTATCGACGAATATGACCTTATTCTTGAAGGATATATCGCCTTCCTCGACCCACCGAAAGAGAGCACTGCGCCCGCGCTTTTGGCACTCAAAAAGAGCGGTGTGACCGTCAAAATTCTTACCGGTGACAATGAGTTAGTCGCACGAAAAGTCTGTAAAGATGTCGGGTTATCTGTCGAGCGCGTATTGCGTGGCAGTGATATCGAGCAGATGACTGCAGCACAACTGACTGCGGCCACCCGCAGCACCACCTTGTTCGCCAAGTTAACGCCAATGCACAAAGAGCGCATCGTGCAAAACCTGCGGGAAGCGGGCCATGTGGTTGGTTTTATGGGGGATGGCATTAATGATGCTCCAGCACTGCGGGCCGCAGATATTGGCATTTCAGTGGATTCAGCTGTAGATATTGCCAAAGAAGCGGCTGACATCATTTTGCTGGAAAAAAGCCTAATGGTGCTGGAGCAGGGTGTCATTGAAGGCCGCCGCACCTTTGCCAACATGTTGAAATACATAAAAATGACCGCCAGTTCCAACTTTGGTAACGTGTTCAGTGTGCTGATTGCCAGTGCATTTTTGCCCTTCCTACCCATGTTGCCACTGCATCTGTTAATCCAGAACCTGCTGTACGATATTTCACAGATTGCGATCCCATTTGATAATGTCGACGAAGAACAACTGCTGCAACCGCAGCGCTGGAACGCCGGCGATCTTGGGCGATTTATGGTGTACTTTGGCCCGATAAGTTCAATTTTCGACATTCTGACCTTCAGCCTGATGTGGTGGGTATTCCAGGCCAATACCCCAGAGATGCAAACACTGTTCCAGTCTGGCTGGTTCGTCGAAGGGCTACTGTCTCAGACATTAATTGTGCATATGATTCGTACCCGTAAGATTCCATTTATCCAGAGCCGCGCCTCATGGCCACTGTGTTTAATGACATTGGCAGTGGTGGCTATTGGTATCGGGTTGACCTTCTCACCACTGGCTGGATTCCTGCAATTACAAGCACTTCCGCTCTCCTACTTCCCGTGGCTGATTGTGATTCTGATTGGCTATATGGTCACAACTCAATTAGTGAAAGGATGGTTTGTGAAGAGATATGGGTGGCAGTGATTTGAGTTTTATTTCAAATTTAAAGGGGAGAAATCCGGTCTAGTGATTGGCGTTTTAGATAACGTTAAAAATAGATCGGATCAACCGAACCAGATAATGAATATCACAATAAAAGCTAAATTCGACTCAAACAATCAATCGCAATTGCCTTAAAACTATCAAAATTTTCGCTACTCAATAAACGGCTCATCGAGCGCTCGCGCACAAAGGTCACGAACAGATCGTAAATCGCCATGGCTTCTTCATAATCCGTTTTACTGATAGCCAGTAGGAAAATAACATGGGCCACTTCACCCTCACCCCAAGAAATACCATTAGGTGCCAATAAGGTGACCACCACGGTTTTCTTGGCAACCAGGCCCAGTGAATGGGGCAGCGCAATCCCCTCGCCCAGCATGGTGGAAACGATTGCCTCCCGCTCAACGACTGAGGGATAAAAATCAGCGTCGACAAAGCCCTCGTCTTCCAACTGGCTACAGACTTTTTTGAATAACTGCTCTTGGGTCATCGGCTGGTCGATAATCATAAAATGGTGACTATCAAAAAACTTTTCCAGCATGTAAGGCCGAGTACGATCAACTAACACCAACTTACCCAATTGCTCCAGTTGATATTCCGTCGGGAATGGCGACATCACCACCACCGGCTTATTCTTTTCCACTAACCGCGAATTGGAAATAATGAAATCTTCGTCGATATGCTCAAGATTTTCGTAATCACGCAGGGAAATAGTCTGTGTCATGACAATTTGCGGATATTTGCGGGAAATCTGCGCCTGAATCATTCGGGTGGTGGAGTTGCCGGTATCACACACCAGCATCACCTGCGGATGGCGCTGGTAACCAATATTATAATGGCGTTCCAGCCCGACCCCGATATGCAGTACCAGATAGCCGATTTCATTTTCACTCAAGCTGTAAGGGGTATATTTTCCCCAACTGGAAACCGCCGCCAGAGTGACATCATAGGCCATCGGATAATGCTGTTTAATATTGGATAACAGTGGGTTAGGAATAGTAATCTGATATTTTACCCGGGTTATCATGGTCTTGATATGAGTGAGTAAATCAACCCTTAGCTGCTTATCATTCTGCAAATTATAGTTATAGTGAGCATTGATATACGAGAGAATGTAATCCACTAACGTCTCTTCGTCATCGGCATTTATTTCACTCGGCCGATTGGTGCTGGGCTGGCTTTCCTGCACCCGACGGGCGGCAATATTCACCCGCAGATAAGCCTCTTCTGCCGCAGAAATATCTTTACCCGACAAGATGTTAAGCTCTCGCGCCACTCGGGCCGAAGCTAACTTCACCGCCTCATCCACATCTTCGGCATCAAAATCAGAGAGTGGATAACCGTCGGTGATCCGTTTTATCGCCACCGCACAATAGAAAATCAGGTATTGCTCACCTTCATCGGTTAAGCGCACCGCATATTGTGCCAATAATTCATGCAGTAGTCCGGTCAATTCCGGAATGGTTTGAATACTAAGAAACTCGTTTTTTAATAATGGGTTATCGGCATCTTGCAGTTGCAACTGGAACAATAAATCTGTCAGACAAGTGCGGATGGCCAATTCACTACCAAACAATTTCATGCCATAGCGGGGCTTGGTTTCAATCGTCAGATGGTAGCGGTTTAACCTTTCTCTCACCTCAGCCATATCATTTTGCAATGTGCCACGGCTGACAAACCATTCATCGGCTAAATCTTCCAGCTTCAATGAAAAGGCAGAGGTCAGAAAACGGATTAGCAGATAATGCACCCGCTCACTGGCGGTGCGTGGGGTCAGATGCATTTTACGATTTTGTTGCTGGAGGGCACGAAAGCGGTCGGCGTCATCAACTTTTAGCAGATAACCAGAGCCGCGATTATGTACAAAATGAGCACCATAATGCTCGAGGATCTCATTCAACGCCGTAATATCTGCCCGCACAGTTCGAGTCGAGACCGCAAAACGTTTCGCTAACTCCTCTTGGGGTAACGTTTCCGATTGCAGCGCATCGAACATATAGGCCAGACGTTGATAGGGAAATCTCACTGCTCCACTCCATAATCCAGTGCATTATTTTCAGAATATAACCACATCTCCGCCAGCCTGGCCGCAGAGGACGAGTTACCTTACATCATTTTTCTGTCGTAGTGGCGCGAACACATTTTGCTATAGGTCGCCAATATCATCTGCAACCTCTCCTCAGAGCGCCCAATTGGACACCCTGTGGAGGCTGACTTCCTGTCACATTTAAAACTAATAAATAATAATGCTACTGATACATAACAAGACGGCTATTAGAAAACAATATTACTGTACAACTTTCTTCACAATATTTAATAAGGTTTTCACATCATCCGGGCGGGTATTACCTGTTTTGCTATCAATAATCGAGCTATAAATATGTGGGATAACTTTTGTAACGCCAGCATCTAACGCGATTTGCAAAATTTGTTCGAAATTATCCAGATCAATGCCACCGGTAGGCTCAAGCCAGAAGCCGGTAGCCGCGCAAGCCTCGGCAACAAAACGGTATTCTTCGATAGAATCCAACCCATTCATTGGGAAAAATTTCACCGAGCTGCCGCCCATATCTTTCAACAGGGCAATGGCCGTGGTCACAGGAACAATAGCATCTGTCTGTTGCGAACTGAGCGGGCCGGTGGAAATCTTCACATAACCCACTTTACCGGTCGGTGAAATTAGGCCGTTAACCACAGTCTCATGCTGGCCTAGCAAGGCGCGGCTGGCACCCACGCCGGTAAACACCTGATTGACATGCTGCGGCTGCACCTGTTGTGAAATCTGGCTGACCATGACGGATTGCTTCGGATCACCGGCACCCAGCCCGACCGACAGCGCATTATCAATCAGTGCCGCATATTCCCGCATGTCTTTGACTGCGCTGTCGACATCCGGATAGTTTTTCGATAACACGCCCACCAGAACATGACCTTCAGCAGCTTGGTAAATCTCGCGCGCATTGTCTTTTGAACCAGCCAGCACATTCAGGCATACCCGGTCACGGTAAAAATTCGGGGTCAATTTCATGGTTTAGGCTCCCTTAACCAAGCGGTTAATACAGGTATAAATCGTGTCAAGCTGCGGTGGCGTTACACTGCGCACATCCACTTCAATTTTGCCTTCGTTGGCCTTATAGGCGCGGAAGTAAATGGCGATATCGCCATTTTTGAGCGCTTCGACTAAATCAGGGGTCGAACGCCCTATTTTTGCTTCATCAAAACTGATTTCAGTGCGGGCGATATCACGTCCAGCTGCATCCCAAACCACTTTGGCCGAGATACCATCAATAGTATTTAACTGACTGATAAACGGAGTCATTTTCGAAACCATCTGCTGACCGGTTTCTTTCTCCAGTGTCATGTAACTTTCAATGGCACGAGTCAGGCCCAGTATGCCCTCTTTACCCACTTTCATCGCCCGGCCAATACCACTTGATTGCAATTTCACCCACTCAACATAGGTTTTCTTGCCCAGCACCAGTCCGCTGGTTGGCCCTTCAATGGCTTTGGCACCACTGTAAATCACCAAATCGGCACCCATTTGGTAGTAACACTGCAAATCTTCTTCCGCTGCGGCATCAACAATTAATGGCAATTGATGCTTACGTGCAATCACTACCGCCTGTTCAACAGATAAAATGCTTTTTTGGACACAATGATGGGATTTTATATACAAGATCGCCGCAGTATTTGGCGTGATCGCGGCTTCCAGCTGTTCTGGCAAGCATTCATTGGCATAGCCCGCTTCCACCACTTTGCCGCCCCCCAGTGTCACCATTGTATCCACTGGCGCACCAAAGTTAACATTGTGGCCTTTTGGTAACACAATTTCATGCGGCACTGTGCGGGGCGCGGCGTGGAGGTTAACCAACAAATTCGCATTGTCTTTAACAATGACTGCCGCAACAGACTGAGCAATCCCGGCAGAGGCGCAGGAAACCACCACCGCGTCTTCAACATTCAGTAAGCTGGCAATGTAAGCACCGGTTTTATTCACCAAGTCTTTCATTTCAAAGTAATGATTCAGACCCAGCTCTACCGCCTCAACCACATCTTGCCGTGGCGTTGAAACCCCCAGCATCGTCATGCGGCCAGAAGCATTAATGACTTGTTTTAACTGGTATTTTTCATAGACTGAAGACATTTTTCAACTTCCCTTCGTCAGTTAACACTACGTCACCGGCAACAATTGCAGCCAGTGGCACCAGATATTTCTCACCGGTAACCGATTTACCTTCTGAATCATTGAAGACCTGAGGCTGTTGTTTCAGCTCAAATATTGTCAGGTCGGCGTCATAGCCCACATCCAGCACCCCTTTATGAGTGAGACGCAGCGCCTGCGCGGCATTTTCGGTAACACAGCGAATGATTTGCTCAAGACTCAAGCCGATGGTGAAAAACTTGGACATCACGGTCGCCAGGCTATGCACTGGCCCGTTAAGGCGGTTGCGGCAATAAATGTCAGAACTGATGGTGTCCGGGTAAATACCTTGCTTGATGGCAATTTCTGCAACATCAAAACTGAAACTGGCACTACCGTGGCCGACATCCAGCAATACGCCGCGTTTAATCGCCCGCTGGACAGACTCACGCAACGTACCGGCGGGGGTCAAAATTCGGTTCGGTTTGCCATTGTAGCAGTGGGTAATAATATCGCCACTGGTCAATAAATCGGCAATCTCATCCAGATCTGGCGGATTGTTGCCGATGTGCACCATAAGCGGCAATTGATTGTTTTCTTTCTGAATTTCTTTCGCGCGCACCAATGGCTTAATGCCATTTTTGCCCACTACACTGCTGCTCATGCGCGCTTTAATCCCAATGATAAAACCGGGATTGCGGGCAATAGCCTGGCTAACACTTTGCTTATCAATCTGCGCCATATCGGACAATTCGTTTTGCGTCAAAATGCCGGTTTTAGCAATATTCAAGAAAGCATAAACGTGGGTTTTGGCTGCTCGAGTTAAGCGGTAAAAATCATCTACATCATTGGCACCGGTACTGCCAGCATCAACGACCGTGGTGACGCCACTGGCTACGCCAACTAAATCAGCTTCATCATGATAAATAGGTGATGCGGGATAACAGTGAACATGGGAGTCAATCCAGCCCGCACTGAGGTAATATTTTCCGGCCAAATCCAACACCTTTTTGGCCGAATAAACCGGAGATTTTGTTTGATTTTCTATATCCGCAGAAATAGCTGCATTTACTGCTACTATTTTTCCGTCATTAATTGCGATATCAACCTGACGACCGTCAACTAATACTGCCCCTGTGATAATAAAGTCATACATTATCTTATACCTTCTTACTTAACGTCGCGTCGGGGTAAATATCCAGTTAGTTGAATATTCACCCCGTAGTTCAAGAGATAGCGACCGGAAAAATAGAGCCTAAAATCATGGCGCCCAAGATTGCACCGCCGGTAATAGGTTTGTTCCAGAGATAAAATAATAATGCGCCAGCTAAAGAACCAATCCCAATAGGAATTGAGGCCGTAATGGCTGACAAAATGATCAATGGCCCCAAGAAACGGCCAGAGGAATTACCTGCGCCCATCATTACGTCGGCACCGTAAGTTGAGTCACTCTGGTTAATCGTGAATTTTCGCGCCAAAATAATCAGGTAGCCGATGGCCACACCAATAATCAGGCCCGTGGCCAAAGCCGCACCAAAATTAGCGACTGGGTACACAAAGCCAGCACCTAGTAATAATGCGGGCACGCCCAGACCAACGCCAGTTTGAATTGCACCGCCGATATCTAAAATACCAACTAGTGAGCCTTCAATAATACGTGCAAATAAGAAGCTGGCACCAAATGCGGCTACTGCGCCATAAACACCCGTATCCATTCCTGCACGTAGCATTGAAACAAATGCTACTTCGTTAAATGCGCCGATCCCATAAAGATAATACATATGAGTACCAGCAAATACGCCGGAGGATAATAATCCTACAAAGATCGGAAATGACCAGTCGGCATACCAGAAATTATTCTTGGTTTGTTCATCCATCATCAAGCTCCTCTCGCTGTGTTATTTTCCGCTCAATGCGTTATGAATATTTTCGAGCCATATCGGCGCGCCCATACTGAATGACTCCAAGAATTTCATGTCGAATCCGCGGAAGAAACCACTGAGTACGAATAACAAGACAATGACGGTCATCATGACTTTAGTGACTCTATTCCAGCCACTTTCTTCAACACCTTTACCGATTAAAATACCTAAAACCAGACCAGGTACTGCGTTACCCATAATTAACTGCGCCAAACCACCGAAAATAGTGGCCCAGAAACCAGAGCGACGCCCTGCATCAATTGCAGCTAACCAGAAAATAACGGGCATCACGGTATTAACCAGAATATTAGCCGCTGGGACTAATACTTTAATTGCCGTGACCTGTAATGCCGCCGGAACAGCTGATGCGGTGGTGTTTAAGAAGCTGACAACAATTACCCCAATAATCCCGCAGGCAATTGCCATCTTTTTCGGGTTATGCATGGTTTCCGCAACATTACGATTTTTAATCATCAATGCTGCAGCACCCCAGTTAGGAATAATGCGGTGGTCGACATCTTGAGTAAATGCACCTGCGGCAACAGAGGAAGCCCAGGCGTTGAAGAAAAATCCTAACCCAAAGGAGAAATGCGAAGCCGGATCGCCCTCACACGAGTTCAACTCGCCCAAGGTACGAAACGCCCCCATTCCCTGTATGGTGGGTGCATGGAACATACGGGCGGCCCCAACACCGACCCCCACACCAACCAGACCGCCGATAATAATCGACTTAAAAAGAATGATTAGAAACATCAGTATATCCTTTTCGCTAATCGCAATAGCCAAAGGTATTGGAATTGCGGCTTCAAGAATGAAGATTGTTATGGTTTTATTTAGAAACGAAAACAACCTTATCGGTATTAATAATTGTTACGTTCACAGTAATATCTAATTCAACACTGTACGTTTTTCGTTCCCTGGCTAAAAAAAAGAATAAAAATTTTTCATTTTTTACTGATAACTCTGCTTTTAATACTTTTACGTCTTGTGGTTCGATTCGCAGTAAAATATTTTGTGTCGACTTCAACACGGTATTCTGAACATTACCAAGTGCATTAGCGAAAGCTTTAGCTTTAGTGTCGCCTTTGCCTTTTACCTGCACTTGGGTGGTATATTGCTCTTTCATTATGGCTGGCCATATTTCTTGATATAGGCTTCCACTAACTTCTGCCCTAATTCTTCTTTATCCATAAATCCGAAGCCTAATACTTTGCAGCCTTCATTTATTGCCGTCACGCCTTCTTCTACTGAACGCATGCCATACTTTGCTTTGTAGCCATATTTATTTTGTGCCGTAATAGCACCTGCGCCGCCACTGCCACAAAATGAAATACCGAAATCTGCTTTTTCGCTATTCATCACGTCGCCAAGTTTCATATCTGCGGCAACACCTGGAATAACAACTACTCGGCCACCCGCCAATTCAACACCTTGTCCAACTTTCTGACCTTTCCCTAAACGGTCACCAATCACAACGGTAATTTGACTCATAGTTTTCTCTCCAGAAAATATTTTATGGGTTATTATCTTTTGCTACTTCAAAATGCACTGACAACAGATAAGCTTCTTCAATAGGTAAATTGGCAAATTTATCCACCACCCGTTGAGACATTTCCATTGAATGTTCTGAAATCTCATCAAATAATGATTTATCTACTTCAGGTAATGGCTCGCCAGTGATTGAACGCAATACCATTGCCCGAATATGTGAAGTCAACATTTGCTGCTGAACAGCATTGGTAAAAATATTCTCAGCATTTAACATCGCGGTAATTTCAGTTAATACTCGCTCGGTGACGATAATTGCCTCTTCCATTCCAGGATCCTCGGCTGCATTCAATGCGGCTACATCATTCACGCTGGCAATCCTCTATTCCTTGTTACTACCATTTGCTGATTGCAAAGATAAATTCAGTTATTTTCTCTCTGCGCGATAACTTCACCCTACCTGCAAGCGGAATAGGTGTGTAGCGGCATTTTTTCCAGTTCAAAGTGGAAATGTAATGTACCGGGGGGATCACTTTCGCAAAATACACCGGTTAGAGAGCTAACCTAGTCATTAACAACAAAATAACTTTTATATAAATACGCCGTGAAAGCCCGCAGCGGAAAAAAGTTCGTGATCTGGATCTCTTTCTTTTCTCGTCGGAAGCGCCTAATATCAGATTAATATTAAGCTTTTTTCTAACACCCCCTCTCCTATGGCGTGGGGGTGTTGTTTTTATGTTTTGCTGAAATTGAATTGGAGAGTGGTATGACCAAGCCAACCATCACGATTAACGAGCTAGATGCTGAACGTTTGGATGCGTTACTGGCGCAACCGGCCTTTGCCGGTTCTGTGGTCGCAACAGCGCTCAATGAAGAACTGGATCGCGCAGAAATCTTGCCACCTCACGCCATTCCGGCGGATGTGGTGACCATGAACAGCCGTGTGCGTTTTCGCGATTTGAAAAGCCAGGAAGAACATATTCGCACATTGGTTTACCCAGCGTCGCTGAAAGACAGCAATGAGCAACTCTCCGTAATGGCCCCATTAGGCGCGGCATTACTGGGATTGCACATCAATGACGAAATCAATTGGACATTACCGAGTGGGGATGAAGCCCGCATTATCGTGCTGGAATTACTGTATCAGCCGGAAGCCGCTGGTGAGTATCACCGCTAAGAATTTGTGCAGATAGGTGCCGATTGAAAATCGACTCCAAATGCAATAAGGGTAACAGCCCAAGGCCATTACCCTGTTTCCTGGCGATATGCTCAAATAATTCGAGTGTAGATAGGCGGTAGGAAAGTGCGCCCCCAGTGACAAGCAAAGTCACTGGGATGAGAGAGAATTGCTAATGCCCTCCAGCTTGAAAAATCGCGCGTATAAGGGAATTAACGGTACTTCTTATGATAAGCATCGCGCGTTGGTTTAAAGTCTTGCGCGGCCTTTTTGGCTTCATCTAGCTTGCCTTGGTTCGCAAATTCCAGTGCGCCATCAATTTTTCCAATCAATATATCCAAGCCGTGGCGGAAATCTTTCACCTCCGGGCTGTCTTCACCCAACTTCTTCAACTTGGTAGGAATACCCTTTTGCGCATCTTTTGCCGCCACTCGCATGGCCTGTAAGCTTTGTTTCATCACATCGGTGGAATCTGCTTTCAACACTTTGCCATAATTATCAGCAATGGTGTCCATGTCATCGGCCACATTGGCCGCCATCGCTAAACTGCTGGCGCTGAGTAACGCCGCAGCAATCAATGCCATCATTGTCTTGCCCATTATCATTCCTTCTGTCCCTTTCTTATCTGGCATTAGGGCTGACAAGCTGCCCACGACGCTCTGATTTTGGGGGGTTATTGTTATCGGATTATTAGTACATTGCTCATACTTAACATAGGCAATAGAGCGCCAAACTGACAATGATTTTTTATCAAAATATCGGAAACCGGCGGAAGTTGGGTATTGTGAGGGCAAAAAAAGCTGACACCAAGGCCAGCTTTATTCTTCAAGAATCAAATAATTATTCGCCAGCAATCTTCATGGCAGGTAATAAAACTGAACCGCACTGAATGTTACTGCGGGTTTCAATATCACTGCCAACACTGACAATATTGCGCAGCATGTCTTTCAGGTTACCGGCGATGGTTATCTCACTGACCGGATACTGAATTTCGCCATTTTCAACCCAGAAGCCTGCCGCACCACGGGAATAATCACCCGTGACGGTACTGACACCCTGCCCCATTAGCTCGGTCACTACCAAGCCTTTATCGAGTTGCTTAAGCATCCCCGCGAAATCCTGCCCTTGACCAGCAATGCGCCAGTTATGGATGCCACCCGCATGCCCGGTAGTTTGTAGCCCTAATTTACGGGCAGAATAACTGGTCAACAGATAGGTTTGCAGCACCCCATCTTTGACAATTTCCCGTTGCAGAGTTCTCACACCTTCACTGTCAAATGGCGTCGAAGCCAAACCACGCAGTAAATGTGGATGTTCTTCGATAGTTAACCACTCAGGTAAGATTTGCTTACCCAGGTGGTCGAGCAGGAAAGTGGATTTGCGGTAGATATTGCCGCCGCTGATAGCCGAGACCAAGTGACCAAACAGGCCAGTTGCGACTTCGGCAGCAAACAGCACCGGCGATTGCATGGTAGGCAGCTTGCGCGGAGATAAACGGGATAAAGTGCGGCGGGCGCACTCTTCACCGACCCATTCCGGGCTGGCTAAGTCCTCCATGCGCCGACCAATGGTATAGGCGTAATCTCGCTCCATATCACCATTGTGCTCTGCTATGACACTGCTAGAGAGCGAATGACGGCTCGAGCAATAGCTTTGCAGCATGCCGTGGCTATTACCAAAGACTTTAATGCCATAGTGGCTGTTGAAACTGCCGCCTTCAGTATTGGTGATCCGCTTATCGGCCTGCAATGCGGCCTGCTCTGCTCGAGCCGCCAGCAAGATACCTTGTTCCGCATCCAAATCACTCGGATGGAACAAATCTAAATCTGGCGCTTCAAAGGCCAGCAAAGATTTTTCAGCCGGGCCGGCGTAAGGGTCAGGTGAGGTATAGCGGGCAATATCCAAGGCCGCCTGAACCGTGCGCGCAACGGCATCCGGATTTAAATCAGTGGTGGACGCGCTGCCTTTACGCTGTTGATGATAAACGGTAATCCCCAGCGCGCCATCGCTGTTGAATTCCACATTTTCTACTTCACCAAAGCGTGTGCTAACACTGATCCCGGTGGTTTTGCTCACGGCAACTTCGGCCGCATCAGAACCCGCGCGGGCCAATTCCAAAGCCTGTGCAACTGCTTGTTCCAGCGTTTTACGCTGTTGTGCAACTTGAGTGACTACTTTCATCAGTCTGCCATAATTAATGAGATAATCGTTCAGGAAAGTGTCGTAATACGACGACTTACACGGATAAAATAGAGAACTTCATGCTTCTGAGTCTATCAGAGATCTCGGTACAATTTCGCAGAAAGCCAACAACCTGCTAGGATTAACCTCTTTTTAAGGAATTTGACCATGAACAAACAGCCCGAAGACTGGCTAGATGAAACCCCAGAAGATAAAAACGACGAAGACAATGAGATTATCTGGGTCAGTAAAAGTGAAATTAAACGTGATGCCGAAGCGCTGAAAGACCTCGGTACCGAGCTCGTTGAGCTGGGTAAAAATGCGCTAGAAAAGATCCCATTGGATGAGGATCTGCTGGCCGCCATTGAGCTGGCACAAAAAATCAAGAAAGAAGGCCGCCGCCGCCAAATTCAGTTAATTGGTAAAATGTTGCGCGCCCGCGATGTTGAACCCATTCAAACCGCATTGGATAAACTGAAAAACCGCCATAACCAACAAGTTTCGCTGTTCCATAAACTGGAAACACTGCGCGACCGCTTGGTTGCAGAAGGTGACGAAGCCATTCCCACTGTATTGGAATTGTATCCAGATGCTGACCGCCAGCAACTGCGCAGCTTGGTGCGTAATGCTCAGAAAGAGCAAGCCGCGAACAAGCCGCCGAAATCATTCCGTCAAATCTTCCAGTATCTGCGCGAGTTAGCAGAGAAAAAGCAGTAATCGGGCGGGGCCGGGTCTAACTCGGCTCCCGACTCATACCGGTTATCATTTAAACTATATTGAAGCGCAAACTCCCGGCGAGCTCCTCTTCGGCCTCTTCAAATAACAACACGATGGCCCCAAAACGGCGTTTCCGGCGGTGATTGAAATGAATAAATTCAATCTCTACCGGTAAAGCTATCTCGCCGGTGACCACATCCCACAGGGCATCCAGATTGGCACCAAAACCCTCATTTAGCGCGAATTTTTGCGAAAACTCACGATAAAATGCAGGGAAATCAGGTATATGGTCAAAATCGAATACCACTTTCACCATCTTCTCACTCCATCCGAATGAAATGCTTGTAGTGATCCTGAGTTAGGTAAATCAGGCCATCATTGGAGTAAAGCAGGCGATCAGACCCACGATGCCCGCAACGATAATTCACATCGGCCTCATGCCAATTGCGGCCCTTGGCATCTGGCAGTTGGCGCTCACGGTTAGAGAAACGATCACCGCCAATAGCTTTTCCCGGCAGAACTTTGCATAAATTACCGTCTTTTGGGTTCCAGCCCTGCTCACGTGCCTGCTGCTTGGTTATGTAAAAATCAGGTAGCCGATGATGAGCTTGCAAGTATTTGATAACCTGCTGATGCTGGGTGAGCTGCTCAATAGAAACGGACGCCGATGACCTTGGGCTCTCCACATCTGGCGACTGACCTACATCACGCGCCGTGACACCGTCCATTTTTTGAAACACGGCAAAAACCAACAGCAATACAGCGCCCAAAATAGCAATTAGTCTTTTATTCATGGTTCTCCTTAACCCACAGGCGGCGGCTCATTACCCATAATCTACACCCAGCCATCTGGTTTATAAATTGCCCAAATGCAGCGTTTTAACTTCCATAAACTCATCCAGCCCCAGCACTGAGCCTTCGCGGCCAAGTCCTGATTCTTTCACCCCACCGAAAGGCGCTAATTCAGTGGAAACCGAGCTCTCATTGACACCAATCATTCCGCTTTCCAGCGCCTCTGACACCCGGAATACCCGCTGCAAGTTTTGAGTATAGAAGTAAGCCGCCAACCCGAATGGGGTATTATTCGCCCGCTGAATGACTTCTTCTTCCGTTTTGAAGCGGAAACAGGCCGCCAGTGGGCCAAAGGTTTCTTCAGCAGCCACTTTCATTTGTTCATTGGCATCTGCAATTACCGTCGGCTGAAAGAAATTGCCGCCCAGCTCATGGCGATGACCACCGGCTAACAACCGGCCCCCTTTCTCAAGGGCATCTTTCACGTGGTCTTCGACTTTCTCAAGGCCGGCAAGGTTAATCAACGGCCCCATATTGACGTCTTTGTCCATGCCATTACCGACTTTCAGCTTTTTAACCTCGGCGGCCAGGCGAGTAACAAACTCGTCGTAAATACCTTCCTGAATATAGAAACGATTAACGCAAACGCACACTTGCCCGGCATTGCGGAATTTACAGGCCATAGCACCGGCCAGTGCGGCATCCAAATCAGCATCATCAAACACGATATAAGGTGCATTTCCGCCCAGTTCCATAGAGATTTTCTTCATGGTGGCGGCGGCATTGCGCATCAGGGTTTTGCCCACTTCGGTGGAACCGGTAAAGGAGATTTTGCGCACGTCAGGGCTGGCCATAATCGCGTCACTGATTGCATGGGTATCTCCGGCCACCCCATTGAGAACCCCCGCAGGGACGCCCGCCTGCTCTGCCAGTGCCAGTAAAGCAAAAGCGGATAATGGCGTATTATTGGCCGGTTTTATCAGCCCGGTACAGCCCGCAGCCAGTGCTGGCCCTAATTTGCGGGTGAGCATCGCCAATGGGAAGTTCCACGGAGTAATGGCGGCGACGACACCCACAGGTTCGCGCGTGGCCAGAATTCTTGCCCCTTCTTTGGCCGGCGGAATGATTTCACCATTGGCACGTTTAGCCTGCTCACTAAACCATTGAATAAAGCTGGCGGCATAAGCAACCTCGCCCAGTGCTTCTTTCAATGGTTTACCTTGCTCTGAAACCATCAACTCTGCCAATGCTTGCTGGTGTTCCATTATCAACAGATACCAGCGCTGTAGGATTTCGGCGCGTTGCTTGGCGGGGGTTTTTCGCCAGGCCGGAAATGCCTCGCTGGCGGCTTTAATCGCGGCTTCGGTTTCTGCTTTACCCGATTTTGCGACTTTGGCCACCAGCGCGCCGGTGGCAGGATTACGGACGTCGAAAGTATCTTGCGCCTGATGCCAGGCTCCGCCGACAAAATAGCCAATATGGTATAGGCCGTCGCTATGCTGTTGATTTTTTAATGGAGTGTGTAATGGGTTTTGTGCTGACATCTGGTCGACCTCCTGAGGGAAATAATGCCCCCATCATTGAGGGCGAGGAAGGATGGTTCCCTATTGAGTATATACCCAAAGAACTTAGAGTTGCATGATCCGGGTAAGTGCGCGAACTTATCCCGCTGAGCTTACTCAGGTAAGTGATTCGGGTAAGTGAACGCCGCTGACACCCCTGCGGCTTCAAGGGCGAAGGGATTACCCAAAGAATTTGGAGTTGCAGGTAGGAAGCCAGCGAACTTATCCCGCTGAGCTTACTCAGGTAAGTGATTCGGGTAAGTGAACGCCGCTGACACCCCTGCAGCTTCAAGGGCGAAGGGTAAAATTATATCAGAGCACTCTGATAGCGATGCAACATCTCCGCCAACCGCTTTACCGGCCGAGTGACTGAATCAGGCGACTGATAATCAACTAGTTTTTGTTGATATTGATCTAATTCTTGTAGCAGTCGGGCGAAATAATAGCGCCGCTTCTCGGCATTTTTAGCATTGATGACTCTGTCGGCGGTGTCGCGGATTTGTTTATGAAAGGCACTTAATTCCGCATTAACTGGGATTTCGGTGCTATTGAGCCGTTGATGGGCAATTATCAAGCTTAGTGCCAGCCGGTATTTGTCGATATCACCGGGGAACATCATCAATAACTGATTCAATTGCTGGTATAAAGCCGGTAAATGGTTTTCACTGCGCCGAGCTTTATTGGTGGTTAGCGCAGATACCGCACTGTAAACAAAGCGGTTTAATAATGTTCTGCCAGTTTTGTCTTTAGCATTATCACGCACCAACAGCAACACCATCAGAGAAACAAAGCAGCCCACAATCTGGCCTAATGCACTGTCGAGAAACAAACTGACATTAAATTGCATTGGGTTACTCAACACCATGATGTTGATGGTGCTGGCCAATGTTCCCAGCGAACCCAATCGCCGTTTTTGCACTTCAATACCAATAATAAACGCCAGCAGCCCCAGGCTAATACACAGCAGCAGCATGCTCTGCTGAGTGGCGGGGATGATAAACATAAAGTACAGCGCCCCAATGGGCAGCGCAATTATCACCCCCAGCAGGAAATCAATCGCCACCATTTTGGGATTAGGGGTGCGCATCGCCAGCGACGTCACCACCGCAATCATGACCATACAACCGGCTCCAGATGTCCAGCCCGTCCATAACCAGAACAAGCCCCCGATGGCGGTAGCAATGCCGGTTCGCAGCCCATTAATCATGGCGTGATGGCCTTCAGCAGAGGCATGTTTTACCGGAACATCACCGGCCAGGATCTCTTCCTCCACCCGGCTAATGCTGCTATTGGTGTGAATGCCTTTCGCCAGCAATAAATAGCGCGTCGCCGCCCCGACCCAACTACTGATGGTGTGGGGAATCGCCTCACTGTGGCTGGCACCAATAAACTGGCGCAGTTTTTTCATCTGCTGATGAATTTCTGCTGGTGTCTGTGCTGGCTCACTCAGTAACTCTTTTAATTCACCCGTTAAGGTTTCTGGGTGGTTGGCTAGCACTAAATAGGTTTCACAGGCTTGGGTTATCAAGGTTAGCGACTCGGTATGCAATACCCGTAACCGCTGATTACAACGCTGCCAGCGGGAGGATTCCAGCATCAGATAGCTGCGCATCCCATTGAGGGCCGTTGTGCTTTTGACTAAATCATTCCAGGCACGATCAATATCGGTTTTATCTGCCGGGCGAATGCACATTTGCAATAATCGGTATTGATCCACCAGCACGTTATCGACTTGCCGATCAATATCTTGCTTGATGGATCGCGGAGAAAACAGCAGATCCGCAATGACGGCACAGGCGATCCCCAGCACTATCTCACTACAGCGCTCAACCGCAAACTGAGGGGTCAGCAGCGGCGTTTCACCGGTAGTGACAATGATGATAAGTGCGGTATACCCTGCCAGACCAAATGCATAAGAGTTTTCGACCCGCACCAATGAGGAAATCCAGGTACAAACCCCCGCCCATAAGCAGCAAAGCATCAGAGTCAAAACCGGCGCTCTTATGGTCAAAACAATGATAACTAAGCCACCAATACAGCCGATAAATGTGCCGATAATGCGCAACCAACCACGGTGGCGGATGGCCCCGGAGAAAGGTTCGCCACCCGCAGCAAAAGCCGGGCCTGCGGCAACAATCGCGGCGGTTAATACCGACCAGCGCGGGGTTTCCAGTTGCAAGTGAAAACCCAAAAACAGCGCGGCGACAATGGCAAAGCTGAGCTTGAAAGCAAAGCGCAGGCGGATAAATGTCGGGCTGGTCATCTTAGCCAAACTCGCGCAGGCGGTGCATCAACTTAACAATCGGTGAGGCTTTATTTGGGTCGCGATCATTCGCTCCAGTGATAACCACCGTCGCGGTTGTTCCTGCCGGATAAGGATGTTGTTGATCTTCAGCATCCAGACGGATCTTAACCGGCACACGTTGTGCCAAACGCACCCATTCCAGATTATTATCAATGGTTGCCAGCCCTTTGCTGTCAACACTGCTGCTGCTATTGGTAACCCCCGCAGAGACGCTGTCGACGGTGCCATGCAGAATGCGATTGCTGCCAAGTGGGGTAATTTCTGCCCGATAACCCGGTTTAACGCCATCCAGCTTGGTTTCTTCCAGATAAGCTAAAATATAAAACGAGTCTTTTTTCACCAAGGCAACCGCAGTGGCACCGCGGTTAATAAACTCTCCGGCATGGACATTAAGGTTGGTCACCCAGCCCTCTGCCGGTGCACGCACGGTGGTTCGCTCCAGATCAAGCTTGGCTAAATCACGTATCGCAATAGCTTTTGCCAGTTGATGACGGACGGTTTGCAGCACGTTGTTGGATTGGTCAATTTCTTCCTGTGACATAGCCTGAATCCCCAAGCGCTGGCGTCTGCCAGACTCTCGCTGCTTCTCAGCGGCCAATGTCTGGTAGTAGGCCACATCCGCCTCTGCTTCAGCCAGAGCTTGCTGATAGCGCGGTTGGTCAATCACAAACAGAATTTGGCCTTTTTCCACCAATTGATTGTCTTTAACAGGGACATCCGTCAGCAATCCGCTGACATCCGGCGCAATAGCAATCACATCTGCGGTAAATTTAGCATCACGAGTCCAGGGGGATTCAGTGTAGAAAGCCCAAATTTTGAAAACAGCAATAATACCCAGTAAGACCACTAACAAGGTGATGCCGATACGGATTATTTTTAATGAAAAAGTATTCACGGCCACCTCAAGAAGCAAGCAAGGAAACTAAATAGAAAAGGCAACCATATAGCGCGGTATTAAAGAGCGCTGGATGCCAGACAAACTCATAGATACCGGTAGGTTGCAACACACGACGCAGGACAAAAAAAAGTGCCAGCGAAATAAGCAGCTCAAGAAATATCGGTGGAAAAGACAGACCGAAAATCACCATCACCGGAAGCAAATTCATCCTTTAAATCCTTTCTGTTATACGCTTAGGTGAATAATCCGATAGTTAACTGAAACACGTCCAATGAAAAAGCCACAACTAACAGTACCAGCTATAAGGCTGACTGATAGGGTACACTGGATTATTCAGTATGGCTGCAATTTGGACGAGGCGAGGCAGTACTATGGCTACGCGGCTTTCAAACTTTGGACTCTTCCTCCAACCGCAGTATATTAGCCTGCTTACTATCAAGTTATCTACGATGTGTGATCTAAATCACTTTTAAGCCAGAGTTAACAATCCACCTAGAGAATGCAATGGAAAGACTAAAACGCATGTCAATCTTTGCCAAAGTTGTTGAATGCGGTTCCTTTACCGGCGCAGCGCGGCAGCTGGCAATGAGTGTTTCATCAATCAGCCAAACCGTGTCAAAACTGGAAACAGAGCTGAATATTAAGCTACTTAACCGGAGTACCCGGCGGATTGGCCTGACCGAAGCAGGGCGAATTTACTATCAGGGCTGCCGGCGAATGTTGCAGGAAGTGCAGGAAGTCCATGAGCAGCTGTATGCATTTAACAATACGCCAACCGGAACACTGCGGATCGGCTGTTCATCCACTATGGCACAAAATGTCCTGGCCAGCATGACAGCAGAGATGCTGAAAGAATATCCTGGGCTTTCGGTTAATTTGGTTACCGGTATGCCAGCACCTGATCTGATTGCCGATGGCTTGGACATCGTTATCCGTGTCGGGGCGTTACAGGATTCAGGGTTATTTTCCCGCCGCCTCGGCTCGATGCCAATGGTGGTCTGTGCCGCCAAAAGCTATCTGGCGCAATATGGCACACCCGAAAAACCATCGGATATGGCTAACTTTTCTTGGCTGGAATACAGCGTGCGCCCGGACAGTAATTTTGAGCTGATCGCGCCAGAAGGCATCACCACCCAGATTTCGCCACAAGGTCGGTTTGTGACCAATGATTCGCAAACCATGATCCGCTGGCTAAACGCAGGGGCGGGAATTGCTTATGTCCCGCTGATGTGGGTGATTGACGAAATTAAACGCGGAGAGGTAGAAATTTTATTTAAACGTTATCACTCAGATCCTCGTCCGATATATGCCCTCTATACCGAAAAAGATAAAATGCCACTGAAAGTCCAGGTGTGTATTGATTACCTAACCGCCTATTTCACACGGATAGCGGACATATATAAAGGTTACCGGTGAAAAAGTGATATTTATTGGTGTTCAATTCAAGACCAAACTGAACACCAATAATATCAAAGACATATCTTACTTAGTGACAGTTTATGCCGTGCCACCTACAGTTAAGTTATCCAGCTTCAGGGTGGGTTGACCCACACCAACTGGCAGACTTTGGCCTTCTTTACCGCAAACACCGACGCCTTTATCCAGCGCCAAATCGTTGCCAACCATCGAAATCTGCTGCATAGCTTCAATACCCGAGCCAATCAAAGTTGCACCTTTCACCGCATGGGTGATTTTGCCTTTTTCGATTAAGTAAGCTTCGGAGGTTGAGAAGACAAACTTGCCGGAGGTAATATCCACCTGACCGCCACCAAAATTAGGCGCGTAGAGGCCATATTCCACACTGGCAATGATTTCTTCCGGTGTTGATTTACCCGCTAACATATAGGTATTCGTCATACGTGGCATTGGCAAATGCGCATAGGATTCACGGCGACCATTACCCGTCGGCGCAACCCCCATCAGACGAGCATTAAGCTTATCCTGCATGTATCCTTTCAGAATGCCATTTTCAATCAATACGTTATATTGACCCGGCACCCCTTCATCGTCGATAGCTAATGAGCCACGGCGACCGGCCATAGTGCCATCGTCCACGACTGTGCATAACTCTGAAGCAACCAGTTTACCCATTTGCCCACTGAATACGGAACTGCCACGACGGTTGAAATCACCTTCCAATCCATGCCCCACGGCTTCGTGCAGTAACACACCCGGCCAGCCCGCACCTAATACCACAGGCATAGCACCCGCAGGGGCGGCAACGGCGGATAAATTAACCAATGCCATTCTGACGGCTTCGGTCGCAAAATTATCGGCCCGCACTTCGCCATCAACAGTTTCCAGGAAGTAGTCATAACCGAAACGACCGCCGCCACCGCTGGCACCGCGCTCA
The DNA here is from genome assembly GCF_000173775.1 of Yersinia rohdei ATCC 43380. Classification (GTDB taxonomy): domain Bacteria; phylum Pseudomonadota; class Gammaproteobacteria; order Enterobacterales; family Enterobacteriaceae; genus Yersinia; species Yersinia rohdei. The sequence goes on from NZ_ACCD01000013.1 coordinate 89,320, forward strand.
CGTTTGCCATTATCTTCGACCAAGACACTGACAGACAAGCGCACCAGTGGGCGCACATCTGCCGCTAAAGTTCCGTCAGTGGCGGCCACCAAAATTTGCTCATATACACCGGTCAAACTGGCGCTAACTTCTTGCACGCGCTTATCCGCGGCCCGAGCCACTTTATCTACTCGATGCAGCAAGGCAATTTTGTCTTCGCGTGAGAGACTTTGCAGCGGATCAAGCAGAGGATACAGCGCCTGATGGGCAATCTCACCCAAGGTATGCACTTTGCCATTACCGGTCTCACGCACAATACTGCGCGCGGCATGGGCGCTTTGCTGTAACGCATTCAGAGTGATTTGGTCTGCATAAGCAAAACCGGTTTTTTCACCACTGACCGCACGGACACCGACGCCCTGATCAATATTGTAAGAGCCATCTTTGATGATGCTATCTTCCAATATCCAGGCCTCGTGGTAGCTGGACTGGAAATACAGGTCAGCATAATCAAGGCGGCGTTCAGCCAACTGCCCCAATACTGAGAACAAGTCCTGATGGTTCAGCTTGTTAGCAGCGAGTAACTGCTCACTGACAAACGAGAGGCTCATAGTTTTCACTCTTTAATTTGATAATGGTTTATCTGGTGACGCCGCCAGCGACGATACAAAGCGATTATGCTGCAATACCGGCATCTGGCTACGAATAGTTTTCAAACCCGTGGTTTCAATTTTGACTTTTAAAGCAGAAACCGCATCTGGGTTCTGCCCAATGATTTTGCCCCAAGCATCAACCGCCATACTGTGGCCCCACGTCCGGCGAGTGGCACCGTGCCGCCCCACCTGTGCTGCGGCCAGTATTACGCACTGGTTTTCAATTGCCCGGGCGCGCAATAAAATTTCCCAGTGTGCTTCGCCGGTGACTTTGGTAAATGCTGCCGGTACTGAAATAATTTCAGCCCCTTGCGCACGCAACGCCTGGAATAAACCGGGGAATCGCAGGTCATAACAAATCGTCATACCCAACCGACCTACCGGTGTATCAACCACGGTCAGCTGCTGACCTGCTTGATAAGTATCTGACTCACGATAACGACCATGAATATCTTTAAGATCGACATCGAACATATGGATTTTGTCGTAGCGAGCTTTAAGTTCGCCTTGGTTATCAAAAAGTAAACTACTGGTGGTGATAAGATCCGGTGACTCACGGCTTATCATTGGCATTGAACCCACCTGGATCCAAACACCATATTTACGGGCCATATCACGGACTTCTTGTTGCAATGGCCCATTATCATGCTGCTCAGCATGCTGACGATAAGACTTGGCATCGGCGAATAACAAGGCGTTCTCCGGCGTCATAACCAGTTGAATGCCTGAATTTAACTGTTTGATCTGCTGCTCAATTTGAGCCAGATTGTCACGGATATTATCACCACTACATAACTGTAATAATGCAACATTGGCATTTTTCATGGCGCCTTACTCTCCTTTAGCTGGCGTAACACTTCATGGATGGCCGGTTGATCCAAATTACCGGTTATCTGGTAACGGATCAGTGAGACCTTGCTCCATAACGGCCCTAAAATCTTAGAGGCAGCAAATACCGCCGCCCCCACCACCGGGTTAATCGCGAAAGCTGTTGCGACACCGACAGTAGCAGAAATCTCTGGGGTAATGACCGCTTCCATTGCTATCTGGCGTTTTACCAAATCCACATTTCCGCTCATGGCAATATCGGCCGCCAACCCATCAATCACTAAATCATTAGTATGCATCACGCCATTTTTGATATTGGCGGTGCCACGAATAGAATCAAACGCGAAGTCACGACTAAACGTATCACTAAAGTCGAGCTGGAGCTTACGTAATAATGCGTCAAAACTCACCAACCGCAATAACTGGCCAGCTCGCCCGCCACCAAGATTGGTCAAGACCCCTCTGCCCAGCCGACTTTTTAACGTCCCATTGAGGGTATCAATCTGTGGTTGCCACGGCACACCGCGCCAGTTTAGGTCAGCACTGATATCAAATGGCGCATTTTTTATTGGAGTCATCAGGCCAAAGAATGAGTTGGTTTCATCTATTTTTGGCCCACTCAGTGCAATAATAAGGGATGTTTTGTTATCCAAACCCTCTTGTTGCCACTGGCCAGAAACCTTGGCTCGCCCATTACCGGCCTCAATCAGCCCATTAGACAGGGTCAGAACACTGCCTTTCGGTGTCAAATCTGCATTCACCCGCCCGACACTCTGCCCTAAAATCCAGCACGCTTTGCAGCGCAGTTGCAGAGCAGGCCAGTTATGGAATGAGACAGTGTTCGTGCTGGTTGGCTCCTGCAAGGCGGCTTTTGCCAGCGGATCTTTAGCTTCGCTCGCTGTCCATTGCGGGTTGTAATAAAGATAATCAATATCGGCATGCCAAGGCCCACTTTCTGCCATTAACACACTGCCATCCACTTCCTGACCTTTTGCTGTGACTTTGGTTCCTACCAGTAAAGGCTCTACTTGCAATGTCAGGTTGTGCCAGGCTTGCCCCCCCATTAACAGCTGCGGTGTTTGCAATGTCAGCCGGTGCGGCAAAATAACATCGGTGCCATTCCCTGGTATTTTGGGTTGTGCGGAAGAGGTAACCGAGGCACTCATGGCGGTAAATTCAGGCGTCAGCAAGGTTAGCCAGCGCTCGCCATCCAGCTTAGGTAGCTTGAGAACCAGGCCTTTATCATCCGGTAATGGCGGCGTTTGTTTGCTGTCGGTTTGCCAAATAGCACGCGCCAGCTCCACCTGTTGCTTTTGCAGCAGCCATTGGCTATTAAAACCATTGTTGCCACCAACACTGCCGGAGAGAGTAAAACCTTCCAGCCCGCCGGCTGCGGTTATCTGTAGCGGCAATGCCTGGCCACTGGCTTTATCCAGCGGCGGGGGTAAGTAACTGCTCACTTTCTTCAAGTCGGCTGTCACGTCAATCTTGTAATCCGGCTGGCCATTTTTAGGTAATTGCACCGCCACTTTACCTTGCCAATTGGCGCTGCCACTGAGCAATTTTGCCGCATCTTCTGGTATGCCGGGTAATTTGGCTGGCAACCAGTTGCCGTGCAGCCCGACATTCACTAAAAAGTTTTTAGGTTGCTCTTGCGTGGTGAAATCGACCGTCAGCGGTTGTCCGAACCAGTTGGCTGATAAAGTATCGCTATCAAGATTGCCATTATTGAAACGAAACTTGCCGCTGATATTTTCCAACTGACTTTGCAGAGGCTTAACCAGCAAGCTGTTATTCTTCAATGTCACTTCACCGCTGGCATGAGTGATACGATTTTCTTCCAGCGGAATATCTAGGTGTAAGCGCCCACTAACTTTACCACCCACCTGTAGCTCATCAAGTGTTTCAGCCACTGAGTCATTGAGCGGCGTATGGGTAAAGTAGTCGTGGATATCACGCCCTTCACCGGCGACTTGTGCCTCGACATACAGTTTTTCTTTCAGATAATCCGGAATAATAGCGCTGATATTGCTGCCGGTCACTTTACCCAACATGGCATGAGGCGCATCCATCCACAAACCTTCATTAAGAAAATCGAGGTCGATAGCTAGGTTTTCTAACGCGGGCCAATCTGGCTGGAATGCAAAAGTCGCATTACGCAGCGGGACATAAACCTGGAACTGGCCTTCTTTATGTTTATAAGGAAAATCATGCGGATTACCGTTATAAATCAAGGTGGCATTATCCACCTGCCCACCTTGTAAGGCCTCCGTCAAATAATCGGCCAGTTTTTTACCCATTAATGGCACCGGGAAATAGCGCCAGGCATCAGTGGCATCATACAGGCGAATCCCCGTCAGGATCTTAAGCCACGGCTGCCCTTGCGCCGGTTGCGTATAGCGGAAACTGCCGTTGGCCCACAGCGATTTGGCTCTGACATCCAACTTATCGCTCCAAAGCTCCCAGCCACTCTCATCGGCTTGCCAGTTCAGCACCCCCGTGGCCTGACTGACCTCTAATGGCGCACGGAACATCTCGCCATAAGGTAATGTGCTGCTTTTAAGGTTGACATCCAAACGCCCAAGCTCGGCTGAACCACTCAGAACACCGGCAAAATTGTTCACCCCCGGCAACAAATCCCAATGCTGCCAACTGATATTGTGCCATTTGGCCAGAAAACGTGTTTTTTGGGGTTGGTTGATGGGAATATCCAGCGCCAATGCATCCACCACGCCCTGTGGCTGCAAATCAGCCCAACGTTTTATTAGCTCGGGGGAAAAAAGCGATAAGGTCGGTAATAGCGGCCCCACCCGCTCCAACTGAATATTGGTGGCCCGAATGCGTAATTCTTGAGATTGCTCCGGCCCAATAAATTGAGAGTTTTCTGGCAGCCATAAAGCTGACAAATGCCCTTTCGGCCAAGATTGCCCATCAGTTTTGAGACGTAATTCTGGTGCGTCAATTTGCCAGCCAGTGCCCTGACGGTGGCCTTCCAGCACAAAATTATCCACCGCTAACTGGTGGGGTTGGTCACCTACCGTCCAATTGGCTTGCCCCTGACTGAGCAGCATATTGCCGCTGTAAACTTCGCCGCCTTTGATACTCAGCCAAGCTTCCAGACTGAATTCCGCACTGTCCAACCCGGTATTATTATGCAACCAGCGGCTAATCCAAGGTTTAACATCGATATTATCGGCCTGCATATACACAGTGCCATAATTTAAAATACCTTGATTATCATGCAGATCCATCCGCACCATCACCACGCCATGTTGGCCGTTAATGGTTGAAAGACTGATTTGCCCTTCAGCACGATGCCGGCTAAGGGAGTTAAGCCAGGTAAGTTGTGGAATTTCTAACTCAGCCCGCGGGCCGGAGGGGGTTAAAAACGAGATACGGCTATTGCGCAGATCAAAATGGTCTAACTGGCGCAGAAAAATATCTGTGATCTGGCTGGTTTCAAGACTGCTGTCGCTGCCCGGCTGCCTTGCCAAGGTGGTGTTCAGATCCAACTGCAACTGATAGAAAGTCATATCACGGAACTGCCAGCGCCAATGTAGCAAAGATTGCCATACATCAAGCGCCAGAGTGACCCGCTGCACCTGCAAATCAGCCTGCGGCAATTGAGCACCAATATCACGCAATTCTAACGTCGGGCCAAAGGTTTCCCACGTCCCCTGCATGAATCCCACTTCCAGTGGAATACCGCTGAGGGACTGAACCTTGGCCACAATTTGCGGACGGTAGTCATTGATGAGAGGCAGCATCATGCGTAGCCCACTGACCAATAGGGCCACCACTACAATTATCGTGGCGCCTGTCACAAACATTATCCTGGGCAGTCGCCTCACACTTATCTCCTTGCAATCCACCGCACAAATGGCCGTGGATCTCGATATAGCCTATACCCAATAGATTGCAACAGGCAGGAAGCGAGTGACAAAGCGGCCGGAACCGATTTGAACAGCGCTCTCGCTAGCCCGTAGGGTGAGCTCATAAGTCCCGATGAGCTTACAACACGTCAGTGATTCGGGTGATTAAACGCAGCTAACCTACCTGTAACCTGACGGAGATATTCTTGTCAGGCCAAAAAATACTTACATCATCACCACATCAAACTGTTCTTGGTTATACAGGGGCTCAATCTGAACTTTGACCTGCTTGCCGACGAAAATTTCTACTTCAGCCAGCGCATGTGATTCTTCACCTTTGAGTGCTTCTCCTACTGCTGGAGAGGCATAGACCAGGAAGCGGTCAGAATCATAAGCATGGTGAACCCGGACAATTTCGCGCAGAATCTCATAACACACGGTTTCTACTGATTTTACCGTGCCGCGACCACGGCAAGTTGGGCATTCATTGCAGAGCACATGTTCGATACTTTCGCGCGTGCGCTTGCGTGTCATTTCGACCAAGCCTAGTTGAGAGAAACCGTTAATACTGGTTTTTACTCGATCCTTACTCAGTGCTTGTTCCAGTGAATGCAATACACGCCGACGATGTTCCTCATTACTCATATCAATGAAATCAATAATGATTATGCCCCCCAGATTTCGCATCCGCAGTTGGCGGGCGATAGCTTGGGTCGCTTCAATATTAGTATTGAAAATAGTCTCGTCAAGATTACGGTGGCCGACAAAAGCACCCGTATTGATATCCACGGTGGTCATGGCTTCGGTCTGGTCAATAATCAGATAACCGCCTGATTTTAACTCAACTTTGCGTTCTAATGAGCGCTGTATTTCATTTTCGACATCAAAGAGATCAAAAATGGGCTGTTTGCCCGCATACAGTTCCAGCTTCTCTGTCATTTCCGGAATATATTCACTGGTAAATTCCACCAGCAAATCAAAGGTGAGCTTGGAGTCCACCCGAATTTTGTCCAGCGCCGCGCCAGCAAAATCACGCAATACGCGTTGAGCCAGAGCCATTTCGCCATACAATTTATATTTAGTGATATTGCGCTTTTTGCGCTCCTGCACCTTGGTCCACAACCGTTTTAGGAAGGCAGCATCAGCGGCAAGTTCTTCTTCGCCAATCCCTTCCGCAGCGGTGCGGATGATAAAACCGCCCTGCTCATCGCAATATTCTGCCACGGTTTTTTTCAGGCGATCACGTTCTGCTTCACTTTCAATTCGTTGGGAAACACCCACATGGGCGGCCCCTGGCATCAAGACCAGGTAGCGGGAAGGCAAGGTAATATCTGTGGTCAAACGTGCGCCTTTGGTACCGAGTGGGTCTTTCACCACCTGCACCATCAAATCCTGCCCCTGGCGAACCAGTTCAGCGATATCGCGCACATTAAAATTTTTCTGCTCATCCCCAGCCACGCATTCGGTGTGGGGCATGATATCGGAAGCATGGAGGAAAGCGGCCTTATCCAGACCAATATCAACAAAAGCCGCTTGCATCCCCGGTAAAACACGGCTGACACGGCCCTTATAGATATTGCCAACAATCCCTCTTTTGGCTTCACGTTCGATGTGTATTTCTTGCAAGATGCCACCATCAATGTAGGCAACTCGCGTTTCAGACGGTGTAATATTGACCAGTAATTCAGCTGTCATGTATTCCTCTCACATTACGTAGCGCAATAAAATTGCTTAGTAATTCATGGGTTTCTACTAACGGCAGCCCCACCACGGCATGATAACTGCCGGTAATTGACCTGACGAAACAACCGCCTTTCCCCTGAATACCGTACGCGCCCGCTTTGTCCATGGGTTCACCGGTAGCAATATAGTCACTGATTTCCAACTGGGATAACACGCGAAATGTCACAGATGTAACAACCATGACAGATAAGGCATCCTGCCGGTCAGCCAATGATACCGCCGTCATCACTTGATGTTCTTGACCAGATAACGCGCTCAATATTTGCTGCGCATGGGCTTTATCTCGTGGTTTTTCCAATACTTGCCCATTTAACACCACAATAGTATCTGCACCTAATACCGGTAAATCCTGTGGTGCGATCATCACTCCTGCCCGTGCTTTATCCTCTGCCAGACGCCGAACATATTCTGCGGCGCTTTCTTCCGGCTGGCGTTGCTCTTCAACCACTGTTTTTAGCACCTCAAAAGGCACATCAAGCAAGGCCAATAATTCGCGGCGACGCGGAGATCCAGAGGCAAGGTACAGGCTGGTCATGAGTCTCAAATCCTTATTGCACCGCAAATTGGCGGCGAATTTTACGCATTAACAAAAATAGCCAAGGCCACAAAATACCGTTGACGACACTACTCCAGAAGACTTCTGGGCGGAATGAGACATTACTGACTAAAAACTCAGACCAAAACACCACCACATCCATTGTCAGCGACAGCAACATGACAATGAGCGCCTGCTGCCACAATGCCATATTACGAAATAGCTGAAACTTAAATGCCACCAGATAAGCAATAATACTGAACGCCAGTGCCCGAACCCCGAGAGTTGAACCCAAAATCAGATCCATAATTAGCCCGAGAACAAAGCCAGTGCCAACATTCACACGGTGCGGTAATGCCATTACCCAATAAATTAAGACTAATGCTAGCCATGAAGGCCGGAACATATAAATCTGCTCAGGCCACGGCATAATTTGCAGCACCATAGCAATCAGGAAGGATAACCAGATAACCCAACGGCCATTGCTGCTGTAGCGGTTCATGGTGAAACTCCTGGTGCTGTCGGTGCTGCCACAGCAGGCGGTGCCGGAGGCCCCACAGCATCTGCGGCGGGCAATACTTGCGACATCATGGGAGCCAAGCGTTCATTTGCAACTCGGCGCACTTCGTCTGGTGGCATAGGAATATCACCATGGCTATCAGCGCCCCACAATAACAACAGGTAACGTAAGCGCTGCAAATCAGCAGTCGGGCGCGCCTGAATCACAGTATAAGCACGTTGGTTATCCACTTTGACCGACGACACCACAGCAACTGGATACCCTTCTGGGAAGCGACCGCCCAAGCCAGATGTCACTAATACATCACCAACACGAATATCTGTATTGCTAGGTAAGTGCTCGAGTAATAAGTCATCGGTGCAACCACTGCCGGCAGCAATCACCCGAATATCATTTCGCAGAACCTGAATAGGTAGCGCGTGGGAAGTATCACAAATCAATAATACGCGGCTGGTTAGTTTACTTACCGCAACAACCTGGCCTACGACGCCCCGGTCACTGATAACCGGCTGGCCTTCGTACACACCATTATTAGAGCCTTTGTCGATAACGACTTGATCACTGTAAGGATCTGTCCCACTGGACATGACCTGCGTAACCATTTTTTGTTCATCCTGACGCAGCGGGGATCCGAGCAATTCACGTAAGCGGTTATTCTCCTGCTTAAATTGCCCAAGTAGCTGTAGATCAGTATTTTTCAGCAGTAATTCCTGACGCAATGCACGATTTTCCAGCTCCAGTTGTTGGCGGGAAGCTAGAGTTTCTGAAACATTGTCGAGAACTTTGCGTGGCCCATTGGCCAGAAAATAGAAAGGGCTAACGGCGGTGTCCATATAGGTACGTATTGTCACAAATGTACCTAATCGGCTATCCGCTATAACCAAAATAATGGCTGCAAGTACGGCAAAGAACAACCGCAGTTGCAAGGATGGGCCCCGGCTAAAAATCGGCTTCATAAATTATGGTTATTCCTTGACGGCATGAAGGTGGAAGCGCCAAGCTGAATCACCCTTTAGTACTTGACGTTACAGCAGTTTTTATGGCCTTGATTCATCCGAATAGTTAACTTACGTCAGCGTATTCGAATTGACTCTTTTGCCTGGCTGCAACGCCAATTACATTTTATCTGGGTATATACCCTGCTTTCTTGAGGTTGTAGCAATGTTAGAAGCCCCGGCTCACCCGCATCACTAACCTAAGTCAGTTCCTCGGGATTTGCTCAATGGCTATCTGGCTGCAACACCAATGACCTTGGGTATAGATTTATTCGGCTGGTCTTCCCCTTTGGGCTGACTATTCTTCGCTGAACAAATCGCCGCCATGCATGTCGATCATTTCCAACGCTTTACCACCGCCGCGAGCGACGCAGGTCAATGGATCTTCTGCCACCACAACCGGGATGCCAGTTTCTTCCATCAGCAGGCGATCCAGGTTACGTAGCAATGCGCCACCACCGGTCAACACCATGCCGCGCTCAGAGATGTCAGACGCCAGCTCTGGTGGACACTGCTCTAGCGCAACCATGACCGCACTGACAATACCGGTCAGTGGCTCTTGCAGCGCTTCAAGGATCTCGTTGGAATTCAGAGTAAAGCCACGTGGTACACCTTCAGCAAGGTTACGTCCACGCACTTCAATTTCCAGAACTTCATCACCCGGGTAAGCAGAACCAATACTGTGTTTGATGCGCTCGGCAGTGGCTTCACCAATCAATGAACCGTAGTTACGGCGCACATAATTAATGATTGCTTCATCAAAGCGGTCACCACCAATACGAACGGATGAAGAATAAACCACACCATTCAAAGAGATAACGGCGACTTCTGTCGTACCGCCACCAATATCCACAACCATTGAACCCGTTGCTTCAGAAACCGGTAAGCCAGCGCCAATTGCCGCCGCCATAGGTTCTTCAATCAGAAACACTTCACGAGCGCCAGCGCCCTGAGCAGATTCACGGATCGCACGGCGCTCAACCTGAGTTGCCCCGACCGGTACGCACACCAATACACGCGGACTTGGGCGCATAAAGCTGTTGCTGTGAACTTGCTTGATAAAGTGTTGCAACATTTTTTCAGTGACAAAGAAATCGGCGATAACGCCGTCTTTCATCGGACGAATAGCTGCGATATTGCCGGGGGTTCGCCCAAGCATCTGTTTGGCATCATGGCCCACAGCGGCAACGCTCTTCGGTGAACCGGCACGATCCTGACGAATAGCAACCACTGAAGGTTCATTCAGTACAATGCCTTGTCCTTTAACATATATAAGGGTATTGGCGGTACCCAAGTCGATGGACAAGTCGTTGGAAAACATGCCACGAAATTTCTTAAACATAACGAAAGGATAATCCTGCAAGCTGGGGGCGAAAAATAAAATCCGCCTACTTTACCAACCACACGAAGCAGCGACAAGGCGCAAAAACGTCCTGATTCGGTGAAAAAGTAGCTGCGTTATTGACGTCTCGTTCGCATCAGAAGCCATGTTGTATGAAAAGGTTGAATAAATCCTCAACACAACAGTGATTCTGCGCAACGACCGGCGTAACACAGCACATAAAATCTAACATTTAACCTGATTCTCGTCGGAAGTAAGTACCCACCAACGATTTACGGAAATGACCGACACATTCTACGTTAATTTTTGCTCAACGATCAGGCTAAACATGACCCTAATACGAATATTTTTTCTTTCCGGGGTTTAAAAGTGTCGGCGGGGCAAAAAAATTACCTTGTCCACCATAAACACCTTTCTCCTTCAGCGTTTGCCATTCCTCACGGGTCAGAACTTCTGCGGCAAAAACTTTCGCATGTGTTCCAGCACAAGCCCCGGTCAGGCTGTCGACAAACAACTGATTTTCGTAACGCAAATTAATATTTCTTACTAACCCCGGATGAAGCTTGATCATTTCAACCCGTAGAGACTTAATATATGAGGTACTGACAACCGTTAATCCGGCCTGTGACACCATTACCTTACAGCCTACGCCGAGTAGCAAACGCATCATCGGGCGAATTTGGCTGATATATTGACACACATCTGCCTCTGCAAGTTCAAAGATAATTCGTTCTCTATCTAATTTTCTGCACTGTAGCAGTGTATCTCGCAGCCAGCGCTGGAAAGGACGTTGTAATAATGAAGCAACGCTGATAGAAAATGCCAGAGTTTCATCCGGCCATAAAGCTAATAAAGGAATTATCCTATCAATCTTTTGGCGATCATAATGCTCGCCTAAACCGAACAGTTGCACTAACGGTGTAAATTCAGCGGCCCGTAGTTCTTGCTCACCATCATATATGCGACTGATGATTTCTCGATGATGGATTTTGCCATCAACTGTAACAACCGGTCTCTGATACAGCCTTGGGCCACCGTTAGCCAGTGTTTGTTCCAATAATGTCCGCCACTTAACACTGCCGCGCCCTTTTTCTGACACCTGCATATCGTAGACATACCAGCTATTCCCCCCATACATCGCCGCATTTTTGGTCGCTTGTCCAGCATTATCCATAATCTGCTCTGCAGAATCGCCACTGCGATACGCCACGATGCCAATATGCAGCAATGACTCTCGATCAATAATATGCGCCGTGGGTAATGCCCCTACAGCATGAACAAGTTGGGCAGCCATGACATCGGCATCTTTTAAGGTCTTATGCGGCAGCAATATCGCAATATCACTTTGATGGTAACGCGCCAATAGCGCCGAGGGGTGCCGAGCGACAAAAGTCGAAAGCAGATTAATCAGCGCATACATTAATTCTTGCACCTGCTGACCATCACCCGTCTCAATTAAAGTATCAAAGTCGGGTAACTGCACCATCATAACCACCCCGTGGGCACCAGATTCTTCCATTTGGGTTGTCAGTTGGTTATCAAAAAATTGCCGGTTACTTAAGCCCGTTTTGGCATCCTGCGCGGCAAAGGTACGAATTAAGGTATCAACGCGATTACGCTCTTCTCTCACTTCTATTAATTCTGCCAATAGATGATCAATGGCGCGGCTGGCACACGGCGGCCATTCATGGCCTTCGCTACGAATGGCGTGCTCACGTTCGCCATTAAGAATGCGTTTCGCGCGCCACTCAAGTTGCTCCTGGCCTGCGGTCTGTTCACGCAGCCAGCGAAAACTAAGCAATAAGGTCATCGCGATAATAATGACGGCCAATGACAAAATAGCTGCCGCATAAAAAGAGCGGGCATAACTGCTGAGGGGGTCAATATAGGTGAAATGCATCGAGGCCCCCGGCTGGTGCAACATTGGAATAACTAAGCTGCGGTAGCGGCTTTGACTATTCCACGGAGCATAAATAGCTGGGAGTTTAAGATGGTACAAGGTGCTGTTTTCATTCTGGATACTGACTTCCAGAACACCCAGAGTCCGCATCATGATAGGCAACCATTCGCGTTCTTTATCCGCAGGTTGGCTCAGCAATGACTGATCGTAAACAGTCACGATGCCTTGAAGGCGATGCTCCATTTTTTTTTGACACAAATAGAAGAAACTTGCCGTGCTACCGAGCAACACCAGACACATGGACAGCACCACCAGCAGCGTCATAAAAACAGATAGTTTGGTTGTAAATCGCATCCCTTAACCTTGCGAAGCGCAATTAGATGAAAAAAAGGCCTCAGTTCCCTCGCGTGAATACTCTATGGCAAAAACGGGTCTTAGCACTGACTTTTACTTCATAATGCTAGCAGAACACAAGCATTAGGGCTTTTTTCTTGGATCTTAGTAAATCCTTCTTCAAGAATAGTCAGAGACAATATCAACAGCCCGACTTTTGTTCTTGATCAGGCCAAAAAGTTGATGTTATCGCTATATTGGCTCACTCTTAACTCATCTTTTTTGAATTTTTGGAGTGCCATATGCGAGCGCTTGTTCTTGAGCAAACGGAAGGCCGAACTACCGCAGAAGTGCGCGACATAGACCCTTCAGCACTGCCTGCGGGTAATGTTACCGTTGATGTCAATTGGTCTAGCCTGAATTATAAAGATGCACTAGCAATCACGGGCAAAGGCAAAATTATCCGTGAGTTCCCTATGGTTCCCGGCATTGATTTTGCCGGTACAGTCCACAGCAGCGAAGATCCGCGTTTTCATATTGGCCAATCAGTATTGCTGACCGGCTGGGGGGTGGGCGAAAACCATTGGGGTGGTTTGGCGGAACAAGCGCGTGTCAATGGTGACTGGCTCGTCCCTATGCCTAAAGGGCTGGAACCGCGTAAAGCCATGATAATTGGCACTGCCGGTTTCACCGCAATGCTATGTGTCATGGCGCTGGAAGAAGGTGGCGTAACACCTGAGAGCGGCGAGGTGGTCGTCACTGGGGCCAGCGGTGGTGTTGGGAGCACGGCAATCGCCTTGCTTGCAGCTTTGGGTTATAAAATTGCCGCCATTTCTGGTCGTGACAGCAATAATGAATATCTGAAAAGTCTGGGTGCTCACCGCATACTCTCCCGCAATGATTATCTTGATGCTTCACGCCCCTTGGAGAAACAACTCTGGGCTGGCGCTATTGATACTGTAGGCGACAAATTGCTGGCAAAAGTCTTGGCGCAAATGAATTACAACAGCACCGTGGCAGCTTGTGGCCTGGCTGGCGGCTATACCCTCCCAACCACAGTAATGCCCTTTATCCTGCGTAATGTGCGGTTACAAGGTGTCGATTCGGTGATGACGCCGCAACAGCGACGCCTGCAAGCCTGGCAGCGATTACAGCAAATTTTACCTGAAAGCTATTATCAACAAGCTTCACAATCCATCACGCTGGCAGATGCACCGGCGATTGCTGAGCGCTTACTGGCAAATGAAGTCACTGGCAGAACCTTAGTTAAAGTTCGCTGATTCCGTGCCTCCGGGGGCTTATCCCCCCGGACATCGCAGTCCTATTGTAATTATTTTCAAATTTCCTGCCTGCCGCTAGCACTTACCCCTATAAACCGCCATGATTAATATCAATAAGGTCAATAGTCCCCCTCGGTCTTACGGAGTCATCTTATGCGCAAATTTTTATTCAATACCAAGAGCAACACTTCCCTAACACATAATATGCCGCGCAAATTGACTGAAGCCGATGTGACGCCTGAAAGTATTTTTTATCAGCGCCGTAAGGTATTGCAGGCATTGGGAATAACCGCCGCCACACTGGCGTTACCCACCACTGCGCAAGCCGATCTGCTGGCATGGTTTAAAGGCAATGACCGCCCCAAAGCGCCCTCTGGCAAGCCGCTGGATTTCACCAAGTCAACGGTTTACCACCCAGACTTGGCTATGACGCCAGAAGATAAAGTCACCGGTTACAATAATTTCTATGAATTCGGCCTGGATAAAGCTGACCCAGCAGCCAATGCCGGAACACTAAAAACGGAAGGCTGGCTGATAAAAATCGACGGCGACGTCGCCAAGCCAATGACCCTCGATATAGATGACCTGATGAAACGCTTCCCGCTGGAAGAACGTATTTATCGCATGCGCTGCGTAGAGGCCTGGTCAATGGTGGTGCCGTGGATTGGGTTTGAGTTGGGGAAATTGCTAAAACTGGCTGAGCCCACCAGCAATGCCCGCTACGTGGCATTCCAAACACTTTATGCACCAGATCAAATGCCGGGGCAGGAAGATCGTTTTATTGGCGGTGGCCTGAAATATCCCTATGTCGAGGGATTACGGCTGGATGAGGCCATGCACCCGCTGGCCTTTATGACCTTGGGGGTTTATGGCAAAGCGCTGCCACCGCAAAATGGTGCTCCGCTACGGCTCATTACCCCGTGGAAATACGGCTTTAAAGGGATAAAATCCATTGTTCATATTCGCCTGACCAATGAACAGCCGCCGACCACCTGGAACCTGAGCGCCCCCAACGAATATGGCTTTTATGCCAATGTGAACCCGCATGTGGATCACCCGCGCTGGTCACAGGCGACCGAACGCTTTATCGGCTCCGGCGGTATCCTTGATGTGCAGCGCCAACCCACGCAGTTGTTTAATGGCTATGCTGATCAAGTTGCCTCCTTGTATCGTGGTTTAGATCTACGGAAGAATTTCTGATGCGGCTCAGTTTACGACAAATTAAATGGCTAAAAGTGGCTATTTGGCTGGCAGCAGCGCTGCCTTTTCTATGGCTGGTTTTATCAGTGGATCAAGGCTGGTTCAGTGCTGACCCCGCTAAAGATATTCAGCATTTTACTGGCCGCATGACATTAAAACTGTTATTGGCCACCTTGCTGGTAACCCCGCTGGCACGTTATGGCAAACAGCCGCTGCTGATCCGCTGTCGCCGGCTCTTAGGGTTATGGTGCTTTGCCTGGGGCACATTACATTTGGTTAGCTATTCAGTTTTAGAGCTGGGGCTGAGCAATATTGGCCTGTTGGGACGCGAATTAGTCACCCGCCCCTACCTGACGTTGGGCATCATTAGTTGGTTATTGTTGCTATCACTCGCTGTAACCTCCAATTTATGGGCACAACGAAAAATGGGAGCTAACTGGCAAAAACTACATAATCTGGTGTATGTTGTCGCCATTCTGGCCCCTATCCATTATCTTTGGTCAGTAAAAACATTGTCACCATCGCCCATGATTTATGCCCTTATTGCTGCTATCTTGCTGGCTCTTCGTTATAAAAAGTTTCGCCAATGGTGGCGATAACTCTCTGAACTTTTATGTGTTCAAACCGTCAAATTCTGCAACCTGATAATCTTTTATGTTGAATATCTTCGCTGATAAGACCAGTATTTAGCTGCTAATTGCTACGATATCATTATAATGCCCGACCTTAGTGACGATCGCAGTGTCAGATTCGTCGTAAAAAGGTGACAAATCGGTGACATCAGGTTATTTTTTACGATGATGTACTAATTGCCGGAGATACCAGCACAATGTCGGATAAGTTTCACATTTTGCTTCTGAATGGCCCTAACTTGAATCTGCTTGGAACACGTGAACCGGAAAAGTACGGTCACACGACCTTGGCTGAGATTGTCAGCCAATTAGAGACTCAAGCTCAGGGAATGGATGTGGTGCTGTCCCATTTGCAGTCAAATGCAGAACATGTGCTGCTTGATAGAATTCACCAGGCACGGGGTAATATCGACTTTATCCTGATCAACCCAGCAGCATTTACGCACACCAGTGTCGCACTGCGTGATGCGTTGTTAGGTGTACAGATCCCGTTTATCGAGATCCACTTATCTAACGTGCATGCTCGGGAGCCATTCCGTCATCATTCATATCTCTCTGATATCGCAGTTGGCGTGATCTGTGGACTTGGCGCAGATGGCTACAACTTTGCTTTACAGGCAGCGGTAAATCGCTTGTCAAAATCCAACTAGACCCGAAATAATTCGAGTTGCAGGTAGGCGGCAACTGAGCGAATCCCCATCAGCTTACATAAGTAAGTGACTGGGGTGAACGAAGGCTGCCAACACACATGCAACCTGAAGGATGATGGGTATAATTGCAACACACAAAGAGTACGGAATCACACTCATGGATATTCGTAAGATTAAGAAACTGATCGAACTGGTTGAAGAGTCCGGCATTTCAGAGCTGGAAATCTCAGAAGGCGAAGAGTCAGTACGTATCAGTCGTGCTCCCGCCGCACCAAACTACCCAATGATGCAACAGCCATATGCTTTTGCTGCGCCACAGCAACCTGCTCTGGCAGCCGCCGTTGCTCCAGCTCCTGCTGAAGCCGCTGCACCAGTCATCAGTGGCCATATCGTGCGCTCCCCAATGGTCGGCACTTTCTACCGCACCCCGAGCCCAGATGCCAAATCCTTCATTGAAGTAGGTCAGAAAGTTTCTGTTGGTGACACTCTTTGCATCGTTGAAGCGATGAAA
Source organism: Yersinia rohdei ATCC 43380 (assembly GCF_000173775.1). Taxonomy (GTDB): domain Bacteria; phylum Pseudomonadota; class Gammaproteobacteria; order Enterobacterales; family Enterobacteriaceae; genus Yersinia; species Yersinia rohdei. Next base: position 106,293 of record NZ_ACCD01000013.1, read on the forward strand.
ATGATGAACCAAATCGAGGCAGATAAATCCGGTACTGTAAAAGCCATTCTGGTTGAAAACGGTCAACCGGTTGAATTCGACGAGCCTCTTGTCGTCATCGAGTAACGAGGCGTTCCATGCTTGATAAAATCGTAATCGCTAACCGCGGCGAGATTGCGCTACGTATCCTGCGAGCTTGTAAAGAGCTGGGGATCAAAACTGTGGCAGTTCACTCTGTTGCAGACCGTGATCTTAAACACGTGTTATTGGCCGACGAGACTGTCTGTATTGGTCCCGCGCCATCTGTTAAAAGCTATTTGAACATCCCGGCAATCATTTCTGCTGCTGAGATCACCGGCGCGGTGGCTATTCACCCCGGCTATGGTTTCCTGTCTGAAAATGCTGATTTTGCCGAACAAGTAGAACGGTCAGGTTTCATCTTTATCGGGCCACGTGCCGAAACCATTCGCCTGATGGGTGATAAAGTTTCTGCTATCAGCGCGATGAAGAAAGCCGGTGTACCTTGCGTACCTGGCTCTGATGGCCCACTGAGCGACGATACCACCAAAAACAAAGCCTTTGCCAAACGAATCGGTTATCCGGTCATTATCAAGGCATCTGGCGGTGGTGGTGGTCGTGGTATGCGTGTGGTTCGTCACGACAAAGATCTTGAGCAGTCCATTAACATGACCCGTGCTGAAGCCAAAGCGGCCTTCAATAACGACATGGTTTATATGGAAAAATACCTTGAAAACCCTCGCCATATCGAAATTCAGATATTGGCTGACGGTCAGGGTAATGCAATCTATCTGGCTGAGCGCGACTGTTCTATGCAGCGCCGTCACCAGAAAGTGGTTGAAGAGGCTCCAGCACCAGGTATTACCAGCGAAACACGCCGTTATATCGGTGAGCGCTGTGCCAAAGCCTGTGTGGAAATCGGTTATCGTGGCGCTGGGACTTTCGAGTTCCTGTATGAAAACGGCGAGTTCTATTTCATCGAAATGAACACCCGTATTCAGGTTGAGCACCCGGTTACCGAAATGATTACCGGTGTCGATTTGATCAAAGAACAACTGCGTATCGCAGCAGGCCAACCTCTCTCCATCAAGCAAGATGAAGTGAAAGTTCATGGCCACGCAGTTGAATGCCGTATCAACGCCGAAGACCCAAATACCTTCCTGCCGAGTCCGGGTAAAATTACCCGTTTCCATGCGCCGGGCGGTTTTGGTGTGCGTTGGGAGTCTCATATTTACGCCGGGTATACTGTGCCGCCGTATTATGACTCGATGATCGGCAAACTGATCACTTACGGTGAAAACCGTGATGTTGCTATTGCCCGCATGAAAAATGCGCTGGCAGAACTTATTATCGATGGCATCAAAACCAACGTTGAGTTGCAGCAACGCATCATGAACGATGAAAACTTCCAGCATGGTGGCAGCAATATCCACTATCTGGAGAAAAAGCTCGGGTTACAAGAAACCTGATATTTCGTCTTTCATGCAAAGGCCGGTTAATTCCGGCCTTTTTCTTTTATAAGTTAAACTTTCTTTTGTTTGATATAGCTGACGTTTATATGTTGCGCGTGACTGTAGCTATCCAACCAGGCAGCAAATGCGGGTGAATAAATGCAGCTAACAACGCCGCAAGGTCAAGTAAGAAGGGAATTCCCAAATTAATTGGCTTTGCAGCTAGGCAGCAAATGAATGAATCCCGATGAGCTGACTCAAGTCAGTGATTCAGGTGAATAAATGCAGCTAACAACGCTGCAAGGTCAAGTAAGAAGGGAAAAGATGGACACAAGGTTCCTACAGGCGAATAAAGAAGCGCGCTGGGCCTTCGGCTTAACGCTGGCGTATCTGGTCGGTTGGATTATTACTGCTTATTTACCGGGTAATATGACAGGTTTCAGCGGTCTGCCCGCTTGGTTTGAAGCCGCCTGTATTGCGTTGCCGTTGGTATTTATTGTGCTGTGTTACTTGATGGTGCGAGTGATATTTCGTGATATCTCGCTGGAGGACGACAATGCAAACTGATGTCATCCTGCCATTAGTGGGTTACCTGGTCATGGTGTTTGGCCTCTCGGTGTATGCTTATACTCGCCGCCAAACCGGTAGTTTCCTCAACGAATACTTCATCGGCAACCGCTCGATGGGGGGGTTCGTGCTGGCAATGACCCTGACCGCCACTTATATCAGCGCCAGTTCATTTATTGGTGGGCCGGGTGCGGCCTATAAATATGGGTTGGGCTGGGTATTGTTGGCAATGATTCAGTTGCCGGCAGTATGGTTGTCACTTGGCGTATTGGGTAAGAAATTTGCCATTCTGGCGCGCCGTTATAATGCCGTCACTCTCAATGATATGTTGTATGCCCGCTATCAAAGCCGCTTATTGGTGTGGTTGGCCAGCCTCAGCTTATTGGTGGCATTTATCGGTGCCATGACGGTGCAGTTTATCGGCGGCGCTCGTTTGCTGGAAACGGCGGCTGGGATCCCTTACGACACCGGCTTATTGATCTTCGGCATCAGTATCGCGCTGTATACCTCTTTTGGTGGTTTCCGAGCCAGTGTGCTCAACGATGCCCTGCAAGGGCTGGTGATGTTAGTCGGTACCATCTTGCTGTTAGTGGCAGTTATCCATGCCGCAGGTGGGCTACATAATGCCGTCGAAACTCTACAACATATTGATCCGGCACTAGTTTCCCCTCAAGGTGGCGATCAGATCCTCGATCTGCCCTTTATGACATCTTTTTGGATCCTGGTCTGTTTTGGGGTTATTGGCCTGCCACATACTGCTGTGCGCTGTATTTCGTATCGTGATAGCAAAGCGGTGCATCGCGGCATTATCATTGGCACCATTGTGGTGGCAATCCTGATGTTCGGTATGCACTTGGCCGGCGCGCTAGGTCGGGCTGTGTTGCCGGATCTGAAGATCCCGGACCAAGTGATCCCCACCTTGATGATTACCGTGCTCCCGCCCTTTGCTGCTGGGATCTTTCTGGCGGCACCTATGGCGGCGATTATGTCGACTATCAATGCCCAGCTGCTGCAATCCTCGGCAACCATTGTGAAAGATTTATACCTCAATCTGAGGCCGGAAGAGCTGAAGAATGAAACCAAGCTAAAGCGCATTTCCAGTTTGTCGACCCTGATACTCGGGCTGTTACTGATGCTTGCCGCCTGGCGACCACCAGAGATGATTATCTGGCTGAATTTATTGGCTTTTGGGGGGTTGGAGGCCGTATTCCTTTGGCCGCTGGTATTGGGATTATATTGGGAACGAGCCAATGCCCACGGAGCCCTTAGCTCAATGATTGTCGGTGCGGTATGCTATACCCTACTGGCCAGCTTCAACATCAAGATAGCCGGCCTGCACCCGATAGTGCCTTCGCTGGTGCTGAATTTGTTGGCGTTTTATATCGGTAATCAGTTTGGTGACCGAGCGCGAGCGCGGCAACCCGTCGTGGCTAGCGCTGATTAAAAACTAATTTAAACGATCCCCTTTATCGCCTTGAGCTAAACGGGGTCTTGAGAGAATGACTATGCCTTGGATCCAACTTAAATTAAACACCAGCGGCAAGCAGGCCGAATCCCTTGGCGATGCGCTGGTAGAAAGCGGTGCTGTTTCAGTAACTTTCCAGGATACTCACGATAATCCGGTATTTGAACCCCTGCCAGGGGAAACCCGTCTGTGGGGCGATACTGATGTTATTGGCCTGTATGATGCCGAAACTGACATGGCGGCAGTGATAGCCATGCTGGAATACAATCCGCAACTCGGTAAAGGTTTTGTCCATAAAATCGAGCAGTTAGAAGATAAAGACTGGGAGCGTGAATGGATGGATAACTTCCATCCGATGCGCTTTGGTGAGCGTCTGTGGATCTGCCCAAGCTGGCGTGATGTGCCCGACCCAACTGCCGTTAACGTGATGCTAGACCCCGGTTTAGCCTTTGGCACCGGCACCCACCCAACCACGGCATTATGTTTGCAATGGCTCGACGGCCTCGATTTAGTGGGTAAAACCATTATCGACTTCGGTTGTGGTTCTGGCATCTTGGCAATTGCGGCACTGAAACTCGGTGCAGCGCGTGCTATTGGCATAGATATCGATCCACAGGCTATCCAAGCCAGTCGCGATAACGCACAGCGTAACGGCGTTTCAGAGCGTTTGGAGCTGTATCTGTCCAAAGACCAACCGGCAGATTTATCTGCTGACGTCGTGGTGGCGAATATTCTGGCCGGCCCGCTGCGAGAATTAGCCCCATTGATTAGTGTTTTGCCCGTTACTGGCGGCCATCTTGGTCTGTCAGGCGTGCTGGCAACCCAAGCTGCGGGTGTCGCACAGGCCTATGAGGATAAATTTACCTTAGACCCTGTGGCGGAGAAAGAAGAGTGGTGCCGGATTACAGGTGTGCGTAAGTAATATTTCACCTATAAATACCTCGCCCTAATATCCTTGGCGTTGCAGCGCTCAACACTGCAGCGCCAATTTGAAAAGCTGCGTTAGCATTTCCCCACACCAAGTTGCAATCCACCCAACCCTCTTTTTAGCCGAAATGGGATGCCTAACACATTTAAATCTGCTCTTTATCTTTGATTTGACTAATAAATAAGCACTCATAATCACTTTTATGCTGCGACAAGAGCCGATTATGAACTTGTTTACTAGAAAATACTTAAGAGCACAAATTAACCAATTTAAACTAACCTAATGTTATATATGAATAAATAATTAATTAGCCAAGATTAGCCAATAATTAATCGCTCTTTTTTCATCAATTGGTCAAAGTTTGGCCTTTCATCTGGGCGCAAAAATGCGTAATATACGCGCCCTTACGGACACAGTGTGGTCATTCTTTGTCTATGCGTATTGGACACATCCAGCTTACAAATTGCCTGATTGCGCCCCGATGGCTGGTATAACAGATCGCCCCTTCAGAGCGCTATGTCATGGCATGGGGGCTGGGATGGCTGTATCTGAAATGCTCTCCTCAAATCCAGAGGTATGGCGGACGGATAAGTCGCGTTTGCGCATGGTTCATAGCGATGAGCCTGGAATTCGTACCGTGCAAATTGCCGGTAACGACCCGGATGAAATGGCAGCAGCCGCCAGAATCAATGTGGCGAATGGTGCTCAAATCATCGACATCAATATGGGATGTCCAGCCAAGAAAGTGAACCGCAAACTGGCAGGATCCGCATTATTGCAGCATCCTGATCTGGTCAAACAGATCCTCTCCGCAGTGGTTAATGCGGTAGATGTGCCGGTAACGTTGAAGATCCGAACTGGTTGGTCGGCCGAACACCGTAACTGTATAGAAATTGCCCAACTGGCTGAAAGCTGTGGTATACAAGCCCTGACAATTCATGGCCGAACCCGTTCTTGCCTGTTTAATGGTGAGGCGGAATACGACAGCATTCGGGCAGTTAAGCAGATTGTTTCCATTCCCGTTATCGCGAATGGTGACATCACTGACCCGCATAAAGCCAGAGCGGTGCTCGACTACACTGGAGCTGATGCTCTGATGATAGGACGTGCCGCTCAGGGAAGACCTTGGATCTTCCGGGAAATCCAGCATTATCTGGACACTGGGGAGTTGCTGCCACCGATGCCACTTGGCGAAGTACAGCGCTTGTTAGACGGGCATATACGGGAATTGCACGACTTTTATGGTCCAGGCAAGGGATTTCGTATTGCACGTAAGCACGTCTCTTGGTATCTCCAGGAGCACGCCCCTAACGACCAGTTTCGGCGCACATTCAACGCCATTGAGGATGCCAGCGAACAGCTGGAGGCGTTGGAGGCATATTTCGAAAATCTTGCGTAAACAGAAAAAAGAGCTGACAGAACTATGTTCGAACAACGCGTAAATTCTGACGTACTGACCGTTGCAACCGTAAACTCACAAGATCAGGTGACTCAAAAGCCTTTGCGTGACTCGGTAAAACAAGCACTGAAGAACTATTTTGCTCAACTGAATGGTCAGGATGTGAGTGACCTGTATGAGTTGGTACTGGCTGAAGTTGAACAGCCATTGTTGGACATGGTGATGCAATACACCCGTGGCAACCAAACCCGTGCGGCCCTGATGATGGGCATCAACCGTGGTACATTGCGTAAGAAATTGAAAAAATACGGCATGAACTGATACTAGTCAGTTAAGGTGTTGTTTAAAAAGGCGTACTCCACACGGAGCGCGCCTTTTTTATTAGATTTATTAGGCAATTTCTACCCGATTACGGCCATTTTCTTTCGCGCGATATAATGCTTCATCAGCCCGTTTCAATGCCTCTTCCGGCATCGATTCCCCATTCCAATACGCCACGCCCAATGAGATAGTAATAGGATGAATACCCGGTATCTCCATGGTTTCTACCTTGTTACGCAGCCGGTTAGCGACTTGTATCGCCACATTAGGTCTGGTGCCGGGTAACAGCATCAGGAACTCCTCCCCACCGCTACGGCACAAGATATCGGAATCTCGAGAACTATCACGGATTTGGATTGCAAGCTGCTTGATAACTTCATCACCAACATCATGACCATAAGAGTCATTAATCGATTTAAACAGGTCAATATCCAAAGCAATAACAGCAAAATCCTCTCCGAGTTGTGAAAGGGACTCAAGCCGGGTGGCCAATCCGCGCCGGTTATACAGGCCCGTCATTGGATCGGTCTGGGCTTCAAACTTCAGTTTGCCAATTTTCTTTTGCAGCAGATTAATACCTATCAACAGCGCCCGTTTAAGTTGCGTCGATTCAAAATACCATGAAGGTATTTCCTTGATACTATTGGCAATATCCGGTTTATCCATATCATTAGCGCTGCCCGCAAGTAACCATAATGGGCGCGCAATCATCCGGGAGAGCAACCAAACACTTAGCAACGTCAGTAATGCCAGCGGCGTGATATGGCCTAATCCCTTCCACATTAATCCGTCCAGCGGTTTTAACGTTGAGGCCTCTGGCCGCAAGGTAATGATTTGCCAGCCGGAAGGTTCCACTACGGCATAACCCGCTAACATTGACTCACCATCGCTGTTGGTTATTACCAAACTGCCATTAGTGGCTGTTTTCACCGCCTGCATTAATGAGTTCGGCTCAAGCACTTCCCCGATACGGCTTGCATCTCGGTGGTACAAAATATTCCCGTCGCTGTCCAGCACCGTAATATAGGAACCATCACGATAATAATGTTCACCGAGTAACTCATTTAAAATACTTTGCTTACGCAAATAAATGGTGCCGCCGATATAACCAAGATAGTGGCCATCCGGCATGACAATAGGGGTCGAAATATTGATAACCAGATTTTTGGCCGCTGACTCATAGGGCTTACTGATTAACGGACGACGCAGGGTTAGCGCTTCTTTTGCCCCCTCTGATGACAGAGAATGACCGGATAAATTGAGGCTTTCTGGTGAGGTTGCGCGGACGATGCCATCGGCACCAATCACGGCGACGGAGTTGAAACTCCCCGTCTGGTATTTTAAACGTGCCGTTTCTGCATCCAGAACCGCCTTATCGTCAAAATTCTTTGCTGCCATCACGCTACTGTAATGAAGCTGATCTTGCGCATTTCTCAGAAAAATTTCGGTGCTGGACGCCAACTTGGTGGCATAGACCCGATTCGCTTCTAAGGTGTTATCAATCAGTAACTGTCGCTGCACTCGATAACTGGCATAAAAGCTGTTGGCCAGCGTCACAAAAGCACTCATCACCGCTAAAATAAGGATTAAGCGACCGAGGTCGAGGCGGAAAAACTTGGTAGAAAACATTGAACGTAACAAGACAACATTCCTGAAGCGAGATAGCGCCATATTTGGTACTGACGTTAACACGAAAAGAAAGCAGGAACTCGCCTATATATCTACATTTGTTCAATATTATTTCATCAACCGAATCATTATCACGCTATAGTCATTATTAACAGCTATCTATACCCAAGATAGTTGGCGTATAAGTAAAAACAGCGCACACCACTGCAACATTAAGTATGAAGGGTGCGGCTGAAATCTCACTCACGTCTGACTTGGCCTGAACATAGGGGTTAATTATGAATAAACTGATCATTGCCGTAGCACTCGCAGCTACTGTATTAAGTGGATGCGCCAACAATAGAACAGCATCTGGTGATACTTTTACAGCCTCTCAAGCACGACAAGTACAGACGGTAACCTATGGCACCATCGTCTCCGCTCGTCCGGTCACCATTCAGGGTGGCAGTGAAAATAATGTCGCGGGTGCTATTGGCGGTGCGGTGGTCGGTGGGTTCTTGGGGAATACTATCGGCGGGGGCCGTGGTAATAGTTTGGCAACAGCTGGCGGTGCAGTTGCTGGCGGTATGGCGGGCCAAGGCGTACAGAGCGCAATGAACCGCAGTGAAGGTGTGCAACTGGAAATTCGCCGAGATGACGGCAGCAGTATTGTGGTTGTTCAAGCTCAGGGCCCAACCCGTTTCAGCGCAGGTCAACGCGTGATTATTGCCAGCGATCGTAGCGGCACCGTAACGGTTTCTCCTCGTTAAATTCAAATGCCGGGGGAGCCGCCTCCGGCATTTAATCATCTCACAGCTAAAAAAATTAAATTTATCACCGCAGTTTATGGCCGTAATTGGCTGTTTAGTAACATTAAATCTGTCATTATTTATCCGTTTTCAGATGAATAAACCATCGATATTCACTATGATAGGCAAATATTAGGTTGCCACAGTGAATGTGTTGTGGTTAAATAGCGTCATCGGTTTGGAACACAGACCTTATGAAAGCAGTTTTAGTAAAGCAGTCCTCAGTTCAAGCGCTATCCAAAGATATCCCTTCTCCGTGAGTCTCCTCCTAAGTGCCTAAATAAGTAATCCTCTGAAAGACAGACCACGTTCGCTACACTATTGTGGCAAAAATAATTGAAGGAAATATCTCTATGTCTACTAAAATGACTGGTTTAGTAAAA
>NZ_ACCD01000012.1 GCF_000173775.1 Yersinia rohdei ATCC 43380
GCATATAATCCCAATGGGGTGATGCTATTGTCGTAATAAGAATAGGATTAATCTATACAGAAAATGCTACTAAGTCTCGGATAATGTTTCATATAGCCATAAAGTATTTCTAAATGTAAATGACGGCGAACTTTAGCAAAAAAAGAAAATAGCCAAAAATATAGCACTCATAATCAAGAATTAATATTTATTCATTAAAAACAACAAGATACTAATATTTATAATACCGCACAAATTGACAAGTAATATGTACAGCCTTAGAACTATAATAATTCCGCTATCATCATTATTTTATTATTACCTTCATTGTGGCTTTCGCAGCCAGATAATTCGTTAGTGTTACGGCCGGTCTTTGACCGGCTTTTTTATTGCCTGTCATATATTTAGCGCGGTATATTTATACTGTTGGGTATGTTTGCAAAAACAAATAATACCCTAATGATATAGTTTCATTTTCCAGATAAGCACGAATAGCTTAAAAATCAAGAGTAATAACCAACCCGCCAAGTCAACTATAACCCTGCTATTTATTCTCATACATTTATATTTATCAGCCAATAAATGGCGTCCAGCATCGGCAGTAACATGCCAATAATGAGCAATAATTAGGCAATAATATTGCTCATGACAAAGTGAACCCTTCAGTTTATTCAATAGCATGATTATTTTTTCTTAGCTGAGCAGAGCGAGGTGCTAACTATTCTGCTAATCCGGACAAATCTCTTCGACCCGCATTTCGCTTTGTGATAGAAACATCTGTCTATATTTCACATTCTTATTAATCGCAGACCTGATACCTCATGATGACCGAAATACGCCAACAAACATTACCACCCGGTGTTGCACAACAAGTCTCGACTCGGCTAGCTTTTTTTATCGCCGGATTGGGGATGGCCGCTTGGGCACCATTGGTGCCTTTTGCCAAAGAACGTATTGGCCTCAATGATGCATCGCTGGGTTTGCTGTTGCTGTGTATTGGTGTTGGCTCAATGCTCGCCATGCCCCTGACCGGGGTACTGACAGCAAAATGGGGATGCCGGGCAGTCATTTTATTGGCAGGCGCCATACTCTGCCTTGACCTCCCCTTACTCGCCCTGATGAACACCCCGGTTACGATGGCGCTCGCCATGTTAGTATTTGGGGCTGCCATGGGTGTAATAGATGTGGCGATGAACATCCAGGCGGTTATTGTCGAAAAAGCCAGCGGCCGGGCGATGATGTCAGGTTTTCATGGGCTATTCAGTGTCGGAGGAATTGTCGGCGCAGGGGGGGTGAGCGCGTTATTGTGGCTGGGGCTAAGCCCACTGGCCGCGGTTATTGCCGCCGTCGTTTTGATGATTATCTTACTGCTGACCGCCAATAAAAACCTGTTGCAAGGCAGCGGTGAACCCCATGATGGCCCACTATTTGTGTTGCCTCGCGGCTGGGTCATGTTCATTGGATTTTTATGTTTTGTGATGTTCCTGGCGGAAGGCTCAATGCTTGACTGGAGTGCCGTGTTCCTGTCGACATTACGTGGCATGAGCCCAGCGCAGGCGGGGATGGGTTATGCTGTCTTCGCTATTGCCATGACCTTGGGCCGCTTAAATGGTGACCGGATTGTCAACGCGCTGGGCCGATACAAGGTATTATTAGGGGGAAGTCTGTGCGCCGCCATCGGGATTATTATCGCAATCAGTGTTGATAGCTCAATTGCCGCTATTATTGGCTTTATGCTCGTGGGATTGGGCGCATCAAATGTGGTACCTATTTTGTTTACCGCGGCGGGTAACCAAACCGTGATGCCAGCCAATCTGGCCGTGGCATCCATTACCACCATTGGCTACGCTGGGATTTTGGCCGGCCCTGCGGTAATTGGTTTTATTGCCCAACTCAGTAATTTATCAGTCGCTTTCGGCTGTGTGGCACTGTTGTTATTGACCGTGACTGCCAGCGCCAGAGCTGTGACGCGCTAACCAAGGAATATGCATTATCTTTATGCAAAATAATTCGTTATCTAGCAGCGCGGTTAACATTACCCGCTGCTTCTGGTTGTTTATCCTATTGCTGCTCATTACTGTTGGGCTGTATGGCTACAACTATACTAATGCTTACCTAACAGAAAAAAAACACGCATTAACCTATATTGCCAGTGGGTTGCAGCAGCGTATCGATGATTATCGTTATCATACTTACCAAATCTATGATTTAGCTAATAATCCAAGCATGTCTGAGGGGCATATTCTTAATGCCCAAGAAGTCCGACTGCGCCCAGATATTTACTACATAGAAAAGCCGCGTAGCAAGACTGATGCGGTCATTTTTGGTAATCACGAACCCGTGACACTGCCGATGACATTGCGATTGTCTGACTATCTCGACAGCCACTGGGGATCACAAAATGATACCTACTCAATGTATTATCTTAATGGCCAAGATAATAGCCTGGCGCTCATCACGACTCAGGCCTTAAAAGAAGTGGCTTCGCGTTTTAAAGAGAGTTATTTGACTGTCGCCGCTGAATCCCGCCGGGCAGAAATGCTCCAGCAGGCCAATACCTTAGATGAGCGCGAGAGTTTCTCTCCCTTGCGAAAATTTCGCTTTCAAAACGCCTACTATTTTACGTTGAGAACCACATTTAACCATCCCGGCCATCTGGCAACTGTAATAGCTTTTGATTTACCCATTAATGACTTGATTCCACCGAATATGGCGCGTTCTAACTTCTTGTTACAGCAAGATAAAACGCCAATTAATGAAGGGACGACACCGGACGACATTGCCACCGTCAATGTTACGCTAAATGGCTATTGGGTTGAGTTCTCAGCCCCACTGGCGAACGCCGCACTAAAAATCGTTTATCGTGTTCCTATTAATGTGTTGGCCATTGATTTACTGAGGAATAACTTCTGGTTAATCCTGACCAACATATTGCTATTGTCATTGGCGATTTTAGGTATCTATTTTATTCGTCGCCAATTTGTTCGCCCAAGTGCGGATTTGGTCGAACAATTAGACACACAGAAATCACTGAGTCAGGAAATCATTACCCGCGTACCGCAAGGATTATTAGTTTATAACTTCAGCAATAATACCTTGGTCGCCAGCAATCAGATAGCAGACAACCTGATGCCGCACCTTAATCTACAAAAGATTGCGCATATGGCAGGAGAGCACCAGGGTGTGATTCAGGCTACCGTGAATAATGAAGTATACGAAATCAGAATGTTTCGCAGCAACATTTCACCGGAAACCTACCTGTTCCTGCTCCATGATCAGGACAAAGAAGTATTGGTGAATAAAAGGCTGCAACAAGCAAGACGTGAATATGATAAAAGTCTGCAAGCACGGAAACTGATGTTGCATAATTTGGGTATTGAACTAAATCAACCCGTCAGCCACCTGACTCAAATAACTAAAGAACTACAAAACACCACCGATGCCGCATTGCAGCATGAATTGACGACCAAATTGGTCGAACAATCAGAAGCTATCAATGAATTGATTGATAACATTACCCTGCTAACTCGTTTGGAAACACAGGACTGGCAACCTGAACAGGTTAGTTTCTCCTTATCTGCATTAATTGATAATCTTTTACTGGAGATTCTCCCTGCAATTAATCAGAAAGGTTTAACTCTGTTTAATCACTATCACGTCAATATCGACCAGAATTACCTGGGTGATGAAAAGATATTACGTAAAATACTTTCTCTACTGCTGCATTATTCAGTTATTACGACCGCTTACGGTAAAATCACACTAAATGTTGGCCACGAACCGGGTCATCCAGAACAACTCCTCATTCAGATAACCGATACCGGCGTAGGTATTTCTGATGAGGAGATCAGCAATCTTAATTATCCTTTCCTCAGCCAAACATTGGTCGACAGATACAATCACAGCTCAGGGCTAACATTCTTTTTATGTAACCAATTATGTAAGAAATTAAACGGACAATTAGAGATTCGAAGCAAAGTTGATATAGGCACTCGTTATACAATCCGAGCCACAATTGCTGTGCAAAATGCCCAACAAGAGGAACAAGAGAAACTATTGGACGGTGTCACGGCATTATTAGATATAGCATCAGAAGAAGTACGCTCTATCATCACCACATTATTGAATTCATTCGGGGCCAACTGCATTATCGTCGATGACCGTTTACCAGGAAGAGACTATGATGTAACAGTAACGGATAACCCGCAACACTATGATAAATTTACCTTATTACTGGCTCCTGACGAAATTGGATTGCAGCAATTGCAGGATAATTATATTCGGGTAAATTATAATTTAGGAAGTGTGGTCATTGATGCAATATTATTATTAATCGAACAGCGAATTTTATCAGAGGAATCCTCTGGACTATCTGAATTCATTGCTGATGATGATATAAGAGCATACGAGCAACAACTAAAGTCCAGTGACTATTATTCCTTATTTGTTGAGACAGTACCGATAGATCTGAAGAAACTGTATACTGAACTTCAGCAACGTGATTTCATATCGCTTTCGCAGACCGCACATCGATTGAAAGGCGTATTTGCTATGTTGAATTTACTTCTCGGCAAACAGCTATGTGAAATATTAGAACAGCATATCGCAGATGGCGATCGGTTGAAGATCGAAACTAGCATCAGTCAAATTGATTCTTTCATCACCAGACTGTTGCAGCAAGGTAACCCATAACCATGAACAACCTTAATGTAATTATTGCTGATGACCATCCAATTGTTTTGTTTGGCATCCGAAAGTCACTAGAGCAAATTGACTGGGTAAACGTTGTCGGAGAGTTCGAAGACTCCACAGCGCTTATTAACAATTTATCTAAGCTTGATGCCAATGTGTTAATTACCGACCTATCCATGCCAGGGGATAAGTACGGTGACGGCATCACATTGATAAAATATATAAAACGGCATTACCCAGACTTAGCCATAATTGTACTAACAATGAATAATAACCCCGCAATTCTCAGTTCAGTGTTGGACTTGGATATTGACGGGATTGTATTAAAGCAAGGCGCGCCAGCTGACTTACCTAAGGCATTGGCTGCATTGCAGAAAGGGAAAAAATTCACCCCTGAAAGTGTGGCTAAACTGTTAGAAAAAATCAGTGCTAATGGTTACGGCGATAAACGTTTATCACCGAAAGAAAGTGAAGTTTTGCGGTTGTTTGCTGAGGGTTTCCTGGTTACAGAGATAGCCAGAAAACTTAACCGCAGCATTAAAACCATCAGTAGCCAGAAAAAATCGGCGATGCTGAAACTGGGCGTTGATAATGATATCGCTCTGTTAAATTATCTTTCGTCCGTCACTATTGGCCAAGACAAAGAATAACTCGCTTCCCTAAACCCGGTGTCATATAGCTGTACCGGGTTTATCCTCTCTTTCATTCGCATCATCCAGGTATTAGCCACCCTTACCCCAAAATACGCGTAAGGCTACTGGTTATCAGCAAGTGTATTCATCCCGATGAACTTATACAGCCAAGTGATTTGGTTAAGCAAACCACTCGCCCGCAGCATCAAGGACAAAGGGTTTAACGTGATCGCCGCACCTTATCACTGTAATACTGCAACATTTGCCGCAAAGTACCCAAGGTAACCGGTTTAGATAAACAGTTATCCATCCCCGCCTCTATACAGCGCTGTTTACCTTCGGCCAATGCATTCGCTGTGACACCAATAATTGGGAAATTATTATTCTGTTGGCGTAAACGCTGTGTTAAACGATAACCATCCATATTGGGCATGTTTACATCAGTCAATACAATATCAACACTATTGGCATTCAGCACCGCCAAGGCATCCAGTCCATCATTTGCCGTAATCACCCGGAAGCCCAATGTCGTCAGCTGATCCGCTAATAATCGGCGGTTTATTGGGTGGTCATCTACCACCAATATTTGCAAGTCAGCATTATCATCCTGATTTGCTTTTGGTGCAGGCAAGGTCAATGGCGCATCCTCGACCACAGGTTTTTCCAGCAATACTCGGTCCAATAATGGGATGATTTCCAATAATGTCGAGGTGCTCAACAACCAATATTTGGGCCGAGTTTCTTGTGGCAAACCAATATGTTCAATGGATAACTGAATTCTTATTGATAATGGCACGTTTATTTGTGGTAGGTAATCACAAATAACCACCTGATCTTGCAAGGTTTCTTCATTGCTGTAACGTCGAATTGTGGCACCAAAATGACTCAATAGATCAAATAGATAGCTTTCAAGGTGAGCATTGCGAATATCCAGCCACACGATTTTTCCTTGCCAACGATCACTTTGTGGCAACACCGGATTTTTAGCCTGATACAAGGGAATGCGAATGGCAAAAATACTGCCCATCCCCAATTCCGAATCCACTTCAACATCCCCGTCCATTAAGTTGACCAACTTCTCACAGATAGCCAAACCTAAGCCAGTTCCTTGAAAATGGCGCTGCACCCCCGTCCCCACCTGGAAGAAGGGGTCAAATAACTGGTTTATTTCGCGTGCATTAATTCCTACGCCGGTATCTCGTACCCGGAATTCCAGATAATAACCACGGACGCGAACCTGCAAAATTATGCAGCCCGTATCGGTAAATTTAATAGCATTATTCAACAAGTTAGAAATCACTTGTTGTAACCGAACCGCATCCCCCAACATCAACCGAGGGACATCTGGCTCAATAAAGCAGTACAAACCTAAGCGTTTTTTCACCACTAGGGGTAAATAGTTCGCCGTGATATGGGTGATGACCTCCACAGTAGAAAACTCACTCGGTTCGATTTTCAGTTGCTCAGACTCTATTTTGGAAAAATCGAGGATGTCGCTGATAATTTTCAGTAATAAATCGGAGGAGTTATTCATCGCGGTGACCAAGCGGTCAACCCCTTGAGGCAACTCTTTGGTTTGCAATAAATCGAGGTTACCAATTATGCCATACAGTGGGGTACGCAACTCATGACTGACGGTTGCCAAAAACATGGATTTCGATTGGCTGGCTTGCTCTGCCGCCGCCGCCATTTCTTGCAGCGATTCCTCCATTTTTACCCGTGAGCTGATATCCACCAGCACACAAATAGCCACATCTTCATTACGATAACGCGAATGAACAAAGCTGATTTGCAGATTATTATTATTACTGGTCATCACATCGACAAAATTCGCCTGCTGCTCACAAATAATACGGGTAATTCGCTCGCGATCTTCATTCGTAAGCAAGTTAATATAATTATGTGCTAATTCATTACTGAGGATATTGGTCCCGTCTCTGATACGTAGTATAGAAATCCCCACTGGCGCAGAAGCTACAATTTTACGGTTAAACTGTTCATGCTCTTCCAGCCTCAACGCATTATCTTCAGCTGGATGGAACATTTTTCGTTCAAATAACCAGGCCAAGGTGAATATCACCACAGCAGAGAGCGCATTTAACAATAATGCGTTAAAAATTAATAGTTTGAATATCTCAATAATCGTTTTGACTGGTAACGAATAAGCAATACTGAGAGGGGATGGCAGCAAATTCTTTTTCAGAACCAGATAATTATAGTCATCAACATAACCAAAATAAGACGCAGAATCTGGATAGCTATTCAGCATTGCAGCAGAGCGCTCGCCGGTCGCTAATCGCAGTACCGGTTCATTATTCTGATTCAGTAAAGTCACCCCTACCGGCAGCGGCCCGGTGGAAATAAAATCCTCCAAGCGGATAGTTTGCTCAGTGCCGATTAAAGCTTCTAATTTATTGCCTACATAAAGTGGGCTTAGAACATATAAAGTGCCAATTTCAGGGCGCACACCTGGGACTATCCAATACAAAGTGCTGTCTTTATCCTGATTATTGGCTTCACGATATTTTAATATATGTTCATTCAGTGACTTGAGTAAATTTTCCTGATCCAGCGGTACATTGCGAATATCAAAATCCACCATGCACAGGGTATCGCTACCAATGAAAAATATCCGGTTAAGATCATAAGCCGCGGCAAAATTCTCTTTCCAGTACAAAATAAGATTACTGAGAGAATCTAATGACGAGTGATGAGATGAGTCAAGCGCAGCACAATCAGCTTGCGGGTTGAGCGGATGATATTTGGGCTCAGTCTTATTTTTAATCACAGCGCCAGCAACAATATCATTACTTATTGAGTGCTGATTTAATCGGTTTTCCGCCATATATTTGATATCGCGGATAATATCTGCCGAATGCCGGATGTAGCTCTGAGCTTGCTCAAAGTTGGTATTATATTCCTGACGAATATCTGATTTTTTCTCATTTAGGATATTCAGGATATAAAAAGTCGTCAGCAGTGCGCCAAGTGACCATAACATGACGGCTAATACCCGAAACAGATAACGGGATATTTTCAGTGTCGTGCGAAATGAAGAAAGATATTTCAATCTGATACCATCATGAAAGTCTCGCCGGGCCGGCGTTATGAGCAACAGAATACACTACCCATAACCCATAAAAAAGCCAGCTTGTAAGCTGGCTTTCATTTCACTGCATGAATAGAGGGCAAGTGCGGCAAACCACACCTAGCCACACATTATGCTTCGTCGTCGGTTGCTTCGTCCGCATCGTCAGCGTCATCTTCAACAGCATCATCTTCCGGTGCAGCACGAACCGCTTCATCAGCGCCCTCTTCACCTTCCAATGATTCGCCATCAAGGATGTCATCATCTTCTTCCGGCTCAGCGACGCGTTGCAACCCGACCACATGCTCATCTTCAGCAGTACGGATCAGTGTCACACCCTGAGTATTACGGCCCACGATACTCACTTCAGATACGCGGGTGCGCACCAGAGTACCGGCATCAGTAATCATCATGATTTGGTCGGTGGTGGCCACTTGGACAGCACCAACAACTTTACCATTACGCTCACTGACTTTAATGGAGATAACCCCCTGAGTCGCACGAGATTTGGTTGGATATTCAGTCACTTCGGTACGTTTTCCGTAGCCGTTTTCAGTCACTGTCAGAATATCGCCATCACCACGAGGAATAATCAGAGAAACAACTTTGTCATCACCATTGAGGTTAATACCGCGCACACCGGTCGCAGTACGGCCCATAGAGCGCACCTGACCTTCAGGGAAGCGCACCACTTTACCTAATGCAGAGAACAGCATGACTTCATTGCTGCCATCCGTCAGATCCACACCAATCAGTTCATCACCCTCATTCAGATTGACGGCAATAATACCGGCACTGCGTGGGCGGCTAAACTCGGTTAATGCAGTTTTCTTCACGGTACCGCTGGCGGTTGCCATAAAGATGTGACGCCCTTCTTCATATTCACGCACTGGCAGAATGGCGGTAATACGCTCATTTGGCTCAAGAGGCAATAAGTTGACGATTGGGCGACCACGGGCACCACGGCTGGCTTCCGGTAACTGGTAAACCTTCATCCAATAGAGACGACCACGGCTTGAGAAGCACAAGATAGTATCGTGGGTGTTGGCCACCAGCAGGCGATCAATGAAGTCTTCTTCTTTGATACGTGCAGCTGATTTACCCTTACCACCACGACGTTGAGCTTCGTAATCAGTCAGCGGTTGATATTTGACATAACCCTGATGGGACAGTGTCACAACCACATCTTCCTGATTAATCAGGTCTTCAATATTGATGTCAGAGGTGTTCGCAGTAATTTCAGTACGACGCGGATCGTTATATTGCTCTTTAATTGCCATTAACTCTTCGCGGATTACTTCCATTAAGCGCTCTGGGTTTTCCAGAATAAAGATCAACTCACCAATGATGGTCAGCAGCTCTTTATACTCATCCAGCAGTTTTTCATGCTCCAGGCCGGTCAGTTTCTGCAAACGCAGATCCAAAATTGCCTGAGCTTGCTGCTCGGTGAGGTAATATTTGCCGTCACGAATACCGAACTCTGCTTCCAGCCATTCAGGGCGGGCAGCATCATCACCGGCACGTTCCAACATTGAAGCAACGTTACCTAATTCCCACGGGTTAGCAATTAGCCCTGCTTTTGCTTCCGCAGGTGTTGCTGCACGGCGAATCAATTCGATAATCGGATCGATATTAGCCAATGCAATCGCCAGCGCTTCAAGGATATGCGCGCGGTCACGTGCTTTGCGCAACTCAAAGATAGTACGGCGCGTGACGACTTCACGGCGGTGACGAACAAAGGCAACCAGAATGTCTTTCAGGTTAAGCAATTTAGGCTGCCCTTGAGACAGAGCCACCATATTGATACCGAAAGTCACCTGCAATTGTGTCAGAGAATAGAGGTTATTTAGCACCACTTCCCCGACCGCATCACGTTTGATTTCAATCACGATGCGCATGCCGTCTTTATCAGACTCATCGCGCAACGCACTGATGCCTTCTACACGTTTTTCTTTTACCAGCTCGGCGATTTTTTCAATCAACCGCGCCTTGTTCACTTGATACGGGATCTCGTGAACAATAATAGTCTCGCGACCGGTTTTAGCATCAGCTTCGACTTCAGCCCGGGCACGGATATACACCTTGCCACGACCAGTGCGATAAGCTTCTTCAATACCACGGCGACCATTGATAATCGCTGCGGTTGGGAAATCTGGCCCCGGAATATATTCCATCAATCCTTCGATGGTGATGTTTTCATCTTCAATATAGGCCAGGCAGCCATCAATAACCTCAGAAAGGTTATGTGGCGGAATATTGGTTGCCATCCCGACAGCAATACCAGACGAACCGTTAACCAATAGGTTAGGGATTCGGGTCGGCATCACCGCAGGGATTTGTTCCGTACCATCATAGTTAGGCACGAAGTCAACGGTGTCTTTTTCTAAATCCGCTAACAACTCGTGAGCAATTTTAGACATACGGATTTCGGTATAACGCATCGCCGCGGCGGAGTCGCCATCAACGGAACCGAAGTTACCCTGCCCATCCACCAGCATATAGCGCAGTGAAAACGGCTGGGCCATACGCACTATTGTGTCGTAGACCGCGCTGTCACCATGCGGGTGATATTTACCGATAACGTCCCCGACTACACGGGCCGATTTTTTATATGGTTTATTCCAGTCATTACCCAGTACATTCATCGCAAACAGTACGCGACGGTGAACCGGTTTCAGTCCATCCCGGACATCTGGTAAAGCACGTCCGACAATAACGGACATCGCATAATCCAGATAGGAGCTTTTCAGCTCTTCCTCGATGTTGACCGGTGTTATTTCTCTGGCAAGGTCGCTCATTGAGCCGCTATCCCTCTACTAATTACCGGATTTAAAGGTACGAAACTATATCACAAAACCCTGATTTTGGCGAAACTACATTACTGTCAGATAAAACGGCATTGCGCTTAAGTCTTAGACACAAAACTGCGCCAATTGATGGGGAACATGTATAATCCGCGCAAAGAAACACAACAGTGAGAACCCGTCATGCGCGCAGATACCCCAGCCCCACACCATAATGTTGATGAACAAGAAATCGCTAAATTTGAGGCAGTTGCCTCCCGGTGGTGGGATTTGGAGGGCGAATTTAAGCCACTCCACCGCATCAACCCGCTGCGGCTTGATTATATTTTGCAGCGCTCCGGCGGTCTTTTTGAGAAAACAGTACTGGATGTTGGGTGTGGTGGCGGCATTCTGGCAGAAAGCATGGCCCGTGAAGGGGCGCTGGTTACCGGGCTGGATATGGGTTATGAGCCGTTACAAGTTGCCCGCCTGCATGCGCTTGAAACTGGCACTCAGCTGGATTATGTTCAGGAAACAGTTGAGAGCCACGCGCAAAAACACCCGCAACATTATGATGTTGTCACCTGTATGGAAATGCTCGAGCACGTTCCTGACCCCGCCTCTGTGATTCGCGCTTGTGCACAATTGGTCAAACCCGGCGGTCATGTTTTCTTTTCAACCATTAATCGCAACACCAAATCCTGGCTGATGGCCGTAGTTGGCGCGGAATATGTTTTGAAAATGGTACCCAAAGGCACCCATGACTCAAAAAAATTCATCCGCCCGTCAGAGCTTATCGGCTGGGTTGATCAAACCTCGCTGCGCGAACGCCATATTATTGGGCTGCATTACAATCCGATAACAGACCGTTTTAAGCTCGGCCGTAACGTTGATGTGAATTATATGGTACATACTCAACAGGATGACAAATAACGCGGTCATAATATTACCCAGGGGGTGAGTATATCGGCCACTCCCTGGCAGATTAATTGCCCTTAATGAGGGCATTTTTTGTGGCTTAATGCACCAATTTGTCGCTTTATACGCCGTCAATCGTAAAATCGGGCAGAAACTGTTTTTTTGAACAATAAAAACGATAAGTTATGCCGTTTTTTTCTAATGTTTAATAAACCGGCAAACGATCAAATTTTTAGTATTTTAAGTAAAATCTTATCCCCCAGACTCACCCAAGCTAAGCCCCAGTAATGACGCAGCCTGTGAGGCTTTCGTAACAATTCGCCCCCAAGTTATCCACACAATTCATCGGTTTTGTTCACTTGCCAAAAGCCTCAATACTCACTATCTTGTTATCCATCTACTACCCACCCCCTACATATTGTGTTTACATACTGAACAATACACTACGGCCTCAATGATTACTGCAATCATGGAGTGCGTAAATTTGTGTTATGTAAGCCCAGAGTAAGGGGAACAAAGGTCACGAACACATGAACCAAAGTCTACTTGTTACTAAACGCGATGGCAGCAAAGAACGCATCAATCTGGATAAAATCCACCGGGTCATCGACTGGGCCGCGGAAGGTTTACATAACGTCTCAGTATCTCAAGTAGAATTGCGCTCACACATTCAGTTTTATGATGGCATCAAGACTGCTGACATCCATGAAACTATCATCAAAGCTGCCGCAGACCTGATTTCGCGCGATGCGCCGGATTATCAGTATCTGGCTGCCCGTCTGGCCATTTTCCATCTGCGTAAAAAAGCCTACGGCCAGTTTGAGCCACCAAAATTATTCGCCCATGTGACGAAAATGGTGGACATGGGTAAATACGACAAACATCTGCTGGAAGATTACACCGCAGAAGAATTCGAACAGATGGACACTTTCATCGACCATTGGCGCGATATGAACTTCTCTTATGCTGCAGTTAAGCAATTGGAAGGTAAATATTTAGTGCAGAACCGCGTCAGCGGCGAGATCTATGAAAGTGCCCAATTCCTGTACATCTTGGTTTCCGCCTGCTTGTTCTCAAACTACCCGCGCGAAACTCGGCTGGATTACATCAAACGTTTTTATGATGCAATTTCAACCTTTAAAATTTCGCTGCCGACCCCGATTATGTCCGGTGTCCGTACCCCGACTCGCCAGTTCAGTTCTTGCGTGTTGATTGAATGCGGCGATAGCCTGGATTCCATCAATGCCACCTCCAGCGCCATTGTGAAATATGTGTCACAACGTGCCGGTATTGGTATTAATGCCGGCCGCATTCGTGCTTTGGGTAGCCCAATTCGTGGCGGTGAGGCTTTCCACACTGGGTGTATTCCGTTCTACAAACACTTCCAGACTGCGGTAAAATCTTGCTCACAGGGCGGCGTGCGGGGCGGTGCTGCTACCTTGTTCTACCCAATGTGGCATATGGAAGTTGAAAGCCTGCTGGTACTGAAAAACAACCGTGGCGTTGAAGGCAACCGCGTTCGCCATATGGATTACGGCGTCCAAATCAACAAACTGATGTATCAACGCCTGCTAAAAGGTGACGATATCACCCTGTTCAGCCCATCGGATGTTCCGGGGTTATATGACGCGTTCTTCGCCGACCAAGACGAATTTGAGCGCCTTTACACCCAATACGAGCAAGACGACAGCATCCGTAAGCAACGTGTGAAAGCGGTTGAGTTATTCTCTCTGATGATGCAAGAGCGCGCCTCTACTGGCCGTATCTATATTCAGAACGTGGATCACTGCAACACCCACAGCCCGTTTGACCCGAAAATTGCCCCAGTGCGCCAGTCAAACCTGTGTTTGGAAATTGCACTGCCAACCAAACCCTTGAATGATATCAACGATGAAAATGGTGAAATCGCACTTTGCACCTTGTCGGCGTTCAACTTGGGTGCCATTGACAGCCTTGATGATTTAGAAGACTTGGCCGTGCTGGCCGTACGTGCGCTGGACGCCTTACTGGATTATCAAGATTACCCTATTGCTGCGGCAAAACGCGGTGCTATGGGCCGCCGCACGCTGGGTATTGGCGTGATTAACTTTGCTTATTATCTGGCGAAAAATGGGGTTCGTTACTCCGATGGCAGTGCCAACAACCTGACACACCGCACCTTTGAAGCTATTCAATACTATTTATTGAAAGCCTCTAATGCGCTGGCCCGTGAACAAGGTGCCTGCCAGTGGTTCAATGAAACCACCTATTCTCAGGGTATTTTGCCGATAGATACCTATAAGAAAGATTTGGATGCCATCAGCGATGAGCCGCTGCATTACGATTGGGAAACCCTGCGTAAAGATATTCAGGAATTTGGTCTGCGCAACTCCACATTATCAGCGCTGATGCCTTCTGAAACATCTTCACAAATTTCCAATGCCACCAATGGTATTGAGCCGCCGCGTGGGTATGTCAGTATCAAAGCATCGAAAGATGGTATTCTGCGCCAGGTTGTTCCTGAATATGAACGTCTGAAAGAAGCCTACGAACTGTTGTGGGATATGCCAAATAATGATGGTTATCTGCAACTGGTCGGTTTGATGCAAAAATTCGTCGACCAGGCGATTTCGGCCAATACCAATTACGACCCAACCCGCTTCCCATCTGGCAAAGTGCCAATGAAGCAGTTGCTGAAAGATTTGCTGACCACCTATAAATTTGGCATAAAAACCCTTTACTATCAAAACACCCGTGATGGTGCTGATGATGTACAGGAAGATATTCAAAGTCAGCCGGGTGACGACGACTGTGAAGGCGGCGCGTGTAAGATTTAATATTTAGTTAAGGCCCTCTCCCGCCGGATAAACCCATTAGCGTTTGTCCGGCGGATGATTATTTTGTGTTATGGCCGCTGGCCCGCGCAAAATCGAGCAATCGTGGGGGCTGCTTCTTTTCGATATCCCCGAGGACATCATGGCCTATACCACTTTTTCGCAGAATAAAAATAACCAGCTACTCGAACCCATGTTTCTGGGCCAATCCGTTAACGTGGCGCGCTTCGACCAGCAGAAACACGCAATCTTCGAGAAACTGATTGAAAAACAATTGTCTTTCTTCTGGCGTCCGGAAGAAATTGACGTTTCCCGCGATCGCATTGATTACCAAGCCTTGCCGGAACACGAAAAACACATTTTTATCAGTAACCTGAAATACCAAACTCTGCTGGATTCCATTCAAGGCCGCAGTCCTAACGTTGCCCTGTTGCCGTTAATTTCCATCCCTGAGCTGGAAACCTGGGTAGAAACTTGGTCATTTTCAGAAACTATCCATTCACGTTCTTATACCCATATCATCCGCAATATTGTTAACGACCCGTCGGTTGTTTTCGATGATATCGTGACCAACGAAGAGATCCTCAAACGCGCTAAAGATATCTCGGCGTATTATGACGATCTGATTGAGATGACCAGCTACTACCATCTGCTGGGCGAAGGCACCCATCAGGTTAATGGCAAAACAGTCGTGGTTAACTTGCACGCGCTGAAGAAACAGCTGTATCTGTGTTTGATGAGTGTCAACGCGCTGGAAGCCATCCGTTTTTATGTCAGCTTTGCGTGTTCTTTTGCCTTTGCCGAGCGCGAACTGATGGAAGGCAATGCGAAAATCATCAAGATGATTGCCCGCGATGAAGCCCTGCATCTGACCGGTACTCAGCACATTCTGAACCTGATGCGTTCCGGTGAGGACGACCCTGAAATGGCGGAAATCGCCGTAGAATGTCAGCAACAATGTTATGACCTGTTCGTGCTGGCGGCAGAGCAAGAGAAAGAATGGGCCGAATATCTGTTCCGTGACGGTTCCATGATTGGCCTAAACAAAGAAATCTTGTGCCAATATGTTGAATATATTACTAATATTCGCATGCAGGCCGTCGGGCTAGGTACGCCGTTTAAAACCCGCACCAACCCAATTCCGTGGATCAACTCTTGGTTGGTTTCAGATAATGTGCAGGTTGCACCACAGGAAGTGGAAGTCAGTTCTTATCTGGTCGGTCAGATTGATTCAGAAATCAGTGCTGACGACTTGAGTGATTTCGAGCTGTAATCCATGAAATCTTTACTTAACAGATGTTGCGTTACCGGTTGCTGGCAGCTGAATCCCGCCCTGGAGTTAAGGTAATTTAATGGCTTGGGTAAGTGATAGTCACCAACAACCTAAGGTTTTGAAAGAGAGTGGCGATATTGTGACCTTGAGCACCACGGGTGCTCAACTAAGCCACCCTGCCAATAGCCGCAATTTGCTGGAAACACTTGAGCACCATCAAGTTGCCATCGAATACCAATGCCGTTCCGGCTATTGCGGTTCTTGTCGCCTGCGCTTACTGAAAGGCGAGGTTTGTTATCAACAACCGCCTTTGGCCTTTATTCAGAAAGGGGAGATCCTGCCCTGCTGCTGCCAGCCCAAAGGTGATATTGAAATTGAACTCTAGTGGCAAGCCCCCCGCTTGCCACTTATTCGCTGCAAAGTCGTTCTGCATAAATATTGTGCTCTCAAAACATAAGCTTGGCTTATATCCCCTAGGGAAAAATTTAGCTTTCACCTATAATCAGCTTCTGATTGGATGGCATTTGGCATCCGGAATTACCTGATAAATCATAGGGACAAAAGATGAAAATACTGTTAATCGCGATAACCAGTCTGTTAATGGCAGCATCGACCAGTGCCCTTGCTGCTAAAGAACAGCCGCTCAATCAACAGCAACCGCTAGAAAAGATTGCGCCCTATCCCGCCGCTGAAAAAGGTATGACTCGCCAAGTCATTTTCCTTGAGCCACAAGAAGATGAAAGCCGTTTCAAAGTAGAATTACTCATAGGTAAAACTCTTGAAATTGACTGCAACCGCCATATGCTCAGTGGCAATCTGGAGACCAGAACCCTGTCGGGCTGGGGTTTTGACTATCTGGTGATGGATAAAATCTCAGAACCGGCCACGACTTTAATGGCCTGCCAGGATAGCGATACCCCACGCCGCCCACAATTTATTGCCGCCAATGTGGGTGATGCCGCCATGCAACGTTACAACAGCCGCCTGCCGATTGTGGTGTATGTGCCCAAGGGGGTAGAAGTGAAATACCGGATTTGGCAAGCTGACAAGCAAGTAAGCAGTGCCACGGTGAAGTAATCACCTGAATATTATTGAAGATAGCCGAAAATACCCGTCAACTGAGCGGGTATTTTTATTTTCGTCTCAAGCTACTGCAATTAACCATACATTTAATTATAAAATCTCAACCACATCCAACCAGCCGTGCTGGCCGCAGACAGAACGACCGTTAAGCCAGCGGCGCAGCATATCCAATGCCAGCATGGCGCTGCTTTCCTGACGGATACGCAAACCATGTCGGCTGGCCTGATAACGTACTTGTTGGGCAAACACCCCTTCGGGAGTATGTAGCGCGACACTCAGTTGATCATTTTGCATCGCACTTACCGCCAGCACCACTTGTGCACCACACAGCATCGATAATGACTGGGCGCGGCTGGCAACTTCCGCTAAGGATTCCTGACAATGGGCCGGCAACAATTCGCCCCCCGCCAGTGGTGCCCCTGCGCTCTGCAACTGCCAGTGCAATAACCCGCCAGTAAATTGCTCACTGACCGCCACCAATAGCCCGCGCTGCACCAATTGTTCGGTCAATAATGCCGGTAAACCCTGCGTGCCTTCAAAAATTGTGCTATCGCCAGTCACCGCCCTGACCTGTTGCCACACCTGTTCCATTGCCAAACGCTCTGAAGCCGGCCCTGTTAATTTCAATTCAATAATCGGGGCTGATGAGCGGTAACCGAGCACGGCACCTTTCGGCAGTGGCAATGGGTCTAACTCCAACGCCAAGTCACTTTCTGAGCGCCCAAAGGTGGTCATTCGTAAACATAATGGGGGTTCGGCCACATCAAAATGTTGGCGTAACCGCGGCATAATTTGCTGCTCAACCATGACTTTAAATTCTGACGGCACACCGGGAGTGAAAAACATAAGGCACTTATTAAGCCTTAATGCAAAACCGCAGGCGGTGCCGACCGGGTTATCTAACATTTCTGCATTGGCTGGAATATGCGCTTGTTTCCGGTTAGTGGACGACATCACCCTGCCGCGTTCATGAAAGAAAGCTTCCATGCGCGCAATCCATTCTGGGTGTTCAATCAGCTCAGTTCCGGCAGCACGCGCAGCAGCTAATGCACTCAGATCATCACTGGTAGGCCCAAGCCCCCCATTAACAATCAATACATCAGCAACCTGGCTGCGTTCCCTTAATACCTCGATAAGAGCCGAAAGTGAATCACCGACAGTTTCTCTGCTGCTGATGGGCAATCCCTGATTAAATAAATAATCAGCCAACCATGCAGCATTGGTATCAATAATCTGCCCATGAAGGACTTCATCTCCGGTACTCAACATCTCAACTCTGATCATTTTGTTCTCCATGCCACCTTATGCCATTCACTTTATGAATCTCAGCAGCTAAACACAATCATTTCCCATCGAGAGAAAAAAATAAGCATAATAATTATTAGCTGCTTTCATATTTTTATTAATGTAAACATAACATTACACCGCACGTAACGTCGATTTGACACAAATAAGCCAATCTACTACCCTGCTGCACTCAATAAATCCAATCATCCTGCTTACTTGACGTGGCAGCGGCATTAGCGGCACTCACCGACCCGAATCACTGACCTGTGTCAGCTTTGCGGGATTGATTCGTTTTCTGCCTTGCCGCACCACCAATTAAATTGGATATAAATTGTCATGTAGTAGAGGAAAGCGTGAAGAATCGCACTCTGGGCAGTATATTTATCGTTGCTGGCACCACCATTGGTGCTGGTATGCTGGCTATGCCACTGGCCGCCGCAGGTGTAGGCTTTGGTGTTACCCTTGCATTGTTAATTTCCCTTTGGGTATTAATGTGTTACACCGCGCTGCTCTTGGTTGAGGTTTATCAACATGAGGCCGCGGATACTGGGCTTGGCACCTTGGCGAAACGCTATCTTGGCAATCGTGGGCAATGGCTCACCGGTTTCAGCATGATGTTTCTGATGTATGCGCTGACAGCCGCCTATATCAGTGGCGCGGGCGAGTTGCTGGCAACCAGTATTAGCCAATGGACTCAGCAATCATTTCCAACCTCACTCGGTGTACTGCTGTTTACCGGGGTTGCCGGTGGCGTGGTCTGTATTGGTACCCACTCGGTCGATTTATTTAACCGTATCCTGTTTAGCGCCAAAATTATTTTCCTGATTGTGATGCTGGTATTGATGATGCCGCATATCGAAAAAACTAACTTATTGACGTTACCTTTGGAACAGGGGCTGGCACTTTCCGCTATTCCGGTGATTTTCACCTCATTTGGCTTTCACGGTAGCGTGCCCAGCATTGTCAATTATATGGGTGGCAATATTCGTAAGCTGCGCTGGGTATTTATTATCGGCAGTGCCATCCCGCTAATTGCTTATATTTTCTGGCAGTTGACCACCTTGGGGGCTATTTCATCCCACACCTTCGTCGGTATTTTGGCACAGCAAGCTGGGCTGAATGGCTTATTACAAGCGGTGCGCGATGTTGTCGCCTCACCCCATGTTGAGCTGGCGGTACACTTGTTTGCAGATTTAGCGCTGGCGACCTCATTCCTGGGCGTCGCGTTGGGGTTATTTGATTATCTGGCGGATTTATTTAAACGCCGCAATTCGGTACGGGGCCGTCTGCAAACCGGTGTTATTACTTTTGTTCCACCGCTGTTATTCGCACTGTTTTACCCACGCGGTTTTATTATGGCGTTGGGGTTTGCCGCAGTAGCCTTATCAATATTGGCATTAATCCTACCGGCGATGCTGGCGTGGAAAGCACGTAAAATCCATCAAGGAAGTTACCGTGTCTGGGGCGGAAAACCGGCATTAGCCGCAGTATTTGCCTGTGGGATAATGGTTATTGGCATTCAGGTAGGAATTGTTACGGGTGTATTACCCGCGGTTGGGTAACCTTTCCCCAGTAAGCACACCCCGTGAGGTGTAGCGAGCTAAGTCAATCTGAGTGCGCCCAGCGCGGAGTGCCCTGAAGTGTACACGTCGTACACGAGGAGGCCGAGCACTGCGCAATCTCAGAGTGACGACGCGCAGTAGCCGTTAATTTAACACCAGGGAATTAGAAGTTCAGGCCGGCGCCAATATACACCCCATCAGCAACTCGGTTATCCCGGTGGCCATCTTTACCTTCCATATTGATGTAGCGATAGCCGACATCTACGGTGAGTGGGCGGAATACATTCCAACGTAGGCCACCATTGGCTTCGCTATAGGACTTCATTCCGCTGGTCAATTCTTCTGGCGCAAAATAGCCTTCGCCATATAAGGTAAATGACTTGTTGATTGGATAAGTTAAACCACCGCCAATGGCGACTGCGCCACCATTGCTGCCATCTTCCGGTGACATGTAAATGCCTTTCCCGCCGACGGTTGCCATCATTGGGCCAATTGGGATGTTAAAACCCAGCCCCATGCTGTAGATATCGCCATCATGGTCACTACGTGCCCAGTTACCGCTGATAGCCAGGCCACCGGTGTTAGTGCCAAAACCAAATCCTAAATTGGTGTAATCACGCCCTGCTTCGGCATTAAAACCCACTGCACTGGCTGAACCTGCTACCAACAACAGGCCAGCAGCACCAGCGATTAAGTACTTATTCATATTTTTCTCTCGTTATTCTTGATGTTACCCATAAGCAACCGTTAGCTAACGGGTTTTCCCGCATCGAGTTTAACTGAAAAAAAAAGCATGAACACACGGAATAACCGATCAAATACCCCTAGTATTTCAAAGAATTGTAAATACTCCCTTCATACCTATACCGTATGTTAGTAATGATAACGATAAGCTAGGCCTATTTGCTGAAAGGTCGTAATAAGGCTACAACTAGTGTGGAGATCACAGAATAACCTTCTGATGTTATTTAGATTATTACCTTGTCAATCCAACTTTTGACTTGCTGTAAGTAGTAAAACGCCCGAGTTCGCAATCAATCCAATAGCCATTCTGGAGAAAATGATGAGCAAAAAGAAAGGATTAACGACAGCAGCAGGTGCACCTGTTGTTGATAATAATAATGTTGTCACTGCGGGTCGACGCGGCCCAATGTTGCTGCAAGATGTATGGTTCTTGGAAAAATTGGCTCATTTTGATCGCGAAGTGATCCCCGAGCGCCGCATGCATGCTAAAGGTTCCGGTGCCTATGGTACCTTTACCGTCACCCACGACATTACCCAATACACTCGCGCAAAAATTTTCTCTGAGATGGGTAAACAAACCGAAATGTTTGTTCGCTTCTCAACAGTTGCTGGCGAACGTGGTGCTGCCGATGCTGAACGTGATATCCGTGGCTTTGCCATGAAATATTATACCGAGGAAGGCAACTGGGATTTAGTCGGCAATGACACACCGGTGTTCTATTTACGCGACCCACTGAAATTCCCCGACCTTAACCACGTCGTGAAACGCGATCCGCGCACCAACTTGCGCAATCCGACTTATAAATGGGATTTCTTCTCTCAGCTCCCTGAATCACTGCACCAGCTCACTATCGATTTCAGTGACCGTGGCCTGCCAAAATCTTATCGCCATATGCACGGGTTCGGCAGCCATACCTTCAGTTTTATCAATGCTAACAATGAGCGTTTTTGGGTTAAATTCCACTTCCGCTGCCAGCAAGGCATTGAAAACCTTATGGATGACGAAGCTGAAAAACTGGTTGGCATGGACAGAGAAAGCTCTCAGCGTGACCTGTACGATGCCATTGAACAGGGTGATTTCCCACGTTGGAATCTACAAATTCAGGTAATGCCAGAGCACGAAGCATCACAAACACCTTACAACCCATTTGATCTCACCAAAGTATGGCCGCACGGCGATTATCCTTTAATTGATGTCGGTTTCTTCGAGTTGAACCGCAACCCGGAAAACTATTTCGCCGAAGTGGAACAAGCCTCTTTCAACCCAGCCAACGTGGTTCCTGGGGTCAGTTTCTCTCCTGACCGCATGCTACAAGGCCGCCTGTTCTCCTACGGCGATGCAGCGCGTTATCGTTTAGGGGTTAACCATCATCAGATCCCAGTGAACAGTGCTAAATGTCCGTTCCATAATTATCATCGCGACGGCGCAATGCGGGTTGATGGTAACAGCGGCAATACTGCGACTTACGAACCCAACAGTTTTGGTTTGTTCCAGGAACAACCTGACTTCAGCGAGCCACCATTAACACTGGAAGGTGCTGCTGATCATTGGAATCATCGTGAAGATGAAGATTACTTCACACAACCGCGGGCGCTGTTCAATTTGCTCAGTGCAGAAGAGCATCAGCGTATGTTTGCCCGCATTGCTGGCGAGTTGTCTCAGATTCCTGAAGAGATCCAACGCCGTCAGGTCGCCCTGTTTATGCAGGTTCATCCTGATTACGGTAATGGTGTGAAGAAGGCGCTGGGATTAAATTAATCCTTGCCATTAATCCCCCTCAATGAGGGGGATTAGATTGCTGGCTAACTCGTCACTGAAAGTATTGGATTAATATCAATCACTTATTTTAGGTTTTTCTATTTTGCTCTGTTGGCCGGTAAGTTTTCTCAACAAACTGTGCCACTAACCGCCGAGAAATCTTTATCCCCCCGGTTTTAAGCTCCTCAGGTAGGCGATAAAAAGCCACCGGGCGTTGGAACACCGCCAACTGCGGCGCTAACCAATCGGCTAATGTCATCTCATCCACCGCCACCTCAGCATCAATTACCGCGACGGGCCGATGGCCGAATTCGGTATCAGCGACAGGAATAACAAAAGCTTGCTGTATTGCTGGATATTGCAGCAAAACCCGCTCAATAGCCTCAGGCTGAATACCCTCGCCGCCACTAAAAAACAAGTTATCCAACCGCCCGAGAATATGCAGTTCACCTTGCTGCCATACCCCACGATCACGGGTGTGGAACCAGCCATCAGCATCCGCCAGCGGCTGTAACTGGCCCTGTTGCCAGTAACCGGCCGCCAGACAATCGGCTTTCACCCATACTTCGTCTTCGACCAGTTTCACCTGCCGCCCCGCCAATGCCGCCCCGACACCGGGCTGGCCGTCAGCACGTTTGGCACAGACGGTAGAGGCCGCTTCAGTCAAACCATAACCGCACCAGCAGCGGATACCACGGGCTTCAGCTTGTTCGGTCAAGGTGGTTGGGATAGCCGCGCCGCCCAGTAAAACATCTTTCAAGCTAAGCGGGTTGTTGGTTTTTTCCAGTAAGCGCCAGAGCTGGGTTGGCACCAGCGAAGCATGGCTGCATCCGGCAAGAGCATCAGATAACGCTACACCGGTTTGCACCACCAAAGTGGCCCCGACACTCAACCAGCGCCAAACAATCCCCTGCCCTGAAACATGAAATAGTGGCAATGACAGTAACCAACTGTCGGCCGCCGTGAAGTTCATCAGCTTGACTACGCCGTCAGCGCTGGCCAAATGGGCAGCAATGGTATGCACCGCCGCCTTGGGCAAGCCCGAAGAACCTGAGGTTAGCGTCATGGTCGCCAGCCGTTGACTCTCCCATGCGGGTATCTCTGCCGCCGGAGGATGGGTGCAGAGCGTCAGCGGGGTAAAGGTGAATGACGCGGGTAATGGGTCGGCCAGATTCAAGATAAAATCAATATCTAGCGGAGCCAAGAGAGGCACCAGCAGCGCCTCTGGCAATTGTGGATTAAGGGGTAACACCCGGGCGGCGCACTGCAAGGCGGCCAGATAAGCCAATAGTTGCGAATAACTGTTTTTGCCCCGCAGCACCACGCCACTGCCGGGCATCACACCTTGCTGCTGAAAACCGGATGCCAGATTATCAATATCAGTGGCCAGTTGCTGCCAGCTGATCAGCTGCGACCCCGAACGTATCGCTATTGTCTGAGGTCGCAGTCTGGCCCAATATTTCCAAGGGAACGTTTCTTGGCAATCATACCTATCTTGGCGATAACCTGAAGCTTGCCCCGCCCCGGCACTCAGCTGTGCCATAACACATCCAGCTGTTCAGCCGCCACGACGGGCAAAAGGCTATCAGGCCAGCGGCGTACCAATTGCGCCTGCATCAAATCCAAGGTATCTAACCCTGGGATTGTGGCGGGCGTCAGCCAGTTTGCCAAGCGCGCCAATTGGGTCAGCCCCAGACTGGACTCAATACTGGAACTGATAACCGCCACCAGCCCCGCCTGATGCGCTTGCTGCACCAATTGCTGGCAACGCGCAATGCTGCCCACCAAGGTCGGTTTAATGACAATGGCGGCCACGCCCGGCTCTGCTTCGACCTTAAAATCAGCCTCGCGCACACTTTCATCCCATGCGATGGCAATCCCCGTATCACGGGCAAACTCACGGGATTCTGCCCGAGTTTTACAAGGCTCTTCCAGAAAGGCGATGCGAGAACGCAGTTCAGGATTGACATATTTCGCAAACCCATCGGCTTTCGCCCGTGTCCAACTGCGATTGGCATCCAGACGTAAGGTCAAATCAGGTAAGGCTTCCAGCAACACATTGACTATCATGCCGTCGCGCACGGCCTCATATAACCCGACTTTCACCTTGGCGACTTTCTCGCCGGGCAGGGCCTGTAGCACCGCAAACAGCTCGTCAGGGTCACCGGTACAAAGTGGCGCTTTACGATAATCTGCCGTCATCGGCAAGCCGTTATCCAGCTCCGCTTGTGCACAACTTAGGCCAAAAGCAACGGATGGCAGCGGGTTAAGTAACGGATTTTCGCCCTTAACCCAGCATTGCAACCAACTCAGGGCCGCCGCTTCTGCCTGTGCTAAATTTTCCTGACTGAACTCCGGTAACGGGGCAATTTCACCCCAGCCCGTCTGCTCGCCTTGCTGCAACTTCACCAATAATCCATCACGGCTTTTTAGTCGTTGATGGCGCAATATCACCCCGGCTTCCATTGGGATGCTATAGCGGTAAAGCGTCGCCGCGCGCATTACGGATTACGCTTGAATTTGCTGAAGTCCGGTTGGCGTTTTTCATTAAATGCATTACGCCCTTCCTGGCCTTCATCTGTCATATAGAACAGCATAGTGGCGTTACCCGCCAACTCCTGCAGACCCGCTTGCCCATCGCAGTCGGCATTCAGCGCGGCTTTCAGACAGCGCAGTGCCATTGGGCTGTTTTGTAGCATTTCACGACACCAGCGCACGGTTTCTTTTTCTAACTCGGCGAGCGGCACCACGGTATTGACCAGCCCCATATCCAATGCTTTTTTAGCATCATATTGGCGGCACAAGAACCAGATTTCGCGGGCTTTTTTCTGGCCGACAATGCGCGCCATATAAGCCGCCCCCCAACCGCCGTCGAATGAGCCGACTTTTGGCCCCGTTTGCCCAAAAATGGCGTTATCAGCCGCAACGGTAAGATCGCACATCATATGCAATACATGCCCGCCACCAATTGAATAACCGGCAACCATTGCAACAACCGGTTTCGGGCACGTGCGGATCTGGCGCTGGAAATCCAAAACATTCAGGTGGTGAACACCACTGTTGTCTTTATAACCGCCGTAGTCGCCACGGACTTTCTGATCACCACCAGAACAGAAGGCTTGGTCACCTTCACCGGTCAGGATTATCACGCCAATATTGTCGTCATAGCGCGCGTCGGCCAGCGCCTGGATCATCTCTTTAACGGTTAATGGGCGAAATGCATTACGCACCTGTGGGCGGTTAATGGTGATCTTGGCGATCCCATCGCTGGATTTGTGATAACGAATATCTTCAAACCCAGCAGAGCAATCCTGCCAATCAATGGCGGCATACAGCTGTTCTTCGCTCGGATAAAGCATAATTAGCATTCCTTTAACGGGATTAGGATAAAAATGATGAATTGGGTAAAGATGATGAACTTGATAAAAATGACAATACCTGCGCGGCAAAAGCGCCGGGGTTCGCCCGGTGAGCATTGTGGCCAGCGCGGGCCAGAGTGCGTAATGGCAACTGATATTCGCGCGCCACTTGCTGGAATTTTTGATCGCGCTCGCCACATAGATAAGTGAAAGGGACGCGAAGTTGTTGCAGGGCCGGTAATAGCCAAGGCTGATGCCCCAGTGAGGTGGCTTCCAGCATTTCTGCCACCGCCGGGCCACAGTTTTCTGCCCGCAATGTCACCAATTGGTGCCGCTGTTGCGCATTTAAATCAGCAAAGACATCTTGCTGATACCAATCAATGAGAACCTGTGGCAAAGGTTCCTGACGGAAACGCTGCGCCCAGCGGCGGTCATGTTGTAACCGTGCGTGCCGCAGTGCGTCGTTTTCCAGCCCGAGGTTTCCCCCTTCCACTAACAGCCCCTGTAAACCATGAGGGTTGCTATAGCCGGCGTGATACATCGCAATTCTGCCGCCTAAAGAATAGCCTGCCAGCCAATATTCGCGAATGCCATTAGCCTGCAATGTTGCCGTTAATTGCTGGCTGATATCAGCCAATCCACGGGTGGTGAGCGCCACTGATTTCCCGTGCCCCGGTAAATCAATGAGTAGCGAAGGATAATCGCCACACAATTGGGCCACCGGTAACCAATCCTCGCCGCTCCCCAATAAGCCATGCAGCCATACTAACCAAGGCCCGGCATGTTGATGTACCGCGGATTGAGGATGTGGTTCGAGTTTGCGGCAAGCCAGTGTCATAGCTGGGCCACCTGCTGTACCAATTGTTGTAAGGTTTCGGCTCCTTGGCTGGGCGGCACGACAATCTCAATCAAGGTGACACCGCCCCGTAGCCAGCACTGCTCAACCTGCTGTTGGAGCATCAGCCAACTCTCTGGGCGGCCATAACCTAAACCAAACATAGCGGCAGCATGTTCAAAATTGACATCCTGCGGCATGCAATAAAAACGTTGGCGATCGGCTTCTGGCGTGGGCAGCAGCGAGAAAATCTGCCCGCCATTATTGTTCACCACTAACAGCACGGTGGGAGCCGAACTTTGGCGCAATAATGCCAGTGCATTGAGGTCATATAACGCCGATAAATCCCCGAGGATAGCCAGTGTCGGTTTGGCTGTCGCGCGCTGGACGCCGGCGGCGGTGGACAGCAAACCATCAATACCACTCGCGCCACGGTTACTGAACACCGGGTAGCCTGCGGGTAATTGCCCCAAAGCATCAATCAAGCGCACAATCAAACTGTTACCAACAAAAAGTTGGCCATTTTCCGGTAACAATTCAGCCAGCTGATGGGCGACTGCGGCCTCACTAAATTGCTCGTTCAGTACTTGGGCGACATGGGCTTGAGCATTTTCTGCCCACAGGCTGAGTTCAGCCGCCCACGGGCTGCGGTACTGCGCTGGATGCTGTGCCAACCACTCATTCACTGGCGAAATAATTCTACGCCCACGATGATTGGCCGGGTCAAGGCGACCGGGCAAGGTATCTATCAGCCAATATTCCTGCGGTTGGCATTGTGCTTGCCACTGCAACAGGCGCTTGCCGGTCAAGCTACTGCCAAATTGCAACACGATTTGTGCCTGAGCAAGCACCTGCTGCGCCTGAGGATGGGCCAGCCACAAATCAGCACAGGGCAGCGGTTGGCCGGTCTGTGAGAGCACATCGCCCAGCAATGGCCACCCCAGCAATTGTGCCCATTCGGCCAGTTGCTCGCCCTCGGCGGCGGTCATGCGCCCGGCAATGATTACGCCGCGTTTTTGCCGCCAGGAGAACCAGTCAGTTTGTTGTATGGCCGGTAAATTGCCGGATTGGCGTAGCCACGGGTGGCAATCTTGCCACCAGTCACCCAAGGTGGCAGACCAGTCAGCATAGAGTTGAGCGTCACCGCCATACAGGGGTTCCGCAAAGGGGCAGTTAACATGCAGAGCGCCCTGATGCAATTGCGCCATAGCGCCATCAATGGCCGACACCAACCAGCTGGCCGGGATATCTGGCGTGGGTCGCGGCATATTCAAGCTCACGGTAGGATGGCTGGCAAATAGCCCTTGCTGGCGAATCGCCTGATTGGCCCCGCAGTCAATTAACTCCGGCGGGCGGTCGGCGGTCAGCAGGATCAATTTCTCCCCCGTCAGCCCGGCTTCAATCAGGGCCGGGTAAAGATTGGCAGCGGCAGTGCCAGAGGTGACAATCACCGCCACGGGTTCTGCCGAAGCTTTTGCCAGCCCTAATGCCAAATGCCCCAAGCCGCGCTCATCAAAATGGGTGTGGCAAACCAGCGACGGGTTCGCCGCTGCCGCTAAGGTCAAAGGTGTTGAACGGGAGCCAGGAGCAATACAGATATGACGCACACCGTGGCGAGTCAACGCCTCCAGTAGCAATGCCGCCCAACGACGGTTAAAAACGCTTGTCGACATGGTTTGCCCAAAAGTCAGTTAACAGACACCGCGACCGCGATAATCAGCGTGAGGAACAAAAAATCATCCTCTGTAAAAGCCCGAAGTGACTGAATAATGGTTAAAATTTTACCACTCATCGCCAAGGGTAAATGGCGTTGTGACCCCGTTTGACAGTTTACACTTGCAACCGGAGAGCCACAACACACCCACATAACGAGTGCGGTTAATTAGTGCATTTTATGCTTTATTATCTTGCTGTTGATTCGTCAGCAAAGTCCGTAACCCTGCTGATTTATTGTTAATTTCTTGCCACTCTTGTTGTGGATCAGAACCGGCGACAATACCGGCCCCGGCATACAGATGGATTTGGCTGTCCTCCACCCATGCAGAGCGCAGTGTCACACTGAATTCAGTTTGTTTTAGGGAAAGATAGCCCGCCGAACCGGCATACCAACCGCGAGAAAAAGGTTCGTTTTCGGCAATAAACTGCCGGGCAATATTGCGCGGCAACCCCGCCACGGCGGCCGTCGGTTGCAATCTTTGCAAGCAATCAGTATCACTGGCCAGATTAAGCCTGGCATGAATGCGACGGCGCAAATGCTGGACTTTACGTAACCGAATCACTTCCGGCGGCATCACATCCACTGCCTCAACCCCACCTTGCAAACGCTGGCAAATGTCATCAACGACCAGTAAATTTTCGCGTTGATTTTTTTCATCATGCATCAGCCAGTTGGCCAGTTCAGTCGCCTGCACACTGTTTTCATCATTTGATACTGTGCCGGCCAAGGCTTCGGTTTCCAAATGCAACAATTGGCGCTGGAACAGGCGCTCCGGGCTGGAGCCCAGAAAAGCCCGCACCGCATCAAAGCGCAACATATAGTGGTAACAATGATGGTTAACCTGGCGGCTCGCAGCCATAAAAGCGGTACAGGAAAGCGGTTTGTCCAGCATGAGTCGGGTCGCCCGCGCCAGTACCACTTTTTCCATTTTTTGTTGTTCGATATTGCCTAACGCGCGCTGAATTAAGCCACTCCACTGCGGATATTCCGGCATATGGCTGGCATGTTCGACAACCGCATCCAGCGCTGGTAGGGGTTTGGCGGCAACCAGTTGGTCAATAAAGGTGATGGCCAGCGCAGCATCTTGCTGCAAGGAAAAATCACTTACTAAATTAAGGGTCAGATGGGTATGGTGACCACGACGCGAAATTTCAATACGCGGTAAAAACAGGAAACTGGTCTGGAGTTGCGGCGGGCTGCTGGCACTGGGGTCAGTGATACTCACCGGTTCAAACGCATTCAGCCCCCACACCCGTAGCCCGGCGACCGCACTGTGCTGCTGAATAAAGCGTTCGGCCGAGGCCACATCATTAAATTGGCGAATTTGACCACAGACGGCGGTTTCTTCATGGCCTTCACGATGCTGCCAGTAAAATTGTGGAAAATGGCACTGCACCGCCAACCATTCCAGTAATTGGCTCCCCACCAGACCCGGCGCGGGCAAAATAATTTGCCGAATACCGGCCTGCTCAGGGAAGCCGGCACGTAACTTTTGCCGTAATTCGCCTAACAAACCAGAAAGTTGCTTCACGACCACCTCGGCAAATCAACAGAAAGAGTGGGATTATACGGGCCATGAATAATAAGAAAAGTCAGATTGAAAAGTTATTGTTCGTTATCACACTAATATTTGATATTGGTACCAACCTATACCTCTTAAGAGGGGCAAAAGAGCAAATTTCCTCCGCCTTAGCATTATATGAGATTAATATTCTCAACTCAGGCCCACTTGCTACTGGCCAACGAGCAAGAGTGCCAAATAGAAACGGCCCCTTTAAGAGCCGTTAAAACTGCGGACAAAGTTGATTGGCGAGGAAATGGGCCACATCGTAAGCGCCCATAGGTGACTGACATAGAACTGAAAGTGCGGATTTGTCGTCAACCTCACTAGAATACCTGTCTCATTAAAAAAGGTTAGCGTCGCGCCAACAATAAGCCAATGACCAACCCGACAGTCGCGCCAATCCCCACACTGCACCAGGGTTTGTCACGAACATAGTCATCAGTACAGCAGGCCAGCGCTTTTGCCCGTTTGATATAGCATTCACTGCGGCCACTCAAACGGTACTGAACCTCCTTTAGTGCTTTCTCCGCCCGTGCTTTAATTTCCTGATAACTTTCATCCGCTGCATCGCCCGAGGCCCGCAGTACCTCCTCTAGCGTATCCGTCAGCATCATTAAATCGTCATCCAATGAGGTTTGCTGGTCTTTATCTCGGTTCATGTGCATTCTCCATGAGTGAAAAAAGGGCATCTCTAAGCATAGCCTATCGTCGTGAAATTGGATTTTGATTGGCGTTAACGATAAAAACAACTGGCGCCCTGCTCGGCCCCAGTCATTTGCTCACGTAAGGCCCCAAATAGCTCGCGCCCACTCCCCACATGGAAAGCGGCAATATCCGGCATCTGCGGCTGGCGCGCGGCCAATTCGGCGTCATCCACCAGCAGTGAAAGTTCGCCGCTAACACCATCCACCCGGACGCGGTCACCATTACGGATTTTTGCCAACAAACCACCACAATAGGCTTCTGGTGTTACATGGATTGCCGAAGGCACCTTCCCAGAGGCCCCGGATAAGCGGCCATCAGTCACCAATGCCACCTTAAAACCACGATCCAATAACACCCCCAATGGCGGCATTAATTTATGCAACTCTGGCATCCCAATAGCGCGCGGCCCTTGATAACGCACCACCACCACACAATCTTTGTCCAATGCACCCGACTCAAATGCTGACTCGACATCATGCTGGCTTTCAAACACCACCGCCGGCCCTTCAATAATCTGATGTTCATGAGGAACTGCCGAGGTCTTCATCACGGCACGTCCCAAATTGCCACTCAATACCTTGGTGCCACCTTGTGGTGAAAAGGGGTTGGCCACACTGGCAATAACTTGATTATCCAGTGACTGCTCTGGCCCATTGCGCCATTGCAGTTGGCCGTTTTCCAGATACGGCTCTTGGGTATAATGTTGCAAGCCAAACCCAGCTACCGTGTGCACATCGCCATGCAATAATCCTCCTTGCAGCAATTCTTTGACTAACAGTGACACCCCGCCAGCCGCCTGGAAATAGTTGATATCCGCCGGGCCATTGGGGTAAATGCGACATAATTGCGGTACCACATCAGACAGCTCAGAAAAGTCATCCCAATCAATGATAATCCCCGCCGCACGGGCCATCGCCACCAGATGCAAAGTGTGATTGGTTGAGCCGCCAGTTGCCAGCAGGGCCACAATGCCATTCACCACCACTTTTTCATCCACCAATTGGCCGACGGGCAGATAATTGCCACTGGTTTGTGTCAAGCGGGTGACCTGGCGCGCCGCCGCCGCCGTCAGAGCATCGCGCAATGGCGTATTGGGCTGGATAAAAGACGCGCCAGGCAAGTGCAATCCCATCACTTCCATCACCATCTGATTAGAGTTGGCCGTGCCATAAAATGTACAGGTACCGGCGCTGTGATAAGAGGCCGCTTCGGCGTCTAATAAGGCGTGTCGGTCGACTTTCCCCTCGGCATACAGTTGGCGCACCCGCACTTTTTCTTTATTGGACAGGCCGCTGGCCATTGGCCCTGCCGGGACAAAAACTGCCGGTAAGTGACCGAATGACAAGGCGGCTATCAATAAACCGGGCACGATTTTGTCGCAAACGCCGAGGTACAAAGCGCCATCAAACATATTGTGTGATAAACCAATAGCGGCTGACATGGCAATAATATCGCGGCTCATCAGCGACAGCTCCATGCCATCTTGTCCTTGAGTCACCCCGTCGCACATAGCGGGAACCCCACCGGCAACCTGCCCGACCGCGCCGACTTCATGTAGCGCAGCTTTCAGTTGCTGCGGATAATGTTCATAAGGCTGATGGGCGGACAACATGTCGTTATAAGAGGTGATAATGGCAATATCACTGCGCACCATATTTTTTAGCGCAGCTTTATCCTCTGGTTGGCAGGCGGCAAAACCGTGGGCCAGATTGCCACAAGCCAACTGCGAGCGGTGAACCGTATTTTCCTGCGCCGCACTGATACGTTGCAGATAAGCCGAACGAGTAGCCGCAGATCGCGCCGCAATACGCTGCGTGACACGGGTGAGAGTCGGGTTCATCGCCATTCCTTATTCGCTTAGGGGAGTCAAAAGTTCAATGCTGCCCGCAGGGAGGCCAATAAAATCCGCCAGCACCTGCAGTAGCAAATTGTGGTCATCTAGATGTGGTGCGCCGGAAACATTCACGCTTCCAATAATACCCACCTGCTGAACCTGTAGCGGGAACCCGCCACCCAATGCAGCATAATCGCGCAGACTGACACCATAACGCGCCTCAAGTGAGGTCTGGCGCTGCTGTAACATCAGCCCGGCGGCATAGGAGCTGGTGCCCAGTAACTCTACGACATTGCGCTTACGCCGCAGCCAATCATGATTTTCTGCACTGGTGCCAGACATGGCGTAGCTGAATAAAGTTTGCCCATTCAGAGTAATATTAATCGCCAGCGCCACTGCCTGTTGCTCGGCTTGCTGCTTGATTTTCTCACCTAGCTGCCAGGCCATTTCGTGATTGAAATTAGTGAGTTGCAGGCGCTGTTGCTGCTGCTGACAGCGGATAAGTTGCTGCTGTAAATTCATGAGACACTCCGGTTATCAAGGGCGCTGGCATTGCTATGTCGGCGAATGCCAGCGACCGGGCTTTATGCGCGTTTTACCCTGGCTAAACCTTTGGCCGTTTTCTTTGTGTCGACTTCAACATCACACTCTTTCGGCAGAGTCAGGGTAATCAGTCCGGCAATAATTAATGAGCCCGCCAACATGCAGACGGCGGCACTTTGGCCGTAGAGGAAAATCATTACACCGACCAGATATGGGCCACAGAACCCGCCCAAATTACCTAAACCATTAATGACACCGCGCGCCCCACCCGCCACTTCCGGCACGGCAATACGTCCGGGAATTGACCAGAATGGGCTGGTGGCTGCTTTAAGGAAGAAGCCGCATACCACCAGAGCCAGATAAGACACCAACACGTTGTGACGGAAAATAACCGACGTCACCAACCCTGCGGCAAAGCAGAACAGTGAAATCATGATCAACAGACGGCGCTTACCGGTTTTATCCGATAAAGAAGAAATGACATAGATACCCGCAGTGGTGGCAATAAATGGCAGAATGGCCAGAACCCCGACAGAGGCCATATTGCCGCCAGTCAGATTTTTCAAGATGGTCGGCAACCATAAGGTGTAGCCGTAATCCCCGGTTTGATAAAAGAAATTCAGCGCGACCAGCTTCATCAACCCTTTATTAAGGAATACCGCTTTGAGTGGGGCGTTGGTCACTGGCGCATCCAGCATCCGCTCAGCACGTTCCCGCGCCAGTTCAGTTACCAGATAATCGCGCTCTTTTGCTGATAGCCATTTTGCTTCTTCTGGCCGATCACTGATAACAAACCACCACATCACTAA
Source organism: Yersinia rohdei ATCC 43380 (assembly GCF_000173775.1). Taxonomy (GTDB): domain Bacteria; phylum Pseudomonadota; class Gammaproteobacteria; order Enterobacterales; family Enterobacteriaceae; genus Yersinia; species Yersinia rohdei. Next base: position 33,980 of record NZ_ACCD01000012.1, read on the forward strand.
CACCACGGCGGAGAGCGAACCTTCCAGAAAGAATAACCAGCGCCAGTCGAGCGCATTAATGATAAAACCGGAAAGAGGGGCGGTGAACATGCCACCGATGGGGGCAAACATCATAACGAAAGCATTGGCGCGGCCAATCTCACGTTCAGGGAACCAGTTGCTGACCATAGTCAAAACCACGGGCAACATACCGCCTTCAGAAACACCCAGAACAAAACGCAGGAATAATAATTGATAATGGTTAGTGACAAAACCAGTCAAAATAGAAACTATTGCCCAGACTGCCAGAGAATAAGCAATGAATTTTCTGCCGCTACCATGAACAGCAATTCGGCCCCCCGGCACTTGTAAAAATAAATAACCAATAAAGAAAATACCGCCCGCTAAACCGGCCATTTGGCTGGTAATTGCTAAATCACTTTCCATACCACCGGGCAGAGCAAAACTTATATTTACTCTGTCCATAAAAGAAATAATACAAGCAATCATTATTGGAACAATAACGCGGAACCAACGGGCATTAGGGATCTTACTGTCCATATAAATACGCCTTATGATAATAGCAAAGTATTACTCTGCACACTAAATAAGCGTGCAGAGTGTGTCGGATGAAATAAGTGCGTTTACTTAAATTAATTAAATCTTACGAACTTTTATTATTAATAATCTTTAAAAAATTAATAATTAATAGCGGTCGGTGCTTTTTCACCAGAAAAATGTGCCAGAATATTTGAAAATACAATATCGCTCATTTGAATTCTGGTTTCGATTGTGGCGCTGGCGATATGCGGCAGTAACACCACATTTTCCATTTCAATTAAAGCCTGCGGCACATTAGGTTCTTCTGCAAATACATCCAAACCGGCACCACCAATTTCTTGCTGTTGTAATGCATGGATTAAATCATCCTGATTAATCATGCTGCCGCGCGCAATATTAATCAGCAGGGCATGATTTGGCATCGCCGCAAAAATAGCTTTATTCACCAGACCGACACTGTCTTTCCCACCCGAGATAGCCACTACCAAAATATCGCTTTGCTGGGCAAGGCTAATTAAATCAGGTAGATATTGGTATGGCAGACGTTCAATGTGCGTGGTATCGGTATAGGAAATTTGCATATCAAAACCCGTGGCGCGGCGCGCTATCGCTTGGCCAATGCGCCCCATACCAAAAATCCCCAGACGTTTGCCGGTAACTTTAGAAGATAATGGCATGCTACTGTGTGGCCACTGCCCGGCGCGCAGGAATTTATCGGCCTGACATAAACGACGAGAGGTGGCAATAATCAGACCAAGCGCGGTGTCAGCCACATCATCTGTCAGCACGCCCGGCGTTGTGGTAACAATGATATTGCGTTCACGGGTCATATCCAGATCCACAGCATCCGTGCCCACACCGAATATTGAGATAATCTGCAATTCTGGTAATAACGCCAGCACCTCGTTGGTCACACCAATATCACCGCGAGTCACAATACCTTTAATATTCTTACCCTGCTCTGCCAAAAATGCAGCAGGATCAGTAAGCTGGAAGAGTTTATGAACACTGAAATTTTGTTCCAGCTTCTCAGTCAAATAATCCATTACCGGGGCGATAATCAATACGGCTTGTTTGCTGTTTTTCATTACGAGTACCTGATCATGTCAATAAATCAAAAACCAGAATGGCAACAGATAATCTTCAGATGATTGAGCCATTCAGCGAATGTCGTTATAAGACCTGTTTTCAATGTTTTATTTTGTGACTCAGCTCACTGTAAATCATGTTAAGAAAAGATGTTACCGGTAACGTGACCAACCTATCATTGCATCAGCTGAATTGTTTCAGCCAATCAAATGTGCGTTAATAATTTAGGTTGTGAATCAATGAAAATGTTATCAACTGGCATGAGTTGTTATGGACAGGAAGACGCAAAACAGAGCGGGGTGAGGAGCGTTCGGTACTGCCATCGATAACCACAATGGCAGATTTGGGGGGTAACCCTAATTAGGGTTAATCAATACAAGGTTAAATTGTGCCACCAAGTGAAATACGATAATGAAGGTCAACCTGTTCAATTGTCGGGATTTTTTTGATTTTCTTAATCAAAATTTCAGCGGCAACTTTGCCCATTTCAAAACGTGGGGTCGTGACACTGGCAAGTACCGGAGTGGTGGCCTGGCCAATATCCAACCCATGAAAACCGGAAATAGCCATATCAGCAGGCACCCCGATTCCCAGTTTCAAGCATTCTTGTAACACGCCCACGGCCATATCATCATTAGTACAAAAAATAGCATCGAGCTGTGGATACATTTGTCGTGCCAATGCCAACATGCCAGCACCGATAGAAACAGAAGAGACTTTGTTCGGGGTAATATGCAAAGGCACAAAACCAGCATCACTAATAGCCTGGCTATATCCTTGATATCGTTTGCGATCTCGTGCATCAGACATCGAGCCAAAATAGACAATATTCTGCTTCCCACTGGCCAGCAATGTCGCCGTCATGTCATAGGCCGCCTGATAATTATTAAAACCCACCGTAATGCGGTTGAACTGAGGCTCCAGATCCATCACCTGCGCCACCGGAAGTTCTGCAGCATTCAAATATTTATCAGCGCGTAAGGTATGTTCAGAGTCGGTAAGAATAAGCCCGGAAATCTGGCAGGATAGCAGATTAACTATCTGTTCTTCCTCGCGTTCTTTACTGTAGTTATAATTCACCACTAATGTCTGGTAACCACTGGCAGCGGTCACAGATTCAATGCCTGCCAGTAAATCGGAGAAAATCTGGTTATTAAAGGAAGGAATTAAGATGCCAATACGCGGGATTTTTTGATTAATACTGTTTTCCCCATCAGGGTCCGCACTGTAATTGACTTCAACCATGACTTGAGCAATTCGCTCCCCCGTTTCTGGGGCCACTTTTTCCGGCGTGCGTAAGTAACGGCTGACTGTCATTTTGGTCACGCCGGCAAGTAACGCGATATCCTGTAACGTAACACGCTGGTTTTTCATGGCATATACCTGGAACAAGAGTGTGGAAAGACTGGCATGATTATGCACTGTTAGCATCAATAATGAAAAGCATGTTACGGGTTTTAAATACAATAACAATCATGCTATTTCTTATTAAGTTAGTTTATTATCAATAGGTTGTTACTAACTCACTTACTAAAATGAGTAAAGTCAGCCCTGAAAACCCTGTTTCCTCATCCTCAGAGCGATGTTGCTCACGTAAGAGGTAACAGCTTGCTGTAACATGATTTAAAGTGATCTTCATCACAGTTTAACCAAGCAAAAAACGGTTTGATAGGCACATGTTTTCAGTCGACTGAATCAATGTGAATGCCACCAGCATTAATATAATTTCGTTCGCGATTAAAATAAGCTAATAAGCTGTAGAAAAAATAATTGTGTTTTTTCATATTGTTGGACATTAAGTTTTCACTGTGCCCGTAAATCAGTAATCAGGAATTAACATTTACTTTATGTGTCGCCTAATGAGCGCCATCAGGAATTTATTATGAAGAATTTATTTTCGTTAGAAAAACGTAAAGTATTAATCACCGGGTCAGCTCAGGGTATTGGTTTTTTATTAGCAAAAGGTTTGGCTGAATTTGGTGCTGAAATAATTATTAATGATATTACCGCAGAACGCGCTGAAAAAGCAGTGACTGAATTACGTGCTAACGGTTTTATTGCTCATGCCGCAGCCTTTAATGTCACTGACCATGATGCTGTTAATGCTGCTATCGAACAAATAGAAAGTAATATTGGTGCTATTGATATTTTAATTAATAATGCAGGAATTCAACGCCGCCACGCCTTTACCGAATTTCCGGAAAAAGATTGGGATGACGTGATTGCGGTAAACCAAAAATCTGTATTTCTGGTTTCACAAGCAGTCTCTCGCTATATGGTTAAACGTCAACGCGGCAAAATTATTAATATTTGCTCAATGCAAAGTGAATTGGGTCGCGACACTATCACCCCCTATGCTGCATCTAAAGGTGCGGTCAAAATGTTGACCCGCGGGATGTGTGTCGAATTGGCCAGATACAACATTCAGGTCAATGGTATCGCTCCTGGCTATTTCAAAACAGAGATGACAAAAGCGCTGGTCGACGATAAAGCCTTCACTGATTGGTTGTGCAAACGCACTCCGGCTGCCCGCTGGGGTGACCCAGAAGAGTTAATTGGCGCGGCAGTATACTTGTCGTCCAAGGCGTCCGATTTTGTTAATGGGCATTTACTGTTTGTCGATGGTGGCATGGTGGTGGCGGTTTAATCCCCCAATGGCTTTGGTTAGATAGCTCATTAATAAGTAACCGAGGGAAGTTATGACAGGTAAATGCATTATCGTCATGGGCGTCTCCGGCACCGGAAAATCCTGTGTCGGCCAGCTGCTGGCACAGGCACTGGATGCCAAGTTTATTGATGGCGACGATTTGCATCCGCGCGCCAATATTCAAAAAATGGCATCAGGTCAGCCCCTAAATGATCAAGACCGCGCCCCTTGGCTGGAGCGCTTAAGTGATGTGGCGTATAGCTTGCAACAGAAAAACGAAGTGGGCTTTTTAGTCTGTTCCGCACTAAAAAAACAATATCGCGATCGCCTACGCGCCGGTAATCAAGGAATACGTTTTTTGTGGTTGACCGGCAATTACGATTTGGTGTTACACAGAATGCAGCAACGAGCCGGGCATTTTATGCCAGAGAGCCTGTTAAAGAGCCAGTTCGCAACACTGGAAGCCCCTGATACCAATGAGCCGGATGTGATTGAAATCGATATATCACCCGACGTGGTCAGTGTTGTAGAACACTGTATTGCTGCACTGGCGCAGGAAGATAACCTGAGCCATTGTGCTTAAATCCCGCGGCGAAATAGACCCGCAGGCATATAGGAATAGTTATGATACTTGATGAACTGAAAAATGCGGTGAATAACCCACTGTACCCAGATGCCATCCGTCGCACATTGGCGGCGATTAGCAAGATGGATTTGGTCAATCTACCCGCCGGTGAGCAAGAAATTGAAGGCCGCGAGATTTACTTGAATCATATTATCGCTACGACAAAGCCATTATATGAACAACTCCCTGAATTACATCGTTATTACATTGATATTCATATTTTGTTGGAAGGCAGTGAGGTGATTGGGGCTTCCCCTTCAACTCAGGGCCAGCGCCCGACAATGGATTTTGATATTGAGCGGGATTATGGTCTGTTTGAAGGGATAACGACTGAAACCCTGTTAACCCTCAGCCCCGGTGATATCGTGCTGTTATTCCCTGGCGAATTACATCGCCCCATGGGCACATTGGCTGAAGTCGCCCCACTGCGCAAGATAGTGGTTAAGGTTGCGAATCATCTGCTGTGATTTTATGATAAATCCGGTGGATAACATCCTGTATTTACTCAGGTAAGTTGCCACCGGACTCTTAATGACCAAACCAAATCCCCACTAATCTGAATCTACAGAGGGCTGCAAAGGAGCCATGCTCTTTTGGCTATTCCGCCTTGCAGCCAACCATAACCCACTGTTTTTCATCGCATAACCAAATATCAACCCAACCAGCAAAGAGACCGAAACCAATTTCCAATCACCATTACCGGCGAAAGTGGCACAGGCACCAATAAAGGTGCCGGGGACAAATGACAGCCATTGCTGGCAAGCCTGGATACACATCAAAAATGCAACAACGCCGGTGAGCACATACCCAAGGATGGCCCACTCCGGTTGTAATGCGCTGCCCTGAATAATCACTATCGCCCAAAATACCCCGCTCGCGCAGGTGAGCAACGTGATAAGCAACCCTTTCAAGCCGCCTTGCGGGCAGGCAAAATACGCAGTACAGCCAAGAAAACCCGCCCAACTAAGAAGCCCCAAACTGACCGCTACCCAACCCCAGATACCCGAGAGAATACCCGTCGTAATGGCAATCATCAGAATAATGTTCATCAGCATTTACCTGCGCAAAAGTGTTAGATGCAATTTGTATAGGGTGAAATTCGCGCAGTTTACCTGAATTAAGGTGTGATTTTATCGATTTTAGTCACAAAAATAATGTAAGCATATTTTTACCATCATTTTTAATGTGACTTATGTCACACAAAAAACTATGCATAACTTGAAATATATACCGCATCACGTTTATTACTGGCCGGTTTGTTACCAAGTTCAATGAGATCTCTAATAAAATTATCTTGGTCAGTAACCATGCTGTTATTTTTTTGGCTGCCGGAAATAGTGAAAAGCATGGTTCCAGTCAATTTTTTAACATGGTTATCTAAATCTAAAGAATCTTGCTCTCCCATTTTATACTGGTAATACTGGATGACTCTATCTGAGATAACCGCATTAATATCGGCTTGGTCATGATTATCTCCGATGCAAAGTTTCATTGCCTTGGTTAATGGGTTATTAGCTACCCAATCACTATTATTGATGTCAATCGCGTTGACGCCACTTACCTCAGCTACAATAAGTTGGTCTAGTATTGATCCTGCTGTCACATAGTACGGATTTCCTTTATCTATTTCTTCCTGCAAGAGTTTAGATGCTTTTCTGGCAATGATATTCGCCATATCTAATTGATTAACGATAGGATTATTTATATAGCAATAATTCCCATTAATTGAGTGGTAAGCGTTCTCGATAATGATTGCATTAAAGATTTCGTTTTCTTTTGCTTCATTAAGCGCGAAATTAATTGCTGTTTTATCTTTGAAAAAATTACCGTTTTTAACCAACTCATCTGCATTTGGCGTCGATATAACATCATCGACGCTATCGCCTTTGATATAATAGCTATGACTCTCAGGTGAATGAGTTTGAATTCCACAACTCCACATAAATATCCTTAGTAATAATGTTTAAATTCACGTATCAGGATACTCAAATGAATTAAACTTGCTCCTCCATGCTTTACCCTAGATTGAACTTAAATAACCTTAATGAAAAACTATAACCACTGTATCCAGCGAATCCCCATAAAACAAAACCCCCTGTCAGCAGAAACTGGCAGGGGGTTGGAAGTACCGAGCTAACGGTTCATTACATCAAGGGTTGCGCCAATTGAACCAGTGAAATCAACGGCTGCGGGTAGACACCCAAGAACAGCACCAGAATCGCAGAAATCAGCACCACCACACCACCGGCAGTCAATGCCCAGTTATTGGGGGTGTCACGAACCAAGGTTTCAGGCGCGCTAAGGAACAGGCTGACAGTGACTCGCAGATAGTAATACAGGCCAATAGCACTGCCCAATACGACAGCACCGGTCAACCACCACAAGTTAGCACTGACACCCATTGCCACGACAAAGAATTTACCGATAAAGCCCAGTGTCATTGGGATCCCAGCCAGTGATAGCATCATCACTGTCATCACCGCAGAAAGAATCGGCTTATGCCAGAACAACCCACGGTAGGAGAACAGAGATTCTGCATCCGGGCCTTTGTACGGGCTGGACATCAAGCTGACCACACCGAAGGCACCCAAGCTGCTAAACAGATAACCGGCCAGATAGACACCCACAGTTTCCAATGCCAACTGATGGGTTTGTACCGCCACCAACGCAATCAGCAGGTAGCCAAGATGCGCGATAGAGGAATAACCCAGCAGACGCTTAATGTTGGTCTGGCTGATAGCCATCAGGTTACCGAACAGAATCGATGCCACCGCAATCAGTGACAGCACCAGACGAATGGCTTCACTGTCAGCGGCAGGAGCATACAGGAACAGGCGCATCACTACGGCAAAGATAGCAATCTTACTGGCAGTTGCCAGGAAGGTAGATACCGGAGCAGGCGCGCCCTGATACACATCCGGCGTCCACAGTTGGAATGGCACCAGTGACAATTTAAAGCCGAGGCCCACAATCATCATCCCGAGCCCTGCCAAAATCAGTGGCTGGTGAATCACCGAGTCACTCAGACTTTTACCAAGACCGGCGAAAGACAAGCTACCGGATTCAGCATACAACAGCGCCATACCGAACAGCAGGAATGACGATGCCGCCGCAGACAGCAACATATATTTGATACTGGCTTCCAGTGAGCGCTTTTGGCGATAGGCATAACCAATCAGACCAAACAGCGGCAAGGAAATCAGCTCAATACCGAGGAACAGCGAAGCCAGATGATTAGCACTGGCTAACAGAATGCCCCCCAAGGTGGCAATCAGCACCAGCAGGTAGAATTCTTCGCGGTTATCCGGATAGCCACTGAGCCACGGATAAGCAAAGGTGCTGGTCGCCAGACTGGCAACAATCACCAGCCCGGTGTAGAACATCGCATAGCCGTCAACCCGCATCAGCGGCGTGACATCCATCGGCCCGACTTGGCCAACAAAGTAAAGTGACAACAGCGCTATGTTAAGCCCGATAACCGTCAGAGTGGCGTTCAGGAAATGATCGCGTCGCCACGCAATGGACAGCATCACAACCACCACCGTCAATCCGACGATCAACAGCGGTAGCATTGCGATCAGTTGTTGAGGAGTTATTGTCATGGCGAATTACGGCCTTGTTGTTGTAAGAAGTGAAGCTGAGAACCACTGCTGTACATTACTCATCGCAGCATGGGAGGTGTCAAGAATTGGCTGCGGATAAACCCCCAGCAAGACTAACAACACCACTAACAGCAGGATGATGGACAGTTCCCTGGCACTCATGCCCGGTAATGCTTCTTGTGATTTTGGCGCGCCGTAATAAGCACGCTGCATCATAATCAGCGAGTAAACCGAAGCAAAAACCAGCCCAAAAGTAGCAATCACGGTAATCACCGGAACCACTTGGAAGCTGCCGAACAGGATCATAAATTCGCCAACGAAGTTACCGGTACCCGGCATCCCCAATGTTGCCACCGCAAAGAACAGCGACAGCGCCGGCAAGTATTTGATTCTTCCCCACAGGCCGCCCATTTGGCGCATATCACGTGTATGCAGGCGCTCATATAACTGACCGCAGATGATGAACATCCCCGCAGCAGAAAGACCGTGAGCAATCATCTGGATAACCGCACCTTGGTAGGCCAACTGGCTGCCAGTATAGATAGCAATTAGCACGAAGCCCATATGTGACACACTGGTGTAAGCAATCAGGCGTTTGATATCCGTCTGGCAGAATGCCATCCACGCGCCGTAGAAGATGCCGATAACACCTAACCACATGGCGATAGGGGCAAATTCAGCCGATGCGTTCGGGAACAATGGCAAGCTGAAACGCAGCAAACCATAGGCCGCGGTTTTCAGCAAAATCCCCGCCAAGTCGACAGAACCCGCCGTCGGTGCCTGACTGTGTGCATCTGGCAACCAACCGTGCAATGGCACCACCGGCATTTTTACCGCGAAGGCGATAAAGAAGCCCAGCATCAGCAGATATTCGACATGGTGGGACATCGGCGTTTTCAGCAAGTTTTCGTAGTTGAAAGTCCAAACGCCAGTGGCTTTGTAATGGACAAACACCAGCCCAAGAATGGCTATCAGCATGATAAGGCCACTGGCTTGGGTATAAATGAAGAACTTGGTCGCCGCCGCGATGCGAGTTTTACCGTCTGATGCTTTGTGGCCCCACAGCGCAATCAGGAAGTACATCGGCACCAACATCATTTCCCAGAAGAAGAAGAACAGGAACATGTCGATGGCGAGGAACACGCCGATTACCCCACCCAGAATCCACAACAGATTCAGGTAGAAGAAGCCCTGGTTGCGCTGAATTTCGCGCCATGAACAGAGGATAGCCAGCACCCCTAACAGGCCCGTCAGCACCACCATCAGCAGTGATAAACCATCCAGTGCCAGATGGAATTCAATACCAAACCGTGGGATCCACGGCAAGATGAATTCTGACTGCCACTGCGGAATACCCGCTGGATTAATCAGTGAATAGTTGCCCTGCACCCACAGTTGCAGGGAGAGCACCAATGTCAGCCCCATCGCGAGTAGCGCTATCCAGCGCGGTACTCTGGTACCGAAGCGTTCACACTGCCAAGACAGTAAGCCGCCGATAAAGGGGATAAGAATTAGCCAAGGTAATAGCATGGCGTTTTGTGTCCCTAATTAAACGAAAAGCAACAGAGCCAGTACAACGACTGCACCCAAACCCATAGACGCGACATACCAACGCACCTGTCCATTTTCACTGAGAGTCAAACCACGATTACTCCAGCGCGAAAGTACCGCCGGGGTATTCATCAGTGAGTTCAGCGGATCGCGTTGCAACAATCTTGCGATCCACAGATACGGGCGAACAAACAGGTTATGGTACAGCCAGTCGAAGCCCCACGCGTGGAACCACCAGACCGTAAAGAAGCGGCCCAGCGCACTTTGCGCGATGCTGTTTACCAACTGACGTTTGCCCAGATACAGAACCGCTGCCAATGCAATACCGATAACCACCAGCACACCAGAGAAGATTTCCAGTGGCATTTTGCCCTCGTCACCAAAGTGAAGCTCTGGCAATACACCTGCCAGTGGGGGTGTTATTAGCGCGCCAACAAATGTCGACAACACCAGCAACACGACCAGCGGCAAGCTATGAGTTATCCCTTTAACAGGATGTGCTTTGGTTTTTGGCTCACCGTGGAACACGATAAATATCATGCGGAAGGTATACAACGCAGTCAGGAATGCCCCAACCAGCCCTGCAACCATCAGGTTGATATGGCCACTGGCCAATGCGCCCCACAGAATTTCGTCTTTACTGTAGAAGCCCGCGGTGACGATTGGCAATGCTGCCAGCGCCGCACCACCCACCAGGAAGCAGATATAAACCAATGGGATAGTCTTGCGCAAACCGCCCATTTTGAAAATATTTTGCTCGTGGTGACAGGCCAAAATCACTGAACCAGAGGAGAGGAACAGTAAGGCTTTAAAGAAGGCATGGGTCATCAGGTGGAAGATAGCCGCATCCCACGCCTGAACGCCGAGCGCCAGGAACATGTAGCCAATCTGGCTCATGGTGGAATAGGCCAAGACCCGTTTGATGTCGGTTTGTACCAGTGCGGCAAAACCGGCTAACACCAAGGTAACCGCCCCAATAATCCCCACCAGATGCAGAACTTCTGGTGCCATCAGGAACAAGCCATGCGTACGAGCAATCAGATACACACCGGCGGTGACCATGGTTGCCGCATGGATAAGTGCGGAAACCGGTGTCGGGCCAGCCATCGCATCAGCCAACCATGTCTGTAATGGCAACTGCGCCGATTTACCGACCGCGCCACCCAACAGCATCAGCGTCGCCCAGGTAATGGCGGTAGAGCCCATTTCCAGTTTCTGTGGTGCTAATACCATTAGCTCGCGAATATTTAACGTGCCCAATTCCTGATACAGGATAAACAGCGCGATGGCCAAGAACACATCACCCACACGGGTCACGATAAAGGCTTTCATCGCCGCAGCGCCATTAGCTGGGTTGGTATAATAGAAACCAATCAGCAGGTAACTGCACAATCCCACCCCTTCCCAACCCAGATACATCAGCATCAGGTTATCTGCCAACACCAACACCACCATACTGGCGATAAACAAGTTGGTGTAAGCAAAGAAACGGGAGTAACCCTCTTCCCCACGCATATACCAAGAGGCATACATGTGGATAAGGAAGCCAACGCCCGTCACCACCGACAGCATGGTCAGCGACAAGCCGTCCAACGTCAGGGTAAGTGGAATGTTAAAGGTGCCGACAGACATCCAGTTCCACAGGTGCTGATCAAAGACCTGAACACCGGTCGCTTTCTGGCTGAGGAAATCGACAGCAACATACAAGGTCACCAGCGCAGTCAGACCAATAGAGCCAACCCCGACAATAGCGGAGGTATTTTCAGACCAACGCCCACGGGAGAATGCCAACAGCAAGAAGCCCAGCAGTGGCAGCAGAATTGTTAAATATAATAGGTTCATCCGCGCATCTCACTGACTGTATCGATATTCAGAGTATGACGGCGACGATACAGCTGTAGCAGCAATGCCAGACCAATACTGGCCTCCGCTGCCGCCAGCGTGATAGCCAGGATATACATCACCTGACCGTCAGCCTGACCCCAATAACTGCCCGCCACCACAAAGGCGAGCGCCGCTGCGTTGATCATCACTTCAAGGCTTATCAGCATAAACAGCAGGTTGCGACGAATCAGCAACCCCGTCAGCCCCAGCACAAACAGGATGGCCGCCAAAATCAGGCCATGTTGTAGAGGGATCATGCTTGTTCCTCCGTTTTTCTTTTCGCTGAATCACTGGCGCCCATGACTTCACCCGGCTTATGTTCACGCCCGATATGGAAGGCAACCACCAGACCGGCCAGCAACAGCATTGAAGCCAGTTCCACTGCCAGTACGTAAGGGCCGAACAAGCTGATACCGACGGCTTTGGCATCCACCATTTCACCGCTAATACCAGAATCCGTTACCGAACTAATGGCATAAATCAGTACCGACAACAGCACCAGAGCCAGTAAACCGGGGCCAATCCATACGCTCGGTTTTAGCCATTCGCGTTCTTGTTCTTCAACCTTGCCAAGGTTCAACATCATCACCACGAACACGAACAGCACCATAATGGCACCGGCATACACGATGATTTCCAACGCACCGGCAAAATATGCGCCCAGTGAGAAGAACACGGCTGAAATAGCCAGCAAAGAGATAATCAGGTACAGCAGCGCATGTACCGGGTTGGTATGAGTGATAACGCGAATAGTCGCCACCACTGCCACCAATGCTGCAATATAAAATGCAAATTCCATGGAAGCTGGCTCCTAAGGCATCAGACCTTTAACGTCGATCGGTTTGGCTTCATTTTCGGCTTCGCCTTTCGGCTTGCCATCAATCGCCATACCGGACATCCGGTAGAAGTTGTATTCCGGATATTTACCCGGCCCCGAGATCAACAAGTCTTCTTTCTCATACACCAAGTCTTGGCGTTTGAACTCACCCATTTCGAAATCCGGCGTCAGCTGGATTGCGGTAGTCGGGCAAGCTTCTTCACACAAACCACAGAAAATGCAGCGGGAGAAGTTGATACGGAAAAACTCCGGATACCAGCGACCGTCTTTGTGCTCGGCTTTCTGCAATGAAATACAGCCAACCGGGCAAGCCACGGCGCACAGGTTACAGGCAACACAGCGCTCTTCGCCATCCGGATCGCGCGTCAGCACAATTCGGCCACGGTAGCGCGGCGGCAGGTAAACCGGTTCTTCCGGATACATTAGGGTTTCGCGCTTGTGGAAGGCATGGGAGCCAATCATCCACAGGCTGCGCACTTGGGTGCCGAAACCAACCACTAACTCTTTCAACGTCATGGTTCATTCACCCCTTATTGAGCGTTGTACAAAATGACCGCGGCAGTCGCCAGCAGATTCAGCAGGGTCAACGGCAGGCAAACTTTCCAGCCGAATGACATCACTTGGTCATAACGTGGGCGCGGCAAGGATGCACGGATCAGAATGAACATCACCATGAAGAAAGCCGTTTTCAGCGCAAACCAGATAAATGGCGGCAAGAACGGGCCTTGCCAACCACCAAAGAACAAGGTGACTATCAGTGCAGAGACAGTCACGATACCAATGTATTCACCGACGAAGAACAAACCGAATTTCATACCGGAATATTCAATGTGGTAACCATCGGCCAGTTCTTGTTCAGCTTCTGGCTGGTCAAAGGGATGACGGTGACAAACTGCCACACCCGCAATAGCAAAGGTCAAGAAACCAAAGAATTGCGGGATAACATTCCAGACATGTTCCTGAGAGTTAACAATATCTTGCATGTTGAATGAGCCCGCCTGTGCCACTACGCCCATCAAAGATAGGCCAAGGAACACTTCGTAGCTCAGGGTTTGTGCCGATGCGCGCATCGCCCCTAACAGAGAATATTTGTTATTACTCGACCAACCGGCGAACAACACGGCGTAAACCGCCAGCCCCGCCATCATCAGGAAGAACAAAATGCCGATATTAAGGTCTGCAACCGCCCAGGTCGGGCTGACCGGGACGATGGCAAAAGACAGCAGCAGTGAGGTAAAGGCAATCACCGGGGCCAGGGTAAAAATAGCCCGGTCGGTGAAGCGCGGAACCCAGTCTTCTTTGAAGAACATTTTGATCATGTCAGCAACCAGCTGCAATGACCCGCCCCAACCCACCCGGTTTGGCCCGTAGCGGTTTTGGAACAGACCCAGCAGGCGGCGCTCGCCAAAGCTCATAAATGCGCCGCAGGTCACTACCACCAACAGAATCACTACCGCTTTCAGGACAGAGATTAAAATCTCAATCAATTCAGGGGTAAACCAGCTCATAGCACTGCCTCCCGCAGATTCTCAACTCGCGCACCCACCATAATCGGCGAAATACCCGGTAAGCCAAGCGGCAAGCCAACCTGACCCTGAGCCAAGGTTTCACTCAGACGCACTGGCAGACGCAGTGTCTGTCCGGCGCAGTTGAATTCCACTAACGTACCGAGGTTAACCCCAAGAGTGGCAGCATCTGCCGGATTGACCATCACGTAAGGTGCTGGCATCCGCTGCATAATAACATCTGAGCGCTGCGACATTTCTTCACTACCAAACAGGTGATAGTAAGGTGCAATCTGCCAGCTACCCGAGTTCGCGCTAAAGGCTGCCGGTACGGAATCAAAGTAACCGAGCGTCCCCTCCCCGGCTTCAATCAGACGCACACCTGGATCACCAAAGCGCAGTTTGCCACCCACTTCTGCCTGGAACTTGTTCCATGCTTGCGGTGAGTTCCAACCTGGTGCCCAGGCAAATGGAATCTGCTGACGGTCGGCCAGTGGGCTGTTGTTCCCCTCCATTGAGAAGGCAAACGGGGTATCGATATCCTGCGGCTGACGTGGTTCATGCACACTGATATCTGCGCGCATGGCAGTACGGCCACTGTAACGAATCGGCGAACGCGCCAGTTTCTGACCACGGATACGGAATGTCGCATCCGGCGCGGCTTCAACAATGCCTTCCAACTGCGGCAATGCAGCCACACAAGCTTGGATCACGTGATCAAGCTGAGTCCAGTCTACATGGCGGCTGGTATAAGTTGAGTGCAGGGAATGCAACCAACGCCAGCTTTCCAGCATGATACTGCGGCTTTCTGGTTTTTTCGGGTCATCGTAATACGTTGGGTCATAAACCTGGAAGAAGCGCTGAGCACGGCCTTCCTGATTGACCAACGTACCGTCGCTTTCAGCAAAGCTGGCAGCCGACAGAATCAAATCTGCCTTATCCATTATCTCAGTGCGCTGATGATCGACCACGATCAGATTAGCGACTTTCTCCAGCGCAGCATCGACTTTATCTTTCGCTGCATGGCGATACAGATCATTTTCCATCACGATAACGCTGTCTGCATCACCTTGGCTCAGCAATTCGAGGGCCTGATCCAGTGAACCACCGCCTATCATTGCCAAGCCCATGCTGTTTGCAGCACTGGCAACAAAAGTGATACCGACATCAGCACCGCGACCTTTCAGGGCTTTCGCCACGTTCGCTGCCGCTTCAATGATGGCATCGCTGCCCGCACTGCTACCGCTGATAATCAATGGTTTTTTCGCACCGGCCAACGCCTGCACGATGATATCCACTTTGCCTTTCAACTCTTTCGCCAAATCATCAACCGCCGGGGCTGACTCATCCAGCGCATGCGCAATAGCAAAACCTAAACGGGCTTGGTCATCCACTGGCGCACGGTAATTCCATGCCGCAATATCATCCATGCGGGTGTTATCAACGTTAGTGATAAACAGCGGATGTTTAGCATGCTGACCGATATTCATGATGGCGGCGATTTGCCAGTCAGCCACTTTCTGTGCTGCTGCCATTTCGCGCGCTTTGCCTTTCACTGCCTGACGAACAGACAACGCGATACGTGCGCCAGTCTGAGTCAAATCTTCACCCAGAATCAGCACCGCATCGTAGCTTTCAATTTCGCGCAGTGCCGGGGTGTAGATACCGCCGTCACGTAATACTTTCAGCATCAATTGCAGGCGTTGTTGCTCACCAGTGGCGATGCCGGTGTAATAGTTTTCCGCACCCACCAGTTCACGCAAAGCAAAGTTGCTTTCCAGACTGGCGCGCGGTGAACCGATACCGATGGTTTTCTTCGCCTGACGCAAAATATCTGCCGCACCTTGCATCGCCTGTTCGGCGTTCAGGTGGATCCAGTCATTACCCCGTAATTGCTGTGGTTGACGTGGGCGGTCTTTGCGGTTGACGTAGCCATAACCAAAGCGGCCGCGGTCACACATAAAGTAGTGGTTTACGCTGCCGTTGTAGCGGTTTTCGATACGGCGCAATTCACCATAACGTTCACCGGGGCTGGTGTTGCAACCCACACTGCATTGTTGGCAGATACTTGGCGCAAACTGCATATCCCATTTCCGGTTATAGCGCTCGGAATGGGTTTTATCGGTGAACACACCGGTTGGGCACACTTCTACCAGGTTACCGGAGAACTCGCTTTCCAGCGTGCCACTCTCAGTACGACCAAAGTAGACGTTATCGTGCGCACCGTAGACACCAAAGTCTGTGCCATCAGCATAATCTTTGTAGTAACGCACACAGCGATAACAGGCGATACAGCGGTTCATTTCGTGAGAGATAAACGGCCCGAGATCCTGATTTTGGTGTGTCCGTTTGCTAAAGCGATAGCGACGGAAGCTGTGGCCGGTCATCACTGTCATATCTTGCAAATGACAGTTACCCCCTTCTTCACAGACCGGGCAATCGTGCGGATGGTTTGTCATCAACCATTCAACCACACTCTCACGGAATGCTTTGGCTTCGCCGTCATCGATGGAAATAAAAGTTCCATCGGTGGCCGGGGTCATACAGGACATAACCAAACGCCCACGGGTATCATCGGCGTTTTGGTATTGCTTTACCGCACATTGGCGGCAAGCGCCGACGCTTCCCAGCGCCGGATGCCAGCAAAAATAAGGAATATCGAGTCCCAGGGAGAGACAAGCTTGTAACAGGTTGTCGGCCCCATTTACGTCGTATTCTTTGCCGTCTACATGAATCGTAGCCATATGCATGCTTCCAAGTGGCCTGTGCGTGAACACGTTTAATGTCTGTTGCGCTCGGTGATACTTCGTCAAAAATCAGCCCGAAATGCTCATTTACCAGAGTAAACTCTGCTTTCTTTCTGATTTTTTCCTCGTCTGACCGGCGCTCACGACGACTTTAAACGGTTCGTTTACAAGCGTTAATCAAAAAATCTGGCCCTTACTGAAAACAGCAAGGGCATCAATGCTGCTACCAGCGCGCTTTTAACAGGTTAGGCTGAATACCGGCTATGGCTCGGGTATTGCCATAGTCTTTAGTGGCGATCCCGGCTTCGAATTCTTCCCGGAAATATTTAATCGCACTTTGTAGTGGTTCAACCGCACCCGGCGCATGAGCACAGAAGGTTTTGCCCGGGCCCAAGAAGCGGCAAAGCTGTTCCAGCGTCTCAATGTCGCCTGGTTGACCTTCGCCACGTTCCAGCGCGCGCAGAATTTTCACACTCCACGGCAGGCCGTCACGGCACGGGGTACACCAGCCGCAGGATTCGCGGGCAAAGAATTCTTCCAGATTACGCACCAGCGGAACCATGCCAATTTCGTGGTCTACCGCCATCGCCAATGCCGTGCCCAAACGGCTGCCAGCTTTAGCGATATTTTCAAAATCCATCGGCAAGTCAAGATGGTCAGCGGTCAGGAAGTCAGTCCCTGCGCCGCCCGGCTGCCAGGCTTTGAATTTCAAGCCATCGCGCATGCCACCGGCATAATCTTCCAGAATTTCACGGGCCGTGATACCAAAAGGCAATTCCCACAGGCCCGGATTTTTCACCCGACCAGAGAAGCCCATCAATTTGGTACCGGCATCATTACTTTTACCGGCGGTAATCCCCTGGTACCACTCCACACCATGCTCAAGAATGGCCGGAACGTTACACAGCGTCTCAACGTTATTTACGCAAGTTGGCTTACCCCAAACCCCTGAAGATGCAGGGAAAGGCGGCTTGGAACGCGGGTTAGCGCGACGGCCTTCCAGCGAGTTAATCAACGCCGTTTCTTCACCACAAATATAGCGGCCAGCGCCGGTATGGACGATCAGCTCAAAATCAAAGCCGCTGCCCATGATATTTTTGCCCAGCAAACCAGCTTCGGTGGCCTCGGCAATAGCACGGCGCAAGTTAACGGCAGCTTCAATATATTCGCCACGCAGGAAGATATAGCCGCGGTAAGCTTTCAGGGCAAAGGCACTGATTAGCATCCCTTCCACCAGCAAATGAGGCAATTGCTCCATCAGCAGACGGTCTTTGTAGGTGCCCGGCTCCATCTCATCGGCATTACACAGCAGATACCGAATATTCATGCTTTCGTCTTTTGGCATCAGGCTCCACTTCAAACCGGTGGAGAAGCCCGCGCCGCCACGCCCTTTCAGGCCCGCGTCTTTGACTAAGCTAACAACATCAGGAGGTGCCATGCCTTTTAAGGCTTTTTCTGCGCCCAAATACCCTGTTTTGCTGCGATATTCATCCAGCCATACCGGCTGTTTGTCATCGCGCAAGCGCCAGGTCAGCGGGTGCATTTCCGGTGTCCGGATAACGTTTTTAGTAAAACCTGAATTGGCGGTCATGGATATTGCTCCAGTAACTTCTCAATATCTTCAGGTTTCAGGTAACTGTGAGTATCGTCGTCGATCATCATGGTAGGGCCACGATCGCAGTTACCCAGACAGCAGGTTGGCAGCAAGGTAAAGCGGCCGTCAAAAGTGGTCTGACCCGGCTGAATACTGAGTTTTTTCGAAATTGCCGCTTGGATCCCCTGATAGCCGGTGATGTGGCACACCACGCTGTCACAGTAACGAATCACATGACGGCCAACAGGTTGGCGGAAGATCTGGCTGTAGAATGTCGCGACACCTTCAACATCACTGGCCGGGATACCCAGCACATCAGCAATGGCATAAATCGCCCCATCTGGCACCCAACCACGTTTTTTCTGCACGATTTTCAGTGCTTCAATTGACGCAGCGCGGGCATCCTCGTAATGGTGCTTTTCATGTTCGATAGCATCACGTTCTTCAGCACTCAATTCGAAAACTTCAGCTGTGGTCGCAGGCTCAGCCGCATTGACTGCCAGGGCCGCCACATTTTGGTTTTCGTTAGTTACCTGAGTCTCTTTTTGGTTGCTCATAATTAGCGGTCCACATCAGACATTACAAAATCGATACTGCCCAGATAGACGATCAAGTCAGATACCAGGCTGCCACGGATAACCGATGGGATCTGCTGCAAATGGGCATAACTTGGGGTACGTATCCGAGTGCGATAGCTCATGGTGCTCGCGTCACTGGTCAGATAGTAGCTGTTGATCCCTTTGGTCGCTTCAACCATTTGGAATGATTCGTTAGCTGGCATCACTGGGCCCCATGAAACTTGCAGGAAGTGAGTAATCAGCGTTTCGATGTGTTGCAGCGTACGCTCTTTCGGTGGCGGTGTGGTCAATGGATGGTCAGCCTTAAACGGCCCTTCTGGCATGTTTTTATAACATTGCTCCAGAATGCGCAGGCTTTGACGTAATTCTTCCACTTTCAGCATCACGCGGTCATAGCAGTCGCCGTTATTACCGACTGGAACCTCAAAATCAAAGTTCTCATAACCGGAATATGGACGCCATTTACGCACGTCAAACTCGACGCCCGTAGCGCGCAGGCCAGCGCCGGTCACCCCCCATTCCAAAGCCTCTTTAGCATTATAGGCGGCAACGCCAACAGAACGCCCTTTGAGGATGCTGTTCTGTAAAGCGGCTTTGACGTAGGAATCCAGACGTTTTGGCATCCAGTCAAGGAAATCACGCAGCAGACGTTCCCAGCCACGCGGCAGGTCGTGGGCTACGCCACCAATACGGAACCAGGCCGGGTGCATACGAAAACCGGTGATGGCTTCAACCAAGTCATACACTTTCTGCCGGTCGGTAAAGGCGAAGAACACCGGCGTCATTGCGCCAACGTCTTGGATAAAGGTACTGATATAGAGTAAATGGCTGTTGATGCGGAAGAGTTCAGACAGCATGACGCGGATGGTTTTAACGCGATCCGGTACCTCAATGCCCGCCAGTTTTTCAACTGCCAGCACGTAAGGCATTTCGTTAACGCAACCACCCAAATATTCGATGCGGTCGGTGTAAGGAATGTAGCTGTGCCAAGACTGGCGTTCGCCCATCTTCTCCGCGCCACGATGGTGGTAACCCACATCTGGCACGCAGTCGACAATTTCTTCGCCATCAAGCTGTAACACGATACGGAATGCACCGTGTGACGAGGGATGGTTCGGGCCGAGGTTGAGGAACATAAAGTCCTCGTTTTCGGTTCCACGTTTCATGCCCCAGTCTTCTGGTTTGAAAGTCAAAGACTCCATTTCCAGATCTTCTTTCTGCTTGGTCAGCACATAAGGGTCGAACTCGGTAGCACGGGCTGGGTAATCTTTACGCAGCGGGTGACCTTCCCAACTCTGCGGCATCATGATGCGCGTCAGATGCGGGTGACCATCAAAAGTAATACCGAACATTTCCCAGGTTTCGCGCTCATACCAGTTGGCATTAGGGAAAATCTTGGTTGCTGTGGACAGGTGCAGGTCTTTTTCAGACAGTGCCACTTTCAGCATAATGTCGCGGTTGCGTTCGATGGAAAGCAAATGATAGAAAACAGAAAAATCCGCTTCAGGGAGGCCCTGGCGGTGAGTTCGAAGGCGCTCATCCACACCATGCAAGTCGAACAGCATGACATACGGCTTCGGTTGTTTTCTTAGGAACGTCATTACTTCCAGTAATTGTTCACGTTTGACCCATACCACGGGCATACCGGTACGGGTGGCTTGAACAACAAAGGCCTCTGGCCCAAAACGGTTCGACAGTTCACCAATCACCGGATCATCAAGATGATCACGGGTCTGCCATGCCGGCTGGGTGCTATCGGACGTCGTTAAATCGGTCATTATTTATTCACCACACTGTTTTTTCACCACACTGAATGTGTCATTTGTGGTCATTTGCCGCACACATGTTCTGGAAGAAAAACAGTTCCACCCAAGAACAAATCACTTACGTACCAAGTTCTTACCTACTATTTTCTTTCAAAAATAACAGGTTTAGATCTCGTCAGGGGTACGCAGGTTAGTTACTGCAATTCGTTCAGCATGCTTACGTTCTCTTTCTGGCTGCATATTGGCGCGGTAAACCCCTTGATCACCAACAACCCAAGAAAGAGGACGGCGCTCTTTACCGATAGATTCCTGTAGCAACAGCAGTGCTTGCATATAAGCTTCCGGGCGCGGTGGACAACCTGGAATATAGACATCGACTGGTAGGAATTTATCTACGCCCTGGACTACAGAATAAATATCGTACATGCCACCAGAGTTAGCACAGGCGCCCATAGAAATAACCCATTTAGGTTCCAGCATTTGTTCATACAAACGCTGAATGACGGGGGCCATTTTGGTAAAGCAAGTACCCGCCACCACCATAAAATCGGCCTGACGCGGCGAAGCACGCAATACTTCTGCACCGAAACGGGCGACGTCATGCACGGCGGTGAACGACGTCACCATCTCTACATAACAGCAAGAAAGGCCGAAGTTATACGGCCAAAGAGAGTTTTTACGCCCCCAGTTCACCATGTCATGCATGGCGTTCTCAAGTTTACCCATGTAAACACTACGGTGGACATGTTGCTCGAGAGGATCGCCGCTGACGGTTTCCTGAGTTTGCAGGGGGTAACGGTCGTTCTCACCGTTAGGGTCTATGCGGGTGAGCGTATAGTCCATGTTAATGCCTCGCTGTATTTATTGACCACTATCTTGCGGATGACTGCTGGCGTACTTGACGATGCTCGGTTTGCTCACGCGGCGATTAGAGCGCGCAGGAGTCCAATCCAGAGCGCCAATGCGCACCAGATAAACCAAACCAGCCAAGAGCACCAAAATAAAAATGGTTGCTTCGATAAAGCCGACCCAGCCACTCTC
Organism: Yersinia rohdei ATCC 43380; assembly: GCF_000173775.1. Lineage (GTDB taxonomy): Bacteria > Pseudomonadota > Gammaproteobacteria > Enterobacterales > Enterobacteriaceae > Yersinia > Yersinia rohdei. The sequence goes on from NZ_ACCD01000012.1 coordinate 55,987, forward strand.
ACGGATAGAGATTGACCATGCATACAAGTACAGGGCTTCAACATCGAAAATAACGAAGAACATGGCGACCAGGTAGAACTTAGCAGACAGGCGCATACGCGCAGAGCCTACTGAGTCAATACCAGACTCATAGGGGACGTGTTTGGCCCGGGCACGAGCTCTGCCGCCCAGGAAGAATGCCCCCAAGAGCATCAAACCGCACAGCCCGATAGCGCCGATCAGGAATACAGCAAACGCCCAATGATGAGCGATAACTTCAGTGGTTGTTGACATACTCATTGCTTACTCATCAAAAGTGGTGTCGAACATCCTGCTCTTGTATTGGCAGTTAGTGCACCACATCGATTCAAAGGGAAGGATAAAAAACCACACAAAACACACTGTTATTACAACTGTTTAGCCAGTGTTTTACTGTGGGCTTTTTACTCCTTTCAGTAACCTTTTGTCAACTTTGACAAAAGTAACTACAGATTAATTTACAAACGCACGATCTAACTTAACATTTGGTGCGACTCGGTAAGCTAAATCGAGTCAGTAATTAGTTAAGTCAGAACATACACATATAAACCAACATGAATAATTCTGTTTAACTATACCATTGTCTCAGGAATAACCGGTTCTTCCACTCACTAGCTAGGGGTATTTTTTTGATCCAGAACACGTTTTGAGTGTTATTTCATAAATATTCAGCATTAAAAGTGACCATTTGGTATTCATTAATAATGAAACAGTGTTTTAATAAGTAGTAATTAATAAAATCTGCATCAAATCCTAAGCTAATCAGCTTTATTAGCTGAAATCCAAGACTGTAAAATACCCATAAGCTCAGTAAAGCGACCTTTAAGAGGTTAAATTAAACTTAAGTGAACAAAAAAGAATGTCTTACTAAAAAAACAAAAAAAAAGCCCCTAAAATAAGGGGCTTATGATAAATTCCTGAGATGAACGCTAGTTTTTATCGTCTGTTAAATAATCAGAGCCTAGGATTAAATCCGAACCCAGCGGTAAGCTATGTTGATGGCCGGCCTGCATGGCATCGAAAATAGCAGATGCCAATTCGTTACCACACTGATTGCCTTTACATAGCGAGTAATTTGTTTCCGGCAGACGCGGCAGCCCTTCTGCTTCACCCAACACGCGTAAGTCAGGGCTCATCATCTCAATGGGTCTGGCGGTCACACCCAACCCAGCTCTGACTGCCGCTCGAATGGCAGAAAGTGAAGAGGCAACATAAGCAATGCGCCACGCAATTCCCGCTCGAGTTAAATGCTCTATTGCCATATCGCGAAAGGGGCTTGGCTCATCCATCACCACTAAAGGCACTGATTCGCCAGACTGGAACTGATAATCGGCGGAACAGTACCAAAGAGTCGGTGATGTCCTTAAGAAAACATGAGGATGAGTATCGACCTTGGCTGTAGTAATAGCCAAATCCACTTCGCCCTGGCTCAACATATCTGCAATAAGTGGGCTGCGTTTTACCCGCACATCTATTGCCAGTCGAGGATAGAGCGTCGCCACTCGGTTTAGCAAGAAAGGCAGTAATGTATCGGCAGTATCATCAGATGCGCCAATAATAAGCGACCCTTCTATATTGCTGTACATAAGTGACGTACAAGCTTCATCATTGAAACGTAATATTTTTCTGGCATAGCCAAGTAACTGGAGACCATGTTCAGTAAGTAACTTGTTACGCCCATGGCGGGCAAATAACTCCTTACCAACTAACTGTTCTAACCGTTGCATTTGTTGGCTAACTGCCGACTGAGTTCGACAAACCGCTGCCGCAGCAGAGGCGAAAGTATTTAAGTCAGCAACAGCTACAAAGGTTCTAAGCAGATCGAGGTCGAGATTAATTATCGGACGATTTGCGGTTGTCATAGTGTATTCTTCACTTTTTTGAATTCTAATTACAAACTACCCTGGTGTTTAAGTATCAGCATCATCAATAAGGAACAATGCTAAGTATGACAGTACCCCACTCATTAGAGTAGGGCAAAAAATTTACTTATATTTCGTTACCGCTATCTCTTTTTATAAAAAACTATTGGTAGAACTCGGTATTTGTTTGTAAAACCGGTCATACAAAATGGCTAAATTTTCGATAATGAAGATTTTTTTTCTTTATAAAACCGGCTGTTATCAGGCCTATATAAAAGCTGTTGACGCCATTTTAATTAAAAAATCAAAGTTAACTAGTTAATAAATATTAAAAAATATCAATGTATCTCTCTATGCTTTTTTTATCTAACTGAGAAAATTCAACTATTAACACTAGGTGTTTGATAATGAACTTTAAGGGTAACATTAGACATTCTTAATAGTTTTCCTATTTACATAATTCCATTTTTTTGCATAACCAAATATGTATGATGAAATAAACTGTTGAATTGAGATATTTAAGGCTGCAATACAGCATAGTTGGACACCAATACCCGAGAGACCATAAAATGGTCACCTCTAAAAAAGGGATCTCAACCTTAATGAGAACTATTTTTATTAATGGTTATTTATATTAAAACCAGCCTGGATAAAACTTCAGAAAAACTCATCAATTGGACATAACAATCCAGGTGAGAACATAAGCGGAAACAGTCAACACAGCTGAAGTTTGAAAAATGACGGGTATAACTTCAAAAATTAGCGGCGTCGGAGTACATTGGACACCTTGCAGTGTTCCACGCTGAGGACACGCTTTTACCAGCAAAAGGCTCAATTTTTTATGTCCCCCATTGAGAAATCCAGCAAACTGGACAACGTCTGCTACGACATTCGTGGCCCAGTGCTAAAAGAAGCTAAGCGTCTTGAAGAAGAAGGTAACAAGGTTCTGAAACTCAACATCGGCAACCCTGCCCCGTTTGGTTTCGATGCACCGGATGAAATTCTGGTAGATGTTATCCGTAATTTGCCGACCGCACAGGGCTATTGCGATTCCAAAGGCCTGTTTTCGGCGCGCAAAGCCATTATGCAGCACTATCAGGCCCGCGATATGCGCGACCTGACGGTTGAGGATATCTACATTGGGAATGGCGTTTCTGAGTTAATAGTGCAATCCATGCAAGCATTGCTGAATCTTGGTGATGAAATGCTGGTGCCAGCCCCAGATTACCCTTTATGGACGGCGGCAGTGTCGCTTTCAAGCGGCAAAGCTGTGCATTATATGTGTGATGAAGAGTCAGGTTGGTTCCCTGATTTGGATGATATCCGCAGTAAAATCACCCCGCGGACTCGTGGGATAGTGATTATCAACCCAAACAACCCGACTGGCGCGGTATACAGCAAAGAGCTGTTGCTGGAGATTGTCGAAATTGCCCGTCAAAATGACCTGATTATTTTCGCCGATGAGATCTACGATAAGATTTTATATGATGAAGCTCAGCATCATTCAATTGCTGCTCTGGCACCAGATTTACTGACGGTGACATTCAACGGTTTGTCCAAAACTTACCGTGTAGCCGGTTTCCGTCAGGGCTGGATGGTATTGAATGGGCCGAAAAAACATGCCAAAGGATATATTGAAGGGTTGGAAATGTTGGCATCCATGCGGTTGTGCGCCAACGTGCCAATGCAACATGCCATTCAAACGGCACTGGGTGGCTATCAAAGCATCAGTGAGTTTATCCAACCTGGCGGGCGTTTGTATGAACAACGTGACCGCGCCTGGGAGCTAATCAATCAGATTCCGGGTGTTTCCTGCGTGAAACCTCAGGGTGCGTTATATATGTTTCCGCGCATTGATGCCAAAAAGTTTAACTTGCACGACGATCAGAAACTGGTATTGGATCTGCTGTTGCAGGAAAAAGTATTACTGGTGCAAGGCAGTGCCTTTAACTGGCCGTACCCGGATCATGTGCGGATTGTGACATTACCGCGAGTGGATGAGTTGGAAATGGCTGTTAGAAAGTTAGGGCGGTTCTTAGAGACATACCATCAGTAATTATTTTATTGGATGTTCTGTCGGCAGGTTGGCGAGTTCGATTTGATGGTGAATTCGGCTAGGAGGTGAGTTCGGTTGTTAAAGTTTTATAGTTTACCTAACCACCTCAACCGGCAAGGGGGCAGCGGCTCCCTTGTGCAACCCCGCGCTTCGCACGTATTGCCAGCCCACTTCGTGGATGCCCTCGACTCATCATTTCGCTAACGGGGCAGCTTTACGCGGCTCCCTGCGCGTGACACCTAAACCCGGCGTCCAAGCCGGATTTCCCTGGCTACACTCTTCACTCGGCTGCTCAAATGTGCTTTTAACATCAAAACCAGGGTTTTGAATTGGCTTTTGATGTTACGCGCAATCAGATCCCATGTTGAATATTCAACATTCAGTAACTGAACTTATTCACCCGAACTAATATCAACCAAACTCAATAACCACTCTGATAAACTACCCCATATCTGTATTCAGAAAGAAAAAGAGAGAAAACTATGAGTCATTTCTTCGCTCACCTATCCCGCTTAAAACTGATCAACCGCTGGCCGTTGATGCGCAATGTTCGCACAGAGAATGTGTCCGAGCACAGTTTGCAGGTGGCGTTTGTCGCTCATGCACTGGCTATCATTAAGAATCGTAAATTTAATGGCAATCTTAATGCCGATCGTATCGCGCTATTGGCGATGTATCACGATGCCAGTGAAGTGATAACCGGCGATTTACCAACACCAATCAAATATTACAATCCACAAATTGCACATGAATACAAAAAGATAGAAAAAGTCGCGCAGCAAAAATTGATCGAAATGCTGCCAAAAGAGTTACAACATGATTTTCGTTGTTTACTGGATGAACATTATTACAGCGAAGAGGAAAAAGCCCTGGTTAAACAGGCAGATGCCCTGTGTGCTTATCTGAAATGTCTGGAGGAGTTATCGGCCGGCAATAATGAATTCATCCAAGCGAAAGCGCGGTTGGAGAAAACTCTCTCCATGCGCCAAAGCCCTGAAATGGATTACTTTATGCAAGTTTTCGTACCCAGTTTCAGCCTGTCTTTAGATGAAATCAGTCTTGATTCGCTGGATTGAGTCGCACTACCTTGAGTCAGATTGGGATGTTTGACGTTAGCAGCACATTTTAGGGGCCACGCTTATGGCCCCTTTGAGGGTTGAGACACATGAAGCTAAGCAAACGCAATCACCTTAACAACCGAACCTGACTGCCGAGTCAATTATCTTCCGATAATCAGAACGGGAAGAGTAACGGCACCACCATCACACTCACCACCATCACTAAGAGAGTAAAGGGCACGCCCATCCGGACAAAATCACCAAACTTATAGCCACCGGGGCCTAAAACCAAGGTATTAACCGGGGAAGAAACCGGTGTCATAAAGGCCGCTGATGCCGCAATACCAATAATCATCGCAAAAGGATAGGGAGAAACTGACATTTCACGGGCCGCCGCAATCGCAATAGGTGCCATCAAAACCGCAGTGGCCGTATTGGAGATAAACAGCCCAATAGTGGCGCATAAGACAAATAAACACAGCAACATAACTCGCGGCCCCATGCCACCGGCAACATCCATTAACCCGCGGACGATTAAATCCACCCCACCGGTTTTTTGTAGTGCTTGCGCAAAGGGCATCATCCCGATAATGAGGATCAAGCTTGGCCAATGAATTGAGCGGTAAGCACTTTCCATATCAATGCACCGAAACTGCCCCATCAGTAAACACGCCACCAGCGCCGCAATCACATTCGGGACTTCGTCGGTCAACATCATGGCAACCATCAATGCCAAACAAAACAAAGCATGAGGGGCTTGTGAGATAGCCGGAGCCACTTCGTCAACTTCAGCCGGCAGATTCAGAACAATAAAATCACGGGTTTTCTGCTGTAATTGACGGATCAGTTTCCAGTCACCAATGACCAATAAGATGTCGCCAAACTGTAATTTTTCATCGACCAGTTTACCTTCCAATGCCTTACCATTACGGCGAATACCGACTACATTGAGGCCATATCGGGTGCGAAAAGTGACCTCGCGCAAACTCTTGCCCAACAGGGCCGAGTCAGGAATAAGAGAAACTTCTGCCATCCCAACGTTTCGGGCCTGTTCAGAGAAATACTCGCCACGCAGCACCATAGGTTCCAACATTTGGTCGGCGCAAAACTCACGTAAATCGATATCACAATCAGACATATCAATCAGCAACACATCATTTTCGCGCAATTCAGATGAGCCAGTCGCACTCACCATTACCCGCCGAAAGCGTTTCCAGCGCTCGATCCCCACCACATTGGCACCATAGCGGGCACGCAAATGCAGCTCATCAAGGGAGCGGCCAATTAAAGGGGAATCATGGCGAATAGCCAAACGGCGGGCGCGGCCATTCAGTTTATAATCGCGAATAAGATCACGAAAAGTGCGGCGCTTCCATTGCTGATCTTTTTCTGTGCTTTCTTGCTTGCCACCCAACCAACGCCGGGCAACTAACATATAGCCGACCCCCATCAGCAAAATAATCAGGCCAATCGGCGTGACGCCGAAAAAACCAAATCCTTTAATACCTTCGCGCAACAACTCACTGTTAACCACCATATTGGGCGGAGTCGCAACCAGGGTCATCATCCCACTGATTAGCCCGGCAAAACTCAGCGGCATCATCAACCGCCCAGGGGAAATTTTCATCCGGCTGGCAACACTCAGCACCACTGGGATAAAAATGGCCACCACGCCGGTCGAACTCATAAATGCCCCTAACCCCGCCACGGTCACCATCAACAACGCCAACATTTTGGTTTCACTGTGACCGGCCACTTTCACCAGCCAATCCCCCACCTGGTAGGCAACCCCGGTTCGCACTAACCCGTCACCAATCACAAACAAGGCCGCGATCAATATCACATTGGGGTCGCTAAATCCGCTGGTCGCCTCCTCTAATGACAAGGTGCCACTCATCACAAAGGCAATAATCACCAACAATGCCACGACATCCATGCGCAGCTTATTAGTAGTAAACAGCACAATAGCTATCAGAAGTAGCGTCAACACCCACAATAGTTCGCTGTTCAAAATGGCCTCATTGGCAAAAAGTGAAAAGGAGTATCCGGCTTTGGTAGTAAAACATTAATTTAAGTCAATACCGCTGTTTGAGATCAATAATGGCTGTAAATTTATGCGGTTACCATCCCACAATGGCACTAATTATGTTTTCCTGCAAAAAACATCTAGATGAGATGCCATCTTCGTCAGTTAATAAATTTAGCTGAAATCTTCAGATCCTCACTCGTGTTTAACCACATGACTATACTGATAATAGTCAATAGCAGGCGGCCATTGGAATTATCTCGATTGGAGTACTGAATGAGCAATATCACGGATTATCCGATTATACTTTTTCTGCTCTCACTTGCCCTGTTGTATAGCTCCGCTTATATCGGTCAGGCCTTTTTCCGCCGAGGGCGGGATCTGGATGATAACATTCGTGAAAACTTCACTGTCATTCAAGGAGCGACACTGACCTTACTGGGCCTGATTATTGGTTTTAGTTTTTCGATGGCCATCAGTCGCTATGATTTGCGTAAAAATTACGAAGAGGCAGAAGCCAATGCCATTGGTACTGAATATTTACGTGTCGATTATCTGCCCGCCGCATCCAGTGTCGCCACCAAAGCACTGTTAATGCGCTATCTGAATCAACGGGTACTTTTTTATACCACACGCGATGACACGCATTTGGCAGAGATAAACGATAAGACCAATCAACTGGAAACTGCACTTTGGGTCACATTATTGGAACCGGTGAATCAACACCCTGATCCGGTAAGAGCCTTAGTGGTCGCGGGGATGAATGATGTTTTAAATTCAGCGAGTTACACACAATCCGCATGGTGGAATAGAATCCCGCATGCTGCCTGGTTATTGATGCTAATTATTGCAGTTTGCAGTTGTGCTTTAGTTGGTTATGGCTCAAAACAGGGTAAAAATGGCAAGATTATGACCTTAATCTTACCTTTAATTATTTCATTCTCTTTAACATTGATAGCAGACATTGATAGCCCGCGCGGTGGGATTATTCGGGTCATACCACAAAATCTTCATAGTTTGGAAGACAGTTTGCCTCCCCTTTCAATGCAATCATTTTCTGGCCAGAACTAGAATAGCAAAAGAGCGCCATTAGGCGCTCTCAATCAATATATTCCGACAAAAAATTATTCGCGGATAACTCGCACAACTGCGCCATCAGCGGTACTTTCAACTGCAATTTGCTCAAGTGAACTGAGGACTAAATCTACCTGATCCAGTTTTGGGGTATCTGCTGGTGCATTCACGGCAATCACCTGGCAGCCCGCCGCCAACCCTGACAAAATCCCGGCGGGAGCATCTTCAACCACAATACAATCTGCCGGTGCCAGTCCTAAACGCTCAGCCCCCAGCAGGTAAGCATCAGGTTGAGGCTTCCCATGTTTTACTTGTTCCGCAGTTACAAACACCTTCGGCTCGGGTAAATGCCCCGCAGCACGACGGGCTGAAGCCACGGGAACTGAACCTGATGTAACAATAGCCCAAGGGATGGACAGACTGTTAAGCCGCTCCAGCAATGATACCGCACCCGGCAATGCGGTCACGCCATCAGTATCATTGGCCTCGATGTGCTCTAATGCCAGAAATTCCGCCTGAAGTTCAGCATCACTGGCACCCGGCATAAAATGACGAAGAGAGGTAATGGCTTGTTTTCCATGGATAAACTCTAGTACTTGTGATGGGTCAATACCCTGACTTTGCGCCCAGCCAATCCAGGCACGTTCGACTGCCGGTAATGAATCAACTAAAGTCCCGTCCAAATCAAAAAGAAAACCTTTACACTTCACAAGCACATCCTCATCAATAGATTCGTAATACCCAATACACCAACCAATCAGGCATTAATAATTTGCGAAATCTCAACAGCGCTCAAATGGTACTGGCGCGGGCATGATTGCCAAATGGCCAGCATACGTTGGTATTTATCCCACATGGGTGTTTGGGAATTAAAACCATGAGTTCCGGAGTCAAAATGAGTATAACGCCCTTCTGTATTGACCATAAAGCGTACATAACTCAGGTAACGAGATTCAGTCGCAGCATCAAAACCGAGGAATGCAATGCGGCGCTCATCCAAATCTTGTTTGTCTTTCAAATTGCCGCAGGAGACTTGCAAAGCATGATGCATCTCCATGATATTAATAATAGTGCGGCACGTCTCTTCACTCATTTCGCCAAAGTCACGATCCAGTTCGCGCATCTGCAAACCAAAGCCGCGTTCGACAATAGTTTGCTGGCGGCGATAGCGCTCAGCATTTTCCGGGTCCAGCATGGTCATCATTTTATACTGATTAGACAAAATAAGACGTTGGGCGTTGGTCATATCCATCACTAATACTCCTAAAACATAAATAATGAGGAAATCATCGCACACCGAGTTAGGCCATACTTTGATTTGACAGGGGATTTGCGCAGCTGCCCGCAAGATGCATAAAAAACCCCAATAGGTATTTATCTACCACTCCACTATTGGCATCATCAAACACATAGGCCGTGCTGAGGGTTACAAATCATCGAGAAACGTTTTATCCAGTTGTTTAAAAGCGCGTTTCAGCACATCGGCAAGAGACTGGTAAGTTGGCGTTTGTTCAATTGGTGCCACTGCCTGCCCGGCGTCAACCAGTTTGGTACGAACCTCGTGGAACCACTGCAATAAAGTGGGTGGTAACGGCGTAATCGCCCGCTTACCTAACCACCATAATCCTTGTAATGGTAAACCACAGGCAAACAATGCAGTCGCAATGGCCGGCCCTAATTGCCCGCCAAGCGCTATTTGCCAGGTCAGAGTGAAAATAGCCAGCGGTGGCATAAAGCGGATGCCAAAACGAGTCGCGATCGCGACACGATTTTCTGGAAACACCGGTGCCAAGCGTTTATCCGCAGGCCAGGTTTTCATGTAGTGCTGACCGCGCTGGAGTACCTGAAACCAACTTAAGGTATCAGAGGGTTTTGTTGTCATGGCTCACCTCAACTTCACAAGCAAAAATTAAAATTTTTTTTGTAATCCACAAACTAAAAATTAGTCTGTTAAATATATTTTGTTTTTAGGCGGCGCTATCGGTATCCTAGACCGGCCTTTTTGCCGCTAGAAGATGACGATAAATATGTCAAATTTTTGCAGCATTTAAACTAATTTTGTTAAATCGCACCGGTTTTTACCACCAGGCATTACTGTTTCACCGGCGATTTTTCCATCATCATGCTTTTTTCGCTATCGCATGATGTTAATCATTAATGTCGACGCCAATATGCGCTACGCTTTTGGACAGATTGACGTTTTATTAACCACGTGTTTCTCGCTATTTTGGTCCTCCAGATACAATATTTGTATCAATCATGCCAAAACAAGTGTCGAACACGACTATAAATAGGTACTTCCATGTCGAGTAAGCTAGTACTGGTTCTTAACTGCGGTAGCTCTTCCCTGAAATTCGCTATCATCGACGCAACCAATGGTGAAGAACACCTCTCTGGTTTAGCCGAATGCTTCCACCTGCCAGAGGCACGCCTCAAATGGAAAATGGATGGCGGTAAACACGAAGCCGCATTGGGTGCTGGTGCCGCACACAGCGAAGCACTGAAATTCATTGTTAATACTATTCTGGCACAAAAACCAGAGCTATCTGCTCAACTGACAGCTATTGGTCACCGTATTGTTCATGGTGGCGAGAAATTCACTGCGTCAGCTATCGTTACCGAAGAAGTTATTCAGGGTATCAAAGATTCCATCCCGTTTGCACCACTGCATAACCCTGCTCACCTGATCGGTATTGCTGAGGCATTGAAATCCTTCCCGAATCTGGCTGATAAAAATGTCGCCGTCTTTGACACGGCCTTCCATCAGACCATGCCGGAAGAGTCTTACCTTTACGCCCTGCCGTACAATTTATACAAAGAGCACGGTATCCGTCGCTATGGCGCGCACGGCACCAGCCACTTCTACGTGAGCCAGGAAGCCGCTAAAACGCTGAACAAACCACTGGAAGAGCTGAACGTAATCACTTGCCATCTGGGCAATGGTGGTTCTGTCACTGCAGTTCGTAACGGTAAATGTGTTGATACTTCTATGGGCCTGACACCACTGGAAGGTCTGGTCATGGGCACCCGTAGTGGTGATATTGACCCGGCAATCATTTTCCATCTGCATGATGCAATGGGGATGAGTGTTGATCAAATCAACAAAATGTTGACCAAAGAATCTGGCCTGTTAGGTCTGACTGAAGTCACCAGTGACTGCCGTTATGTTGAAGACAACTATGACACCAAAGCAGATGCACGCCGCGCAATGGATGTGTTCTGTCACCGCCTGGCTAAATACATCGGTGCTTATACTGCATTGATGGATGGCCGTCTGGATGCAGTTGTATTCACTGGCGGTATTGGTGAAAACGCCGCAATGGTACGCGAATTAACCTTGGACAAACTGGGCCTGCTAGGTTTTGAAATTGACCACGAACGCAACCTGGCAGCACGCTTTGGCAAGTCTGGCACCATCACCAAAGATGGCAGCCGCCTGGCTCTGGTTATCCCGACCAATGAAGAATTGGTCATCGCGCAAGACGCCTCTCGTCTTACCGCGTAAGTATCCTTAACACCGTCAGCCAAGGCTGGCGGTGTTGCTTTTGACTAACGAGCAACCGTAAAGAGGTTTAGCCGTGTCCCGTACTATAATGTTGATCCCTACCGGCACCAGCGTTGGTTTAACCAGCGTCAGCTTGGGTGTCATCCGTTCCATGGAACAAAAAGGTGTGCGCCTAAGCGTATTCAAGCCAATCGCACAACCACGTGCTGGCAATGATGCACCTGACCAAACCACCACTATCATTCGCGCAAACTCCAGCATCACTGCTGCTGAGCCGCTCAATATGAATCATGTGGAAGCCTTGCTGAGTTCTAACCAGCAAGACGTGTTGATGGAAGAAATTGTTGCCCGTTATCACGAAAATACAAAAGATGCTGAAGTGGTTCTGGTTGAAGGCTTAGTGCCAACCCGCAAACATCAGTTTGCCAATGCGCTAAACTATGAAATCGCCAAAACCCTGAATGCGGAAATTGTGTTTGTAATTTCATTGGGTAATGATTCACCAGATCAACTGAAAGAACGCATCGAACTGGCTCGTTCTAGCTTCGGTGGCAGCAAAAACAAAAACATCACTGGCGTTATCATTAACAAACTGAATGCTCCGGTTGATGAACAAGGCCGCACCCGCCCTGACCTGTCTGAAATTTTTGATGATTCAACCAAGGCCAGTGTTGCAAATATCGATCCGAAACAGCTGTTCGCCAATAGCCCACTGCCAGTTCTCGGTTGTGTGCCTTGGAGCTTCGAGTTAATTGCAACCCGCGCAATCGACATGTGTAAGCACCTGAATGCGCGCATTATTAACGAAGGTGACATCAATACTCGCCGCGTTAAGTCCGTGACTTTCTGTGCTCGTAGTATCCCGCATATGCTGGAACACTTCCGCCCAGGCTCTCTGTTGGTAACTTCTGCAGACCGTCCAGACGTGTTGGTTTCTGCTTGCCTGGCAGCAATGAATGGCGTTGAAATCGGCGCTATCTTGTTGACCGGCGGCTACGCCATTGACGAACCTATCAGAAAGTTGTGTGAGCGTGCCTTCCAAACTGGCCTGCCAGTATTTATGGTTGATACCAACACTTGGCAGACCTCTCTGAGCCTGCAAAGCTTTAATCTGGAAGTACCAGCAGATGACCATGAACGTGTTGAGAAGCTGCAAAACTACGTTGCCAGCCATATCAGCAGTGAGTGGATTGATTCTCTGAGCGCAACATCTGAGCGTTCACGTCGCCTGTCCCCACCGGCATTCCGTTATGAGCTGACGGAACTGGCACGTAAAGCAGGCAAACGTATCGTGCTGCCAGAAGGTGATGAGCCACGTACCGTTAAAGCCGCTTCTATCTGTGCTGAACGTGGTATCGCCACTTGTGTGCTGCTGGGTAATCCAGAAGAGATCCAACGTGTTGCTGCGGCTCAAGGTATTGAGCTGGGTAAAGGCGTTGAAATCATCGATCCGGTTGCTGTGCGTGAGCAATATGTTCCTCGTCTGGTTGAGCTGCGTAAGAGCAAAGGCATGACCGAAGTGGTAGCTCGTGAGCAATTGGAAGACAACGTGGTTCTCGGCACCTTGATGCTGGAGAAAGGCGAAGTTGACGGCCTGGTGTCTGGTGCAGTTCATACCACCGCTAACACTATCCGCCCACCGTTGCAGTTGATCAAAACCGCACCGGGCAGCTCACTGGTCTCTTCTGTATTCTTCATGTTGCTACCTGACCAGGTTCTGGTTTACGGTGACTGCGCTATCAATCCAGACCCAACGGCTGAGCAACTGTCAGAAATTGCTATCCAGTCTGCTGATTCTGCTGCGGCATTCGGTATTGAACCGCGTGTAGCCATGATCTCTTACTCCACCGGTAATTCTGGTGCAGGTAGTGATGTAGAGAAAGTACGCGAAGCGACTCGTTTAGCCCAAGAAAAACGTCCTGACCTTATCATTGATGGCCCATTACAGTATGATGCGGCAATCATGGCAGATGTGGCTAAATCTAAAGCGCCTAACTCACCGGTTGCAGGTAAAGCTACCGTGTTCATCTTCCCAGACTTGAACACCGGTAACACCACCTATAAAGCCGTACAACGCTCCGCTGACCTAATCTCTATTGGGCCAATGCTGCAAGGTATGCGCAAGCCTGTGAACGATTTGTCTCGTGGTGCTCTGGTTGACGATATCGTCTATACCGTGGCACTGACAGCAATTCAATCAGCGCAAGCTGACGCATCTTAATCTTCGGATTAGCTTGCTAAAGTGGTTCCAAAACAAACGCCAGCCTCGAGCTGGCGTTTTTGTTTGCTGAATATTCAGGTGCTTTGCCGAGGTTCAAACTTATAGCTAAAACTTTGACTCACCGGCTCTTCTGGCTTGCCCTCTTCATTATCATCCAGCATATTAATCAACATCTTACCGGCTTCTTTACCCATTTTTTTGTAATCAATACGCATTGAAGTCAGTGTCGGGTGGGTTTGATCACAGCTATCAGAACCGTCTAAACACGCCACCGCAATACCACTTGGGATTTTCAACAGCCGCCTTTGACATTCAAACAACACACCAAGAGCAATATCTTCATGGCTGCATATCACAGCATCCAATTCAGGTTGCCGCTGGAGTATTTCTGTTAGTGCATAGCGGCCAAACTGTAAGCTGGCAGTCTCTGGTGTAGTGACAGATTGATCCGCATTTTTGTAATGTTCTAACATCGCTCTATGCCAACCGTTCAGTTGCTGGCGTTGCAGACGGTTATCCATATGAGCGCCGATAAACCCAATATTATGATAACCACGCGCCAACAAATGACGGCTTAATTCATAAGCTGACTCAAAGAACGCCGCCTCTAAAGTGATTTTGGCCCCTTTAAAATAAGAACCCACCACATTCACGGTTGGAATATTAGCCCGCTCAAGTAATTGATAAGTTTTATCCGCCAATTGTGAGCCAAATATCACCACTGCGGCCGGATTGCTTTGTAGCAACGTCATCAGTATTTCAGCTTCTTTGCGCTGGTTGTATTCGTGGCAACCTAGTAATAGTTGGAATTCATTTTTATTCAGAATCTGTTGCAACGCCTGCATAAATCGGGAACTGGCTGTGTCAGTTAATGAAGGAATTAACACCGCGACAGTATCACTGTGGCCAGATGCTAAAGCACCAGCAGCACGGTTAGGAATATAACCAAGAGTTTCAACCGCTTGTTCTATTTTTCTCGTAACTTATCTGAAACCTGCTCCGGCGTTCGCAGCGCTCTGGAAACAGTCATCGACCCTACCCCGGCGTAATTCGCTACGTCCGATAGAGTGACCCGCCCGGTATTACGGCGCTTACGCGTTTTTTCCATGCTGATTTCCTGCCTAATTAAAATTTCTTGTCTGGTTACCTGGTTACCACCAGCCATTCCAAATTGGCTTCGACAATACATTGCATTGTATATGGCTTATTTGGAGATAGCCAAAGTCCAGGACATGACAAATGATAGCGCTATCACAATTTTTGATAGCGCTATCAGGTAGCGCTATCAATTGAGACATTCGTCACATTAAAAATAGCCATAAATATCTACTCTCGCGTTAACAGTCATAGGGAGTCATATATATCATGTTAAAAACACTGTTAACGCCGGACGTAATTCAGGTGGTTCATCAGGCAAAAGATTGGCGCGACGCCATTGCAATATCCTGCAAACCATTGATTGATAATGGATCTGTTGAGCCGCGTTATGTCGAGGCAATTTATCGCTCCCATGAGGCTATTGGCCCTTACTATGTTGTCGGCCCGGGGATTGCAATGCCACATGCCCGCCCGGAAGAAGGTGCGAATAAACTTGCTCTGGCATTAACCGTCATTACCGAGGGTGTCACTTTCAATGCAGAAGGTAACGACCCGGTTAAGTTACTCATAGTGTTAGCTGCGACAGACAGTACTAGCCATATCGAGGCTATTTCTCAACTCGCTCAATTGTTCGATAACGATAACGATGTGACCGCCTTACTTAATGCTAAAACACAGCAGGATATCTTGTCTGTTATTGCGCGTTATTAGTCAAAACATTAGGTTCGGATATAAATTTCAAGGGGAAAGAAAATGAAAATTACAGTGGTTTGCGGTAACGGTTTAGGTACCAGCCTGATGATGGAAATTAGCATCAAAAATATTCTGAAAGAATTGGCGGTCAGTGCAGAAGTTGATCATGTTGACCTGGGCTCTGCCAAAGGAACACCAAGTGACATTTTCATCGGCACCAAAGATATTGCCGAACAGCTGGTTGCTCAGGCTGTAGGAGGCAAAATTGTTGCTCTGGATAACATGATAGATAAGAAAGCCATGAAAGAACGTTTATCTGTGGCATTAACCGAATTAGGCGCTTTGTAACCGGAGGCTGGCATGGATTTCTTTCGCTTTTTAATGAGTGATGTTCTTTCCGAACCGGCAGTGTTAGTGGGTCTGATTGCTTTAATCGGCCTGATTGCACAGAAAAAACCGGTAACGGAGTGTATTAAAGGCACCGTAAAAACCATTATGGGTTTTGTGATTTTGGGTGCAGGTGCTGGCTTGGTGGTTTCATCTCTGGGTGATTTCGCCAATATTTTCCAACATGCCTTTGGTATTCAGGGCGTAGTGCCAAATAACGAAGCCATAGTTTCAGTGGCGCAGAAGAGTTTTGGTAAAGAAATGGCGATGATTATGTTCTTCGCTATGGTTATCAATATTCTGATTGCTCGTTTTACACCGTGGAAATTCATCTTCCTGACCGGGCATCACACCCTGTTTATGTCGATGATGGTGGCGGTTATTCTGGCAACTGCCGGAATTACCGGGGTAACACTGATTGTTATCGGTTCACTGGTTGTTGGGGTTGCCATGGTATTTTTCCCAGCCATTGCTCACCCTTATATGAAAAAGGTGACCGGGTCTGATGACGTGGCAATTGGCCATTTCTCTACTTTGTCTTATGTCTTAGCAGGTTTTATCGGCAGTAAGTTTGGTAATAAAGAACATTCAACTGAAGATATGAATGTGCCAAAAAGCCTGTTGTTCTTGCGCGATACGCCAGTTGCCATCTCCTTTACCATGTGCATTATTTTCATCGTAACTTGCCTGTTTGCTGGGCCGGAAGTGGTGAAAAGTCTAAGCGGTGGTAAAAACTGGTTTATGTTCTCACTGATGCAATCCATTACTTTTGCTGCTGGTGTATACATCATCTTGCAAGGTGTGCGTATGGTTATTGCCGAGATTGTCCCTGCTTTTAAAGGGATTTCCGACAAGTTAGTCCCTAACGCCAAACCCGCACTGGATTGCCCGGTTGTCTTCCCTTACGCGCCAAATGCGGTATTGGTTGGTTTCCTGAGCAGCTTTGCCGCTGGCCTAATCGGTATGTTCGCGCTGTATTTGATGAACATGACAGTGATTATTCCAGGTGTAGTGCCGCACTTCTTCGTCGGTGCTGCTGCTGGGGTATTTGGTAATGCGACCGGTGGACGCCGTGGCGCCATTTTAGGTGCATTCGCTCAAGGTTTGTTAATTACCTTCCTGCCAGTATTCCTACTGCCAGTATTGGGCGATATCGGTTTTGCCAATACCACATTCAGTGATGCTGACTTTGGTGCTCTGGGTATCTTGCTGGGTATTATTGTCAGATAATCAATAAGATAAATGCAGAAAACATAAAAGCCCCTGTCCGGGGCTTTTTTTATTGCGGGTTTGGATTAATCTTCGCGTGGAGTTATCTTCCCGTAATCCTGCTCATTATTGCGTGTTAGCCACAATGATAAGGCTTTCAGGGAATCTGGCGTGAACTCATCACAACGAGCCGTGATTTCCTCCGGCAGCATCCAACGGACTTCATCTATTTCTTCTGCCTGTAAGGCGAATGGGCCATGAGATACACAGCTGAACAAAGCGCCCCACACGCGGCAGCACTCTTCTTCAAAGTAAAACAGCCCATGCTCGGCAAAAGGCACCCCGGCAATCCCTAATTCCTCTTCTGCTTCGCGCCGCGCTGATTCAAGGTAGTTTTCACCACTTTGCACTACACCACCGGCTGTCGCATCCAGTTTCCCGGGATAGAAATCTTTGCTCTCAGTACGACGTTGTACCAGAATTTTGCCCATTCCATCGTGCACCACAATATAGGTAGCACGGTGGCGTAGTCGTTGAGCTCTCATTTGTTGACGACTGGATTGAGCAATAACTTCATTTTGCTCATCAACAATATCAACCCACTCGATGACTGCTGCTGGATTTTGCTCCACCATCCTCTGAAACCTTCTATCTGAGCGCGGTAGGTGCGCGCAATTGTTAATCAACAGTTTACCCTTCGTGCTTGAAGTCGTAAAAAAGCTATCCGCGACTCTAATACTTTAGGTTTATATTATTTAGTTTTTTAATGCCAATTGGGTGACAAGTTCATCATTTTGTAGGGTCAGAACCTGTAAAACACCCGCATCCAACATGCCATAACTCGCCGGATACCCCCCTTTTGGGATACTGGCCGAGCCTGGGTTAAAACAAATCACTTCATCTTGCCATTTTGCCTGCGGCAGATGAGTATGACCATAGACTAAGACATCCCCCTTGCGCAACGGAGGAAGTGCTGCCGGGTGATAAAGATGACCATGCGTCAAAAATAAACGTGTTTCTGGCATAATAATCTGCTGCCATCCAGCCATAATTGGGAATTGCAATAACATCTGATCGACTTCACTGTCGCAATTACCGCGTACCGCAATAATCTGGTTTTTATAAAGATTCAGGCGCTCTGCTACCGCTGCAGGTTGATAACCTATGGGCAAGGCATTCCGTGGCCCATGATTGAGCAAGTCCCCCAATAACACCAGCCATTGAGCTTTGCTACGTTCAAAAATAGCCAAAACCTGTTCAGTGGCCGGTAGCGACCCATGCAGATCAGAAGCAAACATTAACTTCATAATATCGTCTTCTCTTTATCTCAGTAAATAAGGCTATCCAGGCCGCCATAGTACTTAATGAGAACTAAATGTGGCGTTATTCTATCATTCAATCCTTCGGATTAATCTGATAAAAACCACTATCTACCATAAGAAAATTTTATCGTAAAACAGAAGGCTGACATTGCAGAATAATGTCAGCACCGAGTAGGTTTAAGTAGAGGAAAGTTGTTAAAATAAAGGTTGAGATACCAGTTCACTCAGTGTTAGTTGATTGAACAAATATCCTTGCATTGCATCAATATTACTGCTCTTCAGTTGTTCTAACTCATCTTGATTTTCTACGCCAACCACGATGATCCCGAGACAATATTTCTTAAGGTTATTTATCAGGATCGGAAAAGTATTCTTATTGTGCTGCCAGAAGAAATGCTTATCAATCTTTACATATTCAAAAATATTTGCGGTAACCGCATTTAAGGTCGCTCCCCCACTTCCCAGATCGTCGAGCCATAGCGGATAGTGTGCAGCTAACTCGCATAGTAATGGGTTATTCATCCCATCGGATAAATTGGAAAAGGTCTCCATAATTTCTAGCCTTAAGAAAGGCATGCCATCCAACAACAGCCGGATTGAATCATCAGTAACAATCACACTAGCCAGATCAAAATCAATATTAATCGAAAGGAAAACATTGTTAGCAATAAACCAATCCCTACAGGTTTTCACCGCCTGTAATTGGTCTTTGAATAAATCAGTCTTTTCGTCGATAGACAATTCTTTAATAAAACATTCGATATCGATAGGTAAATCAACCGATCTTGCTGAAAATCGACTTAATAGCTCTACTGCTAATAAGCTACCGTCTTGCTTATGTATAGGTTCACACACATAAGAACAATTAACTTCAATGTTTAGCTTCATGCGCACCTGAAAAGTCTATGGAAAGCAGTGAGATCACAGCTGACCTCTGTTGGAAACTCTATAAGGCATCCTGAGTTTTTTATAAAATACGCAACATTTATTTATAAAACATCCAACATTGCAAGATGAAAAAGGCTGGCGGCCTCTTTTCTATTTAGATTAGTATGTTTTACTCTAGCAGAAAATCATGAATTTCGTATTTTAAAGTCATTGCATATGCCTTATAGCCAGGGTCTCGCCCAGGAACAATAAGGACGTTAGCCTGTAGCTGGGTGAGTTAAGAAAAAATATGTCCGCACTCAATACAGTATTAATCGGACAAAACCTCGGATTTATTTAGTTATTATTTTTTTATTTTCTCAAATGATGATATTGGCGGCATACGGGCACTCGGCACATCCACTATTGTTCTGTTAGTACGACTTTACCCGGTTAGAAATTTAACTCAGGATGTGTGCCGTATCGTGGGAGAAGAGCACAGAATCGCCTATGCTAAAAGAGAAGCCGATAAGCAAACACTACCCCCGACAACACAAAAGCAAGAAAGGTATAAACGGAGATTGGCTATGCGTATTTTAATCACTGGAGCTACAGGACTCATCGGGCGTAGTCTGAGCGCCTTTCTTTTGTCGCAAGCCCATCAAATAACCGCGCTGACTCGCGACCCAAAGCGAGCAAATGATGTGCTCGGTTCACAAGTTACTTGTTGGTCAACGTTAGATGATAAAAATGACCTTAATGATTTTGATGCCGTGATTAATCTGGCGGGTGAACCTATTGCTGACAAGCGCTGGACACCACAGCAAAAGAAAATCCTGTGTCAAAGTCGCTGGCAATTAACCGAGAAGCTGACAGCATTAATTAAAGCCAGTAGTCAGCCGCCTGCAGTGTTTATTTCAGGTTCTGCCGTTGGATTTTACGGTGATCAGGGGCAAGCATTGGTCACCGAAGATGACGAACCGCATGAGGAGTTTACCCATCAACTCTGTGAGCGCTGGGAAAGCCTCGCCCTGGCAGCCCAAAGCAACCATACCCGAGTATGCCTGCTACGCACCGGTATTGTTTTAGCTCCTCACGGTGGCGCGTTAGCTAAAATGGTGCCACTCATACGCCTGGGGTTAGGCGGCCCAATTGGTGATGGTCGCCAATATCTGCCGTGGATACATATTGATGATATGGTTCATGGTATCCATTATTTACTGACGACAGAGGGCCTAAATGGCCCATTCAATATGGTTTCTCCTTATCCTGCCCATAACGAAAAATTTATTGCCACTCTGGCCGAAGTGTTAGATCGCCCTGCCGTGATCCGCACCCCTGCTGCAGCTATTCGGTTATTACTGGGAGAATCTGCAGCATTGGTCTTAGGAGGGCAACGGGCAGTGCCGAAACGTTTAGAAGAAGCAGGTTTTGCCTTCCGTTATTTCGAATTGGAAGAGGCCTTGCGAAATGTGTTAAAAAAACCGGTCGGGTGAATTATCCCCACAACCAAAACCTTACAATTGTTTATTGATATATTTTAACCCTCTGGATACTCCCTCAAAAAGGAATGTCCTGAGGGTGATGAAATCATCCAGTAATAATAGTTAATCAGATGCGATAAAGAACAGTATCTTATATTTATTTTTTCACGCCAGAGCTATTACCATTCACACAGTGAAGATAAAAAAATATATCAATGGGTAATAAATAAAATACATTAATTACTTTTATCCATTAGCATTCAATAACTATTTTCTTTCTTAACTTTTATGATGAACGCCAGTTTAAAATACAACTCTCTATAGCAGACATAAGAAAACATTAAGTAATATTTTATTTAATATAACAACATGGAGGGTTTCATCTGAAAAACATAGATAACGGAACAACATGGTTAGTTATCCCGTTACCTTCTTATTTCAAAGCACCAGAAAGGAACTGCTGCAGGCGGGTACTCTTGGGGTTGCCAAAAAGTTCGGCTGGCGGCCCTTCCTCTTCGATAAGGCCTTTATGCAAGAAAATAACATGGCTGGAAACATGGCGGGCGAACTCCATTTCATGGGTCACCACCACCATGGTTTTCCCCTCTTCTGCCAATTTTTGCATAATACGTAATACTTCACCAACCAGCTCGGGGTCCAGGGCAGAGGTCGGCTCATCAAACAGTAATACATCCGGTTCCATCGCTAATGCCCGAGCAATAGAAACTCGTTGTTGTTGCCCACCAGAAAGGTGTACCGGATATTTAGCCCGTGCCCGTTCATCGATTCCGACTTTATCCAAATATCGAATTGCCCGTTCTTTAGCCACGGATTTACTCAATCCCAAGACTTGAACCGGCGCTTCCATTACATTTTCCAACACCGTCATATGGCTCCACAGATTGAAATGCTGGAATACCATCGTCAACCGGGTGCGCAATAATTGCAGTTCTTTTTTATCAAATACTTTTAATTGCCCGTCTTTATCGCGAACCAGGCGAATATCTTGGTTATTAACACTTATCGACCCTTCGCTTGGTTTTTCAAGAAAGTTAATACAACGTAAGAAAGTACTTTTCCCCGAACCAGAAGATCCAATAATAGAAATAACATCTCCAGCTTTAGCTGAAAGTGATACTCCTTTTAAGACTTCATGTTCACCATAGTGTTTATGCAATTCCGTTACGGAAAGTTTGGTTTCAGCTATTTTAGTTTCTAATGTATCAGTCATAGATTCTCCGTACTTAATGCGATGCCTGAGGTTTTATATGTGCCAGCCAACGTCTCTCCGCGTGGCGGAACAGGCTAATTAGCGTAAAGGAGATAATCAGATAAAGTACGGCAGCAATACCAAAAGCATAAAATGGCTGATAAGTCGCTGCGTTGATATCGCGCGCTATTTTTAGTATATCCGGCACTGTAGCAGTGAAAGCCAATGCGGTGGAATGCAACATTAAAATAACTTCATTACTGTAGGCCGGTAAAGCAATACGCAGTGCTGAAGGTAAAATTATACAGCGGTACATTTTAAACCGCGAAAAACCATAAGCCCTGGCCGCCTCTATTTCACCATGAGGTACTGAACGAATAGCCCCCGCGAAAATCTCCGTGGTATAAGCACAGGTGTTCAAGGTCAGCGCTAAAATAGTGCAATTCAAGCCGCTGCGGAAAAAAGCATTAAGCAGATCATTACCTCGGACAATCTCCAAACTATACATCCCGGAATAGAACACCAATAATTGCACATATAACGGCGTACCACGGAAGATATAAGTGAAAATCCATACCGGTAAACGAATCCAACGCCGTTCAGCCACTCGCGCTACAGCCAAGGGAATTGCCAGCAAGCCCCCCATCACCACGGAGGTAATTAATAACCATAGGGTCACAGCGACCCCGGTAAATCGATAGCCGTCACTCCAAAGCAGGGCTTGCCAATATTGATGTAGAATCTCAATCATAGTTCAGCCCTCTTCACCCCATGGGAATAGCGCCGTTCCAACCACAGCAAGACACCATTTGAGATAGTGGTAAAAATTAAATAAACCACACCGGCGACCAATGCGAAGAAAAATGGCTGATAAGTTCCCTTTCCCGCTAATTGAGTGGCTTTGACCACATCATTTAATCCCAAAATAGAGACTAATGCCGTCGCCTTAAGAATAACTTGCCAGTTATTTCCAATACCCGGCAGTGCATAGCGCATCATGGCAGGGAACATAATCCTGCGGAAAATTTGGCTGGAAGTGAAACCAAATGCTTTTGCCGCTTCAATTTGCCCCATAGGAACCGCCATATAGGCACCACGGAAAGTTTCTGTGAAATAAGCACCATAGATAAAACCGAGAGTGATAATCCCAGCGGAAAGAGGGTCAATATTGATTTGTGAAAAACCGAGTGATTCAGTAATGCTATTTAGGGTTATCTGCAAACCATAAAAAATAAGCAACATCAAAACTAAATCAGGGACACCGCGAATCAACGTGGTGTAGCATTCAAATAAGCCGGATAACAGCCGGTTTGACGATAACTTTCCACCGGCACCAATCAAGCCGATAATCACTGATAGCAACACTGAGCACAGTGCCAACTCCAGTGTCACCAGCGCACCCTCAAATATCAGTTTCGAATATCCATCCAGCATCTGGGTTATCCTGTTTTACTGAGTAAGGAGTCTGGTTGATTATCCCCGCCCACATAGGCAGGGATAATTACGGTGGCGTAATTACCCGCCGTAAACATCAAAGTTGAAATATTTTTTCGCGAGTTTGTCGTAAGTACCATCCTGACGCATTTCAGCAAAAGCTTTATCCAGCGCTGCTTTTAATTCTGCATCATCTTTACGTAAGCCCATACCGGTGCCTATGCCAAAGAATTGATCATTTTTTACTGACGGGCCGGCGAAGCCATAATCTTTACCTACTTCTTGTTTCAGAAAACCTTCACTGCCCGCGACTTCATCCTGGAAGGCCGCATCAATACGCCCAGATGCTAAATCAGCATAAATGAGATCCTGATTTTGATAGGCAACAACATCAATACCTTTTGGCTGCCACTCAGCATTAGCAAATGCCTCCTGAGTAGACCCTTGTAAAACCCCAACACGTTTGCCTTTTAACGCAACTAATGTTGGTTCAATTTTGCTGTCTTTCGGCGCAATTAAACGGGCATTCGCGGCGTAAAGTTTATCGGTGAAGGCAATTTCTTTTTGACGTTTTTCAGTAATAGAGAGCGAGGAGATAATGGCATCGATTTTTTTAGCTTTCAGTGACGGAATTAATGCATCAAAGTCACTTTCAACAAAAGTACATTTAGTATCAATTCGGTTGCATAACTCTTTTGCTATATCAATATCAAAACCTACCAACTCACCTTTGGCATTTTTAGATTCGAAAGGAGCGTAAGTTGGATCTGTACCAATTTTGATATCTTTAGGAATGGCGGCAAAAGCACTGCTGGCAGCAGCCAATGCTAATACTAAAGGCAGAACCAAAATCTTCTTATTCATACATAACCCTCAAATTGATTTTCAATGCCACAAAGCGCGTTAGTTTTCTGTACAACCCAGAGTGTTCATAAATCAATTTGCAGTAATCGTGCCAGTAATTGCTGTAAGGGGCAGTAAATTCTATTGCCACCTTATTAGCATGATCACGACTAAATACCGCTATCTGGCCGTAAGCAGAAACTGAATACCGCTGCTATGCAACAGTATGCGTTCTGAAACAAGATCATTATGGTGCATGATTCGCCCCATTTCAGTGCGATGTTGCACAAATGTATCAATTGAGGGAGATAATGTTAATCCTAACCTTGCCAGCGAATAAACAGATCTTTTGGCAGCTCAATATCGAATTGATCGATAATACGGTTAACCGTCTGATCGATAATATCTTGAATAGTTTTTGGCTGATGATAAAACGCAGGCATTGGCGGCATAATGACAGCGCCCAACTCAGCGGCTTGTACCATCAGGCGCAAGTGCCCTAAATGCAGCGGTGTTTCTCTTACACACAGCACCAGTGGGCGGCGTTCTTTCAAGATGACATCCGCAGCACGGGTCAACAAACCATCAGTGTAACTATGAACAATGCCAGATAACGTCTTGATTGAACAAGGTAAAATAACCATGCCACTGGTTTTGAATGACCCGGAGGAGATACCCGCGGCGATATCACGGGAATCATGTACCACATCCGCTAACGCCTGCACATCCTTAACACTGAACTCCGTTTCAAGAGCCAATGTCTGACGCGCTGCATTACTGATAATCAAATGGGTTTCCACCCCCTCGACTTGTTGCAACACCTGTAACAGCCGAACACCATAAATAGCACCGCTGGCACCACTGATGCCGATAATAAGTCGTTTCATGGAAACTGCCTCAACCAAATGACGAATAACAAATTATCCACAGTATAACCAGAAAGTTGGCTAATTGGCTGTCTTAGGTAATTAACCGCCAGGAATAGCTGTGCCCTACTTAATAACAAAAAAGGTGCACCGCATGTGAACGCCGGTTGCACCTTTTTGAATCACTTTATCTTTAGCGTAATTGATACCCAAAAATTTCAAAATGCAGGGTATTACCCCTCGTTATGCATCTCTAAATTTTCTGCTTCGGTATGATTACGTAATGCCTGCGCATCATCGTTACGTAACGACTCCAGATACTCCAGATAGCTTTGATCCACATCTTTAGTGACGTAAACACCATTAAAGACCGAACATTCAAACTGCGCAATATCTGGGTTATCTTCGCGTACCGCTTCGATAAGGTCAGTAAGATCCTGGAAAATTAGTGCATCAGCACCAATCAACTGACGAATCTCATCAACTTCACGGCCATGTGCAATTAATTCATTAGCGCTTGGCATATCTATGCCGTACACATTTGGAAAACGAATTTCAGGAGCAGCTGAAGCGAAATACACTTTCTTTGCCCCTGCTTCACGCGCCATTTCGACAATTTGTTCCGACGTAGTACCACGAACAATAGAGTCATCCACCAATAATACATTCTTATCGCGGAATTCAGCACGGTTGGCGTTCAGCTTACGGCGAACTGATTTACGGCGCTCTTGCTGCCCCGGCATGATAAAGGTGCGGCCAACATAGCGGTTTTTCACAAAACCTTGGCGGTACGGTTTATCTAAAATGCGGGCGATTTCCAGCGCGATATCGCAGGAAGTTTCTGGGATAGGAATAACCACATCAATATCCAGGTCTTCCCACTGTTTGGCAATTTTTGCACCCAACTTCTGGCCCATGCGCACCCGCGCACTGTAAACAGAAATCTTGTCCATAAAGGAGTCCGGACGAGCAAAATAAACATACTCAAACAAGCACGGGTTATATTTTGGATTTTCAGCACACTGACGGGTGAATAACTGGCCTTTTTCGGTGATATACACCGCTTCGCCCGGCGCAACATCGCGCAAGAACTCAAAGCCAAGGGTATCCAACGCCACACTTTCAGATGCAACCATATATTCATTACGGCCATCAGCTAAAGTGCGTTTACCAATCACCAGCGGGCGAATGCCGTTAGGATCACGGAAAGCAACCATGCCGTGGCCGATAATCATCGCGACACACGCATATGCGCCACGAATCAACTGATGCGTTGCAGCAACAGCGGCAAAAATATTGTCAGATTCCAACGGGTAGTGCTGGAAACGGTCCAATTCACTGGCAAAAATATTCAGCAGAATTTCTGAGTCAGAAGTGGTATTCACATGACGACGAGAAACTTCGAATAATTTCTTTCTCAGCTGGTGAGCGTTAGTCAGATTACCGTTATGAGCCAAGGTGATGCCAAACGGCGAGTTAACGTAGAAGGGCTGAGCCTCGGAAGCACTAGAACTGCCTGCTGTCGGGTAACGAACATGGCCAATTCCCATATTCCCCTGTAAGCGCAGCATATGCCGGGTTTCAAATACATCCTTCACCAAGCCATTTGCTTTACGCAGCCGGAACCCATTATGGGCATCAATGGTGACGATGCCCGCTGCATCCTGGCCCCGGTGCTGAAGCACCGTTAGCGCATCATAAATCGACTGGTTTACCGGTGCAAAACCGGCGATACCGACAATACCGCACATGTTGTCTTTTCCTCATAAGCCGCTCCGAATCGGTAGTTGATTCGGTAAGAAACTCGACGTGCTCTGCAGGTAGTCAAAGAACCACCTGATGATATAACTGAACTGCGGGATTAATTGTGACTGCTTCCAGTCAACACTTTGTGAGAACCCCGTGAATGTATCCAGAAAGAACAACATGGCCGAGACAATTAGCACGCCTCTCAGCGCCCCAAAACAGATCCCAAGTACCCTGTCAGTTCCTGATAACCCAGTACGTTCAACCAGCGAACCAATCACATAGTTAACAATAGCCCCGACGATCAATGTCGCGATGAACAAAATGCCAATGGCAATGCCGTTACGGACAACTTCATCCTCAAAGCGGGTGAAGTAGACAGCAAGGTAAGTGTAAAAATGGCTGGCAACAAAAAATGCGCACCCCCAAGTTACAAGTGACAATGCTTCACGGACAAAACCTCGGATTAAGCTGACTAACGCAGAAAATCCGATAATCCCTATAATGACGTAATCAATCCAGACCATGACAATTCCAATGATGAAATCGCCGCTGCATCCTGTTCGCGGCGAATTCTAACAGAAAAAGAAAACGTTTGCGTAGGGGAATTCTTGCCCGTGACAAATTAAAGTGCGGCGATTTTAAAAACAACAATCGCCGCACAAACTTAGCCGTAAAAATCCTCTACGCCCTGATATCTTAGCGCTTTAAACTTTAACGCGACGTGCCATAGGGCTTGACCTGCCCGCTTAAGCCACTTAACGAGTTAAGCTCTGGCAAAGCCGATTGCAGTTTTTGTTTTGATGCATCCGGCCCGACATACACCCGAGTAATCTGGCCTTGAACCGGTGTTGCAGGCACCGTAAATGCCCGATGCCCTGACAGGCGCAGTGTCGCAACAATTTCATTCACTTTGGCCGCGTTTTTCAGCGCCCCCAGTTGGACAACATAAGCCTGCCCCACCGGTGCTTTCTCTTCGGTAGCCGGTTTGCTTTCTGGCTGAATATTCGGCTTAACTTCAGGTTTTGGTGTCGCTTCCTGCGGTTTTTTCTCTACCGGAATGGCTTTAGGTTCAACAACTTGTTTCGGTTCAACCACTGGCTTAGATTCAATTACAGGCTTAGGTTCAACCGGTTTCTTCTCAACAGGTTTTACCTCTACCGGCTTAGTCTGTATTGCCGGCGGTGCCACTATGGTGGGTTCTGATGGCAAGTTACCGGCGTCATTAGCCGCCTGAGAGACAGAATCATCATCAGCGATGCCCGCGGCTTGCGCAGCACCTTCCGGTGGCGCAATAGGCAAAGGCTGACTGGCCGGAGGAACCGCATCAATCTCCTGGCTGTCACCGGGTTTGGGCACTAATGGGATGGCCGCAAACTCATCCTCATAATGCTTCTTTTTACCATCCAATAGCCCCGGCAGCACAATCACACCCAAGGCCACCAGAATGATGGTTCCGACTAAACGGTTCTGGAACTTACTTGCCACTCGCTCTCCTTCAATTCCTTTGCAAAACCCATGCTGTCACAGATTCAATGCCGCCATCACATGAGCAACTGTGTGGAAAGAGCCACACACAATGACCACATCTTGTGGTGCTGCATCTTGCATGGCTTGACGCCAGGCCGTGGTGACATCACTAAATTGGCGTGATGATGCCAGATGCTCAGCTAACTGCTCTGCACTGGCCCCACGAGGCCCCTCTAATGGTGCACAGTACCACTCATCAACTTGCTCAGATAAACAGGTCAGCGTACCGCCAATATCTTTATCTGATAGCATCCCGACTACCGCCCGCACTTTACCTTGTTTTGGTAATTGAGCTAGTTTGTCAGTGAGATATCGTGCGGCATGAGGGTTATGGGCAACATCTAAAATCAGCAAGGGCTGTTCACTCACAACTTGAAAACGCCCAGGTAAACTGGCGGTCTGTAACCCTTGGTGAATCGCCTCTTCGCTCAATGGCAATCCGGAATAATGCAGTACCGCCAAGGCGGTGGCAGCATTCGCCAAAGGCACATTGGGTAGCGGTAAATTGCACCACTGATGTTCACCACACTGCCAGTTCCAGCTGTGTTCATGCTGGCTAAACTGCCAGGCGACATTGCGCTGATACAGCTGCGCGCCTAATGTTGTGGCAACCTCGGCGATGGTTTTAGGCATATCAGGTTCACCGACAACAGCCGGTTTTCCTGCACGAAATACACCGGCTTTCTCACGGCCAATGCTTTCCCTGTCGAATCCCAGCCAATCAGTATGGTCTATCGCAATACTGGTAATAGCCGCAACATCAGAATCGACAATATTGGTTGCATCCAATCGCCCACCCAGCCCGACTTCCAGAATAACCACATCAAGATTAGCCTGCTTAAAGAGTTGCAGTGCAGATAAAGTGCCAAACTCGAAATAAGTCAGTGAGATATCACCGCGACCAGCTTCAATTTGAGCAAAAGAGTGGCTGTGTGCAGCTTCAGGCAGTTCCTGGCCCTGAATACGCACGCGCTCGGTGTAACGCAATAGATGAGGTGAGCTGTAAACCCCGACCCGCAGACCCGCGGCCAGCAGAATTGATTCAAGGGTACAACAAGTGGTGCCTTTGCCATTGGTGCCGGCAATGGTAAATACTTTAGGGGCAGGTTTAAGCAAATCCAAACGCTCAGCAACCTGTTTAATACGTTCCAGACCCAGCTCAATGGGCTGAGAATGCAAACGCTCAAGATAGTAAAGCCACGCGGCCAAAGGCGACGTGGCTTGGGGAATGAGATGATTGTTCATGAGTCCCGTCACTGGCCTTTTTTTTGCTTACTTAAAACTATGCGCTATAACCGGGCACCACCTTATCAGGGTGATGCCCGTTGGGATAATCAGGCATCTACCTGATTATCAGTCGTAGCAGCATCGGTCTTAACTTCAACCACACTAGGTTGCGGCTGATGTGTCAATTTAGACAAGATACTGGCCAGTGTTTGGCGCATAACTGGCCGGCGAACTATCATGTCGATAGCGCCTTTTTCAATCAAGAACTCACTGCGCTGGAAGCCCGGCGGCAGTTTCTCACGCACGGTTTGCTCGATAACCCGAGGGCCAGCAAAGCCAATCAATGCTTTTGGTTCTGCAATATTGATGTCGCCCAACATGGCCAAACTGGCGGAAACACCGCCCATAGTGGGGTCAGTCAGCACGGAGATATAAGGCAAACCGCGCTCTTGCATTTTAGCCAAAGCAGCACTGGTTTTTGCCATCTGCATCAGAGACATCAAGGCTTCCTGCATACGGGCACCGCCACTAGAGGAGAAACACACCAGTGGGCAATTGTCTTCCAGTGCCTGTTCTACCGCACGAACAAAGCGAGCGCCGACCACTGACGCCATTGAACCGCCCATAAAGGCAAATTCAAATGAGGCCGCAACAATAGGCATACCTTGCAAGGTGCCTTTCATAACAACCAGCGCGTCTTTCTCGCCAGTGTCTTTTTGTGCAGCAGAAATGCGGTCTTTATACTTCTTGGAATCCTTGAATTTCAGGATGTCCTTCGGCTCCAGCTCGCTACCCAATTCAACTTCGCTGCCAGCATCCAGCAACATATGCAACCGCGCACGGGCCGACATACGCATATGATGATCACACTTAGGACAAACTTCCAAATTGCGTTCTAGCTCAGCACGATAAAGTACCTGACCGCAACTGTCACATTTAGTCCACACCCCTTCAGGAATACTCGCTCTACGGGTTTGTGTGATATGGCTTTTGTTAAGAATTCGTTCAATCCAGCTCATCGATGACCTTTCTGTTTGAACCTGGCTGTTGCCAGTCCGCTGTTCATGCTTTAACCATCTCCCTGAAAACACCCCAATAAAAAATGCCAAAGATAAACACTGGAACAGCGTAACTAAGGCACCAATATTCAGATTGTCCGCAGGAACAGACCATAAATGTCACTCATTAAACCATATTGGCTCGACAGTGTAGATAAAAAACTGGTCGGCCCTTGGCTTGAGTAACGTTTTTACTGATTTTTTTGACGTGCTTGCGCCCGCCGATGCCGCCAAACCTCAAATACACCGGGCAGAATTGACACCACAATAATGATGACAATCAGCAATTTCAGATTGTTCTGCACGATTGGCACATTACCAAACAGGTAGCCAGCATAGGTGAATAACAGCACCCATATCAACGCCCCAATCACGTTATAAGCAGCAAAATGACGATAAGACATTTTACCCATACCGGCGACAAAAGGCGCAAAAGTACGAATTATCGGCACAAATCGCGCCAGGATAATCGCTTTACCACCATGTTTTTCATAAAACTGATGGGTTTTATCCAGATAACTGCGACGGAAAATTTTGGAATCGGGATTACTGAAGAGCTTCTCACCGAACACCCGGCCAATGGTGTAGTTAATGGCGTCGCCCAAAATAGCCGCCGTCACCATCAGAGCAACCATGGTATGGACATTAAGATCATTGGAAGGCAATGAGGCTAATGCGCCCGCCACAAACAGTAAGGAATCCCCAGGCAGGAATGGCGTAACCACCAGACCGGTTTCGCAAAACAAGATCAGGAATAAAATTCCATAAACCCAGACGCCATACTGTGCCACCAGCTCCGCCAGATGGACATCAATATGCAAAATAAAATCAATAACGAAATGTATAAATTCCATAAATACTCTCGAGAGGTAAATAAGCCTAATCTTTGATTGAGCGAGTTTAGCTGAACTTCCTTAGATATTCCTTAGCCTAAGTAATCTGCTGCCAAACTTACATTATTGTATGAAAAACAATCTGAAATTAGTCGTCCGCTAAAAAAAGTGGCCCCATCGGCAACCGTGGTAGAGCAAAACGTTCAGGATAGTCGACCGAAACCAAATACAACCCTTCCGCTTTCGCAGTTGCCGCCGCCAGTGCCCGGTTTTTTAGCGCTAACAATTCAGCCATCCAGGTCACATCCTGATTACCGCAACCAATCTCTATTAAGCTACCGACAATATTGCGCACCATATGATGCACAAAAGCATTGGCCTTGATATCTACCACGATATACGCGCCATGTCGGGTAACTTTGACATGTTTTACATTTCGCCAAGGCGTGCGGGATTGGCACTGTACCGCACGAAACGAGGTAAAATCATGCTCGCCAAGTAAACATTGTGCTGCTTGTTCCATTTTCTCGGCATCCAACGGCAAATAGCAATGGGTAACCCCCTGTGCCAAGACCGCCGGGCGATAGCGATGGTTAAAAATAATGTAGCGGTAGCGCCGGGCCGTCGCGCTAAAGCGGGCATGAAAATCTTCATCAACGGTTTTTACCCAACGCACGGCAATATCTGGGGGTAAATGGCTGTTAACCCCCATCGTCCATGCCGCATCTTTGCGCTCTGCGGTGGTGAGAAAATGCACCACCTGACCGGTGGCATGCACACCGGCATCTGTCCGGCCAGCACAAAATACGCCAATGGGTTCATTGGCGACCTTCGATACAGCCGCTTCAAGGCAAGCCTGAACGCTGGTAACTTCTTGCTGGCGCTGCCAACCAAAATAGCGGCTGCCGTTGTATTCAATACCCAGCGCAATTTTTATCCCGGCAGCGGGTGCTGCGACGGTTTCTTGCTGGGCTAACTCAAGTTCGGACATCAGTAAAGTTGCTCCTGCAACAGGCGCTCCGCCGTTTCAATTGCCATCAATGCGCCACCAAACCGAATGTTGTCGGCCACTGACCAGAACTGCAATACTTCGGGAATGCCATAGTCATTACGGACACAACCAATACTCAATGCATCACTGCCAGAGGCATCACTCACCTGAGTTGGATAATCATCTTCTTCAGACAGCTGAATATCTTCACAATTTTCTAGTTCGCTGCGGGCTTCATCGGCAGACATTGGACGTAAAGCCTCCAGATGAACCACCTGAGCCTGGCCATAGAATACCGGTGATTGGATGCAGGTCACGGAAATAGGCAAACCCTCGTCTTGCAGGACTTTACGCACCTGATCGACCAAACGGCGCTCTTCGCGCACACTGCCCTCGTCATCAGCCAGCAGCGGTAAGACGTTAAATGCCAGTTGTTTGGCGAATACGCCCGGCTCGGCGGGAATACCATTGAGCAACTTAGCACTTTGACCGGCAAGGTCATCTACGGCAGCTTTACCGTGCGCAGAAGCAGAAAGCAATGCGGTGACATGCAGACGAGATAAACCGGCCTGCTCCGTCAAGGGCTTAATCGCCGTCAGCAGTTGGCTGGTCAGGCTATCGGCTACTGCCACAATATTACGATTACGGTAATCTGCCAGCACTTGCGGGTTAACACTCGGCACCACCAGCGGCACATCTGGCTCCATCGCGAACAAGCCGCTGCTGTCGATGACCAGACAACCGGCATTCCCGGCTTCTTCAGCATATTGTGCCGAGGCCTCAGGGCCTGCAACAAAGAAAGCCAACTGCGCCTGTGACCAGTCAAATTCAGCCACGTTTTCAACCAATATACTTTTACCGTTAAAGCGCACGGTAGCACCAGCACTGCGCTCACTGGCCAGAGGATACAATTCACCAACCGGGAACTGGCGCTCATTTAACAGCTCCAGCAAGGCTTCACCTACTGCGCCCGTTGCTCCTAATAGAGCAATATTCCAGCCGTCAGACATGTTGGTTTTCTCCACTTTCATTCATTAAATTACAAGGATTTAAATACGTTTTTATACAAATATTGGATATATACAAATAGCCAGTTTCCTCAAAGACAAAGGCGGTAAATCCCGCCTCTGACCGTAAATAAACTCACTATTAATGTAGGGGTTTAGAGTTGCTGGGTGGTAAACCCTAATTTCTGCAACAGCTCCGCACTGGCCGCGTCATCGCACTGCACACAAAGTGATGACCATTCGCGCCGCTCTTGATAGTGCTTGCGCAGGCGGTCGAACTCACCTGGCTGACCCGCAACCCGGCGCAACGGCGCATCATCGCGGCGCACATCATACACTAAGTGTATCAATCGTTTTAATTTGCCTTCATCCAACGGGCCATTTAGCCGTAAATGGCTGAATTCAGGTTGTGGCAATAAGGTGGCAAGCTCTATCGATTGCGGTTGGCCCAGATGTTGGCTGAATGCTTCGAATACTTGGGTGGTGCCACGCGCTTTGCCTTCCAGGGTATATCCGGCAATATGCGGTGTGCCAATATCAACCCGGGCCAGTAGCGGTAAAGATAATTCGGGTTCCGGCTCCCACACATCCAGCACCACACTGAGTTGCTTGCCTTTTTCCAGCGCGCGCAGTAATGCGGCGTTATCCACCACTGCTCCCCTGCAGGCATTAATTAAAATGCGGCCATCCGGTAGGGCTGCCAATAACTCTTCGTCAGCCATATGCCAGCTTTGATAAGGGCCCGTTTTATTCAGCGGTGTGTGGAAGGTGAGGATATCGGCCTCACGTACCAGTTTTTCCAGTGGCCAGAAAGGCGCGTTGTCGCCACTGTCGGCACGCGGTGGGTCACACAATAAAGTGCGAACGCCCAGCGCTTGCAAGCGGGCATTCAGCCGTGAGCCGACATTACCGACGCCGATGATTCCCACCGTTTTATCACGTAATTGGAAGCCATCGCGTTCGGCCATCATTAGCAAGGCGGAAAAAACATATTCCACCACGGCAATAGCATTACAGCCGGGGGCTGCGGAGAAGCCAATACCCTGTTGCTTCAACCAGTTATCATCGACATGATCCGTTCCGGCGGTCGCCGTGCCCACAAAACCAATTGAGGTGCCCTGCAAAAGCGCCTCATTCACTTTGGTCACCGAGCGCACCATCAGCGCATCTGCGCCCGCCAGTGCTTCCAGAGGGATAGGCCGCCCCGGTACTGCTTGCACCTGACCTAAACGCTGAAATAGTGTTTCCGCGTACGGCATATTCTCATCAACCAGAATTTTCACGTTGTTCTCCGCCAGCTCACTGCCCTACAAAACAGGGCGTTAGTATATACCCAAAAAATGAGGCGTTGCAGTTAACTCGCCGGCCTCAGGTTCTGCGAAAACGTTCAGGTGTGGTGCCAGCAATCTGCTGGAACATGGCAATAAAGGCAGACGCCGAGCTATACCCCACATCCAGCGCCACATTCTGGACTGTTTTTCCTTGTTCTAACAAAGAGATAGCATGTAAAAATCGCAACCTTTGCCGCCATTCACTAAAGGCCATTCCCAGCTCTTGCTGACACCGGCGCGAGAGGGTTCTTTCCGTGGTATACACTCGCTTAGCCCAGAGTGCCAGTGAGGTGTTATCCGACGGGCAGCGCTCCAATGCCGTCAATACCGGTGACAATAACTTATCTTGCGAGGTGGGTAGATAGGTGCGCTGCACCGGCGAGCTATTGAGCTGGTCAATTAATACGCGCGCTAACCGCATATCTTGTTCAGTTTCCGGCCTCAATAAACCACGAGAGAAACAATCCCCGACAATGGCATTAAAAATCGGGCTGACATGCAGCAAACAAGCCGCATCCGGCAGTTCCTGACAAAATTCCAACGCGATATCAATGGCACGAAAGTGCATGGGTTTGCGGTTATAGCTGGAATGCTCTACCCCAGCAGGCACCCAGACACTGAACTCAGGGGGGGCCAAAAAGCGCTGCCCTCCGATATTCATTGCCAGCACACCTGATTTGACACATATCAATTGCCCGTAAGCATGGGTATGCGGCAGGAATTCAGTATTAGCATTATATATCTCGCAGCGAAAAGACAAATTCTGTGGCGCAGTGGTCGCCACCACCGGGGAATCAGGTTTACTCATCGTCAATGACCTCCGCCAGTCAGATAGCCAACTGCTGAAATTGTCTTAATCACAGTCACTATTGTCTTAATCACTGCAACTATTGTCTGGTTATCAGTATATAGAATAAATCAGACAACTGTAGACTACATCACATTAGTATATGAATGAGAATTATCAGCATGAATATGTTATTCCCCTTATTTGCCGTGATTATTTGGTCGGTCAATGCTGTCGTCAGCAAAATATCAGCCACAGCTATTGATCCGGCGGCCATTTCTTTCTATCGCTGGGTACTGGCCTTTCTGACCTTAACGCCCTTTTTATTGCTGGGGGTTATCCGTAATTGGTCAGCCATTCGCGTCTATTGGTGGAAATTGATGATTCTGGGGTTACTGGGCATGGTGCTGTACCAAAGCCTGGCGTATTACGCGGCCCACAGTGTCAGCGCCCTGTTTATGGGGATCCTCAGCTCATTAATTCCACTGCTAACCGTCATAATCAGCATTTTCCTGTTACGGGTAGCACCCACCGTCGGGATTGCGCTGGGTAGCCTGTTGTCATTAGCCGGCTTAGTGTGGCTGGTCAGTGCGGGTAATCCGGGGCAATTGCTGCATCAGGGGATTGGTAAGGGTGAATTAATGATGCTGGCCGCCTCGGTATCTTATGCGCTATATGGGGTATTGACCAAACGCTGGTCGATTCAGTTACCCAATTGGCAATCTCTTTATATGCAAATCGCCTTCGGCGTGGTGCTCTTGCTGCCTAATTTCCTGCTGGCACCGGATGTACAATTAACTGCGCAAAATATCCCGTTAGTGTTGTTTGCCGGTATTCCCGCATCCATTATTGCGCCTTATTTATGGATCCACGGGGTGATGCGCCTCGGGGCAAATACCGCCTCGATATTTATGAATCTGACACCGGTATTTACTGCAATTATCGCCGTAACTTTCCTGCATGAGCAATTGCACAGTTATCACCTGATTGGGGGCGGAATTACTTTAGCAGGGGTGATACTGGCTCAACGCCTGCGTATACCACTGCGCCGAAAAACGGTGCAATAAAATATCAAGGTGAGAGAGTGGCGTTATTTTTCGGCGCTATCTCTCTGCCCATCGGGGCATTATCTTTTCTGTGCAGCATTAATACGCCCAATAGCACCAAGGCACTGCCGAGCAATTGAGAAGCCGACAAAGTTTCCCCCAGCAAGAAATAAGCAATCACGGCGGTGAACACTAATTCCAGTGTTAACAGTAAACTGGCGACGGCCAGCGGCAGGGTTTTCAAACTGAGATTAAACAGCCCAAAACCCAGTAGCGTCGGGCCTGCCGCCAAAATCAGTAATAACCACCAGCCAGACCATTGAATGCCCTCAGCCCCGTGAGATAAAAACCACAGATTCCCCACCATTTGCTGCATTCCTTGCACCGGGAACCACAACATCAGTTGATTAAATATCAATTGGTAGACCGCAGAAAAACCAAACACATATAAAATGGTATTCCACACTGGATATTGACGATCAGTGGCAAGTCGCCCT
This sequence comes from Yersinia rohdei ATCC 43380, assembly GCF_000173775.1. Taxonomy (GTDB): domain Bacteria; phylum Pseudomonadota; class Gammaproteobacteria; order Enterobacterales; family Enterobacteriaceae; genus Yersinia; species Yersinia rohdei. Next base: position 93,273 of record NZ_ACCD01000012.1, read on the forward strand.
GCCAACGTATAAAAGCTGTAACCAACCCCGGAGGCTAATCCGATCAACAAACCAATAAAATTAAAATCTGCCGCCGCGATATTCAGGCCATTACTGACCAAAAAACAACCGAATAAACTGATAATAATAACCAGTAACTCCCGCCAGCCCATATATTCGTTATAAAAAACCCATCCCAGAAAAACCGTAAAACCCACTGAGCAATAAGATAAAATAGTGGATATGGACGCCCCATTTAATGCTACAGATTCTGTCCATAATCCATTGAATACCGCCAGTAACAAACCATAAGCCAGATAGAATTTGACTTGGTCACGGCGTAATTTAGCCCACTGCGGCTTAGTCACTAATAAAATCGGCAATAATACAGCAGCCACCAGAGCAGCTCGCCAGAAAGCCAAAACAGAGGTTGGCAAATGATAATGCACGGTCAAAATGCGGATAATAATCCCAGTGAAACCTAATAGCATGGCGCTGATAATTGCCAGCAAATAGCCTTGCCGTTTACCGGTAAAATAACCACTGCCCGTCAGTGGCCTGCGGATCATTGATGGGAGCAATCCCGCCGGTATAGCCATCACAACCTCATTAGATTCACAACATCAATTAATAGGATGCAATTCTACGCTAAGGTTTTTTGTCCACCAGAGCCACTTACCTGCTGATTGATGCAGGCCACTTTTTCTTACTTGAAGCCTTGTTAGCATTGGGTATAGTGAAAGGAATACTTCTGTAGCAAGCCACTTTAGGCTATTTTCTCATGCATATTCCGTTAGACCGGCAACAACATATCCCGCTGTATCTGCAAATTGAAGAAGCCCTGCGCCGGGCTATCCTCAGTGGTGTGTTTGCTGATGGTGACAAATTGCCCTCTACTCGCACCTTGGCAGCAGAATTGTCAGTGAGTCGCCTGACGGTCGATAACGCCTATGCCGAGCTGGCAGCCAAAGGTTTGTTACAGCAGCGCCGTGGCAGTGGGGCTTATGTGCGCCACCTTCCGCCACCGCCCAGCCAACCACTTCCTTTATTACCCGGCGAATTTCCACTCGACCGTTTTACCACAGTGACATCGCGGTTAGACGGTTTTGCGGATATCCCATTACCGCCAGAGACCATTAATTTTGCCGCCGGTATTGGCAGCCCGAAGATTTTCCCACTGGATGAATTTCGCCATATCTTGCAATCTATTTTGCGACGTCATGCTGAAGAGGCCTTCAGTTACGGCGATTACTGCGGCTATTATCCGCTGCGCGATACCCTCAGCCGCATTCTGTGCGCGCAAGGTATTTTGACGCGACCAGAGCAATTATTGATAACCAATGGTTCGCAACATGCTATCAGTCTGGTCAGCCAATCACTGTTGGCCCCCGGCGATACGGTGGTGGTGGAGGAACCGACTTATGCTGAAGCACTGGCCCTGTTTCGCCTGCATAAAGTGAATGTTGTGGCTTTGCCCAGCGACCAGCAGGGCATGAATCTGGCCACGCTGCCCGCGCTGTTGGCTGCGCATCAACCCAAACTTATTTATTGCATCCCCAACTTCAATAACCCCACTGGCCGCTGTTTGAGTGAAAGCCGCCGCCATCAGCTGTTGCAGATAGCCCGCACCGCTGGTGTGGTTATCCTTGAGGATGATTATGTGGGCGACCTGCGCTACAGCGGCAAAAAACTGCCGTCGTTGCGTTCGCTGGCCAAACCCGGCGAGGTTATCTATGTCAGTACTTTTTCCAAAATGTTGCTGCCAAGCATGCGGATTGGTTATCTGGTGGCAGACCAACCCCACTACACCCAATTGGCACAGCTAAAGCATGTCGACAGTTTTACCAGTTCGAATTTAATCCAACGGGCGCTGGATGCGTTTGTCACTGTCGGGCGTTATGACAAACAATTACGCCGCGCCTGCCGCCTGTACCGCCAACACCGCGATGCGATGACCGAAGCACTCAAACAAACCTTGCCATTAGGTTGCCAGTTTGAAATACCGGATGGCGGGTTATTCATTTGGTTGCAATTACCCGACAATGTGCCCGTCTCACAGTTAATGCCTCTGGCCTGGCAGGCGGGGGTTACTTTCGCCAAAGGCGGTGGTTTTTACCCGCAAGAATCCTATGGCGAATTTACCCTGCGTTTGAATTTTGCCGCTAATTCGCCAGAGCTGATAAACCTGGGAATCACTCGCTTGAGTGCAGCAATTCGCCAATGTCAGACACAAAAAAGCCCGGCATAATTGCGCCGGGCTGTAAAAATAACACCGTTTTATATCAGAAGAATGCCAGCCACAAACGCAGTTTCATGCCCCAATAACTGCTCCATCCGCTGGTGTGCTGCACCATTTTCCCCTGATAGAGAATCACCACCGTGGGAGTGACATTGACTTGCCATTGCCCGGCTACTTGGCCTTGCGGATCATTAATGACTGGCAACTGATAGCCGCTTTTACTCAACCAGCGCTCTACCTGTGCAGCATCGCCAGAACGCAGCGCCAGAGTCAGGACATTTTCCCCCTCCTCCACCAGCTGATTGACACTGGGGGTGGTGAATTTACACACCCCGCACCATGTCGCCCAGAAGTAGAGCAGCAACGGCTTTTCCTGACTCATTTCCTGCAAGGAAACCCTTTCCCCTGACAGGGTTTGCAATGCGGTATCCGGCCAGTCTGCGGGCGGCTGCGGGCTGCGCAGCCAATCCAGGGTAAATGAAACCACCGCCACCAGCAGCAATAACACCGCCAGTTCTTTGCTCCAGCGCTTTAAGCGGTTCATTTACCCGCCTGTGCCAATTGCTGTTTTACGATCTCCTCCAATTGCGGATAAGTAATGGCCCCTGATACTAATTGGTCGCCAATTAACGTAGCGGGAGTGCCCTGAATACCCAGTTGGTCTGCCAGTTTCAAGTTAGTGCGCAATACATCCAAACTTTGCGCACTTGGCTCCACCGGCGTCACACCGGTTTTTTCCTGCGCTGCAGCAATACTGTTGGCGTCAAGATTGCCTTTTTTCGCCATTAAACGCTGATGAAAAGCCAGAAACTGCTCCGGATGCTGTTGCCATAGAGTCAGTGCCAGACGGGCACTGGTTACTGAGCTTTCACCTTTAAATGGCAAGGGTTTTATCACCACTGCCACCTGCGGATAATCTTTCACTAATTTTTCCAGCAGCGGATCGAAGGTTTTGCAGAATGGGCAGTTGTAATCCGTAAATGACACCAGGGTCAATTGCGGTTTTGCGGTACCCAATCTTGGGCTACCGGCATCCTGATACAGCGCTTGCTGATTGGCGGTAATAAACTGGCTCAGTTGTTGCCCTTGTGCTTCATTAGCTTGCTGTTGCCAGGCATTAACTGATTGCTCCAAAATATCCGGATTTGCTATCAACGTTTCGCGGATCAGTTCTTTAATGCGCACTTCTTGTTGTGGCGTAAAAGGTGCGGCAGCCCATAATGGCATCGAAAACAGCATCAAAAACCATACAGTTAATATTTTCATTTTTTATTTCCTCTAGCGTCGGCCAACACAGTCAATAAAACATCGCGATCCAGTAAGGGAGAAAGCACGATGCCCTGTGGCTGTTGTGGCCCATAAATTTGGTTGAATGGAATGGCGGCACTGCCGCGTTGGCGCAGAAAGCGGGTTATTTCAGCAGAAGGTTGCGTCCAGTCACCGCGCAGCGCAACTACGTCTGGTGCCTGTAAAGCCTGTTGCACATCATCGCGCATCAGCACATTGATTTTATTGACTTTACAGGTCACGCACCAATCAGCGGTAACATCAACAAATACGATTTTATGCTCGGCCAGTGCCTGTGTAATGGCGGATTCAGTTAATGGCTGCCACGCAATATTGTCATGCAGCGGCTTGCGCCATATATCTGCCGTCAGTGCCCCTGCCAGCAACATGCCGCCAAAGAGCAACCCACTGATTAAAATAACAATAGCCGCAATCCGCACACCATAATGCCTGCCAATAGCCAGTATCAGTGCCAGCAATAATATTCCGGCAATTATCATTACCATTTGCAGGCCAAGATGGCTGACCATCAGACTCAATAACCACAAACTGGACGCCAACATCAGCACGCCCATCCCAATGCGCAATAGGTTCATCCAGCGGCCAGGGCGCGGTAAACACAATGCCAATTTGGGCCACGCGGCAACGGCCAGCCACGGCAAACTCATCCCCACTCCCAGGGCAGTAAAAATCCCCCACAGTGCGGGCAAAGGCGCAACCAGAGCAAAAGCCACCGCAGTGCCGAGGAACGGGGCTGAGCAAGGCGTTGCCAATAAGGTCGCCAGTGCGCCCTGCCCAAAGTGGCCAGCCAGCCCACGCGCACCTGTTTTTTCAATGCGAGGAGCCGCAATTCGAGTATTAAGTGACGAAGAGAGCCGAATATCGAACAAACCGAACAGATTGGCAGTAAAGAGTGCGGTAACCAACACCATAAAACCGATAAACCACGGGCTTTGGAACTGGATTCCCCAACCCACTGCATGGTTGCCTAAGCGCAAGGCTGTCATCAACAAGGCCAATAACCAAAATGAAGTGATTATCCCGGCAGATGAAGCCAAAAACTGCCATCGAACCTGACGACGAGTTTGATGCTCCGTTTGCAAAATCGAGCTGAGTTTCATCGCCAACACCGGCAGCACACAAGGCATCAGATTGAGAATCAAGCCCCCTGCCAGCGCAATTAATAACCAAGACCAGAAATGAGTGGCAGATTGCGGTAACGTCAAGGCTGGCCCGAGAGTAACCAAAACGTCTTGCGCCAAACCGGCATCGGTAATCACCATGCTCAGCTGCTTGCCACGCAGATCTGCCGTGCCCTCTCCCCAGCCATCAGTTGCCGGCACTCGCACCGATAACTGATTGCCGTGCACATTTATAACCGGCTTGCCGAGATCCACCTCTTCCAGCGTATCAAAAAATAGCTCCGGGCGTTGCCAACCGCTGTCTCGTTCGGCAAGAATTTGCACCTCGCCTTGACTAAAACCGGCTTGAATTTGCTGGGTTAAGGCGTTGGCAATCGGCACCTGCCCCATCGCCTGTGCAAAGTCATGTTCGAATTGCTGCTGGTTTTCAGCGCTGACGGCAGCGGCCAGATCGAGACTAAACCGGTAGTCAGTCAAAATACAGACATTGCTACAGGTCGACAGCGTCAGAACGCCGCTCAATGTGTTGGGTATTTTGCCGAAAATCACTATCGGCAACGCCACTTGCTCATGATAGCCCTGAGTAGAAATCCCAGACACATCAAAACGTTGCGGTACAGGCCAGTACCATTGCACCCGCTCAACCGGTGATTTCCAGGTTATGGCCGGAGCAATGCCGCCTTCCCCCGGTGAACGCCAATAGGTTTTCCAGCCTTTTTCTAGCTGGACGTCAAGTAGCAGGCGAGTTTCGCCACCATTTGACTGCTCGGCACGAATCCGAACTTTGGCATGATCATTTTGCGGGCTCACCAGCCAGCCGCTGTCCGCCGCCCAAAGGGTTGGCATCCACAGCAGCAATAGACAGCACAAGGCTATCTTGCTTAAGTTACGCATTAATCTCTCCATGAATAAATTAATCACAGCAGCACTTTGTGTCGCTATGGTTATTCGTGAAAACTGTTTGTTATGAACCATTACCCATTAAAATAATAAGTTATAAACACAACTATTCACGAAATGCAGTTATTCAAAGAATGGCGTTATTCTCGGAAAATACACAATCGCAGATGCACCCTTAAACCACTGGGTGAGATGACTCTGGGCGGCGGGAACCGCATTCTGGTTGGCACCATGGGCGCAAGCAACAGCAGTAATAAGCCCAGAGAGAAAATGGCTAATTCGAACAGCACTGGCGGTGACGCCAGCAAGGATTTGGCACTGAGTTCACAAGGTGTCGGCGATTCGTTATTATCGGCAACAACCGCTGATGAAGATGTCTGGATCAAGTTTTGTTCTAACGCGTGCAGGCTGGCAATGCGTTGAGTCATACAAACCAATATGACCAGGCAAGCCAGACAGAGAAACCATTTTGCGGCGCGTTGTCGTTTAAACATGACGGTAAGTTAATAATCCCATGCAGTGATAGGGCTTCATCTTAACCATATAATTATCATTATCAATGTTTGGTGCGTAAACATTTGGTCAAGGTTATTAATGATCAGCTTCGGTTGACTGCCAATTGTCACTCAATGCTGATGTCAGAACATTAAAATAAACCAAAACAAATAAGAATATATTGGTTACTGATATTTACAGGTATTATACCCGCAGCCTGCGTCTCGCACCGGGTCACTGATGAATCTTCACCCAATTGCCCCACTGCGAAGGACGGGTTATATGCAACCTTTGAACGGCCCAGGTGCCCCTATTGCCAATGATCGCAATGTCGCACCGAGCAAAATACCCTCTCCGGGACAAGTGGATGACAAGGCACTTACCCCTGCGCAGCGCACTACACTGGAAAAGTTGATTGTGCGGATTATGGCCCTTAGCCCGATAAAATCCGCCGAAATCTGGGCTGGGTTACGCCATGATTTAACCCTTAGCCGCAACCAGGATTTATTGGCTCGCCACTTCCAACCGGCAGAGCAATTGCTGCAAACCCGCTTGTCACAAGCCCAAGAAAATCATGCTAATCATCAATTGCGTCAGCAACTGACCGAGTTGCTGCCCTTGGGCAATAACCGACAAGCTGTCAGTGACTTTATCCGCCAGCAATTTGGTCACACGGTGCTAAGTCAGTTAAGCCATGCCGAGTTGCAACAAGTATTAGTGCTGCTGCAATCCGGCACACTGACTATTCCGCAGCCGCAATTGACCACAATAACAGACCGGCCATTGCTCCCGGCTGAACATCAAAATATTCAATCACTGGTGGCGAAACTCAGTGCGGCAACGGGCGAGCAACCGGCTAAAATTTGGCAAGCTCTATTTGATTTAGTGGGGGTGAAAAGTAATGACCCGCTGCCCGCTCGTCATTTCCAGATACTCAGCCAATTTTTGCAGACCAAAGTCGCCCTTAGCCAGCAAACCGCCCCGACTCTGATTCATCTGCAAACGGCACTGAAGCAGCCCGCAGATGCACAGGAACAACAGCTATTAATTGATTACAGCCAGAATCGCTTTCAGGCCAGCCCCACCACGCCGCTAACACAAGCGCAGTTGAACGACATCATTAATATCCTGTTTACCGCCCGATTAGACCGAGCCAATGCAGCTCAGCGCCTGATTGAAGATCAAAAAACTATTCAGCCATTAATTAACCCGCTCATCGCTTCACTACCACAAGCATTACAGCCTTTGTTGCAAAAACCATCACTGGCATTTGTCGCACTAATTATTGTGATGGCTTTTTTATTGGCTATTTTCCTTTGAATGATGATTTTTCTTTAATTAACGACTCGCAATAATCCCCAGCCCACCAATGCACTCCAGAATAAAAATGGCAGCGAGTAAGCATGGAATTTTAACCAAATGGCCGGTTCACCGGCCATTCTGAGCGCAATTAAATTAGCCATAGAACCCAGCGCAAAACCAAAGCCACCAATATTGACGGCATAGGCAACCAAGGCACTGGAAGGAAGATAATTAAGCAATAAAATCGTGGCAGGAACATTACTGATGATTTGGGATAAACCAATACCCAAGAGATAAGCAGCACCAGTAGATAACGTTTTGATTTCAGCAAACAACGACTGTAAACCGGGTAATTCCGTCAGTAAACGAACATCAATAAACATCGCGATAAATACTACAATCAGGCTCCAATCTATTGCCAGTAAAACCCGCCGCGCCAATAGTAATAACCCTGAAAAAACAATCAGTAAGCCATAATTTGCCAAACCTAAATCTACACAAATAATAAAAATCACATACAGCGCTAAACAGCTGAGTAGCAACCGAAATTGATAGGGATAAATGGGGCTAGAGGCTTGCTTCTGGATTTTTCGTGCAGGAAAGCGCCACCAGGTCACCACTAATAAGGTGAATAAAATAACCGCGGCCAGGGGAGCCATCTGGCGGGTAAAACCAATAAAGGAGAGTTCAGAACGGCTCCATAACAAAATATTTTGCGGATTACCGATTGGCGTTAAGAGTGAGCCAGCATTCACTGCCAGTGCGGAGAAAATAATCAGGCGAGAAACCGGTAAAGACGATATTTTTTTCAATGTCAAAATCAATGGGACAATGATAAACAACGCCACATCATTGGTTAGAAAGGACGAAAGCAGCGCAGCTGACAAGACTAAAAACAGGGCTAAATGCCGCTCTGTGTGCAATGTATTAATAATTTTCCGACCAATAAAATCAAAATAGCCACTGACCTCAACCCCCTTCGTTAGTAGCATTAATCCTAATAAAGTAACAATGGTCGTCCAGTCAATAAACTGTGGAAAAGCAGCAATTTTTGCTGGCATCAATGCGGTTAGGCCAATACCAAGAATCAATAAAATATGTAATAAGCGGTCTTGCAAAAAAGGTCTAAAAACCGTTTTTACTGCGCGATGAGTGGTAGCGAATAGTGTCATCAGGAAATCTACAAATAATAAGGGCTGACAAAGAAAGGTCACGTTAACGCAGCCTATCATTTTATGCCAGCCCCATTATCCGTTAGCCACCCAACCTCAGATTCAGCGGCTTCAAACTACATCTAACTACATCTGAGTATTTTGTTTTACAGCCTTTCTAAAATCATCCATTGAACAGAACCCGTTGGTATCAATCGGGCAACCTTCAATTTCCAGTGTCACACGTTTAGGCGGTGCCTGTAGTGACAGCGGTGTTTTATTCCTAATTTGCTCGGTCGACAGATAGATATATTCAATCTTCATCATATCTTTGTTCTGTTTAATGTCTTTCCAGCGCTCAAAGACGACTTTACCGCTGATCGGCGTTCTCTCATATTGATCGGGTAGTTGGTATTCTTTGGTCTTAAGTGCGGCCAATAATGACGCAATATTGGAGTCATGACCGACCAATACCGCCAGTTTGGCTTTTTGTGCCGCTAATTCATTCGGTGTTTTATCACCCGTAGGTGAAAGAGCCGAGCTGATAAAACCGACTAATTTCTCGGCCGCATTATCGGCAATAGCAGGGGAGCCGAATAATGTTTCATGGTAGAGGTTCTTAATATCGATTAATTTACGCCACTCTTCTGAGGTCTGGATTCGTCCCCAAGCAACATCTTTGGCCGGGAAACCCTCGTAATATTGCAGCATGAAAGCATCCGATGCACCTGTCCCTAATTTTAGTGGGCCGGTAATACCCGGTTCTTTATTCTGCACTAATACAATCGCAGTCGGCTGGGTGCTCCAATCACATTTTTTATCTACCAGACAAGCAGGTGAATTTTTATAATCCAACACGTTAGACAGTAGATCATAATTTGGCTGTAGGCGTTTATTCAAGCCCTCTACCCCACCCGGCCCGGCATGTTGATTAATAGAAGCCAAGGCTTTTTCTTTAAATTCTGGGGTGACATCCAGGGTAATAATTGGGTTAAACACCGGGTCCATCTTGCCGATTTCTTTTTGGTGAGTAACCGCAACATTACAACCAGGGAAAGCACCAAATAAGAAATGCTGCGCAGTGCCTATTGTTCTTGGCAAACTGTTGGCATAGGTAAATACGGAAGTAGGTGTCGGGCATCCTGTAGATTTGAGTAACTTGGTTTCTGCCAACCACTCGCGGAAATATCCGCCCATCATCGCCTCAAGCTCTGCACCTTTGGGCGTCAAATACCCGCCTGGAGTACTCCATTCTGGCCATTTATCCGGCGTTGCACTGGAAAGCATATCACCATAATTCACCAGAGGAGCCCGTATACCATGACGGCTCATCACTAAAACTTGTTCAAGCTTATAATTATTGTTTTTATCCTGAGCCACTACCTTATCTTGAGCCGAAACAGTGGCCGAAGCAGGCAGGAGTATTGCTAATAAGGTCAGGGTATATGCCGTCTTTACTTTTATCATCCCAAACTCCATCATCCGTTGGTGGTATATACCCTTCAAGTTTGAAGCTGTGGGATTATAAGCTGCATTCACTGGCCCGAATCACCAACCATTCGGTGCTTATCGGAATAATGTTTGCTGGCTACCACCCGCAACTCCAACAATTTCTAGGTATAAGAATCAGTGGATTTTCAATTGCTACAGATTTGTTACAACAGAGATAATAGACGGCGAGGAGAGATAAAAGTGGAGGCCCATCACATTTCCACTTATTACTTAATATAAGCTAACTGACTTTATGTCGATTAATCTGGGTATTACGCAGATTTTGATATTCAACCTTGGTTGCCACTGGCTCATTTTCAGTGCTAACGCGGTTGTCTGTTGGGTAGCGTTTTATTAAATTAACCCTACCCAAACAATTCAGTAATTACTTCCTGCCGGGCATATTAGGAATGATCAAATCCCCACGTAATGCATAGGATCCCAGCACATCTTTGGTTTTCTCATTAAGCCATGTCACTATTTTCGCCGCCATTGCATCCATAGAATATTCGATCGCCGGAATAGTTGGGATCCCCGGATAATGTAATGATCCGGCAAGACTAAATACCATAATGTCATCGGGAACAGATTTATTAAATGCTTGTAGCTGTGGAATAACATTCTGGGCTTCCTGTTCATCCGCTACCAGCAAAGCATTAAAATTGAGCGTAGCACTGTTATTAAGCAATTCTTGCAACGCAACCGATGATGAAGATGAGCCCATAAAAATCAGGTCGCGGTTAAAAGGCAAAAAGTTATTTTCCAGGGCGCGTTTATAACCTAACAGCACATCTTCTACATAACCGCTGGTATTCGGGTTAATTAAAGCAATTTTTCTTCTGCCCTGTTTAATCAAATAATTACAGGCAGTTTCTGCGGCAAAGGCATGGTCAAACTGGATACTGTTAATAGCATCTGCATCCATGCAGTCAACCAAGATGATGCTTTCATCCGAGAGATTAAGAGGAAAACGGGCACCAATAATCAGCACGTCATCACACAGCCCACAAGTCAATTCATCAAGTGCCTGCATAACTTCAGCTCTGTTGTTGGCAAAGCGCAATAACAAATGCTTTTGATGCTGGCTGAGGTGTTTTTCAAGTGCATACAAATAACCCGTCGTTTGGTTAATATTTTCTTGTGCACAGATGACGCCAATACAGCCAGTTGACTGACTTAATAATGATTGCGCGATAACATTCGGCCGATAACTTAGCTCCTCTGCCGCTTTTAGTACGGCAAGACGGCTGGCTTCCTTAACGCCGCGCGAACCACTCAACACCCGTGACACTGTGGCTTTAGAAACCCCAGCTAAACGCGATACATCGTTGATTGTAGACATGATTCTCTCCTTGCAGGCTTTAGTCCTTGCCTGTTATTACGCAATAAAGCTCTAACCCACCTATTGCAATCCATTGAGTATAGTCGTTTCCATTTGGCATGGAAACCGAATTTCCGTCACTATCCAAAATAGTCACCAAACCATTAAACCTGTGATGCCCATCAAATAAATAATCCCTATATCCACTGGACTTTGATGGCTATCACACTTCCATTCACTTTGGATGGAAAACGGTTTCCGTATGATATCCAATCATTGCCGAAACATCTGCTGCACCGAAATGGAAAACGGTTTCCATAAGATGTCAGTATATGCTTAATCAAGTAGCAAAATGTAATTCGCAATGATTTTTATCTTTTGAGGATGGTGGTAGATGTTCAAGATTATGTTGTGTTGCTCGGCCGGTATGTCCACCAGCATGCTGGTCAGGAAAATGCGGATTGTTGCCGAAGAAAAAGGAATTCCTGTAGAGATTGATGCGTTTGGTGTCTCTGAATTTGATATTCAGTTTCCGCGCTATCAGGTCGTTCTACTCGGGCCGCAAGTGAAATACATGTTAGGTATGCTCTCAGAAAAGGCTGCGGTTCACGGTATTCCCGTTCAACCCATCGATATGATGGACTACGGCATGCAGCGTGCCGATAAAGTCCTGGACTATGCTCTGTCGCTTATTAACGCGACCCACTAATAAGGTATCCACATGAGTTCTTTATATCAATCAATGGTTGCTGTGATTGAGCAATCTATTACTCCGTTAGCCGGACGTCTGGGACAGCAAAAATATGTTATTGCTATCCGTGATGGTTTTACCGCTGCACTGCCTTTCATGATAATCGGCTCATTTATGCTGGTGTTTATTTTCCCACCTTTCTCTGCCGACACAACAGTAGGATTCGCCCGAGCCTGGCTGGATTTTTCTCAGACCTATCGCGCACAATTGATGCTGCCTTTTAACCTGAGTATGGGGGTGATGACATTATTCATTTCTGTCGGGGTTGGGGCGAGTCTGGGGCGGCAGTTTAATCTTGATCCCGTGATGACAGGTCTTCTGGCATTCATGGCGTTTATGCTCGTCGCTGCGCCTTATGCTGATGGCAAAATATCTACCCAGTATCTTTCTGGCCAAGGGATCTTTACTGCGCTGATTACCGCTATCTATTCCACCCGTGTTTATGCCGCACTTAAACAACACAATATTACCATTCGTCTGCCGAAAGAAGTTCCTACCGGCGTGGCGCGCTCTTTTGAAATACTGATCCCAGTATTAGTTATTATTGGCACGCTGCACCCACTTAATTTATTTATTGAATCGCAAACTGGCATGATTATTCCAGAAGCCATTATGCATTTACTGGCACCACTGGTATCAGCATCAGATTCTCTGCCTGCGATGTTATTGTCAGTATTACTGTGCCAGATTTTCTGGTTCTCAGGTATTCACGGCTCAATGATTGTCACTGGTATTATGAGCCCATTCTGGATGACCAACCTGGCAGCAAATCAGGCAGCATTGGCTGCTGGGGCCGCCTTACCACATATCTATCTACAAGGTTTTTGGGATCACTATTTGCTGATTGGCGGCGTGGGTTCTACATTGCCACTGGCTTTCCTGCTGCTACGTAGCAAAGTTACTCACTTACGGACTATTGGTAAATTGGGTATTGTGCCGAGCTTCTTTAATATCAACGAACCTATTTTGTTTGGCGCACCAATCATTATGAACCCAATTATGTTCATACCTTTCATTACGGTGCCAATGATTAATGCCATTCTGGCTTACACCGCCACCAAATTTGGCTGGTTGGCGCAAGTGGTTTCCTTAACACCGTGGACAACACCAGCTCCTATTGGTGCCTCCTGGGCGGCAAACTGGGCCTTTAGCCCTGTTGTTATGTGCCTGATATGTATGGCTGTTTCTGCTCTTATCTATCTGCCATTCCTGCGTGCTTATGAGCATTCACTGTCAAAAACCGAAGCGGAAAAGAACCTTAATGAAGCGCCAGCACTTGCAGGCACCGTTCGTAGCAACTGATAACGATAAGAGACCAGACTGATGAAATACCAATTTCCAGATAACTTCTGGTGGGGCAGTGCCAGTTCAGCGCTGCAAACTGAAGGTGAAAGTCTGCAAGGTGGCAAAAGTCCCACCACTTGGGATGCCTGGTACGCCAGCCAACCTTCGCGCTTTCACCAGCAGATTGGCCCGAATGATACATCAACATTTTATCGCAACTGGCGTCAGGATATTGCGTTGCTCAAGCAGCTCAATCACAACAGCTTTCGTACCTCGTTAAGTTGGTCGCGCCTGATTCCTAATGGAGTCGGTGATGTCAATCCAGAGGCTGTGACCTTCTATAACAATGTTATCGATGAACTGTTAGCCCAAGGTATTACACCATTTATTACCTTGTTCCACTTTGATATGCCGATGGCGATGCAGGAAATAGGTGGCTGGGAAAACCGTGAAGTCATTGATGCCTGGAAGCATTACGCGCAAGTGTGCTTTGAACTGTTTGGCGATCGGGTTAAGCATTGGTTTACTTTCAATGAGCCGATTGTCCCGGTAGAAGGCGGCTATCTATATGATTTTCATTACCCCAATGTGGTGGATTTTAGACGCGCGGCAACAGTGGCATATCACACCGTATTAGCACATGCGACCGCTGTGAAAGCCTATCGTGCCGGCCAGTATAAAGGTGAGATTGGCATTGTGCTTAATTTAACGCCATCTTACCCGCGTTCGCAAAATCCAGCAGATTTGAAGGCCGCGGAGTATGCAGATTTGCTGTTTAACCGCAGTTTTCTTGACCCGGCATTGCGCGGTGAGTATCCACAGGAACTGATTGATTTATTGTGTGATTACGACCAAATGCCAATACGTCAGCAAGGGGATAAGGCTCTGATTGCGGAAGGTAAAATTGATCTGTTGGGGATTAATTACTATCAACCGCGCCGAGTAAAATGTCGTGACAGTGCGGTAAATCCACGGTCACCTTTTATGCCCGAATGGTTGTTTGATGCTTATGAAATGCCTGGCCGGAAAATGAACCCTTACCGTGGCTGGGAAATATATGAAGCGGGCATTTACGACATCCTGACTAATTTGCGCCTTAATTATGGTAACCCGCGCTGCTTTATTTCTGAGAATGGCATGGGTGTTGAAAATGAAGAGCGCTTTATACAGGATGGAAAAATCAATGACCAGTATCGGATAGATTTTGTTTCCGACCATCTAAAATGGCTGCATAAAGGTATTTCAGAGGGCTGCAACTGCCTTGGTTACCATATGTGGACATTTATTGATAACTGGTCATGGTGTAATGGTTATAAAAATCGCTATGGTTTTGTTCAATTAGATTTAGCCAGTCAAAAACGCACAATCAAAAAAAGCGGAGAATGGTTTGGTACTACCTCAGCTAATAATGTTTTTGATTAACAATCATTATTTTGATTAGCAATAACTGTTTTTATTAAAGATATTTAATTGAAAAATGACGTTGAATAACACCAATAGCTATGAACAATGTGGGAATAAATAATGGTTGAATTAGAAGAAGCAGTAATGGAAATTATTGTTAATGCTGGGCAGTCACGTAGCCTCTGCTTTGAAGCATTACAGGCAGCACGCAAAGGTGAGCTTGATCGCGCAAAAAGTTTGTTGCAAGAGGCTGATGGCTACGCCCGTCAAGCCCACCATATGCAAACCAAGCTGATTGAGCAGGATGCCGGTGAAGCCAGACAACCCATGACATTAATTATGGTTCATGCTCAGGATCATTTAATGACCTCGTTACTGGCACGTGAATTATCAGAAGAAATTATTCATCTTTACTCTCGCGCTTGAAATTCCAGGGGCATTAGCCATGCCCCAATGATTTCTAGAATATATAAAAATTAATATCACACAAAAATAAAACAATATTATTTATATTTAACGGAGAAATTATTACGCAGATAATTTAAATAAATCCAATTCCGATTTCATTATAAAAAATTTATTTTGGTAATGGCATGATTATCCTGTCAAATCCGAACAGGATAGTTATTGCTTAAATATTATATTATTAAATGAGATAGCAATGAAAACATATAAAAAACTCCCATTAACATTGGCGGTTATCGCTGCGCTTTGCCCAATTTCCGTATTTGCTCAAGGAAAGACCCAAACAACACAGGAATTAATCACACCTGAACAATTAAATAAGATTGTTGCGCAGGCAGTGGAAAAAGCACTGGCAGAACGTCAGGATAAAATAGATGCAGCATTGGTTAAAAAGAAAAATGTCGATATTGTTGATACCTCAGCAATTAAACCTTCGCCAGAGACCGAAATTCCTTATGGTCTAAAATTCAATGCTTATGCTCGCTACGGCGCGCATTATCAGGCGGGTGATCAAAAATATATTAGTGTGGATGGCTCCTATAATGGCTCTTCAGCCATTGGCCGTCTGGGGAACGAAGGTAACGGCGGGGAATTCCAGCTTTCTAAGGCGTTTAAAGGCAACAATGGCGCATTATGGGACGTGGTGGTCATGCTTGACCATTGGGGCGATGAAGTTAACCTGAAAAAAGCTTACGCCGGTGTCACCAATCTGTTTGAGTCTCAGCCTAATGCCTATTTATGGGCTGGCCGTGATTTCCATCAGCGCCCACAACAGGGTATTAACGACTACTTCTGGATGACCCATGATGGGCAAGGCGCAGGGATTAAAGACCTGGATCTTGGTGTCCTTAAACTTGATGCCGCTACGGTTGCCTCAGTAAGTTCTTGTAATCCGCAAGTCGTCGCAGACCAAACTAACCCATCACGCATTACCTGTACTGGCGGTTCTGGGACGGGTGATAGCGGCCACTATGCTCTGACATCAAAAATCCACGGCGTGAAGATGGGGCCGATAGATTTTGAGCTGTATACCAACTATGGCTTTGATTCTAAAGCTATTGAGAGTGATGAAAAACTCAAAGCCTGGCAGACTGCTGTAGTGCTAAGTCATAAAGATGAAAATAGTGAAAACAAATGGGTTACCCGTTATTCAGACAACTCAGATAACAGTGTCTATAACAAAACCAGCGATCTCCGCACAGTTTATACTAGCCTTGAGGGCACCTATAAGTTCACTCCGCTGACATCCGTCACCTATCTTGCGGCATTCCATGATTACGACCGCAGCAATCATACCGAAGATAACCGCCGTAACTATGGTTTGATTATTCGCCCGATGCATTTCTGGAACAGTGTCCATTCAACCTGGCTTGAAGCGGGTTATCAGCGGGTAGATTACGATACTGGCGGCGACAACAAAGGTTGGAAGCTGACACTGTCTCAAAATATCTCTATTGATATGGGTGCCGAATTCAGACCAATGCTGCGCTTCTATGTCACCGGTGGTGAAGTCGACAACAAACATACCGCCACAACTACCGACACAGAAAATACCCGTCTGGACTCCTTCAACATTGGGGCCATGTGGGAAGCCTGGTTCTAATCTTGCTCGCTCAGGATAGCCGCTTTGGCGGTTATCCTGAGGCAATATCACCTCAAATAAATCCTATCCAACAGTTATACGCCCTGGTTGTCTAACTGCATATCTGGCTGTTATCTTGATATTCACATGAAATAATATCTTCACCGGCCACTGATACTGGATAGGAATAACAATGAAAATTTTAGGACTGATTGGCGGCATGAGTTGGGAATCAACCATTCCCTATTACCGAATGATTAATCAGCAGGTTAAAGAGCAATTAGGTGGATTGCACAGCGCCAAAATTATTCTCTACAGTGTGGACTTCCATGAAATTGAACAGTTACAGGCCAAAGGTGACTGGCACACCGCAGCAAAGGTGCTGTCTGATGCTGCGGTGTCATTAAAACGTGCCGGTGCCGAGGTCATTGTGGTGTGTACCAATACCATGCACAAAGTAGCAGATGATATTGAAGCCGCCTGTGGATTACCTTTATTACATATTGCAGACGCCACGGCCGCGCAAATTAAGCAACAAGGGATAAATAAAATCGGTCTATTAGGCACCCGCTATACTATGGAGCAAGATTTCTATCGTGGCCGCTTAGCGGAACAACATGATATTGAAGTGATTACACCTGACAGCATTGACCGTGAAATTATTAACCGCATTATTTATGAAGAACTTTGTCTGGGCATTATCACAGAAACATCTCGCCAGGAATATCGCCGCATCATTGGCAAATTAGAGCAACAAGGGGTGCAGGGAATTATCTTTGGTTGCACTGAAATTACCCTATTGGTTAATGCACAAGATGCCCAGGTACCGGTGTTTGATACCACGGCAATACACGCCAAAACTGCCGCGGAATATGCACTAAAATTCAATAAATAATCATTTTCGCCGCATAAAAACCAAAAATATCAGCCGCTAATAATATTCTTACCGGCTGCTTTTGAGTTGTAGAGCATTCTATCCGCACGGAGTAATAATTGCTCCTGTGCTTCGTTTGGCTCCAACTCGACCACTCCTAAACTCATTGTCACATTTATAGTGCCATCTACCGGCATTATCTCAATTCGTTGTCTGATTTTCTCAGCAATGCTTTTGGCTTCTGATAATTGCGTATTGGGCAAAACAATCATAAATTCATCCCCGCCCCAACGGCCTAAAATGTCAATCTCCCTAATATTATTCCTAATCACATCAACAATATGTGTCAATGTTGAATCTCCAACCGAATGGCCGTATTTGTCATTAATTGATTTAAAGTTATCTAAATCCAACGAGAGTAATGATAGCGGCTGGCAAAAACGTTTTGAGCGGTTATATTCATGTTTGAGTACTTTTTCTAGCAAATATCGATTAGCAGCGGAGGTTAATACATCCGTTTCTGAGAGAACTTTTTTAATATCTAATTGTTGTTTGAGCTGAAAGTTAGTTTCACGTAACTCGGCAGTTCGCTCCTCAACTAATGCTTCTAATGACTTATTCTTTAGCTCCAATTTTTCCAGGCGATTCTTTCTATCATGGATATTACGGTGAGCTCCTATCATTCTTGATACCGAGCCATCATGGTTACGTTCAACCACCTTGCCGCGATCCTCAATCCAGATATAGGCGCCCCCATAAGTTCGGCAACGATATTCAACCTGGTATCTTTCAGCCTGATTATTAATATAGGCATCGAACTGAAACATGACCCTTTCGTAATCCTCTGGATGAATAATCTTCTCCCAGACATGTACTGTATTTTCAAAAGCATGGGCTGGATAACCTAGCATTTCATACCAACCAGTATTGCGATAAACAAAACCGCTGTTTGCATTCCAATCCCAGATACCATCACTTATCACTTCAAGAATTTCATGAACAACGCGCTCGTTTAAATCGGCAATCTTAAATTTCTGATCACTTTGATTATGGCTCATTGAACTATCCTGCTGTGTAGATAAATTAAAAAAACAAAATAAGCTGGTTTAATTATTATTTTAATATTGTGAATTAACACTTTTAGATCGGCAAGGAATTTTAAATTATAAACTTAACGTTAAAAGAATATAACGGCTACGAAATAGAACTGACTTATACCAATGTGTTATTATTCAATTACCTACATTCTGTACCGTTATTAACTTCAGTTGTTGAGTATAAGATATTTTTATCAAAAACAAGTGATCCGCCAGCACTCTTTTATACAAAAAGACGAAATTAACAAAAAAGAGCTATTTTTCTGATAATTACACTTATTTCTCTGGGATTAGTTTTTATTTTATAGCGCATAAAAAGCCCGCGATCACTCGCGGGCCTAATCATTAAGTCTCAATCAGCAGAAAAATCTGCGGCTGATTTTATTTCTGGTATTTACGCATCACCAATGTGGCGTTAGTGCCACCGAAACCGAAGCTGTTAGACATCACAGTGGTCAGTTCACGTTTGGTTGGCTCAGTGATGATATTCATCCCTTTAGCCTGCTCGTCCAGATTATCAATATTGATACTTGGTGCAATAAAGCCGTGCTCAACCATTAACAGGCTGAAGATAGCCTCGTGCACACCTGCGGCCCCCAGAGAGTGACCGGTCATGGCTTTAGTTGAGGAGATAGCTGGCGTGTCATTACCAAAGACTTCACGGATCGCGCCCAGCTCTTTCACATCACCAACCGGTGTAGAAGTGCCGTGTACGTTCATATAGTCGATTGGAGTATCAACACCGGCCATTGCCATCTGCATGCAACGCACCGCGCCTTCACCTGATGGGGCAACCATATCAGCACCATCTGAAGTTGCGCCGTAGCCAACAATTTCAGCATAGATATGTGCACCACGGGCCAGAGCATGTTCCAGTTCTTCAACCACTACCATACCGCCGCCGCCAGCAATGACAAAGCCATCGCGGTCTTGGTCGTAAGTACGGGATGCTTTCGCTGGGGTTTCATTGTATTTGGTAGACAATGCGCCCATTGCGTCGAACTCACAGGCCATTTCCCAACAGAGTTCTTCACCGCCACCCGCAAAGACCACGTCTTGCTTGCCCAGTTGGATCAATTCCAATGCATGGCCAATACAGTGCGCGGAAGTTGCACATGCGGAGCTGATAGAATAGTTAACGCCTTTGATTTTAAATGGCGTTGCCAGACATGCGGATACACCGGATGCCATAGCTTTGGTCACCATATAAGGGCCAACGCCTTTCAAACCACGAGGGGTGCGCATGGCATCGGAGCCGGCAACCTGGTTACGTGGTGAACCACCACCGGAACCCACCACCAACCCACTACGGAAGTTAGAAACCTGATCTTCAGCCAGGCCAGAGTCTGCAATGGCTTCTTGCATTGCAAGGTAAGCATAAATTGAGGCGTCGCTCATAAAACGCAGCACTTTGCGGTCAATGAGATCTTTCGGCTCTGAGGCAAGTTTGACATCGCCCCATACATGGCTGCGCATTCCTGCGTCTTTAAATTCCTGAGCGAAAGTAATGCCAGAGCGGCCTTCCTGCAAAGCTGCCAGAACTTCCTGCTGGTTATTACCAATGCTGGAGACAATACCCAAGCCAGTAATTACTGCACGCTTCATTCAATACCTCTTCCACTTATTTTACATTCGGGATTTTGCAACGCACTTTAGCGTACAGTTGTACGCCGAACAAGTCCGATCAGCGTAATATACCCAGATAATTTTCCAATTTGCACGCGGCGAGTCACATAGTTAGAATCGCCCTACCCCTTGAGATACGAGTCTTTAAACGTGAGTAATCCCCCAATCCAAACGGCAAAGTTAAGCTGGAATGAACAAGGTACACCTGTATCGGAACAGTTTGATGATATCTATTTTTCCAATGAAGATGGGCTGGAAGAAACTCACTACGTTTTTCTTAATGGCAATGGCTTTCCTGAGCGCTTTGCTCAACACCCGCGCGAAAACTGTATTTTTGCCGAGACCGGTTTTGGTACTGGACTGAATTTCCTCACCTTATGGCGTGATTTCGCCCTATTTAGACAACAGCATCCCACCGCCAAACTCCAGCGATTGCATTACATTAGCTTTGAAAAATACCCGCTACAGGTTGCTGATTTAGCGGCGGCCCATGACCGCTGGCCAGAACTGGCCTCTTTTGCTGAACAACTGCGCGCGCAGTGGCCATTACCGCTTGCTGGGTGCCACCGGATTTTATTGGCGCAAGGCGCTATTACCCTGGATTTGTGGTTTGGTGATGTCAACACCTTGCTACCACAGTTAGATTCCAGCCTTAATAATCAAGTGGATGCCTGGTTTCTTGATGGTTTTGCCCCCGCGAAAAATCCCGACATGTGGAATGACACGCTGTTTAATGCGATGGCGCGAATGGCAAGACCAGGAGGGACATTTGCCACTTTCACCGCCGCCGGATTTGTGCGCCGTGGTTTGCAACAGGCAGGGTTTGATGTCGCGAAAGTCAAAGGGTTCGGACAAAAACGTGAAATGCTGACCGGCACCTTGCCACAAAGTCTTGGTAGCCAGTCAGAGCCCTGGTATCACCGACCGGCAGCAGCTCACTGCGATGACATCGCAATTATCGGCGGCGGGATTGCCAGTGCATTGACGGCATTGGCGCTGCTGCGCCGTGGTGCCAAAGTCACACTTTACTGTGCCGACGCGCAGCCCGCACAAGGGGCCTCAGGTAATCGGCAAGGGGCGCTCTACCCGCTGCTTAATGGTAAAAATGATGCCCTGGAAACCTTCTTCACCAGCGCTTTTACTTTTGCTCGCCGTCAATATGACCAATTAATCGCGCAAGATATTCAATTTGATCATCAGTGGTGCGGCGTTAGCCAATTGGCGTTTGACGATAAAAGCCGCGGCAAAATTGATAAAATGCTGCAAATAAGCTGGCCGGTGCAGCTTGCCGAAGCCATGAGCCGTGAACAGCTCAGCGCGCTGGCAGGATTAGATTGCGCGCACGATGGTATTCACTATCCTGCGGGCGGTTGGCTTTGCCCCTCAGACCTCACCACCGCGCTAATGGCGTTAGCACAACAACAAGGCATGACCTGCCACTACCAGCACGAGCTCTGTCAGCTAGAGCGCATTGATGGGCGCTGGCAATTAATCTTCCAACAACCACAAGAGGCCAGAATGCATGCCACGGTAGTGCTGGCCACAGGTCACCGCCTGACCGAATGGGAACAAACTCGCCATCTGCCGCTGTCTGCGGTGCGCGGGCAAGTCTCGCATATTCCCACTACGCCCATACTCAGTCAGTTACAGCAAGTGTTGTGCTATGACGGTTATCTGACGCCGGTCAACCCCGCCAATCAGCATCATTGTATTGGTGCCAGCTATCAACGCGGTGATGTTGCGATTGATTTTCGTGCCAGTGAGCAGCAAGAAAACCGCGATCGTCTGTTACGTTGCTTACCACAGGTCAGTTGGCCGCAACAAGTTGATATCAGTGATAATCAGGCGCGTTGTGGCGTGCGTTGTGCTATCCGTGACCATTTGCCTATGGTGGGTGCTGTACCCGATTACAGCGCTACATTAGCGCAATATCAGGATCTGCCACATAACATTCAGCACGGTGAAGAAATCGCGCCCGCGCCAGTGTGGCCGGAGCTGTTTATGGTAGGAGCATTAGGGTCGCGCGGTTTATGCAGTGCGCCATTAGTGGCGGAGATTCTGGCCGCTCAAATGTTCGGCGAGCCACTGCCATTGGATGCCAAGACATTGGCAGCACTTAATCCTAACCGCTTCTGGGTGCGAAAATTACTGAAAGGCAAGCCAGTGCAACATCGAACACCGGCAGCCTCGGAGACAAACATCAGTC